>NZ_JBXENU010000005.1:0-519184 GCF_059383715.1 Paenibacillus sp. J31R34
TGCCTTCACTTGTTCCTTATTGAATCTCGCCATCGGTGCCATCCTCTCAAACCAGCCTTTCTTCTATTGTAATCGGGTTTGAGAGTTTACACAGAATATTTTACAGACTCTTAATGTCAAACAAACAAGCTCTATTCTGACTAGACTCTTACTATCCACTTACATGTTCTTAGCTTATTATTTTTTTACAGGTGATATAGGTTATGGGGCGTTGTTTATGCTGGTGCCTCTTTTTATTCCTTATACGTATATTTGCACAAACTGTGAAACCTCATTTTTCAGATTACCCAAAGTCAATAATTATAAGAACTTTGGGGTGAGAAGTAAACTTGATAAATACTTTGTAGCACTAGTACCTTCAATACTTACAATTACTTCTCTAATAGTTAACTTCCCAAATACAGGTTTAGGCCGAATTTTGTATTTACCGAGTATTTTTTTCATAAACAGCCTGATAATTATTTTTGGTTTATTTATATATAGTAAACTAAATAAAACTTTTGAAATTATTTTATTGTGGTTAATAATTTTAATAACAACAGTAATACTATCTGTACTGTCTTACCCTCAAGAATCTGGAGATGGAATATTGGAAATAATTTTTACTAAATAAAAACCAATGCACATCATAATGATCAGTTAATTTAGAGAGGAATTATATGAAAAAATTCCGTGGTATACGACGGCATTATCGAAAAATAGAAAAATTAATTTTTAGCCATCAATTTCATTTTGATGATGAATCGTGGTATAACCACTGGCATATGCACCTTGACTGGAAAGGAATAACGGATGAAAGTATTGGGCATAGAAGAAGTCATCTTCAATATTACCTAAATATCTTAGATCGAATTGAAGAGCAATCAAACGGAAGTAGAAATGATTTTCAAACTTGGATATATATTGACCCTGAATTTGGTTCAGGTGATGCAGTATTTATTCATACAAAAAATCCGTATAGTAAGTTTCCTGTCCAAATTTCAGAAATTGAATGGAATATTGGAGTACCTGATTTTCTAAAGGAATTGATCAAGAATAATGATTATGTAATAGGAAGAACGAAGCATGAAGCTTCTTATTGTTTTTATATTTATAAAGTAGGAATTGGAATCCCACTGAAGTAAGTCAGGAAGGCGTTGACTGTTTAAATGGAACTGACTATCGATCAATTTAAAGAATTACTTGAAGCCGGTCAAAAGACTTTTTCAGGGATAGAGGTAGAAGAAGGTAGTCTTCAAAACTATAATCTGAGTGGATGCACATTTGTAGAATGTTTTTTTGCCCTTGATTTTTCAAAAGCAAATTTAAAAGACAGCAAATTTATAAATTCGAATCTGAAGACCTGTAATTTTACGGAAGCGGATTTGACAGAATCGGAATGGATAGGAAATATGTTATGTTCGGCTGTGTTTAATGGGGCACAGAGAGATAACATGCATTTCGTTGGAAATTACTATCATTCCGTAATTCTTGAAATAAAAGATTTAGAAAAAATGATATAGGCTAAATTCGAGGTGGTTATGATGGACAGAGAAGATATTTTATTAGAACGCTTTGGGTTAGAACCAGAGCTAAAATATTTACAAGAAATTCGGTCGTTACTAATCGAAGAAACGAATGCTCCCAATACAGAAGAACATGAGTATTTAAAAACGCTCTGTATCTTGCTATTTACCTTCGGCTATCCCGAGGATACTCTCCTAATCTGGGATGCTAAGATGAAAGATTTTGATGCAGACTGCTATATTGATGGAGAATTGCTAATGGGCGCAGGACTTAATGAGACTATTCATTTTTTGCAAGAATTAAATACGACAAAAGCTAAAGAGATATTGGAATACATAGAGCCATATAAAACAAATGATGATTACATGACTAGAGAAAAGGTGATTGATTTTTACAATAAGTATTACAGATTAACATAAAAGAAAGATGTGTAAGTTGGTGAATCTTAGGAGTGGGTAACATTAAACTGTTTAACAAAGTGATGCCAAAATATATAACCTATTGAGGAGCACGGTATGGAATTTTTTAATAGACCCCCACAAGAGATAAGAACTAAATTTGAAGTGGATTTGTTATATAAAGCACAATCAATGAAACCAACCAAGCCACCGCACCCTTGGGAAACGGAAGTTATCATTCCCGCAGCTGGATGTATCGCTTGTGGATGGAATATGGATGAAGACCTTGTACTAATTAGCAGCTCAGGCTATAGCCTTATTCAAGCTAGAACTGGGGTTTTAATACTTAGAGATCGGGATTCTGATTTAACTTACGAAAGAATGAGTAATAACGATTTAACTTTTCAATTGCCATTAAATAATGAGTATATAAGTATCTTTGGTTTTGAATCAGGGGATGGGATTCATACAACAAACGATGGCTGGATTGTTGATGTTATTTACCCTTGGTGGCCAAGAGCATCTGTAATCATAGATAATGCTTTTAAAGCAGCTTATACATACCTAAACGATGCTACTATGCTAGATATAAACCGATTAGATGGAAACATTAAATGTGGATTTTCACCATCGGGCAAAAAACTAGTCGTTATGGGCTCAGGCGGAGCAGTGATTTATTCAAGAGAGTGATGCCTTATAGTAAACTTGAAAATAGCATCAAACGTAAGAAGAACTTCTATAGAACATGGAGAAAAGCATGAAGACTATAAGGCAAATATGTGGATACCATTATATTGGATTAGTTATCGGATACCTTAGTAAACAAGACATCATAAAATGGGTAGATACTGTGATTGCGGATATGGAAGATTTCCCGTATGAATTAATTGACGTCTCATTATCCAATAATAAGTCGCTTAAAGAAACCATTTCCATGCTGAAAAAAGTCTGTTGTGAGAATACAATTATTGAACCGCTATATAAAATAATAGGTGAATTAGTAACTGAACTTGAAGAGCGGCGGATAACAAACGATGATTTTTTTAGATATATGAATAGTGTCCTTGATCATGGAAGTGCTTTATTAATCGATGATAAGTTATCGAACACACTGGATCGATTGGTTGATGGATATTACTTGGCGACACAAGGAATCTATGGAGATATAGAAACTGTTCGAGAAGAAGCAATAGATGAATTAAAACCGTTTAAAAACGATATGAACATTTTTGATGAAGTAGATTTAGCAGATAACCCTGCATAAGAACTTAAGAAAGGAATTTAATATGGCCATTAATCATGTCATTTTAGAATTGTATTGTGGATTTGATAAAGAAAAGAACGGAAAGACTCCTCTATATTGCAAATATGGATCGTATCATCCTGGTTACCATTGCTTAGAAAACGCTTGTGAATCTTTATTTTATACAAAGGCTCCAAATGAAATTGCTTATTCTAATAGTGAGGGTGAGTCAGAATTCGAAAAGAATGCTTGGATTGGTTTTGGTGGAGATATGAATCCTGAATTATTTGATGATGAAAATAACTATGAAAGCTTAAAAAATATATGGGAAGAAATATGTAAGAGAAAAATTCAAGAATCATATAACGAGTACATGGAAAGAACTGAAGGAAGGCGTAATAATAAATAATTATTGTTTTAAATGTAGGATCTGAAAAAACAATCATTAATAATGGAGGAATACCAGACACAGATTTCATCGAGGAGGATGGGAATATAATTAAAAGGTATTGGATAAAGAATAACTACCTTCATATTTAAATTTAGACGGAACAATTAGCGTATCATTGGATCATTTCTTTATAGACCGCATGATCAGCCTCCAGGCTGTACATGCGGTCTTCTTTTTATTTATGAAGCTAAGTCTGCATCTAGGAATTGGGACTAGCGTAACGTTCAATCCTAGGAAACAGCGCTGCCGACTTCACTATTTAACCAGTGTCTGGAAGGCACACGGAGATTTATGATCTTGTGAGATCAGTTATTATCATTTTCAACAATTTTGATCAACAACACAGCAATATAGTCCTGATTTTATTTGAATTACTATGTTACAATTCATTATAAAGCGCTATCATTTTTAATTGTTGATCAATATTGCTGATTCTATGCATAGAAGGGAGATCGTTATTGGTGCTATCCATCCATACCCCGACGAATGTTGCTTTGGAGGAAAATGAAGTTTATGTGCGATCAGAAGCGGATAATTTTCAGGATGAATGGCCTATTCATACTCATGACGGTTATGAAATTCATTATTTTATACAGGGGGATGCGACCTTCTTAATCGGTGATCGAATCTATAAGCCTTCGCCCGGTGATATGTTTGTATTCAGAGGGGCGGTGCCGCACCGGATTAATCCTTCAAGAGAAATCGTATACAAGCGAAGCTTCGTCAATTTTACAGAATCGTTGCTGTTGGACATGCTCAGCGTTAGCCAACTCGAAAATCTGATGACTATCTTTCGTCATCCTAATGGATTGTTGGTGCATTGGTCCTTGGAGGAGCGTGAACAAATTAAAAGCATATTCAAGGGAATCAAGGAGGAGATGGAAGCCAATCATATAGGATATAAAACGATGGTCAAGATGAGCCTGACTCAATTGCTGCTGCGCATCTACCGGAAAATGAAAATTGAGCAGTCTGTGAATGATCTTTCATCTCCATCCCAGAAGCAAACAAGTGTGAGCCGGGTTCTTAATTATTTGAACCAAAATTACACGGAGAATGTTACTTTGGATGAGTTGTCCAAGATGCTCCATTTGAATAAGTATTACATTTGCCATTCTTTTAAAGAGACGACGGGCTACACCGTGAGTAATTACGTGATACGGAAACGGGTCGCCGAAGCCAAAAAGCTGCTGCTGTCTACGAATGAGCCGATTTTGTCCATATCAGAAACACTGGGCTTCAACACACCTGAATATTTTAGTAGAGCTTTCAAACAATATGTAGGTGCATCGCCACAGCTATTCCGTAAAAATAAAGTGCTTAACTAAAGCGAAATTCATTAATCATTTCAAAGGGGATGTTTGTATGAAAAGAAGAATGAACCTCAAGCTCAGCGTTAGCCTGGTTTTAATTATGGCGCTCATTATGATAACTGCTTGCGGCAATGCGGATACTGGCAAGGGCAATTCCGGCAACACCGGTGGTGCCAAGCAGGCTACTCTAGATTTCTTATGGTTCTCTGATGGGAATGAAGGAGAAGTGATCAAGGGAATTATTAAAGATTACGAGCAGTCCAATGCAAATGTCAAAATCAATCTGATTGAAGTCGGCTTTAAGGATCTCCAAACAAAATTGAAAACGATGATTTCTGGCGGTAAGCCGCCTGCTCTGAGCCGTATCACGGATACAGGATCATTCGCTAATCAGGCAGTGGATCTTACTCCTTACGTTGACAGTGCAGAGCAATTCGAGGGTCAATTTATCGATTCGCTGAAGCCTTATTATGTCATTAATGACAAGCTGGTCGCAGCCCCTATGGATGTAACAGCGAATGGACTGATTTATAACAAAACCTTGTTTGATAAAGCGGGCGTCAAAGTGCCGACTTCACCAGATGATGTGTGGACGTGGGATGAGTATACGGCTGCGCTGAAAGAGGTTATGGCGAAAGGCGGAGCAAGATACGGCATGGTTTGGGATGTCACTCCGCATAGATGGTCTACCCTTCTGTATCAGAACGGTGGAAGCATCTTAACGGAAGACGGCAAAGCAGCAGCGATTAACAGCGAAGCTGGAATCCGCACTATGGATATGTTCAAGCAGCTTCATAAAGATGGAATTATGCCTGAATCCGTATGGCTTGGCGGCGAGAATCCTAATAATCTATTCCGTTCAGGCACAGTAGCTGCTCACTGGGCAGGCAACTGGATGATCAGCAACTACAAGGACATCACTGATTTTGAATGGGGAGTTACCTATATGCCGAAAGGAACACAACGTTCCTCGGTACCAGGTGGAAAATTCCTTATGGCTTTCAAAGATAGCGGCAATGAGAAAGAGGCTGCGGAATTTATTAAATATTTAACGTCCAAAGAAGTGAACTCTAAATATAATCAAGAGTCACTGTTCATGAGTCCGCGCCAGGACAGCGCCGTGCTGGATTATTCATTTGGCAAGGAAATGTATCAGGTCTTCTCGGATGAGCTGAAAAATACTTCGCCGCTTGCAGCAAATGACTGGTCCAGACAGACCATCATTTCTAAAATTTCGACTGATTTGAAAAATAATATCATTGAGGTTCTATCGGATAAGGCGACCTCTCAGGAGGCAATGGACAAGACAGCCAAGCTGATTAACGAGGCTATTGCAAACCAATAGGCCAGCCTAAGAAGGAAATAATTAACAATAAAGAGGCGGCGGACCTATATCTGTCAAGCCGCCTCTTTATTGAATCTATTTGAAAGGGGTAAGCAGATGAGCGGAGGTCAAAGTTTAAACCGTAAAAAACAGACAGGACAAACGAGGAAGCTCGCCATTGCTCCTTATCTGTTCATTCTTCCCAACCTCCTGATATTTGGTGTTTTTATCGTAATTCCCTCTTTATTGGGCTTGTTTTATTCTTTCCATGTTTATGATGGCTTGAATCCAATGAAGTTCAATGGACTCGGCAACTATATCAAGATTATTGGGGATAAGGAATTTTGGTCGACGATTGGACGAACAGTTATTTATGCGGCGATTGTTGTTCCGCTAATTTTTGCAGTAGCATTAGGCATTGCTATGCTGCTTGCACGTGAGATTAAAATGCGGGGCTTTTTCAGGGCCATATTTTACTGGCCGACGATGATTTCTTTTATCATTGTAGGCTTGACCTGGAAGTGGATTTTTGGAGATTCATTTGGCATTTTGAACCACATGCTATCGTTGGTAGGAGTGGAGCCGGTCGGCTTCCTAACCTCGCCATTCTGGGCAAATGCGGCTGTTATTATTGCGACGGTATGGTCACGGGCCGGCTTTTTCATGGTCATTTTTATAGCGGGCTTGCAGGCGATACCTACAGATTACTACGAGGCTGCCCGTTTGGACGGAGCAACGGGAATAAAGGTGTTCCGCCATATTACACTCCCGCTCTTGAAGCCAACCAGCTTGCTCGTATTCATGCTCTCTCTCATTGATGCGTTCAAAGCGTTTCCACTTATGTTTGCGCTTACGGGAGGCGGACCGGGCAAGGAAACGACCTATATTGTGCAATATATTTATGAGATTGGCTTTACGAAGCAGGAGCTTGGCTTGGCCAGTGCGATGTCCGTGATGTTATTTGTCATTATTGGCGGGTTTTCTGCCCTGCAATTCCGTATGTCCAAAGGGGGTGCTGTTTAATGGAGCTTAGGCCGCTAACCAAAGTCGCCATCTACAGTCTGTTAAGTGTAGCAGCATTATTTTGGCTGCTGCCGGTATTATGGGTCGTCATTTCTGCTCTAAAAACGAATAGCGATCTGTACAGCTATCCTCCCAAGCTATGGCCGCAGCCTGTAACCTTCGAGCATTTCAAGGATGCGTTCAGCAAAGGCGATTTTGGCTTGTATTTCAAAAATAGTACAATCGTGACGCTGACTTCCACGGTGCTGCTGCTGCTGATCAATTCCATGGCAGGCTTTGCACTGGCAAAGTATCGCTTTCGCGGGAGCTCAATCATTTTGATCGGTTTTATATCCACACTGATGATTCCGATCGAGGTCATTATGATTCCGATATTCAAGGTGCTGAGCGCACTTGGCATGTATAACAGCATGCTTGCGATCATTATCCCGCCTGCAGCTACTCCGACCGGGGTGTTCCTGATGCGTCAGTATTTGCTGACGGTACCGGATGAGCTGTTGGAGGCTGCAAGGATGGATGGAGCAGGCGAGTGGAAAATTTATTGGAGTATTATTCTTCCCATTGCCAAGCCTATTCTTGCTGTACTGGCGATCTTCTCCTTCATGTGGAGATGGGATGATTTCCTATGGCCATTAATTGCAATTAGTGATCCAGCTAAATATACGATTCAGCTTGCATTGTCTAATTTTATTGGAGAATACAGCGTAGATTGGGGAAGCTTGCTTGCCATGTCCGTAATCACGATGATTCCAGTGCTTATCGTTTTTATCATTTTCCAGCGATATTTTGTTAACGGCATGATTACTTCAGGTATGAAAGGATGACTCGAATGTCTGACACCATAAGTGGCGGAATGGACGCTCTGCATTATAAGCCAATGAAATTAGGCCAAGTTCAAATGATTAATCATTGGATGATTAGCGGAATCTATACGCAGCCTGTTAAATTTGTTCCAACAACGATGGAGGGGGATATTAATGATTGGCTTATTGAGGGTTTTGCCATTCATGAAAATCCCTGCCGCAAAGAATTTGTAGACAATCGGAGAATGCAGCCCCCGGCTCGCTTCTTCGAACAATGGAGTGAGTTTCCAAAGCCAGGAGACAAACCGCAGGGAATAGAGGATGGAATGTCTTGGGAGCTGTATTCGCCCTGGAACAATCCGCGGGTAGAGAAATCAGGATTTTGGTTCGTACCGACCCATCTTCGCAGCTATGCGGCGACACGGCTTGTATCGCCTACTAGCCATACGGCATCATTACGAGTGAGAACCTATGGCAGCTTGGCACTGTGGATTAATGGACAGCAAGTAACAGACTTTGCCCCGCTCACCCGAAACAAGGAGCAGGAAATCGTCATCGAAGCTCAGCTTACAGCCGGATATAATGAAATTTATGCGTGCTGGGAGGATCTTGCCGAACGGGATACGATGTATGCTTTCGCAGTGGAATATTTAGGCGGCGAGGAATTGGAGATTTCATTGCCTATCGCTCCTGATTTGGTTCAGCTCGTGCAAGCGGCAGAGCAGGCACTTGAACAGGCTTATTTTCCTTCGGATCTTTTTAAAGGGGAGGAGATTAAGCTGCGGCTTCCGCTCCCCTTTCCTGACATCGTTACTGAGGCTAATATTCAGTATGGCAATTTTTTTGATGGGACAGAAAATAAAACGATACGCATAGCTGAGGGTGAAGCTGATTTGACCTTGGCACATACCAATGAAATCGGCCATCATTACGTTTATTTCACATTAACCATCTCCGTTTCAAACGTTGTACTGACGAAGAAGTTTGGTTGTCAATCCTATGATACGGCCTATGATGAGGCTGCTCAGAAAGCCGCGGATATAGAAGCTCGCAAATCCCTCGCCCTTCTTTGTATTGCCGAGAAGGGGAGTCCTAATATACACAAGGCCATCGCCATGCTGAAAACAGGAGGCGATCCCCAGGCAGCGGAGAAGATATTGCTTGATGGGGTGGAAGGGATAGAACAACGGAAGGATTGCAGTGACTTCTACCTGGTCGGGCTATTCCGCCTCTGGAGAGATGAGCGAAATAGCGGATTGTTTACGGAATCGTTCTGGGATCGAGTGAAAGCAAGTATTTTGGGCTATCGCTATTGGATTGATGAGCCTGGCGATGATGTAATGTGGTTTTTCAGTGAAAACCATGCCCTGTTGTTTCATACCAATGAGCTGCTGGCTGGCCAGCTGTTCGGGGAAGAAACGTTCGGCAACAGCGGGGAATCCGGTGAAGTACACCTGCAAAAAGCAGAGCAGAGGCTTGCGTTATGGTTCGAGCGCTTTTTTGATGAAGGACTGGCAGAATGGAATTCCAGCGCCTATATCCCTATTGATGCGGTAGGGCTGCTGCATATTTATGAATTTGCCCATAGTGACGAGCTCAGGGAGCAAGCCAAAAAGGCAATGGACCTATTATTTTATTATATTACCGTCCAAATGCATCAAGGAGTCATGACTACGACATTCGGCCGCAGCTATGAGAAGGAATTGTTGGGCCATTATGCAGCGGGAACGACATCAATGTGCTGGATTGGATATGGAGTCGGCAATGTAAACAATTATTCCATAAGCAACGTCGCATTGTGTTTATCAGATTATGCGCCTCCAGCAGCGTACCAGGAGCATTTGCTCCTCGGGGAAAAACAGCAATTATTGTTCATCAATCAGCAGGGCAAGGGAGGTTACGCCCAGCTCTATCATAATCGGACTGCGGAATTCACCTTGTCTTCCATTATTCGGTTCCGCCCAGGCAAGCAAGGCTATCAGGAGCATGTCAATCATTTATCGCTGTCTCCTGAGGCGCAAATTTGGGTGAATCATCCGGCAGAAATATATAAGCATGGAGATGGCAGGCCTTGTTTTTGGGCAGGCAATGGCATATTGCCCGATGTGGTTCAGCATGAGGGGATAGCGTTAATGATTTTTGATATTCCCGCTACTCATAGCTCAGATTGGACACATGCTTATTTTCCTTCCTATTCCTTCACGGAATGGACAAGGGAGGATAACTGGTATTTTGCTCGTCTGGATAAAGGATATGCGGCCATTTATGCGGCCAATGGGGCAGCTATGGAGACAGTTGGGGTGACGAAGGAGCGTGAGCTCATCTCGCACGGCTTACGCAACGCCTGGATCATAAGGGCAGGCAGCGAGCAGCAGTTCGGAAGCTTCGATCAATTCAAAAACCAAATGGTAGCGTCAAGCCCGCAATTCGACAGTCAAGCCTTATCTCTTACTCTAGTAGACCCGATGTATGGTCAAATGCAGTGGGGGATGGATAAGCCTTTCCTTATAAAAGGAGAAGAAATCGTGCACGGCGGTTATGGCGTGAGAGGGCAATTGCAGCTGCTGAACATGTAGCACTGAGCCTGGGGCAACAAAGCAAAGGAGCGAAAACGAACATGCTGAACAGAACGATGCTGCTGGAGAAAATAAGCAAGGTATCCCATGCGATGGAGTCTATGGAAAACACAACAATGGATGAGCAGTTTCCCATTGGACTAATTGATATTCACTTATGGGAATGGCCGCAAGGTGTTGGTCTATATGGCTTGCTTCAGCTTTATGAGGCAACGAAGGATGCCGAGGTGCTGGAATTTCTGGAGTCCTGGTACAATGCCAGACTGTTGGAAGGATTGCCGGAGAAAAATGTGAATACCTGCGCTCCGCTCCTTACGCTGATTTCGTTATGTGAGATTACCAAGAACAAGGAATATGAGCGTGTCTGTGAGGAATGGAGCAGCTGGATTATGGAAGGGCTGCTGCGTACGGGAGATGGCGCGTTTCAGCATATGATAACCGGAGATGCCAATGACGGACAAATTCTAATCGATACCCTTTTTATGACGGTTCTATTTTTGGCGAAGGCTGGGGTGTATTTTAACAAACCTGAGTTTGTGGAAGAAGCCAAGCGCCAGTTCCTTGTGCATATCAAATATTTGTATAATAAGAAAACCGGATTATTCTATCATGGTTGGGATTTTAACGAAAATCATAATTATGGCGCTGTCCATTGGGGCAGAGGCAATGCGTGGTACACAGCGGGAGTAATTGATTTTCTTAATATCGCACCGCTAGAAGAAGGGCTGAAAGCCTATTTGCTGGATACGGCGACTGCTCAAATTAGAGCACTGAGCAAGCTTCAGGAAGAGGATGGCATGTGGCACACTGTGCTGGATGACCCGCACTCTTACAAAGAAGCCTCGGCAACGGCAGCGATTGGCTACGGCATTCTCAAGGGAATTCGGTATGGATACTTGGATGAATCCTATCGTCAGACAGGCTTGAAGGCACTTGAAGCTGTACTGCGGCACATTGATGATAAAGGAGTGGTACAGCAGGTGTCCTACGGAACTCCTGTCGGCCAGGATGCCCAGTTCTATAAGGATATTCCGCTTAGCCCGATGGGCTATGGACAGGCGCTCGCTTTGTTCATCCTGATAGAGGGCTTGAACGCTGCTGCCGCCGAATAATAGCAAGGTTTGCTTGTGGGGAGGATATGGGAATGAAAGTTCCTGTATCCTCCCCTTTTGTGTGATTTTATAGTAATATTATTCCAAGTCATATGGTGTAATTCAGACGGGGGATTAGCAATGAAATGGAATCGTAATAAGACATCTGCCTATATTGGAAAAGCAGGACTAGTTTTAAGTTGAGAATATTAAAAGCGAATTACGAAGATAACGAAATGAATGAGGAATTCTTCATCTACAACAAAAAGTTGCTAAGAACAGGGATACGAATGAATACCCTATTTTTAGTAATGGTGGTAATTGGATTCTTTTTTTTCGTAAAGCTTTTTATAAAAGTCACAAGCTCAATTTGATAAAAGTTAATAAGCAGAGAGCTGCGGCATATTTTAAGCATTTTGAGGAATTCGAATGAGGTGAACTCAATGAAAAATTTATCAAAAGAACAATTTGCAAAATCAAGAGAATTTATGATGAGCCAAGGAAGAGAACTTGAGAAAGCGTTATTTAAATTTGAATTTGAGAGCGGTTCTATAGATAACGTCGTTATGGAGTTAACCAGGTATCAGAATCATGATGGTGGCTTTGGCAAAGGACTTGAGCCGGATTTACGTTGTGATGTTTCATCAGTGCTTGCAACAACTACAGCTTTACAAATCCTATCTGGAATGAAAGTTTCGAGAGATCATGAATCCATTGCTAAAGCAATGAATTACCTAGCTAATCAATATTCAAGAGAGCATTTGGGATGGGAGATCATCCCTGTGGAAGCAGATGAAGCCCCGCGGGCAATATGGTGGAATTATAAAGGGCATAGGCCGCAATGGGGAAATCCGAATGCAGAAGTATTAGGCTATTTGTATCAATATAATAAAACCTTGCCTGATCATATAGTGAAAGAAATTACTGTGAAAGCAGAGCAATATCTAGACAATTGTGAAGAACTAGAAATGCATGAAATTTACTGTTATCTGAGATTAGCTGAGCGAATGTCGGGAGAACGATTAAATCATTTTATGAAAAAACTAGAGCATTTATTGGATTTATGTGTAGTTGTTAAACAGGAGGATAGAAAGGGCTATTGTGCTACTCCCCTGCAAGTCGTTGATTCACCGGAGTCTCTCTTTTGTCATAAGTATTCCGAGGTTATTCCAGCAGACCTTGACGAGATTATAACTAATCAAACTGGTGAAGGTTCTTGGCAACCCAACTGGAACTGGGGAAGATTTGAGGAAGAGTGGAAGTTAGCTGAAAAAGAATGGGCAGGTATTATTACTTTAAATACTTTAAAAACGTTGAGAGCATTTAATAGAATAAGTGATTGATCTGGAAGCACGAAAGGCAGGTTGAAAAATGAGGACAGAATTCAATTCGACAAAAATTGAATTGATAAATGGGGATATTACAAAATCAGAAGTGGATTGTATTGTCAATGCTGCAAACACTAGTTTACTAGGTGGTGGAGGTGTAGATGGTGCCATTCATCGTGCCGGTGGAAGTGAAATACTTGAACAATGCAAAGAAATACGAGCCAGACAAGGTGGTTGTGCTGTAGGAGATGCAGTTATAACGACTGCTGGTAAGTTGAGTGCGAAGTATGTCATACACACAGTGGGTCCGGTATGGAATGACAGGAAAAATAATGAGGAGGAAAAACTGCAGAGCTGCTACATAAATAGCTTAGAACTTGCATGTAAGCATAAAATAAGAAGCATAGCTTTTCCTAACATAAGCACAGGGATATATCGATTTCCCAAAATCGTTGCAGCTCAAATTGCGCTGACATCAATCAAACATTATATTGAACTGCATCCAGCCATAGATAAAATCCAATTCGTTTGTTTTGATGAAGAAAACTATCAGATCTATCAGAAGATGCTTGAAGAATTGTATAAGTAGGTTCAAGAAGGCGGCTACTTCGTGAATACAGTAACGTTAGGCGAAATTGCTGGAACTTATTAAAAAAATGATAATATAATCCTTATTCAATCCAAGGAGGATAGACTGATGAAATACGTTTACTTACTTCAACATAGTTACGAAGTTGGTGAATATGATGAAACAAAAATAATCGGAATTTACTCCTCAAAGGCTACTGCAGAAGATGCAATTGAGAATTTTGGAAGTCTATCTGGATTTAAAGACTATCCAAAAGAATGTTTTCAAATCGATAAATATGAACTTGATCAAGATAACTGGTTGGAAGGGTTTGTATCAAAGGAAAAGTCAACGCGCACCTAAGATTAACGTTATGAAAAACCGCCGCTAAATAAGAAAATTAGAAGTGAGTGAAATCATGGAAGATAGATATGTTACTTGCAGTAGCATAGGTAATTACGGCCATGCGATAAGCAAAGGGAAAACCTATAAAATCATAAAGGAAGATGAGGAAAAGTATAGAGTAAAAGGAAATCATGGAAGAGCAGTATGAATTTCAAAATATTATTTTATAGAAGGTATTGTTTCAATACCGTTATTAGAATGCTGGAAATTTGATGATGATATTAATGATTTTGATTTAGTCGAAATTACGCTTACTTTTACTGATGGAAGCAAACGATGGTGTCTTGTAACAACTCCCCAAAAACTAGTAAAACATTTTAGCAGGGATAACCTTGATCCGCCAGGCTTTAATATACAACATTTAATAGTTAACAAGACATTAGATTTAAGTGACGTTGACAAGATTTTGAAACATTTGGATGAACAAGATAAATTAATAATTTCCAGTAAACCCTTATTTGAGTGCTGATATTAAAAAAGAAAAGGCATTGCATAGTATCGTATTCAAGCTGTGGATTTAGGAGTTTGGTTTAATGGATAAAGGAGAGCTGTACAGGATGAAAGCATATTTACAGGCAAATAAAAACGGAGAATTCTATAATGTGAATGCTTTTATTGCAAACGAAGGTTTTACGTCATTAGGGTGGGAGACCATTAAGTTTAGTGATATAGCAGAAATCAAAGAAAATAATCCCGAAGATTTAGTAGTTGGCGGAATTGGCAATGTGAGAAAGCGTCTTGAAATTTTAGGTGTAGAAAGGAATCAAGGAGAAATCGATTATCCGAATTCCTTGTCTCATTATTTTGGCAGAAAAATATGGACGACAACTACTCAAGAGCTTTTTGAAAATAAACAGAACTGGAACGTTTTTATAAAGCCAAAAGACATTACAAAAAAGTTTGCTGGAACCGTTGTAAGAGAATATAAAGATTTTATCGGATTAGTTGAAGAAAATGAGGATACGAATATTTGGTGCTCAGAAGTTATTGATTTTACAACGGAATGGCGTTGTTTTATACGATACGGACAAATACTTGATATTAGATATTATAAAGGTGCTTGGGATTCGAAATTAGATTTAAATATTATAAAAAGTGCGGTTAGGGATTTTATTGATGCGCCAGCTGCATATGGGATGGATTTTGGAATAGATCAAGAAGGAAATATGAAGCTGGTAGAAATAAACGATGGTCATTCGCTAGGGAGTTATGGCATCAGTCCTCTGAACTATGCGAAATTTCTCTCTGCTAGATGGTCAGAATTAACCGGGACTACGGATTATTTAAGAAGATTATAGGTTAAGGGGCATCTTATCTGGCTCTGGGCTACAAAGACGTACAACTTTACTATCAGATATACTAGCGGAGAAGAATATTCAGACAACACGCGACCCGACCTAAGATAATAGTTATCTAGGGCCGGGTTATGTTGTAGATGGGGAACGATAAGTCAAATCACATGCAAATCCAAAAGTCAGTTTCTTAGGGGGCAAAATATGTTCAAATCAATCATAGATCAGGATTCCTACGTTTCATTTTTAGAAAATCGACACGCGGAGGAATTATATGAGCTAATTGATAATAGTCGAGATTCTATAGGAGAATGGCTTGATTTTCCCAATCACACACACGAAATAAACGATACAAGGAAATTTATCGAACGAACATTAAGTTCATTTGCAGTTAATAACGGTTATTGGGTTGGGATTTGGCATAAAGGAAAACTCGCAGGATCAATTGGCTATATATATTTTGATTGGCAAAGCAAGAAGACGGAAATCGGATATTGGTTATCTCAGGATTTTGAAGGAATAGGTTTAGCAACTAAGGCATGTTCCGTATTTATGAAACATGCTTTTGAAGAACTTAAATTAAACAAAGTTGAAATATGCATGGCTACCAGCAATATTAGAAGTAGAGCCGTTCCAGAGCGCCTAGGGTTTAAGGAAGAGGGAACCGTTCGATGCTTCGAATTTCTAAACGGCAAATATTTAGATCGAGTAACTTACGGGATGATTGGTGAAGAGTGGAGTGGTAATTCCAAAGTTTAATTGATTGAAAGTGACGATGTAAGCTTCCTTTTCCTATATTTTCTAATATGCAGATATCATTCATGCTTAAGGCATGGTAAACCCCTATACGAAAACATTATTCCAGCCTTCTCCATAATCAATTGTTTTGTCACTCCGCGAAATAAACGCATTTTGTTCCTCGCTTACCCTTCTCGAAACCCGACCGGTCGATCCAATTAAGCTATAATTTCACTTAAATTTCAATGTAATAAAAATGAGGGACAGGGTGCACGGGAAGTTCACTAGGATGTTCTATTGAAAATTGTACTGTAGTGATATATAATGTACTGCAATGATAAGTACATTGTTGGGAAGTGAGCTTGATTGGAAATTATTATCAGCAGCAACTCGAGTAAGCCTATCTATGAACAAATTACAACACAAATCAAAGCAATGGTAATGCAGGGAGAATTAAAAACAGGCGACCCGATTCCGTCTATGCGCTCGCTCGCCAAGACGATTCATGTAAGTGTAATTACAGTGCAAAAGGCATATGAAGATTTGCAACGAGATGGGTTTATTGAAACGACAGTTGGACGAGGCAGTTTTATATCTGCACAGAATCGGGATTTTATACAAGAAGAGCAGCAGAAAAAAATTGAAGAGTATTTAATGCTGGCTGCGGAAACCGCACGAACAAGCGGCATAAAATTAGAACAGCTTACGGAGCTACTAAACATGTTCTACAAGGGGGACTAGCCGATGAATTATTGTTTGGAAGTTAAAAATCTGTCGACGGCCTATGCCGGGTCTAATTTTCGTTTGGATAATGTCTCTTTTTCAATTCCTCAAGGAAGTATCATGGGATTTGTGGGGGAGAATGGAGCGGGCAAGACAACGACGTTTAGTTCAATTTTGAATACAATCAGGAGAGACAGCGGAAAGATCGAAATTTTTGGGGAGGAGATGACAGATGAGCAACCGGATATTCGCAACCATATCGGGGTTGTGTTTGATGCCATTAATTTTCCGGGGGATCTCACTGCTGATAAGTTAGCTGCAGTGTTCAAAGATATTTATCAAAAATGGGACGATGATCTCTTTCAGAGTCTAATTCGCAGACTTCAGGTGCCTGCTCACATTAAAGTAAAAGACTTGTCGCGTGGCATGACGATGAAGTTGGCCACGGCAGTGGCTATGTCACATGGAGCAAAACTGTTGCTGTTGGACGAGGCGACTTCTGGACTTGACCCTGTTGTCAGAGAAGAGATGCTGGATTTATTTTTAGAGTTTGTGGAAGATGAAGAACATTCCATTCTCATGTCTTCCCACATCACCAGCGACTTGGAAAAAATTGCAGACTATATCACATTTATTCACAATGGAAAAATCATTTTAACAGAGAAAAAAGATACGCTTTTATACAATTACGGAATTGCTCGTTGCAAATCGGAGCAGTTTCAGATTATTGACAAGTTGGAGTATCTCGCATACAGGAAAAGAGGACTGCAGATCGAATTGTTGATCTCTGACAAAGCTATGTTTGCCAAAAAGCATCGTGAAATCATCATTGATGATATAACCATTGATGAAATTATGTTGTTATTAGTCAAGGGGGATCAATAAATGAGGGGACTGCTCCGCAACAATTTTTATTCCATGGCAAGCAATATCCGACTTTCCTTAATAATGGCTGGATTTTTATCATTGGTTCCTTTGGTTCTTAAGGAGTCGGCCGTGATTCCCATGATTTTGTCCATACAAATATTCCTGTTTGTTGTCAATACCGGTACCTCGCTGCGAGTGGATGAAACTTCTAAATGGAACAAGTTTGAACTGACGCTGCCGATCAGGCGTCGTACCATTATTGGGGCGAAGTATGTGTCATTTACCTTACTAATCCTCCTTGGTGTGATGATGAGTTTGCTTACGCTTGGCATTGTGTACGTTGCAGGTTTTGAACTCGATCCTAAGATTGTGATACATAGTTATGGATTCGGGTTGACGTTGTCGATCACATTAGTGTCTTTGATGTATCCGATCATGTTGAAGATCGGCACGGGAAAAAATGAACTTGTCGTATTTTTCTCGGGCTTTGCTGCGATAGGGATGATGTTGGTACTTGCCGCATTACTGGCCCCTGTTACAGGAGGCATGCAGCTTCGTCACCCGCTGGTTGGTATGATTTCTTCGTGTATGGCAACAATCCTGTTTGTCATATCCTATTTTGTGTCAGTCCACATTCATCGGAAGAAAGAGTTCAAGTAATGTAAGAGTAGCGCCGCCACTACTTCACGCGGAATCGTAGTCGCTATAAGCAGGCATTCTTATTGAATGCAACCTACATCGGATGTTGGTAATTAGGGAGGGAAATAATGAAGCCATTATCTACAATCGTAATTATTTTAACCGTAGGAGTATTCATTTTTTTAAAGATTTTTCAAGATTCAATTCCTAAAATTAATGAGCCAATAACTAATCTATTCGTATTTGTAGGCTTCGTAATTTTTGCTGTTATATATGGCATTTCACGAATTAGAAAAAAATAGGCTCTTCACCGTTAGCAATGCAACGAGCAGGATAGCATCTTATGCAAGTCAGGTTTAGATGTTAGACGCTGATTTAAAGATGGCTGCAACGATATAATAACTCGAAGGAAGTTGATTCATATATTTGAAAAGATGTATGCAAAAAACGTAATGAATTCGCTGCACTATCTTTTTATCTACATTAGGTCTGAACCATTAAATCCTGTATTGAATCAAATACTGTATACCTATCAAGACTGGTTAGAGAAGGAGGTGAAAATGAACTATCGTTCAATCCAAAAACTTATAAACAATTTAAGAGCATTCAAAGAAGCTAATCCCTATAAAGAATCGATAATTTCTATACTGGAGAGATTTAGACCTTTTGCAAGAGCAAAAAATATCGAACGCGTCTATTTAAGCATTGCACCTATTCAGTACATAATAAGCAGCTTAATAGAATTAATTCGTTTGAATGAGATGGAGAAAATAAGTATGATGGCAAGTTCAATTCATAATTATCCGTCATTCATCCTTGGAGAATACAATTGTAACTCCATTGATTTTTGGAATGAGCATATTGAGTTCTACAATAGGACTTTTAAAAGTGATTTTATGAGTAATTGGAAGCATTTATTTATTGAAATTTATCCAAAAACAGGTATTGAAATTAAAGGAGGATGTTTTTAATGACTCTAGAACTCGTTTCATTAAAAATTCCCGATGATTGGCATGTATATTGGAATCATTTCTATGATCTAAAATCGAAGAATGTATAAATTAGAACCTTCCATATTTGATGGAGTTAGTCCAAAAGGAAAATATTTCGCTGGAGAGGCTTTCATGATTGCTTTCTAGTAGAAGCGGCAGCGGCGGAGAGCGCACTCATTCTTGGGCTAGAGCCGGGAACGCCTGTACTCAAACGGCTGTGCTTTTTTATAATGAGCGGTTTAGGGGAGAATGATACCATATGGCTAGTAATTGAATCTTTCAAAAAGGAGCTGCCTCTCATATGTCTAATCATGAAACGCTGCCAATTGGCACCTCTCACCGTTGTATTGCGGTAGACTTGATCGGGATGGGACGCTCCGAAAAGCCGGACATTGGCTAGACATTTCTGGAGCACGTCAATTATGTAACTCGATTTATTGAGCAGTTGGAGCTGGATAGCATGCAGTTGGATTTTTAATCAATGGGCTATTGAGAGCAATACGGTAAGTTGTAATAATGATCGAGTAGGTACGGGATCCGAAGCCGATTTGAAGCAGGCAACGGCTCCTTTTTTTACTGTAAAATTCTAAATTTGGTATACTGAAATAGACTGAAAGATTATTCATGTATGCATCGGTTTTGTAGATTGTACAGATGAGACATTTGAGGGTGATGATATGTATGACTATGTAAGTGTATATTCGGATCAGCATTATAGCAAAAAGATTAGAACAGAAATTATTGAAGCTTTTTTTGTTGAAACCTTACATTTTGAACTAACCAGTCGATTAAATTTCTCTAAAATGATTTGTGGTGAGCTAGTTACTGCACAAGGTATTTCTGCCAATCAGAATGGAAACTATGCTTTTGATACTTTAGATGATGTTAAGGAAATAAATCTAATTGAAATAGATATCCCCCAAGCAAGCACCGGGCAAATGGAAGACGAAATTAAAGAAATCGTGTATGCAATAGCCACAGAATTTTCATGGATCGTGGATTTACGGGAATGATTAGGGAGTGGAGCAGCACTGTGGAGGGGAAAATAAATGGGGATGGATTTTACAGCTTATCAGGCTCATTACTTGAATGAAGCAGGTATAAATCAGTTTTTTGAAGATTTGACTCAGACGGAGTCGCATTTTCCTGCAATTCATACCTTTATTCAAGAAATTATACGACAAAATCCAACAGACAATAGAGAGTGGCGACTCTTCTTTGATGATTCAACTGCGACCCACGTTATTAGCGGGCCAGGAGGATTTGGTTTAACTTTATCAGAGAAAGTATGTCTATTTGATCATTTTATAAGATGGGGAGCATTCATAGTAAATCCTAAAGCGCAATTCGTTTTACGAAATGTTTGCTATGAGCTTAAAGCCTATTTTAAATCGTCATTTGTTATTTATGTACCAGACAATGCTGCTATGGAATCTGTCATTATGGATTTCATATGGAAAGATCAAAACCGGGATATTGAATACATGAAAGATTGGCTATTGGAGAACTGCGGAAAACCTAAGGATAAAATTAGAGATATTTATAAAAAACAAGGACAGTCTTGGGTGTATGATGGATACTATATCGATTATTTTCAAGATTTTAAAAGCTTATAGAAGATGAGCTTAGGCATGATTTAACGAACTGTTTCCCAGTGACGGGACATCTTTCTTTGGATTGCTGGTGGATGAAGGCATTGAAGAGCTTCAAAAGAGATGGCAAGCGATATAACGGTTTTATTTTCAGAGTGCAAGAGCAGGATTTGCCGACCTATTTTAATCATTTTATAGGGGCTACAACAGGGGATAAATTTGAGAAGCCTATAGCAACGCTAGCCCAGCTAGGGGAACAAATGAAAAACACAATTATTTGGCGAATTGGCGAGAGATCCGTATGGCATACATACTTGAGGACTACCAAATCGTATTAACGAAATCAATCGAGGCGAACCGAATCATTCGGGTTATACCGCCAACGGAGCAATTCGGTACAAGATTATATAAAAACAAGAAACAGAAATATGATAAGGGCCAATGGAAGGAAGCCCAGCGCTTCGACTAAAGGCTCATTTTTGGAGTATAAGGAGCTTTTATGGACATTGAAATCAATATGTTTCTCATCATAGGCATATTTATTGTGCTGGCAGCGGGGTTTGTTCAAGGATTAACGAGCTTTGGCTTCGCGTTAGTTACCATGCCTTTTTTGGTGAAAATGATTCCGCTGCAAGAGGTCGTTCCGATCGTTGTCATCCTCAGTCTATGTACAAATATTATCGTACTCCTAAATAGTTGGCGGCATGTAGCCATTCAGAAAATATGGATATTAATCCTTTCCAGCCTATTGGCTGCCCCGCTGGGAACCTTATTGCTGGTCTATCTCCGTGCAGATCTTTTAAAAGGCTTTACGGGAATATTAATTATTGCTTTTGCTGGCATACTTTTATCAGGGAAATCCTTCCCTGTTCGTAATGATAAAATCGCTTTTATACCTATCGGCATGACAAGTGGGTTATTAAATGGAAGCATCTCGCTCAGCGGTCCTCCGGTTGCTTTGTTTTTGTCCAATCAGGGATACAGCAAAAATGAATTTAGAGCCAACATCACGGTTTACGGCGTTATTTTAAACATGATCACAATCGGTACATTTTATTATAGCGGCCTGCTGACTCCAAAAGTGATGATGTACACATCGCTATTTGTCCCAAGCATGTTAATCGGTGTTTTCATTGGCATTATAGCGATCAAAAAGCTAGATGACCAGCTATTTAAAAAGCTGACCTTGTGGCTCATCATCCTCTCGGGGTTGTGGACGATTCTGGGTTCGTTGAAGCTTGTGTAGAGTAACTTGCATGTGAATTTTAAAGTGACGAGGGTAGAATTAGCCTAAGTATAATTACTGAAAATCTTGCTAGGGGAGTTGATTGAGAAGTGGATCATATTCGGTATCCTATAGGTCAGTTTAAACCAGTAATCAATTTAACAAATGAAGAACGTGTTTTCTTCATCAATCAAATACCAAAAATTACAAAGACATTAAGGACTATTTTGAATGATTTGGAGCCTGCTCAAATTAATATTCCATACCGCAAAGATGGCTGGACAATAAAGCAAATCGTTCATCATCTTGCTGATAATGATATGAATGCTTACTTAAGATTTAAGAGGGCGCTAACGGAAGATGGACCGATGGGAAACTCTTATCGGGAAGACTTATGGGCACAATTAAGCGACTATGAAAATATACCTATTGAAGACTCTTTATTACTAATTGAAATATTGCATAGACGATTTCTGATCTTGCTTAACCATTTAAAAACGGAAGATTTCAGGCGAATCTTGAAGACTCAAGTTTTAGGAGATATAACATTGGATATAGCACTTCAAAGATTTGTATGGCATAACCAGCATCACATAGCTCAAATCCAATCTTCTGTTCAAGCGAATAACTGGCCAGTTTGGGCCACAGAACCAGTTGAAATTAAAACCCCTGATCCCGCTTGGTTAATAAAGGGGACACAAGAAGTTAAGCGATTAAGAGAAACTCTTTATCCTTTCGGAGTGAGAGATATAGAACATATTGGTAGTACTTCAATTCCCAATCTTCCAGCCAAACCAATTATTGATATGATGGCAAAAATCAAGTCCTATAATGATTTAGAGGAGATCATTGAAAGTTTGAAAGCTAATAATTGGAGTTATGTTCCATATGAACTGGATGGACATGAGTGGAGAAGATTTTTTGTCAAAGTTAAAAATGATAGAAGAGAATGTCATCTTCATTTGATGCTAGAGGACGAAGAGCATTGGGGACAACAAATTAAATTCAGAAATAAACTTCGTGAACAGCCTAATTTGGCTGAGCAATATGCCGAACTAAAAAGAAAGTTAGCAGAAGAAAACAGAGAAGACAGAGAAGCTTATACGGAGGCAAAAACCGACTTTATAAAAAGTATATTAGAATCGGAATAATAGTTTGGTGTTTGGGAGAATCATATTTATGAGGTGACAACGGTATGTTCTATGTTAATGCAAGAGCATTTATTGAGAGAAAACGTAATAATGGTACTGAAATTATTGTCCAAGTTCGTAATAAGAAAAATGAAGAAGCTATAGAACTGCCTGGCGGAAGATTGGAACCCTATGAATCTATATTAGATGGATTAAAACGAGAGGTACTTGAAGAAACAGGTTTGATCGTTACAGAAGTAGAAGGCAGTGAAAAGCGTATTGACACGGTTGGCATTAATTCTGAATTTGAAGTGGAATGCTTAGAGCCCTATTGTGTGTATCAGACCATTAAGGGACCCGTTGACTCAATAGGAATGTACTTTATTTGTAGAGCAGAGGGGCAATTATTAGCTGAAGGAGATGAAACCTTACATATTCGATGGGAAGCTATTGATGATATTTATCAACTAATGAAAAATGACCCGCGACAATTTTCAGATGTTGATCGAGCAGGACTGAAATACTATTTAAAACATAAGTTTGGAAAGCCATTTGAATAAGACTGCATAGGGGCCAAATCAGAATGATTAGAAAAAGATACAGAAGTCTAATATTAAGTTACTGATTGAACCGAAAAGATTTCAGGAGAGGATGAAAATATATGTCGGCTAAGGGATTTACGCACTGTCTTCAAATTTTTCCAAGCTCTGATATGAACAAGACAGCAGCCTTTTATGAATTACTTGGATTTAGAGCCGTTCGTTATCTTGATTCAGAGGAACCACATATTTGTTTATATAGGGATCAAATAGAGATTGTTTTAACAAAATCGACTAAAGAAGTTATCGCACCTAATCGAGAAATTCATGGTTATGGATATGATGCTTATTTTATAACAAATAACCAGGAGGAAATGGAGAATGAGTTTAGGAAATTAGGAGTTAAGATTGTACGACCTTTGTCAACGACGGACTATAGCAACAAGGAATTTGTATTTGAAGATATAGATAGAAGATGGATTGCTGTTGGCAACAAACAGTAAGGGGTGGGAAATGGATAACAATATTCGAGCTAGTCAATCGAAAAAGCTTTCTGACAATGAACAAGTATCAGAATATCTTGGGCAACTGGAGCACCCCTTGAAAACAGAGATTGAAGAGGCTCGCCAAATCATTTTAGGTATTAATGATCAAATAACAGAGCGTATTAAATGGAATGCGCCGAGTTTTTGCATGAACAATCAAGATAGAATAACCTTCAACTTCCGGGTGAAAGAAGGGTTTCGCCTTGTTTTTCATTGTGGTTCCAAGAAAACAGCATACGAGAATAAAGGTCCCCTTTTTAAAGATGAGACCGAACTATTGGATTGGGTTACGGGTGATAGAGCAACCATACATATTACATCTGCCAGTGATTTTGAAGATAAACGAAATAAATTAATCGAAGTGGCAACCAATTGGATAGAAGCGACAAAAAATATTTGAAAACGCAGCGGGCATGAAGGGCGGAAATCATGGGAGCTGCCTCAGAACCGATCGGATTAGGTCAAACCGTAACTTTTGAAGCCACTCATTTCTTAGTAAGACAAAGGCTGACCTCGAAAATGACGGAATATCAGGAGCCTTTTTTATTTGTCGATGACATGCAACAGGGAGCGTTTAAAAGCTTAAGGCATGTACACGAATTCAAGCAACTAGGTGATAAGACTATAATGACGGATACGCTGTATTTTGAAGCCCCATTTGGATTGATTGGAAAAGCAGTTGAAAGACTTATACTTAAAAAATATATGAAAAAGTTTTTAGAGCATCGAAATCAACAATTAAAAATATGGATCGAAGAACGTTAGGTGAAATCTTTGTCAGTAACAAGGAGAAAACATGAAGGTATTTAGAAAAAAGTTAATACCTATTATTGTACGTCATCGTTTGTTCATAGGTGTAGTTAACGAAAGATCATATGATGTCGTTTTTCGAGCTTACTCTGGCAAACATCGTAATTCATTCATTGAGATCATTTTTGATTGGAAAGAGTGCTATTATATTAATCTTTATAAGCCATTAATTAGATCTGTCTTAATTGATTATGGTTTGAAGGCGGGTTGGAATCCTAATCGGCCCAATCAAACTTTAGTCATAAAGGACAGTAAACAGTTAATAGATGAATTAACACTGAGGGATTTATAATTTAGAAGGAAGGTGATTGCTATGTGCAGATACGCCATGTATGGTCCCTATAAAGATATCTATGCCTGTTTCAGCTGTAGAAAAGTATTCAAGCAAACATCTGATCAAGAACTAAGCAAAGCCGAAATAGGGAATAGGGATTATAAATGTCCGCAATGCAGTGAAATCATGAAGGATATGGGGCATGACTTCCAGGCTCCTAAAAAAGATGATATTAAACAGTGGATGAAAGTAGAGATTTTATATCGTAATGGATTTACTTATCATTCTTGTGGTTGTGGCGTAGGTTATAGACCAGCAGCTGTATCCGAAGTGGAACAATTTTTTGGGAAAAATAGAGTGTTTAAGTCCGCTGGAGAAGCGTTATTAAACCGTCTAACGATGAAGCAATAATTTATATGGAGATGAGGTAGGGACACTATTGATCAACGAATTAAAACAATGGGCGATTCAATATGACATTGAAAAGACAACTCTTGCTAGCTTTTGGATATGCTTTAACAACTATATTGAAGAAGAGCCAGTTGAATTTCATGAAGTATTTGGCGATGATTTCGATAATATATTTTTAACCGTTAAAATGGAAAGTGTAGCTTTATTCCTTGATAAGTGGGATGAATCAACAGATAACGAACTGATTTCATATGGCTTTGATTATGTTGTATCCTATATTCCAATTGTATATAAAGCCAAAAAGATCGGATTATATAAGCTGCTTTTCACGCTGGAAGGCGAAGCTTTTGACGATTTCTTTATTCTTGAATAAGGGTAGTTTTATGCGTCTACCAGATTTAATCAAAATAATATATTCAAAAAGCAGAAGGTCCTATTCATACAGGGGTTTCTGCTTTTTGGTTTATATGAGGACTTTACTTGCGTTATCACGAGTCGCATATGCTATTAAAATGATTGAGAATATATTGCCTTATTTTCCAATAATATGTTATTGTGTTGAGGGGGAGACGGATGATTCCTTTGGTTGATTATGCTTGCAAATGTCGATCCTTGATTACAACGCAAGCTAGATTGGTGAAGAAGGGAGGCGTGGGATTCTTGTATCGTTGACTATGAGTAATCATGGTAACGGTTCTGTTTGTTGCACAACCAAATAACCTTAGCGGAGGTTTAGACATGCTCGCAAAAATGAAGAAATACGGCGTTTGCAGTTTAGCTTTTATCTTGCTGACTACCATAGTTTTTACGGGATGGAGCGCTCAGGCATCGGCAGCAACACCAATTACATCCGATTTCAGGTCATTGCAGGCTTCGCAAATCGTTTCCGAAATGGGTGCAGGATGGAACTTGGGCAATCAGCTTGAGGCGACGGTGAATGGTACACCAAGCGAGACAGCCTGGGGCAATCCGGTCATTACAGCAGCGCTGATAAAAAAGGTGAAGGCAGCAGGCTTTAAAACGATTCGCATCCCCGTCTCCTACTTGAATCATATTGGAAGCGCTCCCAACTATACGATTAATTCCGCCTGGCTGGACCGAGTGAAAACGGTCGTTGACTATGCCTACAATGAAGGTCTATATGTTGTTATTAATATTCATGGCGATGGCTATAATTCCATCCAAGGTGGATGGTTGCTGGTCAATAGCGGAAATCAGGCTGCCATCAAGGAGAAATACCAGCGTGTTTGGCAGCAAATCGCCAACAAGTTTATCAACTATGACGAGCGGCTTATTTTGGAATCGATGAATGAAGTGTTTGACGGTACTTACGGAAATCCAAATTCGGCCTACTACGCTAATCTTAATGCATACAATCAAATCTTCGTGGATACGGTCAGGAAGACCGGGGGCAATAACAGTGCCAGATGGTTGCTGATTCCAGGCTGGAATACGAATATTGACCATACCGTTGGCAATTATGGCTTCGTCCTCCCAACGGACACGTATAGGTCCTCTACAATCCCTATCTCGGAGAAAAGAATCATGATTTCCGTACACTATTATTCCCCTTGGGATTTTGCAGGCGAGGAAAACGGAAATATTACGCAATGGGGAGCCACTGCCACGAATCCTTCCAAAAGGTCTACTTGGGGACAGGAGGATTACCTGAACGCACAGCTAAGTTCCGTGTATAATAAGTTTGTGACTCAAGGCTACCCTGCTGTAATTGGCGAATTTGGCGCGATTGACAAAACTGCAAATGATTCCACAAACAATTTGTACCGCGCAGCATTCGCCAAAGCCGTTACATCAACCGCCAAGAGATACAAAATGGTTCCTGTATACTGGGATAACGGCCACAATGGCCAGCACGGATTTGCGCTGTTCAATCGTTCCAACAACACCGTAACACAGCAAGGCATTATTAATGCAATTATGCAAGGCATCCAATAATTGCTCATTTAACTGAATCGGTGAAATCGGCGTGCTCCTTGCAAAAAGGAGCGCGTCGTTTTTTTTAGAAATTGTTAGGATGGACGATATAACCTTTTAGCCGTTAAAATGGAAAATGTACCTATCATACGGCTTTAATTATGCTGTATCCCATACACCAATTGTATATCGAGCAAATCAAATAGATCAACAACGAAAGGGTGAGCAGCCATGTTATGCATTTCTGTCGAAAACATTCAAACGCTCAATCATAAAAATAAACGAACAGAAGAAAAGGATGGTTCTTGATTGGAAACTAAAAATAGCAGTAATGTACCTATACGATTTTTCATTAATGACGAAATTAAGCTTGAAAAAAATGCGTTGGCAGAGCTGGACCAGCTCCTGACGGTGAATGAATCGGTCGAAACACTGAAGCGGCACCAGACCGGCTATTTTTCAAATGCGGATGCCAAGATCGAAGAGGTTTCAATTACGCCGGACTTCCATAAAGGAAGCGGTATCCCGATTGGCACGACGATTCTTACAAAAGGCTTCGTCATACCCCAAGCTGTAGGCAATGACATTAACTGCGGCATGCGGCTGTACACGACTTCGCTTCAGGAGGACGACATTCGTTCCAATCTCAAAAAATTGGAAGCCGACATTCGCCACATTTTCTTCGAAGGCGGACGCAATATCCCGATGACAAGGTCGCAGCGCGAAGCGATTTTCAAAGAAGGTTTAATGGGTGTTTTGGCATCGCATCAAGGGAGCAAAAGCGAAGGGCTATGGGATTTTTATAACGCGAGTCAGCAAGAGCGGGACCTTTCCAGAGTAAACCGCTCTGGCTCGTTTATTGCAGGCGAAGTAGACGGACTCGACAGCTTTCTAGGCAGCCCGGGGCTTTCCTATGACAGCCAGATTGGCTCGATTGGCGGAGGGAACCATTTTGTAGAGATACAAAAGGTAGTTAATATACGCAACCATGCCTTGGCTAACGAGTGGAATATTAAGAAGGGCCAAGTGGTTGTGATGATTCATACGGGTTCCGTATCGATTGGACATCATGCAGGCCTCCATATAAAAGAAATGCTGAAAGACATTTATCCAGCATCATTAAAGCATCCAAGCAATGGCATCTATGTGCTGCCGCAATCTGAGCAGTATGCGCTGCAATGGAAGCGTTACTGGAATCTCCTTCACAATGCGGCTAATTTTGCTTTTGCGAATCGCTTGTTTTTGGGACTTATGCTGCAAAAAGCATTGCATCAAAGCTTGAAATCGTTCGATTATCAATTGCTGTACGATGCGCCGCATAATTTTGTTTGGGAAGAAACGATCGATGGCAGTGCGGGTTTTATCCACCGCAAAGGGGCCTGCACAGCGAAGTCGGCAGAACAAATGATGAATACGCCTTTTCAATATACGGGGGAGCCTGTATTCATCCCGGGATCGATGGGTGCAAAAAGCTATATTCTTGCAGGACTCGGCAATCGGGAGAGCCTGTTCAGTGCCAGCCACGGCGCGGGCAGAAGTCTTTCCCGAGGCGACTCCATCAAGGTGGATGATGCTTTATTCCGGGAGTTTATTGCCAAGTTTAATGTGGTCACGCCGATTGATCCGAATCGCAACGATATTAAATCGCGGCCGGATATTTTAAAGAAATGGGAAGAGGAATTAAAGAAGGAAGCTCCCTATGCCTACAAGGATATCAATGCCATTATTGAATCCCATGAGGAGCACGGCATGGCCCAAGTCGTAGCGGAAGTAGAACCGATTTTAACGATTAAAGGCTAACCAACCGTGTATAGCTTTAAACCCCAAAAAACCGCCTGTCGAATGTCGAAAGACAATGACAAGCGGTTTCTTGATGTTACAAGATGTTGCGCGATGTTGCACGTGCCGCAAACCCAAGCTTTAAATAGCCCGGGCAATCAGTGCCGCCAGCGCTTTCGCTCCTTTAGCTGTTAGATGGACACCATCCTGTGAAAAATAGTCGTCTTTGCCAGAGCTGGCAGTGTGCCAGTCAACGAGAACCATATTTTTGCCCGCTCTGGCTGCTTTGGCTAGAGCATCGTTGACGATTTGCTCCCACGGCCGAGGGACCCTCGTGTTCACCAATATAATTTTTTTATTATTCTTAAGTAGATCAGAAATTCGCGAAAGCTGCTTGCTTGCAAAAGCGCCGTTCGTTCCGAGCTCAATAATAACGGTGTCGCCAAGCGTGCCTTGCTGCTGAAGCTGTTCAAGAATAGGTGGAGCCTCAGACATTTGCCTGCCGATTTGACCGTCTACCGCTATGCTGGGAACGAGCTTTTCCAGCTCGCTCTGAATGTCGAGCATAACGGAATCTCCAATTGCGGTCACCTTTGTTTCGGAATGAGAAGGCTGTTCTGCCCCATGCTCTGGCGCCTTCTTGCCCCCGCCCCCACCCGACTCGGTCGGTTTCACTGACGAAATCGGCTCGTTACTTGCTTCGGGGCTTGCCCATGCACTTGCCTCCCCGCTCGGTGCCGGCGTCTGCTCTGGTGCGGCCGACTCCAGCTCGCCCGATTCTGATCCCGTCCCAGCACCAGAGCTTCCTTCAACACTGGGCTCCGTCCCCGGAGCTTCGGCATTTCCAGCGGCGTAATTACCCGACGCCTGCACATGTGAGAGCGGCTTATTGCCCCAGATCGAATCTAACCAGTCCATTCGAAGGGCAAATGAAAACGTGACGAATAAGCACACGCTGAAGAAGGCGATAAAGGCTCTTCGATAGGAATGGGCGGCTATCCAGGCGGGGAATTGCCTGCACAGCTTTCTAATGCTTCCGTGACGAAGGGGTTGTTCAACATATTTATAGGATACGGTGGCAAGCACAAGCATCAACACAAGCTGCAAACTTAGGCGCATCATCGAAATTTCACCCGTATCCACAGCCGGACTCGTCAAAATTATGACCGGATAATGCCACAAATAAAGTCCATAGGAACGAACACCGATAAAACGAAGCGGCTGAATCGATAATAAACGACCGATTCGGCTGGCTGGATGCGCCGCTGTCATAATGAGCAGCATCGATACAAAGGACAGCAGCAGCATGCCTCCAAGATATAAGAAGGGCTGATACTCATTCGTATACCAAAAAGCAAGCAGCGAGATAAGCAGCGCGGTTCCGCCGATTATATCAAGCGTAAGCTTCGCTTCATTGGAAACGCGTGGTTTGAGCTTATGAAACGGCCATATAAGAGCAAGCGCTGCCCCGATGAGCAGGCCGAACATGCGCGTATCTGTTCCATAATAAACACGGCTCGGATCACTGTCAGGCTGGTATAGCCATGCCATAGCAGCGGCCGACAATAGGGCCAGTGCGAGTATGCCCAGCAGCAGCGCACGGCGCCGTTTCAAAAAACGAAGACCCGCTAAGAGCATAAGCGGCCACACCAAATAAAACTGTTCTTCTACAGCAAGTGACCATAGATGGCCGAGCGGCGAGGCGGGGCCAAAGCTTTCGAAATAAGAAACATTATGTAAAATAAGCCACCAATTGCTCACATATAGCAGCACACCAGGTAAGTCGGTTAAAAAGGGAGACCAATGCGGAAAAGAAAACAGCAGGGTCGCTGCCCCGGTGACCGTAATCATAAACAGCATGCCGGGAAGCAATCTTTTTGCCCGACGGATCCAAAAAGCTTTCAAATCTATTTTTCCATGTCGTTCTAGCTCATGCATTAATATACTAGTGATCAAATAGCCGGATAGGACAAAAAAGATGCCTACACCGAGCAGTCCGCCCGGCATCCATCCGGGATGAAGATGGTACAAAATAACCGCAATTACAGCGATTGCCCTAATTCCGTCAAGCCCAGCCCTGTACGTTTTGTTTCCCTGTTGCTCATGTGCACTTCGCGCGATATGTCCTTGTGACTGCTTGCCGTTGTCCATTCTGCCTCTTACCTGCCTATGTCTAATTTTGTTGCACAACATTAAAATTGAATGAGGGCTGTAACCTTTATTATCATAATGATTATAGAAAAATGCAAAGGATAAATAGTTACAAATCAGTTATTAAAATTGTGTTCTTTTACCATGCAACTATTTAGGGATAAGATTCGTTTTGGTGGATGAAGGGTATTAAGAAGGCAGAGTCAAAATGTTTATTAAACCACCTACGAAGCAGGAGGACATTCATAATGAAAACATCCACACGATCGATCTCCAAAGGGAAAAGCATGATGGCAGCAGCGGCTATTGCGATTGGCTTGGCAACGATATTGCCGACAGCTGGGGCAGCGGACGCTACAGCTGAGCAGGGTTTGTTCAGCGGAAAGCCGGCAGGCGACAGCGCCTACCATTTTAGCGATATTCAATTTTTAAATGCAACGACAGGACGGGCTGCCGGCAATGGCTTTCTCATCGGGACATCTGATTCTGGCTCCCATTGGCAGTCGATATATAAAGGGACATGGCAGTTCACACAGCTCGATTTCATCTCCAATACAACAGGCTGGGCGCTAGCAAAATCTGCGAGCAATGGTCCGAACGCTTTGCTGTATACGACGGATGGCGGAAGCAAGTTTACGAAGCTGCCTACAGGCACTCTTCAACTGCAGCGCATTCATTTTATAGATAAAAATAATGGCTTTGGTTATACGAATGCCTTTGCCTATAAAACGAAGGATGGCGGGAAAAGCTGGGCGAAAATCGCAACCCCGGCAAACACGCGCTATGCGGAGTTTGTAAATGACAAGCAGGGCTGGGCACTAGTCATCCTGCCGGGTCTCGGCTATAACCTGTCGAGAACGACGGACGGAGGCGTGACCTGGACGACTTCCCTTCATGTGAAGGCGGACGAGCTGAGCGGTGGTAAAATCGTTGCAGATGGCACTGGGGTATGGGCGCAATTTAATGGTGGAGCGGGCATGTCGCAGCAATCTTATTCGGTATACGCTTCGGCTAACAACGGTGCAAGCTGGCGCAAGGTCATTAGCCAGAGCACAGCGGGCGGTGGCAGCGCGCCTGGAGAAGCAAAGGGACTTGTTTCACAAGGGCCGGCATCACCGGGCGGACATCCGAGCGACCTTGAGCTGGTGGGGGGCACAGCGATTTTGAGCGCGTATTCCCCAGCGGCGCAGCGCATCGGCATTGGACGCTCCTCCAATGGCGGACAAACCTGGTTTGCGCCGTCGGATACGGTCGGTTATGCCAACACGATTTCGTTCACGAGCACCTATGTCGGGTATATGGCGGATACGAGCCTGAATTCCCCAGCAATCTACAGCACAGTGGACGGGGGGAAAACCTGGTATACCAAACTTGAAATTCCGACTAAGCCATAGGCAGCTTTAGACTATATGCAGCATGAGCAAACTGACAATCTTTCTAACATAGCCGCCTTCAGCACGGGCTAAACGGTCGGCTGCTGTCTGGACAAAAAAACCTCTTGGCAAATGGCCAAGAGGTTTTTTTGGTGTGCTTCTCTTTTTGATAAAGTTCCAATTCAAACATAAATTTACACATTTCCACCATAAATCTGTATTCAACAACTTATGTAAACGCTTTATCATTTGTGAAGAACGTGAACACGCATGCCAATAAAAACAAGGAGGTTCAACTTTCATGGTTTTTTTGCGCAATAAGCTTTTACGAGATGTCATAGCAAGCACGATGGTGCTGTTGCTGTGCTTCTCTGTTGTGTCCCCGGTGTTTGCAAATGATGAGCATACGATTTATACAAATGCGGAGGATGTTGTAACAGAAGCTGCTGTATCAGAAACGGCTGACCCAACTGCTGAAGAAATGGTCACTGAAGATATAACTCTTGATGAAACAGCTCATGAAGAAGCAACAGCTTCAGCAGTCTCTGCTGGTCTGCTGCTTCATTACAACTTTGATGAAACAGCAGGCAGCACGGTGAAAGACCGCTCTCCGAACGGGCATGACGGCCTATTATCAGGAGGAGTGGCCTTCACGGCAGATGGCAAAATAAACGGAGCCGTTGATTTAAATGGAACGGATGGTTATGTTAAACTGCCCGATGGTGTGCTTTCGTCCACCCATGATATGACCATTGCCACTTGGGTGAAGGTGGACAGCTTGGGAACGTGGGCGCGAGTGTTTGATTTTGGCACCAGTACGACAAATTGGATGTTTCTGACTTTGAAAAATCATTCGGGCGTTGCCCATTTCGCGGCGCTTCCCCAAGGCAACGGTGAAAATGCTTTGGCTGGCCCGGTTTTTACGGCCTCCAGCTCATGGCAGCATGTAGCGGTTGTCATTTCCGGCAACACGTATACGATGTTTATCAATGGCATTCAAGTGGCCACCGTAAGCAATATGCAAAATGATCCCTCCGAGCTTGGCTTTACGACGAACAATTATATTGGCAAATCCCAGTTTGCGGCTGATCCTTATTATGATGGCAAAATAGACGATTTCCGCATCTATGACCGCGCTTTGTCTGCAAGTGAGCTTGTCTCACTGGTCGGAGAGGCGTTAAGCGATATCGAAATCATTGCGTATGATAAAAACTGGCTGGAGCTGGGCGATACGACGCAGCAGACGAAGGATCTGTCACTACCGGCGGCGGGCCCTGGAGGAACGGTCATTTCTTGGGCTTCTTCTGACCCGGCAACGGTAAGTGCAGAAGGGAAGGTAACGCGTCCGGAAGCGGGACTTGGCGATAAGACGGTCATCCTTACAGCGACGATTGCCAAAGGGGCCGAGCAGGATACAAAGTCCTTTACCATCGTAGTATGGGAGCTGAATTCGGCATCCTATACCTTGAATATTAATGGCAGAGAGGCGGCTCATGAGGTGAGCCCTACGCTATACGGCATTTTCTATGAGGATATCAACTATGCGGCGGATGGCGGGTTATATGGTGAATTGGTGCAAAATCGCTCCTTCGAATTCGGCACCTCTTTGTTTGCTTGGAGCAAAGTCGCATATGGCGGTGCTGTGGGCGAGCTCGCCACCGCGACCGACGAGCCGCTGAACGCCAGCAATCCGCGATTTGCGCGCCTGACGATTACGAATGCGGGCAGTGATACGGGAGCAGCGGTTGAGCTAGCGAATGCAGGCTACTCGGGCATAGCTGTTGCCAGCGGCGAAACATATAATTTCAGCGTTTATGCACGGAGCGCAAGCCCTTTGACGAAGCCGCTAGTTGCCCAGCTTAGAGGACAAGACGACGTGGTTTATGGCTCCTGTGAGGTGAAGGACCTTACAGCTGATTGGCAGAAGGTTGGCTGTGCCATTCAAACGAATGCCGCCAGCACGAACGCAAAGCTCGTCGTTATCGGAACGGAGCTGGCGGTTATCGATTTGGATATGGTGTCGCTGTTCCCGGAGAAGACGTGGCAAAACCGCACAAACGGGCTGCGCTACGATCTAGCCGAAATGCTTGACGATTTAAATCCGGGATTTCTTCGTTTTCCAGGCGGCTGTATCGTGGAGGGCGGCTCTCTTGAAAATCGCTACAGATGGAAAAATACAATCGGCGACGTAGCAGAGCGCCAAATCCAGCGGAATCAATGGGCGGCCAATTATTATCAATCGTTCGGCCTCGGCTTTCAGGAATATTTCCAGCTATTGGCGCCGAGCCTTTGCCGATTATTTTTATCGGCCAAGTGTCCTGTCACGGCAATCCGCCGAAAGTGCCAATGAACGAGCTTGGCCCCTATATTCAAGATGCGCTCGATCTCATAGAATACGCGAATGGACCAGTTGATTCTACTTGGGGGGCAGTGCGCGCTGCGAGTGGTCATCCGGAACCATTTAATATGAAATATCTTGGCGTTGGCAATGAATTGTGGGGCCAGGATTATTTGGACCGGTATGAAGTTTTTTATGATGCGATAAAAGCAAAATATCCCGACATTCAGCTGGTGCTGAGTGCGGGCGCTTTTCCAGAAGATTCGATGTTCCATTATGCTTATGATTGGCTTGGAAGCAATGGCAATAAAGCGGATTTGGTCGATGAGCATATGTATCAGAGCCCGCAGTGGTTTTACAATAATGTCAATCGGTATGACCATTACAGCCGCAGCGGGCCGAAGGTTTTTGTAGGCGAATATGCAGCGCACGGAACGGGCAAAAAAAACAATATGGAAAGCGCCCTCGCCGAAGCGGCATTTATGACGGGGCTTGAACGCAATTCGGATGTTGTGGCAATGTCTTCGTTCGCGCCATTATTTGCAAGGCAAGGCAACACGCAGTGGACGACCGATTTAATCTGGTTTGACAACAGCCAGGCGTATGGGACACCGAACTATTACGTGCAGCAGCTGTTCAGCCGCCATGTCGGTCAGCAGCTTATGCCGTCCCAGCTTCAGAAAAATAAAAGCTATAGCAGCAGCACCGTCCAAGGCTCGATTGCACTCGGCTCTTGGAACACAGCTGTAGAGTATGATGAGGTAACGGTTACGGCTAACGACGGTACGATTTTGCTGCAAAATGATTTCAGCGATCCGTTGACGCTTTCGCAGTGGAGCAGCTTCAAGGGCGCTTGGTCGATTGACAGCGGCGTGCTCAAGCAAACCTCGTCCAGTACAACGGATGCGCGGCTTCTATTGAAGGAAGGCCAGCAATGGAGCAATTACACGATGCATTTGAAAGCGAAGAAGGCGGCGGGCTCCGAAGGCTTCCTGATCGGATTTGGCGCTAAGGATACCGACAATTATTATTGGTGGAACCTTGGCGGCTGGAACAATACGTTGACCGTCATTGAGCAGGCGGTTGGCGGCACCAAGTCGAACCTCAGCAATTCCTTGAACAGCGGAGTTGAAGCCAATCGTTGGTATGATATTAAAATCGAATTGCAGGGCTCGCTCATCCGCTGTTATTTGGATGGTGTTTTGGTGCATGAGGTCGATCGGGACCCCGGCCCGCTGTACAGCGTGACTACGAAGGATGACAAGACAGGTGATCTGATCGTCAAGGTCGTGAATATTGGCGGCAGCGAGCAAACCTCAATCGTAAATGTGGATGCTGATTATATCGACGGCAGCGCTACCGTGCTGGAGCTGAAAGCGGCATCGGCGGCGGAGGAAAACTCGTTTGCCACACCGGAAAACGTATTGCCGGAGGTGAAGGAGGTTGCCGGATTAGGCCAATCCTTTACGTACGATTTCCCCGCCTATTCGGTCACTGTTTTAAGACTGAGAACGGCGCCTGGAGCGGTCATAACAGCAATAAATCCTATACAGGTCAGAGCGGCTGTAGGAGCAGTAACATTGCTTCCAGCTTCCGTTTCCGTCAGCAAGAGCGATGGCAGCGAGCAAAATGCAAATGTGCAATGGGGAAAAATAGATGAGGAGCAAGTGAGCAAAACAGGCCTTTTCAAGGTGAAAGGCGAGGTGGCCGGCACCTACTTGACGGCGGAGGCAACCGTCATTGTTTCGAAGGTGGATGGGGGTCCAACACCGACTCCTACGCCGACACCGACGCCTGAGCCGTCTGCAAGTGCGACACCAGAGCCGACGCCAAGCAGTACAACGCCGCAGCCGACCGCGAGTGCGACACCGAATCCGACATCTAGCCCTTCGGGCGGTTCGAGTTCATCGCAGCCTACTGCTACGCCTAAGGGAACGGAAGGCGGCAAGCAGTTGGTGGAGTTGGATGAAAATACGGTGAAGGCCGCGCTGGAAAGCGCCATTGATGGGAAAATCAAGCTGAAAATCAATTCAAATGCAGAGGCAAAGGAATGGCTAGTAAAAATCCCACTCACGCGATTATTGGAAGCTGGAAGCACAGAGAAAGCTGAGTGGCTCGAAATCGATACGGGCTTTGCCATCGTAACGCTATCCTTGAAATGGCTTGAAAATAATAAAGCCACAGCTCTAAAAAGCTTGAGCCTTACGATTACGAAAGCGGATATTTCCAAGCTGCCTGCTGAGACGCAGCAGCAATTGACTGGCGCAGTCGTTTATGACTTTCAGCTGGAAGTGGATGGGGTGAAGGTCAGCGATTTTGACGGGCGAGAGGATATTGTTGTAGCTATTCCATATTCATTGCAGCCTGGTGAAAATCCGTATCAAATCATTATTTGCTATATTACGGATAGTGGAGCGCTGGAAGCTGTGAAAAATAGCAAATATGATTCATTAAGCGGCAGCGTGGTGTTTAAGTCCAAGCATTTCAGCAAATATGCTGTCGTGTACAAGAAAGTCGGCTTCAAGGATGTAACGAAAGCATGGCAGCAGCAAGCGGTTGGTGCGTTGGCTGCCCGCGATATCCTCAGCGGGACTGGCGAAAGACAATTTAAACCGGAAGCTGCGGTGACGAGAGCGGAGTTTATCTCCATGCTGATGAATGGACTGGATTTGACGGAGGCGAATGCTCTAACACCGCTGAGTGATGTCCGACAAGGGACATGGTATTATGACGCCGTGGCCACAGCCTATAAGCTCGGAATTGTTAAAGGAAAATCAGACGGCAGCTTTGGTGTGTATGACAAAATCACGAGACAAGATATGGCGGTCATGGCCTATCAGGCTGCAAAATATGCGGAGCTCGAGTTAGCTAAGGAAGCAGCAGCACCATTTTCAGACGAGAATGCTATTTCGGTATACGCCAAAAAAGGTATTGCTGCCATGCAAGCGGCTGGAATGGTGAGCGGCATGGGCCAAAATGAATTTGCCCCTCTAGCCCAAGCAACACGGGCACAGGCTGCTGTAATGATCTACAAGCTTCTGGGCTTGCAAGTCGAATAACGAAAAAAGGATTTCCGTCCCCTGCTGGAATGCAGTTGGAATGGAGATCCTTTTTTTGCTGCTCTATAGTGCTGCTTGCAGCAGCTGCTAAATGCCGCCTATTTTCCGGCCTGCGCGGAATTGCTTGTACCAAAAATAAACGGTGCAGCCAACGCAATAGCCGAGCAAGGCGGCGCTAGCGGCTGCCAGCAGCATAATGGAGAACGCATAGCTGGCAATTTCCCAGCCAAACACTGCGGATGCCAGCGCTAGAGTAAGAAACAGCACAGCCAGCACATTGTTGAAACGCTGCAGCTCAGCCGCTTGCGTCTCCGTGCCGGTCTCTTTTATAAACAGCTTCGCAATCCGTACAAAAAGGTTGAGCTTCCCCGCAGAAGCAAGGCCAGCCACTTGAATGATCCATAATATCCCCAATAGCAAGGGCTGATTGAAGATAAAGGAGAGAAGAACAAAAGTAACGATTCCAACCTGGTTCGCTTTAACATAGCGCATAGGAACTTCACGCATTACCGTTCACCTCTAATTCCAATTTATTTACTTGGTATTATTGTATGCCGTAGTTGAAATTTGAGCAACATAAATATTTTGTATCGTCGTCTAAAGGAAAGAAGCTTTAAACCGGGCTATAAAGGTGCTATATTTTAGCTATTATAAAGCGAGCGCAGAGGTGACGTATGCCGATTATTAGGACTGAGCTTTACATCAAGGCGCCCGCCCAGCTATGCTTTGATCTGGCCCGCAGCATTGATATCCATGCGGAATCGACTTCACAGACGAGAGAACGCGCGATTGGCGGCGTGACGCAGGGGTTAATTGAGCTAGGACAGTCTGTGACGTGGGAGGCTGTGCATTTTGGCATTAAGCAGCGGCTGACAGCGCGCATTTCCGTCATGGAGGCTCCGCATTATTTTGTGGACGAGCAGGTTAGCGGGGCGTTTAAGCATTTTACACATTCCCATGAATTTATCATCTCCGGAGACGGAACCTTAATGATTGATACGTTTGATTATGCCTCGCCCTTGGGAGTGCTGGGAAAGCTTGCAGATTTGCTGTTTCTGGAGCGCTATATGCGGGTATTTTTGACAAGACGCAACCTTTATATTAAAAATGTCGCCGAGCAGCGCGCAGTAGCGGTGAAATGAATATAGAAATAACACTCGAAATAATGCTTGCAAAACAGATGCAAAACGCTTGAAAAAACATATGAAAAAAAGATTTTACTTTTGCATTGCTGTGTGTTAAATTAACTTATGACCAATTGACTGAAAATGAAATATGGTCATTTTTGATCATTAAGCTGAACAATGAACGTTTGAAACGCTTTTTGCAAGGGAGGTAATGGGGATGGCGGTTGATCGCAAAACATTGATTTTAGAAGCGGCGGCGCAGTCGTTTGCACAGTATGGCTATAAAGCGACGACGATGGATCTCGTATCCAAAATCGCAAATGTAGGCAAAGGGACGATTTACACCTTTTTCAAGACGAAGGAAGAGCTGTTTGAGGAAATTCTCGGCAAAGCCTTTGCAGAGCTGCAAAGCATTATGAACGAGGGAACGGAGCAGGACGCGGCGTTCGCCGACAATTTGTTTAATGTGCTTGATTCGATTCTCGATTTCCGCTCTGACCATGAGCTGGCTGTGAAGCTCTCCCAGGAGGTTCGAGACATTGGAACGGTGCAGGCGCTGGAGGGTATTCGCCGAATGGAGCAGTTCGCGCTGGACTTTCTTAAGCAGCAGCTGGAGCGGGCGATTGACAATGGCGAGGTGAAGCCTTGCAATCCTGAGATTGCCGCGTTTATGATTTTTCGGCTGTACATCGGATTGACGTCCGATTGGAATAAGCTGAGCGCGCCGCTGAGCAAGGATGAGATTAAACAAAATATGCTTTCCTTTATCACATATGGCATTGTAGCCGATCCGGTAAAGTAATGGGCAAAGTCAAAGCAAGACGGCGATGCCTATTTTTTTGAGAAAAACTGACCAATATACCGAAATGGTCATTAGTTCAACATATAAGCAGCATAGATCAGCATATTGAAAAAGGACGTGTTCTCGATGGGTGTATTTCAAGTGTTTTGGAAGGAAATAAAGCTGCTTGGCAAGAAGCCGATGGTGCTGCTGACGTTAGCGGGTGTTGCCCTGCTTCCGATGCTGTACAGCAGTTTTCTAGTAGAAGGCTCATGGGACCCTTACGGACAGACGAGCAAGCTGCCGGTAGCGGTTGTTAATCTTGACCAAGGGGCAGACTATGAAGGCAAGAAGCTGCATATTGGCGAGGATTTCGTCGATGAGCTGGGGAAAAATACTGACTTTAGCTGGTCTTTCGTTACGCAGGATCAGGCAAAGACCGGCATGAGCAATAATCATTATTATATGACGATTACGATTCCTGAGCATTTTTCGCAGGATGCATCGACGCTGACGGAGGCTGAGCCGAAGCAAGCGGAAATTATTTTTGAACCGAATAGCGATTATAACTTTGTAGGCGCACAAATCGGCAGCAGCGCAATGAAAGAGCTGAAGTCGAAGCTGTCCGTGCAAATAACAGAAGCCTATACGCGCAGCATGTTTGAGCAAATCGATAAAATTTCCGATGGGCTTGGTAAAGCAGGCTCCGGTGCAACGGAGCTTCAAGATGGGGCAGGCAAGCTAGAGGGCGGCATTACGACGCTGAAAAAGAATCTGAACAAGCTGGCAAGCGGCACAGCGGACGTTCAGGTAGGTGTGAAGCAGCTCGCGATTGGCGCGGGCGACCTTGCCAAAGGCGCAGGTGCGCTGAAGTCGGGAACCGCGACTTTGTCGAGCGGGCTCAGTGAGCTGTCTGCGGCGGCTGCCAAGCTCGGCGCTGGGGCAAGCAGCGCGCAGGATGGCGCTGCTAAGCTTGAAGCTGGCTTGCAAGCGGCAAGCGCTGGAAGCGGGAAGCTGTCCGCTGGCTTGACGGCTTCGGAGAAGGCCAGCGCGCAGGTTGCGGCCGGCGCAAGCCAGGTCGCTGACGGTTTGGCGCAGCTCGTAGCGAGCAGCCCGGAGCTGCAAAGCAATGAGCAGCTGGCAAAGCTGCTGGCAAAGCTGCTGGCGGCTAGCCGCCAAGTGGCGTCCGGCAGCGAGCAGTTGCATGACGGACAGAAGCAATTGCTAACCGGCAGCACAGAGCTTGCGAAAGGACAGAAGCAGCTGCTGGATGGAGCAGCTAAGCTTAGCAGCGGACAGCAGGAGCTGGCTAAAGGGCTGCATACCTTCAGCACCAAAATGAAGGAAGCTGCGGCAGGCGGCGAGAAAACAGCAGAAGGTGCCTCAAGCCTTCAAGCAGGCGCTGCAAAGCTGCAAACGGGACTTGGAAAGCTGAACGGCGGCGTTAGTGAACTGGCCGACGGCTCGAAAAAACTTGACGATGGCGCAGGCCAACTGGCCGATGGCTCCGTGAAGCTGGTTGACGGATCGGGCGAGCTTGCGAGCCAATTAAATGAAGCGGCTAGTAAATCGTCAGACGTGCAATCAGGAGACAGCACGGTTAGCATGTTCGCTGCTCCAGTCAAAGTGACAGAAAACACCGATCATAAGCTAAGCCATTATGGACTGGGTATTACGCCATATTTCCTGTCACTGGCGCTATTTATGGGAGCGCTCGTGTTTACTACGGTGTTCTCTTTGAGAGAGTCTGGCATTGCCAGTGCTACACCTATGCAGCGTTTTGTCAGCCGGACGCTGACGTTTACGATGGTCAGTCTCGTGCAGTCGGTCATTGCCGACACGGTTCTGCTATACGTCCTCAAGCTTGAAGTTCACAGCAAGCCATTATTTTTCTTATTCACAATTATAACAAGCCTGACCTTCACTTGGATCGTACAAATGCTCGTCACATGGCTTGATAACCCGGGCCGCTTTGCGGTCATCGTGCTGATGATTTTGCAGCTTACTTCAAGCGCAGGAACGTTTCCGCTGGAGATGCTGCCGGACTGGATGCAGAAGGTAAATCCTTGGCTGCCGATGACACACAGCATTATCGGCTTCAAAGCGATTGTAGCAAGCGGTGATTATGGGGTAATGCGCGAGCAAATGTTGATTTTAGGCATCTTTGCGATTATTGCGCTCGCCTTGACCTTCCTGTATTTCTTTCGCCAGACTGGAAAAAATGAACAATTACAAGCCATTACCGCATAATGAAGCAGCAGGATAAATGAAGAAGAATAATCGGAAGGAACCTCCTCTTTCATTCAACTCGCAAATGCGTTAATATAATCTTAACAATTATCGTTAAGGAAGCGGCCATCACGTGTTGATGGCTTCTTTTTTTTAAATATAAGCATTTATAAGTTACACATTTATCATATTAACGTGGAATGCGAGAGAGTGAGTGAGGCTTATGCAGCAACTGATGTTTGGAGAAAATAAGCAGCGGTCGCCTTTTTTGCTTGTTTATGCAGCGCTGCTGCTCAAGCTGGCGTTATTTCGCTATTTTATTTTTGATACGATTGCAATGAGAGATGTGGCGATGGACGGCCTAGGCTTGCTAGGCGTGTTATTGCTGTTCGAGCTGGTTGCCCCCGGCAAACGCAAAGGTGCTCTTTTTTTACTCGTTAATGCGGTACTGTCGCTGCTGCTGTTTGCCTCGACGGTTTATTTTGATTATTATGGCTCGGTGCCGACGTACAATGTGCTTAAGTCGATTAATCAAGTCGGTCAAGTGCGGGCAAGTGTTCAGTCGTTAATTCAACCTGTCTATTTCGCTTATTTTCTTGATGTGGCGATTTGGCTGGCGGTGTATGCAGTAAGGCGTTTTCGTACACGGAAAGTATATGAATACAAACGTATGGGAAGAGTGTCGGTGCTGCTTGTCGTGCTAATCGTCAGTACATCGTTTTTCAGCCGCCAGGTTTATATGGATCAAACGATTGTAAATGAGCTGGAGAGGGCGAAAAATCTCGGGTTTATCGGCTTTCAGGCATCTGCGGCTTGGCAGGCTGGCAGTGAAGCCATCGAGACCGAAACCGGCAGCTTGCCAGAAACGATTGCTGAAATTAATGAGCTGCAAGCAAGCTATCCTTATGCTGATACGGGAGCTAATAAGGATGTACAAGCCAAGCAAGCGGAGAAACAACCTGTTCAATTTGGTAAGGCAGCAGGTAAAAATTTAATTGTCCTGCAAATGGAGGCCTTCCAAAACTTTCCGATCCACCTTAAGGTGGACGGCCAGGAAATTACGCCGACCATTAATCAGCTGGCGGATGAGGGGTATTATTTTCCTCATGTGTATCAGCAAATTGGCCAGGGCAACACATCGGATGCCGAATTTATGTCGAATACGTCGATTTATCCGGTCGGTAGCGAAGCGATGTCAAAAGGGTACGGGGACCGTGCGTTCCCAAGCCTTCCGAAGCTATTGCAGGAGCAAGGCTATGATACCGCCACCTTCCATATTAATAACGTGACGTTCTGGGATCGCGACAAGCTATACCCGGCGCTTGGTTTTAATGCTTATTACGATAAGCCTTATTATACGAATGACCAATTTAATGATTTTGGCGCCTCGGATGAGGAGCTTTACCGGGTCGGAGTCCAAAAGCTTACCGAGATGAAGCAGCCTTTTTACGCGCAGTTCGTTACAACGTCCAGCCACTTTCCCTTTAAGGTGCCGGCTGACCGCGTAACACTAACGCTGCCGGATTCGCTTGCAGGCACTCAGCTGGGCGACTATTTGACGGCAATCCATTATACCGATTACGCCATTGGCACATTGATCAGCAAGCTTAAGGAGCAGGGATTGTGGGACAATACGGTGCTGGTTATGTACGGCGACCACTTCGGCCTGCAGCCTGACAAAATCGATCCAGAGCAATTTAAGACGGAGCTTGGCATGACGTATGATGCACGGCTAAGCCGCTTCAATATTCCGTTTATCGTTCATATGCCGGGCGGTGTCAAAGGCGGCAAAGGGCAGGTAGTGGAGCAGGTCGGCGGACAGCTGGATATGATGCCGACGATTGCTAATTTGCTTGGTCTTAAGCCGGAGCAGTCGGGCGCTACGCTGTTTGGCCATGATCTGCTGAACATCGATCGGAATGTGCTGGGGATGCGTTATTATTTGCCGAGCGGATCATTTTTCAATAATGATATTTTGTTCGTTCCCGGCAAAGGCTTTGATGACGGCACCGCTGTATCGCTTGATACGATGGAGCCAGTTCCCAATTTTGAGCAGTACCGCAGCGACTATGATTATATGATGAAGCTCATGAGCTTATCCGATAAATACGTGCGTTTGCTGCCAAAGCGCGAGCTTGAGGCGTATTAATGATAATAGATGAGTGAGATAATTACTGTTTTTATTGTAAAAAAGCTCCGCCTATTGGCGGAGCTTTTCACAATTACTATTCGAATTTTTCCACTTTTCAATGGCTTCGCTAACTTCTTTATCGCGTTGCTCGTCTTTCGGTCCAGGTATAGTCGGGGAGACTTCATAAACATTGAAACGAGTGTCTGCTATATCTATGCGTCCGCTGCCGGAGCTTCTTACAAAGTTGCTGCCGTTCATTTGAAATCCACCACCTTTAATTTAAGTATAACCTAAATTATGTGGTGCCTTTTCAATTAAGTGTATCCATTCATGATCGCCACGATTTTCTAGTGCGATGGCTCCCTCTATTTGATCCGAATCGATGACACAAATTTTATACACTTTGACATTACCCATCTGAAAGTACAATCGCCAGTTAAAACCTGGAGTCCAATTTGGTCGCATTCCTTTTACATCATCTATACTCATTTTTGTTATGTATATTGGAATACGGTAGCCTGTCTCGTTTTCTATAAGCATAAAACCACCTCAAGAACTATCATACCATCAAAAATAGTGGGATTTCAGGAAGAATTATCTGAATTACATCATGAAAAGCACCTCCAGCGCTGCGCTGTATTGCCGCAGCTGGAGGTGCTTTTTTCAAAATATAGGAAAGCATATGATTTCGCCATACTTTCTCTATTTCTCTGACTGAAACGCGCCGCGCCGCCAGAGGACGGCGGAAGCCGTTTCACCTTAGCTTTTTTGAAAAAGAATACAGCAGAACAGGCAGGATGCTACTCACGCGAAAAGCCTTCCTCTTCCAAATATTCGACAGCCTCTTCGTAAGTTTCGAAGGCCATCTCCAAATTAACTCCCTCGTAGATCATCCAAGTATCTTCCTCAAATCGTACTTGAAGCGTCTGCGAATCCTCGTTAACCCATTGCTGATCGGAATTAGCCCGTTGTCTTCTGCGCTGTGCTCTCGTCAGGGGCACTTCAGGCTTGAACGATAGCGATTTGATTGCTTCGGCAATCAACGTGCGAAGCGCAGGCTCATCCAGGCTGCGAATGTTGACGAGGCCCTTGTCGTCGATGTCATAGCCTTCCAGCAGGGCGGCATAAACGAAGCCATTGCCGTTCGGATGCAGGTGGTAAACGACATTTTTGCGGTCGTACACGCTGTCTGCATATTGAAAATTAACGCGTCCAAGCGATACATCGCTGCGCTCCAGCTCGGGAAAGGACGTAATGATTTCAAGCTTTTGTTCAAAGGTTAGCATAATTTCCTCCATCATTGAATCCAGTTTACTTTAGCGTAAAGGGCGCTGGCTACAGATGCGCCTTGTTGACCTGTTCGTTGCGTACCATTTGCTCTAGCTTGTCGACGAGAGCTTGATGCTCAGGCGGCAGCTTCCGCAAGCCGAATAACCGTTTGGCTTTGTTTTGCTTCAGCGTCTTCAGCATATACAGCTTCTCCCGATAGGTGAACATGGGTACCAGCCTCCAATCCAATTGCACCGTAAGTTCCTCCATTATATAGGCTTCACCGTCAGGATGAAAGCTATAACCTGAACAATGGAGCTTTTTTGCGAGGGGCAAGGCGGCGCGGGCGGCTTTTCTTCTTTTTTATCCGAGCCAAGCATAAGCTTGAATACAGAGTGGGACGATCCTTAGGGCGGGAGGCGATAGAAGCATGGCAAGATGGGGGAGAAAATGGGGACTGCTTCAGCTGTTGAACCGCAATCGAAAGCTATCCTGGCCTGGACTGCCGCTGCGGCGGGTGAAGACGGTCAATTGGAGCAGCCGTGGAAACGCAAGCGGAAATGCAGGCAGCCGCAGCGGCACAAGCTGGGGCAATGGCAAGCGATCTGGCGCAAGTGTTAGCCGGCCCAAGAGCTGGGGCAGTGGCAAGCTTGCCAGCGCAAGCATGAGCTGGCCTAAAAGCTGGGGCAGAGGGAGCCGTTCTAGCCCCACCGCTAGTCGCCCCAAAAGCTGGGGAGTGAGCAAGCCGCTGTTCGGTAAGGGCAGCAGCCAAAGCGGTTTTGTGGCAAAATCGCAGTCTGGGAGCGCTGCAGCCCGCCAAGCGACCTATGATGCTTTTCAGCCTGGACAGTCACAGTCTTCTGGCGGAGGAAGCTGGGGCTCGCGGCCAAAGTCGCCAAGGCGGAAGCTGAAAATATGGACTGCCATTATTGTGCTGACATTGCTCATTGGCGGCATTCAGTCTTTTTTATACGTAGATAAGCATTTACGCGAGCCGCTTACAAAGGTTGCCCAATTGCGAATCAAGCAGGTAGCAACGCAGGCGATTAATAAAGCGACGACGGAGCAGGTGGCGAGCCAATCCGAGTTTGAGAAGCTGGTAGATTGGAAAATGAACAGCAACGGAAAAGTGTCGGGATTCATGCTGAACTACAATGAGCATACGAAAATTAGGGCGCAGACCATTGAAACGGTGCAATCGACGCTTGCGGATCTCAAGGAAATACCCGAGCATATCCCGATTGGCAATGCGCTGGGCAGTCCGCTTATCGCGTCGTATGGTCCCCGTGTTCCCGTGAAATTTGAGCCGGTCGGCGCTGTTAAAGTAGATCTCAGCACACGGCAGCAAAATGCGGGCATCAATATGATTTTGATTGAGGTGTACATTCATATTGTCGCTGAGGTTGCGATTATTATTCCTTTCGAAACGGAGCCGCAAATGGTGGAGACGGAAATTCCAATTTCCTATTTGCTCGTCGTTGGCGACGTCCCGATGTATTATTACGACAACAAAGGCAATCCAGTAGGCAACTCTGCCCCTGGCGCCCCTAATATTGCACTGCCTTTATCAAAAGGAACCGGGGTGACGCAGCCATCGGATGGCAGCATGCTGGAAGAGCAACTTGAAGCGCCGACACTGCCTGCGCCGAGCGCGGAGAATGAGAGCGAGCATTAGTAATAAGGAAAGCCACTGATGCAATCACCAGCATCAGTGGCTCATTAGTGATTCATTAGTGATTCATTGTTGTTTCATTTAAGCGTAAGCGAAAATTACATGTACAGCATGAAGAAATTCACGTCATGTCCGTTCTGCTTCAAGTAGTTGTAAAGCTGCGAGCGATGGTGGAACGTATGGGTAACGACCTCAATAAGCCATTTGATCTGAACCATGCCATGCTCCAAATAATAAGCTTTAGATGATTGATTCAGCAGCTCCTCCTCGCTTAAGGAAAGGATATACTTCTTGAACGTTCCAAGATTGGCTTGAAAACGCTGAATCAGCTCATCGGGGCTAGTGATGCCAGCGGCTCCATTTTCAACTGCCGCCACTTCATGCTCTGTCTTTTCCTGCAAAATGGCAAGATCGCTCGCCGGAATAGCTACCAAATGATGAACGAGCTCCAGCAGCGAGCGCATATTGTCCTGCGGACGAAAGTCCCACTCGGATGGCTGAATTTGGGCAATGAAGGAGCAGCTTGTCCGAATGGACAGCTCCAATTCCTCCAGTAAATGATCTCTAACGGTAAATGTTCCTGACATCATGTATCGTCTCCTTGTGTGGTTGATTATTTATTCATGTTGTTCATAGCGGGCAGCGAGCTGGCATACTCGTTGATAGATCGCTTTTCGCAGTGCAGGCGGCTGCGTCACTTCGGCATCCATGCCAATATAGGTGAAAAATTGAACAGCCCAATCCCATTCGGACATGGGCAAATCCATTTCAAGCTGCCACAGCTGGCTATCGACCTGCTTGACCAGTTGCCCGAAATGAGGGTCCTGCTCGGCGAGTAATGCTCCCCGATACGTTAATTGAGCAGCGATGTGAACGAGCTTCATTGCACCGGGCTCCGCCGATATAGCCTTGTCCATGTAGGCTGAGGCCGCTGGCGGCGACTCGATGGGCTCCAATTCCACAAAACGGTCAACGCGGAATGTGCGCTGCTCTTCATGCAGCACGGAATAAGCCTCACAATACCAGAAGCCATGCGCTGTGTAGAGCCGGAGGGGCAGCAGCTCAAGCGATCTTTGATGCTGCTCGGAGCGATAGAAGGCGCGAATCCAGATCGATGTTCCTGCATATTGCAGTAGCTTCTCTAGTAGCGGCGTTTTGTAGCTCCGATCGGGAATCGAAATTTCTAAACGATCCAAGATCGGCTCTATATGCTGCAAAATATGCTCCGGCATGGTGGCCCGAATTTTATCAATAGCTGTAAAACGTGCTTGGTTAAAAGGGGTGTCGGCCATTTTGGTCATGGCATTCAGGGAAAATAACACAGCGAGTGCTTCCTGCGAATCGAAATGCAGCGGCGGCAGCTTATAGCCATCCATTAGTCGGAAGCCTCCCGCAGGTCCCGATAGGGCATACAACGGTATTCCCATCTCGGCTAGCGCCTGCATATCGCGAAGAATCGTTCGTTTGGATACCTCCAGCTTGCTGGCCAAAGCCTGCGCTGTCTCGGGCCGCTGCTGCAAGGCCATCATAATGGCAATGAGGCGATCATTCCTTTTCAAACGGAGCCTCCCTCCCTTTTTAACCCAGTATAGCATGCCATTAGTGACAACATGTTTGTCATCATTAAATCAGGCTGCCAATAAAAAATAAAGCGAAAATTATGCTGCCGCCTATGAAAAAAACCGCTAGCTGCCGGCCAGCGGCCAGCAATTAACGGTACGGATTTTCTCGGAATGAAACGCGCTGCGCCGCCAAGGAAGGCGCCAGCCGTTTCACCTTGTTCACCTTGCTCGTCGCAGTTCTTCGCGCTCCCATGCCTTCAGCAGCGGATACGGATCGAAGGACCATTCGATGAGTCCGCGGTCGCGGTATATGCCGTAGTGAAGATGGGGCGGGAATTTGCCTTGGGTTCCCGGCTTGCCATAGCCTGAGCTTCCGACCCAGCCAATCACTTGTCCCGGCTTGACTACCGTTCCGGCGGTCAGCGATTTGTCGAAACCGGATAGGTGCGCGTAATAATGGTAATAATTGTTGAGATCACGGATGCCAATGCGCCAGCCGCCGAACGGGTTCCAGCCCTTCACCTCGATAATGCCGTAGCAGGTGCTTTTGACCGAGAGGCCGTAGCCGGCGAACAGATCGGTGCCTTCGTGGCTGCGTCTGCCGCCCCAGCTGCGGGCGTTTCCCCAAGTGCTTTTATACGAATAGTTATGCCCGACAGGCAGCGGAAAAGCATGCTCAAACAGATCCAGCCGCCCAAACGCTTCATAAATACGCGCAAACTGCTGAATGCGCTGGACAGAGCGGCTGTTATGATAATATTCCCATAGCCCGATGGCCAAATCATCCGCGGTCGTTCCATGCTGCAAAATTTTGCTTGCTATCGCATACAGCAAATCGGAATCGTTGGTGCGTTCCGCTTGCCCGTCGCCATCACCGTCCCGGCCAATGCCGTTGAACCAGCGAATGGAAAGCGGTGATATGTCGGCTTTATTCGGATTCAGCAGGCCGCTCCATTGATCCTGCTCAATAAAGACGCCAACGGTTTGGCCTAGAAGCGGCCGCGATTTCGGGCGTGCGCTGGACAGGGTGCGCTCATATTGATCGATAGCGGCAAGCTGCGGCCAGGGAATGCCCGTCATCAAGCTTAACTTGTCATATAACGTTTGCCTGTTGGCGAACACTTCGGCAGCTTGGGGTGTGGACTGGGCTGGCAAAAGGCTTTCATCCTTATGCTCAGCAGGCCGGGATGCCGAATGGGCATGCCCCAAGTGCCCGGTTATGAGGCAGGCGGAAAGTGTGAGTGCTGCTGCAAATCGCACGGTCTGTTTCAAGCTGTCCATCCTTTCTGTAGCTGTATCGCTTGATGGTTAGGTTTTGCAAATCATTGGTTTTTATGCGAAGCATGCACACTCGTTATCCATCGTAAATCTGTATAGCTTTTATCTGAATTTCGAATGAATCTAATATGTGATAACGTGCTACATAGGGAAGAAACATGCTATAATAGCGAAAGTGATACGGCCAGGACTTATTTTGAAATGCAGCCATTGTTGCGTTTAAGGGTAGGGCCTTGTTAAATGGAGTGAAAGCAGGGATGCCGGATGAAACCAACCAAACAAACAGAAAAACTGCCGAAGCCGGATTGGCTTCGCATTAAATTAACGACTGACGGCAATTATGCCGAAATTAAAGACATGATGCGCACCAAGACGCTGCATACGGTATGCGAGGAAGCGCGCTGTCCAAATATTTATGAATGCTGGGCGAATCGTACAGCAACCTTTATGATATTAGGTGACATTTGTACGCGGGCTTGCCGCTTCTGTGCGGTGAAGACGGGTATGCCGACGGAGCTTGATACACAGGAACCGGAACGCGTTGCTGAAGCAGCGGAGCAGATGGGTTTGCGCCACTGCGTCGTAACGTCCGTTGCACGCGATGATTTGAAGGATGGCGGCGCATCTATTTTCGCCGGAACGATTCAAGCGATTCGCGAGCGCGTTATGTTTTGCCGCGTCGAAGTGCTCATTCCGGATTTCCTAGGCAATGAAGCCGCGCTTCAAGTGGTAATGGATGCGAAGCCTGATATTTTGAACCATAATATTGAAACGGTAGAGCGCCTTTCTGACCGCGTGCGTGCCCGGGCTAAATATGCCCGTTCACTGGAGCTGCTTAAACGCGCGAAAGCGATGAATCCGAAAATTCCGACGAAGTCGAGCATTATGCTAGGCCTTGGCGAGACGTTTGAAGAAATTTTGAAAACGATGGATGATTTGCGTGCGGTGGATTGCAATATTTTGACTTTAGGCCAATACTTGCAGCCAACGCCAAACCATCTGCCGCTAGTTCGTTACGTGCATCCCGATGAATTTGCCGCTTTGAAGGAAGAAGGATTGAAGCGTGGATTCCGGCATGTTGAGTCCGGCCCGCTCGTTCGCAGCTCCTATCATGCGCACGAGCAGACGGATTCCGCTGTTGCCGCTGAAGAGCGCGAGCTGAGCAGCGTATAAGGCTTGAACTGAAGCTTCGAGAGGTGGGAAGTCGTCTTGATTCAAATCGGTGGTAAAATATATGAGCTTGTTCATGAGAACAGAAATGGCTGGAATCAAGAGGCCTTTCGTGCCCGCTACAGCGAGGTGCTGGAGCGGTATGATTATATCGTTGGCGACTGGGGCTATAGTCAGCTGCGCCTGAAAGGTTTTTTCAAAGACAATCATATGAAGTCAACTCGTGATACGATGTTCTCCTATGCGTCGGATTACATTAATGAATATTGCAACTTCGGCTGCCCTTACTTTGTGCTGGAGAAGACCGGAAGCGTGAAGCAGTCTCCCGAGCTTGAGGAAGTGGACGAGGAGGATGCACTGACGGCTGATCTCAACGACAAGCTGTTCATGGCGCTGGAGGAAGCTTTTCAGACGGCTGGGCAGGAGGAGGATGGCCTCGTGCAGACGAATGCTCCGGCAGCCAAGTCTCCTAGTGAACCACGTGCTCTGAATCAGGGTCAGAAGCAAAGCCAGCAAGGTCAAAGCCATACTTCGCGCGGCAGCTCCGGCAATCGCAGCGAGGATTCTGCGCAGCGCAGCGGTGGCAAGCAGCGTGAGCGCCGCAGCTACCGGCCGAATGGCGGCAGTAGCGGGGGCGTAGAGCGTGCAGATCGCAGCGGCGGCAAGAAGCCGCCAAGAGGACTTGCGGCAAGCAAGGAAATCGCCGCTTCCGCTGAAAGCAATGAAGGGGCGCCGGCTCAGCCGCAGCGCCAGAAATCGCCTTATCGCGGCAAAAACCGCCCGCCGAAACCGAATCATTCCGAGCCAACAACGGAATAAGCAGGCCCATATACAGGTGTAGGTTTAATAAAGCAGGAATGCTGGAGTTCATCCAGATTCCTGCTTTTTTTTTTGCAAATATAAGAATTTATAAGTTGTAGCTTATAAATAGGACTTATATTTCTCGGAATGAAACGCGCTGCGCCGCCAAAGGACGGCGACAGCCGTTTCACCTTGGAGGGGCAGCAATTGGTAAAATCGGACAAAATGCTACATGGACGGTCGCAGGCGTTGTCGATATCATTGATAATGAAAATCAATTAAAAATTCCAGGAGGTGCTTCAAACGGGAATGGCTTACGCGAATAAGGCAGCAATAGGCGAACTGGCAAGCTCACAGGCTTTTCAGAGGGCGAGAAGGCGGGTGTTCACCCAACTGATTGAAGCGCTCGTATTTGAAAGGCTCCCCGTTTTCACATGCACAGAGCAGCGGGATGGCCAGCTAGAAATACTTATTTTCGGTCGCGATGATCAAGAGCGGCCTGTCCATTATAGCTGCCAAGGCAGAAAAATGCTAAGTTTTGGGAAAATAAAGCTGACGAACAGCATCATAATTCGCCTACAGGATGGAAGGCAGGAAGAGGCGCAGGATATTGCCCTCTTTCTGGAGGAAATGGCTCGCTCCCTAGCTGAAGCACCAAGCCAGATTAGCACCTTTGCCGCAGAGCTTGAGCAGACGCTGCTGAAGGAAGCCGCTGCCTTGCAGTGGGTAAGCGAGGAGGAGAGCAATAAGCGGGGCGGCAGCCGCAGCTACGACGAGCTTGAGGGAGATGTGCTGGAAGGGCACCCGTACCATCCATGCTTCAAGTCGAGAATCGGTTTTTCGATGGCTGATAACGAGGCGTACAGTCCGGAATTTCATCCGCAGTTTCGGCTGCTCTGGCTCGCCGTCTGGCAGGAGGATGTGGAAATGACGTCGTCCGAAGGGATAGATGGACGCGGGCTTATCCTTGCAGACGTTGGCGCGGAGCTGCTCACGCAGTGGGATCAGCGATTGGAGCAGAAAGGCAGCGAGCCAAAGGATTATGTATATATGCCTGTACATCCATGGCAGTGGCGGGAGGTGCTCTCCGGTTTATTTTTCAAGGAGATCGCTTCAGGAAAAATCGTCGTATTAGGCGAAAGCCGTCACCTCTACTCGCCCCAACAGTCCATTCGTACTTTAGCTAACCGCACAGAGCTTAAGGGGCTGTCGATTAAATTGCCGCTAAGCATTCGCAATACATCATCGATGCGGACAATTAGTCCGCGGCATGCGAGGAATGGTCCGAGATCTTCGGCCCGTCTTGCGGCTATGGTGGCGGGGGATCGGTATTTGAGCGAAACGCTGCGGCTGATTTTATTGCAGGAGCGGCTCGGTGTTTCTTATCGTTATGAACGGCTTCCACAGTCCGTGCGCGGGCGGGCAGAAGGAACCCTTTGCGCCTTATGGCGGGACAGCGTCCATCTTTATGCAGATCAGGGTGAGCAGGCGGTTCCATTTACGGCGCTATGCCATGTTAGGCAGGGCGGGCAGCCCTTTATCGCGCCATGGGTGCAAGCGTCGGGAGTAGAGGTATGGCTTCACCAATTGCTCAGCGTTGTTTTGCGTCCGCTGCTCCACTTGTTGTTCGCTCATGGGGCCGCAGTTGAAGCGCATGCGCAAAATCTCGTGCTGCTGCATCGCAGCGGCGTACCGTCGCGGCTCGCCGTAAAGGACTTTTCCGGCGGCGTATTATTTTATAACGGAGAAAATGCGAACCCTGCGGCTTTGCCGGAAACGGATGTTAAGCATGAGGTTCGGGACGTGGTGCATAACGCTTTGTTTTTTGTGAATTTGGCGGAGCTGGCTTTGTTTTTGAATACGCATTATTCATTCGCGGAGCAGCATTTCTGGCAGGCGGTTGCGGATGCGATCGGCCAGTATGAACGGGATTTTCCGCAGCTGGCAGAGCAGTTTCAGGCCTATAATCTGTTTGAAAATCAAGTTTTCGTCGGGCTGCTTGCTGCCCGCAGGCTGCGAGGAGATGGCGGAGAGCGGGATCACTGGATTGCGAATGCCTTGGCTGGCTACCGTGACAGTAATCGCAAAGCTGACCGTGAAGCTCGCCGTGAAGCTCGCCGTGACCAATCGGACTGCATAGAGGAGGAGAACAAGAAATGAAGGCACTTGAGCTGACGCAGCCCGAGGCGGGGATAGAGGAGATTGTTCATTCGGAGGCTTATCCGCCAGCGCGGCGGCGTGTATTCCGCCAGCTGCTGGAGGCGCTGCTGTATGAGCAGATGATTGCTTACGACAGCGTTATCGCTGCTGATGGAGCAGAGGAGATAACGATTACAGGAATGGATGCCGAGGGACGTCCCGTCTATTATCGCTGTGCATTCAGGCGCAAGCTGAGCTTCGGCAAGCTTCGCTTAACCGATCAGCCGCTGTTTAGGCAGGCAGCGCAGCATCAGGATGGACTCGGGCAGGAAGCCGAGGATATCGCGTTATTTTTGCAGGAAATCGTTTCTGCGATGGTGGAGGAGCCGCGGTACCTAGAGCGCTTCACGCAGGAGATCGAGCAGACGCTGATCAAGGAAGCGGCTGCCCGCAGTCACCGCCTGCTGCATCCGGTTAGGGGCAGCCGGGAGCTGGCGGATTTGGAGGGCGACGTTATTGAGGCGCATCCGTATCATCCGTGCTTCAAATCGCGAATCGGCTTTCAATTGGAGGATAATGCGCAGTATGGCCCGGAATTTCATGGACGGTTCCAGCTGGTGTGGCTAGCGGTTCATAAGGAGGATCTGATTTTCGCCGTATCCCAGAATCGTTCATGGGCGGAGCATATTGCCCGTGAGCTTGGCGAGGAGACTGTTGCAAGGTTTGTACAAAAGCTGGAGCAGCAAGGGCTTGCGGCGGCGGAATTTACGTTCGTCCCGGTTCATCCCTGGCAGTGGCGGGAGAAAATCGCTCCCCTATATTTCCGGTTCATGGCCAGTGGGCGTATCGTTGTGCTCGGCGAAGAAGGAGATCATTATTCTCCGCAGCAGTCGATCCGTTCGTTGTCCAATCGCAATAATCGGCTCAAAAATAATGTCAAAACCGCGATCAGCATCGTCAATACATCCGCTGTACGCCTTCTCGGAACGCATCATGTAACGAATGCGCCGATTTTATCGGATTGGCTTGAAAGCATTGTGGCTGGTGACCGCTATTTGCGCGATGAGCTTAAGCTCGTGCTGCTCAAGGAGCATGCGGGCGTCTCCTTCCGCTACAATTTATTGCCAGGCCCTGTACGGGCCGCCGGCTATGGAACTCTTGGCGCTATATGGCGCGAGAGCGTCTATGTCCACTTGGAGGAGGGCGAGGAAGCAGCACCGTTCACCGTTTTATGCCATATTGGCGCAGACGGCAAGCCGTTTATCGACAGCTGGGTGCAGCGCGAAGGACTTCGAAGCTGGCTGGATAAGCTGCTTTCAATCAGCATGCTGCCGCTCATTCATCTGCTGTTCGAGCATGGCATTGCAATGGAATCGCATGGTCAAAACTTAGTGCTCATTCACAAGCAAGGTGTGCCTTCGCGAATTGCGCTTCGGGATTTGCCTGGCGGTGTGCGTTTCCATACTCGCGATGGCGAGCAGGAATCGAGACCTGAGCATTTACTGGACTCCGATCCGCTGCATCCTAATAGCTACAGCACATCGCCTATGGAAACGAATAATGTTCAGAAGATTCGCAATTTTCTGATGGATTCTTTTTTGCAAATTATGCTGGCTGACCTTTGTCTCGTTCTGGAGGAGCATTACGGGCTTCCGGAAACAGCGTTTTGGCAAGCCGCTGCGGCGCCGATCCAAAGCTATTTGAGCACATTCGGTCTGCATAAGGCAGAGCGCTATGATCTATTTGCTGAAACGATAGAGGTCGGGCAGCTAACGAGGCGCAGGCTGTTCGGCGAGCATGTGATCCGCAATCATGCTGTCGCCAATCCGCTATACCATATGAGAGAAACGGGAGTGTGAACAAGATGAATGTGAAAACGGTGCACAAGCAAGAGGCAGGAGTGACCTCCGTAGTAGATTGTGTGGGCGGAACACCGCTCGTTCGACTGAAAAGAATTTTTCCAGACTCAAGCGTCCGGCTGTTCGCCAAGCTGGAGATGATGAATCCGGGCGGCAGCATGAAGGATCGATCTGCGCTGTATATGATTGAGCAGGGCTTCGAGAGCGGCTTAATCGGGCCGAATACGCATTTAATCGAAAGCACCTCCGGCAATCTCGGCATTGGGCTGGCGATGGTGGCGAAGATCAAGGGGCTGAAGCTGACCTGTGTCGTCGATCCAAAAATATCAAAAACGAATTTGCAAATTATTAAAAGCTTGGGCGCGAGCATTGATATGGTGACCGTCAAGGATGAGCAGGGCGGCTATCTCAAAACGCGGATTCAGCGGGTCAATGAGCTGCTGGGCCAAATTCAGGATTCCTACTGGATCAATCAATACGCCAATGAGTGGAACTGGAAAGCCTACTATTCTACTGCGGCGAGTGAAATTATAGAGCAAATCGATGAAAAAATAGACTATTTGGTTTGTGCGGTCAGCACGACTGGCAGTATTTTGGGCTTTGCTCGGCGGCTGCGCGAGACAAATCCGCATATGAAAGTAATTGCAGTGGATGCGGCAGGCTCCGTTATATTCGGCGGTCCGCCGGGAACGAGAGAAATTCCTGGCATTGGCGCAAGCCGCGTGCCGGAGCTGCTCAGCAGGGATGAAATCGATGAGGTCATCTATGTGCGCGATTTGGAATCGGTAGCCGGCTGCCAGCAGCTGCTTGGACAAGAGGGGATTTTTGCAGGAGGCTCTACGGGGTCGATTATTGCTGCCTTGGGCAAGCTGCTGCCGTCTATTTCTCCGTCCTCGACGATTGTTACCGTATTCCCCGATCGTGGGGACCGTTACATGGATACGATTTACAACGATGATTGGGTCAGTATGCTCGAACAAACAGGAGGAGCACTAGTATGAACAAAATGCTGTATTTGAACCGCGAGGATATTCGCCGGGCGGGAGGCGATTCGTCAGAGCTGTATGTGCAGGCGGTCAGCCATGCACTTGCGCTGCATGCGGAAGGGGATTTCGTACAGCCGCTGAAGCCGTATCTGCGCGTCAATGAACAGAGCGGCCATATTGCCGACCGAATTATCGCCATGCCCGCACATTTGGGTGGAAACGAGCCGGTATCCGGTATTAAATGGATCGGAAGCAAGCATGACAATCCATCCCGGCTTGGAGCGGAGCGGGCCAGCGGCGTCATTGTACTGAACGATCCACAGAGCAATTATCCGGTAGCGATACTGGAGGCGAGCTTGATTAGCGGCATGCGCACTGCAGCCGTTACCGTTATTGGCGCCCGTTATTTGGCGAAAAAGCAGTTTGCCGCTTTAAGCTGCATCGGCTGTGGCGCAATTGCCGGCATGCAGATGCAGGCGATGCTTGAACAGTTTCCAGCTATTAAGACGCTGCAGCTTTATGATTTGAACGCAGCGGCGGCGGAGCGTTTCGCTCAGCGCCTTCGCGAGCGCTTCAACCATGTGGATATTACGGTTGCGGGGAGTGCAGAAGAGGCTGTCCGCAGCGGCGAAGTGATCGTCACCTGCACGGTCGCCGACCAGCCGTATATTCCGTTCGATTGGCTGCAAAAAGGCGCTTTCGTCAGCAATATTTCGATTATGGATTTGCAAAAGGATGTTTTTCTCCGCGCGGACAAAATCGTCGTTGACGATTGGCAGCAGGCGAACCGGGAGAAAAAAATTATTCATCAGCTTGTCACGGAGGGCAATTATTCGCGCGAGCAGCTGTATGGCGAGCTGGGCGAGCTGGTTACTGGCCGGAAGCCAGGACGCGAGAACGATGAGGAAATCATCGTGCTCAATCCAATGGGCATGGCTATTGAGGACATTGCCAGCGCCGCGGAAATTTATCGGAAGGCGAGAGAGGCGGGCATTGGCAGCGAGCTGGAATTGTTTGGCGCTGAGCAAGCTGCGCCATCTGCAGGGTGATGCTATGAGTGAACGGAAAACAATCGCGGCTCCGCCGGCAATAGCGGAGCAAGCACATGTGGAGCGGCTGCTCAATGCGTATATGCGGGAAGCGGGACATTTTCGCCCGCTTCTTCATGCGGAGCAGCAGCTGCCGACGGAGCTTCAGGCAGCTGTCGCTCGTGAAGGAGGCCTTGGGGCATTTATGCTGGAGCTGCCCCATTCCCGCGGGGCAATTGTCGGTTCTATTCGCTGGCTATCAGCGATGGGCCATCACAAATATGGCGACTCGCTGTGGCTGGTGGAGGGAACAGGAAGGGCGGCTCGTCATGCCCCGTTCAGCAGGCTGGCTGGTGCAGCTGGGCTAGCAGCGATTATTGTGGCCGAGCTCGCGATTGCGAGCGGAAGCCGAGATGCAAGCAAAGAAGAAGCATTTCTGGCGCAAATTGCTAGCTCATTAAGCAATATGAGCCATTTCTTAGAGGAGTCAGGCAGTGGCGGAATCCAGCTTGCGAGGACGTATGGCAGCGGGCGAATAAGGCTGGCAGAGCAGTCGATGCTGCAGGGCCATCCATTCCATCCTGCTCCGAAAAGCTCGCAGGGATTTACGGCGGACGATAAAGTCCGCTACGCTCCGGAGCTTGGCGCTGGGTTTACGCTGCATTATTTTGCCGCTGAGCCGGAGCTCGTGCAGCAGCAGTGGATTGGAGATCAAGCAGTGGGCGAGAAGGGCGGTCCGGTTACCCCTGAGAAGGTACGGCTAGCCGCACTGAAGCTGCTGCCTGCTGCTCGCCAGCACTACGTTCTTATGCCGGTTCATCCTTGGCAGGCGGAGTATTTGCTAGGCTTGCCTGTGGTCGAGCGGCTCATGGAGCAAGGCGGACTTGTGCATTTGGGCCCGCTAGGAAATGAAGTGGTGCCGACCTCATCTGTGCGTACCGTTTGGGATGTTCAAAGCCCTTATATGATCAAGCTGCCGCTGCAAGTGCGTATTACTCATTTTGTGAGAAATAATCCGACAGAGCAGCTGGTCAGAACGATTGAGGCAAGCCGAATTCTCGCACAGCTGGAGCAAGGCAGCCCGTTTGGAGAAACGTTCCATATTATCCTTGAAGAAGGCTATCAGACGATCAATTTGCTGGAGGATGTGCCATCTGAATCAGTAGAGGCAGCTATAAGCGCAACAGAAGCGGCGGAACTTGCCGCAAGCTTCGGTGTCGTATTCCGCCGCAACCCTGCTTATGTGGCGCCAGGGAATGAGCCGGAGGAAGCGGCTAGCCCGCTAGTAGTCGCTGCGCTGCTTGAGGAGGGAGCGGAACCGAAGTCTGCGCCGATAGGCGCCTTCATCCAGCTTGCCGCAGATGCCCGGCAGGCGGCCCCTGATCTTTCCTTTGCCCAGCAATGGCTGGAGCGGTATGTTGAAATATCACTGGTACCGCTGATTTGGCTATTTGCAGAGCATGGAGTCAGCATGGAAGCCCATGTGCAAAACTCGCTAGTTGCATTAGAGCGGGGCTGGCCGGCACGTTTTTACGTCCGTGATTTGGAAGGGACTAGCCTTAGCGAAGAGCGGCATGGACAGCCAGCTTCCGGGAGGAAGTCCAGTTACGCAGCACGCGGGAACAGCTCTACTAGGCAGACTGCCTTTACACTGCCGCAGGGCCATCCGGCACTTTATGCAGACAAGCAAGCATGGGATCGATTTAAATATTATGTGCTGGTCAACCATTTCGGTCATCTCATTCATGCCATCGCTTATTCGCTGAATGTGGAGGAATTGGCGCTGTGGCGCACCGTTTATCATACACTTCGCCGTTCTTCATGGCTGAGCGGGGCTGAACCGTATATGACCGATTTATTTCAGACGCCTCAGCTGCCGGCCAAAGCGAATTTGTCCAGCTGGTTCAGCCAGCGGGGCGAAAATCCGTCCTATGTAACGCTGCCCAATCCGCTTTATGCGGTGGCAGAGCGCAGGGACGAGTCGATTGCTGCCTCCGTGCTGAAGCGGGTAATGTCGGATAAGCAGGAGCATGCCGAACAGCCCTATTGCGCTTATTTGTACCATTTGGCTGAGCTCCGACAGCATATTAGCCGCCTGACCGCCAGCCTTCCGGACTTCTGCCAGCTGTTTTATGCGCTGAAGGCAAACTCCGAGGCGCCTATTATAGGAGCGCTCGCTCCTTATGTTCATGGGTTTGAGACGGCTTCCGCAGGCGAAATCCGCAAAGCGCGCGAGGTGGATGCTAGCATTCCGGTTATTTATGGAGGTCCCGTCAAAACCGATGAGGCGCTGATGGAGGCAATGGAGCGAAAGGTTCGCCATATTCATGTGGAAAGCAGGCATGAGCTGCTGCGATTGAACGAGCTTGCCGCTCGGCGCGGGGAAATCATGCCGGTGCTGCTGCGCGTAAATGTAAGCATCCCTTTGCCGGATGCAAAGCTCGTGATGGCGGGACGGAAATCGCAGTTCGGCAATGATGAGCAGCAAATTCCCGAACTGCTGGAGCTGTCTCGCACGTTAAGCCATATCAAAATCGACGGTTTCCATTTCCATTCGCTATCGAATAATTTGAGCGTAGATCGGCATTTGGAACTGCTCGCCTTTTATTGCCGCCGCGCTGCAGAGTGGACGCAGCAGTTCCATCTGAACATTGCTTACATCAATGTAGGCGGTGGAATTGGCGTCAATTATGCAGATTTGCTGCGCCAATTCGAGTGGGAACGGTTCACGGACGGGCTGCGGGAGCAGATTGCTCCGCTATGCGCGCCTGGCGTCAAGCTCGTATTTGAATGCGGCCGCTATATTGTCGCTTCTTGCGGCTATTACGCGGCTGAGGTGGCGGAGGTGAAAAATAATCATGGCAGCCGCTTCGCCCTGCTGCGCGGCGGTACGCACCATTTCAGGCTGCCGGCATCCTGGCAGCACAGCCATCCGTTCCGCATTGTAGCGGTGGATAGCTGGCCTTATTCCTTCGAACGTCCGCAGCTGACTGACTGCCGGGTAACGATAGCTGGCGAGCTATGTACGCCTAAAGATGTGCTGGCGCGTGACAGCTATATCGAGCGGGTGCGTGTCGGGGACATTGTGTTATTTCCTTATGCAGGTGCTTACGGCTGGGCGATATCCCATCATCAGTTTTTGAGCCACGCGCAGCCGCAGCACATTTACCTTGATTAAAGAAACGGAGCTGAAAACGATGACCCAGACGAAAAAGCAGCTGCATCTGAATTTATTTCTGATGAGCACCGGCCATCATGAGGCTTCATGGCGGCATCCCGACAGTAGCCCGGAGAGGGCAGTCGATGTGCATTATTATGTAAAGCTGGCGCAGACCGCGGAGCGGGGCAAGCTGGATTCGATTTTTCTCGCCGATTCCTATGGCCTGCCGCCTACGATTCAATACAAGGTGCTTCAAGGGCTAGAGCCGTTTACGCTGCTGTCCGCGCTTGCGATGGCAACGAAGCATATCGGGCTCATTGGCACTGCCTCGACCACTTATAATGAGCCGTTTCATATTGCCCGCAAATTCGCCTCCCTGGATCTCATCAGTGGAGGTCGGGCCGGCTGGAATATTGTGACCTCTACCGGCAATACAACGGCTTTCAATTTCCGCGACGAGCAGCTTCCTGAGCATTCGATGCGCTATCGCCGGGCCGAGGAGTTTTTGCAGGTCGTCAAATCGCTATGGGACAGCTGGGAGGATGATGCGCTCATCATCGACAAGCAGTCCGGCGTATATGCGAATCCCGAGCGAATTAAGCGGATCGATCATAAAGGTGAGCATTATGCGGTTCGCGGTCCGCTGAACTTGCCGCGCATGCCTCAGGGGCACCCGCTGCTTGTGCAGGCAGGCGCTTCGGATACGGGCAAGGAATTTGCCGCGATGGCGGCGGAGGCCGTATTTACAGCACAAAATACGCTGCAGGGCGGGCGCGACTTTTACAGCGATTTGAAATCGAGAATGGCTAAATACGGCCGCAGTACGGATAGCCTTTGCATTTTGCCAGGCTTCTGCGCCATCATTGGCGATACGGAAGCAGAGGCGAAGGAAAAGGAGCAGGAGCTGCATGAGCTGGTGCAAATCGATTATGGACTATATAGGCTGTCTAATTTATTTGGGATAGACCTGTCTGCCTATCCTTTGGATGGTCCGCTGCCCTATGCCGACTTGCCGCAAACCGAGCAAATCAATTCGCAGAAGGGCCGGCATCAAATGTTTATTGAAATGGCGCAGCAGGAAAAGCTCAGCATTCGCCAGCTCATGATGCGCACCGCTTCTTCACGCGGTCATTTCTCCATGGCAGGCACCCCAATACAAATAGCAGATGCCATGGAGCGCTGGGCAGTTGCAGGAGCAGCCGATGGCTTTAATTTAATGCCGCCTTCACTGCCGTCAGGGCTGGATGACTTTGTAGACAAGGTCATTCCTGAGCTGCAAAATCGCGGCTTGTTCCGCACCGATTATACCGGCAGCACACTTCGGGAGCATTACGGGCGCAGCGTAGAGGCACGGCCTGGCGTCCACGCGTGAAGGGGAAAGGGGCGCCAGCCGGAGCAGGTGGCGCAGACAAGGCAGCGGTTAACTGGCGGCTGAATCTCACCATTTTATGGCTCGGCAATTTTCTTGTTACGGGCAGCGCGACGATGGTCATCCCCTTTCTCCCGTTGTTCCTTGAGGATTTGGGCGTGAGCTCGGTCAGTGAGGCGGGGTTTTGGGCAGGAGCGATATTCGCCGCCCATTATGTGACCTTATTCATTTGCCAACCCATCTGGGGAAGAATAGCCGACCGCTATGGAAGAAAAATGATGCTGCTGCGAGCAGGCTTCGGCATGGCCATCGTCATTGCGATGATGGGCTTCGCTGAGGCGCCATGGCAGCTGCTGCTGCTTCGTTTGCTCAATGGCGCTTTTGCTGGGTTTTCACCTTCGGCAACTGCCATTGTATCGACGAATACGCCGAGCAGCCGAATGGGCTTTGCCATGGGCACGCTGCATTCCGGCAACATTTCCGGTACGGTCATGGGGCCGCTTATTGGCGGTTTGCTGGCGGAATGGCTTGGGCTGCGGAGTGTTTTTTTTATAACAGGCACGGTGATGTTTATGGCGGCACTGTTGACTGCTATCGTCGTGAAGGATCATTTTGTGAAAGCCGATCAGCGCTCCGAGCAAAATGTTTCCACGATCGGCGGCTTTCTCGTGTTATGTCGGGTTCGGCAAATTCCCGCGCTGCTGGCGGTCAGCGTCATGATTCAGTTTGCGCTGACCGGATCTCTGCCGTTTATTCCGCTGTTCGTCAAGGAGCTGCATGGCGAGGCGGGGATGCTGGCTTTATATGTAGGGCTGGTCAGCTCGGTTACGGGCGTGTCCAATATGATTTTTGCGCCGCTGCTCGGCAGGCGCTCTGACCGAACAGGCCCGCACCGCATTTTGAGCTACTCGATGCTCGGCGCATGCGTAGTCGTACTGCTGCATTATTTTGTCGCTTATTATTGGCAGCTGCTGCTGCTGCGGTTTTTGCTGGGCATGTTCATTGGCGGGCTCATTCCGACGGTTCGAACGCTCATTAAGCAGTATGTGCCGAAGGGGATGGAGACGCGGGCATACAGCTTTGATACGAGCGCAGTCAGCCTGGGGGCTGTTCTTGGGCCCATCGTGTCTGGGGCAGCTTATGGCTACGTAGGCATAAGGGGAGTTTTTCTCATGTCTGCCTTTCTCATGCTGCTCAATGCCGGCTGGAGCTACAAAATGCTTGGAGGCAGCAGCAAATCCAGAAGCGATGCTAGAGCAAATCCCGAAACTCCTTCTGACACGATCGCCACTCCTGAAAATAACGCTTCTACGCCCCGACATGCGGGCGAAGCATTCAAAAAGCCTATGGGGCCGCGTTAGTGCGGCCCCATAGGCTTTTTTTTGAAATATAGAGAAAGGATACCCTAGCGCTATCCCTTCTCTATATTTCTCTTAATGAAACGCGCCGCGCCACCAAAGGACGGCGATAGCCGTTTCACCTTGTTAAAAAACTAGGCATGATGCTGTCCATCCGTATAGAGGAGCAGCGAATCCATAATTGTTTTGCGGCCAATCGGCGTCCAGCACATGGCATACCAATTTGGGATGAAGCGTACACGGCCGCTCTGGACAGCCTCATGCTTTTTCCAGAAGGGGCTGCTTTGCATTCGTTGCAAAATTTGGTCGCTGCTCGGTCCATGATGAAGCTTCTGAACGAACAAATAATCCGATTGAATGGACAGGCCGCTAAGCTGCTCCGGCTGCATTTCGACCTTGTGGTCAATGGCTGGAGAAGAGCTGCCCGCCGTTAGCCCGAGCTCAGTGAACAGCAGCTCGTTGAGCGGATGGTCCGGCGCTCCCTGAATGCGGACGGCGTTGTGCGTAACCCGCATTAACGTCAGGCTCCCGCTGCCGACGGAGCGGCCGAGCTGCTTGCGGGCGTCGTCGGTTTGCTGCGCCAGCTCGCTGAGCATCGTCTGCTCGGTGCGCTCGCAGCCGATCATCTCCGCAATTTTGTGCAAGGCGATACGCCAGTCGGCATGATGCTCCAGACAAGCGGTGGAGGCAATTTGTTTAAGCGGCTCCTCGTAGTTATGATGATAGCGATCGATGAGAATCAAGTCCGGTTTAAGCAGCATCAGCGTCTGCATATGACCGGTCACTTTGCGCAGATGCTCGGCTTCTCCCATGCCGGGATAACGGAAGCAGTTCATGCTGGCTATCGGAAAAATGCCGAGCGAGCGCAAGCTGTCGTCAAAGCTGGAGCAGGCGACGACAGCGATTTTTAATTGATGGCGCTTCATATATAGATTGGGAGAAATACCAACCGCTGCTTTAAATACCCGGCTGAAATAAAATTCGCTTCCAAAGCCAATCCGCTCAGAGACACTTCTGACAGACGCCCCATTCAGCGAGAGCTGGGCCTTCGCCTCCTTGACCCGAAGCTCTGCTAAATATTCAAAGGGAGTGACGCCGATTACCTTCTTAAACTTGCGCGAGTAGGAGGTTGGCGTCAGCATGGCGATACTGGCAAGCTGCTCCAGATTGATTTTTTCATGCAGATGTTTATGAAGGTAGTTGATGCTATCCTGCATGCCCTTCTCAGATGTTGGAATGCGATTAAGCTCCAGCAGCTCTAGCAGGACTGTGCTGTAAAGCTCCTGAAATTGCAGTTGAATCATCAGCTCGCGTTCAGGCTTGCTTTCGAACTTATCGGATTGTGAGGCTGTCTCATATAGGCGTGCGATGCGCTCGGAGATTTGCTGCTGGCTGTGCAGCTTGATGCCGCTGCCAAACAGCTCGGCTGGCAGATCGGGAAGCTGTACCTTCCGGCTTTCACGATGTTTGGCGATACCAACGGCATCCAGAATCAGCACATAATATTCAAAGTCTCCGCGACCTGCTTGGAAGCGTATGGACATGCCGGGAAGCAGCAGAAGCGGTTCAAGCGCTTCGAGCTTTCGCTCATAGCCGTTCATAGAGAGGAGGCCGGAGCCTCGGGTAAGAAAGATGAGCATCGGAGCGGGTGCCGTCCGCTGAATAGAAGTGTGGGCTGGTTTGCTGTATTTGTGAATGGAAGATAAAAAAACCATTGTACGTTTCATTTTGGCGTCTCCAGTCTATTAGTCTGGTAAGAGGCATCGGTTGCTGTAAGGTGAAACGGCTGTCGCCGTCCTCTGGCGGCGTGGCTCGTTTCAGTCCGAAAAATATAGAGAAAGGATGAGAAAATGATATCCTTTCCTATATTTCAAGGTGAAACGGCTGTCGCCGTCCTTTGGCGGCGCGGCCCGTTTCAGTCCGAGAAATATAAGCCCGTTATAAGAGTGAAACTTATAAATGCTTATATTTAAAAATAAGAAAAATGGGATCCTGTTTATTGTAAATGAAAATCATTATCATAGTCAATTATGAAAATAGGTTATTGTCAACTATGGGGTAGATGATAAAATCTTATATGGAATCGGACAAAAAGATCAATGTACAAAAAGCGCCAAACGTTTTATGATTCTCGTTGAGAATAGTTCTCATAAAAATGGTCGCTAAAGGCCAAAGATACATACAGGGAGGGTTTTTCAATGTTATTCAAGTTACAAATCAATGGGCAGGCGCGTGCGGTACTGGTGCTGCTGCTGATGCTCGTCGTATCAGGCTGCGGAGCTGCGGTAAATGGAACAGGCGGTGCATCGCCTGGGCAAAGCAGTGCTAGTCCGGCTGCGGGAGAAAGCGCCCAGCCAACCGCTGAAGCAAACGCTGCTGGTTCGACAGAAAATCGTACTTTCAAGCATGCGATGGGAGAAACAGTCGTTCCGCCTAATCCGCAGAAAGTGGTTGTATTGGATAATGGCGCACTTGATAATATACTTGCACTTGGCGTGAAGCCGGTTGGCGCGCCATCGATCATTTCGGTGGATGATGGCTTCGCCACTTATTTGACAGGAACAGATGGCATTACGAATATCGGAACAGTGGAGCAGCCGAGCTTGGAGACGATTGCCTCGTTGAAGCCAGATGTCATTATCGGCATCAAGGATACCCAGGAGGCTATCTATGAACAGCTTTCACAAATTGCGCCAACTGTATTTACTGAGGTAGGCGGCGCACAATGGGAGGCGAACCTGGCTGTGCACGCCGCTATTGTTGGCAAAGAAGCAGAGGGCAAGAAGCTGATTGAGCAATTTGATGCGCATATTGCAGAGCTGCACGCGAAGCTGGGCGATAGCTTGAATACGACGGAGGTTTCGCTGCTTCGTCCAAGGAAGGACCGCGTTTCCGTTTACTTAAAGCCTTCGTTCACTGGCGGTGTAGTAGAGCGTGCAGGCATTAAGCGTCCAGCTGTACAAAGCGGCGATGACGATTTTAACTTTAATGCGACAGAGGAACAAATTGCCGATCTGGACGGCGATGTCATTATTTTGTTCGGACGCGAGAGCGAGCAGGAATATTTTGAGCAAAAAATTAAAAGCAATCCGCTATGGAATACGCTCAAAGGCGTGCAAAATGATCGCGTCTACGTAGCGAGCTGGGAAGTTTGGCTCAGCGGGCATGGCATACAGGCCGTCAATCTTATGATCGACGATTTGGCTAAGTTCCTGGTCAAAGCGTAATCAGCGCTTGCGTTCAAGGGATTGGAAGCGTGGTGAGTAGGCAGAGTGTCCCTGCTGCGGCAGAGCTGGCGCTCTGCCGCCACGCTTTTAGGGAGGAACGGATTTGAATATTCGGCTTATGGGCATTGTGCTCGGTATTGTATTTGTCATCCTTGGCCTTGCAGCCAGCATCGCTGTAGGAAAATCAATGGTTCCGCTTCATACGGTCATCGATGCGTTTACCTCATTTGACGGCTCAAGGGAGCATCTGATCGTTCGCACGGTCCGGGTGCCGCGCGCGCTAATGGCGATGATGGTCGGAGCATCGCTCGGGATGGCGGGAAGCATTATGCAGGCGATTAGCCGCAATCCGCTGGCGGGCCCCGAGATGCTCGGAAGCAACTATGGGGCGGCGCTGCTGCTCGTCATTTCCATGTTTGTATTTGGCTTTACGTCTTCGCTTGTCCATATGTGGGCGGCACTGCTCGGGGCTGGGCTTGCCTGTCTCGTAGTTTTTATGCTTGGCTCGCTGGGCCGGGGAGGCCTTACGTCCATTAAGCTGATTTTGGCGGGCGCCACAATCAATATGCTGCTTGCCTCCATGGTGCAGGGCATTCTTATTTTCAGCGAGGAGTCACTGGATGAAATGCGCTTCTGGATGGCAGGTTCATTAACCGGCGGCAGTATGGAAATGTTCGTGCGCGTGCTGCCATACATGCTGGTCGGGATCACGGGCGCTCTGGCGCTCAGCCGGCAAATTAATTTGCTTAGTCTCGGCGATGAGGTTGCTCAGGGGCTGGGGCTGAAAATCGGCCTAATGAAGACGGCGGCTCTGTTCATCGTCATGTTCCTTATGGGAGGCTCTGTCGCTATTGCCGGGCCAATCGGCTTCATTGGTCTTGCGGTTCCGCATATCGTCAGATTTATGGTCGGACTGGATTATCGCTGGATTATTCCTTATTCTGCACTGTTTGGAGCGGGCTTGCTGCTGCTGGCGGATATCGCCGCTCGCTTTATTTTTCCCTATCAGGAGCTTCCGGCAGGTGTAGTGACGGCGATGGCAGGCGCCCCCTTCCTCATTTATTTGGCTCAAAGGAGGGAGAAGCGATAATGTCCCGTTTCACTTTATCCACATCCGCCCCTTTGTGGCCTGTCATAGTTGTCCTGATTGCCGCCAATATTATCGTTCTCTCCATGAGCATTATGATCGGAGAATATCCTGTACCGCTGTCACAAGCGTGGAAAACGGTCATAGGCATCGGCGAGCCTGAATATGAGTTTGTCGTCAATCAGCTGCGCTTTCCAAGGTCGCTGGTAGCCTTTCTAGTCGGCTGCGGGCTGGCGCTGTCAGGTGCCATTTTACAAGGGATTACCCGCAATCCGCTGGCTGCCCCAGGTGTTATTGGCATTAACGGAGGTGCTGCCTTAATGGCGGTTACTGCCATTATTGCCCTGCCATCGGTGCCGATTGCGCTGCTGCCTTTTATTGCGTTTAGCGGGGCGCTTGGAGCGGCTGCGCTTACGTATTTTCTTGCTTGGCGACGTGGAGCTGCACCTATGCGGCTGCTGCTTGTCGGCGTAGGGGTGGGCGCGGCCTCACACGCATATATTACCTTTTGGATGACGACGCGTCACGTTCAGAACATTAAGCAGGCGATGATCTGGCTGATGGGAAGTACATATGGAAGAACGTGGGATCATTTTTGGCCGCTGCTTCCGTGGCTGCTCATTTTGTTTCCGGCAGCGCTTCTTATGTCGCGGACCTTGGATATTTTGAAGCTTGGCGATGAGCTATCCATCGGGCTTGGCAGCTCGGTTGAGCGTTCACGCGGCCTATTATTGCTCATCAGCGTAAGCTTGGCTGGCGCCTCTGTCGCGATGGCCGGAACCATTGGGTTTATTGGCTTGATGGGACCGCATATTGCGAGGCAATTGGTAGGCCAGACGAGCCGCAGGCTGCTAAGCGTATCGGCTTTAGTTGGTGGCTTGATCGTGATGTCTGCCGACCTGCTGGGACGTGCGCTGCTGCCGCCTATTGAAATCCCTACAGGCATTATAACGACAGCTATTGGAGCGCCTTATTTAATTTATTTGCTGTACCGCAATCGCAATCGTCCATAACTGGACACAAGGAGGAGAAAACGATGCATACGGACAAGTCCGCTCTGCCAAATACGGTATCGCAACTCATAAAGGAAAGGCGTACGGTGAGGGTTTTCAAGGAAGATCCGGTGTCCGTGGAGACATTGACGGAGCTGCTCGATGTAGCGGTCTGGGCCCCTAATCATAATTTGCGCGAGCCTTGGCGTTTTATCGTGTATGAAGGGGAAGGGCGCAAAATTTTCGCAGATGCGGTGCTGTCCACCTTCTCGCCGGAGGAGCTGGCAAAGTATGGCGAGCACCGGATGAAGGAATATATGCATACCCCGCTGCATTTATTGGTCGTGCTCAAGGAGGACCCGCGTCAAAAGCAGTGGGATGAGGATTTTTCGGCCGTATGCTGTCTCATTCAAAATCTTCAGCTTGCCGCCTGGGAGCAGGGAATTGGCATGGTGTGGAAGTCGAATCCTTACATGTATAATCCGAAATTTCGCGATGAGTCTGGGGTAGGGGTACAGCCGGGTGAAAAAATTGTCGCCGTGCTCCATATTGGCTATCCGCGAGTGATTCCCCATGCTGCCCCGCGCACTCCAGCGCGTGAGCTTCTTACAATTGTTAACAAATAATTAACATTAAATTTAGTTTAATTTTCTATAAAATCCGAAGACTCTTGGAATCTAATGATTCTAAGAGTTTTTTAATAATTTTAATATAGAAAAATAGGGCAAAAATGTACATGGATTAACTTTAAGTATTTCGTTAAAATCGTAAATGAAAATCGTTATCAATATTAGAACGCAGAGTCGCCATCCTGTTCCAGGGTGACCCTATATCCTTTTGAGGAGTGGTAGAAGATGAGTTATGGCAAAAAGAAGATGCATTTGAACTTGTTTCTGCGAAATACAGGGCATCACGAAGCGTCATGGCGCCATCCGGGCAGCGACCCGAATGGGGTGACGGATATCGACTATTATATAAAGCTGGCGAAAATTGCCGAAGCGGGTAAGCTGGATTCGCTATTTCTCGCCGATTCCTATGGCCTGCCGCCAACGATGCAGTTTCTGGTGCAGCAGGCGCTGGAGCCGTTCACGCTGCTATCGGCACTCGCGATTGCGACAAGCCGCATCGGATTGATCGGGACGGCTTCGACAACCTATAATGAGCCCTTCCATGTGGCCCGCAAATTCAATTCGCTGGATCATATTAGCCGGGGCCGGGCGGGCTTTAACATTGTAACCTCGACGGGCAATGCGACGGCCTTCAACTTTGGCGCGGCTCCGCTGCCGGAGCATACCGACCGTTATGAGCGGGCTGGCGAGTTTATGGAGGTGGCGAAAGGGCTGTGGGACAGCTGGGAAGAGGACGCGGTCGTTGCCGATAAGGCGCAGGGACTTTATGTGGACCCGGATAAGCTGCATGAAATCAACCATGTTGGCCGCCATTTCCATGTAAAGGGGCCGCTGAATTTGCCAAGGTCGCCGCAAGGACATCCCGTGCTGGTACAAGCGGGTGCATCGGATACCGGCAGAGAGTTTGCCTCTCGTATGGCGGAGGCTGTTTTTACCGCGCAAAATACGCTTGAGGATGGACGGAGCTTTTATGCGGATGTGAAAGGACGGATGGCGAAATATGGCCGCTCGCCAGAGCAAATTAAAATTTTGCCGGGCTTTTGTCCGGTCATCGGCGATACATCGGCGGAGGCGAAGGAGAAGGAGCGCGAGCTGAATGAGCTGACCCAGCCTGAATACGGGGTGTACCGTTTATCCAATTTGCTGAAGATGGATTTGCGCGGTTATCCGCTCGATGGTCCGCTGCCTTTCGCAGAGCTGGCGAAAAATCATGAAATCAATTCGCAAAAAGCGCGGCATCAGCTGTATCTGGAGCTGGCGCAGCGGGAAAACCTGACGATCCGCCAGCTTATATTGCGGACAGCAACGTCGCGTGGACATTATTCGATGTCAGGCACGCCGATTGAAATTGCCGATGAGATGGAGCGCTGGATTGAGCAGGGGGCAGCAGATGGCTTTAATTTGATGCCGCCTTACTTCCCGAGCGGACTAGAGGAATTTGTCGATAAGGTCATTCCCGAGCTGCAAAATCGCGGTCTGTTCCGCACCGATTATGAAGGCACGACGCTGCGGGAGCATTACGGGCTGGAGCGGCCAGAGCGCTCTTCGTCCAGGCAGTCGGTTATTTCCGCCCAATAAAAGGGCAGTGGAAGGGGAGGAAGGAATGAAGGCGACCGACAGGCAGCTTCACCTGAATGTGTTTCTTATGGGCAATGGCCATCATGAGGCCGCTTGGCGGCTGCCGGGAAGCAGCCCGCAGGATGTTACAAATGCCAGCTATTACGTCAAGCTGCTGCAAACGGCGGAGCGTGGCAAGCTCGATTCCTTATTTTTGGCTGATTCGTATGCGCTGCCCCCGACTATCCGTTACAAAGTGCTGCAAAGCTTGGAGCCGTTTACGCTGCTTTCTGCGCTTGCTATGCTGACTAGTCGGATTGGATTAATCGGTACGGCTTCGACGACTTACAGCCATCCTTATCATGTGGCGCGACAGTTTGCTTCGCTTGATTTTATTAGCGGCGGACGTGCCGCTTGGAACATTGTGACATCAACCAATGATGCCACTGCCCACAACTTTGCTGATGAGAAGCTTCCGGAGCATGGGGAGCGCTATAAGCGCGCTGCCGAGTTTTTAGAAGTGGTGCAGCGGCTGTGGGACAGCTGGGAGGACGATGCGCTTGTGCAGGATAAGGCGAGCGGCATTTATGCTGATCCTGGCAGCATACACGAGATACGCCATGAAGGCAGCTATTTTTCGGTGCGGGGCGCACTGAATTTGCCGAGGCCCCCGCAAGGGCAGCCTGTACGGGTGCAGGCCGGCGCTTCGGAGACGGGCAAGGAATTTGCGGCGCATGCAGCGGAGGTCGTGTTTACGGCGCAAAACAGCTTCGCGGACGGCTGCCTCTTTTATACGGATTTGAAATCGCGAATGAAGAAATATGGAAGGCAGCAGGATGAGCTGAAAATATTGCCGGGCTTTTGCCCGATTATCGGCGATACGGAAGCTGAAGCTAGGGATAGGGAGGCCGCGCTTCATGACCACATCCAATTTGATTACGGTCTGCTGCGTCTCTCTAATTTGTTCAGCACCGACATGACCGGGTTTGAGCTGGATGGACCGGTACCCGTCGATTTTTTGGCGCAGCAAAGCGAAGTGAATGGCCACCGCGGACGCTATCAGCTTTATGTGGAGCTTGCCCGCCGGGAAAAGCTGACGATGCGTCAGCTGATTATCAAAACGGCCGCCTCGCGCGGACATTATTCGATGGTAGGCACGCCAGTGCAAATTGCCGATGAAATGGAAAAATGGTGGCGCGGCGGAGCGGCAGACGGCTTTAATGTCATGCCTCCATATTTGCCGGAGGGGCTGGAGCTGTTCGTGGACAAGGTGGTGCCGGAGCTGCAAAACCGTGGTATTTTTCGCAGTGAATATACAGGAACAACTTTAAGGGAGCATTATGGCCTGCAGCGCCCTGCCAGCATCTATGGGCGGACGGGGCAATTGGCAGCCAAGAGATAACGGCAGTGATGCCCTAACATGCTATGTCGAAAGGAATGAAGGAATGATTTCAGCGAAGCGGAGCATGCATATTAATTTATTTCTGATGAACACCGGGCATCATGAGGCGTCATGGCGCCATCCGGCAACAGATCCCCGCCGCATTACCGATTTGAATTATTATCGTGAGCTTGGACGAATTGCTGAACGGGGAAAGCTGGACTCGTTGTTTCTCGCGGACACCTTAGTGCTGCCTCCGACAGTTGAGCATAAAGTGCTGCATGGGCTGGAGCCGTTCACACTGCTGTCAGCCATCGCCGCCGTTACCGATAAGATTGGGCTGATTGGCACAGCCTCAACCACCTTTAACGAACCCTTTCATATTGCGCGCAAATTCGCCTCGCTGGACTGGTTAAGCGCTGGACGCGCTGGCTGGAACATTGTGACGACGGCAAGCGAAAGCGCAGCTTATAACTTTACGGATGAGGCTTTGCCGCCACATGACGAGCGCTACCGCAAGGCAAGCGAGTTCGTTGAAGTGGTGAAGGCGCTTTGGGACAGCTGGGAGGATGATGCGCTCGTTGCCGATAAGGCAAGCGGCTTATACGCCGATATGGCGAAAATCCATCCGCTTAATCATAAAGGCGAACATTTCGCGGTGCGCGGCCCGCTTAACATGCCGCGGTCCCCTCAAGGGCATCCGCTGCTCGTACAGGCGGGGTCATCCGAGGATGGCAAATCGTTCGCTGCGAGGGTGGCGGAAGCGGTATTCACTGCGCAGCCTACCTTCGAGAGCGGACAGGCTTTCTACGCAGACATCAAGTCGCGTATGCAGGAGTTTGGGCGGAGCCCGGACGAGCTGTGCATTTTACCGGGTTTCTTCCCGGTTATCGGAGATACGCTAGCTGAGGCGCAGGACAAGCAGCGTGAGCTGGATGAATTGACGATTGTTGCGTACGGGTTGAAAAGATTGTCGACACTGTTCAAGATCGATTTGACAGATTGTCCGCTCGATGAGCCAGTACCGCTCCATCTGCTGCCGCGTCATGAGGAAATCAACGGCAACCGAGGGCGCTTTGAGCTTGTTGAAGGCATGGCCCGCAAGGAAAAGCTGACGCTCAGGCAGTTGATTATGCGCACAGCAGGATCGCGCGGACATGCATCGCTTACGGGTACGCCGCTGCAAATCGCAGATGAGCTTGAGCGTTGGTTTGTCGGCAGGGCGGCGGACGGGTTTAATTTGATGCCTTCGCATATGCCGGATGGGCTGAGCGATTTCGTCGACAAGGTTATACCCGAGCTGCAAAATAGAGGCTTGTTCCGTACCGAATATACGGGAAATACGTTAAGAGAGCATTACGGGTTCAGCCGTCCAGCTGGCCGGCATAAGGTGGAGGCTCACATATGATGGGCGGCGGGAGCGAGAAGCGACAGCTGTACATGACCGTTGCAATAGATGGCCTGGATTACTTGGATTGCGTACAACTGGCGGAGGCGGCAGAGCGTGCTTGTCTGCACGCAATCCTTGTGCCTGACAGCAGCATGAGCCCGACGCCTAAGGAAGCAGCTGGGCTTGTCGGTCAACGGGCCTCGGCTAATGGTTATGCCGCGTCTTCTGCCGTGCTGGAGCCATTTACTTTGCTGGCCGCCTTGTCGGCTTCGACGAGTACGATTGGCCTCATTGCGGAAATCCATACCGCCTTCCATGAACCTTTTCACGCGGCGCGCAAGCTGGCTGCACTGGATTATATGAGCGGCGGCAGAGCAGGCTGTCTGGTGCTGCCGGGGCAGGAAAATGCCGCTGCAAATTTCGCTCGAACCGATCAGCAGCAAATGCGCCTGCCCTGCTACGAGGCTGCCGCAGCTGCGGAGTTTGGTGAAGCCTTGCGGCAATTGTGGGACAGCTGGGATGACGATGCGCTTATGTATGATAAGCAGGCAGGGCTGCAATTTGATGAAGCGAAGGTGCGCGAGGTCCATTATGCAGGACGCTATTACAGTACGCGTGGCCCGCTGAATATTGCTCGTCCCCCGCAAGGCTACCCGCCACTGGTAGCTCGAATCAGGGAGCAGGCGGACAAGCTTGCTGCTGCCAGCGGGGCAGACGTCATCATTATTGAGCCGCAATCGCTGGAGGAAGCAGCCGAGCTAGGATGCGAGCTGCGAGAGCTGCTGCGCCAGCAGGGAAGGCAGCCGGAGCAATGCCGGATTTTGGCCAGTGTGACGCCGGTTGTACAAAGCAGTGCCAACAACCATGCGGAATGCTCGCTGCGAATGGGTGGCGGCTTTGAAGGCGGGGCAATAGAGGTTCAGCATTCCCGTGAGGGAAATGCACAGCAATTAGCGGAATGGATGCGGAAGTGGCAGCTTTCAGGGGCGGTTGACGGTTTTCATATGGAGCTGCTGCCGCATGCTGCGCTTGACAGCTTCAGGTATGTTGAAGAACGGCTCATTCCAGAGCTGCAGAAAAGAGGGATATTTCGCCAGGCAGCGATTGATGGCGGGACGCTGCGGGATCAACTGGCGCTTCCAAGGCCGATTAATTCATTTCACGCCATGCGGTAAAGGGGGACGTTGCAACTGAATGAGGACAATCGCAAAATACGCTTAAATGTATTTGTACACGGAACGGGTCATCATGAGGCAGCTTGGCGGCATCCCGGCATGCAGCCGCGCCAGACGTTGGATATCGGCTATTACCGCCATCTTGCGGAGGTGGCCGAGCGCGGCATGATGGATTCTATTTTTGTCAGCGATGCCTATTTTGGAAAAATCAATAAGCTGGAAGCGACTACGCTGCTGGGGGCGCTGGCTGCTGCTACAAGGCATATCGGCCTCATTGCCACGGTTGGTACAACCTACTATGAGCCGTATCATCTCGCCCGACAAGCAGCAACGCTTGATCATATAAGCGGCGGCAGGGCAGGCTGGAATATTGTCACGGGAAGCGCCGATGAGACGGCCTTTAATTTTGGCCGAGCAGCCCATCCCGAGCATGGACAGCGCTACCAGTTGGCGAAGGAATTTGTTGAGGTTGCGAAGCAGCTGTGGGACAGCTGTGAGGAAGGAATCGCTGTTCATGCCGCTGGCTCTACCAACGGTGTTGGGGCTGCTCGACATTATGCGGTGAAAGGGCCGCTCCATGCTCCTCGTCTGCCCCAGGGCTATCCGGTGCTCGTCCAGGCGGGCTCCTCGGAAAGCGGCAAAGCGATGGGCGCGGAAATGGCCGACGTTATTTTTACAGCCCAGCAAGCCTTTGAAGCAGCCCGAACTTTTTATACAGACGTCAAAGGTCGTCTTCCGGCATACGGAAGAAAGGCTGGCGAGCTGTTGATCATGCCCGGGCTATGTCCGATCGTAGCGGATACGCTTGGGGAAGCCCGGGAGCTCGAAGAAGAGCTGAATCAGCTCGTTCATATGGAGGATGCGCTGAGGCGATTATCGCGGCGCTTTGCCGCAGATTTGTCCGCGTACCCGCTCGATGGCCCGGTACCGCTGCATTTGGCAAAATCGTCTGGCGAAATTAATTCGCTGAAAAGCCGCCAATCGCTGCTGCTTGAGCTCATCGAAGAGGAGCAAATGACGATTCGCCAGTTTGTCCACCGCTTTGCGAATGGGCGCGGCCACTATGCTTTTACGGGAACGGCAGTGCAGCTTGCAGATGAAATGGAAAAATGGTTTCACGGCGGAGCGGCGGATGGGTTTAATGTGATGCCGCAAATTTTCCCGAGCGGGCTGGAGGCTTTTGTGGAAAAGGTCATTCCTGAGCTGCAAAATAGAGGGCTGTTTCGAACAGCCTATGAAGGAGCATCATTGCGTGAGCGTTTGGGGCTTAAGGCGCCAGCTCCGCACTGCAAGGTCTAAGGTTAATTAGCCAGAGGAGTGAGCGCTATGGGAGAAACATCGTTGAATGGATCGAAGAGACTGATTGAGAAGACGATACACTACATGCAAACTCATTTTCATGACAAAATCGATATGGTTACGTTATCCTCAATGGCGGGACTGACTACAAGCTCATACTCCCGGCTGTTTAAACAAACGATGAAGGAGCCGCCAATCAAATATTTAACGAGATTGCGCATTGAGCGGGCCAAGCGCCTGCTTTACCATAATGCAGGTCCGGTTAAGGAAGTGTCTGCCGCAGTTGGCTATGGCGATGAATTTTATTTTAGCCGCATCTTCCACCGTATGGTGGGCATACCGCCATCCCGTTATGGCAAGCAGAAGGAGATGGGCAAGGAGGAAGGCAGCGTGATGAACGAGGAGCTGTTTAAATAAAAATAAAGAAGCTGCCCTGCAGGCTAATCGCCTGAGGGGCAGCTTCTTTATTCGGCGCTTGCTCTGATTTAAACTTCGTGCATATCCACGAAGGCATCGCGGACGCGATTCCAGAACGGGAATGGGCGATAGCGGGCGAAGCTGACCTTGCGGCTGGACACATTGCAGCGTATGGATAAAATGTCGCTGCGCAATATGCTGAGCTGGTCGATGGTCAGCAGCATCCGCTGGTTTTTCTTCGAGATAATGTCGCAGTGGTGATGCTGCGGCAGCAGCAGCGAAGAGCCCAGCGTCCGGAAAACGCGATTGTTAATGGAAGCAATCTCGGCAATTTGTATCGAGGCAATGGACGGATGGACGATAGCGCCCCCGACGCTTTTATTATAGGCGGTACTGCCTGAAGGCGTCGAAATAACGATACCATCGCCACGGAACATTTCGAAGGGCTCATCATTGACATTGATTTGAGCGACGAGCGTGCCGTCTACCCCTTTAAGCGTGAACTCGTTCAGCGCCATATAATGAAATTTTCCCTCGGTCGTCTCGACCTCGATTTCCGCGAGCGGATAGCGGACGATGCTAAGCTCCTTCTCGGCCATTAAAGCGACGAGCTCGGGCAGCTCATTTTTTTGCCAGTCGGCATAAAAGCCCAAATGTCCGGTATGTACCCCTACAAAGGCGACATCCATAATGCGATCAACATATTTGTGAAAAGCCTGCAGTAGCGTGCCGTCTCCACCTATGGATACGACAATTTCAGGCGCGTCGTCATTTCGGTTGAAGCCGCGCTCCGCCGCGAGCGTATGGAACTGTTCCGCCAGTGACTGGGATATAGAATCGCCTCTGTCGATAACGGCATATTTCAAGGAATGCAGCCCCTTTTCAAATCTTCTGGTTACGTTCCCTTAAATGATATCGGAATACAGCCGTAAATTCAATGTGCGCAGCACATTTCATCCGATAAATCTGGGTATTAGGGCCCGAGCCATCCCCATAACGCATAAACGAGCCCGAATGCGATAAAACCGTGCAGCAGCCTAGCGAGCATAAGCGGCTTGTAGCGCATATCGGTTTTGCTGACGAGGCTGGCTACTTGGGCGTGGACGGACAAGCCTCCCCATGACAGCACCCACGCTGCGATTGCCGTTTGATGCAGCAGGCCTGTGCCAGCTTCACCTGCGGCGCGAGCACCAAGGGTTACTTCAAACAGGCCGAAGATGGCGGCATCAGCGAGCGCGGGCGGAAGCCCAACCAGCTCGAACAGCTGCCGCAGCATGGCCGCAAGCACGGTAATCAGGCCGGCCGATGTCAGCATCTCCATAATGACGGAGAAAAAAACAACGAGGCCGCCGACGACGATCATAAGCCGCAGCGCTGATTGAATCGCCTCCTGCAGCAGCTGGCCGAGGCCTCGTCCGTCGAGCAGGCGTGCCTCATGCATCGCCTTCAGCGCTTCCGCAAGGCGAGAACGGCGCAGCGAGCGTGGGTGCTGCAAGTGCTGTGAGTGCTGTGAGTGTTGTGAGTGTTGTGAGTGTTGTGAGTGTTGCAAGTGCTGCAAGTGCTGCGAAGATGTTGTCGTATGCAGCGGCTGATGGCCTGCCGAGCCGGGCTTTGTGCTTGAATCGGACAGGCTGCTGCTGCGCCGGGTCTCGGTAATCGGCGCATGCGGATCGTGGAAGCGCATGAGCAGGCCGATGATGAGCGCGCCGCCATAATGGGCGGCGGCTAGCACAGGCGCCAAAGCAACATTGTGGAAGAAGCCGACGGATACGGCGCCGATTAGGAAGATGGGATCGGATGTCGTCGTAAAGGCCACAAGCCGTTCTCCCTCTGCACGGTTGATGAGCTGCTGCTCATAGAGCTTGGCTGTCAGCCTGGCTCCAACCGGGTAGCCGGATATATAGCCCATTGCTACAACGAAGCTGCCAATACCTGGAAGTTTGAACAGCGGGCGCATGAGCGGGTCCAGCAGCTTGCCGAAAAAATGGACGATGCCAAAGCCAAGCAGCAGCTCGGAAATGACGAAGAAGGGGAAAAGGGCAGGAAACAGCACCTGCCACCATATCGATAAGCCTCGCAGGGCAGATTCCAGCGCTTCATTTGGAAATACGGCCATTAACAGGGTAAGGAACACAGCGGCTAATCCTGTTAAGGCAGCGGGATGCGAGAGCGTGCGCAGCATGGTCAAGTCCTCCCCTCAAAATGGCGCTTCACAGTCAAAGGGACTTGTCCCGGTAAATAGGCAAGCAGCCCGTAGGCCCGGCAGAAGTCCTTTTATCATCTTTATGCAGAAACTAGGACATCCATCACTTGCAAAGGAGGAAAAGCCTATAAAAATATTTTTAGTCCCAGAAAGAAAACGCTTGCAAAAAGGGTAGACGCGGGATTATTTTATGGTACAATGGAATTACCTTTGAATGCTTGGAGTGATGAGAATGAGTATAATCGCTGGCATCCTCGTCTGTGCTTTCGTCTATGTAATTAGGGAATCGCTTACAGCACCAGGAGAAGAGGACTACGAAGGCTACCACTAAAATAAACCTTATACTTTCACAAAGCCCGCATATGGATATGCGGGCCTTTTTTCATATAACGGTTTGTAATGCTTACGCCAAATAACGTTCAACTTCAAGCGAAGCAAGCAGCAAGGGACCTATGCCCATATAATGGTCAGAAACGACCGCCTCGGAAATATAGTACTCGAACGAGCCATTGCGATCCTTGCTGAGCCCTGCGCCATGGCAAATTTGGTGAAGGTGGACACCTTGACTATCCTCTGTAACCAAGTGGCGAATAATGCCTTCATACCCTTTCAGCATGGCACCACGCAAGCCGGGCTCCAGATAGCGAAGACGCAAGCCTTTAGCCATTGCGTAGACGAACATGATTGAACCAGACGCCTCCAAATAATTGCCTCTCCGCTTTCCTTGATCTAGCACTTGATACCATAAGCCGCTGTCTTTATCCTGCACGTCAACTAGCGCATGGCACATCCTCTGAAAAATGCCGATAATCGTACCGCGTTTCGGGTGATCAATCGGGAAATGCTCCAGACAATCGACCAATGCCATGGCATACCAGCCCATCGCCCGGCTCCAAAAATGCGAAGACAGGCCGGTATTCGAATCCGCCCATTCCTGCTCCCCAGATTCATCCCAGCCATGATAGAGCAGCCCGGTACGCTTGTCGCGGGTTTTGCGCTCGACAAGCAGCAGTTGATGTGCAACCTCATTCAGCAGCTCCGGACGGTCAAATACTATCGCATATTCCGCCAGAAACGGGGAGGCCATATACAGCCCATCGAGCCACATTTGGAAGGGGTAAACCTTTTTATGCCAGAAGCCGCCCTCGGAGGTGCGGGGCTGGCTAATCAATTGGGCAGCCAATGTATCGGCGGCCTTCGAATAGCGTTTTTCACCCGTACTCTCATATTGAAAAAACAAGTTTTTGCCCTGGTTGATCTGATCCAGGTTGTATTCCTCCAGCGTATAGGTGCCAATCGTTCCGTCTGCTGCGATGTAGTGGTCCATATGAAGCTGCATGAAATGATAGTACCTTTTTTCGTCCAGTTGAATGCCCGCACGGGCCATCGCCATCAGCAGCATGCCCGGTACATAGGCCCAGCGCTCCAGTAGATAATGGTGAAAGCCGTCTGAGCCGCATTGGCTCATTAGGGTATCAGCTATCTTGCCCGCCCATCCTGTCAGACTAACCTGTTGTTGTTCCGTCATCGTTACGATCCCCTCCTGTATGTGTCGTTCACACCAGCAGCTGTTTTCGCAGCCAGGCGTAAGCAGCTGTTCCGTGGATTTCATGTCCGCCATCAAAAAAGACAGCTTGCACAGCATCTGGCGCTCCAGCTGTGCTGTAAATGCTGCGCAGCTCCGCATATGCCTGCCGTGCAGGCTCACGCGGGAATAAGTGGTCAACCGCCCCTGATTCCAAAAACAGCCCGCGCGGCGCAATCAGCCCGAGCAGCTCAGGCATTTCCGCCTCCAGCAGGACGCCCGGAATATAATTGTCCAAGCAGTGATTGCGGGTCAAAATGCTGCTTTCAAACAAGCTGGCATAACCGCTGACTACCGCGCAGCGGATTCTGTCGTCCATAGCAGCCGTAAAGCCTGCAACAAGCCCGCCGCCGGAAATGCCCATGATGGCAATGTTATTGGAATCCACATCGGCCCGTTGCTGCAAATAATCAATGACCCTGGAAGTTTCATGGACGCGCAAGCCTGCAAGCGTGCGGCCCGTCAGCAGCAAATGCGCGGCTAGCAGGAAGCAGGAGTTTTTTGCAGGTGAATCCGCAGCCTTGTCCTCATCCAGTCTACGGTCGCCGAAGCCAATGAGCTCAGGAGCTGCGACCACGTAACCTTCCTTTACAAGCGCGATGGCAAAATCTTTATGCAAGCCCGGGGTGCCAGAGCGTTCCGAGCCATCCGGTTCAAGCCCGACGATTTCATGGCTCCCGTAACCGTGGCCATGGCAGGCAATGACAGCTGGGGCGGGAAAAGTGGCAGGGCTATCCGGCAGCAGCACATACATGGACATCCGCAGTCCGTCTACCGTGGCGATTTCCACACGTTCCCGTACATAACCGTCGCATAGTGTTCGTTCCAGCAGGCGCGGCTCCAGAAGCTGCGGGCTGCTTGCGGCAAAATGACCGAGCCGTCGTCCAAATGCCGACTTAATATTTTCCCGGCGCTGCTCAGGATTTACGTCACCTCTGACAGACTGTCTATCTATCGCTGCGCGTTCAACCAGCGATTGCAAGTAGTGCTCAAGCTTTATGGACATGTGCTTCTCCTCTCATAATTAGCAGCCTAACGGATTAGTAGCCTTCGGGATGCCAGCCCTCGAAGATGGCGATAATGCGATAGTTGGCCGCTTCGTCTGCCCCAAGCTGCCTTGACCATGAAACGCGCGCTTCCGAAGCTGCTCCCGCTCCGAAGCTGCCAAACTCCTCATATCGGCTTGTCGCTTCGCGATCCGGCTGCCCCCAGTTATGCCAGCCTTCAGGTGTAATCGAGCCATCAATCGATGTGCGGATGAATGCAACATGGGCATAGGGCCGCCAAGGTCTGCCTAAATAAACGTCCACAACATTTTCGGCTCCGGTAATTTTGCAATCGAGGAATACATAGCCGAACGCGGCATCCTCGGGTGTCGAGGCGGCTGTAATATAGCCTCGGGAGCGTTTGTTATGCAAGTGGCAGCTCTCAAACACAGCCGTCGCTGCCCCGAAAATATAATCGACATCGCCCTCAATGTAGCATTCGCTATAATATTGTTTGCCTTTGCCCGTATACAGCGTGTCCTGATCACCCAGCAGCCTGACACGGCGGAATACAGCTCGATCCGCATCGACGAATGCGGCTACGGCCTGGCCTGTGCCGGGTCCGGAGGCGTTGCGAATGGTTACATTCTCCGCTGTGAATGCTTCTGCTAATACATTTAGCGTGCCTGAACGAAACGTTCCGAGCGGCTCCTCGTCCGGCCCTAGCGTATGGGCATTGTCTGACCAAGTCAGGATGGTTTTATCGCTGTCCTCGCCGAGCAGCAAAATAGGCGGGGCAGAGGCGGGAATCGTGACCTTCTCCTCATAGATTCCCGGACGGATGCGAATCGTGACCGTTTCGGCAAATCCCACTGGAATAGAGTCAATGGCCGCCTGCAAGCGGCTGTAATCAGCAATGCCTTCTTTGGATACGATAATCAGCATAGCGAGCGCTCCTTTCAAATAAGCGAGGTTTTATCTATAATGGGAGTTATTATTGCGAACCTTGCATCCATACGGAGGAATGCCCATGACCGCGTCCGATAGCCTTAATCCAAAATACCATATGGAAGACGGCAAACTGAGCATTCAGCATATGAAGCGCAAAGGCGCCACCGCGATGCCCCGTCCACACAGCCATGCATCGGTCGAGCTGTATTATCTGCTGGATGGCGAGCGTGTCTATTTTGTAGACGGGCAGGTGGTTACCGTGCACAAAGGCGAGCTTATTATGATTGCCGGGCATGAAATTCATGCAACAGCCAGCTCCGAGGTTGCGGAATTCGAGCGAATACTCATTAACTATGAACCGGTCATTTTGCCGCAAGCTTTGCAAAGGCTTGAGCTGCTGCTTCATGGACGGAGGTTTCGCGTATTTCCGCTTTCGCTGCGCGAGCAGGGGGAGACGGAACGCCTCCTTAACAAAATGCTGGATGAAAGCCGGCAGGAAAAGCCTTATTACGAATCCTTTTGCCTATCCTTGCTGGCGGAGCTGATCATTTTGCTAGGCCGCTTCGAGAATACGGCAAGCCGCTCAAATCCTTCTCGTTACTCGCTGCATAATAAGGTGTCTGAAATCGCCACTTACGTGCGGGAGCATTATCGTGAAGCTGTGACACTGGAGGGTACGGCAAAGCATTTTTATTTGAGCAGCTCCTATCTCAGCCGAATATTTCATAGGCTTACGGGCTTTCGCTTTCGGGAATATATCATTCACATCCGGGTTCTGGAGGCGCAGCGGCTGCTTGCGGGCTCCCGCCAGAAAATCCAGGAAATCGCTTTAGCTGTAGGCTTCGAGCATTTATCCCACTTCAATAAGACGTTTAAAAAAGCGACTGGCCTCACGCCGATGGAATACCGCAAGCAGGCGAAAAACGGACAGGCTTCGCCGCATCAGCCTTTGTAAGAGGTGCTTCTTTTGCCATCATTTTTACTGAGCGATACTAAATGCTAATCAATGATCGAATGATTGCATTGATAAAGCTGAATCTCGGGGAGCGCGGAAGTATGCAGCTTCAGCTTCTCCAGCTTTAATTGATCGGCATAGCGGGCGATCACCCCGTTTACAGCGGTTGCCTCCAGACCCTCAATCGTTAAGCCGCTAAGCGGCAGCTCGGGAAGCCCATTAATGAGCAAGGCTGTTGCAGCTCCGTGGCAGGCCAGCTCGCGCAGTGTAATATTGCGGAAGACGGGAGTCTCCTCTGTTACTTCAAAAAGCTGCTCATCGCAGCCCTCCGAGCCTTCCACCCCGGCATAAAAGAAATGAAAGGAAATAGCCTCGCGCACAATGTCCGTCATTTGAATTCTTTCCATTACAATATCTTCAACGACGCCGCCGCGGCCGCGCACGCTCTTGAAGCGCAGGCCAATATCCGTGCTGATGAACTGGCAGTCGGCTGCATACACGGCTTTGACGCCGCCTGACATTTCGCTTCCGATAACGATGCCTCCATGGCCATGGTAGACTGTGCAATGGCGTATCGTTACGAATTCGCAGGGCAGCGCCCGCCTTCTGGCTTCCTGACCCTTGCCTGACTTCAAACATATGGCATCGTCGCCAACGTCGAAGGTGCAATGCTCGATGAGCGAGTGGCGGCAGGACTCCAGATCAAGGCCATCTCCATTTTGGGAATACCAAGGGTTGCGTACGTTCAGCCGCAAGATCGTTACCTGCTCACAGTTATATAGGTGCAGGCACCACGCGGGCGAATTTTGAAACGTTGGCCCATCAAGCCGTACTCTGGAGCAGCCGCGCAGACTAAGCAGAGTGGGACGGAGGTAGGCTCTTGCTGGCAAATATGCCTCGCAAGCCATCACACCGCGCTGGTGCAGTCCATGTGCAAGTGCTTCTCCTTCCATCGCTTCAAGCGACGGCCACCAGAGATTGCCTTCTTCATTAACGGCTCCGCCGGATTTTAGCCGTTCATTCCACTGATCCTTGGTCATCTTAAAGCGCTTGACCGGACGCCAGCCCTGTCCGCCCCCATCGAAAATGCCTTTACCCGTAATCGCAATGTCCTCCAGACCCACACCCTCAAGCGGTGCTTGGCAGCGAACAGCCGATTCACCCTCAAAATGCGACTCCACCAGCGGATACAGCTCGGCCTTCGGCTCGAACAAAATGAGCGCGCCTTGCTGGGCGTGAAGCTCAATCCGGCTGTGAAGTCGCAGCGGTCCGGTCCGCCATATGCCGGGTGGAATGATTACCCGGCCACCGCCCGCTGCCGAGCAGGCGTCGATTGCCTGCTGGAACGATGCGGTGCACAGCGACAGGCTGCCCGGCGCAGCTCCATATTCCGTGACGAGGAAGCTGTTGTCTGGAATAACAGGCAATGCTGGAGTGGGATATCGCATTTTTTCCTTCGTATCCATTCGCCAATCCTCCTGCCTAGTCTGAAATCGGTTCGTAGCTGAACCAGTCGAAATCCGCATCGTGTACGCGCCCTGCACTAGTGCAGGCAGCATACATCCCCATGTAGGCGCCCGTAAAACCTCCGGCCTTGTCGGTACTGAGTAGGGTGCCGTCAGCTGCTCCGCCAAGCGGCAGCCAGTTTTGCGTCCCAGCTTCACGCCAGAAGAAGCTATAGCTTTGGCCAAGCGCCTCAGCCTTCAAATCCAGACTGTTCCCGCTGAAAGGACTTGCCGCGAGCACCGTTTCTTCTCCTTGCCTCCGCTCGGTAAGGCGGATTTCCGTTCTCCCGTCATAGCTGCCGTATTCTGCGCGGAATTGATAGTCGGCGTTTTGCAGCAAAACGATGCCCGCCACATCGCCAGCTTGCTCTGGCGCAAACTTCATGGTGGTTTCGGCACGGAAATTCATATGCTGCTGTCTGCGTCCGACGAAGGAAGGGTTGCTGTCGGAGGCAATGGAGTTCGGCTTCAGTTTAAGGCGCAAAGAACCCGGATTTTCCGTGAGACTCCAGAAATCGCCGCGCGGGGTGCGAAGGAAGTTCCAGATCGGCGCGAGCTCCGGCTGGTCGAAATCATCGCGGGCAGGCAGCTGCGGCCATGGCGTCTCTGGCAAGCTTGGAGCCAAAGCTTCCAGCTCCAAAATTCCTTTGCCGGGATTGACGACAGGCCAGTCCCGCTCCCATACAACGGGCACAAGGAAGGTTTCACGTCCCAAATTGCGGTAATAGCCGCCATATGGCCTGGAAGCGAGACAAAGCATCCACCAATCTCCATGCTGCGTTTCAATCAGCTCGCCATGGCCGACGTTGACAATGGGATAGCTGCGGCCTAGATGGCGATGGGTAAGAATCGGGTTGCCCTTATAGCCTTCATAGGGACCGGCGACCGATTCGCTGCGCGCAATTGTAATCGCATGGGTATGTCCGGTTCCACCCTCAGCGATCAATAAATAGTACCAGCTGCCGATTTTGTACAGATGCGGACCTTCCTGAGCATGGGCCACCTTGAGTGCGCCTTGCCAGATGCTCGTCTTCGGTCCGACCAGCTTCCCGCTCGCGAGATCCAGCTCTTGCAGCCAAATGTCCATATGCTTCGGGTAAAGCTGGCCTTCAGGGGGAAAGCGGTTCCCCGTATAATAAACCTTGCCATCTTCATCAAAAAACAAGGAAGGGTCTATGCCCGGCGAATCCTCCAGCCATACCGGATCGGACCAGCTTCCGGCGGGATCGGTTGCGGTGACATAGAAGTTATGGCATTCCTTGTCGTTGTCCACAAAGGTTGTAATCATATAATAGATCCCATTATGATAGCGCAGCGTCGGCGCCCAGATGCCTCTTGATGGAGCAATAGCATCCAAATTAAGCTGGGAAGGACGATCGAGCACATGTCCAATTTGTCGCCAATTGACCAAATCCTTGCTGTGGAAAATCGGAACTCCGGGGAAAAACTCAAAGCTTGAAGTAACCAAATAATAGTCATCTCCGACGCGTATCGCTGACGGATCGGGATAAAAGCCGGGGAGAATAGGGTTTTGGAACTTGCGCATGCTTTTTGCCTCCTAGCAGTAAATAAAATGTAAGCCCATACAAGTATAGTTCAAAAAAACATCATAATCTTGAAACTTTCATGCTCAATTTTATTATTTTTATACTTTCTTGTCATAATTGCATAAGTATCAAGCGGCAGGGCAGTTAACTTTCCTTGAAGAAATGTGTATAGTGGAAACTATAAAGGGGCGATAGCAATGGCAGGAGAGAAGCAACTGCAAGTCCGTTTTTTTATGAGCTTGGCGCTCATTTCTATTTGCTCGGTGCTCGTACTGGCCACGGTTCTATTTTTCTGGTTCCGAGAAAAAACGATAGACAATGTCAATAAGGCGAATGTGACCGTCCTTCTCAACACGGAGACGGTATTTATGAAGTATATGGACATGGTGCAAAATTACACGATGGACTTTTACCACAATCCCAACATTTATACCGTCATGCAGAGCGGTGACAACAGCTGGAGCGACCAGCTATATAGTGCGCTGAGCCAAATTCGCGGGACGCTGACGATCAACGATTATATTGAAAACGCTTATATTTTGGGGCCGGAGGCTCCCGTCATGATGTTTGAGAACAACCCGCTTAATGGGGCAGCGAAGCACGAGCTGTTCGAGCGGGTCCAGGGCAGCGAAATTAGGCATTCCCCGTTTGTCTGGAATGCGACGCTGAATAATGGGCAAAGCGAAACGATGATGACGATTTTTTATAATGATCGCGCTTTCAGCAGCAGCGAATACAATGGTGCCATCGCGATGACGATCAACCTGAGGAAGCTGCAGGAAAACCTATTTAATAAAAGCAATGAAGGAGATACACGCTATGCTGTTCTGAATGCCGATCGCATCGTGCTCATGCAAAGCAGTTCATCGGATCAAGCTTTCGACAGCAGGCTGCTGCAGCAAATTGTTTCTGTAGAGGGCAAGGAGGGTACGCTTGTATGGAAAACAGAAGGTGGCGACAAAAAGCTGATTACGTATCACCAGTCGCAAAATGGAGGGCTGTGGTTTATTTCAGAAACCTCCTATAAAAACAGCATACGCGACATCGCAAGCGCCCGCAATATAATGGTCGGGCTTTGCCTTGTACTGATCGCTGCTGCGTCTGCCGCTGCTGCCTTCGTGTCTTATCGCATGTACAAGCCGATAGGGACATTGTTTGGGACGATACGCAATTTATCCGACGATCGTCTTGCTTTTCCGCGTGGTGGCGGCTTTGATGAAGCCAATCGGGAGCTTGAGAAAATTGGTGATCGGGTCAAAGAGCTCAAGCAGGAAAATGAAGATAGCGCCCTGCTGCGCTGGCTTACGTCCCCTTACAGGGCTGGCGAGCATGTGCCTTCTGCGCTGCCCCCGATGAGTCAAACACACGATAATGGGGCGTTTTGCGTGGCGGTGCTGCATGTTGAAATGTCCAGCGGAGACGGCAGCCTGCCCGCCACAAAGTGGAGAGAGCATATCCGCAGTCTTCCAGAGCTGACGGAGCAGCTGTTTGCTGGGACGGGCACTTGCCGCGGCTTCTTCCCGCATCATGAGGCTGCTGTTCTAATAGTCAGCGAGACGGCAAGTGGCAGCTTCGGGGATTATGGGACATTCCGTGAGCGCTGGGAGCAGCTAAGCTATTCGATCAGGGAATGGGAGGGGGGAAGTTGCTCCATTGGCGTAAGCTCCCTATCTGCCGATTCCTTACAGCTGAAGCCAATGTATGACGAAGCCAGCAGCAGCCTTCAATATATGAAGCTGCATGAGCAACTGTCTCTTAGCTTTGCAGACGACATCATGCATTTGAACAGCAGCTCCGTACCTGACAGCACGCTTGAATTTGTGCTTCAAGCGGTCAGAAGCCAAGACCGGGAACTGCTGCCCAAAGCGGTTGAGCGTATGCTTGCAGTAGCATGCAGCTACAAAGTAGAGCAAGCGACGGTTGCGTTGTCCAAGCTGGCCTCCGATCTTCAGAAAATAGCGGAAACCGGTCTTGCCGAGAGCATGACGCGGCATGCGGATTTCCTCGATCATTATCAGCGGATTTGGCGTATACGCAGTCACGCTGAGCTGCGGGCCTGGCTGGAGAAGCTGTGTTTTGATGCATTTGGGAAGCTGAACGATTTAAATACGGTGCAAACCCGAAATTTGGCCAGCGAAGCCATCGCATATATCCGCAACCATTTCGGTGACCAGACACTTTCCTTGAATGGTCTTGCAGAGAAGCTGACGATTAGTCCGCCTTACTTGAGCCGCCTGATTACAGAAGCGACGGGCAGCAGCTTTCCCGATTTCGTCAATTTGGTCAGACTGGAGCATGCTCGCAGCATCCTCATTGCTGAGCTTGAACTCGACATCCGCCAAATTGCGGAACAATCAGGCTACAATAGCAGCACCTATTTTACAACGTTATTCAAAAAACGCTATGGCGTAACGCCGTCCAAGTGGCGCCTGAATTATATTTTGCACAAGGAAAATTGAAGATTATGGCGTCATCTAAGGGGTTCTATGGCAACTATCGGACGAGTTCGGAAGAGTTGTTGTTTAGCCAATGTGCGAGCTCAGTTGCAAAGGCCTCCGGCTGATCCTCTTGGACATATGTGCGCGAGTTTTGTATCAGCTTGAAGGTGGACTGTTGAAAAATAGCGTCGACCCGCAGCCCCAATTGCTGCGGAAACAGCTTGTCGTCGTCGGCTCCCCACAGGACAAGCACCGGTTGGCGAAATTGGCGAAGCTGCTCGGCAGCCTGCAGCGTGATGCGGGGAGACCACCCCTTTACAACCTTCCTGAAGTCGGCCCGAATGCCGCGTTGCCTAATAAACGATGAAATATAGAGCGTGGACGCCTCATGCTTGGTCAGGCGATGAGAGAGGAGGCCAAGCACGAGAGGCGTAGTAAGCAAAGCTTTGCAACGGAATAATTGGGCCATGAGCCACGTAAAGCCGGGAATGCGGACACCGGTTTTCAGCGAGGCAAACGCCTTGGGAGGGAAAACCTCAAATGCATCGGTGTTGCACAGAACAAGATGAGAAACACGATCCGGATAAAGCGATGCAAAAACTTGCCCGTAAGCGCCTCCCGTGTCATTGCCGACAAGAACAATGTTGTCAAGCTTCAAGGCTTCGATAAACTGTTCTAGAATGAGCGCAACGCCGTGCGGCGAAAGATCCGCCTTGTGGGCAAGCGGAATGGCATGACCCCCGAGCGGAAGGTCGGGAACGATGCAGCGAAATTCGCTCGACAAGAGTGGAATAACTTTCCGCCATGTATTTCCGTTGCTCAAAGCTCCGTGCAAAAAAACGATGGTTCTGCCGCAGCCCTCATCCCGGTAGCGAATGGTGCCTGCCTCAATAGTTACTGTTTTCAATCGCATCAGCCTCCCCATTTGGTTGTGCAGAAAGTATAACATACTCTCGGTATGTTTAACATACCGAGAGTATGTTATAGGCTAAAGCTTTTCCAAATAGGCGGTTCAGCAGTTATAATACAGGTATGAGCGAAAAACGACGAAAAAAACAAGATGCCGAATGGACGAAGGAAGCATTGCTGCAGCAGGCGCAATTGCAATTTGCCGAATACGGCTATGCGGGAACTTCAATTGATGAAGTTGTAAGACGGGAACAACTGACGAAAGGAGCAGTCTACTACTATTTCAAGGATAAAAAAGATTTGTTTGCCCAGGTGGTGGATCGGCTTCTAAATCGTATGGTGCAGCAAATCGCAACGACCATTGCACAAAAGAGCGACCCGTGGGAAAAAGCGTTGACCGCCATCGATACGTATTTGGAGGGATGCCTTAACAAGGAGTACCGGCAAATCGTATTGAGGGACGCACCGGTTGTGCTGGGCTGGACGGAATGGCGGGAGAAGGAGCGGCAAAGCGTGGTTGGCTTGTCGACTTTGCTGCTGGAGCAATTAATGGAAGCGGGACTTATGAAGAGGCAGCCTTTGGACATGCCCGCCTATATGCTGTTTGGCGCGGTAACGGAAGCGGGGATCGGCATTGCCGAATCAGATGATCCGGCGCGTGCCCGGGAGCAGGCCAAACAAGTAATTAGAAGTATATTGCAAGCTCTTTAAAGTTGCGAGGCGAGAGCTGCATATCGAATGGCACCTATGCAAGTGCAAAGCGAAAGAACAAAAAAGTTGGACGGAAAACATGACATGTTTCCGCCCAACTTTTTATTTTGGGGACTTATTGGACAACCCCCTTTTACTATATAAGCCTTGTGATCCGCGCTGCAAAGCCCCATTTCTAGGGGCTTTTTTGATTTTTTAAACGATTTCACTTTTTTTAAGCTCGCTTCTTTCGGGCTATTTAAGCGTTTTCATTTATTTATGATTGCGCTTTCATTTTGCTCGGAGCTATATTGGACCCACAGCCCGAAACTAAATCCACAAGGAGTGAATCATCATGTCAGACGAAGCTTTACAGGCCGGCAAAGCAGCTGGCGGGAGGCGACGGTTCAAGTCGCTGCGCAATGACAGCTCGCTGTTTCTGCTTGCGCTGCCTGGCGTAATTGTACTTGTGCTATTCGCCTACCTGCCTATGAGCGGGCTCATACTCGTATTTAAAAACTACAATTACAACGGCGGCATATTCGGCAGCCCTTGGGCAGGCTTCGAAAACTTTGAATTTTTCTTCTCGAGCATGGACAATGCGATCCGCGCTACCCGCAATACCATAATGCTGAACGTGCTGTACATGCTTACAGGAACGTTTTTCTCAGTTGCCATTGCTATCGTACTAAATGAGCTGAGAGGCAAGCTATTTATTAAGATTACGCAAAGCGTCATGTTTTTTCCTTATTTTATTTCCTGGATCGTCATTGGGGCGATATTGTTTTCCTTCCTCGACTTTGACAAAGGTGTCATGAATAAACTGCTCGAGGCAGTGGGCATGCAGCCCGTTGACTGGTACTCCAATCCGTGGCTGTTCGTAGTTGTCCTTGTGCTTGCGAATATTTGGAAAAGCGCAGGCTATGGCGCCATCATTTATTATGCGGTGCTGCAAGGCATCGATCCTTCTTATTATGAGGCTGCCCGTATAGATGGCGCCTCGCGTACACAGCTGATTACACGCATTACGCTGCCCCTGCTTATCCCGTCGATTATCCTGCTTACTTTGCTTGGAATCGGGGGAATGCTCAAGGGCGATCTCAGCATGATTATGGGCGTCACCTTCCTGAATCCGCTGCTGCTTCCGACTACCGACATTATCGACGTGTATGTATATCGTACAGCTATCCGCTCCGGTGAATTTGGCTTCGCTTCAGCTATTACGCTGTATCAGTCCGTCTTCGGGTTTCTGCTCGTGCTGATCGCAAACAAGCTGGCAGGCTGGTATGACAAGGAAAGCAAACTATTTTAGGAGACATGTGCTATGGCTAATCAAGAAAACAGAATGCTTATTATCGTTTTTTATGCCTGCATCAGCCTATTCGCCCTTATTTGCCTGATTCCGTTCGTAATGGCCGTCTCAGGCTCATTCTCGACAGAGTCGAGGCTCGCAGCGGAAGGTTATTCCTTCCTCCCACGGGGCTTTAGTCTGGATACGTATGCTTTTATGTTTGGCTCAAAGGCGGAGCAAATTTTGCAAGCTTATTTGACCTCGGCGATCGTTACGGTGCTAGGCACAGCGTCCGCCGTGCTCGTTACGACAGCTTACGCCTACGTTATTTCGGTGAAGGGCTTCCGGTACCGCAACTTTTTCGCCTTTATGGCTTATTTTACGATGCTGTTCAGTGGCGGCACGCTGCCTTGGTATATTTTAGCTACAAAATATTATCATCTGGACAATACGCTTGCCGGCCTGTTCGTGCCCTATTTGCTCAACGTATTTCTCATGTATTTGCAAGCCAACTATTTCAAAAGCATTCCCCATGAAATTATCGAATCTGCCCAAATCGACGGTGCGGGCCATATTCATATCTTTTTCCGCATTATGCTGCCGCTTGGACAGGTGGGTCTCGTTACGATCTCGCTGTTCTATGCGCTGCAGTTCTGGAATGATTTTTACTTGCCGCTGCTGCTCGTTTCGGAGGAGAGGCTGTATACGATCCAATACATGATGTACAACATGATGGCCAACATTCAATATTTGGCTTCTGGAAACAGTGCGCAGATTGGCGGCGCTATAATCGCTCCCCCTCTAGAGACAGCGAAGATGGCGATGACCTGTCTGACCGTGCTGCCAATCGCGATTTTGTACCCGTTTCTCCAGCGTTATTTCGTAAGGGGAATTATCGTCGGCTCCGTCAAGGGCTGATACGGCTTTTTACGGTTGTACATGGTATGATGGACGAATTCCTTCGTTTTAGATCAGCGTCCATGCTGCCATTGAACAATATACAAACATAAAAACATTACAGGAGGGTTCACACATGGTAAAAAAACGCGTATGGTCAGCTCTGCTCTTGGCAGCGCTGCTGCTTGTCTCCGCCTGCGGCACGGGAAGCAATAATGGGAAGGAAGCCGCAACGCCTGCTAATGGCTCAAATAATGAAAGCGCTAGCAGCGCACTTAAGCCGGCCAAGCTGAAAATCGTCCTTTATGGCGATGAGTCCAGCCGCATGAAGGAGCTGTCCAAAGCCGAATTCAAGGATCTGATCAAAAAAGAAATCAACGCCGAAATTGAATTTCAGTTTCTGCCCTGGACGGAATACGGTGGCGGAAAAACCGATCTGATGCTGTCCACCGGCGAGGATTTTGCCACCTACACAGATACGAATTACATGGTCAAGTCAGTGGCAAAAGGGCTGTATACCGACCTGACGCCATTTATTGAAAATTCGGCTGGCGATATGAAAAAATCAATTGACGACAATTCCTTTACCGCCTTCCAGCTTGATGGCAAGCAGTATGCGGTTCCGGTAGGCAATAAGCCTAACTCCGGGGAGTTTTACAGCGTGCTGGCGCGTCAAGATTTGCTGGAGGAGGTTGGAATGAGTGCTATTTCATCCTTGGCTGAGCTTGAGGAGTTTTATGATAAGGTCCACGCGAAGCATCCTGAGCTGATTGGCTATGCAAGCACGGATGCCCGCAAAATGCTGATGTACGAGTACACGGACAAAAATTTGTTCTGGCAAAATGATATGCTCGCGATTGATGAATCGGCCAAGGATGACAAGGTCATCAGCTGGTTTGAAAGCGAGGAGTTCAAAGCGTATGCGGCAATAATGAGGGGCTGGTACCAAAAAGGCATTATTCCTAAATATGCGGCGACTAATCTGCCCCAATTGCAATCCGATTGGAACTCCGGCAAGGCGATGTTCTGGGCTGGAACGGCAGCGCGTCCGTTTGAAGGGGCTGCCTCGATTACGCAGGCTGTTCCGACAGCGAAGCTTGCCAACTATTTTCTAAGCAAGGATCTGCCAAAGATTAGCCGTGGCACGTATAGCACTGCCTGGTTTGTATCGGCTAATGCGGCTGATCCGGAGCGTTATGTCATGTTCTTCAATTTGCTTCAGAAAAATCAGGAGCTATACGATTTGTTCGCTTATGGAATCAAGGATAAGGACTACACGCTTGATGAGAACGGCAGACTGACGCGCAATACGACCGATTCGCTTATTCCGGACTGGCTGCTGATGAATAAAAACTTTATGCGCTTCGACAATACCGTTCCAGATGATTTTATTGCCCAGTATAAAGCATGGGATGATGATGCAATTATTTCCAAGGGTGCAGGCTTCAACTTCGACAATACGCCGGTGAAAAATGAAGAAACCAAAATCAATGGTGTTTTCTCGGAGCTGCTGGCGCCTATAGCCAGTGGTTTCCTGGATTACGATGCGTATTACCCGAAGGCGCTGGAGAAGCTTAAAGCCGCAGGCTTTGACAAATATATAGCTGAATACCAGAAGCAGTTTTCTGAGTGGTATGCAGCGAAGCCGCAAGGCTAGACCGATTTTTTAAAAGCAGATACGCAGAATAAGGCTTGTAAGCTTAAAAATTAAGGCGGTACAGCTGCTTGTTAAGCGCTGTGCCGTCTTTTTTTGTGCTGCCAGTCGGGCTAATAACGTCTGATTAATCACGAATTCGCCGCTTTTAGATGGGGAATACAAATTAAAAGCAAGCTTAATTATATTATAATAGGCTTATGGCCCAGAACGAACCGGGACAAAGGGGCCGGAAGGAAGGTGATACGAGGCAAAATTGTTGAGACAGCCAAATTTTTCTGTGATATAATACTAAATACCTACTAATTGGAGCTGAAAATGACGATGAATAGGAATATAAGCCTCTATGAAGCACTTGGAGGAGATAGGTCTTTAAGACTTATTGTGGAAGCATTTTACCCGAAGGTACAGGCTCATCCCCTTCTTGGTCCACTGTTTCCGGAAGATATTAATCCGGTTATGGAGAAGCAGCACATGTTTCTCACCCAGTTTTTTGGAGGGCCAACGCTGTTTTCCGATGCTTTCGGCCATCCGATGATGCGTGCTCGTCATATGCCTTTCGAGATTACGCCACAGCGTGCTGAGGCTTGGCTCGATTGCATGAACAGAGCGCTACAGGAAGTAGGCATTGAGGACGAGCTAAGACAGTTTGTAATTGAAAGACTATCAGGACCTGCCCATCATTTTGTAAACACACCGGAATAGGAGATGTGGTCTGTATGGAACCGCTATACGAAACGAAAGTACAATGCATTTGCTGTGAGACAAGCTTTATAACCTCGCGCGTGCGTCCTAGTTTTAAGAAAGCGGTGAAGTCAGACACAGACTTCTGCGGATATTATAAAGCGGATATAAATCCCGATTATTATGTCGTTCGCGTATGCCCAACATGCGGCTATGCGTCGACGGAGAATGGAACGGAACGGCTGAGCGATAAACAGAAGATGAGCTATTATGAAAATATTGGCTCGCGCTGGGCTGCACGTGAGTTTAGCGGCGAGCGCACACTTCAACAGGCTATGGCTACGTACAAGCTGGCGCTGTTGTCGGCCCAATCGGTGAGCGAGTCCCAACGTGTTATCGCTGGAATTTTGCATCACATTGCATGGTTGTACCGCTATGAAGGCAACCACGCCGAAGAGCAGCGGTTTCTGAGATTTGCGCTGCAAGCCTATTTGAGAGTTTTTGAAGGGGAAGGCGCGGAGCTTAATGGCGCTAAACTGATGTATTTGATTGGCGAGCTGAACAGACGCATCGGCGAACGTGCTGAGGCTGTGCGCTGGTTCTCGCGCATCGTGAATGACAAGCGCATTATGGATGCCGCGATGATACGGGCAAGCCGCGAGCAATGGCAGCTCATTCGCGAGGAGCAGGAAACGAGCAGAATGCTGGAGCAAGAGCCGCATGGCGAACTGACATCTGCTTAATACGAATCAGGCATGAAGCAGTCTGGTACAAATAAAGAAGCTTTCGCATTTCCGCTGTAAGCAGCGGGTGCGGAAGCTTCTTGTTTTTGCTGTGAGGCCAGCGGGCAATTGCCTGCTAGCCTGATTTAGTTGAACGGGAGCAGGAGGCTTCAGACAAGGGACAGGCGCTCTATTTTTCATAAAAGGCTTGGAGGGCTGGTCCGCGCTGCCTGGTTAGCTGCCTAGCTTGCGCAAGCGCTCAGTTGCCAGCAAATAGTCGCCATCTACATCGATGATCGTTACTCGGTTGTGGCAGCAGGGAAAGACCAGCAGCTTTTTTTTGCCTTGCTGAATGAGCGGAATTTCCTTGGGACGAATCGGGAGTAACACATTGCTGGCCTGGCAAAACGGACAAGCATGTACATAGATATCATTCATGATGATGTCGTAGGGCCAGGTGTTCTCAAACGGAATCATACAGGCTTGTCTCCTGAAGCTTCATCTTCAGAAGGGTTCGCAGCGGCTGCGCTCGCCTGTGCTTCGGCTTTGGCGAGCTCCCCGAGCTTTTGCAGCAAAATGTGTTTTGGCATATGCATTAAGTGTTCAATCGGTATGCCGAGCTGCTTGGACAGCTTGATTGCGGTATCCGCTGAAATTTGTAAAGGCTGGGACATGGTAGAAATCCTCCAATCTGTATATAATTAAGTTATACACCGCCTCCGGAGAATGCGCAAATGAAAAGCGAATCTTGCGGGCGGTTTTTAGTGAAATAGAAGCAATTATAAGTTTCACACCTATTAATAGGCTGATGATTGGGCAAGGAGAGGAGATAGACTAATGTCAGTTGGTCATTATTCATTAACATGGAATTTGGACTCTATTTATGCAGGAGGAGCGGGCTCGAAGGCTTTTGCAGCGGAGCTGGCAGCGGTGCAGCAGGAGCTGTTGGAACTGGAGGAGCTGCTGGCAGCACCGCAGGAGGGAGCCGCATATTTAAACAAGGCAACGGAGCTTGTACAGTCGGTTTTGCTGCGGATGCGCCAGTCGGATTCATTCGTAGCTTGCTTGACCGCGCAAAATATGAAGGACAAGGCGGCAACTGCTCTGAATGATCGCATTAAAACATTGAATGCGGCTTTTCAGGGCGCGCTGATGCGCTACGATAATGTGCTGCGGAGTGTGGACGATGCCAGCTGGGCAGCGTGGATCAGCGAAGGGCCAGCGGCTGAGATTGCATTCAGCTTGACGGAGCGCCGCGAGCAGGCGAAGGAGAAGCTGTCTCCGGAGCTGGAGTCTTTAATCGAAGATATGGCGGTGGACGGCTATCATGGCTGGGGAGATTTGTACAATCTCGTCGTATCGCGGGCGAAATTTAATGATGTCGATGCAGATGGCGAGAAGCGCGAGCTTTCGGCAGGACAGATGTTTAATAAGCTGTCAGCTAGCGACCGTACGGTACGGCAGGCGGCTTTTGCCGAGTGGGAACGGGAATGGGGCGAGCAGGCTGATCTGTGCGCAGACGCCTTGAACCGAATTTCGGGCTTCCGCCTGAAATTGTATGGCAAGCGGGGCTGGGACTCGGCGCTCAAGGAGCCGCTGCAAATGAACCGGATGAGCGAGAAGACGATCGGGGCCATGTGGTCGGCGATCAATGAGGGCAAGCCGGAGCTGGTCAAATATATGCAGCGCAAAGCGAAGCTGCTTGGTGTCGAGCAGATGGATTGGCATGACATGTATGCGTCCATCGGTACGGCGGAGAAGGTTGTCAGCTACGACGAGGGCGCGGCGCAAATTTTAGAGCAGTTTGCGAAGTTCAGCCCGGAGCTGGCCGCTTTTTCGGAAAAAGCATTTGTAGACAAATGGATCGAGGTTGAGGATCGTCCGGGCAAACGTCCTGGAGGCTTCTGTACTTCTTTGCCGAAAAGCAAAGAGACAAGAATTTTTATGACGTATTCGGGTACGGCATCGAATGTGTCGACACTCGCGCATGAGCTTGGACATGCTTACCATCAGCATGTCATGAATGATTTGCCAGCCTATTCGCAGGAATATGCGATGAATGTGGCAGAGACAGCCTCGACGTTCGCAGAGCTGATCGTATCGGATTCCGCGCTCAAGGCTGCTACGGACAAAGATGAGAAAATCGCTCTGCTGGAAGAAAAATTGAGCAGCGCGGTGTCCTTTTTCATGGATATTCATGCGCGGTTTTTATTCGAGACGCGTTTCTATGAGCGTCGTGCCGAAGGCATGCTGACCGTGGAAGAGCTGAACAAGCTGATGGAGGAAGCGCAGCATGAAGCATTCTGCGGCGCATTCGGACAGGTGCATCCGTTGTTCTGGGCATCGAAGCTGCATTTCTACTTTACGGATGTGCCTTTCTACAACTTCCCGTATACGTTCGGCTACTTGTTCAGCGCGGGCATTTACGCACGGGCAGTGAAGGAAGGAGCAGCTTTTGCTGACCGCTATGTGGCGCTGCTGCAAGATACCGGCCGCATGACGGTTGAGGATTTGGCGCAAAAGCATTTGGGTGTCAACTTGGAGGAGCCGGATTTCTGGCGGGAAGCGGTCGCTTTGACGACTGCCGATGTAAAGCTGTTCCTAGAGATGACGGAGGAATAAAAATCTTAGGCTGTCGATACTTTTGGCAGCCTAAGATTTTTTTTGTAATATACGACTTTATGGAAAAAATAACATTTTATTATGCTCGGGGATATAATTGAAATTTGATTGTGTTGAAATTATAGTTTCAATTATCTGATGGTCTTGCATTCTTATTAGTTTCAGTTCTCTTTCTCCATTAGGCAAATTTTGATTCACCAGTGTATATTCGTCATTGCACCATTTTATCGTATATTCTGAACTTGTTGAATAGATTAACACCTTGTTTGTTTCCGTTAACGCGTAAATATGACTTTCATTTAAGGTATTTAACAAACCGTATAATTTTTTTTCATGAATAAAGATTTTCTTGTATTGTTCTTTGAAGTGTATCGTTCTTTTTGTTGATGCTTGTACGTTATAAATCAATAATTCTGATGTTCCTTTAATTAGATGATATTTATAGATGTATATTTGATGCTCATTTGTTTGTACGCTTATAAAGGCCTGACTTGAATCACAGTCGGAAATGATCGAAGTAGCCGGAATGGTTTTTTTTTCATGAATCAGGCTAATGAAATATTCTAATTCAATTAACACTATGCTTTGAATTTTGGTATGCGCATTCATAGCGTCACCACTATTTAAAATTTCCTCTTTTTCAAATGCAGAAATTCTTCCCGTTTTAATAACTAAAAAAGTCTTCTCATTATCATTAATTAAGTCAATGGAATCAGTATTTAAAATGTTATCATTGACTCCTATTTTTTCCTGTATAATGAGCGATTTTTGGGATTTAATATCTACTAACAGATATTTTGCAAACCCTGAATAGCTTAGTTTAGGAGATGAAGGTGAATCAGGTATAGCTAGAATAAAATAGTTTTTGCTTAATCCATACACTAGAGTATTCCATACTTTCGAAGAGTCTCTATTTTCTGAATCAAATTCATCTAATTGTAGTCGGTAAACCTCTTTGGCTTGCAATTGCTCAATGTTTAATCGATGGATGCTAATTTCAGAATAAAATTCTCCCCAGTGTACATAAACAAAATAATTGTAAAATGGTGTTGCATTAAAGTTCTCAATATGAACGCTCGGATCGTATTCAAAGTAGTCCAAGCTATCATTCATTGAATCATAACGAAGAATACCGGCCTGGGAACCAAGTTCCCTAGTCCAGTCTTCATTTATATCTCTGCTTACACGGTGAGTTGCATAGCGACTTTGAATAGTGGAGTTAAACGCACCGACAAACCTGTTCTCAAATCCAGCAATTATTCTGGTTAATATCATGTTTACCTCCTTAATTCAAGCAATATCGCCACCCGTAACAATTGTTGCGGGTGGCGATATTTTACTATGTTCCAGGATAGAACCAAACATGGTTACTAAACTGTTCTCCTGTTCTTTCCACTGGGTGATAATGTTCGTAATAACCATCATTAGCGCCGTGGGCTTGGTTGTATTTAGCATAGCCAGTCACTTTTTTAGCTGCCTGTTCTGACTTTGCACTTGTTTTTGCAAACAAATTTATATCTTTGCTATTTCCTGTGTTCAGATAAGCAAAAGCCGCACTGTCATTAGGGAAGGCTGCGGGATTAAGGTATATATCACCGTTTCTTAACCATGCTGCCCAATAATTATAATTTTTTTGCTTTTTAATATCGTTAATTAAGTCATTTATAGAATAAGCTATAATGCCTGCAATTGTTATACTAAGGGCATGAGAAGCGAGAAAAGCAAGTAGAGCCGATCCTGCCCATTCAATAACGGGAATTAAAACGCCTATCCATTGGGCTTGAACACTGTCTGTTCCTTGCTCAAGTTTAAATTCTTCACCAGTATTCACGTCAATAATAATGGCATCAACAATATCTCCATCAATTGTTTCTGCGTCTACTTTAAATTCGGAATAGGAATATACGCTGTTTGTTACCCCCATTTTTGAGAGGAAATTTTGTTTCTGTTCGATAGCCTCCAAGGTTATTTCATTCGTTTCCTTGTCTAGTGTAGCAAAAAGTTGATCACCGTCTTTCTCTGCTTTTACCCTTACAAGTTTATCATCCTTTTGAATAACTACAAAATTGTACTCATTTGAATCCTTATTTCCATTAGCTACTACAACATTATTAAATACAAGGAATATTAGGCTTACTGAAAGAAGAATTGAGAGTGTTTTTTTTAATATCATATTATATATAATCCTCCAAGTTGATCAAAATTGTACAAATCCCCACCCAAAAGTGCCATCAAAGCCCCTATCACCAATATCTTTTGAATGTTGTTTTAGTGTCGTTAAAATATCTTTAGGATCAGTTCCTTTTTCGAGAAGTAAAGCGATAACTCCTGTGATAAATGGTGTAGCAATAGATGTTCCACTGGTTACTTCGTAGGAGCTGTCTGACGAAGTGGATACAACATTAACTCCGGGAGCACTAAAATCAACTTTTCCAATACCGGAATTCTCTTTTCTATGTAATTGGAAATCTACAGCAGTGACAGAAATGACTTCATTATAAGAGGCTGGAAATCCCGCTGTTCCCCCATTCGAATTCATGACCGAAGAGACAACAATCACACCTGCATCTGTTGCTTTTTTTATTGTGCTTTTAAGAAGTTCCTTATCATCTTTAATGGCAAAGCTTAAGTTGATGACATCGATATTATTTTCAATAGACCATTCTATTCCTTTTTTTACATCTTCAATTTTGCCGTAACCAAACCTGTCAAGTACTTTTACAGGATAAATTTCCGCAAATGGTGCAATCCCTCTTATACCTATTCCATTGTGCTGTGCAACGATAATACCAGTAATCATCGTCCCATGACCATTATCGTCTTTAGGTTTCAAACCAGGAGTAATAGCATTAAATCCTGGTTTGATTTTGCCTTCAAAGTCGGGATGAGATTCAGTAATACCAGTATCCAAAATAGAGATTTTTACTTTTTTACCATAGAAGCCTTCTGACCACAAAGAATGAACACCTAGTTTTTTTTCACCCCAATTGGCATATTCGTTATCTTTATAATCTTCTAACTCCTCATGATAAACAGGTCTAGTAAAATTGAAGATAAGTAAAATAAGGAATAGGGAGACGCAAGATAGAATAACTAAAATTCTTAATTTTGTTTGAATCAACTCCTTCACATTTTTAAAAAAGGATAATAACACTTTGATGACATAATTTTATTTACACCATAAATAGTATTTGTGGTAAATAATTATTTTTCATATTATGTATTTACATAAGGTTAATTGTGGGAATGGGGACAAATGAGAGGCTCACTGGGATGTTAGAGCAAGATTTTTTTCCTTAGTTCAATAACTGATAGAGCGTCATATAGCGGTCATTTTTTTCGAAAAGGTCATTAATGAGCATTATATAGTTCTCTTTAATCCGCTATCAGAAACACTAATAGTATTATGTCGTCTTATATATTGTGCATTATATTTATATGTGTTATATTAATTGCGGATAATGACCATTTAATATGATGACTATCTTATAGATAGATATGGTCGAGAGGGGGAGAGAACGGTCATACAGCTATCATCCAGGCAGTTAGAGCTTATTGAGCTGGTAAAGAAGCATGCGCCTGTTACCGGAGAGCAACTTGCAGATTATATTGGCGTGAGCCGTCCTACTCTGCGCTCGGATTTTTCGCTGCTCGTGATGCTGGGGCTTCTTGATGCCAAGCCAAAAGTCGGTTATTTCCTAGGCAATGCTTACCTCGGCATCGACAACTCGGAAACGAGGCAGCGCTTTGATCATATGAAGGTTGCCGAAATACAAGGCGTGCCAGTGAACATACCGGATACCCTTTCCGTTCATGATGCTGTTATCACTTTGTTTACCGAAAATGCGGATACGCTGCTTATTGTTAATGAAGATAAAAAATTTGTCGGCATTGTTACGCCCAAGGACTTGCTGAAAATTACGCTAGGCAATGCGGGAGCTGCATCCATTCCAGTAAGCATGGTCATGACGCGCTTTCCGAATATCGTGACGCTTTCCAGCGAGGATTCGGTGGCGGATGCGATTCGCAAAATGATTTTACATCAAGTGGACTGTTTGCCGGTTATTACGTCGGTGGACGAGTCCGGTCAAGGTCCCGAGGTTACCGGTTGGGTGTCCAAATCCAATATAATTCGTCTGATGTCGGACATCGCAGCAGCAGAGGAACTGGGGGAACAGGGTTTATGACAGAAGAAATCATATACGTGTGCTCCGATGCCGTAGGCGAAACAGCTGAGGCAGTGGCGAAAGCAACGCTGCGGCAGTTTTCTTCGGAGCATGTCAAAATTAAACGTTATGGTCACATGAAGACGGAGGACGAGGTTATTCAGCTTGTTGCCGAAGCAGCACGCACTGGCGGCTTCATCAGCTATACGCTCGTCCAGCCGGAATTGCGCGAGCTTATGAAGCAAGAAGCTTTACGCTGGGGTGTTCGCGCAGTCGATGTGATGGGTCCGATGATGCAAGCCTACGTGGATACCTTTGGCAGCTTTCCGAAACGCAAGCCCGGCTTGCTGCATTCGATGGATGATGAATATTATCGCCGAATGGAAGCGATTGAGTTCGCGGTTAAATATGATGATGGAAAAGATGCGCGAGGTTTTATGCAGGCCCAAGTGGTGCTGATCGGCGCATCGCGGACGTCGAAGACGCCGCTTAGCGTGTTCTTGTCCCACAAAGGCATTAAAGCGGCGAATTTGCCGCTGATGCCAGAGGTAAAGCCGCCAGCTGAGCTGTACCCATTGCCAGGCCGGCTTATTGTTGGCTTGACGATGCAGCCGGAGCAGCTGCTGCACATAAGGTCCGAGCGTTTGAAGACGCTGGGCTTGCCGGGTTCGGCCCAATACGCTTCCATGGAACGCATCATGGAGGAGCTTAATCATGCTTCACGCGTCATGGAGGAGCTGGGCTGCCCTGTCATTGATGTGACGAGTCGGGCGATTGAGGAAACGGCTGGCATTATTATAGAAATGATGAACAGCTAGAATTGCTGGACGAAAAGGTATAGAAGGCGAAAAGTTGGCAATACGAAGGAGAGGGAGATAACAGATGCTGGAACGCGAATTATCTTTGGAGCTTATACGAGTAACGGAGCTTGCCGCACTTGCGGCTTCTCCATGGATGGGACGCGGCGACAAGCATAGCGCAGACGGTGCGGCAACGGAAGCGATGCGCAGCATGTTCGACACCGTTTCCATTCGTGGAACCGTTGTAATTGGCGAAGGCGAGATGGATGAGGCGCCGATGCTGTATATCGGAGAGCAGGTCGGCAGTATGAATGGTCCTGAGGTTGACGTGGCAGTAGACCCGCTTGAGGGTACTGAGATCGTTGCCAAGGGGCTAAATAATGCGATGGCTGTCCTTGCTGTAGCGCCGAAAGGCCAATTGCTGCATGCCCCTGACATGTATATGGAGAAGCTTGCAGTGGGCCCTGCACTTGCCGGGAAGCTGTCGCTGCGCGACCCGATTGTGACAACGCTTGAAAAAGCGGCCCTCGCCCTTGATAAGCCAGTATCTGATCTCACCGTCATGATTCTCGATCGAGAGCGTCATGCAGATACCATTCTAGAGCTGCGCAAAGCAGGTGTCCGAATCAAGTTTCTGTCAGACGGAGACGTAGCGGGCGCGATGGCACCTTCCTTCCCTGAAGCGGGTATTGATCTGTATGTAGGCTCTGGCGGCGCGCCTGAAGGTGTACTGGCAGCTGCTGCCCTTAAATGTCTAGGCGGAGAAATTCAAGGACGCCTCATGCCGGAAAATGAAGAGCAGTACGAGCGCTGCATTTCTATGGGGCTGTCCGACCCTCGCAAAATTTTGTATATCAACGATATGGTCGGCACGGATGATGTGATTTTCGCTGCGACTGGCGTTACGCCAGGTGAGTTTATGGGTGGTGTTCGTTATTTGCCCGATCAGCGGGCTGAGACACATTCGATCGTTATGCGGGCCAAAACCCGTACGATTCGTTACGTGAAATCGCTCCATTACTTGCCAAACAAACCGCTGTTGCGATAGGATGCTTTTATGAAAATCGAATTTTTTAATGAAAATGAGAGGTTTACCTTCGATGTTCGCAGAAGCATTTTGCTTGGCGCGTATATGGCACAGTGGGGCATGCCGGAATATCGGGTAGTGCTGTCCAAGCCGGAAAGCGGCGTCTATATTGAAATGTACCTTTTTCCCGATCGTAAAGGCGTTTCAAGATTTGTGACGATTGGCTTGTCCAATACGCTTTACAAGTCTGGGCAACCCGTAGCCTCTGAATGGATGCTGGCGCTTCCTTCTGATTTGGGAGGAGAGAAGCAAGAGCGAATCTTTACTTATTTTGCCGATTTAATTGCTCACCATATCGAAAAAGCCTCCAGCTCGTCTGTTCCTCTCGTCATGGGCTCAAGTGCTTTAGCACCAGACAACTGGAATGCGAAAGCTTTGTTGATCGATGAGCTGCGCGGCGAAAGCGATAGCTTGGAGGAGCTGAAGGTGGGCAATGAGGTTTTTCCACTCTTATGGGCAGTTCCGATTACCGAAAAAGAAGCGGCGATTATTTTGGAAAAAGGAATTGAGGATTTCGACGAAATCTTTGAAAAGTCTGATTATTCTATAATTGATCCTTGCCGTCCGTAATCTAGCATTAGATTTGACAGGAAATGAAATGGATAATAACAGTTTAGAATAGAAGAGAGGAAGTTAGCGTATGAGTCGTACTTTTGTAATGGTGAAACCGGATGGGGTTAAACGCGGCCTAATTGGCAATATCGTAGCAAGGTTTGAGGAAAAAGGGTTTGAGCTTGTACAAGCCAAGCTGATGAATGTAGATGTAGCGCTTGCTAAGCAGCATTATGTGGAGCATGTGGAAAAACCATTTTTCGGCGAATTGGTAGATTTCATTACTTCCGGCAAGGTGTTTGCAATGATTTTGGAAGGGCCCGATGCGGTGCAAAATGCAAGAAACATCATTGGCAAAACCAATCCGAAGGAAGCCCAGCCCGGATCGATTCGCGGCGATTATGCGTTATCCGTTGAAAGCAACATCGTACATGGTTCAGACTCAGATGAAAGCGCCGCTCGCGAAATTAAATTATTTTTTCAGCAATAGAGATCAGCAATCAGGAGGGTGAAGCTCGCAAGCGAAACAAGCTGCTCGCTGTTCTTTTATTGCTTCAAGCCGCCGGTCATGGCTCATGGCCTGGCGGCTTTTCTTTTGCCGCTAGGCCGCTCCCTAATGTATGATAGAAGCAGATGGACTGAGGTGCGCTTGCAAACTGAGCGACTAGAGAAAAAGGAGAAAACAAGGAGGCTATTGGAGATGGAGATCAGAGCGCTGGAAGCCAAACATTTTGAGGAAAGATTGAAGCTGTCCGAATATGCCTTTCAATTTAAACTTACACCAAGCCAACGGGAGCAGAATGAGCAAAAATTCCGCCCGGAGCAGGAGCTTGGCGCATTCGATGAGCAGGGGGAGCTTCTCTCGGCGCTTACTTTGCTGCCGCTCGAAATTTGGGTGCAAGGCAAGCCGTTCGCTATGGGCGGGCTCGCGGGGGTTGCGACATGGCCGGAGGCGAGAAGACTTGGCTGTGTAAGCGAGTTATTGAAACGGTCGCTTGAGTTAATGAAGGACGCAGGGCAGACGGTAAGCATGCTGCATCCGTTTGCGTTTGCCTTCTATCGGAAATTCGGCTGGGAGATGACGGTGGAGCGCAAGGCGTATACGATTGCAGCGGGCCAGCTTCCTCTGCGTAAAGCGACAAGCGGCCGAATGCAGCGGCTGGCAGAGGTGGATAGTGCGCTGCTGGATGAGGTGTATGCCGAGTTTGTATCGCGGTATACGGGAACGCTTGTTAGAACATCCGAGTGGTGGGCTCAGCGGGTACTCAGCAAGCCCGGTCACACAGCTGTATATTATAATGCGGACGATGAGGTGGCAGGATATGTGAGCTATCAAATTGAAAACCGTAAAATGACGATTCACGAGCTCGCTGTGCCAACAGAGGAGGCTCGCACTGCAATTTGGACCTTCATTAGCAACCATGACTCCATGCTGGATGAAGTTACTGTGACGGTGGCAAATGATGATCCACTGCCATTCCTGCTGCCAGACCCGAGAATCAAGCAGGAGCTGCAGTCTTATTTTATGACGCGGATTGTAGATGCGCAAGCTTTCGTGATCCAGTATCCTTTTGCTGCTGGTGATCAGGAAGAGACATTGGAGCTTGTGATTACAGATGCGTTCGCCGAGTGGAACAACGGCCAATTCCGGTTAGAATTCGATACAGCTGGGGCGGCACGTTTGACGAGAACAGAAGAAGAACAGTCGGATAAAAAGCAAGCGCCTGCTGCTCCTCAGCTTGCCTTGGATATCCAAACCCTGTCAGCGCTGCTGCTTGGTGGCCGTAAAGCCTCCTGGCTTGCAGAAGCGGGACGGATAACGGGCGATGCGGAAGCTGCTGCACTGCTCGAACGCCGGATACCGCAGCATAAGACGTTTTTGATGGACTTTTTTTAAGCGGAGTGCCGCAGCATTTGCAATAGTTAGGGCAGCAAGCAGGGTATGGGACGTTATTCGTTCCCATGCTCTGTTTTTTGATATGGATATTTATAAGCCTTCATTAAATAAATAGGAGACGTGGCGATTGGATCAGAGGCCAGTATAGATATGGCAGGAACTGCTTCAACACGGAGCATCCCATCTACCTACTTTGGCCGAAGCCATTAGCCTCAGGACCTTCTATCTAGTTTTGTATACAAAATGTATCGAATTTTGTCTATAAATCTACCTCGCCATATTTTAGGCTGTTCCTCGCCTTTCCTCTAAGAATAAACACGCGTTTTTCACATATAAGTTAGTTTGAATTATAAATAAAGTCCCATTTTCCTTAGAGAATACAGAGTTTTTCAGTGAAAACGCTCTCTTTGTTTGGATTGCGCTTTCAGTTACATTCTGACGCATTTTTATGAAAATATGTGAAAAAGCTATTGACATGATACGTATTGTATCGTAAAGTTAGGGTTGTAAAAATACATAATGTATCAATCAGCAGGCGGCAGACGCTTATGAAAAATGGCGCTAAAAGCATCCGTATTTGTCAGATTAAGCGTAAACGGCTGAAGCCGTCCTCTGGCGGCAAAAGCTGCCGTTTCGCGTAGAAATATAGAGAAAGGATGGCGAAATCGTATCCTTTCCTATATTTCAAGCGTAAACGGCTGAAGCCATCCTCTGGCGGCAAAGCTGCCGTTTCGCGTAGAAATATAGAGAAAGGATGGCGAAATCGTATCCTTTCCTATATTTCAAGCGTAAACGGCTGAAGCCATCCTTTGGCGGCAAAGCTGCCGTTTCGCGTAGAAATATAGAGAAAGGATGGAAATCCCATATCCTTTCCTATATTTCAAAAAAGAATAACAGAATGAAAGGGTGGATGAGTGACGTCATTATGTCAGCTGCTGAGAAGGCTCGACTCTAAGAGACAAGTTTCAGCTTTTTCGAAATAGACATAGAAATACGGATAGCCTGTGGAGGGATAACAGTGGAGTTGAAACAATATATGAAAATCGTCCGAAAAAAAATAGGGCTGGTTGCGGTCATTGTTCTTATCGCCTGTGTGGCAGCAGCGGTAAAAAGCTTCTTTTTTACGACCCCTATCTATCAAGCTCATGCCCGGCTGCTCGTCAATCAAACCGCCCTGCCTGACGGCCAGTTTTCCCCAAGCGTAGGAACGCTGCAAACGAATATTATGATGATAAATTCTTACAAGGTCATTATAAAATCAGAGACGATACTTAGTCTGGTGACCGAGCGTTATCCCGAGTTGAACATTACACCGACGCAGCTGGCTGGGCGCATATCCGTCTCCTCCGCCGAAAATTCGCAGGTTATGGATTTGCTGATTCGAGATCAATCGTATGTACGGGCTGCGCAAATGGTCAATGCGATATCCACAGTCTTCAAGGAACAAATTCCCCTCATTATGAAGGTCGACAACGTTACAGTCCTGGATAAGGCGAATGAAACGGCCGCTGCGTATCCCATAAACAACAATCCCATTTTCGTCATTCTGGTTAGCTTTATTGCAGCGCTTATGCTTGCGATTGGACTTGTGTTTCTGATTGAGTATTTGGATGACACGTTTAAGATGGAGTCCGAGGTTGAAGCGGTGCTGGGTATTCCGGTCATTGCCTCTGTACCGAAGATGACGAAGGAAGATGTCCGTCCTTCCCGCAAGCGTGTAGTGAATAACCAAGGGGTAGGTGAAGGGCAGCATGCGACGATTAACCAGTGAGACGAATTTAGTAGCGTTAACGAATCCCAATTCTCCCATTTCGGAAGTTTACCGAACGCTTCGCACCAACATCCAATATGCCGAAATCGATACGCCCAAGCAAATTTTAATGATCGCCTCCTCACAGCCGGATGAAGGCAAGACGACGACGATCACCAATCTGGCGGTCACGATTGCCCAAGAGGAACGCAAGGTGCTGCTGGTTGATGCCGATATGCGCAAGCCGTCCTTGCATCAAGTGTTTGACAAGCCGAATCGCATCGGTCTCAGCAGCGCCATATCCAATCAATTTTCGTGGCAGGAAGCGGTCATGGATACGATGGTCGAGCATTTATCGGTCATTACCTCCGGCCCGATTCCTCCGAATCCCTCCGAAATGCTGGGCTCTAATAAGATGAAGTCGCTCGTGCAGGAGTGGAAAGAGCATTATGATGTTATTTTGTTTGATACCCCGCCGGTGCTTGCTGTAACGGATGCCCTAATCGTAAGCGCGTTTTGCGATGGCGTTGTGCTGGTTGTGCTGGCAGGCAAGGTGAAGAAGGAAATGGTCAAAAAGATGAAGGCGAATCTGGACCGTGTTCAGGCGCAAATCGTCGGAGTCGTCATGAATAAAATCAATCCGAAGGACAGCGAGGATATTCAGCTGCAATATTATGAAACAGCTAAATCCTAAGCGGTCTGCTATAGCTTGATTTTCAGAAAAAAGAAACGAATTACGGAGCCAAACGGCTCAGGTCATGCCTATAACACCTTTATCAGGGTAGGCACTCGGTCACGCTGTGGGTTAAGCGACCTTAGACATGATTGTCGAGGGTGTGATGTGAGGAAGGGTTAAATGCCCTGTTAAAAATAATAGTTATTGCCTTTTGCTTTAGGCAAGAGGCAATAACTAGCATTTTTAACTTCTAAGAATGGCAGCCATAGATAAAGAATAAATAGGGATAGGGTGATGGATGATGAAGAAGGTCAAAAAAGCAATTATACCTGCTGCAGGGCTCGGAACACGTTTCCTGCCAGCGACGAAAGCAATGCCGAAGGAAATGCTGCCTATCGTGGATAAGCCGACGATCCAGTATATCGTGGAAGAAGCGGTGGCATCAGGAATTGAAGACATTATTATTGTAACGGGCAAGGGCAAGCGGGCGATTGAAGACCATTTTGACCATGCCTTCGAGCTGGAGAACAATCTGTTCAGCAAAGGAAAATTCGATCTGCTGGACGAAGTCAGACGCTCCTCCAATGTAGATATTCATTATATCCGGCAGAAGGAAGCGAAGGGGCTTGGCCACGCCGTATGGTGTGCACGCAATTTTATCGGCAATGAGCCGTTTGCGGTACTGCTCGGAGATGATATCGTCCAAGCGGAAGTGCCTTGCGTGAAGCAGCTGATTGAGCAATATGAAAAAACGCAAAAATCAGTGATTGGCGTCCAGACGGTGGCGGATGATCAGACGGATCGTTACGGCATCGTAGATATATTAGAAAAATTTGACCGCCTCTATGAGGTGAACCATTTCGTGGAAAAGCCGGCGAGAGGCCAGGCGCCGTCGAACCTGGCTATTATGGGGCGATACATATTAACCCCTGAAATATTTGGCTTTCTGGAAAAGCAGGAAGAGGGCGTCAGCGGCGAAATTCAGCTCACCGACGCGATTCAGAAGCTGAATGAGCATCAGGGCGTATTTGCTTATGATTTCGAAGGCATTCGGTACGATGTCGGCGAAAAGCTCGGCTTTATTAAAACGACGCTCGATTTCGCCTTGCAAAATCAAGAGCTTCGCGGCCAGCTGCTATCGGTCCTTGAGGACATTTTGGTCAGAGAGCAGTTGATTAAAGCGAACTAGCGCAGCGCACCCCACTGTTTTTTCAAATATAGGAAAGTATATGATTTCGTCATGCTTTCTCTATATTTCTCGACAAAGCTCTTCGCACGTCCCAGAAGGACGACGAAGTCGTTTTTGCTTGGAGTACTGAAATCGTTATTCTACTATTTAATTGAGGTGATTGCGAATGCCCCCATCCCCGCAGCGCAATGATGCCAGGGCCGTATTGGAAGGCGGTTTTAATGCAAGCTTTGAGAAAAGAAAGTCGCTACGCCTCTATTTAATGGCAAAGCGGGCAGTGGATATTATCGGGGCAGCAACAGGCATTATGATTTTATCGCCGATTCTTATTCTCGTGGCTATTCTCATCAAGCTGGAGGACCCGCGCGGCAAAATCTTCTTTTACCAGACGAGGGTTGGACGTAATGAGCGGACGTTTAAAATGTACAAATTCCGCTCCATGGTTTCCAATGCCGAAGATATGCTGGAGGATTTGCTTAGCAAAAATGAAGTAGAGGGCGCCATGTTCAAAATGAAGGAAGACCCGCGTATTACGAAGATCGGCCGTTTTATACGAAAAACGAGCATTGATGAGCTGCCGCAGTTTTGGAACGTGCTGCTTGGCGATATGTCGCTCGTCGGTCCCCGTCCACCGGTGCCCCGGGAAGTGGAAACCTACAGCAGCTATGACAAGCTGCGACTGCGCGTAACGCCTGGCTGCACGGGCCTATGGCAGGTGAGCGGCCGCAATGAGCTGAATTTTCATGAAATGGTGGAGCTCGACCTCCAATATATTAAGCAAAGAAGCATTATTTTTGATATAAAAATTATTTTATTGACCGTTAAGGTGATGTTCGGTTCAAAGGATGCATATTAGGGGCGGGGCTTCGAAACCTTTATTGTGAAAAGGCAGCGTGAAAAAGAAGCTTCGCTGCATGAAAAGCCTGGCTTCCGATCGCCATTGACCCTCAATTTCTTCAATTAAACCGCATCAGCGGTGGAAATTTCGGGTCAAAAACGACCGCTAACGCTTCTCCAGTCCAGGCTTTTCATTCCGCTACGTCTTTTTCAACCTTCTTTTCAGTGATAAGAGATTTTAAAAGCACAGCCCGCTAAAAGGGAGAGGAATAAAGGGATGGAAATAGGAGCTAAAATTTATGTGGCGGGACACCGGGGGCTTGTTGGCTCGGCTATCGTCAGAGCCCTTCATGAGCAAGGCTATCAAAATCTTGTATATCGCACGAGCGCGGAGCTGGATTTGCGCAAAAAAGATGAGGTGCTCGCTTTTTTTGAGCAAGAAGCTTTCGATTATGTGTTTCTCGCTGCGGCTAAAGTGGGCGGCATTGTGGCAAACAACGATTACCCAGCCGACTTTATTCGCGATAATTTGCTCATTCAAACGAATGTCATAGATGCCGCTTATCAGACGCGTGTTGGTAAACTATTATTTCTGGGCTCAACCTGCATTTATCCTAAATTTGCTCCGCAGCCGCTGAAAGAGGAATATTTGCTGACGGGCGAGCTGGAGCCGACAAATGCGCCTTATGCAATTGCCAAAATCGCCGGCATTCAAATGTGCCAATCGTATAACCGGCAATACGGAACAACCTTCATTTCCGCTATGCCAACTAACCTCTATGGGCCTAATGACAACTTCGATCTAAAAACTTCGCATGTGCTGCCCGCCCTTATTCGTAAATTTCATGAAGCTAAGCAATCCGGCCAGCCATCAGTGGAAGTTTGGGGCTCCGGCAATCCAAAGCGCGAATTCCTGCACTCCGATGATTTGGCGGATGCCTGCATCTACTTAATGCGCCATTATGATGGCAATGACATCGTCAATATTGGCGTAGGCGAAGATATTTCAATTAAAGAGCTCGCAGAGCTAATCGGTTCTATCGTGGGGTATGAAGGGGAAATTACATTCAACACCACCGTTGCTGATGGAACGCCGCGCAAGCTCGTCGATGTATCGAAGCTGAACAGGCTCGGCTGGAAATCCAGCATTACGCTTGAAGAAGGTCTGAAGGCGGTATATGCCGCGTATCAGAAGGAAGCTCTAGTCAATCACTAATGCAGATAAAAGTATCATGAAAAAAAGCGCAGCGGAATGAAAGGATGGAGCTGGAGAAGCGTCAGCGTTCGCTTTTACCCTTGAAATTCCCCCTTTAGGGATCATTCGAAGAAATTCAAGGGTAATGGCGATCGTAAGCCCATTCTTTCATGCAGCGCAGCTTCTTTTTCAGCATGCTTTTAAAACGGCATTCATACAATAATCCCTTTGGAGGAATGAAAATGAAGAGAGCGCTAGTAACGGGTGTAACGGGGCAGGACGGATCGTATTTGGCAGAGTTTTTGCTGGAAAAAGGCTATAAGGTATATGGCATGAGAAGAAGAACGAGCACGCCAAACTATGAAAATGTCGCTCACATTAAAAATCAGATCGAATGGATTTCCGGCGATTTGACGGATCTTGCTTCTTTAATCGAAGCGGTACGTATTTCCGATCCGGATGAGGTATATAATTTGGCGGCGCAATCATTCGTGGCGGCTTCCTGGCCACAGCCGCTGGCTACCGCGCAGCTGACGGCGCTTGCCGTCACGAATATGCTGGAAGCCGTTCGCATCGTTAAGCCGGAGGCACGTTTCTATCAAGCATCCAGCAGCGAAATGTATGGCAAGGTGCAAGAGACGCCGCAAAAGGAAACGACTCCTTTTTACCCGCGCAGTCCGTACGGCGTAGCCAAAGTATACGGTCACTGGATTACGGTCAACTACCGCGAAAGCTTTAATATGTTCGCTTGCTCAGGCATATTGTTCAACCATGAATCACCTCGGCGCGGCCTTGAGTTCGTAACGCGCAAAGTAACGGACGCCGTTGCCCGCATTAAGCTCGGTGTGCAAAATGAGCTGCGCATGGGCAATTTGGATGCACTTCGCGATTGGGGCTTCGCAGGCGATTATATTAAAGCGATGTGGCTGATGCTCCAGCAGGATGAAGCGGATGATTTCGTCATTTCGACGGGTGAAATGCACACGGTTCGCGAGCTGCTGGAGGTTGCGTTCTCCTATGTAGGGCTTGATTACAGCAAATATGTCGTTATTGATCCTGAATTTGTGCGTCCTGCAGAAGTGGATTTGCTGCTGGGTGATTGCACGAAAGCGAAAGAGAAGCTTGGCTGGGAGCTGGAGGTTGGTTTCCAGCAGTTGATTCATATGATGGTCGATGCGGATTTGAAACGGGTTCGTGCTGAAACAGCCTACAATAACAGCTTGATTGGCGCAGCAGGGGCAGGCGTTTAATAAAAAGCAGAACAGGGCGGCAGAGCAATTCTGCTGCTCTTTATTTTTGAAGAAAGCTGGAGTGAGCGATGATTAAAATTAAACCGGTAATCGAGCATGAAGGCATTTGCCGGCACTGCGGCGTTGTTCTTGCCAATGAACGAGTGCTGTGGCAGGGCATTCATGTATGCGTGGAAGCGTGCTGCCCGGCCTGCGGCGGCGAATACGTGGAGGATTTGAAGGTCGGGCATGCAACGACTTATCCGTATTTGATTGACCTTTCGTCATACACGCTTAGTGGTCATGAGGAATCCAAAGGCTGGCTCGGGAATCCGCTGCTTCATAGCCTACAGCATCCAACTGCTGATGAACAGGTCAGGCTTGAGGTAGAGATACGCGAGGCTTGCCGCGAAGTGGTCATCATTAACTGCATCGACTTTCTTTACGGTCATTCCCTGCTCAAGCTGCTGAATGCTGAACGTGAACGTACTGAAAACCCGGATATTGGCATTATCGTCCTCGTGCAATCGTTTATGAAATGGATGGTACCAGATTATGCAGCGGAGGTGTGGACGGTCAATGTGCCGCTCTCCAAGGCGCAGCGGTTCTATCCGCAGCTGGATGAGCAAATCTCAGCGCAATGCGAGCGTTTTGAGCAGGTTTTCGTCAGCAGGGCCTATTCGCATCCGAGCCGGTTCAATATTGAGCATTTTACGAAAATGCGCCCATTTCAGATGGAGGAGCCCCAGTCTGGGCCGACGCGGATTACTTTTATTTGGCGTGAGGATCGGGTATGGCTCGATAATCCTTATGTCATTAAAGCGGCGAAGCGCTATAAGCTGCTGCGAATGCTGCTTAAGCCGATTATTTGGTCGCAGCGCAACAAGATCGTCAAGCTTTTTAGCAAGATTAGAAAGCAGGAGAAGGACATTAAGTTCAGCGTAGTCGGACTTGGCCGCTCCTTCGCTTTCCCCGATTGGATTGATGATTGCCGTGTAAGCAAATTCAATCTGGAAGCGGAGCTGATGGCTTGCGAGATTTACGCCTCCAGCGCGGTCATTGTCGGGGTGCATGGCTCCAATATGCTGCTGCCCTCGGCGCTTGGCGGCATGGTTGTTAATTTAATGCCCGCGGACAAATGGGGGAATTTCGCTCAGGATATTTTGTTCACGGAAGAGAATAACCGCATTTCGGCTTATATGTATCGTTTTCTGCCATTGGAGACGAAAATTAAGGTGCTGGGCAAAATCATTTCCAGCCAAATTTCCGGCTTCACGCATTATCACGATCAAATGAAGGAAGACATTATGATGAGTAGGAATGGGTAGGCTTATGGGCAAAATAAAGCAAATCTTGCAAGCGAAGGACCACCCGTTCTGGGTCATTGTCCAGCAGTTCGTGACGAAGGTGCTGACGGGCGTCAAGTTTCTCATTATCGCTCGCATGCTCGGACCAGCCGAGATGGGGCTGGTCAGCATTGCGCTCGTGAGCCTGTCCATTATTGAGCTGCTCACGCAGCTTGGCGTCATGGAGGGCATCATTCAGAGAAAAGAAGACTTGAACAATGAGCAGAAAAATGCGCTTTGGACGATGATGCTGGCGAGAGGCGTAGGCATCAGCCTTATACTGCTCGTAACCGCGCCTTATATTGCGCAGCTGTTCGGCGAGGGACGGGCGACGTCCTTGCTGTTGCTGGCAGCGGGCGTTCCACTCGCAACCAATGCGGTCAGCATTAAGTGGTATGAGCGAATGCGCCATAAGGATTTTCGCTCGACGGGCATTTTGCAGCTGCTTACGATTATGCTCGATTTAAGCTTATCCGTCATGCTCGTCGTAGTGCTGAATTCGCCAATCGGCGTCATTGCCGGTCAGCTTATCGCTCAGTTATTCCGCTGCACGGCTTCCTTCGTCTGGTTCAAGGATAAGCCGAAGCTGAGCCGCGATATGGGCAGCATTGCCGATATTCGCCAATATGGGAAATGGATTTGGGCGAACAGCATTTCGACACTTGTGCTTTATCAATTGGATAAGGTCATTGCCTCCCGCTTTCTGGGAACGACGGTGCTCGGACTATATCAGACGTCGCAGAAGCTCAGCCAAATGAGCATCAGCGATGCGTCTTATGCGCTCGGGCAATATTTTTTCCCAGTGCTTTCCAAGCTTAATCGGGAGGATCATAGCCAGCTGAAGGTGCAGTTTATGCAAATGCTGCTTATTATCTTCTCGTTTTCAATTGTTACTTCGGGCTATGTGTTATTCAACGCAGAAACAATTATTGTTTTATTATTGGGTAATGAATGGATTGAGTTAAGTCCGTTGCTCGGTCTAATGCTGCTTAACGCAAGTATTGCTGGTATTATGAATGTTTTTGTTGTTGCCTTGCGTGCCATAGGTAAGCCACGGGTAGTAACCATTACTTCTTATGTTCAGTTGGGTATTTATTTGCCACTCGCTATAGCTGGCGTTTTCTATTATCAAGTTTATGGGCTGATTTACGCCAGTATTATAGGAGCAACCACCACCACGGTCTTATTGTTTATTTCCTGTTTTAAAAGAATGAATCTATGGGGTGAGCTCATTTATTTAAGAGGGGTTTTTGCTAACCTCTTATTTGTCATTATTATGTTTATGATTTCAATTACAGCTGGTAATCAACTGACCTTTATGATGTCAACACTCTTATATCTACTATTTGCATACAGGCTGGCAGCGAAGCTAAAAGAAAAAAAAGGGCAGGCGATTGATGAAATAAGCGTACCTGCAAAAATTTAATTGCGCAAAAGGAACGTGCTTATGGAGCCTAAATTAGCTGTGCATAAAAATATTTCAATTGATTATATGGTAGGGTTTTATTTCATTTTCTTTTGCTACACAGCTATTCTAATTCCTTTACTGGAGCTTTATAAAACGGTATTGCTAGCTGCGTCATTTAATTCTCTTAACCTCGGCTTGAGCTGGTTTATTATGTTTTATGCAATTGGAAGGCTTTCTTTGCTTATGATGAGCGATACAAGAAGATTAATTGAGCTTTTTTTCTGGATTTTTGTATACATTTGGATGGGGTATGTGCCTCTCCAACAAGTCCTTACGGAGCGTTTTGCTTTGTCGGGAGCTTACTCCAGTGATGATATTCGCTTTGCGTTGTTTCTTGTAATAGCGGGTATTCTTTCCTTCGACCTTGGTGGTTTTCTTCATAATAGCTTGAACAAGAGACGGGATAGAGCAGCCGATGATGATGCAGGATCCAATAAAAATTTGTTTGCAATCGACAAAATACAAGTAAACGAGAAAAAATTTATTATTTTTACGCTGATAGCGCTGTTTATATGTGCCATTATTATTTTGAAAATTGGTGGCGTAAGTGCATTATTTCTCAATAGGCAAATCTTTAATGCTCAGTTTGGTGGGAAAATTGAGTTTCTTGTGTTATCTAGTTTTTTAAAGGTATCCATATTCGTATGTCTTGTGCTTGGCATTATTTATTTTAAGCATTCAATAAAAAAGCTTTCCTTAGGAACAAAGCTATGGATCCTCTTTATTGGTATCGTTAATTTTATGATCAATAATCCTATTTCGGGAGCTAGATACTGGATAGGCTCCATGTTATTAACCCTATGCTTTTTATTATTGCCATGGGGGAAACGGTCCTTTTATAAATGGGTCATTACGCTTTTATGTTTATTGCTATTTATATTTCCTAAGTCAGATATGTTTAGGCATACAACAGATACGGAGAAAATTGTTCAAAGCCTTACTACCCAAAGTAATATGGCGACAGATGGGGATTATGATGCCTTTCAAATGACGCTCAACACCGTTAAATATGTTGATCTGTTTGGTCATACGCATGGGGAGCAGTTACTAGTTGCTTTTCTTTTCTGGGTGCCAAGATCTATTTGGGCAGATAAACCATTTGGCTCGGGAACGACAGTAGCGGATGCCCTCGGATACGACTTTACGAATTTATCATGTCCGCTGTGGGCAGAGTTTTACATTGACTTTGGTTTGCCTGGAGTTGTGCTTCTATTTATATTGTATGGTTATTTTACTCAGAAGGCACAGAAGGCTTATGAACGAGCGGTTACATCGAATGAAATTTCACTGGCGAGATTATGCGTGCCTTATTATGCTCCGTTTCAAATTTTTTTGCTAAGAGGAGAGCTGATGAGCGGAACCTCCTATTTAACGGCTTATCTTTTCTTTGCTTTAATCGGATATTGGTTTTTTAAGCAAAAGCAGGAGCCATTGAATCAGGCATATCCAGACTTCAAAAGTGTCTCGAGTTAAATGAATATTAAAATGATTGGAGCAAGCCTATGAATAAGGTACTTCTTCTAACCAATACAATTGCGCCCTATCGCATACCCGTATTAAATAAGCTGCACCGTGATGACAATACGAGCCTGACGGTCTGGTATTTGGAGGAGAAGGAGCAGAATCGCAAGTGGAATATTGATTATGGCGAAATCGAATATGCATACAAATGTCTGCCGGGCGTGCATGCTTTTATTCAAAAATTGGATATGGGCATTCATCTTAATCCCGGCATTTTTTTGCGGCTGATGAAGCATAATCCCGATGTGGTCATTACCTCAGGCTACGATTCACTTGGTTATTGGTCGGCGCTGCTGTACAGCAAGCTGTTTAGGAAAAAATTTATCATTTGGTGGGGCAGCACGCTGGAAAGCAGCCGGGTGCAAAATAAACTGGTGAACACGGTGCGCAGAGTGTTTTTCAAGCTAACCGATTCCTTTATTACATACGGTACACAGTCAGCGGAATGCCTGGAGCATTACGGCGTCAGCAAGGATAAAATCGTCATTGGCTATAATACGGTGGACATTCGATTTTTCCATAAAAAATATACCGAGCATAAGCAGAGCAAGCTGCGCAGCGATGAGGGGCCGATCAAGCTGCTTTTCATCGGACAGTTGATTGAACGCAAAGGGCTCGCGCAAATTATTGACGCCATCCAGCAAACGCATAGCGATGCGGCCTGGCAGCTGACCATTGTCGGCTCGGGCCCGGATGAGCAGAAGCTTAAGGCATGTGTGGAGCAATATGGACTAACGGGGCAGATCAGCTTCGAAGGCTATAAGCAGAAGGATGAGCTGATTGGTTATTTGGTGGAAGCCGATTGCCTGATTTTTCCCTCCCTAATCGAGGTGTGGGGGCTCGTCGTCAACGAGGCGTTAAGCACGAATACGTTTGTACTGGCGTCCAAATATGCCGGAGCAACGAAGGACATTATCGTCGATAAGCAAAATGGTCTCATTATTGATCCGCTTGATCCGCAAAACTTAAAGGAATCGATGGACTGGGTGTTCGCAAACAAACGGTATATTCAGTCGAGCTGGAAGCTGAAGTTTGGGCTGTGGCGCAAAATGCACCCGAATTATTATGCCAGAGCGGTATCATCAGCCGTAAACCGGGCTTTGTCAACGGAGGGATAGCAGGTGGAAAATATTCTTTATATTCAGCCGTATGCAAGCCATGTTGGCGGTGTGGATACGGTGCTGCTGCAGCTGGTTCAAGGTCTGGATCAGGCGAAATACAAGCCTTATGTGGTGCTGCCGGAATGGAGCCCTTATGTGGAAAAATATGAGGCGAGCGGAGCAACGGTGCTGTTCGCAGCCCTTGCCGTCTTTGGCAAGCCGACCGATGCGCTTTATTATTTTCGCAATACGGTTAAATTGGTCAAATCCATGCGGGCACTGCGGAAAATCGTCAAGCAATATCAAATTAAGCTCATTCATTCGCACAAAATGGAAGTCATTGGCGGCAATATTGTTGGTAAAATGCTCGGTATTCCGACGCTGCAAACCGTCCATGAGCTGCCGAGAAAGCCGCTGATCGCCTATAAATTTGTCGGCTATTTGGACCATCTGTTCAATGACCGCATTATCGTCTTATGCGAACGCAGCAAAATCATGTTTCAGTGGGGCGGCCATACGTCAAAGAAGCTAATTAAAATACATAATGGCATTGAGGTGGCCGCTCCCTCCGCGCCTAGTGAAACGGCCAGTAGCCTGCTGCGCCAGGAGCTGAATTTGGCCGAGACAGACCGCATTGTCATTACGGTGGCAAGGCTGTCGCCGATGAAAGGCATTGAATATTTGCTCAAGGCTGCACACTTGATGAAGAGGAAAAAAGTCGAGCAAAACCTGCATTTTGTCATTGTAGGCGATGTTGCCTTTGATACGGATCAGGAGTATAAGCAAGGCTTGCTCGTCATGGCTCAGCAATACAAGCTAGGCAATGTCCATTTCCTCGGCATGCGCAGGGATGTTGCCGATTTGCTGCAGCAGGCGGATTTGTTCGTGCTTCCTTCGGTCTATGATATTTTTCCAACGGTGCTGCTGGAAGCGATGGCGGCTTCGCTACCGATAGTAGCGACGGATGTAGGCGGCGTGCCAGAAATGCTGAATGGGGCTAACGGCCTGCTCGTTCCGCCGCAGGATGAGCTGGCGCTTCAAAAGGCGATAACGAGCATTTTTGAACAAAATTACAAGCTGATGGGGGAAGAAGGCTATTCGCTGCTCCAGCAATCCTTCACCCGGGAGCAATATGTGAAACGAACGACGGCGGTTTATGAGGAGTTGTTGAACATCGGATGAAAAATCTCATACGTTTGGACCAGTATGAGCAGGCTGGCTATTCAAGGGGCAGAAGCGGCGCGTATGTTCTGTTATGGTGGCTCATTCAAGGCACGCTGTTCCGGTTCTCCCTGCACAATATGTATACGTGGCGAAGCATTCTGCTTCGTCTGTTTGGCGCGAATATCGGCAAAGATGTATTAATTCGTTCAACGGCGAAGTTCACGTATCCTTGGAAGGTCAGCATTGGTGACTTCTCCTGGATCGGTGATCATGTCCAGTTTTATAGCTTGGATGAAATTGTAGTGGGCAGCCACTGCGTTATTTCCCAAAATGCTTATTTATGCACAGGCAGCCATAAAATCAATGATCCTGCTTTTTCGCTGGAGGTTCGGCCGATTGTCATTAAAGACGGCGCTTGGGTGGCGAGCGATGTATTCGTTTATCCCGGCGTCACCCTGCATGAAATGGCCGTTGCGGCAGCAAGAAGCACGGTGTTGAAAAGCATCCCGGCCAATGAAATTCATGCCGGTTATCCGGCGCAATATTTAAGAGAGCGATTCGCGAAAGAGGTCATGGCATGAAGCCTAATATCGTATTCGTAATAAATTATTTTTATCCTGATTTTGCTTCTACGGGGCAGCTGCTGACGGAGCTTTGCTTATATTTGCAGGATGATTTCAACATTACGGTCATCGCGGCACAGTCCGAGCAGGGCGAGAAGGAAGCGGAAGCAAAGGGAGATAAAAGTCGCATCGTTTATGATCGTTTGGAGGACATTCAAATTATCCGCATTCGCCTGCCCAAGGTGGATAAGCGGAGCAAAGCAAGTAGGCTGCGTTATATTGCATCCTACTTTTTTCATGCCAATATTCAGCTGCTAAAGCAGAAAAAGGTTCATTTCATATATACGATATCGCAGCCGCCAATTTTGGGCGGGTTGATTGGAACCATTGGCAAGACGCTTAAGCGCTCCAAGCATATTTACAATATTCAGGATTTCAATCCTGAGCAGGCCGCCGCCGCAGGCTATATGAACAATAAAGCGGTGCTGGGATTGGCGCGCTGGGTGGATACGCTGAATTGCAAATACGCCGATCATATTATTACCGTTGGTTATGACATGCAGGATACCCTTTTTAAGCGTTTTGCCAGCCGGAGAGTGACGGACAATACGGTCATTAACAACTGGACGAATGAAGAGGAAATAATTCCGCTGTCCAAGGAGCATCCGCAGGTTCAAGCGTTTCTTCGCAAGCAGGATTGGCAAAAAAAATTCGTCATTATGTATTCCGGAAATTTAGGTCTGTATTATGACTTGGAAAATCTGGTTGAGCTTGCGAGCCGATTTCGTGATTACCCGGATGTGATTTTCGCCTTCATCGGGGAAGGCGCTGTGAAGAAGCAGATGCAGGATTATGTGCAGCGGGAGGGGCTGGCGAACGTAGCCTTTCTACCTTTTCAGCCGAAGGAGCAGCTTCGTTATTCGCTTAATGCGGCGGATGTGCATCTTGTCGTGAACCAGAAGGGCATTAAGGGCGTGTCGGTGCCGAGCAAAATTTATGGTGTCATGGCTGCCGGCAAGCCGGTTCTAGGGGTATTGGAGCAGGGCAGCGAGGCATGCCGGATTATTGAAGAGAGCGGCTGCGGCATCGTGGCGGAGCCACAGCAGTATACGGAGATTGCGCGAAAGCTGAATGCGATGATTGAGCTTGGCGGCGCGGAGCTGGAGGAGCTGGGCCTCAGTGGCCGGGATTATTTGGAGGCGCATTTGCGCAAGGAAATATCGCTTAATAAGTATCGCAAGCTGCTGCTTTCCATATAAGAAGGGGAGGAATCCATGATGAAGCTGGTATTATTGTCCGGAGGTTCAGGCAAGCGGCTATGGCCGTTATCGAATGATGCGAGATCGAAGCAATTTCTGAAGGTGCTGGAAAATGAGAACCGGGAAATGGTTTCCATGGTGCAGCGTGTATGGGGGCAAATTAATGAAAATGGCCTAGGCGATTCCAGTTATATTGCCACGAGCCAGGCCCAGATCGAAATGATGCAGACCCAAATTTCACCGGAGGTTCCGCTCATTATTGAGCCGGATCGGCGGGATACGTTCGCGGCTATATCGCTTGCCGCCACCTATTTATATTCCCATGCGGGAGTAGGGCTGGATGAGGCAGTGGCTATTTTGCCCGTTGATCCTTATGTGGAAAGTCATTTTTTTGAAGCGGTTAAGCAGCTGGAGGATGTGCTGAACCGCTCTGATGCCGAGATTGCGCTCATAGGCGTGAAACCAACTTATCCATCGTCCAAATACGGCTATATTATACCGGAAAAGGCTGCTTCAGCAGCAGCGGGTACAGCGATGGCAAGTAAGACAGACAGGGAATATGTTGCGGTCAGCCACTTTCGGGAAAAACCGACGGAGGAAATCGCTGAGCGGCTTATTGCAGACAATGCCTACTGGAATTGCGGCGTTTTTGCCTTCAAGCTGGGTTATGTGATTGAGCTGCTGGCGAGCAGAGGGCTGCCGATTCAATATGAGGAGCTTTCAAAGCAATACCAGCTGCTGCCGAAAATCAGCTTTGATTATGAAGTAGTCGAAAAGGCGTCGAGCATCGTCGTTCTGCCTTATGAGGGCTGCTGGAAAGACCTTGGCACGTGGAATACGCTGACCGAAGAAATGAAGAACAAACAAATAGGCAGGGGCATCATCAGCGAGGATTGCATTAACACGCATCTCATTAATGAAATCGACATTCCCGTTTCTATTCTCGGCTTGTCGAATATCGTAGTTGCGCTAAGCCCCGATGGCATCTTGGTGACGGATAAAAGCGCGAGTCCGCGCATTAAGGATTTTATCAGCTCCGAACAGGGGCCAATGTATATCGAGCGCCAATGGGGCTGGATAAGAGTGCTTGACGATCGCACCTATGAGGATGGCCGCTGCGTATCCACGAAGCGCGTAGGCATTCAGCTCGGCAAAAACCTCAGCTATCGCCTGCATTCGGCGCGCGAGGAAGTGTGGACCATCGTCAAAGGCAGCGGAGAGTTTATTCAAAATGGCAATTTTATGCGCGTCGGAGCAGGCAATGTGCTGCATATACCGATGAAGATGCTGCACAGCATCCGTGCATTGACGGAGCTTGAAATTATAGTCGTGCAAAGCGGCATGGCCGAGGAGCGCAATCAGGTTGTGGAAATTTATCATACCTGGGACGAAGTGTCCGAGCATTGCATTAAGGTATAACCATGCTTGGTGCTCGGGATACGAACGGCCGTTTAACAACGATTGGATACTATATTTCAGATTATGGCTATGGCCATGCAACGCGCAGCATCGCGCTTATTCGAACGCTGCTGCTTTATTCGCCGTGGCGTTACCGGCTTATGATCTGCTCGGGCAAAACACTTCCCTTTATCCAGGCTTCATTAGCGGAATACAGCGCTGAATATAGCCCGGAACGGTTAGGGTTCCGCAGCTGCTCATCGGATCTTGGCTATGTGCTTGGCGGAGGCACAGGCTCGGTTGAGCCTGATCAGGAAAGGTTCAAGCTTGGTTATGAGCAATATATGGCGGGATTTTCAGCTGAGATAAGGCGAGAAGCTGATTTTATGATGAGTGAGCGGCTGGATATGGTCATTTCGGATATTTCTCCGATTCCGATAGCTGCAGCCGCGATCGCGGGAGTGAAATCGGTGGGCATATCCAACTTCACCTGGCATACCGCCTATGGGGCTTTTCTGCAGCAGGAGCAGTTGGCTCCGCTGCATCAGGCGTACGAACAACTGAATTATTTCCTTCCGCTGGCTGGATCGGATTTAGTGGAACGGAAATGGACAACGGGCAGCGAGCCAGAGACAGGCTTTTATTGCCGAACGCCGCAAGCTGCTGAAGTGCAGCGGATCGTGCAGGAGCTTAATCCGGACGGCAGCAAAACGATCATTTATTTTGCTCTAGGCATGGGAATGGAGTCAGAAGCGCTAGACTCGCTTTCGCTGTGGAACGATCATTCTTGTGTATTTATCGTATCGGAAAATATGCAGGTGAGCGGGCCAAATATTGCTCAAATTCCGCAAGGCTACACCGAGTCGCAAAATTATGCGGCAGCAGCTGATCTCATCATTTCGAAGCCGGGCTGGGGTGTAGTTGGGGAGGCGGTAACACTTGGCAAGCCTTTGATTGTGCTGGTCAGATCATCCATGACGGAGGATCGGAATACGCTTCAAGCATTGCAGGGCAAGCATCCGCATATGCTGGTAACTTGGCAGGCTTTAAGAGAGCTGGACGTGCAGCAAAGCTTATCGCAGCTAGCAATGGTAGGATGGAGCGAGCGCGCTTCTATCGCTAGGAATGAGCGGTGTAAATACCAAATTATCCAATGGATTGAGCGGATTGCCAATGAAACGAATGCCATTCGTTCCTATCGCTCCTCGGTTTAGCGTGTAGAGTTAGTTATAAAAGGCTTTGTATAAGGATGCAAAGGGTAAGTGGGAAGGTATATAAAGCAGCGGCCTGCGATCAGGCACCCTTGCTGCATATGGAGAGGAGTGGGCAGCATGAAGCTTGCTGTAATTGGAACGGGTTATGTGGGGCTGGTATCAGGCGTATGCTTCTCCGAGCTGGGCAACGATGTCATCTGCGTTGACCACCTGGAGGAGAAGATTGCCTTGCTGAATAAGGGCGAGGTGCCGATTTATGAGCCGGGCTTGAAAGAGCTTATAGCGAGCAATAAAGCGGAGGGACGCTTGCAATTTACTACGGATTTGCCAGAAGCGGTGAGGCAATCCGATATGATTATCATTGCGGTAGGGACGCCATCGCTGCCAAGCGGCAAAGCGAATTTGAGCTATATTGAACAGGCAGCCCGCGAAATCGGCTTGGCCATGAATGGCTTTAAAATTATTGCTACGAAAAGCACGGTGCCAGTTGGCACGAATGAACATATTCAAGCGATTATAGCTAGCCAGACGGCATATCCGTTTGAGGTCGCTTCCGTACCAGAATTTCTCCGGGAAGGCACAGCGGTTCAGGATACGCTGCACCCAGACCGCATTGTCATTGGCACATCGGGCGATACGGCGCGCAAGTGTTTGACGGAGCTGCATAGGCCGCTCACCAAGCATATCATGAGCACCGATATTCGCAGCGCCGAAATGATTAAATATGCCTCCAACGCTTTCCTTGCAGCCAAAATTTCCTTCATTAATGAAATAGCCAACATTTGCGAAAAGGTAGGCGCTGATGTGACGGAGGTAGCGGAAGGAATGGGCTATGATCAGCGAATCGGTTCATCTTTCTTAAAAGCGGGAATAGGTTATGGGGGCTCCTGCTTCCCGAAGGATACGCAGGCGCTTATTCAAATTGCCGGACAAATGGATTATGACTTCAAGCTGCTTAAATCGGTCGTCGATGTGAATCGCGACCAGCGCTTTAACGTCATTCGCAAGCTGGAAGCTTCGCTTGGCGATTTGGGGGGCCGGACCGTTGCCATTTGGGGGCTGGCCTTCAAGCCGGAAACAGATGATGTTCGCGATGCACCAGCCTTTGAAATTATTGAAGCGTTAGTAAAGCGAGGCGCAAAAGTCAAAGCCTATGATCCGATAGCGACGGCTAATTTTCGCCAGCAATTTGGCGAATCGGGTGTCGTATACTGTGAAGATCCGGAGGAAGCGGCAATTCAGGCGGATGCGCTGTGCATTTTGACCGAATGGAAGGAATTCCGCGATATTAAACCATTAAGTATTCAATCCTGGCTGCGAACGCCTAATCTCATTGATGGGCGCAACATTTATAGTGAGCATGAACTAGCCCATACACAGCTCATTTATTATTCGGTTGGCCGTCCCAATATGAACCATGGAGTAAAGGAACAAAAACCATTATTATCGCTATGAAAAATGGTGAAGCATAGGTTAAAACGAATAATTGTTTTGACAAAAATGATACAAATTGTATCTTTATGTGCTATAATAAATACAGTTAGTATCAAAAAGAAGAGGGGCAAAGCATGAGCGCAATCGCCGCTATTTATCAGAAGGATTCCGAAGCTCCCGTTTCCGTAGAAGCGGGGTTGCGCCTAATGCAAGCCTTGCAAAAATATCCAGCGGATGCCGTCGATACTTGGCATGACGGACGCGTTTTCCTAGGCTGCCATGCCCAGTGGATTACGCCTGAATCGGTCGGACAGCCGCAGCCCTTTCATGCAGCAGAGCTGGGACTAACGATTACGGCTGATGCCATGATCGACAATCGTCCATTTCTATGGGAGCAGCTGCTCATCGATCGCGAGCGGCGAGCCAGCATGCCGGATAGCGAGCTGATTATGCTGGCCTATGCCAAATGGGGAGAGGAGGCGCCGCGTTATTTAATTGGCGACTATGCCTTCATCATTTGGGATCAGCGCAAATCCGAGCTGTTCGGTACGACCGATTTGTTCGGCAGCCGTACGCTTTATATCCACTCTGATGCTCGGCAAAGCTCCTTTTGCACCACCATTGCGCCGCTGCTTGCCGCCCATCATGTGGAGAAAAAGCTAAATGAAAGCTGGCTCGCTGATTATTTGGCGGTTGCTATTGTTCATGAGTCGAGCGACCTGTTCGCAACGCCCTATGAGCATATTCGCCAGGTGCCGCCGGGGCATGCTTTTCGCATCAAGGACGGTAAGCTTGATTTTTGGCAGCACAGCAAGGTGGAGTCCCCCCAGCAGCTGAGGCTGAAGCGACGTGAGGAGTACACCGAAGCTTTCCAGGAGGTTTTTCAGGAAGCGGTCAATGCACGGATGAGGACGTTTCGGAAGGTAGGCGCAACGCTTAGCGGCGGCCTCGATTCTGGCTCGGTCGTCAGCTTCGCGGCAAAATCGCTGCAGGCGCAGCAAAAGCAGCTGCATACCTTCAGCTATGTGCCAGAACCGAATTTTCAGGATTGGACGTCTAGGCGGCATATGGCGGATGAACGTCCCTTTATAAAGAAGACCGTAGAGTTTGTCGGCAATATTACCGATCAATATTTGGATTTGCAGGGCCGCAGCCCGCTGTCGGAAGCGGATGAATGGCTGGAAATGCTGGAGATCCCCTTTAAATTTGCAGAAAATTCATTTTGGATTAAAGGGGTTTACGAGCAGTCGCAGCAGCAGGGAATGGGCATTCTGCTTACGGGAGCAATGGGAAACCATTCAATCTCGTGGGGGCCTGCCATCGATTATTATTCGTTGCTCCTCAAGCGGCTGCAATGGCTGCGGCTGTACCGGGAAGTGACGATGTTTGGCAAGCGCAAGGCAGTCGGGCGAAAACGGCTTATGTATTATGTTGGGAAAAACGCCTATCCGAAGCTGTTTCCTCGGGACCAGGCTCATGGGCAGCAGGAGATGCCGCTCATGATCAATCCGGCATTTGCCAAGCGGATGAACGTCTTTGCCAGATTGAAGGAGCGGCAGGCAGGGGCAGGCAGCGTTTTTGAAAAAGATGCGATTAAAGCGCAGCCGGGGCCTTTTCAGGATATGGCGATGACCAATATGAGCGGTACGCAGCGCACGAAGCTATCGCTGAGCTATGCGCTGTGGGAACGAGACCCGACCAGTGATCCGCGGGTTGTGAAGTTTTGCTTGTCTGTTCCGATTGAGCAATACGTTCATGACGGTTACGACCGTGCTTTAATCCGCGAGTCAACGGCGAGCTATTTGCCTGATCAAATTCGGCTAAACCAGCGGGTGCGCGGCATTCAAGCAGCGGATTGGGTTCACCGCATGACGCCGGTTTGGTCTGCATTTGTAGAGGAACTGCGGCAATATTGCAACGATTCGTATCTTGCACAGTTTTTCAATGTAGAGCAGATGAGGGCTTCACTGGAACAGGTCGGCTTAGTGCCGAAGCCGGAATACGCGGTTGATTTAAACAGCCGTTATTTATTGCATTGCCTCGTAGCATGCCGATTTGTCCGGCAGTTTAATTTGAAGGGAGGTGAATAAGCATGGAGAAACAACAATGGCAAGCTCCGGTTCTCGAAACGCTGCAAGTGAGCGAGACGATGGCTGGCGTAGGTACACGTTACATTGATTTTGTAAAAGCGGGGGACTTTGACGTCACTGATGACCCAACTCCGTTCCCTATCGATCCAGGCACTTCCTTTTCCTAGAAATAAATCCATTATACTTATGCAGTAAAAGTGATCAACAAGGTCCTTATACAGCAGGATATCCTTGTACAAGGACTTTGTTGATTTTGTTCAAATATAGGAAAGTACAGGTTTCACCGCGAAACGATTACTTTTGATGGCTTGAAGCAACGCGATTTTATTCATATAAGGGTGAACGCGATGATAGTAACTGGGAAAAAAGCAATCTACGACGCTTTCGGCTTATGTATCAGCAGTGAAATAGAGCTGCCTGAGCTGCTTGAGGCGGAAAATTCGAAAGCGTTTGCAGATGTTGAAATAGAGCTGGCTAAGCCAGAATTTACGTGGCCGATTTTGGAGCAAACGCAGGATCATTACGTTGTTCACGGCGCAAAATTGTTTTTTTATATTCACGAGGTCGCAAGCTTCTGCATTCAAGAGGGCAAACGGATTATTGTGGCGCCATGCGAAAACATGGATGAGGGCAGGCTCCGACTTTACCTGCTTGGAACATGCATAGGCGCGCTGCTCCTGCAGAGAAAGCAGCTGCCGCTGCATGGGAGCGCTGTAGCCATAGACGGCAAGGCCTATGCTTTCGTAGGGGACTCTGGGGCAGGAAAGTCGACGCTGGCCGCAGCTTTTATAGACCGTGGCTATGCCCTGCTTAGTGATGATGTAATTGCCTTAAAGGAACCGGAGGCTGGCGCAAATGGCGCGTCAATTGTCATGCCCTCCTATCCGCAGCAAAAGCTGTGGCAGCAAAGTGTCGAGCAGCTCGGAAGAACGAGTCAGCTTTACAAGCCGCTTGCCTATTCCGTATCCAAATTCGCTGTTCCGTTATCTGCCAGCTTTCTAGCCTCTCCACTTCCACTCGCCGCCGTATTTGAGCTTTCGCGCACAGAAGCAAATGCGGTATCGCTATCACAGCTGCATTCACTAGCGAAGCTGCCTGTATTGCTGAACCACACCTTCCGACATTTTCTAATTGCGCCTTTAAAGCTGCAAAATTGGCATTTTTCTGCTGCTGTTCGGCTTGCAGCAAGCGTGCAGGCTTATCAATTGCAGCGTCCCGCAGAAGGAGCATTTTCCGCTTATGAAATGGTTGATCTAATACTAGCAGCGACTCAGAAAGGACGTGAGGCAAATGTCTAAACAAGCTAGACCGCTTCTGCAGCCTGAACAGATTATCCAGCGGACAGAAGGTCATTTGGCTACTGATATGGATGGCGATAAAGTGCTGTTAAGCCTGTCTTCGGGCAAATATTACAACATGGGCAAGCTGGGCGGCATCATTTGGGAGCGGACGGCGTCGCCCGTGACACGCCGTGACATTGTGGCCCAGTTGCTCAAAGAGTATGAAGTGGAGCCAGCGGCATGCGACCAGCAGGTGGCAGATTTTTTACAGGATCTGTACGCGGAAGGGCTGCTTGAGCCTGTCTCGAATGCGGGCGCACAGAATGGCGGAGCAGGAGATACGGCAGGTTAGTGAATAGTTCAAGGAAAGGGCGGTTCAATTGTCTTGCTTAAAAAATGGAGCCATTTCACCTTGCTGCCGCTTCGCAGCAAGCTTCTTCTGTTCGAAGCCTATATGATGCTCGCCTGGGCGCGTCTTCTCAAACTGATTCCTTTCGCTAAAGTTGCCCCTACTCTAGGTGTTCCGATGAAGGAGACGCCCTATGAGCGGGTAGCGGAGCATGAGCAGATGCTCGGTGAGGTGGCGAAAGCGATACGGCAGATGAGCCGCTATACTTGGTGGGAAAGCGAATGTCTCGTTAAGGGAATCGCTGCGATGAAGCTGCTGAAACGCAGAAAAATAGCGAGCACGCTCTATTTGGGCACAGCCAAGGACGAATCAGGCAAACTGATTGCCCATGCCTGGCTTCGCAGCGGTCCCTACTACATAACAGGTGTCGAAGAAATGGGTCGTTTCACCGTCGTTGGCTTGTTCGGTAATCAGATTAAGCGGAAGAAGGAGCATCGCTATGGATAAAACGTATGAATGGGAAGTGGCTAACCTTCCGCTTGAATTGCAATTTATTCTCGAGTGCCTGCGGCCAAATGCCGATCCGGCAGTCATTGGCCGCCGCTGGGCCGGCAGCAGGCTGAACGGGGAGAAGCTTATCGAATTGGCACGCCATCACCGTGTATATCCAAGCCTCTATTTGAAGCTGAAGCAGCTTGTGAAGCCGGTGCTGCCGAAGTCGGTGCTGCTGACGCTCCAGCAGGATTATTACGCCAATACATTGATGATGCTGAGGCTCAGCGCCGAGATGCAGCGGATTGTAGCGGCTTTGGCAGAGCGCGGCATACGCTCCTTGCAATTGAAAGGGCCCGTTATTGCACATGAGCTTTACGGCGATATTTCCCAGCGCACGAGCAAGGACCTGGATATTTTAGTGCCAATAGAGGATGTTGACCGGGCCGAGGCGGTGCTTGAAGAGCTTGGTTATTACGATCGGGACCCAGCGCCGCGTTTGTTTAATGATTTAAAGTGGAAAACGCATCATAGCTGCTTCGAGCATACGATCAATCAGACGCAAATTGAGCTGCACTGGCGACTCAGCCCTGATGCGGTGAAGGAAGTGTCCTTCGAGCAATTATGGGCGCAGCGCAGAATCTATGAGCAGACGGGAAGTCCGATCCCTTATTTAGGGCCGGAGCATCTGTTTCATTATCTCGCCAGCCATGGCGCAAGACATGGCTGGTTCCGGCTGCGCTGGCTGCATGATATTGCCCAGCTTGCTTCTGCCTGCGAGGACGGCGGCGAATCGCTGATAGAGGAAACACGTAGAAACGGAGGAGCGGCGGCCATAGGGCAGGCGCTTGTTTTGGCGCGGGAGCTATTCGGTGTTGTGAAGCTTCCCGAGAAACTGCTGCCGTTGACCGACAGCCCCCTCGTGCATAGGCTTGTTCGCTGCATTTTTCCATTTATTCAGGAGACGGTTACGATTAGCCCGATTCCAGAGGAGAAGAAGATGGCGCTGCTTTATAAGCGTTATTCCTTTATGCTGCTGACAAGCAGGGAGAAGCTGACCCATTTCATCGGCAAGCTTTATCCAAGCGCCTGGGATGCGCAGATTTTACCTTTGCCTAAGGGCCTGCATTTTCTATATTTTCCGCTGCGGCCGTTTCTGTATTTTTATCGAAGGCTCAAGCAGCCTCGCAAAAGGGTGAGTATATGAAACCGATTTTGCTATATATGAAAAAGCTGCATCAGTTTGCAGGAAAGAAGCTGTACCTGAACATGCTGGGTATTATGATTGTCAGCTCGCTTGAGGGCGTAGGGCTACTCGTCTTAATACCGCTGCTGGGCATCATCGGTTTATTTGATGTGCAAAGCGCAAGCTTGCCGGTCGTACCGCAGGTCAGCGTCTGGCTTGGCGAGCTTCCGCAGGAGCTGCTGCTTGCAGCTGTACTGGCTCTCTTCATCGGCATTAATGTTGGGCAGGGCCTGCTGCAAAGACAACAGACGAATCAGGGCTTTGCCCTGCTTCAAAGCTTTGTAACGAAATTGCGGATGGATATTTATCAGGCGCTGCTGCAATCGAACTGGGCTTTTTTTCTCGGCAAGCGCAAGTCGGACTTCAATCATATTCTGTCTTCCGAGCTATCTCGGGTTAATCAGGGTGTGCAGCTCTCACTTCGTTTAGTTACGACGGGAATATTTACGCTTGTACAAATCGGTCTAGCCTTCTATCTGTCCTATCAACTGACGCTGCTTATTTTAATTTGCGGTGGCCTACTCAGCTTGTTCTCACGTAAATACACGCGAGGAGCAAGGTCGCTTGGCACCCGGCTGACAGAGCTGTCGCAGAGCTATGTAGCGGGCATAACCGATCATTTCAATGGCATTAAGGAGATCAAAAGCAATCGGCTGGAGGAAAGCCATCTGTCCTGGTTCAGCAAGCTGACGCAGCAAATGGAGCACAATAATGTGCAGTTTGTGAAGCTGCAATCCAATAGTCAGCTCCTATTTAAAAGTATCTCAGCGTTGATGATTGCGGGCTGCGTATTTTTATCGGTGCAGGTTCTGCAGGTTGGGGTAGCGCAGCTCACATTAATTGTGCTGATTTTTACAAGGCTGTGGCCGAAGCTGACGCTCATTCAAACCTCTATGGAGCAAATCGTGCTGACGCTCCCGGCATTCAAGAGCTTGAATGACTTGATGAAGGAATGTGGCGTTGCTGAGGAAATGCAGCTGAATAAGCCTGCTGAGCGAACAAAGCGGGCAGAGCAGGAAGAGCCTGCTGCGCTGAAGCTTGTGCATGAGCTGGTCTGCCAAGATGTGTATTATCGCTACCGGGAGAAAGATGAGACGTATGCGCTGAAGCATATTAATTTGCGCATTCCGGCGAACAGCATGACGGCAATTGTCGGCAAGTCCGGGGCGGGAAAAAGTACGCTGATCGATACGTTAATCGGGCTAATCGTACCCCAGCACGGAGCGGTGCTGCTCGATGGTGCCCCGCTGGACGATAGCAATCGCTTTGCTTACCGCAGCGCGGTGAGTTATGTCTCACAGGACCCATTTCTTTTTAATGCCAGCATTCGTGAAAATTTAAAGCTCGTATTGCCGGGAGCGACGGAGGAGCAATTGTGGGAGGCGCTCGCTTTTTCAGCGTCTGATGCCTTCGTTCGCGCGCTGCCGCAGGGACTGGATACGATCGTGGGCGATCGCGGGGTAAGGCTGTCTGGCGGTGAACGGCAGCGCATTGTATTGGCGCGAGCGATGCTCAGGAAGCCGTCGATCCTTGTACTGGATGAGGCGACCAGCTCACTCGACAGCGAAAATGAGCTGAAAATTCAGCAGGCACTTGAGCAGCTGAAGGGCAAACTAACGATTATTGTCATTGCCCACCGACTGTCAACGATTCGTGACGCCGATCAGGTTATCGTTTTGGAAGAGGGCAGAATCATCCAGCAAGGCGGCTATAATCAGCTGTATCGCGAGTCCAAGGGGACGTTCAGCAAGCTGCTGGAGTATCAGGCGGGCGGGCCGGGATAAGTACCGGTATAAGCAACGGGAAAGTGGAAAAAGCAAGAGAGTGCAGCAGAATTGCCTGTGCTCTCTTGCTTTTTTTTAGTTTATAGAGATTATTTATGTACTAAAGCAGGAATCTATTATCATTGCAAAAGCTTACACACACAATGGAGCCAAGCAGAATATTTTACTTGTATCAAAGCTTTTATCCTCCATTGATTGAAAATCTTAATCATCTGTAAGCAGCTTAATGAAATGAATTTTCAAATAATACGTTATTTAGATAATGAGAAGCAGTGAAAATTTATAATCAATAGGAGGAGAGGTATGTGGCATCTAATGAGACAGATAATCTCAAAATGAGTGTTAATGCTGGAGATGAAAGCTTGAAAATTAATGAAATAAAAAATAATTTTCAGAAAATTGATAAGGAGTTTGAAAGTCGTGGTTCCAATATTGAATGGTTTAGTGCTGATAAAACCGGAATGACCAATTCGACTCAGGCATTTATTGATCTTGAAGCCTTTATTCAATCGCGAATTACTAATAATGTAAGTGAAATAACGAATCCACAAGGAAATACGGTCATTGATTTGCCTGCTGGTACCTATGTCGTTTCAAGCAGTAATCCGAAAATTTTAGGGAATTCCAATACAAAGAGGGCTCGTGGCTTAGCTTTCCGAGGCTCTGGAAGAGGAATTACAAGGATTTTATTTAAACCAAATTCAGGTACGAACGGTTATTTGTTTTACAATAATGACAAATGGCTGCACATTCATTTTGAAGGAATTACATTTGTCGGTGATTACGAAAAACAAACCAATTTTATGTATTCGTATTCGAAAGGCGGAGCTCAAAACTATACGTTTGATAAATGTGATTTTATTAATTTTAATTATGGTTGGAAGCTAGAAGGGTTAAATACAAATAGTGAATTCACGTGGTTTCACTGTGGTTTTTATGGGAAATGGAATAAAACGATATTTTCGGAAAGTACAACAGCAAATGACCAATTCCTAAATTATAATTTTTTTGCTTGTCAATATGAGGCTTCTAGAGGGGACTTTCTGCATTTCGAAAAAGGTGGAAATATCAATATTTGGGGCGGAAGCTTCATAAATACGGATAGTAATGGTGGCAACACTACTTTTTTTAAATTGCTTGGAGCTTCACATGTAAGCGGTGTACAAAGATTTTTATGTATAGGGGCTAGATTTGAGACAAAATATGGTTTAGCGAAGCTAATTGAATGTGAATGGGCGGATGGTGCTGTTTCATTCATAAGCTGCGATTGTGATTCTCAGCAATACAATAATGGGAGCCATCAGTGGGTTACCGCCTTATTTAAATCAACGAATGTGAAAATGCCCATTATTAAATTTGATGGCTGTACGCTTATGGGGCAACATCAATATTATTACACGGGTAATTCATGGGCATTCCCTCATAATATCATTTATGAGAATTGCCAGATTGCCAAGCATACTAGACCGAAGGATTTTATTTCGTATGTAAGTACAAATTCGCTTGGGAATCTTGGAGGGCAGCCCCAAATTAAATTTAGAAATTGTCGTGGTTTAAATGACAGCCCTAAAAATATATGGGAATGTACGCTCGGATACGAGAGGGCAAATGTTGGAATTGTGCAAAAGAAGATTATATCTGTAAAGGGACCGAACGGGAGATTTCCTTATTTGGGCAATCAAAATTCAGAAATTATATTACCTATTAATTCGATTATTACGCAAGTAAGGCTCTATTCCCCTGCCAACGCTGTAACGGAAGATACCCCTGCAACATTCACGCTTAAAACCGCGGAAGCCAATCCAACTATATTAGCAGTAGCAGATGTAGCTCGTCATAAATATGGTTTTAATGTTACGGCCGAGCTTTTTTTCGTATGTGATACCGATGACAAATGCAATATTATCATTTCATCAAGTAATGGTGTTAAACAGTCGAATCCGTCTGCCCTATGTTTAATTGAATATATCGGGTAATTGTAGGTTTGATAAATACTAATTTTGCTTGTATCTACTGACAAAAAACCGTAAAAGGTCATATTTAAATATGGCCTTTTACGGTGCAATTGTTTTTACAATTAGATCAGTGAATGGAGGAGGGCTAAGGGGAATAGGAACAAGCGGCATATTTCTATTTTATGAAAAATAAATATAATTAAATCTTATCCTATTTTAAGTCTAAAACTAGAAATGAACTCGCAAAAGAAAAAAAGCAGTTGACAGGATACATATCGTCGTGATAAATTTTTCTCAATCTTAAATTGGATGACTACGGAAGCACCGTAAAGGACCGCAGGTAAACTGCGCCTTTACGGTGCTTTTTTGCGTTGTCTGAACTCAGATTGTTGGTTGCAGCTTTGCTTCGAAAGGAGGGTGAATGGTGCGTTATCAATTAGCTGTTGCAGTAAGTGAGCTGGAGTATGCAAGAAGACTTGCAGAATACGTGAGGGATAGTTCCTTCGGTGAGCAGTGGCAGCTCACAGCTTTTACGAACCCGGCCTCTCTCATCCAGTTTCTCAAGGGTGGCTATGCCGTTGATTTAATCGCGGCCCAGCCTGCTATGCTGGCTGCTGCAGCTCCACACCTGCCCGCTGGTGTGCCAGTGGCGGCATTCGTAGCTGCCAAGGGGCAATATGCTCAGTATGATGCGGAGCTGCTGCAATATCAGCCGCTCCCGGAATTATTGCAGAGCTTGGCGGCTCTGCATGGGGCAGTCCGGTCGAGCGCAGTTCATGCAGACAGTGAGGGCGGAGCGTCAGTTATTGCTATCGGCTCGGCCTCTGGCGGAGTTGGCAAGACAGCACTTGCGCTCAAGCTGGCGAATACAGCTGCCAAGCATGGCTGCCGCGTCTTTTATTTGACGCTGGAGCACTGGAGCGCCCTTGAGGTGTGGCTGGGAGCGGGAGATCAGCGCGTGCTGCCCGAGGGAGAAGGCATGTCACAGCTGCTTTATCACCTGAAGGCTGAGCCAGATAAGGCAGGAGCATGGCTTTCGCAGCATCGCAAGCGCCACCCGGCGCTGAAGGCCGATTTTATTTTGCCCTGCGACAATGAGGAGGATCGTTACAGCCTATTGCCAGCGGATGCAGCGGCGATGGTGGAACTGCTCCGAGCTACAAGGCAATATGATCTCATTTTAATCGATTTGCAGGATGGGATGGGCGAGCTCGAGCTGTCGATTTTGAGGAAAAGCAGCTTGGTTTTGTGGCTAGTTACCGATGACCCATCCATTCAGCGGAAGGCAGAGCTGGCGTTTGGCTGTGCCGAACGCAGGTGGAAAGAAGATTTTCAGTCACTTAGCCGCCGCATCCGACTTGTTGTTAATCGCCGTAATACGCCAGCCGGAGGTGATGAAGCAGAGGGGAGGCCTCCAGATATGTTTACGATTAAGCTGCGAAATGGAAGCCGTTCGATTGCCGCAGCGCTGCCTGAAGCTGCTGAAGGGAGTCCATCACCGGTTGTAGTTGCTGCATCGCCATTGTATAAAGCAGCCGTAGAGCGGTTGTTTCAGCAATTGGTAAGCGAGGGAGGTATTCGGATTGCTAACCGATGAGCTGGTGCTTGCATTAAGAAACCAGATTAGGTCGCAGCTTGATTTCAGCGGCGCTGTAACGGATGAAGAGCTGACGCGAAACGTGGAGCAGTCGGTATTTGACTATTGCAATAGTGGAAGTCCGCTTACGGCGGCAGAGAAGGTCCAGTTGGTGCGGAGGCTGTTTCATTCCTTTCGGGGTTTGGATATTTTACAGCCGCTGATGGATGATCAGGCAGTTACTGAAATTATGATCAATCATCACGGCGAAATTTTTATTGAACGAAGCGGAACGATGACACAGCTGCCAGCTGCCTTTGAAAGCAAGGAGCGGCTGGAAGACTTGATCCAAGCTGTCGTTGCAGGTGTCAATCGTGTCGTGAACGAGTCTTCGCCTATTGTTGATGCCCGTCTTAAGGATGGCTCTCGCGTCCACGTTGTACTGCCACCTGTAGCCTTGCGCGGACCAGCGATGACGATTCGTAAATTTCCTGAGCGCCCGATGACGATGGAGCTGCTCGTTGCGGCGGGAGCTTTAACCGCAGAGGCAGCAGGCTTTCTGCAGCAGCTGACCGCAGCACAATACAATATTTTCATTAGCGGAGGGACAGGGACGGGCAAGACAACTTTTCTGAATGCGTTGTCCCAGTTTATTCCTGCTGATGAGAGAGTTGTAACCATTGAAGATTCTGCTGAACTGCAAATTCGCAGCGTTGCCAATCTAGTATCGCTGGAGACGCGCAATGCCAACACCGAGGGCAAAGGTGAAATTACGGTTCGCGATCTTATTCGCGCATCGCTGCGGATGCGTCCTAATCGAATCATCGTCGGCGAGGTAAGGGGAGCGGAAACGCTGGATATGCTGCAAGCTATGAATACCGGGCATTCAGGCAGCATGTCCACTGGTCATAGCAACGGTGCGCGCGACATGATGGCAAGGCTCGAGACGATGGCACTTGGGGCAGCTGATTTGCCCGTTCAGGTCATTCGGCAGCAAATCGTCTCCGCATTGGACATTGTCATTCATCTATCGCGGTTTCGCGACCGTACGCGCCGTGTAACGGAAATAGCTGAAATTACCGGCATAGATGGTGGGGAAATCGAGCTTCGCCCCTTGTTCCGTTTTGAAGAGAAGGGGGAGAAGAACGGCAAGGTATTAGGAGCTTTAAAGCGTACCGTTCATTCACTTCTTCACCGGGACAAGCTGCAAATGGCAGGTCTAACACTGGAGGAGGAGCGTTTTGAAGATATTGGGGAATGCCATGAAAGCGGAGAAAGCCGAGAAAGTGGATAAAGCTAAGAAAGCCAAGGATAGAGGGATAGACGGGCAATCGCTGCTCACTAGAGTACTTTTCTGGTGCGGGCTTGAGCACGAAGGTCGCAGAAGTGAAGGTGAAGACGGGAACGGGAGTAATGCCAGCTGGCAGCCAGCCAAGACCGGATATTTAACGAATTATGATAGGTATGTGCTGTCTTATCGCGAGTTCGGAGTGGCAGCGATTATCGGTTATGCAGCTGTTTTTACTGCTCTGTATACGGTGTACCATTCCCTTCTGGTTTGTCTTATCGCAGCCGGATTGGGATTATGCGCACCACGTTATTACAAGGCTTCATTAATTTCGCGTCGCAAGGAGCGGTTGAAGCTGCAATTCAAGGAGGCGCTTTATTCGCTGACATCCTGTCTTGCGGCAGGAAGATCGGTGGAAAATGCCTTTATTGCGACGTTGGATGATTTAAAGCTGCTTTATCCTGACCCAAGAACGGAGCTGCTGCTGGAGTTTCAAATCGTTAAGCACCGTCTTGAGCATGCGGAGCCGCTGGAGCATGCGCTGCGAAGCCTAGCAGCCCGCGCTCATGTAGAGGATATCGAACAATTCGTTGATGTGTTTGCTGCCTGCAAGCGCACCGGAGGCGATTTGGTAGAGGTGATGAAGCGTACGGCGCAGACGATTGGCGAAAAGCTGGAAATCCAGCAGGATATTATGGTGCTGCTGGCACAAAAACGCTTTGAGGCACGCATTATGATGGCGATTCCCTTTATATTTCTTGGCTTTTTGAATCTAATGGCTCCGGATTACATGGCTCCTCTATATGGAGGAATGGGCTATTTGCTGCTATCGATTGGCCTTGGGGCATTGTTAGTATGCTTTTGGTTTATCCATAAAATAATGAGCATTCGTGTATAGGAGCGAGCGCAAATGATAGCAATTCCGATTGTGCTCATGGCGTCATGGCTGTTCATTATCGGTGGAAAGCGTCTTCGAATAATCTTGGCTGTATCCCGCCAAAAACAACGCAAGCAGGATGCTTTGAAGCATTTGCTTTTCATTGAGCCGTTCAGCGATCTATTGGAAAGAAGCCGCTTGTATGAGTACATGGCACTTTCACTTAGCAGCTATCACGCTAAGCTCGTTATTTTACGGGGAATCCGGTGGCAGCTGCAGCAGACGAAAGAGCAGCTTGGCGGTGCTGCTGGTTACGGATATGGCGCACTGCTTGGCTGCGCCTTACTGGCTTGTGCAGCAGGCGAACCGCTGCTGCTGGCAATGGGGGCACTGCTTGGCTTGCTGCTGCCTGTTCGCCAGCTGCTGGAAGCAGGGAAGCTGATTAAGAAGCGGAAGCAGGAAATGATTTTGGAGCTGCCGGAAATGATCAGCAAGCTAATGCTTCTGGTCGGAGCGGGCGAAACCGTCTTGCAGGCGCTGGGGCGCTGCCTTGAAGGCAAGGATATTACGCAGCATCCGCTGTATAAAGAATGGAACAAAGTCGTATATTCGCTGCACAATGGCGAGTCGTTTAGTACAGCAGCGGAGAAATTCAATCGCAGCTGCGCGGTGCAGGAGGTTTCGATCTTTACGACAGTGCTGCTGCTGAATTATCGCCGAGGCGGGGAGCATTTTGTGCTGGCGCTGCGGGAGCTGTCTTATACGTTGTGGGAGAAGCGCAAGGCTGTTGCGCGGGCGCGCGGCGAGGAGGCATCCTCGAAGCTTGTTTTCCCGCTGGTTGGCATTTTGCTCGTGTTGATGGTTTTTATCGCTGCTCCTGCCATGCTGTTAATGTCTTAAGCCTTAACGGGGCAATTGAAAATAGAGAGGAAGCTGGAACGATGACAACAGTAAAAAAAGCATGGAAAAGATTTTGGAAATCGGAGAGCGGCTTAGGTACGCTGGAAATTATTTTAATCATTGCCGTCGTTATCATTATTGCATTGCTGTTCAAGGATTGGATTATAGAACTCATTGAGCGTTTAATGGGCAAGGCCGATGACCAAGCAGACAAAATTTTCTCTTAGGTCGCTGGTTCGCAAGTGGCTGCACGGGGAGCAGGGCAGCTTTACGCTGGAATCAACGCTCGTTTTCCCGCTGCTGCTCACTGTTATTTTGTTGTTTCTCCTGCTTGGGATGTACATGTACCAGAAGACAGTGCTTTATTATTCGGCTTCCGTTACGACGGAGCGTACGGCCTTCGGTTGGGATAACAGCTTCCGTAATCCGCGGACAGGCCTATTGCCGGAAGGTGAATACGATAGCCTATACTGGCGAATGAATGAGGATCGGATGCTCAGCTCTTTGTTCGGCTTCGGCGCCGAATCAGCGGATCTGCAGTTAGTTTTGCCTTTGCAAGGGGCTGCTGGGGATAGCTTGCCTGAACAAAAAATGGCAGCGGCTGCAGGGTGGATGGATGCTGAGCGAGGGCTTTCTTTTGAGGGGAGCATTGGTTACCATCGTACGGTCCTTCAGCGCCATATTGAGACAAAGCTTTTACAGCCTGTGTCGCTTCAGCCGCTTGAGCGTATCTTAGGCATTCGGGAGCCTAAGACGGTTGCTTCCAGCCCGGTTACCGATCCTGTCGATTTTATTCGCGGCGTTGATTTGGTTAGATATTATACGGCTAAATTTGCTGGCAGCCCTCAGGGCGGCGGGAAGGAACAGGCTAGTCAGGTGCTATCCACCTATAGCAAACAAGACAGTAAGAATAACGCCAAAGGATCATGAAATGGAGGTGGAAAATGAAAGCAGGCCGATCTGAAAGGCTGAGTCAGCATTTAGCCAGAAAAAGCTGCTTACGCAAATGGCTGTGGCGGCGTGAAGGTGCAGTTACTATATTTTCCGCTATGGTGCTATCGTCGCTTTTGCTGTTCATGTCCATCCTTATTGATTACGCCAGAATAGCAGCTCTCCATAAAATAACCGAGGATGCAGCTAGAGCAGGTATACGATCCGTATTATCTGCCTTCGATAGTCAGCTTTATGAGCAATACGGATTATTTGGGCGAGGCGGGACAAGTGCAGATACGATTTATAGCGAGGTTGTAAAAGCGAATGTGGAGCGTAGTGCATCATCCGCTGCTTTTTCTCGGCCAATTAATGCCAATGTAGTCCATTCACATACGGATCAGGCAGCGGTATTGGGCAGCCATAAGGTGTTTGAAAGACAGGTGCTGGAAGAGATGAAATATAAAGCACCGATTGATTTTACACTGGAGCTGGCTTCAAAGTTTGCTCCCATGTCGGAGGCGATGAAGGAGTCGGCTGTGACAGTTGACCTGCTGGAGCAGCTGCGCAAGCTGTATGACAAACGTCAAGCAAGCCTCACTCGTATATTAGCCTTGCAAAAGCAGGCTGCTGATGCAATGGGAACAAGCGGCTTGAAGGCGCTGCTGCCGTATGGGGGGCTGGATATCTCAAGTGCAGGAGATGGGACAGCAGCATCGCTTAGTCGGCGTTATGAGGAATATGCCAGCTGGGTCATCGTTGACGAGCAATTAATAGCCGCAGGCAAAGCACCAAAATATACGCAGGAAAGAGCGGAATATAAATCAGAAGCAATTACGCTGATTAATGAGCTCAAGAAACTGAGCGCTAAGGTGATGCGTGAACATATAGAGCTGCAAAGCACGGCGAAGGACGAGCTGGAGCAAGCAAGGCTGTTGAATGAGGAAATGCGGCGGGTTGAAAGCAAGGCGAAACAGTCTCCCGCCTATAGCGGATATGACCGCGTATCTGGCAAACAAGTCGTAGGCTCGGATTTGCATTCTTTGCCGTCCGGAGCGGTCTCTGAACTGCAGGATATACAAAAGACAGCGGACCAGCTAATTTTATCTGACGCTTGGTTCACTGAATATGGAGCTGAACTGGATGATCAGGCTCAGTCATATACCGCTTTTCATAACGAAGCAAGTGGATTCACCTCAGCATTTACGGTGCTGCTTGATCTAGTAGATCGCTACACAACCATACTCCATACTGGATTAGCGAAAATGACTATGCAGTCTGGACAATATGCAGGTCTGTATGTTCAGCCAGGTACTATTATTGCCAAGCGTCAGCAGGAGCTAGCAGATGAAGGACTCGAAAAGCAGCGCAAAGAGCAAGAAAAGCAGCTAGGCTCGTTATGGAAAAAGGCAGGCAACATGCTGGAGGGTTTTCAAAGCGTTGCTGGTTCAGAAGAACAGCAGGCAATATTTAATCAGCTGGAAGAGCGCTACAATGGAAATTTACAATTTAATGCAGCCGCTGCGCAAGGCTCAAATGTTGAAACAAAAACGTTTGGCGATGATGCCCATGCTCAGGCCGAAGCTTCTGCGGAGCTTTCAAATGGCTTGTTCGGCGGGGTAGCCGATATGCTGGAGCAGGCTAGAGATACTGTATATTTTGGCGAGTATGTATTGCAGCGATATTCGTTTTTTGCCCCGCAGCAATTGAAGATGATGCTTGAAAATGGGGATACCGCTGAGCTCACGCAGGCGCTGACCTTTCATAATCAAGAAGCCGAATATGTGATTTATGGTTTTCATAATCGCATAGGCAATGTGGCTGCAGCTTATGGCGAGCTGTTTAGCGTACGCATGGCAATTCGCACTATGGAAGGGTTGTCTACTTGCCGACCTGCTGGCCATCCCCTCTTGATTTTATCTTGCTCGCTTATTTATGGCTTGGAGAAGACGCTGGAAGACATGCTCGCATTTGCCAATCGGGGATCGGCCCCGTTATCTAAATATGCCAATGTAGAAATTTCGTATATCGATTATTTGCGGCTTTTTATGCTTCTGCATGGCGGGGCTAACAAAGAAGCAGTTGTGTCTAGAATGATCGCGGTTATTGAGCAAAATAGCGGGGTTACTCTGTCTGGTGTTTCCACAGCTGTAACAGGAGAGGTGCGGACAACTGCACAGCTGTGGTTTTTGCCTGGTGTCATGCAGCTGCTAGGAAGCTATGGATTATTGCAGGGAAGGGTGACGAACGGCCGTTATGAAACGACGCAGACGATTGGCTGGTCATACTGATCGCCGTAAGGGGGAGCGCGGCAGCATCGTTATGGAAGCAGCGTTAGTTATGCCGATGCTCCTGCTTGTGCTGATGGTATTCATTATTTTTATACGTGTGTGCGCACTTCAAATGGCGCTTCAAGCAGCAGCCTCGCATTCCGCCAGGCAAATTGCCGCTCATATATATCCTGTAGAGTTAACCTATCAGAAATTTTCTGCATCTATCTCGGAATTTAGTGCTGCACAGCTGCCGCTCGCTGATTGGAGCGCTGCGGCAGCTGATGCCGCCAAGTGGCTGCCTGATCCAGCAGGAACACTAGCTTCCTCTGCATTTAGCGGCGATTGGACACCGTTTATAGATATGGCAGCAACGGAACTCGGACGAGGAGCGATAGAACCGCTGCTCCGTCAACATGCAGACGAGGCTGTACTGGAGAAAGATAGAATCAGGCTTTCAAGGCTGGCACTGCCGGATTTGAAAAATAAGCAGCAGCCTTATCTGATTATCGAAGCGGAATATGAATTTCCAATGCAGCTGCCTTTCATGAGGCAAAAGCTGGTTTTAAGGGAGCAGGCTTCAGAGCGGGTATGGATAAGCGACGCTGTAGCGGCGCAAGATTCAGCAGCGCAAAATGATCCCGACCATATTCCACTGCAAATTATATCGATATCACCTGTGCCGCTCAGACCGGGTCACAAAGCTACGGCTATTGTACTAACAAAACCGGGAGCAACTGCTTCATTAAAAGTAATGTACAAAAGTGGGCAAAGCCAGGCCAAGCATCTTGGCGAGGCGACAGCGGGCAGCGACGGATTTGTACAGTGGACATGGCTTGTATCTGGTAATACGACACCAGGCATGTGGGAGCTGACAGCTGGAGTGGGCAATCAGCAAGCATCCATGCATTTTCAGGTTGAGAAAAAATCAAATTAGAAATGTGCGAGCCTACAAGCATACAAGGAGAAAGGGGCAGAGTGTAATGCTCACCATACCGTTTGCAGCGGCAGCCGTGCTGCTCATCGCTGCGTTACTGACAGATTTGCGTTCCATGCTTATCCCAAATCGTTTGACCGTATCTTTTTTTGCAGCAGGCTGCTTATATCAGACTATCGTTGGCGGCTGGAGTGGATTATGGATAGGGTTAATTGGTGCTGCCGCAGGCTTTGTACCGCTGTTTATATTGCATATGGCGAGAGGAATTGGCGCAGGGGATGTTAAGCTGTTCGCTGCCCTTGGTGTATGGGTTGGCACAAGTACGGTGCTGCAAATGATGATGTATGCCATTTTATATGCAGGCTTAATTGGCGTACTGCTTGTCCTGTTTAATAGGCCTTTTAGCAGAAGGGTTTTTAGCGGCTTGCTGCTGCTGTTGCACAGAGGCGCAGAGCCCAGACGCAAGGAGCTTGGAGGCTGGGCAGCGGGAGGGACTACCTTTCCATTTATGCTTGCAGTAGTACCCGGGGCATTAACTGCGTGGCTTATGCTTACATAACACTAACAGCGTGTTAGCTTTACTTAGTTGAGCTGTTCATAAAGAATCGAGCTGCAAGTAAAGGGGGAGAACCGATGGGGAACTTTATTGTAGATTATGCGATGAATCGTGGTCATGAGCTAATTATGGATCGTGAGGGAGGCATACGCAGACAGGAGCTCGACGATGTAGAGCTGCAAATGCTGCAAGGCGGCTCGATTCCACATATGCTGCCAGTGGAATGGTTTGAGCTTGATGGGCTCATTACGTTCAGATATCGAATAAGCGGCAAAAAATTGCTGCTTCATCGCTTGCAGATTCAATCACTGACAATGGAGAAGTTTTATGCCGTGCTGCTTGGTATTATAGAAGCGCTGGATGAGTGTCGCCATTATATGCTTCGCCCTGAAGGCTGCCTGCTGGAAGAGTCACATATATTTGTCGGCGAGCAGCTAAGCGATATTTTTCTCGTTTATATGCCTTTAAAACCGAGTAATTCAGGCCAGGCTGCTCCAAGCTGTACGAACTCCCTGCTAGCTCTGGCAGTACGCTGGTCCTCTTATATAGAAGAAATAAATGGCGAGGAGTTTCAGCATATATTGCGTTTTTTAAGCAGAGAAGATGCTACGGTTAGCATGATCCGTTCGCAATTGCTGGAGCGCATCAGTAAAATGTATGAGGGTTCGTATCGCCGTCCTGCGTCCGCGTCCAGCACAAGCGGGCCAGATTATGCTGGCAGTACTAGTATTGCTAGCAATACTAATGTTGCTGGCATTATGAGGCCAGACAAGCCTTCCGATGATAGCAGTTCTAAGCATCACGCAGAAGCTGGAGAGTTTGGCCACGATAGCGATGCGATCAAAAAAAGCGAAACGACTATGGATGATTCGCCAAATGAGCGTTTTTTTGCCGCAGGCAATTGGGAGATAGAAGCCGAGCCTCTGCCTCCATATAGTTTTAGTGAGGAGGAGCCTGCGCCAGCTCGAAAAGGAAAGTGGCTATTAAGCGCTTTAATCATTGTAATAGTGGCTTGTATATGGCGCTATATTTATTTGACGTCTCCTTCTAGCAGCAAGCTGTTTATATGTCTGGGTTTATCGCTTGGCGGTGTGGCCGGACTGCTAGCCATATGGCTCAAAAAAAGCGTTATTGCTGAATCGGAATTAGTAGAAGATGAGAGGATGAAGGAAGAGAATATAGTAGAATCGTTTAGCCACTCACGACATAAAGGAATAAATCAAAGATGGGAAGAGCTGGTTCATCTCCCTAAATCGGCTGTTGATAGGGAGGGAGCTGTACCCGCGTTTAAAAAGACAGTTTCCTCGCAATCTGCATCAACTAGAAGAGAGGAAGCGACCGTGCTGCTAGGACAGCATAACAAAAAGCCTGCTGCCAATAGCGGACTCTCACTCCAGAGGGAGTGGGAAGGGCAAGGGCAGAGGCTCGATTGGGAGAAAGGCCGATTTACAATTGGCCGTATAGGCGAACAGGTCAGCTATGGTGACGAAGCGCAGGGAATATCTCGGCTGCACCTCGAATGTTATAGAGACGACAAAGGCTGCTTCATCAAAGATCTTGGCTCCCGAAATGGGAGCATGCTGAACGGACAAACGATGATTGCTTACAAAGCCTATCCATTTTCAGTAGGAGATATTGTCCAGCTAGCTGGAGTAAATGGTCCTAAATATGAATTGAAGCAAGGCAACTGATGGAAGGAGCAGGCTTAGGACTTTTTGTACATATGCTCCATTGCGCTCTCGACAGTCGGATATAGGAAAGTAAATCCATTGTCCAAGGCGACACGCGGAAGCGCCCGCTGTCCATCGAGCAGCAGCGTTGCAAGCTCGCCGACCGCAGCTTTCATCACAAAAGCGGGAACTGGGAACCAGTGTGGCCGATGCATTGCTTTGCCGATCGCTCTCCCAAAGCTGTCATTCGTAACAGGCTCTGGAGCAGAAGCGTTAACAGGACCATTCACATTTGGCTGATCCACGCAAAATATGATGAGGCGGACAATGTCCTCCAGATGAATCCAAGATATCCATTGCTGTCCGCTGCCCATCCGTCCACCGCCAAATAGCTTATAGGGAAGCGCCATTAATGGGAAAGCGCCGCCTGTTTTGTTCAAGACGACGCCTACTCTTAGCTTGATCAGACGTTCTACCTTAATCGCGTCAGCAGCTTTTTCCCATTGCTTGACCACCTCTGACAAAAAGTCTGTTACGGCAGTCGGGCTGTACTCATCAAAGGTTTCGGTAGTTGACAGCCCGTAGGCTGAAATGCCTGAAGCATTAACGACAACCTTTGGTTTGCCTTTTAGAGCTTGGACGATTTGGGCGATGCGTGCGGTTGCAGTCAGCCTGGAGTTAAGAATTCGCTGCTTGGCCTCGTTGCTCCATCTTTGATTGATGGATTCGCCAGCCAGGTTAATGATGGCGTCAATTCCCTCCAGCTTTTGAGGATGCTCGGCAAGCTCGCTCCATGTTATATAATGGAGGCCTTTTCCTACAGGCGAGTTTTGGCTCCGTCCAGAGCGCGAAATAATCCATACTTCATCACGCCGCTCCAGAAGAGCCTTGACCAATGCTTGTCCGACAAAACCAGTACCTCCTGCTACCGCGATCCGCATGCATCCACCAGCTTTCCATTATTGTTTCTCGATTTTCTCCGCCCACATTTGCGTGAAGCCGTCTAAATCCTTTTCAACATACTGGTATTTAATCTTACTTTTCTCTGGCAGTGTATTAATGACATCAAGCAGCTTATCATCTATTTGCAAAACAATGGTGCCGCTTGGCGTGTCTACTTCAATGGAGTGGGTGTCGATAATGCCATTGAATACACCTTCACCATTTTTTAGATCCGGGTTAGCAGTCGGCGTGTCTGTACCTGGGCTGCTTTCTGGCGACGCTTCGCCAGGCTCTGTTACGCTTCCGCCATCACTCGGTGATGGCGCAGGGCTTTCCTCTGGCGTTGGCGATACGGTAGCTGGCTGCTCGTCTGTGGCAACCGGGCTGCTGGATGCAGCGGGAGCATTATTGCTATTGCTTGAGCAAGCGGCGGTTGCGAGCATAATTGCTACTAATAGGGAGCTCGTCACCATCAAGCTGCTTTTTTTGGTTTTATTATTTTTTGTCATTGTGAAGCACCTCCTGGCAGTATAAACGAAATCTGATCGCAATAGGTTCCAAAAAAAAGAGATCAGAGCGAGCCATCGCCGTGCTCGTACATGTTCTTACACGGACGGAAGACTCATTAAACAGCCAGCGCCAGGCTAATCGTAAATGGTAAAACTAAGAAACGCTATTTGTTGAGCAGATGCTTGAAAGGGCTGTAATCAATGCCTTGCTTCTCGAGAAAGGTAACGAGTACTTTGTAGTCTCTTTTGGGTGTAGCCCGTATGTATCCTTCTACACAGTGTGCTCGTGTGACCTCTTTGGCTTCATATTCAATAGCTACTTGACCGATCTTGGCAGCTATGGAGTGCTTCGCTATATCTCGGAATGCAGATGGGACAGGCGCAACCAGCTCATCGAGAAAAAGCTTCGATTCCTGGGTCCACATGCTGCGGCTTCTGTCCACCCAATAATTTTGCCAATCGAGCTTGGACTTGCCATCCCGCTGAGGGAGCACCTTCAAAAACTTGCGGAACATAAAGAAACCGCCGATTGCCATGAATACGACCATGACGATTGCCCAGAAAATGATGAAATACATAAACCAATCAGGAGCTGATTTCATATCCAATTTTCACCTCATGGATGAATTATAGCGTATTCCTAGATTTATTTCGACATTCCTTGTAAAATAGGTGTGATAAACCGAAAGGGGCGTTATATAACGATGTTGAAAATCGGTTCCCATGTTTCATTTTCGGACAAAGGGCTGCAGACAGCAGCAACGGAGGCTATTTCTTATGGCTCCAGCACATTCATGATTTATACCGGCGCACCGCAGAATACGCGAAGAAAGCCGATTGACACGCTATATATTGAAGAAGGCAAAGCTTTAATGCAAACAGCAGGTATTGATGAGATCGTTGTTCATGCTCCGTACATTGTCAATCTCGGCTCCTACAAGGACAGCACCTATAACCTGGCTGTTGAATTTTTGCAGGAGGAAATCCGCCGTACCGCTGCTATTGGTGTGCAGAACATTGTGCTGCACCCAGGCGCTTACACTGACAAGGATGCTGAATATGGCATCGGCCGTATTGCCGAAGGGCTGAATGCAGTGCTGGAAGGCACGAAGGAAACAAATGTCAATATTGCGCTTGAGACGATGGCTGGCAAAGGCACGGAAATCGGCCGCAGCTTTGAAGAGCTGGCAGCAATTATTGATAAGGTTCAAAGCAACAACCGCCTGACGATTTGTATGGATACTTGCCATATGCATGATGCAGGCTACGATCTTGTTGATGATTTGGACGGCGTGCTGGACAAGTTTGACAAGCTCGTAGGACTTAACCGAGTTGCAGTAGTCCACGTGAATGACAGCAAAAATCCGCGTGGAGCGGCAAAGGACCGCCATACGCCGATAGGCTCGGGATATTTGGGTTATGATGCTATCCAAGCCATTGTCCATCATGAGGGACTTAAAGGTCGTCCATTTGTTTTGGAGACGCCATGGATCGGCAAGGATGCCAAAACCGAGCGTCCGATGTACGAAGTAGAAATCGCCTTGCTTCGCGGCGAAGTTCAGCAGCGGTTTGGCGACAGCTTCCTGGAGGATGTTGCGAAGCTCCAGCAGTTTTTTGCACCGCAAGGCATTGACCGTGCATTTGTACTGTCGACATGGGAGCTGCTTAAGGCGGATGCCAAAGCGAGAAAGGCTGATCCTCGCGAGCCAATGGAGCGGATTTATGACCTCGTTATTGAAGGCGGCGTATTGCCGGCGGCACTGACGGAAGAGCAAATTAATCAACGGATTACAGCATGGTTTGCAGGCAAAGCTGTGCTCTAAATATAAAGATTTATAAATGATGAATAGAATGAAGATAATAATTGAAGGAAGGAAGTTTGAAATACATGTCATCACCATCTATATCGCAGCAGCCGTCCGCCAAGAGCGGACGGGCTCGCATGCTTATTTCCTGCCCGGACCGTTCTGGAATCGTGGCGGCCGTTTCCCATTTTCTATATGAGCATGGGGCAAATATTGTGCAGTCCGACCAGTACACAATGAACCCGGAGGGCGGAATGTTTTTTATCCGCTTTGAGTTCGATTTGACTGACCTCGACAAGGAACTGCCTGTATTAGTGGAGGATTTTGCCCGCGTTGCCGACCGTTTCGATATGAAATGGCATACGTTCCGTGCAAGCCGCAAGAAGCGTCTGGCGATTTTCGTTTCCAAAGAAGATCATTGCCTGATGGAACTGCTGTGGCAGTGGAAAGCCGGCGATCTTGATGCCGATATTGCCATGGTCGTCAGCAATCATCCGGATATGCGCGAAATGGTGGAAGGCTTCGGTATTCCTTATCACCACATTCCGGTCACTGCGGATACGAAAGCGGAAGCGGAGCGCAAGCAGATGGAGGTTGTTGCGGATAAAGCAGACATTATCGTGCTTGCCCGTTACATGCAAATTATTTCGCCGAAATTTATCGAGCAATTCCCGAATCGCATCATTAATATCCACCATTCCTTTTTGCCTGCTTTCGTTGGCGGCAAGCCGTATGCGCAGGCTTACCAGCGCGGCGTGAAAATCATCGGCGCTACAGCGCATTATGTAACAGAGGAGCTGGACGGCGGTCCAATTATCGAGCAGGACGTGCAGCGGGTCAGCCACAGGGATAATGTGGACGACTTGAAGCGGATTGGCCGCACGATTGAGCGTGTCGTTCTTGCCCGTGCAGTTAAATGGCATATTGAGGACCGGATTATCGTTCATCATAACAAGACGGTCGTATTTAATTAGGTTTTTCGCGGTTATTTATCAATATTTTTTAATAGGCAAACTGCTCTGGCGGGTGTTACAATGTTCAAAGCCATTGTGTTCATTTGCGCACGACCTATAAGCATGTTGAAAAATGCAGGCTTTCCGCCTTATATTTCATCGCAAAACGGAAGCTTTGCCATGCTTCTAAAGAGAGAGAGAGCAACACTTAAAACAAGAAGACCAGAATGGATTTTTAGGAGGAAACAAGCTAATGACAGTTACTCAAAAATCAGTTGACCAGCTTTCGATTGATACGATCCGCACACTTGCGATCGATGCGATTGAGAAAGCAAAATCTGGACACCCAGGTATGCCAATGGGTGCAGCTCCAATGGGTTATCAGCTTTTCGCTAAAAGCATGGTTCACAACCCGTCTAACCCGACTTGGGTAAACCGCGACCGTTTCGTACTTTCCGCAGGACATGGCTCCATGCTGCTATACAGCCTGCTGCACCTCTCTGGCTACGATCTTCCAATTGAGGAACTGAAAAACTTCCGTCAATGGGGCTCCCTGACTCCGGGTCACCCTGAGTTTGGCCACACAGCTGGCGTTGACGCAACGACTGGTCCACTGGGACAAGGCGTGGCTATGGGCGTTGGTATGGCGCTTGCAGAAGCACAGCTTGCTGCTACTTATAATAAAGAAGGCTTTAACGTAATCGACCATTATACTTATGCGATTTGTGGCGACGGCGATTTGATGGAAGGTATTTCGCATGAAGCGGCTTCCATGGCTGGTCACATGCAGCTGGGTAAACTGGTTGTACTATATGATTCAAACGATATATCCCTCGATGGCGAACTGAGCCTGTCCTTCTCGGAGAGTGTTCAGAAGCGTTTTGAAGGATACGGCTGGCAAGTGCTGCGCGTAGAAGACGGCAACGATCTGGATGCATTGTCCAAAGCCGTTGCTGAAGCGCAAACAGACCATGCTAAACCGACTTTGATCGAAGTGAAGACCGTTATCGGTTACGGCAGCCCGAACAAAGGCGGCAAAGGCGGACATGCAGGTCCTCACGGATCGCCGCTGGGCGCTGAAGAAACGAAGCTGACTAAGCAGTTTTACGGATGGGAAGAAGACAATCAGTTCTTCGTGCCAGACGAAGTTCGCGCACACTTCGCAGAAGTGAAGAAGCAAGGCGAAGAGTCCAATGCGCAATGGGATGCTTTGTTTGCTGAATACAAAAAAGCAAATCCTGAGCTTGCTGCTCAATTCGAAATCGCAACTTCCGGTTCATTGCCAGCTGGCTGGGATGCAGACCTTCCTGTTTACACAACAGAAGACAAGCCTGTATCGACTCGCGTAGCTTCCGGTAATGCCCTGAACGGCCTAGCTAAAAATGTTCCTAGCCTTGTTGGCGGCTCCGCTGACCTTGAAAGCTCGACGATGACTCACCTGAAAGGCTTGCCAGTGTTCAAGCCAGGCAGCTACGATGGCCGCAATATTTATTTCGGCGTTCGCGAGTTCGGTATGGCTGCTGCAATGAACGGTATTGCTCTTCATACAGGTCTGAAAGTATTCGGCGGTACGTTCTTCGTATTTACCGACTACCTGCGTCCAGCTATTCGTCTGGCAGCGCTGATGAAGCTTCCTGTTGTATACGTACTTACGCATGACAGTATTGCAGTCGGCGAAGATGGTCCTACACATGAGCCAATCGAGCAGCTTGCTTCGATTCGCATCATCCCTGATCTGACGGTTATTCGTCCAGCTGATGGCAATGAAACTTCCGCAGCATGGGCTTATGCGCTGGAGAACACAAGCAATCCAGTAGCGCTTGTTCTGACTCGCCAAAACCTTCCGATTCTTGAAGGTTCTGTAGATAACGCACGCGAAGGCATCCGCCGCGGCGGATACGTTGTATCCGATGCGAAAGACGGCAAGCCGCAAGCGCAAATCATTGCTACAGGCTCCGAGGTTCAACTGGCTGTTGCTGCTCAGAAAGCTCTTGCAGAAGAAGGTATTCAAGTTCGCGTTGTCAGCCTTCCGAGCTGGGATCTGTTCGAGAAGCAAGACAAAGCTTACAGAGATTCTGTATTGCTTCCTGAAGTTAAAGCACGCGTTGCTATCGAAATGGCTTCCCCATTCGGTTGGGAGCGTTATGTTGGCGATCAAGGCACGATTATCGGTATCGACCGTTTCGGCGCTTCGGCTCCTGGCGACCGCGTCATCGCTGAATATGGCTTTACGGTTGAGAACGTTGTAAGCAAAGTGAAATCCGTACTTTAATTTTCGAAATAGAAGGAGATTATACCGCCATGTCTCAATTTGAAAATGTAACGGTCGTCAAAGAAGCTAACGTTTATTTTGACGGTAAAGTAACAAGCCGCGCTGTATTGTTCGCGGACGGCACGAAAAAAACGCTCGGCATTATGCTGCCAGGCGACTACGAGTTCGGTACAGACTGCGTAGAAATTATGGAAATTCTTGCTGGTGATTTGAAAGTGCTGCTTCCTGGCGAGACGGAGTGGCTGCACATTCAAGGCAAAGGCGAGTTCACTGTGCCTGCCAACACGAAATTCAAGCTTCAGGTTGCGACGGTAGCAGATTACTGCTGCTCGTACATTTACGAATAAGATTCCAAAATCAAAGGAAGGGCTGCTTCGCATATGCGAAGCAGCCCTTTTCGTCGTTCATCGACTAACCGATGTTTCCTTAACCAAACAACATAAATCCTAAAACATTGTTATATCTCCCCATGGCTTCGGAAAGCTACAATAGCTTCTGTAACCGCTAACAATAAATAAGAAGAAGGTTAAATGGAGGGGGATTTATTGAAACAAAGAGCGATGCGGAGGTGGAATTTCAAGCTCACTTGGCCGTTGCACGCCATGCTCATTCCGGGTATAGTTCTTGTTCTGATCTTTTCATATTTGCCCATGCTGGGACTCGTGATGGCCTTTCAGGATTACAAGCCCCAGCTTGGGTTTTTGGATTCCGAATGGATCGGGCTGGAAAATTTCAAGCTGATGTTTGAATATCCGGATGCAAGGCAAGTCATATGGAATACGCTGCTGATCGCGGGCATCAAAATTGCAGCGCATCTCATTGTTCCATTCGTTTTTGCGCTGCTGCTCAATGAAGTGCGTAAAATGCTGTTTAAACGGTTTGTGCAAACGCTCGTCTATTTGCCCCATTTTTTGTCCTGGGTCATCCTAGGAGGCATTTTACTCGATATGCTCTCTACAGATGGCGGACTAGTCAATCAACTGCTTGGGGTATTTGGAATCGAGCCGATTTTTTTCCTTGGCAATGGGAATTGGTTTAGATTTACGATTATTGTCAGCGATGTATGGAAGGATTTCGGATTCTCGACCATTATTTTTCTAGCGGCGCTTGCGGGCGTTAATCCCGAATATTATGAAGCGGCGCTTATTGATGGGGCGAATCGCTGGCGTCAGACGCTTTCGATAACGATCCCGTCTATTTTGCCCATTACGATTGTGGTTGCGATCTTATCGCTTGGCAACGTGCTCAATGCCGGGTTCGACCAGATTTTTAATCTATACAACCCGCTTGTTTATGAAAAAGGAGATATCATCGACACCTATGTTTACAGAGTAGGCTTGCTGGGTGGCGATTTTGGCTTCGGTACAGCCGTAGGCGTGTTCAAATCGCTAGTCAGCTTTATCTTGATTGTTATTTCATACAGGCTTGCCTACAAGCTGGCCAATTATCGCATTTTTTAAGGGGGGAGCGGCATGCATTATCGTTCAATTTCTTATCGTGTTTTCTCTACATTCAACGTTGCTTTTCTAGCCCTGTTGTCCTTCATGTGTATAGCACCGCTCCTTCATGTGCTTGCGGTATCGTTCAGTACTTCGGCAGCAGCCGATGCCAATTTGGTAAAGCTGTGGCCGGTTGGTTTTTCTCTAGACGCCTATAAATCTACATTGTCGAATGTATTTTTTATCGGCTCCTTTGGAAATTCAATCATTCGAACGGCGCTTGGCACAGCGATTGCGCTTTCCTTGTCGATTCTGATTGGCTACGCCTTGTCCAAAGAGAGCTCTGAATTCAAGGGCAGAAATATATATGCCTGGTTTTTCGTGTTTACGATGCTGTTCAGCGGCGGGCTGATTCCCGGTTATATCGTTGTACAAAAGCTGGGGCTGCTGAATTCGGTATGGGCACTCGTTCTTCCGGGAGCAGTTAGCGTTTATAATACGATTTTATTGATGAATTTTTTTCGTACATCGGTGCCGAAAGCGCTGGAGGAAGCGGCGTTTATAGATGGAGCGGGCCACTTTCGCGCATTATGGCAAATTTATTTACCGATATCACTCCCATCGCTGGCAACAATCGGCCTCTTTACAATGGTTGGTCACTGGAACGCTTGGTTTGATGGACTGATTTATATGACTCATGCCGAAAAATATCCTATGTCTACGCTTTTGCAGACGATTGTAGTCCAGCGGGACTTAAGCAGCATGAGCGTCAATGCAGATGAAATGAAGGAGTTGTCGAACCGGACGGTGAAAACGGCACAGATTTTTATTGCTACCCTGCCGATTATTATCGTGTATCCGTTTCTGCAACGATTTTTCGTTAAAGGGATTGTACTTGGCTCCGTAAAGGAATAGCACAATCGTCCGCTACACAGAAAGTGCGATAGCTGAGCCATTAAATAGGGGGAGTGTCTACGATGAATAAAAGCTGGATAAAAACGACCGCATTATGGAGCGCTTTAATGCTGGGTATGACAGCTGTGACGGCCTGCTCATCGCCAGGAAATGAGGAAGCGTCAAGCAATGCCCCGCAGCCGCAAGCTGTAGCCATCGCAGATGAAGCGATCAAAGCGGGCAAATACGAGGAGCCGCTAAAAATCAATATTGTTCGCCAGATGACCACTGATGTGAAGTTTCGCGCCGGGGAGGACATCAACAATAATCCTCATGTCCAATGGGCCAAGGATACGTTCAATATCGATCTCAATTATTTATGGACGGCCGACAGCAGCGCGATTGATACGAAAATCCGCTTGATTTTGTCCGCGAACGAGGATCTTCCTGATATTATTCAGTATCGGGGCTCTCAGGATGTTATCGACGCATTAATCGATTCAGGCAAGTTCGCAGACGTTGGCGACCTGTTCGACAAGTATGCGGGCGATGCCTACAAAGCAGCGATGGCGGAGGACGAAACAGTCTGGTATCCTTATGTTCGTGATGGAAAAAAGTACGCGATTCCGATTCTCGATTACTCTAACAATAATGACACCGTTTTATGGATCAGAGATGATTGGATGAAAAAGCTGAATTTGAAAGCGCCGCAAACAATTGAAGAGCTGGAAAAGATGATGGAGCTGTTCACGAACGGTGATCCAGACGGCAATGGCAAGAAGGACACCGTAGGGCTGGCAGTTGGCTTGAAAAATGGCATGAACACATGGGGACTCGCGGATGCCGACTTCCTGTTCGGCGCTTACGGCGCAATGCCGGGGCAGTGGAATGTGGATGCCGCGACAGGCAAGCTTATTTACGGCTCGATTGCGCCGGAGGTGAAGACGGTGCTTGCGAAGCTGAAGGAGTGGATGGAGAAGGGCTACATTCACAAGGAAGCGGGATTGCATGATGAAGGCAAGGCTGCTGAATTATTTTCATCAGGCAAGGCGGGAATCGTAGCTGCTCCTTATTGGGCAGGAGGCTGGCCGCTGCCAGCGGTTAAAGAGGTAGATAAAAATGCTGACTACAGCGCATATCCTCTGCCTACGGGACCAGATGGGAAAATTGGCCGCAGCAAATCGGGAACGGGCAATGGAGTCATTTTAATCAATAAAGACTTCAAGCATCCGGAAGCTTTTTTTATGTATGCCAACCTTTTATATGAGCAGCAGGGTAATCCGCAGGCTGGAAGTCCGTTTGAATACGGCTTTAAAGAAGGCTATGATTTTATGCTTCAAGATGGGCAGCCAGTCTGGGATGAAGCTAAGTTTCCGGCAGACAAGCCGCTAATGAATGTTGAAAAGTATACCCTGCTGTTTGATGGCGCCCGCATCCCTTCCCTCGTTATGCAGACGATGAACGATTTGGCAAGTGGCAAGGAGCCGGCTACGGCGTTCGAGCAGAAGCAGTCCAGAGGGTTGGATAAAAATATTACAGCTGGTGCAGTCAACTACAGCCAGCGGGAATATGCGATGCCAAATTTATATATTGGCTCTCCGACCAAAACCTACAAGAAGCGCTGGGATTTCCTCAGCAAAAGCGAAAAGGAAACGTTTAATAAAATCATTTACGGCGGCAGTCCGATTGACGCCTTTGACGCGTTCGTCACACAGTGGAAAGCTTCTGCTGGGGACACCATTACCGAAGAGGTTAATGAATGGTATGCTGCTGTTCAAAAATAAGTAATCGGGCAACCTAACATCGGATAAACAATAGAAGCGCCCAATCCCTTAGGAGGGGAATACGGCGCTTTTTTTGCTCAGGAAGGAAGGCTCCGTAATGGAGAAATCAAATATTTTCAAAAAAATATTAGCCATTATGGGGCTGCTGCTCATCCCTGTTATCGGTTTGTATTCCTATTCAAATCAAATAAGCATTCATGTCGTAGAGGACCAAATCAGGCAAAACAGCGGGGACAAGCTTTCTTTCTTTGTTCAACAGATTGATGCTGAATTTGATCAATATATGATTTCAGTTAATAATTTAGCCATTGAGCCGCTAGTACGCGCTTTTACAACACTGCCCTCCTCCAGCACGAATTCCGAGCTGTTTGAGACGAAGCTGAGACTGCAGGATGATTTGGACATCAAAGGGAAGGCCGGTATTCTGGAGCGTGCTTATACGTTATATGCGCCGCTTTCAGGGGAAGTAGTCAGCACACACGGTTCTATATCCTATAAGCAAATGTTCATCGATACGGTGCATAAAGGCGAGCTTAAGCCGTTCATATGGACCTACTCGGTAGAGGACAATAGCCGAATACCGAACGCTTTCGTTTATCGGATTGTGGAGCCGCTGTTCGTTTACGAGGATCTGGAGCAGGCTGATCTGGTGGGCGAGATTCGGGTCGATACGAGAGATATTACGGATATGCTGACCCGGTTTAAGGCGGACAGTCCCGGCGACCCTTTTTTATATCATGAAAATGCTGCCCCCATCGTTGCGCGTACAGCAGATATGCAGCGAATTAATGAACTGCTGCCTTTGTTTGAGAAATACAAGGAAGATGTAAAGCAAGGGACGTTCCTGGCATCGCTGCAAAATGAAGAATATATGATCCTTTATGCCAAGTCGGAGGCTACAGGCTGGTATTTAATCGAATATATGCCGCTTGAAAGCATTCTTTCTCCGATAACCTCCAGCCGCAATTGGTTCTGGATATCACTTTGTCTAATTTTGCTCATAAGCGTGTTATCCGCATTTTTGCTTTATCGCAATGTCCAGGTCCCGATTCGGGAGCTGTATTTGGCCGCCAAGCGGCTGCGCAGGGGCGATTATACCGTACGTGTTGGCAGCCGCAAGCATGACGAATTCGGTTATTTATTTGAACAGTTCAATTTGATGAGCGAGCAAATCCAGCATTTAATCAATAGTATCTATGCGGAGAAGCTGCATGCCAGAGAAGCCACGCTGAAGCAGCTGCAATCGCAGATTAATCCACACTTTCTGTACAATTGCTTATTTTTCATTAAAAATATGACGCGCATTGGCGAGCGGGACGCCGTAATGGCGATGGCGGTCAAGCTGGGGGACTATTATCGCTATACGACCCATGTAGATCAGCAGGAAACGACGCTGCGCGAGGAAATCAAGCTGACCCACAACTATTTGTCGATTCAAAATATGAGGATGGACCGCATTCACTTTCAAATTATAATTCCGGATGCCATGCTGGAGCTCAAGCTGCCGAGGCTGATCGTGCAGCCAATTATTGAGAATGCCATTATTCATGGCTTGGAGCCAAGAGAAGGGACAGGCATGATTAAAGTTACGGGCTTTATCGGCGAGCATGGATATGAAATAGTATGTGAAGATGATGGTGTGGGCCTCAGTGATCAGGAGCTGCTGCGGCTGCGGCAGAAAATCAGCGCTAATGCAGGGCTGGACGAGAGCTGCGGCCTGCGCAATGTCCATCAGCGGCTTGTTCATAAATACGGCGGAGCGTCTGGCCTCACGCTGGAGCATTCGTCTAAAGGTGGCCTTCGCGCAACGATACGGTGGAGGGCACTCTCAAGCGGACGTGAGAGTGAGTGAGTGAGTGCGTGAGTGCGTGCATAAGTGCATGCGTGCGCGAAGGCTGCACGGAGCGCTGCAATCATGTCAGGAAAAAAGGAGACTTGGCCATGTACCAGCTCATGATCGTTGATGATGAACGTTCGGTAGTTGAAGGGGTTGCGGCGACGCTGCTTGAATATGGAATGGCTGACGTTGAAATTCATAAAGCTTTTTCCGCTTCGGATGCGCTGGCGATTATGCGCAAATGCCCTATGGATCTAATCATTACGGATATCCGGATGCCGGGCATTTCCGGTATAGAGCTCATGGAGCGCGTGCGAAAATCATCAGATTCGACCGCTATTATTTTGCTCACAGGCTATGCCGAATTTGAATATGCCAAGCAGGCGCTGACTAGCGGCGCCTCTGATTATTTGCTCAAGCCGGTCAATGACGAGGACCTGATTAGCGCGGTAAATAAGGCGCTGCAAGCTGTACAGAAGGAATGGGAAGCAGCCGTTTCACGTGATAACACACAGCGAGCAATGCGGGAAAACTTGCCGCTGCTGCAGCAAGACTTGCTGATTGATTTGCTTCAAGATCGGGAGATCTCACCCGCTGCATTAGAACAGAGGCTTCAGCAGCTCTCGCTTCCTTTTTCACCGAAGCATTCTGTAAGTCTGCTGCTGATTCGGCTGGAGGAGCCTTTTTTTCAATATGGGCACAATGATCGGGCTTTGCTTGAATATGCGGTCGGTAATATTGCCGAGGAGGTGCTCAGCGATTTTTATCAATTGTGGATGTGCAAGGATTCCCGTGATTATTTGGCCGTAGTGGTCCGCGCATTGGATGGGAAGGGCGGCATGACAGATGAATTGGCGGAGCAGGAGCTTGCGCGTCGGTGCCTCTATTTGCAGCAGCAGGTGCAGCGGTATTTGAATGGGTCGATATCGGTTGTCATCAGTGCTTGGGGGCGGTTTCCCGAGCATTTGGCCGCCTCCTATCGTCAGGCGCTTACGGCATATCTCAAGCATGTCGGCTCAGGAAGGGGGTTGCTGCTTCCGCTCGGCGAGCAGTTGAGGATGAATTCCATCCGTACATTCAAGCATTTGTATGAGCCGCCGCTGCTGTCTGATCTGCTGGAGTCGGGGAGATGGGATTCCTTTATGGAAAAGCTGAGCTTGATTTTCGATGAGCTTGAGACCGATTTTGACGGCTCCGCCGAGCATTCATTGGAGGTCTATTGTGCCGTAACAGGTACACTTAGCTTTATTGCCCATAAAAGCGGGTACGGCTTGTTTGATTTTTTGGAATTAGGTGACCAGCAAATGATGACATTCGAGTCTTTAAGGCAGCAGCGGCTGCTGCGAGATAAGCTGGTTCGATTGGCGGAGAACATACGCAGCCAGCTTGAGACCGAGGCAATGGGCAGCCAATCTAGGCTAATCAAGAAGGTGCAGCGCTTCATTGACGAGCAACTTGCTCATACGATTTCCCTGACGATGATTGCCGAGCATGTTTTCCTTCATCCCGTGTATCTCTCCCAGATGTATAAAGCGGCAACCGATGAAAGCTTGAGCGACTATATGCAGCGAATGCGGATGGAGAAATCGGCCTATTGGCTTCGAAACTCAAAGTTGAAAATTTATGAAATCGGCAGTAAAGTCGGCTACCACAATGCGCCTTATTTTATCAAAGTATTCAAGAAGGTGTATGGCATGACACCGCAGGACTATCGGGAGCTTCATTCGGTATAAGCTGATGCGGGCCCGGCTGGCGCTTCATTTGTGTCAACTTTTCTAATTCATGCTTAGAATTCGATTTTTTGTGACATAAACGTCTGAAATAGGCGTCTTTGGCATGGCATAATCGGGAAGGAAGCTTTTGTTTTCTGCTTGAAATATAGAGAAAGTATATGATTTCGCCAACCTTTCTCTATATTTCTCGGACTTAGAGAAGCATATTTGTAGGAGGAAGAAGCGATGAGTAAAAGGGAACAGGAGCAGAGCCTTAAGCTGCTGCCGGACAAAAACTATACGCCGCTGATTGCGATTTTGACCGTTGTGATCGTAGGGCTAGTGACGGTGCTGTTTTTTCTGCCGGCCTATGACGGGGAGCTTGGCTTCAATGTGAAATTGCTGCCGCTGCTCAATGCGGTATTTAACTGCTTTACGTTTATTGCTCTGGTCGTAGCTTTAGTTGCGATTATCAAAAAGAACATCAAGCTGCATCGCCGTTTTATTGGAGCGGCATTCGTCTCGACGACCTTATTTCTCGTGTCCTATGTGACCTATCACTATTTGACGGAATCGACGAAATATGGCGGCGAAGGGGCATTGAAGAGCATTTATTTCTTCGTGCTGATTACGCATATTTTGCTGGCAATCGTCGTTGTGCCGCTGGCGCTGCTATCTGTGGCAAGAGGCCTCTCCATGCAGGTCGAACGCCACCGCAAAATCGCGAGATGGACGATGCCGATCTGGCTCTATGTCAGCTTCACGGGCGTTGTCGTCTACTTGATGATTTCGCCGTACTATTAAGGAGGAGCGGATTTCCGCTTCGCCATGCAAAAATAAAACCGGGTACAGCCTGTCACTTTAAAGGACAAGCTGTACCCGGTTTTATAATCAGAGGAGCATTCGAATGGCCTTCGCTATCTATGCTCTTCCATTCCTATCGTGTCACGCTTAAACATTGCTTCTTAGCAAGGCAGGTCTAGCACGTACGGCAAGCCTAGCACACAAGGCAAGCTTAGCGCACTTACCGCAAGCCTACAAGCTTCCACCGCCGAGCTTGCGCCCGATATACTGCTCGTAAGCTTGGGCTACGGCGCACATATCCAGCTCGCTTAGTCCCATTGACTCCCCAACCTGGAACATGCTCTTCGCCGACTCTAGCAGCGGTGTGGGCACGCGCAGGCTGTCTGACAGTACGGAGGACAGCTTAAGGTCCTTGAGCATCAGCTCTAGCGAAAACTGCACATCATAATTGGCATTGATCAGCTTAGGGCCCTTCAGCTCAGCCGATTTGCTCGATGCGCTGCCGGCCTGCACCAGCTCTAGAAAGGCGCTGCTGTCGAGCCCGCCGCTTGCGGCAATCGCCATGCCTTCCGTCAGCGCAACAACGTTGATGCCGACGATTGTATTATGCGCCAGCTTGGCAATGGAGCCGCTGCCGTTTTGGCCCATATAGATGAGCTTGCCGCCCATTGCTAGCAAAATGTCGTCATTGGCGTCGAGCACCGCCTTGCTGCCGCCAATCATAAATACAAGCGTTCCGGCATCGGCTGCCGGTTTGCTGCCTGTAACCGGGGCATCGAGGAACGAGGCACCCTTCTGCTCGGCGGTTGCCGCTAGCTCGCGCGCCAGACTTGGCGAGATGGTGCTGCTGTCAATAAGCACAGTGCCGGAACGGACGGCGCCGAAAATCCCATTTTCACCATAATAAACGTCCCGTATTGCTTGATCATTGCTGATCATTGTAATCACGACATCGCTGCCAGCGGCCGCTTCGGCCGGAGTTAATGCTTCAGTCGCTCCAAGCTCGATTAGCGCTGCCGCTTTTCCGGGCGTGCGGTTGTACACCGTGACGCTATAGCCTTTGCGCAGCAGGTTCGCCGCCATTCCCATACCCATTACACCAAGTCCGATAAATGCTGCTGTTTTCATCAAAAGCTTCCTCCCATGGCTAGCGTTTTCCTTTCATTATACGGCTTCTTCATCAAGATTTCATTGTTATAAGCTTGTTTTTATAGTTTAAATCCGATATTGTAGATTTGACGCTATACATGATGTTGATTATCAGTGGGGGGAAGCTTGAGCCCCGCCGTTAATCGTACGATATTTTAAAAACGGCAGCGATGCCGTTTATATTCCTAAGGAGGCTTATTTGTTTATGAGTAAAACGGTACATTTCGATTACAGCAAAGCACTAACGTTTATTGGGCAAAATGAGATCGACAACTTGACACAGCAAGTTCGTCTTGCGCATGATCAACTACATAACGGCACGGGTACAGGCTCTGACTACCTGGGCTGGATTGACCTTCCTGAAAACTATGACAAAGAAGAATTCGCCCGCATCAAGCAAGCGGCTGAAAAAATTAAATCGGACTCCGAGGTGCTGATCGTAATCGGCATCGGCGGTTCTTACCTGGGTGCGCGCGCAGCGATCGAAATGCTGTCGCATTCCTTCTATAACCTGCTGCCGCATGAGCAGCGCAAGACGCCGCAAGTACTTTTTGCCGGCAACAACATCAGCTCCACTTACGTGACGCATTTGACGCAGCTGCTTGAAGGCCGCGACTGGTCGATCAACGTTATTTCCAAATCCGGCACAACGACTGAGCCAGCGATCGCTTTCCGTCTGTTCCGTGAACTGCTGGAGAAAAAATACGGCAAGGAAGCTGCACGCAAGCGTATTTATGCAACGACGGACAAACAGCAAGGCGCGCTCAAAAAGCTGGCATCCGAAGAAGGCTACGAGTCGTTCATCATCCCTGATGACGTTGGCGGCCGTTATTCCGTATTGACAGCTGTAGGCTTGCTGCCAATCGCAGCAGCTGGCGTTGATATTGATGCCATTATGAAAGGCGCGGCTGACGCTGCCAAAGAATACAGCAATCCGAATCTGGCTGAAAATGAAGCCTACCAATATGCGGCTGCCCGCAACTCGTTGTACCGCAAAGGCAAAACAACTGAAATTCTCGTTAACTACGAGCCTTCGCTTCACTTCGTATCGGAGTGGTGGAAGCAGCTGTTTGGCGAGAGCGAAGGCAAGGACTACAAAGGGATCTATCCTTCCTCCGTTGATTTCTCGACAGACCTTCACTCGATGGGCCAGTTCATCCAAGAGGGCAACCGCAACATTTTCGAAACCGTTATTCAAGTGAAGGAAGTGTCCGAGCACATTTCCATCGGTCATGACGATGCGGATTTGGATGGTCTGAACTTCCTGACGGGCAAAACGATGGACTTCGTCAACAAAAAAGCATTTGAAGGCACTTTGCTTGCGCATACAGACGGCCAAGTTCCTAACTTTATCGTCAACATTGCGGATTTCTCGCCATACACCTTCGGCTACCTCGTGTATTTCTTCGAGAAGGCTTGCGGCATCAGCGGCTACTTGCTCGGCGTAAATCCATTTGACCAACCGGGCGTAGAAGCATACAAGAAAAACATGTTCGCGCTGCTTGGCAAACCGGGCTACGAGAAGGAGAAAGCGGAGCTGGAAGCGCGCCTGTAGGCGTCGTTTCCGACTTCCTTCCTGATGAAGCTTGAACGTTACCGAACGGTTAGGCAGCAGGCCCATGCCGAAATCGTCATCAAGCGCTCCCGATTTATTGGCTATGCAAAGCCAGTAGAGACCGAGGAGGAAGCGGTGCAGTTTATTGACGAGATCAAGCGGCTGCACAAAACCGCGACGCATAACTGCTCCGCCTATATGGTGGGGGAGCGCGACCAATTCCAGAAGCAGTCTGACGACGGCGAGCCAAGCGGCACGGCGGGCAAGCCGATTTTGGAGGTCATTAAGCACAAGGGTCTCAAAAATATCGCCGTCGTCGTCACCCGCTATTTTGGCGGCACGATGCTGGGCGCCGGAGGACTCGTCCGGGCCTACACAGACGGCGCGGTAGCCGGAATCGAAGCGGCAGGCGAGATTGTCAACGTCCTGCACCGTGAGGTGCGGGTTTCCGTTGACTATACTTGGTATGGCAAGCTGGAGAACGAGCTGCACGGCCGTGGCATACGCGTAGGCGGCACGGAGTTTACGGACCGCGTCATCGTCAGCTGTTTGCCGGCGGAGCCGGAGGCGGAAGCTTTTATCGCGTGGATGACGGATTTCACGCAGGGCCAAGCCGAGATAGAAGCAGGCGAGAGCGTCTATTATATTGAGGGCGAATAAAAAGCCCAATATGTGCTATTAAAAATTGCAAAAAAGCGCCTTATTCATAAACCCATTGGGGATAATGAATAAGGCGTTTTTTGTCATGGTTGATATCTTTTATCTTTTTTCCTGAGCGGTTTTGGCGATTTTGTTCTGTGGTTTTTCAATAGTAGCTGGAAAAGGGTCGGAGCGGAGTGAAAGGTTTGGGGGTGAGAAGCGGAGCGTTCGCCTTTGCCTTTGGAATTCTACCTTAGATAGAATAAATTCAAAGAATTCCAAAGGCAACAGCGATCGAACTCCCAACCTTTCACGCAGCGCAGACTCCATTTCCAGCAATCAGTTGAACTCCACAAATAAAAGGCCAATTTAGCATTGACTTGGACTAATATGATCTGCTAAATTGATAATACCAAGTTTGTTAATAGGGATTATCTTTTTTGCTTTATCTTTTCGTATTTGTACTTTTCTATTTTCGTCTGTGGTTTCACCTACGACACGAGTCGATGGTCTGGAGGGTAACGTCAACGTGAATGCTATGTTTCGAAACAAATGGTGGAGCTTCGGCTTCCGAAGTACGGTTATGCTTTATTTTATTATCCTGATTATTATTCCGATTTTCGGCATTTACACGCAATCGCTGTCGCTTGGCTGGCAGCCGTTCTGGGAAAGCGTAAGCGATCCTCTCGCGTGGAAAGCGGTGCTGCTCACCGTCAGGCTTGCCGTTATTGCGACGATAATCAACATTTTTCTTGGAACGATGATTGGCTGGGTGCTTATTCGCTACAAATTTCCCGGGAAAAGATTTCTCAACTCGCTCGTCGATTTGCCTTTTGCTTTGCCGACAGCGGTTGCTGGGCTGATGATTTTGCTGCTGCTGGGCCCACGCAGCTTTGTTGGCGGTTTGGCGACGAAGCTTGGCTTCGATATCGTATTCCATGAACCGGCGATTATTATCGCGATGGTGTTCGTCACCTTCCCATTCGTTATCCGCGCTGTACAGCCTTTGCTGGAGGAGCTGGATCGCTCGGAGGAAGAAGCGGCGTATACGATGGGTGCTTCAAGAGCGCTGACGTTTTTTCGCATTATTTTACCGTCGATGCTTCCAGGTATTATAAGCGGAGCGATGCTGGCATTCTCGCGCGGCATAGCCGAGTTTGGTGCAGTTGTGCTAGTAGCGGGCAACATTCCTGGCAAAACGCTCATTGCATCGGTTTATATTTTTGGGGAAATCGAAAGCGATAATCCGCAGGGAGCAGCGGCGGTTTCCGTTATTTTGCTCACCTTATCCTTCGTCATCTTGTGGACGGTTAACCTGATTCAATCCAGGAGGCCGGGCCAATGAGAAAACTATGGATTACGCTCACTTACGTCGTATTTATCCTTCTACTTATCATACCGCTTGTCGAAATCGTGCGCGGGTCCTGGGCAGAAGGCTGGAGTGGTTTTACTGAAGGGCTGCTCAGGCAGCAATCGCTTCATGCCCTCAAGATGACCGCATTAATCGTCGTTATTGTAACCGCATTAAACACACTTTTTGGGGTCATGCTTGCGCTTTATCTGGTACGGGCAAAATGGATCGGGCCGCGTATCAAGCGCCTGCTGAACAGCTTGGTAGACCTGCCGTTTGCGGTCTCTCCGGTTATCGGCGGTTTGATGATTGTTCTTATTCTTGGACCAAGTACCGTTATTGGAACCTTTTTCGAAGCGTCGGGCTTTAAAATCGTCTACGCCTTGCCAGGCATGGTGCTTGCAACGCTATTCGTCACTTTCCCGCTCATGGTGCGCGAGGTACTGCCCGTATTGCAGGAAATCGGGGCCCAGCAGGAGGAAGCGGCGTCTACGCTTGGCGCATACTCGTGGTATACGTTCTGGCAGGTGACATGGCCGTCGATTCGTTGGGGTGTCATTTACGGTGTTGTGCTGACGGTTGCCCGCTCGCTTGGCGAGTTTGGCGCTGTGCTCGTCGTATCCGGCAATATTATGAATAAGACGCAGACGGCAACGACGCTCGTGTATCAGGATGTGGAAAATTTTAATGTTGTGGCTGCGAACGGGGTTGCGCTCGTGCTTGCGGCGTTCTCCGTAGGATTGCTGCTATTAATGGAATGGGCCAAGAAACGAAAGGAAGTGCATTAAGCCATGCATATTGAAGTCCGTAATTTAAACAAAAGCTTCGGGGATTTTCATGCGGTGCAGGATGTCAGCTTCGATATTAAGAAAGGCCAGCTTATTGGCCTGCTAGGGCCGAGCGGCGGCGGCAAAACGTCAATTCTCCGCATGCTGGCAGGGCTTGAATCGCCTTCCTCTGGCGATATCGTATTCCATGGCAAGCGCGTCAATGATTTGCCGCCGCAGGAGCGTGGAATCGGTTTTGTATTCCAGAACTATGCGCTGTTCAAGCATATGACCGTTTATGATAATATCGCTTTTGGACTTAAGGTGAAAAAGCAAACCAAAGAACAAATCCGCGAGCGTGTTATGACGCTTGTTGAGCTTACAGGGCTGAAAGGCTTTGAGCATCGTTATGCCCACCAGCTATCGGGAGGCCAGCGTCAGCGTGTCGCCTTCGCTAGAGCACTCGCTCCTGAGCCGCAGCTGCTGCTGCTCGATGAGCCATTTGCGGCGATTGATGCGAAAATCCGCACGGAGCTGCGCACTTGGCTCAAGGAAATGATTGAGCGCGTTGGCATTACGTCGATTTTCGTCACGCATGACCAGGATGAGGCCATTGAGGTTGCTGATGAAATTATGATTATCAGCAAGGGCAGGCTGGAGCAGAAGGGCTCGCCATGGGCGATTTACAAGGACCCGCAGACGCCGTTCGTAGCGAGCTTTATCGGGGAATCGACAATTGTCGAGGATGTTGGCGCATTGAAAGGCTTTGACTCTGCTGCTGGCAAACCGGGAACGAAGGCGCTCATCCGCCCCGAGTATATTGAAATCGGCAAGCCGGGGGAAATTCGCCTTGCATCTGCGACGCTTGCAGCAAACGTTAAGCATATTCATTTCCGCGGCAGCGAGTGGCTGGTTGAGCTTGAGGTAGGTTCGGTTAAGCTTGTCACCTACCGTTCGCTGGAGAAGGATGTGCTGCAGCCGGGAGACCGCGTTCAAGTGCTGGTGCACCGGGCATATTTGTTTAATGATCAAGAGAGCTGGATTCAGGAAAACAGCCTGAAGGAAGATCCAATGCCAATTCATATCTAATAGCTTGGGTTTGAAAACATCGAGCAGAAAGAGTTGTATGCCATTATGAATGCTATTCAGACAACAAGCCGCTGTATACTTGCCCTGCTGCTTGCGACCGCCCTGCTGCTTGTTGCAGCGGGCTGTGGCGAAGCGCGAGACAATGACCCGGCGGTGGAATCTTCCGTTCCAAACGGCGATGTCACGCTTGTCATTGGTGCATACTCCATAGTGAAGGATGCTTTCGCCGAAATTTTGCCGCAGTTCCAGACGTACTGGCTGCAGCAAACGGGACAAAAGGTTGTATTTCAGGAATCCTATGAAGCCTCTGGGACACAAGCGCGGGCCATTATAGGCGGATTTAATGCCGACGTTGCCGTGCTGGCGATGGAGGGCGACGTCAACAAAATTGCCGATGCGGGACTTATCAACCCGAATTGGAAGGAGCAAGCGGACGGAGAATTCGTGACCAAGTCGATTGTTGTGCTTGGCACACGTGAAGGCAATCCGCTGAACATTCAAGATTGGTCCGATCTTACTCGCAGCGGAGTGAAGGTCGTCTATCCGAATCCAAAAACATCTGGCGGCGCCCAGTGGGATATTAATGCAATTTACGGCGCGGGATTGAAGCAGTCGGAGGAAGAGACAGGTGCCAAGGACCCGGCATTTGCGAAAAACTTCCTCAAGGCGGTCCATGCCAACGTGGAATCGCTTGATAAAAGCGGCCGTGCTTCTATGGCGGCGTTCGAATACGGTGTCGGCGACGTGATCGTGACGTATGAGAACGAACTGCTCGCCCGCATTAAGCAGGGCAAGGACTATCATATCGTCGTGCCGAAAAGCACGATTCTGATTGAAAACCCGGCGACGGTAGTAGACAAAAATGCAGACAAGCACGGCACCCGCGAGGTGGCCGAAGCGTTCATCCATTATTTGCACAGCGATGAAGCGCAGCGTGTGCTTGTCGATTATGGTTTCCGTTCTGTCAATGAGACGGTAGCCAAGGAATCGGCGAGCAAATACACCGTGCCCGAGCAGCTGTTCGACATCAGTTATCTCGGCGGCTGGCCCGAGGTAAAGAAGACGCTCTATTCCAAAAAGGGCATCTGGTACCAAGTGCTTGCGGGTATTTAATTCCAATCAAATGTGCAGTTGCACTTAATAATGGAATTAGACATTGTAATAAATCTTGCAACAACAAACAAACCGTGGATCTGGCTATTAAATGAGCCAGATCCACGGTTTGTTTTATTGCCCCAAAAAAATGGGTAAACGCTTTAAGGTTGTATAGGTGAGCGGGTCGTAGCGGAGTGAAAAGGTGGGGGTGGAGAAACGAAGTGCTCGCTTTTGCTGTGGAATTTCAGCCGTTCACGGCTAATTCGAGGAAATTCAACAGCAATGGCGATCGTAACCCCCACCTTTTCGCGCAGCGCAGAATCCCATCTCACCTAAACCTATCCCTTACGAGTTTAAAACGAATTTTTCAAATACGTGACGAACGCCCTCATCATTATTGCTAAGCGTCACATAATTAGCAACCTCTTTCAGCGCTGGAATTGCATTAGCCATTGCTACGCCAAGTCCAGCCGCTTCGATCATCTCGTGATCATTCCAGGCATCGCCGATTGCAATCGTTTGGTCCATTGTGCAGCCAAGATGCTCAGCCATAAAGCGCAGCGCATGTCCTTTTGTTCCTTCTTTATGCATAAACTCTAAATAATGAGCTTTGGATTTCGTAATATGCACACGGTCGCCGATAAGCGCCTTGAGCTGCTCAGCAATTTCATCGAGATAGTCCGGCTCATCGATAATCAGCATTTTCGTATTCGGCTGCTCCAGCAGCTCCTCGAAATCTGGTGCTACCGTGTAAGGGATTTTGGATAGGCGCGAATACATAAGTGCCTTATCATTCGCTTCCTTCACAAACAGCTGGTCATCGACATAAAGCTGCAAATGCAGGCCATGTTTTTCTGTAAAAGCATACAGCTCCTTGGCCGCATCGGTAGGCACGCTGCGCTCATACAGCACCTTACCGTCCAGCAGCGTTTTTACTAGCGAGCCCTGATACGTAATGATGGGCACATTGAGCTGGATTTGCTCAGCGATTTGTCTGGCCGAAGCGTACATTCTTCCGGTAGCCAGCGTCACCGTTACGCCTTTCGCGATCGCTTCCTCCATGGCGCGTTTCGTTCCTTCAGTCACAACGAGTTCATCGTTCAACAGTGTATCGTCAACATCAATTGCAATTAGTTTATACATAATGACAATATGTTCCCCTCTCCAAGCATCTTTATCGTGTGCATAAGCTAGGTTGATTGTAGCGAAAAATCGGCGTTCGTACAAGCGATCATCCGCTTTTCCTGTATAATAGAAAAGGCTGTTAAAGAATGGACAGAGAGAGGATGGGCAAGGATGAAGCTAAGATGGGGGATTTTAAGCGGTGCGAGCATTGCTATACATACGATGATTCCAGCCATTCAGCAGGCAGAGCGGGGCGAGGCGGTTGCAATTGCGAGCCGCAGCATCGAACGTGCTGTTGAAGCAGCAGAGCGGTTAGGTATTGAAAAAGCGTACGGCTCCTACGAGGAGCTTCTAGCTGATCCAGATATTGATGCGGTCTATATTCCGCTGCCGAATCATTTACATAAGGAATGGGCGATTAAAGCGGCTGAGGCTGGCAAGCATGTGCTTTGCGAGAAGCCATTTGCAATCACGGCAGCGGATGCGGGGGAAATGGCAAAGGCGGCACAGACGGCAGGCATCGTCATGGCGGAAGCTTTCATGTATCGCCATCATCCACGCTTTGAGCAGATAAAGGCGATTATCGCGTCTGGCGAAATTGGCGAGCTTCGCGTCATAACAGGCTCGTTTACGTTCAATAACGCAGCGGATGCGGGCAATGTTCGCTACAACGCGGAATGGGGCGGCGGCTCCTTGTATGACATCGGCTGCTACCTCATAAGTGCAGCACGGCTTATATTGGGCGGGGAGCCGGTGGCAGCGAGCGTCCATGGTTTATTTTCCAAGGAGCATGGCGGGGTAGACATGATGGCTTCTGGCATTCTGGAGTTCGCAAATGATGTATGCCTCGTATTCGACTGCGGCATGTGGGCAGCTTACCGCAACCGCATGGAAATTCTCGGGACGAAGGGGCGGATTGAGCTGCCGAACGCTTTTGGCCCGGGCGAAGAGGATTATTTTATTGTACATACGGAGGATGGCCAGCGTAAGGAAGGGCCTTTCAACCTGAACACTTATGTGATGCAAATCAACCGAATTGCACAGATTGCCGCTGGTGAGGAACAGCCGCTGTTTGGTCCTGAGGATGCGATAGCGGGGACTGCGGTAATTGAGGCCTGTCTCACCTCGGCACGAGAGCAGCGGCGGGTTCTTTTGTGAAAATTTGCTCCATCCCCCTTCAATAAGATACAGTAAAGAAAGCGGATGAGAGTTGAACCTGGGGAGATGACGAGTTGAGGTATTTTACACATGCTGCTGCACGGCGCAGAGTGCTGTTAATTGGCCTGGTTGGGGCTATATTATTTATGGTTGCCGGGTTCGCAGTGGGGTGGCTCTGGATGGGGCATCGTTATCCGATGCTGAAAGAGCCTGCATTCCAGAACTTTGCGGTATCCTACAATACCATTATGGATAAATATTTAAATGGAGCGGATGGCGAGGATTTGATCAATGGCGCCTCCGAGGGAATGGTAGCATCGCTGGAAGATCCGTATTCCCGCTATTTAATCGAGGAACAGGGCGATGCCTATACGCAAGGCTATGAGGGCGAGTTTTCTGGAGTTGGGGCGGAGGTGCGTGAGCAGGATGGGCAGTTCATCATTCATGCGCTGACCCCCAAAGCGCCGGCAGAACGCGGAGGCGTGCAATCCGGCGATATTATTGCGGCGGTTGACGGCCAGGATACGAAGGCGATTAAGTTTCAGGATCTGATTGCACTTATGCGCGGCAAGTCCGGTACCGAGGTGACGCTGACGCTGCAGCGCTTGGGAGAAACGGAGCCAATCGAGATCACGCTTAAGCGTGAGGCGATTCCAGTGTATACCGTAACCTCAGAGATGCTGGAGGATGGCATCGGACATATTACAATTAGCCGTTTCGCCCAGAAGACGGCTACAGAATTTGATGAAGCGGTAGCGAAAATGAAGGAGCAGGGCATGACGAAGCTGCTGCTGGATCTTCGCTCTAATCCAGGCGGACTGTTGCAGCCGACGATTGCGATTGGCAGCAAGCTGATTCCGAAGGGAAAAGTGATTCTGGAGGTCGTCTATAAAGAAGAAAGCAACCCGATTGTTTATAAATCGACCCAAAAGGAAGAGTGGACGATTCCAATCGTTGTGCTTGTGAACGGCCAGTCGGCAAGTGCAAGCGAGGTGTTGACAGCCGCGCTCAAGGAGTCGGCGGGAGCAACCGTCGTTGGCGAGAAAACGTATGGCAAAGGCGTCGTTCAAGCGTTTGAGCAATTTAAGGATGGCTCGGTGCTCAGCTTGACCGAGGCACAGTGGAAAACACCTGCTGGCACGTGGATACACAAGGTTGGCGTCTTGCCTAATGAGGTTGTCAGCCTGCCTGCTTTTGCAAGCTTACGTCCGCTTCCGGTCGGCAGCGAGCTGAAAAACGGCAGCTACGGCGAAGACGTCAAGACGCTGCAATCCATGCTGAAGGAGCTCGGTTATGCGTCCGTGGGCAAAGACGGCTTGTTCGATGATGCGACGGAGGCGGCGATGCGCGCTTTTCAGAAGGCAGAGAAGCTGGACGTTACCGGATCGCTTAATGACAAGACGGCGTACAAAATTGTCGAGCTGCTCAAGGAAAAGCTGGATAAGGAGGATACTCAGCTGCAGCGAGGCATAGAACTATTGAAAAAATAAGGTGGCTGCCGCCCCGTGGCTATTGACAACGGTAATGATTATTACTATCATTTGATAGGGAGCCTTTTGGATCGAGCAGACGATTGCCTGATCATACAAAAGCGCCAACCATAATCAGACAGCCGTTGCGGCAGCGGGGTGACACACCTATTGAAGATCAAATATTGCACCAAAAATTTCAAAAACGGGACGAAGCCGGTCTATAAGGCGATGAAGGATAAGTTTCCCGACATCAAGATGAAGAAGTCCGATTGTCTCGGAAATTGCAAAACATGCAGGCATGAATGTTTTGCCGTGGTGAAGTCCAAGGTGGTCAGCGCTCCGTCAGCCGAGAAGCTTTATAAGGAATTAAAAAAATTAATTGGATAAATATAGGGTGGGCGGCTTTTGCCGTCCTCCTTTTTTGTGTTAAGATAGAGGCAACTCCGAAAAAGAAGAGGTGCATAAGTAATGAATGATCAATTAGCTGAAGCTTTAAACGAACAAATGAACTTTGAATTTTATTCGGCGCATGTGTATCTTGCAATGGCAGCCTATTGTTCTGGTGAAAGTCTGGACGGGTTTGCGAATTTCTTTATTATCCAGGCTGAGGAAGAGCGTTTCCATGGCATGAAAATATATAAATTCCTAAACGACCGCAACCGTCGTGCTACCTTGTCTGCTCTGCACGAGCCTAAGAACGAATATGCATCGATGCTGGATGCGTTCGAGCGTGCTTACGCGCATGAACAGCAAAACACTCGCAAGTTCTACAACCTTGCTGACCTTGCGCTCAGCGAGCGCGAGCACGCGACGATCTACTTCCTGAAATGGTTCATCGATGAGCAGGTAGAAGAGGAGTCCTTGTTCGACGGTATCATTTCGAAGCTGAAACGCATTGATAAAGACAGCAACGCGTTTTATATGCTGGATGCTGAATTTGCACAGCGCACGTTCACGCCTCCTGCGGAATAAATGAGAAAGAGGGATTGGCACTTACGCCAATCCCTCTTTTTGTCCAAATATAGGGAAGGATATCATTTCGCTATCCATTCTCTATATTTCTCGGAATGAAACGCGCAGCGCCGTTAAGGACGGCGACAGCCGTTTCACCTTGCCCATACAGTTGAATAAATGAATCGACTAAGTCCGGGTCAAACTGGGTGCCGCGCATCTCTTTAATGTAAGCGAGCGCCTGCTCCTCCGACCATTTTTCCTTGTAGGGGCGTTTGCTGGTAAGGGCGTCGAAAACATCAACGATGCTTACGATGCGCGCTTCAATGGGGATTGCTTCTCCAGCAAGCTTATGCGGATAGCCCTTGCCATCCCACCGTTCATGATGGTGCAAAATAATATGCCTGCTCGCCGTCAGCTCGCTAGTAAACAGCTCGTCATTAAACTCGTTGAAAATCTTCTCAATAATGTCGACGCCAATAAACGTGTGCATTTCAATAATGGTGCGTTCATAGTCAGCAAGCGGACCTGGCTTATACAAAATTCCCTCGGGAATGCCTGATTTTCCGATATCATGCAAAATGCTCGCTGAGGCGATGCGGCTAAGCCGTTCTTCTTTCCATCCCAGCTGCATGCGCTCATTATGATAACGCACAAGCTCCTCCGTAAGATCCCTCACCCGCACAAGATGCGACTCAATGCCAGGATCGCGAATTTCACAGGAAATGGCGAGCACCTTGAGCAGCGAGCCTTGAATATGCCCAATCCGTTCCTGAGGCATATAGAAGCCGCTAGGGAGCTGCTCCAATTCACGGAAAATACCGATATAATACCAGCTCTCATCCACACATAAAGGTGTGATCGTAATGGAGGAATGCCACAGCTGTCCATCCTTGCGGCGGTTAATGAATACGCCAGACCATGGCCGCTTTGCCTTTAACGCTTCCTTCATGCTCTCATGAATATGTCCAGGAGTAAGGCTGGTGCGAACAATACCGGCCGTTTTACCTAAAATTTCTCTGCGGCTGTAGCCGGTTATCACTTCATAGCTCGAATTGATTTCTAATATTTGATGCTGATCATCCGTAATAATAACGGCATCACCTAATTGTAAAAAGGTTCTAAGCTGATCGTTCATCCAGTAGCCACCCCACTTATAGGCATTTATTTATTTATTTATTTATTTATTTATTTAAAAGCGTTGAGTAAAAAAGAAGAAACGGCCGCCGGTTTGCCGCGATAATAACCAGGCGAGCTGATGTACAGCTCTTCCTTGGCACGCGTAACGGCGACGTAAGCGAGCCGGCGTTCTTCCTCCAGTGCAGCCTCGGCAACGTCATCCCCCGTCTGAATAGCGCTGCGGTCACTATTTTTGCTCGCGGACAGCGCGGAGCTGTGCGGCAAAATGCCATCGGATGCCCCGCTGACGAACACAACGGGAAACTCCAGACCCTTTGATTTGTGGATCGTCATAAAATGGACGGCGTCAGCGCCCCGGCTCGCCAGCTTGAGCTGCCTCATCTCCTGCAGCTTCACTGCAATTTCGTCCACGAATGCCAAAAACTCGGCAATCGTGGCAAAACGTTTGGAAGCGGTTTCCAGCTCGTCCAGCGTTTCCTTCAAGGCGTCCTTGTGCTCGGTAAGCGTCTGGCTTTTATCGGCTTGGATGTAATTGTCATAAAAGCCATCGCGCAGCAGGCGAATAGCCTGCTCAGGCTTAAGCTTAGGCAAGGAGCGAATGAGCCGCAGCCGCTCTTTGATTTTTTCCTGATGAAATTCCTTAATGCCGGGGAAGCGGACGAGGTGGATCAGCGGCCATTTCTTGGCTTGCTGCTTCTCTTCGTTCCAAATGAAAGCCATCGCCTGCTCCGGCTTGACATAAAGCGTCGCCAGTATATTTTGCATCGCATCAAAATGACGCCGATCGATCGCCAGCCGCAAATGGGCAATGATTGGCTTTACGACCCATTGCTCATAAAAGGACTCGCCTCCGCCGTAATCAATAAACGGAATTTGCCGTATGACCAGCTGGTCGAAGATGGCGCGGCTGCTGCTTGCCGTACGAAACAAAATGGCGAAATCCTGATAGCTGCGCTTCCCCTGGCTCTGCGTCTCCGTGATTTTATTGACAATCAGCTGGGCCTCATCGTCGGTATTGCCGGGCCTTGCAAATGTTGGGGAGTGACTTTGCGTCTTCGCCACTTTGAGCGACTTGGGACGGCGCTGCTTGTTGCTGCTAATAATCACATTGCCCAGCCCGACAATGGCAGCCCCGGAGCGATAGTTAATGTCGAGCACAACATTTTTGCTGGTCGGATATTGCTGTTCAAAATTCAAAATATAATCGTTGCGCGCCCCGTTAAACGAATAAATCGTCTGATCATCATCGCCAACGACCATCAAATTGCCATGCTGCTTAACAAGCAGCTTAATTAGCTCATACTGCACCTTATTCGTATCCTGAAACTCATCGATCATCACGTAGCGGAAGCGGCGCTGGAGCATCTCGAGCAAGTTCTGATCGGTCGTCAGCAGCCGATAAGCGGCCAGCAGCATATCATCATAGTCGATCAGCTGCTGCTCCGACTTCCACTGCTCATAGCATTCAAACAGAATTTTCAGCTGCTTGTCCTCTTCTGTTTTGGCGGGAAGCTCATGGAGCTCCAGCATTTCCAGCTTGTAGGCTGAAAATAACGTAATGAGCGTCTCCGGCTGATACGTCTCATGCAAATTGCGTTCGCGCAGCAGTCGCTTGAAAAAAATCTGCTTCCGGCCGCTGTCGCCTAGAATCGCCTGTCTCATGCCACGCCTGCGCAGCAGCTGCAAGCAGAAAGAATGGAAGGTCCTTGCTTCCACCGCAGCGGCAGCACTTTCAGAAATGCCGGGCAGCGTGGCGATGCGCGACTTCATTTCCTCCGCTGCTTTTTTGGAAAACGTCATGAGCAGCAGCTGGGAAGCCATTACGCTGCGGACAGACAGCAAATAAGCCGTTCGGCAGACGAGAACGGAGGTTTTGCCTGAGCCAGCTCCAGCAAGCGTGAGCAGCGGCCCCTCGGTATGGCGAACAGCAGCAATTTGCGCTTCATTCAGCTGGATGCCGTGCTGCTCCAGCGAGCGGAAAAAAGCGGCATCGGCTTCCCCGCTTCTGACAAGCTGTTTGCTCGTATCAGCTGTCGCCTGATTTGCCCGTGGCATTATGTTTGTTGTTACACCGTAAGGTCTGGGATAATATTTTGTACGTGTTTGTTCCATATGTATAATCACCTGTGCTTGATTATAGCATGGCTTAATGGATTAGGATAAACTAATTGAAGAATAACAATAGGAGATGAGCGAAATGATTGTTCCAGCGAAAAAAGAGGATGTGCAGCAAATTATGCCGCTTCTGCATGCTGCCATTGGCGATATCGCCTGTACGCTAACGGGCGCTCAAGACGAGCAGGAGGCTATGAATATACTGGCAGATTTTTATGTGGAAAAAGGAAATAGGCTCAGCTACGAGCATGTGCTTGTCGCCTGGGAGGGGGATGCCATCGCTGGCATGGCGCTCGGTTACGGCGGTGACGCTGCTGAGAAGCTGGACGCTCCGCTGCTGTCGCGAATCCGCCAGAAGCCAGCCCATGCTGGCTATCAGATTATGACGGAGGCAAGACCCGGGGAATATTATTTGGATTCCGTGGCGGTAAATCCCGCCTATCAAGGAAAGGGGATAGCGCGGGCTTTGATCGGCGCGCTGGAGAAGAAGGCCAAGGATGCGGGCTGGCCCCGCCTATCGCTCATTGCGCTGGATGATAACGAGAAGGCGACGGCGCTCTATATTCGGATGGGCTATGCCGAGGATGGGGAGCTTGAGCTGGCAGGACACCGCTACATTCGTATGGTAAAGCAGCTGATGCAATAATGGATTGCGAAGTGGAGAGCAAACAGGTACGATAGCCATATGGCAAATATTCCATTCATTTACTAACTTGCTAGAAGCAGCTTTGGAGGCATAACAGATGAAAGACATAAGCATTCGTATCGTAGAGCCACTAAATGAAACGTTGCACCAACTCATTCAATTACTAGATGAGGAACTGCTGGAGCGCTATCCGGCGGAAGAGGTGCATGGGCTTGATTTTACCGATCCGGGCATCAAAGACACTACATTTATTGTCGCTTTTTCCGGGGACGAGCCTGTGGGCTGCGGTGCCATTCGGCCGCTCGATGCCCAATATACGGAGCTGAAACGCTTTTTCGTGCGCAAAGAAAGCCGGAAGCTCGGCATCGCGGCTGCTATGCTTACTTTTTTGGAGGATCAGGCGCAGCTGCTCGGCTTTGCGGGCATTCGTCTGGAGACGGGGCCCGAGCAGCCTGAGTCGTTGAAGTTTTATGAAAAGCAAGGCTATGTATTTATCGGGAAATTTGGCGAATATGTCGACTATGAGCTGAGCATGTGTTATGAGAAGCGTTTTGGCGCATAAAGAAGGGGAGAACACGATGAATGTATTTGAAGGATGCAGCAAGCAAAGCCTAGGCAAGGAACTGTTATGGATTAATGAGCCGAAGAGCTGGGAAGTGAATGAGCACAAACAGCTGGTTGTGCAAGCACCGCCGATGGGCGATTTTTTTATCGATCCGGCAGGAGGAAATACGAAAAATTCTGCTCCTTTCCTATATACATTAGTTGAAGGCGATTTCTATGCCTTCACTCGCGTTGCGGTTGATATGAAGCAGACGTACGATTCCGGCTGCCTGATGATCATGGCGGATGAAGACCACTGGGCAAAGCTTTGCTCGGAGTTTTTTGACGATATGCCGTCCATTCTCAGCGTTGTAACGCGTGGAGCCTCCGATGATTGTGTTTCCAGCGATGCCCAGATCGTTCGTCCTTTTTTGCGTATTGCTCGGGCAGGCAATTGCTTTGCATTCCATTATTCGCATGATGGCGTCAAATGGAAAATGGTTCGTTATTTTGGGATGGATGTTCCCGCTACGATTAAAGTGGGCGTCGTAGCCCAATCACCGATTGGCGAAGGCAGCGTCGCAACGTTTGATTATTTAAAAATCAGCACAAACGTAATTGGCGATATCCGCAGCGTTAATTAAGAACGTGTTGCAGCTGCAATAGGAGCAGCGGAGAGCAGCTACTTCATGCCAATGGTGCTGAACAGGAAGGCAATGAGCTCGGTTGGGCCAGGCATGTCGGGGAAAAAAACGAGCAAAATCGCCAAAGCTGCCGTTATGGCGGTTATGGTGACGGCCGTATTGATTTCCCGGCGGCTGCTCCGCCCCCCGTGAGCTTCTCCATATACAATAATAACGGAGACGAGCACAATACCTGTAATAAATAGTGCCTTCATCGCGAGCCCTCCTGCATGTTTATGCTGCATTTATTCATTGGATTGGCCCGGTATCCCTTGCGGATCACCGGATTTTCCTGTGCGCAAAATGCGAGCCTCTACTTGGATTTTCGTTTTTATTTTTGGAAAATCGCTTTCCCACTGGGCCTTTTTTGCCTTCCATTTATGTGGGAAATGATTGCGGTACGCATTCGCATAGCCGAAAAAATCCGTTTTCAGCTTATGCTGGGTTAATTGCAGTGCGGCTTCCGCTCGCTGTTTAAACTGTTCTTGAAACAAAGCCTGAATTTTTTCCACATTCGGCGGTGGCAGGAGCGACAGATCGGTTGTATTCAAGATGACATCGCCCTTTGTTTTAATGTTGACCTCCATCGTCCAGTTTCCGTCAGCAAAGCCGGGAATAAACTCGGTGCGAATGAATTGCGGTTTTATGGTGACAGCCGCTTGTTTGTTCGCTTCGTCTGGATTAACCGTTAAAACGATATTGTCCAGCTGATTAAGCAGCATAAGCACGCCAAGGCTCATCGGCTCAGTCACGACGTGAATTTCCCGGTCATTGCGAATCATGGCCAGCCCGAATATAAACGGCATCGTAGCTTTCTTGTTTTGTCCAGACTCGGGCCGAGGAATTTTCAGTCTGGAAAGAACAGCTGATTTGCCTAGACCCTCCAGCGCTTGGGCCAAATCAAGCACCGTCATTTTGGTGCCCAGCTTCATGTTGCCCATTTCACGCAAAGCTTCCGCCGAGCTTCGCTCAAGAGGAGGCAGCAGGGAGAGGATATCCTGTGCTTTAGGCTCACTAATATAAACATAGGCATGCTCGCGAAATTGGGAGAAGCGCAGCAGAAAGTCCATATACTCGCGAATGCCGAGCTTTGCTGTCTTTTCTCCTATGACAATGGCCTCGCAATGTCCCCAGAAAACATGGCGGGATATTTTGCGCTGCAGCCGCGCCATTGCATCCGCAATATTGCTCCCTTCAGCGGTTTGCACCATCGTAACGCCGCTCGGAGAGCCTTCACTGCCACCGGTCCCACCAGTTGCGCTGCTGCCGCTTTGACGCGGAATGAAAATTTGAATCGATAGATGGACTTTGCCGTTTTTGGTTCGATCAATGCCTGTTGCCAACACCATTGCCAAATCATTAATTTCCACGCGATCCCAGCAGCCCTGCAAGAGCATCGCGCTGCATGCCGCCAGAAGCAGGAGCGCGATTTTGCGTCGCAGATTGTGCAGCTTGCTGCTCATCATGGGGAAGCCTTCTTTTTGCGGGTCAGCTTATTTTTAAGGAGCATGAGCAGCAGAAGCAGCATAGGCAGCACGAACAGGCTTATGATTGTATACGTGTTTCCGGATATGCTGATCAAATTGGCGATATCGCCCTGGCTTCTGGCTGACCAGTAGGCAAAAACCGTACATTGAAGGGCAAGTGGCATAACGATAGAACGGTAATGCTTCAATTTAAGCCAATCCGCCACAGTAATCGAATAGACATATAGAAATACCGATATTTTCACAAAAATGCCTGAAATCCATATGGCAATAACGAGCGCTTCCAAATGCTGCATAAAGTCGGCAATTGTAATATAACGGGCAGCAATCATGACGGGATAAATAAAGCTGGTAGTCAAATCCCCCATGAGAAACAAGCATACGAGATTGGTGACAATCATTGTAATGGTGACAAACAGCACCGATAGCATGCTTTTGCGCATCGCTTTCTCACGGTCGTTAACAAAGGGAAGCAGAAAAGCGATCAAAATATATTCACTGAACCAGGCGGCTGGCGCCAGCGCACCTTTAATCGATGGAGCTATGCCATTTTCGGCAATCGGCAGCAGCTCGGAAGGATGAAGCTCGCCGATTAGCAAAATAAATAGAAAGGCCGAAAGAAATATAAATACCGCTGTAAAAATTTGAGAAGTTCTGCCAATAACCTCGATGCCGAGCCGGGCATTAATGGCACATACGAGCACCATTGATCCGGTTACCACGAACTGCGGCGTCATCGGCAATGCATTGCTAATAATAAACTCGCCATATTGGCGAATAATGATGCCTGTTAGATGGGGCAAATAAAAAATATAAAACAAGCCTACCAGAAAGCCCGGAACAGCTCCAAGCAGGCTGAAGCTCGTTCGTATCAGGGTGCTGTCCGGCTTCAGCCGATTGAGCTTGATGGCCACCCATACGGTCAGCATGCCAAACAAGCCTGCCCAAATCGGAGAGAGCCACATATCTTGATGGGCATGGGTCATCGTAATGCTGGGCACAGACAAAAACGACGTAGCGAGAATCGAAGGATAAAGCAAAATAGCCATTTGAGACGATGATATTTTTCCAGTTTCAAGCATTGGAGCTTTAGCCCCCTCCGTTATCATTTTTGGCAGGTTTTGGATGACGCGGGTTATTTTTTGTTCCCGCTTGGACTGCTGCGCATAGGATGCCGTTCTTTTCGGGCTTTGTTCATCCATGCGGGAGCACGCCAGATGACATCGCGAAGGGTCCCCATCGATGCTGGCGTAACGGGTGACAAATAGGGAACGCCGAAGGAACGCAGACTCGACAAATGGATGACGATTAAAATCAGCCCCAGCATCATGCCGATCAGTCCGAGCGTGCCCGCCATCAGCATAATGGGAAACCGCAGCAGACGTGAGGCAATGCCTGCTGCATACCGCGGAATCATAAACGAGGCGATGCCCGTTGTGGCTACAACAATGACCATAGGCGCGGAGACGATGCCTGCCGAAGTAGCGGCTTGTCCGATGATCAGTGCTCCCACGATGCTGACGGCAGCACCGACCTGCCTCGGCAGCCGCACCCCGGCTTCACGCAGCGCTTCAAAGGCAATTTCCATAATCAGGGCTTCGACGAGTGCTGGAAAAGGAATTTCCTCCCGCGCCTTGGCGATGCTGAGCAGCAGCACTGTTGGAATCATTTCCTGATGAAAGGTCGTAATCGCGACATAGGCTGATGGAAGAAGCAGTGACAGCAGGAAAAAAACATAGCGCAGCCAGCGTACAAAGGTACTCATAATAAAGTGCTGATAGTAGTCCTCGACAGACTGCAGCATGGAAAACAAGGTCACGGGTGCGACGAGGGCAAAGGGTGTCCCATCCATTAATATGGCGAATCGCCCTTCAAGCAAATTTGCGCATACAACGTCTGGCCTCTCGGTTGCGATCATTTGTGGAAATGGCGAATAAGGTGAATCGGCAATCCACTCCTCGATATATTCGCTTTCCAAAATACCATCGGTGTCAATAGCGGCAAGCCGCTTCAGCGCCTCATCGACGGTAGCAGGATTTGCCGCTCCCTCCAAGTAGAGAATACCGATATCGGTACGCGTATATTCGCCAATGGTCATCGTGAGCAGCTTCATCTTCGGGCTTTTCATTTTGCGGCGCAGCAGCGACAGATTAATGGACAGTACTTCATTAAACGATTCGCGAGGGCCACGAACGGTAGATTCCGCCGAAGGCTCCTCAATGCTGCGATGCTCGATTTTCTGCAGGCCAAACGATAGCGCCTCCTCGCTCCCGTCGATGAAAAGCAGCGGCATGCCGCTGCTGATGGCATCGATAGCGTCCTCCAGCGTGCGCACTGTATTGGCAGCGGCGATGGGCAGCAAGCCCAGCAGCTGTGCGGGAGTAGCAGCAGTCAAGCTGCCGGCATTGCTCGCAAGCGGACGCAAAACGAAGAGATTCAGCTGCTCGTCATCGCACATGCTAATATGAAACACGAGCATGGCGTCCGCGAGCTCGCCGATTCGCAAGGAATGGAAGGAGAGGTCATCGCAGTCCGCATACACACGCCGCAGCTCTGCCATATTTTCATCTAATCGCTGGGAAAGAGGCCTCTGCTCTTCAGACGAATGATCGTCTGGCTGCTGCCAATCTGCCTTTGCTGTTTTGTGCTTCCAATTGCTGCGTTTGAATCCGAGCATGGCAGTCCCTCGCTTCCAGTTGATTAGACAACTCCGTGCCCTTAGCGTTTCCAGTGTGTTCCTTTCCTATGTAAGGAAGTAGATATTTTCAGAAGTGGTGAATTATTGTGACAGGGTGTTGAAAAAAAAGCACGCTTGAATTATAATTGATAATGATAATCATTATATATGGATGAGCGATCATTCAGCTGTGCCAATAGGCCGGGAAGGTGGGAAATGATAAAGCATATGAGAAACTCGATACGGATGGGCTTTCAAGAAGAGGATACACACTTTAGGCATAACACCGAATCTGTTGCAGGAGGAAGAAGCAAGCTTGGACAGACGGTTGAATATATGAAACGCCATTATCAAAAACCTATTACAAGGGATATGCTTGCCAGCATGGTTGGCATTACGCCGGAGCATTATTCCCGCGCCTTCAAGAAACATATGGGCATCAGCCCAATTGATTATTTGATTGCCATTCGCATTGACCGGGCTAAGGGACTATTGAAGGAGACGAATGCGACGGTGCGCAGCATCGCTCGTCAGGTTGGCTACGAAGACCCGTATTATTTCAGCCGCCGCTTCAAGCAGGAGGTCGGTGTAGCACCTTCCGCTTATGCGGTGCCTGGGTATAGTGCTGGATTATAAATAAAGGATGAAGCATGTCGGAGCTCAATAGACCCGGCATGTTTTTTTTATACTGGATATTAAGACACAGCAGGTTTAGACTGAATGGGTAGCGATAATGAGAGCCTTGATTGATTACATAGTAGACAGGAGGAATTAGAATGGATTTGGGTATGCAAGGGAAACGTGCCATTGTGACGGGAGGAAGCAAGGGAATTGGACTTGCCACCGCGCTGCGGCTGGCGGCTGAGGGAGCGGAAGTGGCGATCGTTGCCAGACAGGAGGGGCCGCTGCAAGAGGCAGCAGAACGAATTGAGCAGGCGACAGGCAAAAGGCCGCTTATCATCTCCGCCGATGTATCGGTCGAGGCCGAGGTACAGCGTGCTGTTGCCGAGGTGGTCCAGCAGCTTGGCGGTGTCGACATTCTCGTAAACAATGCCGGAACGTCAGCAGCGCTGCCATTCGATAAGGTAGAGCCTGATGCGTGGGCAGCCGATCTTGACCTCAAGCTGTATGCGGCCATTCATTTCACGCGTGCGGCGCTTCCCTATCTCCGTAAGGCGGGGGGCGGCGCCATCGTAAATGTAACGGCTATCGGCGGCAAGACGCCGGCAGGCTCCTCGCTGCCCACTTCGGTAAGCCGTGCAGCTGGTCTTGCGTTGACGAAAGCAATGAGCAAGGATTTGGCTGGCGATGGCATTCGTGTGAATGCTGTCTGCATCGGCCTTATTCGCAGCGATCAAATAGAGCGCATGTGGAAACAGAGCGCTTCCGATCTATCGTGGGAGGAGTTTGCGGCAAGCCCGAGGCATGATATACCGCTTGGACGCATCGGCAATCCTGAGGAAGCGGCGAATGTCATCGCTTTTCTCGTCTCGGAAGCAGCTTCCTTCGTTACGGGAACTTCCGTCAATATTGACGGCGGCAAGGCAGCGGTGCTGTAGCTCCATTTGAAAAATAAACCCGGCATCAGCAAGCATCTTTCCTTATGCATGCAAGCAGAGCAGCTAGCTGCGACTTCATTCTTCGCAGCTAGCTGCTCTAAAGCTCCGCTGCCGCTGCAATCGTCTGGTTGCGGCCCGCATTTTTTGCTTGATACAGCGCTTGATCCGCTTTCTGGAGCAGCTCCTCGGGGCTGGTGCCATGCAGCGGATATTGCGCGACTCCCTGTGAGATTGTTACGCGTCCTACGACCGGATCTACTCCCTCCTCCACAGCCATTCGCAGCTGTTCGGCAACTAAGTAAGCTTCCCCAAGCGCCGTCTGCTGAAGCAAAATAACAAGCTCCTCCCCGCCATAGCGGTAGCCGATATCTTCTGGCCGAATGGAATGAATGACGGTCTGCGCCAGTTGCTTAAGCACTGCATCTCCTGCTTGATGGCCATACTTATCATTGACTCGCTTGAAACGGTCAATATCGATAATAATAATGGAGAAGGGCAGCTTCTCTTCCATCCATAACGTCAAAAACTTGATTAAGGTGCGCCTGTTCATGAGCCCCGTCAGCGGGTCCGTTTCCGCATCTTTCGTTAACTGATGATGCTGGGCCTGAATAAGTGATCCTACATTAATGGTTGATTTGATCAGCAGATCCGTTTCCCTAATCCAGTGGTTTTTGCGCCAGGAGCTAAGCTCGCCTGGATCACCAAGCTGACTGACAAACTGCGAAAGCCTTAGAAACGGATTGGCGATGCTTCGCGCCAATATAACGACAGCGAATATAAGCAGCAGCAGTGGTATGGCAACCGTGACGGCAACATTTTGGAAATGATAAAAGAGCTGATCCTTGATGCTTTGCACAGGAGTTGCTACTACGATACCCCAGCCATTTTCCTTGACGCTGGCGTATCCGATAAGCAGCTTGCTGCCGTCCAAATTAGTGACGGTTTCGCTGCCGCTTTGCCCAGCCATCAGCTTTTTCACAACCATATTTTCGCTGATGTTTCTGCCGACAAGCATCGGGTCAGGATGAAACAGTAGATTACCCTGCTGATCCACAAGATATAAATAAGACTCCAAAAAGTCATTCGTATTTTTCTCGAAAATTGTATTCATAACATTATTTTTCTTTAAATAAATGCTGCCGCCAATAAAGCCCTTGTATTGCTGGTTTTTGTCATACAGCGGCTCGCTTACCATAATAAATAAATTGCCTGTTCGTTCATCGAAAAAAGGGTCCGATATGCTCGACCGTCTCGATGCCAGCGCTTGCTTCAAGGAATCCGACGTAATCGGCTCATTGATTAAGTTATTTATTCCCTCCGTAGCCCCTCTTATCATTCCATGTTGATCCACAACCACGATAGAATTAAAAAAATTGCTGCTGCGCTTCATTAAATTTAAATCCTCATTCATCCTCTGGGCTTGATTAGGCCCGTCCCACATGCCCTCCTGATCTCTTTGCACACTATATTTCAGGCTTAACCGTATCGTCTTGGTTAAGGCGTCCAGCGTATCGCTCATTTTGCTCGCTTTGGAGAAATTGGTGGAAAGGGCCGTACGTTCCATTAATTGCTTGCTCGATTGGAAGGCTGAAAACATCACGAGGATAATCGTAACCAGGACGCATAAAGAAACGAGTCCGCTAAGTACGGTTGCCAAGCTGATTTTACTCTTTTTATACGCTGGATGTGGGGCTTTCATCGTAATGACTTCCTTTCGTTTCGCGTAAAGTGCTAATCCAATGGTCCTATATCTGCTGAAAGGTTGATTCTACTGTTTTTTTTGGATTTGTGATAAAATTGAATTTGTAAAATGATGTACCGATACTGTCTGATGTACGAGTTTGAAAGCGTAATAATGAATTGGGGAGCCTGATTTGAATAGATTCTGAATGGAAGAGAAAACGGGAGAACTAGCTTGTACCGTTGCAGGCGTGCTGCTGGTGATTTATATTATACAGCCTGCATGGCGATTCAGACAGTAGCTGTGCTAAAGAAAACGATGCTTAATGCTACAACCTATTGGCTGTGAAAAGCTAGGAAGCTTGCTTTTTTGATATATCTATAATAAAATTAAGATGATAATGATTACAAATTGAGAAATTGCAAGCCGCATGCAAAGGAGGCTCATGAGCGATGAGTGAACTGGAAAATCATATAGATAGAATCAACCAGCAGCTGAAAGCGAAGGGCTACAAGCTGACGCATCAGCGCGCGATGACTTTAAGAGTGCTGCTGGAGAACGAGCAGGATCATCTCAGCGCAGAGGACGTATATATGCTGGTCAAGAAGTCATACCCAGAAATCGGGCTGGCGACCGTTTATCGGACGCTTGAGCTGCTGACCGAGCTGCATATTGTAGAAAAAATGAACTTTGGCGATGGCGTTGCCCGCTTCGACTTGCGTGACGACAGCCAAGAGCATATGCATCATCATCTGATCTGCGCCAAGTGCGGCGTGCTGAAGGAAATTCAAGAGGATTGGCTGCTTGAGCTGGAGCAGCGCGTACAGCGCGAATTCGGCTTCACCGTTACCGACCACCGATTGGATTTCACCGGCATGTTTCAAGGCTGCAATGCCGGAGATTGCAAGCGAGGCAAAGATACGAAAGCTAGCTAATTGTTAATTTTTGGAGAAATGCATGCGTATAAGCCAGCCAATGGCCTGAAAAACGCTGAATCCACCAAATAATGGGGATTCAGCGTTTTTTTTTACGGCATATTTATATTTGGTATTGATAATAAGGCTTGGTAAACCGTTATATAAGTATAGGACTTGCGGCTTAAACTACCAGTTAAGAAGGTGACAAAACATGAAGACTATATTGGTAGATAACGAGCCTCTAACGCTTAAGCTTCTGGAAGAGGAGCTGGGCAAAATTGGAGGCATCGATATTGTGGGGATTTTTTCTAATCCTGAGCTGGCGTTCCAGCATATTTTAGCTGATCCTCCGATCGCTTTATTTTTAGATATCGATACGCAGGAGCTTGGCGGAATACAGCTTGCTGAGCAAGTGCTGCAGCAATTTCCGGAAGTTATGCTTATTTTCCTAACTGAGCAAGAGAAATATGCGGTGAAAGCATTTGAGCTTAGCGCTCATGACTATATTATAAAGCCGTTCAACCATGAGCGGTTGTGCATAACGGTTGAACGGCTATTAAAGCGGGCCCGAATTGCTCCTCCTGCTGTACAACTAGTATCTGGCCCAGCTAAAATGATCCATTGCTTTCGATCACTGCGTATTGGGCCGAAGGGCGATGAGAGCGCAACGCTCAAATGGAAAACCTTGAAGGCGCAGGAGCTTTTCGCCTATTTGCTGGAGCATCGCGGGAAGCTGAACCGTAAAGAAGATTTGCTTGATCAGCTGTGGCCGGAAATCGAATGGCGGAAAGGCACCTCCCAGCTGTATACGGCGATTTATCAAATTCGGCGAATTATGCACAAAGAGGGTGTTGACATTCGGATCGTTAACCGTGATGAAGGCTACACGCTGGATTTGAATGGCGTGCTTCTGGATACGGAGGAGTGGGAGCGGAAAATCAAGAGAATCCCTCCGCTAACAGAAGAAACATTAGAGCAGCATCAGCAGATGCTGGAAATGTACCCTGGCGACTATTTGCTGGAGTATGCGTATGAATGGGCCGAAACGGAGCGTCGTCGGCTTCGCACCTTATGGCTGCGTCATGCCCAGCGCATTGCCCAGCATTATGATTCGATTGGCAATGAGGCAAAGGCAGTTCAGCAATATTTGCTCATTCAAAAACAGCTGCCCTCCGAGGAGCAGATTTATTTTGAACTGATGCGTTTGTATGACCGGATGAATGAAAGGTTTGCTGTACAGCGGCAGTACGACCAGCTCATACAGATGCTAAGGCAGGAGTTTGATGCCGAGCCGCTGACGCTGGTGCAGCAATGGTACGATCAATGGCAATACAAGCATAGCCAGCGTTTGTCCGCGCAATAAGCGAGATACAATGGCATAGCTGCTTTAGTCTATGCGAGCATTTTTGCAACATTTATTATAATGGGTTAAATTTACTGAAAATTTAAATATTTACCAACTGAAAAGAGGGAAAGAAATGGGGCATCTCCATGGCACCTATGATAGCTCACTAATTATTTTCTCCTACATTATTGCAGTACTTGCGTCTTTTGCAGCTTTGGATCTAGCCGAGAAGGTCGGTATTTCCTATGGCCGCAAACGCTGGATCGGCATTACGCTGGGTGCCGTTATTTTGGGAATGGGCATTTGGTCGATGCATTTTGTCGGCATGATGGCCTTCTCCCTGCCGGTCGTAGTAGCCTATGACCTGATCGTTGTACTGCTGTCGCTTCTCGCCGTCATCGTGGCCGCATTCGCTGCGCTCTATGTCATTGGAAGGGATGAATTGAAAACCGGCAGGCTGCTGGCAGGAGGATTGCTGCTGGCAACCGGTGTGTCGGTTATGCATTATGTAGGCATGGAGGCTATGCTGATTCAGATCCATTATGATCCGCTGTTGTTTTCACTTTCTATTTTTATTGCCTTTGCCGCATCTGTTGCTGCTTTATGGCTCGTATTTTATTTTCGCAAGACCAGCAAGCAGGTTATGTTTTGGAAAAAGCTAGGCGCAGGCATGATTATGGGAGCGGCTATCGCAGGCATGCATTATACAGGAATGATAGCGGCGACATTCAGCTCGAAAACTAAAACGGCGATCTTTTTTGAAATGGTACTGGAAAATAAGCTGCTTGCTTACGTCATTACAGCTGGAACGCTAATTACATGCTTGATGTCGCTGCTGGTCCTATTTGTCTCCAAACGGCTGGAGAGCAAGGAAACGCAGCTGGACGAGCATGAGAAGTGGTATAAGTCGTTGTTCGACAACAATTTAGATGGCATTATTACCGTTAATATTCAAGGCCAGATTATAGGCTTTAATCCAATCGCATTGGAAATTACAGGCTTAAAAAGCGAGCAGCTGCTCCATCAGCCTATAAATCTGTTATTGCCATATATTGTGCCAGACCAGCTGGATCATACAGTAGCGATGTTTACGAAAGCTTTTCAAGGTGAAGCCCAGCGGTATACATCTGCCATATTGCGAAATGGTGAGGAGCGCGTTGATATTAGCGTTGTAAGCGCTCCGGTTGTTGTGGGCGGTGCTGTTGTAGGTATTTACGTCATCGCCAAAGATATTTCAGAGGAGAAGCAAGCCGAGGAAAAGGTGAAGTATCTCGCCTTTCACGATGAGCTGACGGGCCTGCCGAACCGCAGGATGTTTAATCAAGTGCTGGAAGAAGAAATTGAGAAAACAAAACCGGCAGAGGAGGAAACGGGCGAAGACGACCCTGTTTTTGCCATCATGGTGCTGGATATCGACCGGTTCAAAATGATTAACGACTCGCTAGGCCATTCTTATGGCGACCTGTTCCTTCAAGAAATGGGCAACCGAATCCTCAGAAGTGTAGACGGCTATAATGTGCTGCTTGCTCGAATGGGCGGTGATGAATTTACCCTGCTGGTGCCTCATTCAGATGCAGGCATTGTGACGGAAATTGCCGAGAAAATTATTCATGCCATCCAGCTTCCTTATCGTCTCAAGGAAAGCGACTTTTATGTTTCGGCCAGCATCGGCATTGCTTTATATCCGCAGCATGGGATGGATACGAGCCAATTGCTTAAAAATGCAGATACAGCAATGTACGAGGTGAAGAAAAAAGGGAAAAATGGTTTTCAGTATTATTCGGCTGAGCTCAATGACAAGCTGATCAATAAAATTGAGCTCGAAGGCGACTTGCGAAAAGCGGTGGAGCAGGGTGAGCTTGAGCTTTACTACCAGCCCCAAATTAGAGCCGAGGATGAGCAAATGATTGGAATTGAGGCGCTTGTCCGCTGGAACCATCCAACGAAAGGCGTACTGTCGCCAGGCATTTTTATTCCGATTGCGGAGGAAACGGGCATTATTTATGAGCTTGGAACTTGGGTGCTCCGGGAAGCCTGCAGTCAAATGCGAAAATGGCATTTAGCGGGCGGACCGCTCATTCCTGTTTCAGTCAATTTATCCTCGCAGCAATTTCATCAGCCGTATTTGGCCGATTACGTGAAGGATATTTTGCGGGAGACGGGGCTAGAGCCGCATTTTTTAGAGCTGGAAATTACCGAAAGCATGATGATGGACGCATCGGTATCGACACCTATTTTGAACCAGCTTAATGAATTTGGCGTTCGGATTAGTCTCGATGATTTTGGAACGGGCTACAGCTCGCTTAGCTATTTGAAGATGTTCCCGATTCACAAGGTGAAAATCGATCGTTCCTTTATTCGCGATATTACGGAAAATGACAACGATAAGGCCATTGTATCCACCATTATTTCCATGGCCCAGCATTTAAATATGGAGGTTATTGCCGAGGGCATTGAAACGAAAGCCCAACTGGACATTTTAACTGATAAAGACTGTGAGAAGATACAAGGCTATTATTTCAGCCGTCCTTTGTCCGCTATTGATGTAGAAGAGGGATTTTTCATACCTAGTCGCCAAGAGAAAACAGCATTTCATTCCTGATTCAGCAGACAGCGGAGGTGGTAAGGTGGACTATTGGAAGAAATCTTTGCCAAATATGTACAAGCAGTTTCCTGAGCCGATTATAACAATAGGAGAAAACGGCTTCATTCTTCATATGAATGAGGCTGCTAAAAAATATCAGCGGGAGGCTATCCGCGATTTGCTTCCGGGAGCCAGATTGTCAAAGCTGAGACGAATAACGGAGGAGGAGGGCGCAAGGCTTGAGCAATTTTTGAGCCGGCCAGATGGCACCTGTTCCGAGCGCCATTTTTTAAATTTTGACGATTTAGATGGGAAAGTTATCAGTTGGGAGCTGTATAAGCTCCCTTATGATGCCAGCAGCCGCAGCTTAGGCAGCCATCTACTCATTCGGGATCGTTCGGAATCGGTTAGGCAGCAGAAGGAAAGTGAAGCTATTAGGGCGCGTTACAACGAGCTGCTGGGCTTGTACATAGATCCTATTGTCATTCATCAGGACTCCAAAATTGTGTTTATTAACGATGTGGCTGAGCAAACGATTGGCGGGACCAGCGAACAGCTGATTGGCCAGGATGTTTTTCGCTTTATTCATCCGAGTGATTGGGATATCGTAGCCGAGCGCGTGAAAATGATGCATCAGACGAAGCAGCGCTCCAATATAGAGGAAATTAGGCTGATCAGCTTTCGCAATGAGGTTTTTGAGGTTGAGACGATGAGTAAAATGATTGACCATAACGGCCGTCCAGCGGTTTTGACGATCATTCGAGATAATAGCGCCCGTAAAAAAGCGGAGCGCGAAATGATTCACCAGACTTTTCATGATTCTTTAAGCGGTCTGCCGAACCGTCTCCAGTTCAATCAGCAGCTGTCGAAAATGATTGAGCGCAGTAGTGCAGGTCTTAACGATGGGAGCAAGCAGGTTTCCCGTTTTGCCGTCATGGTGCTCGATCTTGACCGTTTCAAAAATATTAACGATTCACTTGGACATGCCTACGGGGATGTGTTCCTGAAGGAGATGGGCAGTCGTATTCAATCTTGTGTTAGAGAAAGTGAAACATTAGTAGCCCGTATGGGAGGAGATGAATTTACGTTATTAATTAATCGCTTTCAGGATGAGCAGCAGCTTGGGCTGCTGGCAGGAAGGATTACGGCTGCCATTCAGCAGCCCTACCGCCTGAAGGACACCGATTTTTATACGACGGTCAGCATTGGAATTGCCGTCTATCCGGACAATGGACAGGATACGGTACAATTGCTTAAAAATGCCGACACCGCGATGTATGAAGTGAAGCGCAACGGTAAAAACGGATATCAGTTTTATTCGTATGAATTTAATGAGCAGCTGCAGCTTAGGCTGGAGCTGGAAAGCGAGCTGCGCAAGGCGATGGAGCGCGAGGAATTTAGATTGTACTACCAGCCGCAAATCAGCTCCGCCGACAATCGGATGATTGGCGTTGAAGCGCTGATCAGGTGGGAGCATCCTACCAAAGGCATTATATCGCCTGGTATATTTATTCCGGTGGCTGAAGAAAGCGACTTGATTTACAGTATTGGCGAGTGGACGATGCGCGAGGCTTGCAGGCAAATGAAAAAGTGGCATGATGAGGGTGTTTTTTTCGCATCGGTATCCGTCAATTTATCGGCAAGACAGTTTCTTCAGCCGAATCTGGTTCAGCAAATTCATGTCATTTTAGAAGAGACGGGGCTTGATCCGAGCTTTCTAGTGCTGGAAATTACCGAGAGCATGATGATGGACGCCTCGCATTCCATTGGGATATTAAATGAATTAAATAGCACCGGCGTTAAAATCAGTCTCGATGATTTCGGGACGGGCTACAGCTCGCTCAGCTACTTAAAGCATTATCCAATATATAAGCTGAAAATAGACCGTTCCTTCATCATCGATATTACAACGGATGAGAGCGATCAAGCGATTGTCGCCACGATTATTTCCATGGCCAAGCATTTAAAGATGGAGGTCATAGCGGAAGGCATTGAAACGAAGGAACAGCTCGATTTTCTGACCAGTCATGACTGCAAGGAAATTCAAGGCTACTATTATTGCCGTCCGCTGCCGGCCCAAGTGCTGGAGGAAAAGTATTTAATGATTCAGGCGGAAAATGATGGCATATGGGGCGATTTGAAGCATTGAGACAGCCGTGTGATATGGAAAGCTGTTACTCCAAATGAAGATTCGCTTTGGCTTCACGTATAGGAAAGGATATGAATGTTCTCATCCTTTCTCTATATTTCTACGCGAAACGTTAGATTGTTTGACGCAGTTTTGGCAGACGCACGATTGGTTGCGCTGTTCAGGCGGTATTTGTTCAAGCAGGCTTTGCGGAACGCGCTCCCGGAAGCACCAGCAGGAGTGGGGCACCAGCCCTGCTTCTATGGCGCAGCCGTTTGGCCCGCCGCATAATGGACATTTTTTCATGGAGGAAAGCCCCTTTCTTCTAAGGGTCAAAAAAAATTAATAAAATGCTTGATAATAATAATCATTATTGGTAAAATACATAAAGAAAGAAGGGACCGCAACATCCCTTCCATCAGATCAGTTATTTAATTTCGAAAGTTCGGCAATCTGTTTCGCTCGCTTCGTGCGCCATATCTGCGCTATTGCTGACGATATAGATTGATGAAGCGCTGCATTTGTTGTCATCTACCCAATGACGGCAAGAGTCGACTTCGCACAATACGTCTTTAGCCATTACTATCACCTCCCATGGTTAGTAGTCGGTGCACAAATATAAAGCTTATTGACCTCTTATTGGCGTAAGGGGTTATTTGTGCTTTGTAGATAGTTACCCGTCCATCTTACCAAATGAAACCATCATTTACAACCTGTCCAATCAAGCAGCAGGCATGTTCTATCAGGTGCTATACGGCTTGCCCTCTATATAATAAGCATTCTCTCTATAGGTCCGAAATGCGATCTCTGCTTCCCCCGACTCAAGCTTCTCCATATAACGGTGTACAATAGCGGCAAAGCGGTCACGAACCTCCTGTCCGCGCTCAAACCAGCCAATTTCAATAAAAGGGAATGAACGATCAAGGGCAAGCCCCCCGTAAATAGAAGTGGTTGCAAGGCACTCTATTGTGAAATTGTCTACTCCGCAATCACAGAGGACGGCGAGCTCTTGAACGAGCTCAGGAGCTAGGCTGCGCAAGCCAGGGGCAGGCACACCGCGAAATAATAAATGAGGCATATGATAAGTTCTCCTTTCAGTTATAAAAGCTTAAGCTTTTCATTCTGCTGCACCTTATTTACCAGCCTACAAGCTTATCAGCTAAAAGTGCGTAACTTGCAGTCTACTATAAAGCAAGTTATCTTTATCTTAACAGAAATTTCTATTTAGCAGGGTTCATTGCACGGAAAGGATGTAAGATGATGAAAACAATAACGATGGCTGAAGTCGTTGCGGGGCAGCGAAAATGGTTTGAAAGTGGCAAGACACGTTCGGTTGCTGCGCGTATTCAGAAGCTGGAAAAGCTGCGCGAGGTGATGCAAAAGCATGAGCAGAAGCTGCTGGCAGCTTTAAAGACGGATTTAAATAAATCAGAGTTTGATGCGTATGCGATGGAGCTTGGCCTCATTTATACGGAATTTAGGCATACCATTAAGCATATAAGGGGCTGGGCGAAGCCGAGGCGCATCAAAACAGCGATGACGCATATGGGCAGCACCAGCAAAGTTATTTCTGAGCCCTATGGCGTAGCAGCTGTTATTGCACCGTGGAACTATCCGGTCCAGCTTGCGCTTGTTCCACTAATTGGAGCAATTGCAGCCGGTAATACCGTCATTTTGAAGCCATCAGAGCTTGCACCGAATGTAGCGGGCGCATTGGCAGCGATCATAGCGGAAGCCTTTGAGCCGGAGTGGGCAACGACGGTATTGGGTGATGCAGCGGTAAGCACGGAGCTGCTGGCTGAGAAGCTCGATTATATCTTTTTTACTGGGAGCGTTGGCGTAGGCAAAATCGTAATGACGGCAGCAGCTCAGCATTTGACGCCGGTTACGCTGGAGCTCGGGGGCAAGAGTCCCTGTATCGTGCATAAGGATGCGAATTTGGCACTCGCAGCGAAGCGAATTGCATTTGGCAAGTTTACAAACGCTGGACAAACCTGCGTTGCACCGGATTATTTATACGTTCACCGTGAGGTGAAGGAGCGCTTCGTCAAGCTGCTGAAGGCTGCGATTGAAGAGCTGTACGGCAGCGAGCCGCTAGATAATGACAGCTACACGCATATTATTAGCGATCGGCACTTTGCAAGGCTTGCCGACTTTATGAATGACGGACGTATTATCATTGGCGGGGAGAAGGATGCTGGGCGCCGGGTCATTGCGCCAACGGTGCTGGAGGGCTTGGACTGGCAGGCGCCAGTTATGCAGGAGGAGATTTTTGGCCCGCTGCTTCCGCTCCTTGAGTTTGATTCGATTGAGGAGGTCATGTCGGCTGTTGCCGCTCGTTCGCACCCGCTTGCGCTGTATTTGTTTACGGAAAGTACAGCTATTCAGCAGCAGGTTACAAGGGGATTGTCCTTTGGAGGCGGCTGCATTAACGATACATTAATGCATATGGCGTCGCCGCATTTGCCTATTGGCGGAGTAGGGGATAGCGGCATGGGCAGCTATCATGGGGAGAAGACCTTTTACACCTTCTCTCACCAGAAAAGCTTGCTTAAGCAAACAACGCGCTTTGACATGCCATTCCGTTATCCGACGTCCAAGTGGGGCAAGAAGCTGATTCGCAAGCTGCTCCGATAATTGCAATCGTAAAACCTCCTGAATTTTAGGAGGTTTTTTTAAATGCAAAGAAGACTTTACTGCTTAGGCATCTGCTATATGAAATTAATGGAAAACGAGGTAGAATATATGGGCGAACGATAGGACGGAATAGAGAATAGAAAGGAATGTAGCTCTTGAAGAAGCTAGGGCAGTTGAATACGCTGCGCAATCAGATATTAATTGGATTTATGCTTGTTATGGTTATTGTGCTGGCATCGGTCGGCTACTTTACGTATGGCCAGGTATCCGTGCTCTTGCGAAACAGCGCGGAGAAGCATATTCAACAGACTGCCGTTCAAGCTATGGGGAAGCTTGACGTGCTTCTGGGACAAATCGATACGCTTACCGCGCAGGTGGCTACGAATGCGTCTATCCAGCGATTATTGACGCGAGAAATCACTGGCAAGCCGATCCGCTTTGAGGAGCGTCAGTCGCTGCAGCAGGAAGCCCGAAAATATGAAGCGTATGTCACGGGAATCCGAGCACTTGAAATGTACAGCAGCGATTATAGAAGGCTGTTTCCGCTAGATGATATTAGTCTGGAAAGCCGGGTGCCGAAGGAGTGGATTGAACAAGCAGATAGCGGCAAAGGACGCTTGGTTTGGCTTGGCTTTGACCCACAGGATTCAAACGTTGTCATTGCTATTCGCCATATTCGTTTAGTGGACCGTTCTTTCATCCATGCTGGCTATTTAGTCGTTCATATTGAAAAAAGCTATTTTGAGCTCACAGCTGCCGTAACGGAAAATGAGAATGAAACGCGGGAGCATATGGCTCTATTTGATGGGGCGGGCCAAGAAATTTTTTCTGATTTAGCTATGGATGCAGGTGAGGGGAATATTCTTAATCATGGCGGAGAAGCGATTACGGTGGGCAATGAATCGTATATAGCGATTGAGCAGCAATCGAAGGAAACGGGGTGGAAGCTGGCCATATTGACCCCTGTAAATTATGCAACGGCAGGTATTTCAGTTCTACGGACGGCTATTCTTGTATCTGGTGCGGTCGGGGGCTTGTTGTTTCTGGTCTTGAGCTTTATTTTGTCAACGATGATTACCAGACCGATATTAAACTTGATTAAAGCGATGCGCGGTGCCAGATTGGGCACGTTGAAAGCGAACCCGAATACCGCCTCAACCATGGAGATTAATGAGCTCAACAATACATATAACCAAATGGTCGATTCCTTAAATGAACTAATTGAGGTGGTCTACCAGAAGGAAATTATACAGAGTAGAACTGAACTGAAAGCACTGCAAGCCCAAATTAATCCTCACTTTCTGTTTAACACATTGGAAGCGTTTTATTGGGAGCTTGATGATAAAGGGGAAGAGGACCTTGCGCAAATTGTAGTCGCCATGTCAGGCTTGTTCCGTTATGTGATCAACCGAACGGAGGATGATGAGTGGGTTACGATAGGTGATGAATTGGATCATGCAGAACGTTATTTAAGAATCATGGAGATGCGGATGGTGGACAGGCTGTCGTGGCGAATAGAGGCTGGAGAGGCGTGCAGGACTGTACCCGTGCCCAAACTATTAATTCAACCGCTCGTAGAGAACGCTATCCTGCATGGAGTTGAGCAGCGACTCGGGCCGGGGACGGTTGTTCTTCGTGCCGAGCCTTCAAGCCGGGAAGGTTTTACGCGAGTGATTATAACGGACGATGGACCGGGCATGGATGCAGCCGCAGTAGAGTCTCTCCAAGCATTCATGAAAGAAGGTTATGCGAGCAGCTTCAAAGGTACAGGTGTTGGCGTGTCAAATGTGGAGCGTAGATTGAGGCTTTATTATCATGCAGCTGGAAGCGGGCTGGACATTGCGAGCGAGCCTGGTCGCGGAACTTCCGTTACGTTTGAAATACCTAATAAACTTGGAAGGGAATGGAATAGATGAAGACCATCTTAATCGTAGATGATGAACCTAGAACAAGGCAGGGAATTCGTAAAACGCTGGAAGCTTGGTCCTGCGGCCGGCATCGAATCGAAATGGCATCCAGCGGAGTGGAGGCTTTAGCTTGGTTGCAGCAAAATGAAGCTCATCTGCTCGTGACCGATATTAGAATGCCGGAGGTGGGAGGCCTGGAGCTGGTCGAACGATTAAGCGCGATGACTCTTCCCCCTGTGGTTATTGTTATTTCCGGGCATCCTGAATTCGATTATGCTCAGAAAGCACTTCAGCTTGGGGTCGTCTCTTATTTGCTAAAGCCATTGGTTAAAGAAAAATTAGTGCAAGCAGTCGAGCTCGCTTTGAAAAGGGAAGAAGAAATAAGCCGGATGGTGAGAATGGAGAAGCTTTTTGACCCCAAATTACTGGGGACGGTGCAAGAGGAGAAGCGATACAGTATTCAGGTGCGTGAAGCGCTCCGCCATATCGATGATCATCTGAGCGAACAGGTTTCTATGCGTGCAGTTGCAGATTATTTGCATATGAATGCCAGCTACTTCAGCGTTCTGTTTAAAGAGCAGACAGGTCTCACCTTCAGCGACTATTTGAGTCGCAGACGAGTGCAGCGGGCCAAGGAGCTGCTGGTCAATACGAGAGACTCGATTGCGGAAATTTCAGAGCAGGTGGGCTACCAAACAGCAAAATATTTTGTCAAAGTGTTTCGTTCCATAGAGGGCACTAGTCCAAGGCAGTATCGTCAAAACGTCTCTCATTCTGAAAAAATGATCCAATAATTATGGTATTACTCCCAATGCTTATGTCCTTACGACTTGCTAAAAGTGTTGCTACAATCTAATTAAAGCGGTATTAATACGCTTACATTAGAATTAAAGGGGATGTAAACGTGTTCAAGAAAAAAGGATTGATGCTCTTATTGGCGTTTTGTCTGGTTCTGGTAGCAGCTGGCTGCGGCACAAGCAGTAATGAAAGCAGCAGTGGCAGTAAGGAGACAGCAGGCGAGAGCGGTGAGCAGGTTACGATTAACTTTATGCATTTATGGCCGGAGGGTGTGTCAGCAGGCCAAAACAAAATCGTAAATCAAATCATAAAAGCCTATCAGGATGAGCATACGAATGTGACGATCAAGCAAGAAGTGCTGGATAACGAGCAATATAAAAACAAGCTGAAGGTGCTTTCGGCATCCAATAAACTGCCGGATGTCGGTGTAACGTGGGCGGCCGGGTTCTTGCAGCCGTACGTGGAAGGAAAGCTGTTTACACCTGTAGACGACTTGCTTAGCGGCGAGCTGAACGGCAAGTTCGTATCCGGTACGACAGAGGCATATGCGATTGACGGTAAAACGTATGCGCTCCCACTTGAATTCAACATTGCTCCGGTTTACTATAATAAATCCTTATTCGAGAAATACAAGCTTGAGATCCCGCAAACCTACGAGGAATTAAAGGCTATTGCAAAAACACTGTCCGAAAATGGAATTGCGCCGATTGCGCTGGGCAACAAGGACCGTTGGACGGGTTCTCTCTGGTATATGTACCTAGCTGATCGAATCGCCGGGCAGCAGACATTATCCGGAGCGATAAACGGCGAAGGAGCCTTTACAGACGAAGGATTGCTGCAAGCAGCGACTGAAGTACAGACACTGGTAGACAGCAATGCGTTCGTGAAGGGTTTCAACGGTTTGTCCAATGAGGAAGCAAAGTCGGAGTTTCTGAATGGCAAAGCTGCCATGTATATGATGGGCACATGGGAGCTGCCAAACTTTACGACAAATGAAGATATCCCGAAAGAATTCCGCGACAGTGTTGGTTTCTTTAAATTTCCGAAAGTTGAGGGCGGAAAAGGCGACATTAACAGCTGGGTAGGCGGTCCGGGTGTCGGTCTATTCGTATCCGAAAATTCTGCGGTAAAAGCGGAGGCGAAAGCATTCGTCGAATACTTTGTAACCCAGTGGGGAGAGCAAGCGGTGACTGGGGCGGGCGTTATTCCTGCGACTAAAGTGGATACATCCAGCATGGAGCTGCCGCAGCTTTACATTGATTTATTTAATGAAATGAATCAAGCAAGCAGCATTACCTTATTTGCAGATGTTCAAATGCAGGCGAGTGCAGCCGAAACTCATCTGAATATGATTCAAGCTCTGTTTGGAAAGGCAGTGACGCCTGAGAAATTCTCGGAAGAGCATGATAAAGCCATTTCCGAAGGGAAATAATCTCCCTTAAGATTGATCGGTGGAAGACATAGCTGCGGGCAAGTCCCGAATATGTCTTCCGCTCATTCATCATAAAGGAAAGGAGTCGGCCCAATTGGACAAAGTGCTTTCGAACAAAAAAATAATTGCTTTATATGTGCTGCCGTCTCTGTTATTAATATTAGCTATTGTATATATTCCGATTGTTTTAACCGCTTATTACGGTTTGAATGAATGGAATGGCATTGGTGCGATGACCTTCGTTGGGTTGGATAATTACCTTGCTTTGTTCAAGGATACAACTTTCTGGAACAGCGCGTGGCATTCTTTGCTGCTTGCCGTTTTCTCGGGAATGAGCCTTCTGCTCTACCTTATTGTAGCAATGGTGTTAGCCGCGCGAATCAAAGGAGCTCAATTATTTCGCAAAATCTATCTCATCCCTATGCTTCTATCCTCGGTAGCGATTGCACAGCTTTGGCTCAGAATCTATCATCCAACTAACGGTTTGCTGAACAGCATGCTGGAATCACTTGGTTTTGCCAACCCTCCCGCATGGCTCGCTGAGCCATCGCTCGTATTGTTTGCTTTATTTATTCCGATTTTGTGGCAGTATGCGGGTTTTTATATTTTGATTTATTATGCGGCTCTGAAAAACATCCCAACATCTCTTGAGGAAGCGGCCAGGATTGACGGAGCGAATGCCCTGCAAATTGCTTGGAAGATTAAACTGCCGCTTGTGATGGAAGTGATTAAAGTAACGATTGTACTGGCTGTTGTGGGCTCTTTGAAATATTTTGATTTGATCTTTGTTATGACAGACGGCGGTCCCAATGGGGCGAGCGAAGTTATGGCCTCTTACATGTATCATGAAGCGTTTCGAGCCTACGATTTTGGATATGGCAGCGCAATTGGCTTTTTTCTGCTGGTCATTTGTCTGGCTGTCACTTGGATCATTCGCAAATTAACGGCCTCAAAGGATACGATCCAATACTCGTAAGGAGGAAGACTTCATGGTTACTGGGAATATCAGAATTCGGAGTGAGCTGTCGGAATCAAAATCGGGGATCGGCATCAGGCTGGGGTATAGCGTTTTATATGCCGTTTTAATTGTGGTTGCGGCGCTGCAGCTATTTCCACTTGTCTGGCTGTTGTTTTTCTCTCTTAAAAACAATCAGGAAGTATTTAATCTCCCGCCTTTGTCACTGCCGATGAATCCTCGATGGGAAAACTACGAGAAGGTTTGGAGCGCCGGGAACATTGATGTTTATTTTTTTAACAGCGTCTGGATCACCGTTTCAGCTACGTTAATAACTGTGCTGCTGGGCAGTTTAGTCACTTATGCCGTCACAAGAATGAGATGGAAGGGCAGCTCGCTTGTACTGGGCTTATTCATGGTGGCCATGATGATTCCGGTTCATTCCACGCTAATCCCGCTGTTCAGCCTGTTTAATAAAGTGGGGCTAACGGATCATCCCCTGTCTCTGATTTTATCTTATGTTGCTTTCAACATGCCGATTACAATCATGATTCTGCTCGGGTTCTACTATGCGCTGCCGCGCGAGGTGGAGGAAGCCGCTATCATTGATGGCTGCTCGGTCAATCGGATGTTCGTCCAGATCGTACTCCCGATGACAAGCTCTGTGCTTGCTACAACGGCGATCATCAATATGATTTACAACTGGAATGAATTTATTTTTGTTAACACGTTTATTAGCTCTGATTCTTATAAAACATTGACTGTCGGCGTGCAAAATTTTATCGGTCAGTACACGACGGATTGGGGGGCAATCGGAGCCACGCTCATGATTAGCATTCTTCCGATTTTGATTACGTTTCTGTTCCTCAGCAACCGTATTGTTGAAGGGATTGCGGCGGGTTCGGTTAAAGGGTAAACGATTAAATCATTTTAAGACCTAATTTTAATGTAGGTCTTTTTTTGTTTTTTTTTATATTGTAAAAGGGGATGTAATATTTTTTTGTTCATCTCCATTTTGTCCATTGCTTTAAAAATAAGGCTGCGATAAACTGGAAAGGCTGATAATTATAATCATTATCAGTATTGGAATGTTTTCCAATAAGGCTTACCATTATGACAGAAGAGGAATGATGACATGCTTCGCCGTTTTTTTGACTATTACCGACCTTATAAAGGGTTGTTCATACTGGACTTCTCCTGCGCGGTGTTTGCAGCTTTGCTGGAGCTGGTGTTCCCGCTTGCCTTGAACCGGGTCGTGGATGATTTGCTGCCTTCGGGCAATTGGAAATGGATTTTATGGTCCTGTGTGGGCCTGATTGGCATTTATGTAGTAAGTGCGTTCCTCCACTATGTGGTGACGTATTGGGGGCATAAGCTCGGCATTCAAATAGAGTCGGATATGCGCAGCAAGCTGTTCAACCATATTCAGAAGCTATCGTTCCGTTTCTTCGACAACAATAAGACGGGGCATCTTGTATCGCGGATGACGAATGACCTGATGGATATTGGGGAAATTGCCCACCACGGGCCGGAGGACATGTTTATTGCCATTATGACGCTGCTGGGCGCATTCGGGCTCATGCTGACCATCAACTGGCAGCTGGCGGTGCTGACGTTTATTATTATTCCGCTGATGGTCTACTTGTCGCTGTATTTCAGCCGCAAGATGTCAAAGGCGTTCCATCGGATGTTTTCCGATATTGCCGACTATAATGCCCGCGTTGAAAATACAGTTAGCGGCATTCGCGTCGTTCAAGCGTTCTCCAACGAGAAGCATGAAGTGGATCAATTTGAAGTGAACAATGGCCGTTTTCTGCAAACGAAGCTTGTAGCTTACCGTGTTATGGCTTGGAACTCATCGATCAGCTACATACTGATGAAATTTGTTTCCTTGTTTGTACTCGCTTGCGGTACTTGGTTCGTGATTCAAGGCCAAATGACGTTCGGTGAATTTATGGCATTTGTCCTGCTTTCCAATGTGTTTCTTGGTCCAATTGAAAAAATCAACTCGGTTATTGAGACGTATCCGAAGGGAATTGCCGGCTTTAAGCGTTATTTGGAGCTGCTCGAAACCGAGCCGGATATTGAGGATGCGCCGGATGCCAAGGTGATTAGCCGCTTGGAGGGAGAAATTACGTTCCGCGATGTATCCTTTGGTTATGAGGAAGGCAAATCGATTTTGAATCATATTGATTTAACCGTGAAAACAGGAGAGACGGTAGCTCTTGTTGGACCATCAGGAGCCGGCAAAACCACGATATGCAGCCTGCTGCCGCGCTTCTATGAGGTTACAGGCGGGGCGATTGAAATTGATGGCCTCGACATTCGGAAAATTAAGCTGGATTCACTGCGCGGCCAAATCGGTATCGTGCAGCAGGATGTGTTCTTGTTTGATGGTACCATTCGCGAAAATATTGCTTACGGCAAGCTGAATGCTACCGAGGAAGAAATTTGGGAGGCGGCTCGCAGAGCACAGCTGGAAGAGCTTATTCTTTCGCAGGGCCAAGGAATGGACACGCTTATCGGCGAACGCGGCGTTAAATTGTCAGGCGGACAGAAGCAGCGCCTTTCCATTGCCCGCATGTTCCTGAAAAATCCGCCAATCCTTATTCTTGATGAAGCGACCTCGGCGCTTGATACGGCCACGGAAGCAGCTATTCAGCAGGCGCTGGCTGAGCTGTCCAAAGGGCGCACGACGCTCGTCATTGCGCATCGTCTTGCGACGATCAAGAATGCTGACCGCATCGTTGTCGTTACGGAGGAAGGCATTAAAGAGCAGGGCAGCCATGATGAGCTGCTGGCCATTAAAGGCATATATAACCGCCTGCATAAAGCGCAGTTCGGCGCTTAGCTGAGGCTGCTGGACACTAACTAGAGACTAACAACGTAAGTAGATGGCAAAAAAATGGCTCAGCATGAGGGAATTAATCTCATGCTGAGCCATTTTGTATTTCATATCAAGCTCGGGGAGCCGAAGCATGCGATTGTTGCAGAGCCTAAGACCGCTTGGTCCGCTCCCTCCTTTTTTTGAGGGACTGAGGTTCCGCTATTTTGGCTGTTGTGAAGAGTTCAGGCCGTAAGCGGACAGGAAATCCGCTATGGATCTCATTATCTCCACAAAATGGAAATAGGCAATGCATTAGCGGCTCCTGAGTCCGCAGCTTGTGCCACAACCCATGATTCTATTGAAATAGCTGCTGCTGTGTCCACCAAGTGTATCTATGTGATGCAGCATTGATTTTTTTTATGTCAAAATAGAAAAGCTCTATTGGCTTTTATTCGGCAATCGATGGTAAACTCGTTTCAATCATTATTAAATACGACAAAACCACTAGGAATAATAAAATTAAGAGTGAACAGCCAACAGGAGGGAACAATCATGACAACAACTAAAAAGAGACAATTGAAGCTAGGCGCTATTTTGCACGGAGTAGGCGGGAATATTGCTGGATGGAGACATCCGGATGCACAGCCTGACGCAAGTGTTAATATTGAATTTTACAAGCAGCAGGCTCAGAAGGCGGAAGCGGGCAAGCTTGATTTTGTATTCATTGCTGATGGCTTATATATTAATGAAAAATCCATTCCTCATTTTTTAAACCGCTTTGAGCCATTGACGATTTTATCTGCGCTTGGTGCGGTTACATCGAAGATTGGCTTGGTCGGCACGCTCTCTACTTCCTATAGCGAGCCTTTCACTGTAGCGAGACAATTTAGCTCGCTTGATCATATTAGCGGCGGCCGTGCAGGCTGGAACATCGTAACATCGCCGCTTGAAGGCTCAGCGAAAAACTTCGGCAAGACGGAGCATCCCGATCACCCGACACGTTACCGGATTGCAAATGAATATTTGGAAGTGACGCGGGGGCTGTGGGATTCGTGGGAGGATGACGCCTTTGTTCGCGATAAAGAAAGCGGCCAGTTTTTTGATCCGGAAAAGCTGCACACCTTGAATCATAAAGGCGAGTTTTTCTCCGTGCAGGGGCCGCTGAACATTGCGAGATCCAAGCAGGGGCATCCGGTTATTTTTCAAGCAGGCTCTTCGGAGGATGGCAAAAACTTCGCTTCTAAAGTAGCGGATGCGGTATTTGCCCATTTTGAATCCATCGAGCAGGGCAAGCAATTTTATGATGATGTGAAAGGCCGTGCTGCTGCGCATGGACGCTCTTCGGAGGATGTCGCGATTTTGCCAGGCATTGCGCCAATCATTGGGGCGACGGATGAAGAAGCAGAACGCAAATACCAGGAGCTGGCGCAGCTTGTAAATATTGAGAAGGCGCTCGATTATTTGGGACGTTATTTTGACCACCATGACTTTTCACAATATCCGCTTGATGAGCCGTTTCCGGAGCTGGGCGAAATTGGACTTAACAGCTTCCGCAGCACGACGGACCGTATTAAACGGCAGGCGAAGGAAGGCGGCTTGACGCTTCGTCAGGTGGCGCTTCAAGAAACGACGCCAAGGCCGACGTTCATCGGCACGCCAGAGAAAGTAGCGGATCAAATTCAGCAATGGTTTGAGCAGGGAGCGGTAGACGGCTTTATTGTCGGATCCTCTATCCCAACGGGACTGTCGGAGTTTGTTGATCAGGTTGTGCCGATTTTGCAGGAGCGAGGATTGTTTCGTGAGGAATATGAGCATGACACGCTGCGCGGACATCTCGGCGTACCTGTGCCGGAAAACCGTTATGCCAAAACCAAGGTGACGACCGTATAGGAAGGGTGAGGGACATGAGCAAAGCATACAGCAAACCAGCCATTTGGATGAAAATGACCAGCCTCGCCCTAGCGGTTACCCTTGTACTGGCAGGATGCAGCGGAGGTGGGGGCAAGAGCAGCACGAATACGGGCGGGAACAGCTCTGGTGCCGCCCCTGCGTCTTCGGCAGAGCAGAGCAGCGCACCTGCTCAAGGCGGCGAACTAAGCTATGCGCTCGCCACCTCTCCCGATCAGCTTGATCCGCATCGCAGCGGCCTTGCCGTTGCAGTCAGGGTCATCCGTACGCTCTACGATACACTGGTCGTCCAGCTTCCGGGCGGAGAAATTAAGCCTTGGCTGGCAACAGAATGGTCGATTTCCGAGGATGGAAAATCGTATACGTTCAAGCTTCGCCAGGACGTTAAGTTTCAGGATGGCACACCTTTTAACGCTGAAGCGGTAAAATATAGCTTCGACCGAATCATTGACCCGGAGACCAAAGCTGCGAATGCTTTAGCGCTTGTTAGGCCTTATGAATCGTCGGAGGTCATTGATGAGTTTACGGTCAAATTGAACCTATCCGAGCCGTCGCAGGCGTTCTTGGGCAATGTAAGCCAAGCGCTGCTTAGCATTGTGTCGCCGACGGCGGCGAAGAAGGATGGGGATCAATTCACTAAGCATCCTGTCGGAACAGGGCCATTCAAGTTTGTAAAATGGGATGAAAATTCGGAAATCGTCGTGGAGAAAAACCCCGACTACAACTGGGCGCCGGAAACGGTCAGCCAGCAGGGCGCGCCGAATTTGGATAAAATCATTTTCAAAATTGTGCCTGAGGAGGCTACGCGAATCGGCAGCGTCCAAAGCGGGCAGGTGCTTGCCGCTGAGACGGTGCCGCCGCAAAATATTCTCTCCTTGAAAAATGATGCGAACAGCCAGCTATACCAAGCCAATACCGTTGGTTTGCCGTATACGCTATTTATCAATCATAGCAAGGCACCATGGAATGAGCTGAAGGCTCGGCAGGCGCTGCAGCTTGGCATCAATGTCGAGGCAATCGTCAAAACGTTGTATCTCGGAACGTATGAGCAGGCGTGGTCGCCGCTTTCACCAGGCATTTTTGGCTATGACGCTTCGCTTGAAGGCGGCGTAAAGCCGGATATCGAGAAAGCAAAGCAGCTGCTTGACGAGCTGGGCTGGAAAGCAGGAGCAGATGGCATCAGGGAGAAGGACGGCAAGAAGCTGACGCTTCATTATGTCGATGGCTCGCCGAACCGCGAGAAGCGCAATGATATTGCGGCAATCGTGCAGCAGCAGCTTAAGCCGCTGGGCATTCAGGTAGATGTTGAAATTACGAAGGATGTCGCGACCGTCGTTTATGCGAACAATAACTATGATCTGTACGGCAATAGCCAGGTAAACTCTGATCCTAACGCGCTTTATTCTATCTATCACACAACAGCGCCGGGGGCACGCCAAAACCTGCCGAATTTAGCCGATCCGGAGCTGGATAAGCTGCTTGAGGATGGCGCAATAGAGCAGGACCAGACGAAGCGTGAAGCGATCTATAAGGAAGCACAGCAGCTCATCATTAAAAAGGCCGTCATTATTCCTATTTATGTATTCCCTTATACAGTAGCTGCCTCGAAAAAGGTGCAAGGATTAGCTTTTGACTCGCTGGGCTATCCGATCTTTAATGATGTGTATATAGCCGAGTAAGCATATCGTAATTTAAGTATAAAAGCTGGGAAGGAGCGGAGATGCAGTATGTTAAAAGCGGTAAGCGTTCGGCTTTATACGTCCTTGCTGGTGCTGGTCGGCACGATGGTGCTCGTCTTTTGTATCGTCAATGTGCTGCCCGGCGACCCTGCGCTCCTTATTCTTGATCCGTCTTCCGCCACACCGGAGATGATTGCTAATTTGCGGGAGCAGCTTGGGCTGAACCAGCCGTTCTATGAGCGGTTCGGTGAATATTTTCTGCATGTGCTGCAGGGCGACTTTGGCAAATCGATCGTTAATTCGGAGCCGGTATTGCCGAAGATCGTCGAGCATTTTCCCGCCACGCTCGCTTTGACGGCGTTAAGCTCGCTCATTGCCGTCGTTATCGGCGTCACGCTAGGCGTGCTGTCCGCGATTCACCGCAATCGCTGGATTGACATCGTCGCGCGTATGGTTGGATTGTTCGGCATTTCGATGCCGACATTTTGGTCGGGCATTTTGCTGATTCTTATTTTCTCAGTACAGCTGGGCTGGTTTCCGGCAATGGGCTCGGATGGCTTCAGCACGCTGGTGCTGCCCGCCATTACGCTCGGCTTCGTTGGCTCAGGCTTTATCGTGCGGATGGTTCGCAATAGTATGCTTGAGGTCATTAATGAGCCGTTTATCGTCACCCTGCGGGCGAAGGGATTGCCAGGGCGGCTCATTATGTATAAGCATGCGCTGCGAAATGCACTGATTCCCGCATTGACGATGATCGGCGTTATTATTGGCGATTTGATGGCGGGAACGGTGGTCATTGAGACGGTGTTCTCGCGCCAAGGCATTGGACGAATTATTGCCGATGCGATTATGGCGAAGGATTTGCCGGTCGTGCAGGGCGTTATTTTTTTCTCGGCGATCGTGTACATTGTAGTAAATTTGCTTGTGGACATTTCCTATACGTTGATTGATCCGCGCGTAAGGCGTACCGGGTAGCGTAGGCAGAAAGGGGCAAAAGATTCAAATGAAGCAAGCCGTCATTGGCAAACAGATATGGCAAGGAAGCAGGGCAGAAGGGGCTGCGAAATCCCGCAAAAAAATAAGGCTGGCACCTACGGATCTCTTGATTTATGCCGCTGCGGTTATTGTGTTGTTTATTATTAGCTGTGCTTTATTTCCGAGCTTGATTGCTCCCTATTCGCCTACGTTGATGGATACGGATCAAATTATGCAACCACCAAGTCTTCAGCATGTGTTCGGAACCGATTATTTTGGACGTGACGTATTCAGCGTTGTCGTGCATGGCAGCCGGGATTCTTTGCTGATCGGTTTTATATCGGTGCTTGTCGGCTGTGTGACGGGCGGAGCGATTGGAGCGATAGCGGGATACATTGGCGGTGTGGTAGATGCTGTATTTATGCGGCTGATTGACGTGCTGATGACGATTCCAGGCGTGCTGCTCGCACTTGCGATTGCAGCGGCGCTTGGGCCAAGCCTGATGAATGTCGTGCTTGCTGTAGCGGCGGCATCGATACCTGGGTACGCGCGGGTAATGCGCGGGCAAATCATGAGCATTAAAGGAAGGCCCTTTATTACTGCATCCCGCTCTATTGGCACATCCAGCCTATCGATCTTTGTACGGCATGTGCTGCCGAATTCTTTATCCCCAATGTTTGTCATGGCGGCAATCGGCATTGGCACGGCGATTTTGACTGGAGCAGGCCTTAACTTTCTAGGGCTTGGCACGATAAAAGAAATTCCGGACTGGGGAGCACTGCTCTCTCAGGGCCGCGGCTATTTGACCGTAGCCTGGTGGATCTGCACCTTTCCGGGCCTTGCCATCACGCTGTTTGTTCTCTCCATCAACATATTGGGTGACAAGGTTCGCGATCAATTAGATCCGAAGCAAAGCAGAGCATAAGACAGCATAGAACGCCGTGCTTAATAGGCGGAAGGAGGAAGCGAAATGAGCCAATTGCTCATGATGGAGCATCTGACGGTTGATTTTAAGACAAAACGGGGCTTGCTAAGGGCAATTACAGACGTTTCGCTTCATATTGCGCCTGGGGAAACGGTATGTCTCGTTGGCGAATCCGGCAGCGGCAAAACGATTACGTCCAAAGCCATTATGCGCCTGATCGACTATGAGAATGGCGTTATTGCCGGAGGCAGCATGCGGCTTGGCGATGCGGATCTTGTAGCGATGCCGGAGAAGGAGCTGCGCGCGCTGCGCGGCAAGCGGATGGCGATGGTTTTTCAAGAGCCGATGGCGGCGTTTGATCCGATTTTTACAATCGGGAGCCAACTTACCGAGGTCATCGAGCGCCATAAGCGCGGCAAAAAGAGTGCAGCATGGGAGCGGGCTGTCCATTTGCTGCGCCGCGTAGGCATTTCTGAGCCGGAGGCGCGGATGAAGCAGTATCCTGGCGAGCTGTCAGGAGGTATGCTGCAGCGGGCTATGATCGCAATGGCGCTCGCTTGCGGTCCGGAGCTGCTTATAGCGGATGAGCCAACGACGGCTCTGGATGTGACGATCCAGGCGCAAATTCTCCACTTGCTGCAAGAGCTTAAGGAAGAATTTAATATGGGGATTTTGCTAGTGACCCATGATATGGGCATTGCCGCCGAGATGGCGGATCGCATTATCGTCATGTATGCCGGGCAGGTTGTTGAGCAAGCGACGGCGGCGGAGCTGTTCGAGCAGCCGTATCATCCGTATACGCGAGGACTGCTGCAATCGATTACGACGATGGACAGCGACCGCAGCGTCAAGCTTCATTCTATCGAGGGCTCGATCCCGAGCCTGTCGGAGCTGCCGTCCGGCTGCCGCTTTCACCCGCGCTGCTCTTATGCCACGGATAGCTGCCGCAGTGAAAGCCCGCCGTTGCTCGCGCTTGGCAAGCGACTGACCGCATGCTGGCATGCCGAGCAGCTCGTTCAATCCGAGGAGTGGGCTGCTGGAACAAGCACAAGCACTAGCACCGACAAAAGCACTAGCACAGTAACGCTGACAGATGCCCTTAGAACAGAGTCTCCGATTGGGTCTCCCCAAGAAGCTGGTCAGCAAGGCGAAAATCTATTCGAGGTAAGCGGACTAAGCAAATTTTATCCGATTCAGAGAGGTTTGCTTCATCGTTCGGGCCCGCAGGTCAGAGCGGTGGACAATGTTACGTTTTCCATTAAAAAAGGGGAAACCTTTGGTCTCGTTGGGGAGTCTGGCAGCGGCAAATCGACGCTTGGTCGGGTGATTTTGCAATTGGAGCAGGCGACAGCTGGAAGCGTTAAGTTTCAGGGAAGGGAGCTGACCGGGCAAAGCAGCTCTGAGCTGCGACAGGCGAGGCGCGATATGCAAATTGTTTTTCAGGACCCGTATGGCTCTGTTAATCCGCGCTGGCGTATCGGTGACATTATCGGCGAGCCGCTGCGCGTCCATGACAAGTCTGGCAGCAAGGAAAGAAAAGCGCGCGTAGAGGAGCTGATGGAGCTAGTCGGGCTGAAGGCAGATTGGTACAGCCGCTATCCGCATGAATTTTCCGGCGGGCAGCGCCAGCGTATTGGCATTGCCCGCGCCATAGCGCTTAATCCAAGCTTTATTCTCGCGGATGAAGCGGTATCGGCGCTTGATGTGTCGGTTCAGGCGCAGATCGTCAATCTCATGCAGCATTTGCAGCAAAAAATGAATCTGACCTATTTGTTTATCGCCCATGGCCTGAATATCGTCAGACATATTTCCGACCGGATCGGCGTCATGTATTTGGGCAAGCTGGTCGAAATTGCGCCCAGCGAAGAGCTGTTTCTCCGCCCAGCGCATCCGTATACGCAAGGGTTAATTGCTTCCATTCCCCAGCCCGGCCCCGGGCGAACGCGAACATTTCGCGCGATTGAAGGAGAAATCCCTTCTCCGGCCAATCCGCCGTCCGGCTGCCGTTTTCATACACGCTGCCCTATGGCAACGGATCGCTGCAGGGAGGCGGAGCCCGAACTGCAGCTCATTGGCAGCGAGCATTATGCCGCTTGCCACTATGTATTAGGTTGACATTTATAAAGGAGGGTATAACCATGTCCGCAGCAAAAAAGGTCATTGTATGGAGTAAAACAGGCTGCCAGTATTGTGGCACAGTTAAACAATTTTTGGAGCAAAACAACCAACCCTATGAAAATATTGATATTGAAGGCAAAGATTATTTGCGAGACGTTCTTGAAGCTAAATACGGCATCCGCCACGTGCCAGTAGTAGAAATCGGCAGCGACGGCGTCTACACCGCCGTTACGGATTGGGATTTGGAGAAAATCAAAGCCCTGATCTCACCTGCCCCAGTAGCAGGCTAAGGGCTTCTAAATCGTGTGAAGCCCACTGTTCGTCAACTCCGGTGTACCTTGCTGCACCGGAGTCGACGGTCTAGGGGCAGAGATGGGAAGAAGAGCTACAAGAGCTACAAACTCTAGGGTGTATATGCAAACCGGAGCACGCAAATGTTGCTAAGAGCATGCAGTTCTTGAGCTCCCTTTTTTTGGTGGACTGAGTTTCCGCTATTCTGGATTTTGAATCGATTTTGGGCCATAAGCGGACAGGAAAACCGCTATCGCTCTCCTCAACCCTTCAAAATGGCTAAAGACGGCGCATTAGCGGCTCCTGAGTCCGCAGCCTATGGCATAACCTTTGATTCTGTTGTCATAGCGGCTGCTGTGTCCGCGAAGTCTAGCATTGTGTGGGAGTAAACCACTAAACCGCTAAAACGAAAAGCATGAGACTTCCTTTCAGTACATATGCTCACATTCATACGGGGGATATTCCCAGTAGGTGAGGGAAAGCATTTGACGCTAAATTCGATCAGGATTTGGCTTGCTTACGTTTGCATATACGCCCTAAAAATCTGAATTAGTAGATTAGTAGATTAGTAGATTAATGGATTGGTAAATTAGTAAATAATTAGATTATGAAGTAGGAAGTGGATAGAGTCTAACAGCGTAACCTTCTGCAGGTTTAAGAGGGAAAGACTGTCCATCAGTAGGTTTATTTTACTGACGGATGGTTTTTTCCTTTTTCTTTATTGTAGCTGAACGGAGAGAGGGAAGGTGCAGGGGAGCGGCGCAGAGAAAGGTTGGAACTGGAGGAGCCTAGTTTTCCGAAGGAAAGCCGCTTCGTAAGCATATGCCCAGCGTCGGCTAAAGCGTTCCGGAGGATAGCATCATCTTAAGCATGGACTATTGTTGTCGGAGTTCCTCCTCAGCGAGGAATAATAGAGAATTCGGAAAACAACAGCGGCCGTAAGCGGGGTCTTTCTCGCAGCAGCGACCATCGCGCCTGACCCTATCGATATGCAATCTATCCTAATATCCCTCCGATTTTACCATGATATAAAGACCAATTTTAACCGTTAGTTGTCAGAATTCTCCCTCTTTTAAAGTGGGGGATGAATGGCAACGGTCTGATTTACATTGACCCTTAAAACTTAAAATACTATAATTGTAGTATTCAGTCGTATACGATAAAAGGTTGTGTTATCAATGAAGTTAGACTCCAATAACCATTCAGTGTTTTTGCTCCATTATCACCTGATACTAGTCATCAAATATCGTAGGGAAGTCATTAACGATGAAATATCCGAACGTCTGAAGGAGATATTTGAAAACATTCAGCCTACTTACCATGTGACTTTGCAGGAATGGAAGCCTGACAAGGATCATGTCCACGTTCTCATGAAGACGCATCCCAATACCGACATTTCCAAATTTCTCAACGCTTATAAGAGTGCATCCTCCAGGCTGATCAAGAAGGAATTTCCTATCCTCCGAGAATCGCTATGGAAAGAGCATTTTTGGTCACGTTCCTATTGCTTGCTTACAACAGGTGGAGCGCCAATAGATGTCATCAACACATACATTGAAAACCAAGGCATGAAGGGATGATCGGAATTGCTGAAAGCCTACAAATACCGTATCTATCCTAATCAAGATCAACAACAATATTTAGCTAAAGTATTCGGCTGTGTTCGCTTCATCTACAACAGAATGCTTGCAGATAAAATGGAACATTACAAGCAAACGGAAACGATGCTGAAGAATACACCAGCGCAATACAAAAAGGAATTCGACTGGCTGAAAGAAGTGGACAGCCTAGCACTCGCGAATGCACAAATGAATCTTGAAAAAGCGTATAAGCATTTCTTTCGTGATAAGAAAGTGGGATTTCCTAAATTCAAGAGCAAGAAGGCGAATCACCATAGCTTTACAACCAATAATCAAAAGGGAAGCATTTGCATTGAAGAGGGATCCATCAAGCTTCCAAAGCTAAAAACGAAAATCAAAATCAAGCTGCATCGTCCATACGAGGGGCTTATCAAATCATGCACGATTTCCAAAACACCGACGGGAAAATTTTATGCTTCCGTATTGGTTGAAACGGAGATCGCCAAGTTGCCCAAATTGGAAACGAAGATTGGCGTTGATCTTGGACTGAAAGACTTTGCGATTACGTCACAAGGCGAAATCATAGCCAATCCTACATACTTGCGTAAGTCTGAACAGCGATTAGCTAAGCTGCAAAAGGACTTATCCCGCAAGAAGAAGGGAAGCCATAACCGTCATAAGGCTAGGCTGAAAGTGGCCAAGCTACATGAAAAGATTAGTCATCAGCGTAGAGACTTCTTGCACAAAACGTCTGCCAAAATGATAAACGATAACCAAGTCATCGTGATGGAAGACTTATGTGTGAAGAACATGATGCAAAATCACAAGCTAGCAAAGGCAATAAGTGAAGTAGCTTGGAGCATGTTCCGTTCGATGCTTGCATACAAGTCTGCATGGTATGGCAGAGAATTGATTATTGCACCAAAGAACTATGCAAGTAGTCAGTTGTGTTCATGTTGCGGTTACAAACATGCAGAGGTGAAAAATCTTGCCTTGCGTGAATGGACATGTCCAAACTGTCAAACGCATCATGATAGAGACGTAAACGCTGCTCAAAACCTTCTGAAACTAGCCATGTAAATGGCATCTATTGGGTTAGGAATCTAGCCTGTAAGCTTGGGTAAACTTGGAGCAGTAGCTTCATTGACCAAGAAGCCGCCACCTCTTAGGTGGTTGGTAGTTCACGGGTATAAATACCGGCCAGAAATAGAGTAAAATAGTTTAGATAACGAAGCGAGCGCATGCAAATTTCAATCCTCACAAATGTTCGCGCTTACAGAAGTAGGAACTTTATCATTGAAAGGGTGGAATTTATATTGGTTATTCGAAAATTTGGCAGCCTGCTGACAGCAGCGGCATTAACAGCTTCGCTAGTTGGAAGCGCAGCGGCAGCACAAGCGGAGGACACTAACAGCAGCAAACCAGCTACGCAGCTTCCCGCCTACGATTGGGGCAGAGCGAAGGTTGTGGGTGGCGGCTTTGTTCCCGGCATTGTGTATAATCCTTCCGAGAAGGATTTGATTTACGCGCGGACAGATATTGGCGGCGCTTATCGTTTTGATCCCGCGACGCAAAGCTGGATTCAGCTCTTGGATTTTGTGGGCTTCGAGGAATGGAGCATGCTGGGTGTGGAAAGCATCGCGACGGACCCTGTGGAGACGAACCGGGTTTATGCGGCAGTAGGCACCTATACGAACGATTGGACAGATACGCCGGGCATGATTTTGCGCTCGACTGACAAAGGAAACAGCTGGCAGCGCACGGTGCTGCCGTTCAAGCTTGGCGGCAATATGCCGGGGCGCTCGATGGGCGAGCGGCTGGTCATTGATCCCAACGACAATCGGATTTTGTATCTCGGAGCGCGCAGCGGCAATGGCTTGTGGCGCAGTACGGATTATGGTGAAACCTGGAGCAAAGTAGACAGCTTTACAGCGAGCGGCAACGTAAAGGATTATTTTGACGATATCGTTGGCGTGGCTTGGATTACGTTTGATCAAGCGACGGGCTCGAAGGGCAAGAAGTCCCAAACGATTTATGTGGGCGTGGCTGACAATGAGCAAAGCATATACCGCAGCACGGACGGCGGGGATACATGGGAAGCTGTAGCGGGGCAGCCGAAGCAAGGCTTTGTACCGCATCATGGGGTACTGGACGGCAAGGGCCATCTATATGTTACCTACAATGAATTTGTCGGTCCCTATGATGGCGGCAAAGGCGCGGTGTGGAAGCTGGATACGGCAACAGGCGTCTGGACTGATATTAGCCCTACCGGAAATACGGACAATCCGTATGGCGGACTGGCCGTAGATGCGCGGCAGCCGAATACGCTAATGGTAGCGACGATGAACAAGTGGTGGCCAGATGATGTTATTTACCGAAGCACGAATGGCGGCGCGACGTGGGAGCCGTTCTGGACGCTTGATTTTTCGAAAAATCCAAACCGGGAAAATCGTTTCACGATTGAATATGCGGATTCCCCTTGGCTGGACTGGGGCGAGAAAAAAGAGCTTCCCGAAATCGCGCCGAAGCTTGGCTGGATGATTGGCGATCTGGAAATTGATCCGTTTAATTCGGACAATATGATGTACGGCACGGGCGCTACGCTGTTTGGGGCCAACAACTTAACGGATTTTGATAAGGACAAAAAGGTCGAAATTACCGTCATGGCAGACGGTATCGAAGAAACATCTGTGCTTGGCCTCATCAGCCCGCCGTCAGGGGCGCCGCTGCTGAGCGCGATGGGCGATATTGGCGGCTTCCGCCATGAAAGCCTTGACCAAGCGCCGGAGATGATCACAAGCCCGTATATCGGAACGAGCACGGATATTGATTTTGCCGAGCTGAATCCAGATATCGTCGTGCGTGTCGGCCATGCGGAAGGGACAGCGGCGAGAATGGGCATTTCCACAGACAATGGCAAAACGTGGACGCCAGCAGCGAACGCATGGACAGCGGCAGAGGAGGACAAAACCAGCGGCGGCTTTGCTGCTGTAAGCGCAGATGGCGGTGCAATCGTATGGAGCCCGAGCAGCGCGGATGAGTTGGCGGCACGTCCGGTCAGCTTCTCCACCGATTTAGGAAAAACGTGGACGGCGTCCAAAGGTTTGCCGGAGAAGGCGCGCGTGTCGGCGGATCGGGTAAATCCGAAGCTTTTCTACGGCTTTGCCGCGGGTGTATTCTATGTCAGCAAAGATGGCGGAGCGACGTTCACCGCATCGAAGGCGACAGGCTTGCCGCAAGTGATAACGAGCAATTTCAAGGCGATGCCGGGCAAAGAAGGCGACATTTGGATCGCTGGGGCAAAAGACAACAAAAAGGTCGATAGCGCCTACGGCTTATGGCATTCGACCGATGCTGGCATGACGTTTACGAAGCTTGCAGGCGTAGAGGAAGCGGCAACGATTGGTTTTGGCAAGGCAGCACCGGGAAAAACGAATGTGACGCTTTATTCCTACGCGAAAATTGGCGGCACATTTGGTATTTTCCGCTCGAAGAATCTCGGAAAAAGCTGGGTTCGCATCAACGATGACCAGCATCAATTTGGTTCCGCCAATACGGCGATTACAGGCGATCCAAGAGTGTACGGTCGTGTCTATATGGCGACGAATGGGCTGGGTGTTGTCGTTGGCGAATTGAAGGATGACGTCAGCTACGAGTTCACGGATTTGGGCGGCGTGTATGCGGAAGCGCAGCAGGCGATTGCTTTTTTATATGGCAAGGGCGTTGTAACGGGGAAAAATGAAACGCAGTTCCAGCCGGGGGCGCAGGTCACTAGAGCGGAATTCATCAAGCTGCTTGTTGGCACGCTGGGATTGACACCAGAGGGTGAGTCAAGCTTTGCGGATGTGCCTGCAAGCGCCTGGTATGCGCCATATATTGCCGCAGCTGAGAAAGCGGGCATAACAGCGCTTCTGGCCCAAGGAAGCGGCGGGGAAGGCAGCCTTTTCGAGCCGAACCAGCCGATAACAAGACAGGACATGGCAGTCCTGCTGGCGAGCGGGTGGAAGGCGACAGGCCAGCCGCTGCCGGAACTGCCTGCGGGCAGCGTGCCTGTATTCAGCGATAGCGACACCATTGCTGCTTATGCGAAGGATGCAGTAACGCTCGCAGCACAAGCGGGGTTAATGAAGGGCAAGCCTGACGGCAGCTTCGGCGCGACTAAGCCGACTAACCGTGCGGATGCGACGGTCGTCATCTATAGGCTCCATACGCTATTCTCGCAAGCTACAAAAACGGAGTAATAGACGAAGGGCTGGCTCGCAAGCAGATGTTTATGCTTGCGGACCAGCCCTATTTTTCAACAGTCCTCTATTCCTCAGCTTCGTGCCAATGCTCCAGGCAGAAGGCCAACACAAGCTGCTCTTCCTCGTCTTCCAGCTCAAAATCCAAAATGCGCTCCGTCTCGCGCTCTATAATTTCGTGCTTGGCAATTTTGGCTTGCTCGCCATCCTTGGCAAATACGGCACGTACATAAAGCCCTTTAGGCGAATAAATATCGTCGTCCTCGGCTGCTTCAATATCGATTATAAACTCGTAGCGTTTTCCGGTTAAAATGCCGAAAGGGTCTTTAATATATTGCACGCTATAGCTGGAAATTTCAATCATCGTATCATCCTTTGATGTGTTTTTCCTTCCATTATAGCAGAGTTGCTTAGCCAAGGCAGGCTTTCCTATGTATTAGCTGGATTTATTAGCTCGATTTATGTGCTTTGTCGGTATTGTCGCCTTTAGGCGGCAGGACGGAAATAGCGATTACAAGTTGTGCCAAATAACGGCGGAGCTTCATCACATGGACCCCCTCGCATAAATATACAAGCTTGTAGCTATTATTAATCGTTTTGTCGAAATTTGAAACAGCAGTCCTCCTGTTTATTGGAATAATAAGTCGCTAATTGGGTATTTGAGCTTGCGGCTTGGCGGGGTTGTTGCTTCTCCTGTCACAAATAGCCTAATATAAACGTAATCATACATGCTGGCTTGAGCATGTGGGCAAGAGCGGAGAGACAGGGAGGGACAGCAATGAATGAGTCCATATTGATTGTAGAGGACGAGCAAAAGATTGCCCGGGTGCTGGAAATTGAACTGGAGGCGGAGGGCTATCGCGTTTCTAAGGCAAATGATGGCTTGCAGGCGCTTGAGCTGTACCGCACGGGCGAATGGGATTTAGTCTTGCTTGACGTTATGCTTCCGGGCATAAGCGGCATCGAAATATTACGGCGAATCCGGGCGGCTGACGCGGCTACGCCTGTTATTTTGCTGACAGCGAAAAGCTCCGTAGAGGACAAGGTGTCGGGGCTTGATCTGGGCGCTAACGATTATATGACGAAGCCGTTTCAAATTGAGGAGCTGCTGGCTAGAATTCGAGCAGCGCTTAGACAGCGCTTGATTCCCTCAGAGGCAGGCGGAGCAGAATTAATGGACGGGACATGGCTGCTGGCGGGCGATTTAAAGCTGAATGAAACGACGCGCGAGGTTATTCGCTCGGGCAAAAGCATCGAGCTGACGCCGCGCGAATTTGATCTGCTCAGCTATTTGCTGAAGCATCAGCGTCAAGTACTGGGACGCGAGCAAATTGTTGAGGCAGTTTGGGGTTTTGACTACTACGGCGACACGAACGTTGTCGATGTATATATTCGCTATGTGCGCAAAAAGGTGGATACAGGCTTTGCCAGCGAGCTGATTCATACGGTGCGCGGAGTCGGCTACGTGCTCAAGGAAGCGCAATGAAGCTGCGCAGCCGGATTCATCTTTATTCCTCTGCTTTATTCGCTGTTTTGCTCGTAGCTATGAATTTGTCCGTCTATGCACTCTTCAGCAAATTGACGATTACGAGTCAAATGGAGCGGGTAGAGGCGGAAGCTTTGAAAATTTCCGAAGGCATGCTGAAGTCGGCAGGGACGGTTCCGATAGCAGATTTGCTGCGTGCGTATGTACCCCTGAACGGCATGCTGCGCATGGTGACAGCTGAAGGAGCGGACAAGCTGCTGGTTACTGCGCCAGGCGAGCAGCAGCTCAGCGAGCGAGAAGCTGTCTATGCAGAGAAGAAGCGGATTGAAAGCATTGATTATAAGGGAAACAGCTATGCCCTTGTATCGATTCCGGTCATTTGGACGGATGGCGCAGTCGTCAATATTCAGGTGACGGAAAGCGTGCAGGACACGGCAGAGCAGCTGAAGGTGCTGCAAATTGTATTGCTGGCGGTAACAGGCATCGCAATGATTCCTGTTATTGCTTCGGGGCGCCTGCTCGGAAGCATCATCGTGCGTCCCATCGCCCATATGACGCATACGATGCGGGCGATCCAGCGCAGCGGGACCTTTATAAAAATCAAGCCGGAAGGCAAGTCGCAGGATGAGCTTGCGGAAATGGGAGCGACATTCAACGATATGATCGCCTTGCTGGAGACGAATTTTGAGAAGCAGGAGCAATTTGTTTCCAATGCCTCCCATGAGCTGAAAACGCCGCTTACGGTCATTGAAAGCTACGCCAGCTTATTGAAGCGCCGGGGGCTGGATCGCCCTGACCTATTCGTCGAATCGATAGATGCGATTCACTCCGAAGCGGTGCGGATGAAGGAGATGACCGAACAATTGCTGCTGCTGGCCCGCAACAAGGAGCAGTGGAACCTGACGATGGAAAGCGTTGATCTGACGCAGCTCGCCAGTGAGTCATCCAAAGCCTTTCAGAAGGCGTATGGACGGGATATTCAGATGCGGCTTGCCAGCAGCGAGGACATGCCTGCCGGGGTGGACATGGAAGCAGCGGCGAATGCATCGAATTTGGAGGTAGGCAGCGAAGGCGGGCAGCCGGTCATTTATGGGTATGCAGATGCGAATAAGCTGCGCCAATTGCTGTTTATTCTGCTGGATAATGCGCGCAAATACAGCAGCGCTGCGATTACGCTGGAAATTGGCGCGAGCGGCGATTACAGCGAGATCCGGGTCATTGACCGGGGCATCGGCATTCCGCAGGCCGCGCTGTCTAAAGTATTCGACCGCTTTTACCGGGTCGATGAGGCAAGAAGCCGCCATGACGTTGGCGGTGCCGGACTTGGCCTCGCTTTGGCGAAGGAAATCGCCGCAGCTATTGGCGCTAGCCTAGCGCTTGCAAGCGAGGAGGACGTCGGAACGACGGCGACGATTAGATTGAAAAGAACGGAAGCAGGATAATAGCAGCTATACGATGATTGAAGCAGCCCGAAGCAGTCCAGAGGGCTGCTTTCTTTTTTTATAGGAATGGATAAAAAAAGATTGATATACGTATATGTATGCGATATATTACATACAAGAAAGGAAGATGCGTATGCCTATTCCAAGCCATTTTACAGCACCGATTAAAATTTCAGCGAAAGAACGAGCGCTTTCTCAAATTCAGCGATGGATTATTGACGGTACGCTGCTTCCCGGCGAGAAGATTGGCGATGCAGAGCTCGCGGAAGCTTTAGGAGTCAGCAGGACGCCTGTCCGTGAAGCCTTGCAAATTCTTGAGGTGCAGAAGCTCGTGGAGGTCCATCCGGGCAACTATACGAAGGTCAAAAGCTTGGAGAAATCCGATATATTGAAAATGTATTCGACGCTGGCCTCCTTGCACACATTAGCAGCAGAGACGGCTGCCAGTGTCATTGTACCCGAACAAATTGAACAGCTAAAGCAGCTGAATGCCGAGTTTGCAGCGGCGATTGAACAGGGGCTACCCTTTCAGGCCATGGAACTCGACGAGCAGTTTCACAATGTGATCGTGGAAGCCGCAGATAATGAATACCTGGCCTCTTACAGCGCCTCACTCCAGGTACATATTCGCCGCTTTAAATATGTGTTTCTTAAACAGCCTGTTCAGGCGACGCATGTATCAGTCGAGGAACATCAGGCAATTATTGAAGCTATGGAGGCTGGCGACCCTGAACGGGCGGCAGCTATGATGAAGCAAAATTTACTGCGCCCGATGCGTGAGCTTTATGCCATTATTTAACCAACAATGAGGGGATGGATGAACATGTCCGAGAAGGAAGATTTGCGTGGACGCAGCAAGGATATAAGCGAAGGGGTAAACCGAATGCCGAACCGGGCGATGCTGCGGGCAGTAGGCTTTCAGGATGAGGATTTCAAAAAGCCGATGGTTGGCGTCGCCAGCACATGGAGCGAAGTAACCCCTTGCAACATTCATATTGATCAGCTGGCGCGTGAGGCGAAGGCTGGGGTCAAGCAGCATGGTGGGGCTCCGCTTATTTTTAACACCATTACGGTGTCGGATGGCATTTCGATGGGACATGAGGGGATGCTGTTCTCGCTGCCGAGCCGGGAAACGATTGCCGATTCCATTGAGCTGGTTGTGAATGCTGAGCGTTTTGACGGACTCGTCGCGATTGGCGGCTGTGACAAAAACACCCCGGCTTGCCTCATGGCCATTGGCCGGATGAACCTTCCTTCTGTTTATGTATATGGCGGCACGATCCAGCCAGGGAAGCTGCATGGCAAGGATGTTGATATCGTTACGGCTTTTGAAGCAGTCGGGAAATATCAGGAAGGGCAGCTGACGGATGAGGAGCTGCATGAGGTAGAATGCAGCGTTTGTCCAGGGGCTGGCGCATGCGGCGGAATGTACACGGCGAATACGATGGCTTCGGCGGCAGAAGCGATGGGCATGGCGCTCCCCGGCTCCTCCTCAACACCAGCCATTGCCCCGAATAAAGCGGTGGAATGTGCGGAAGCGGGCAAAGCGGTTATTGAGCTGCTGAGAAAAAATATTCGCCCCCGCGATATTATGACGCTGAAAGCTTTTGAAAATGCGATCACCGTCGTCATGGCGCTTGGCGGTTCAACGAATGCGCTGCTTCATCTGCTGGCGATCGCGCATTCGGCTGGCGTGAAGCTGTCGCTGGATGATTTTGAACGGGTGCGCAGCCGCGTTCCCCATCTGGCCGATTTGAAGCCAAGCGGCAAATATGTGATGCAGGATTTGAACAATATCGGCGGTGTGCCGGGCGTGATGAAGCTGCTGCTTGAGAAAGGGCTGCTGCACGGAGACTGCTTGACCGTAACGGGCAAAACGCTTGCGGAAAACTTGGCGGACGCCGAGCCGCTGGAAAGAGGACAGGATGTCATTCGTTCCTTCGAGCAGCCGTTAAAGCCAACAGGACCTTTGGTTGTACTGAAAGGCAATTTGGCACCTGATGGGGCAGTCGCTAAAATGTCGGGCCTTAAAAAGATGCGTTTTAGCGGCCCAGCCCGAGTATATGACAGCGAGCAGGAGGCTGCCGATGCGATAGCGCGCGATGATATTAAAAAAGGAGATGTGCTCGTCATTCGATATGTTGGACCGAAGGGCGGACCCGGCATGCCGGAAATGCTGTCCATTACCGCGATGATTAGCGGGAAAGGGCTTGGCGGCGAAGTGGCGCTTATGACCGATGGACGCTTCTCGGGCGGCTCGCATGGCTTTGTTGTGGGACACGTCACGCCTGAGGCTCAAGTGGGTGGTCCAATCGGTTTGCTGCAAGAGGGCGATATCATTACAATAGACAGCGAGACGCAGGAAATGAACATGGAAATTTCGTCTGAGGAATTTGAGTCGAGGCTTGCGAAGTGGGTGCAGCCGCCGCTGAAAGTAAGAACAGGCGTGTTAGGCAAATATGCCCGGCTCGTATCCTCGGCTTCGCAAGGCGCGGTGACTGATCTGGATTTGTAATCAGTATATACTAGGCTTTGGCAGGGCAGAGTAGAGAGCACCGACTTGAATCGACGTGCAGTTTTCGTTCTCACCAAATTCTAATCCACAGGTTATATAATAGGTTGTCATACAGCATGCCTTTCAAGCAGCGAGCTTGAAAGGCATGTTTCTGATATAAATGGGGTGTGAAGATGCGACAAAAGCAAGCGAGACTGGTGCTTGGCATAACGATAGCTTGTGTAGTCATTATCTGTATTGGTGGAGGATTATGGTGGCAATCTGTTGCTGACGCCCGGCCTTCCATTACGGAGGAGCAGGCGAGCGAGCAGGTTCTCCAGCAATATGTTGGGAAAATTGTTAGCGCAAAGCTGGTCGACAGCGTCTATGAAGTTAAGCTGCAGGCTGAAAAGGGCATGTACGATGTGGCTGTTGATGCGAAAGGTGGAGGCATAGTTTCCATAAAGCTTATAGATGGAGAGCTGCCTGCTGCTGGAGAATCGCCTCCTGCTTCCTCAGCAAATGAGCCTACAGATGCGTCAACTGCGACGCCAGCAGCAGAGCCGACGCCTGATCAGAGCCCGGTTGCAACGCCGAGCCCAGAGCAAAGCTCAAGTCCAGCACCAAATTCAAGCACTAATCCAAATTCTAATCCAAGCTCGAAACCAAGCCCGAAGCCAAGTGATGGCAATGGAGGGAAAATGCCAGCGGCGTCTCCTGCCAAACAGGGCATATCTCCAGATGAAGCGGAAGCGATCGCGCTCAAGCAGGTAAAAGGCAAGGTGGAGGATACCGAGCTGAAAAGCTCCGACCGCAGCCGGTATTATTTAGTCGAAATCGATACGCCAGACGGCCGTGAGGCTACGGTGCAGATTCATGCTGTAACGGGAGCCATCATGTCAATTACTTGGGACGAGGACGATGATCAAGAGGACGATTAAGTTTAAATGAGCGCAGACTCAGCTTTTTATCATCAAATTCTAATGTTGCTGTCATGGTCATCTCATTTGCCGCAGGTAAAGTAAGGGTGAGACAAGCGAGAGACATTTGAAAATGGGAGGAACAAGATGATGATGAATAAAAAAATCTGGATTGGCGTTGTATCGGTTACGTTGGCACTCGGCGCAATGGGCGGTGCGGCAACGGCTGCTTCAAATACGAAAACCTTGATCGGCAAAGCCGAAGCGAAAAAAATCGCCTTGAAGCATGTAGAGGGCCGAATTGACGGTGTAGACCTGGAGCGGAATCAAACAGGCATTTTTTACGAGGTGGAGGTCGAGCGCGGAGCTTATAAGGATGAAGTCGATGTGCACATCGATGCTTACAGCGGCAAGCTGTTAGGCATTTATGACAGCGATGATGATGATGATGATGACGATCGCCGTGCAGCTCAGGTGACAGCATCAGCGGGAACAGCATCAAACGCAGGTACAGTGAATCGGCCGACTGCGAGTCCATCAACTAGCACGGGAACGACAGTCTTAAAGACGGCTGAACAGGCTGGAGCTATTGCGGTTGCGAAAGTTGGAGGTACAGTAGTCAAGGTTCAGCGTGATCGTGATGATGGCAGAATCATTTACGAGGTTGATCTTCGCATTACTGGCGGTAAAGCTGAAGTGGAAGTTGACGCAGCAACGGGAAAAGTGCTGTCCGTGGATAAAGATTACGACGACGATGATGACTACGATGACGATGATCGTTATGATGAGGATTAAGCAATCATAGCAAGCGAGCGTAATTATTTTGAAAATAAAGCGATTGAATTACAAAAAAAGGGGGCATCTGCGGATGCTCCCTTTTATAGTAGGCACAAAGCTGCTTATGCAGCTTTAGCGCTGTTTTCTTGGTGCTTGCCCAGCCTGCGGGGCTGGAGCAGCATTTTTAAACGGATTAAGAAACAGCTTGGGAATGCCCGTATCAAAACGGAGCAGCTTGCCGGTCAGCGGATGCTCGAAAGAAAGCACGCGCGCATGCAGACCGAGCCTGCCAATGGGCTTAAGCCGCGCTCCATATTTTTTATCCCCGGTAATGGGATGGCCGATGTCCTCCATGTGGACGCGGATCTGATTTTTGCGGCCAGTCTCCAAATGTACCTCCAATAAGGAGAAGCTGTCGTTAGCCTGAATTAGCTTGTAGTGGGTTACAGCATGCTGTCCATCATTCGGATGGGAGCTGGAATACATTTTCAGTGTGCTGCTTTCCTTGAGCCACGATTGGATCGTGCCTTCGGGCTTGCGTATTTTACCTTCTACAAGAGCTACATAGGAGCGTTCCTTGACAGCTTCCTGCCAGTTGTTTTGGAGCGATTGCTGCACCTTCTCGGTTTTGGCAAACATCATGACCCCCGAGGTGTCACGGTCCAGGCGATGCACGACGAAAATTCGATTTTTCGGATCGAAGGTTCGAACATGCGCCGTCAGCTGGCGGTAAGCGGTAACCTCCTGCTCATCCTTGGAGGAAGCGATGGACAGCAGTCCCGCATCCTTCTGCACGACGATAATGGCATCATCCTCATGTAAAATGGTGAGTCCCATAAGCGGCGGCGCTTCTACCGCCTTTTCCGTATTTATGGAAACCGTCTGCCCGACTTCGAGCGGAAAATTATATTTCGTTTGTACGCGCTTATTCACCGATACTTGTCCGCGCGCCAAAACCGATTTTACCGAATTGCGCCCCATGCTCGCCAAGTGGATCAATAAAAAAGCCAGCAGCTCCGACGGCTCATTAACCGTGAATTGCTTGGCCTGCGCGGCTTTACGCGGCTTGCCGCCTTCATTTTGCTTCCTAGACATACTTAAATACCTCCTGCTTGTTCACTGCTGCTATCACTATACCACGGTTGGAAGGGATAATTCTATGCAGGGAGGTTGCCAAATTCATTTTGATAAGGAGCAATAATTGTTTTCATTAAATCAGAGTAGTTTCAAAACGAGCTTATATGTTGCTTAATCATTTGCAATTGAGAAATCACAGCGTCCTGTTAAGATGAAGATTCTGTAATTTTTTAGCGTTTTTAGCGTCGTTTTAGTAGCAATCAAAAGTGAATTGACGAATCAAGTAAAATAATTTATAAATTCGACAAATTAATTGTTTTTTCGACAAAATAAGCTAAGGTGAAAAAATAAAAATTAACATATAGTAATGTTTGTACATAATTCAAAGTCAAAGGGTGATAAGGGTTGGCAAGAGAGGGAAAGTTAAAAAGAGAACACATCTTTAAGGATAATAACAGGGCATTTATCGTAAAAATCGGTATGCTTTCTGTTATTATTTTTTGTTTGGTCAGTTCCTCGATTTTTGCGGCAACGTATACGTATGACTCATTAAATCGCTTGACTAAAATTGAATATCCGAATGGGGATCATGTAGAGTTCACCTATGATGCTAATGGGAATAGGTTAACCGCTGCGGTCACCAAAACAACGGAAGAACCATCGACAGAACCTCCAGTTGTTGTGGGGCCTGATCTATATCAAGATTTTGAAAATGACGGTGTTTATGAGTGGATGGGTCAGGGGGACGGAGTTTTACTTACTAATTCGCAAGAAGCTGCCTATGGAGGCATACGAAGTATGAAGGTATCCAATCGAACTGCTACATGGCAGGGGCCAATCATGAATGTGAAAAATCAAATTGCTCCGAAACAAAGCTATCGGATAAAAGCGTTCATACGTTTACCCCAAGGTACTCCTGCTTCCTTGATGATGATGACGATTCGCCGGACGATGCCAGATGGCAGCAACTCCTACGATAATATTAATACAAAAACAGCAACGTCGGGTGATTGGACGGTTCTGGAAGGTATTTATCAATTGAATGATGCGGCAAGCAGCCTATATTTATATGTGGAAAGCGCTAGCCCTAATGCTTCATTTTTTATAGATAACTTTAGCATTGAAGCCTATACGCCAGAGCCAGCACCGCTGGTTCATGATTTCGAAGATGGCACTACGCAAGGCTGGTACCCGCTAGGAGAAGGCGTAATGGTAACCAATACGCAAGAAGCTGCGAGTAGTGGAGGCAGCAGCTTAAAAATCAGCAATCGGACAGCCACTTGGCAAGGTCCAGCGCTAGATCTAACTAGCTATATGAAAAAAGGGTTAACGTATACGATTTCGGGCAAGCTTCGTTTGCCACAAGGGGTAGCAGCCTCTGATATTCTACTAACCATGAATCGCGGTGATGGCAGCGGCTTGCATTATTATGACAATGTGAGTGCTAGTCATGTAACCGTGGACGGCTGGGTTGCTTTCGAAGGGAAGTATACGTTTACAGGACCAGTCGCTAGTTTAAACATCTATATGGAAAGTGCTAATGCCTCTGCAAGCTTCTATTTGGATGAGTTTAAGGTTGAGAAGTATGTCGTTCCACCGCCAGTTGTGAAAACAGACTTTGAAGATGAGACCCTTCAAGGCTGGAATGCGCAAGGGGATGGGGTCGTCTTGACCAATGTAGGAGAGACAGCTAACAGTGGATTACGCAGCTTGAAAGTGAGCAACCGTACGGCACAGTGGCAGGGACCACTGCTCAATTTAACAGGTAAATTGGTTCCCAATACCAAATATAAAGTTAAAGCGGCGTTCCGCTTGCAGCAAGGTGTTCCTTCAACCGATTTATTGATGACGATTCATCGCGAGTCTCAGAGCGGTGTTAATGATTATGATAACGTGAGTGCTACTGCGGTTACGGATGGGGAATGGGTCTATATGGAAGGGAATTACGAATTTAGCGGTACCGCGGCTTCTCTTTCCTTGTATGTGGAAAGTGTAAATGGAACGGGCGGATTCTATGTCGATGATTTCATTATTACGAAGCTATAAAAAATAGGAAGCTGCATGAGAACTAGATTAACTACTAAATAACAACACCTATTCTGTTAAGTCATGGGAGAGATCATCGTTGAAATTCCAGCATTTGATACGCAACCTAGCCATCATACTTATTCTTTCGTTCATAGTAGGAACCGTTGGAGGCTATGAAAGACAGACCGTAAGCGCGCAAGAGCAAGAAGAGAATATTGATTTTACAATGCAAACCGTAATAGACCGTTTTGCTGTAACGGAATCTTTTGTGCAGCAACAGTTGGATGCTGGTTATACGCTTAGCCAAGTATATTCAGCGCTATTTAAGGCGGAGCTTGAAAGTATTTCTTACGAGGAAGCTGTTCAAGCCATGTATCCAGCAGAGGTAAACGTATCCTCTACCGTTACAGGAAGTGTATACGACGATTTAATTGATCCTGTTTTTAGAAATACGACAGTGGTAGAGCTCAGCGAATCATCTGTAGCTGGAAGTGTTTACGATCCTGATGCTGCGGTCACAGATAGTGTCTACGAAGAAGATTTTAGTGCTGGAAAAAATAGTGCTTCTGGGAAAGGCAGCTTGACGGCGATGCAAGCCTTAGCTGATACCCCTGCACCTGTTATGGAAAAGCCACCTGTTTATTCTAAAACTTCAATGAATGAGGCGCCTTATAGCGTAGGTGGGAATAATGAATCCATTTCCAGTTTGTCGGGCAGCCTTTCCTTGAATCAAGCAGATATGACGCTGCCTGGCAGAAACGGATTGTCGTTTGCTTTAACTCGGCAGTATGATTCAAATGATTCTCAGTTCTATGAACCAGAGTTTGGGGCAAACTATTATAATCAAGGTGTTTTTAACTACTACGTCCAATTTATGGCCACACGCAAACAATTGCTTACCCAGTATCATGTAAGATATGTGGAGAAAAAGTGGGTGCAGGAAGATAACAATGGGGATGGCATACCGGATCTAAATACGGAAGTGATAAAAGAGGAGATTAAGACAAAAGGAACCTATGCGGATCAGGCACAAGCGAATCAAGTAAAGGCAGCTGGAATTAGCTATACGATACCAGCAGATTCACGTACTGAGACCGCGAAAAAGACAAGCACAACGAATAATTTTGCAAATACGTATATTCTTTATAATCAAAATGGCTATAGTGGGACTCTGTATCCTACTGGAAGTGCTACTTCAATTTCCGGAACCGAAACGCCTGCTGCCTCTCGAATAGAAACAGCGGAATGTTATAACTCTATTCCAGGTAAATATAATAGCAACGGAGTTTGGCAATCTACATCATCAGGTGTTGATTGTCCAAGTTATAAAATCTATGATAGTGGCGGCTTTAAAGGTACACTATATCGATTGTCGGGACCAGCAGATATTATTAAGAATTGCCCGACTAATGGGATAAAAAATTATGTGTGCACAAAACAGTTTAAAGCTAATTATTCGGGTACCGTAACGAGACCCGGTTCTGATACGAGGACTTGGGAGCAGAACTACAGAGGTACCGTAACGAAGCCAAGCTATGTTAGTAAAACTAACTTTGGTGAATGGATGGCTTACGGGAATACCAAAAGATGGAGATATGCGTATGCCCCTAAGGGAGACTTGTATGTAGATATAGAGCTATATGAGGGGGCTGGTAGAGAGGTTCCACTAACTACTGATTTAATTGAAAATAGCTCTGATGCTACGCAGTTCAAAAATGCCGTTAACAGCAGCACGGGAATTCATTATAAAAGTGAAGGTGGATATAATTACTATATTTCCTATTCTCCTCAAGCGACTGTGATGAGTTACCAAGTTGGTTCTTATACGACGGTATCCTATTTCAATGATATTTCAAAGCCTTTAAATGAACAGTGGTATCCAATTGGAAAAGGCTGGTCATGGCGGCTGCCACATGTAGTGACAGCGAACAATAAGCAATATTTTTATCCGGCAGATGGCGGACGTTATGAAGTTGTCGGTAATACGATTAAGGGAATGGATTGGGAAGGTGTTTCGTTTGCAACGGATACGACGGTACAAGTCAACGGCGAAACGTCACAGTATGTCGTAACGACCGTGGATGGCACGATGAAACAGCATTTTACTGCGGATGGAAGGCTAATTCGTATTTCGGATGCCTATGGAAATACACTTCAGTTTTTGTATGCTCAAGATGCTACTTATGGACGTAAGCTGCTCTCGCAAATCAAGGATGCGATTGGAAACACCATTACAATCTCCTATAGTGCATCCGAAGTTGTAGTAACAAAAGGGAACCAAAGCGTAACTTACCAGAAGCGTAAAGATGCCGCCTCAGGGATAGAATTGCTGGATTCCGTAACCGATGCAGAAGGAAGAAAAACGTCCTATTCTTATCTGCTAAGTGAAGCGAAGTTCAATTTAATGGGGGCTTATCCAGAGCGGGCACGCTCCAATCCGTATGCTTTATTAACGAGCGTGCAGCATCCTACAGGTGCGTTGAGTGAGTATACCTATGAGCCGAATGCCGTGACTCGTTATTTGGGCGAGAGCTCAACCAATCAGGCTTACCGGGTATTAGAGCGACGGGACAAACTAACTTATGAAAACGGAACAACCGAAATTTTTAATAGACAGTCTATGTTCTATACAAATGATTTCAGCGGTCCATATGGACAGGACATGTCTTTCTCAACGCAAATTGATTTTGGATTGACGCAGACGACCTTTAGCTACAAGAAGGATTATATTGATGAATCTACCGGAGCAAAGTATTATTTGGAGCAGCAGGTGGAAAAGGGCGGGACTCTACAGAAGACAACGGCGTATACGTATGGCAAAAATGTTGGCAGTCGCAGCTATCCAGCTCCAGTGCCTACGTTAACAGTTTTTAGTGACAATATGTCCAGCGATACGTTAACCACAAGTGCAAAGTATGATGATTATGGTAATGTGCTGCAAGCAACTGACGTTGCGGGATTAAGCACTACGTATGGTTATGACAGTGTGAAAAAATGGCTGGTCAGCGAGACGAAGCCTGTAGATACAGGTGCTTTTTTGTATACGTCATTTGGTCGCAATCCACAAGGGGATGTAATTGAAACCACAATACGTAAAAATAATGCGTCTGGAGAAGTTATTCAGCAAGTTAATGACAAAAATACAGACGCATACGGTAATGTGACGCTTCGTACGATCTCCTATGGGGATAAGACCTTGCAAATGACGATAGCATACGACAGCGCCTATCAATTTGCATTCCCAACTAGCCAAGCAGTGGTGGTGACAGATGCAAGCAATCAGAAAAGTACTATAGTGACGAAAGCGGAGTACGACTTAGGCACGGGTATGATGATTGCCTCAACTGATGGGAAAAATGCGCGTATGGCTTATCAGTACGATAAACTTGGGCGTATTAAACAAGTCACTCATCCCGATGGGAAATTGCTGCGGGCGGCATATAATGATGTTCGGAATACCTTGCTTGTTACAGATGAAGGAGGATATCAAACACAGAAAAGCTGGAATGGTTTAGGTTGGGAAATAGAATCCGGTATAATCAATCAAGCTGGTTATGAAATGAAAGCCAGAAACGATTATGATGCCTATGGACGTGTGGAATGGTCGGAAGATGCTTTAGGATATCGGACTCGCTATGAATATGATAATTGGAAGCGATCAACCAAAACTATTTTGCCGAATGGATCAGAAACGACATCAACTTATGATGATATCCTGCATAGAAAGATGACAACTAATCCACTAGGCAATAAAAATATTGAAACCTATGATAAGTTTGGTCGATTGGAGAAAGCAGAAGAACAGGCACAAGCGACAGGAATTATTACTCCATTGCTTAAAAACACGTATCACCCAATTAATGGACAAATCGTACAGCAGTTGGATGCCAAGCAGCAAGTTACGATGTTTACGTATACAATATTGGGGCAACTTGCTTCGGTTACGAATACGAAGAATGAAATGACTCGTTATGAATATGATCAGGCAGGTAATTTGACAAAAACAATCTTTCCTGATGCAAATGTGCAAACGAAGGCTTATGATGAACTTGGACGCGTTATTCGCAGTACCGATGCACAACAGAATAGTGAAAAATTGTATTATGATGCCAATGGTAATCGAAGCAAATTAATTGATAAGACAGGTAAGGTATTTCAATATTCTTATACTAACCGAAATTTATTGTTGTCTAAGCAAGGACCAAGTGAAACGATTTCCTTTACTTATACCGATAACGGTTCACGTAAAACGATGACGGATAGCACGGGGACGACTCAATATACGTATAAGCCGTATACAGCGGAGTTGGCTTCCGTAATCTATCCAGACGGGAAGAAGCTAGATTATGGTTATGATATACGTGGTCAAGTAGCGAGTGTAACCTCACCATTTGGGGATACTGCATCTTATAGCTATAACAATAACAATCAACTAAACCTTGTTTTGTGGAATGGGGCCGTTCAGGAAAGCTACACTTATGATGCAGGCGGTCAACTTGCCAAAAAGCAGCAGGCTAATGGGCTATTGACAGAATATAGTTATACCGATTTAAAACTGACGAACTTGAAGCAGTTGAAAATGGATGGTGGGATTTCATCTAATTATAGTTACCAGTATGATGTGAACAACAACATCACAAGCATTAATGAGCAAGGTTCAGATAAGACAGAAGTGGATAGTCTTTTCACATACGATGTATTAAACCGTATTAAGACATCTACGAAGTTAAATGAATCGTATACCTATGACAGTCGGGGAAATAGGAAAACTCTATCTAGTGACAGTGAAGTAGGACTTACAGATAATGTTTCCTATGAGTATGATGAGTGGGACCGCCTAAAGAAAGTCGTTAAGGCTGATGGGAAGAATGTGACTTATCGTTATAACGGAGATAATCTAATGGTGGAGCGGCAGGAAAATGCCGTAACGACTCGTTATTATTATGATGGTAATTATTTGATTGCAGAGGGTACTTTACAATCAAATGGGACAGTCAAGGAAAAAGTGAGTTATTTACGTGGGAACGGTCTTATCATGCAGGAGAATGTTACAGGAACAAAAGGATACTATTCGCAAAACGGACATGGTGATGTAGTATCAATACGAGATACAACTGGTGCAATTTTAAATGAATACGAATATGATATTTGGGGAAATTCGCTCAAAGCAACCGAGAGTGTGGCAAATTCTTTCCGTTATTCCGGCGAGTACTGGGATGATACGACAGATTTACAGTATCTTCGCGCTCGTTGGTATGATCCAGGGATGGGAAGGTTTATTAATGAGGATTCGTATGAAGGGGATCTGACGAATCCTTTAAGTCAAAACCTTTATACGTATGTGCATAATAATCCTCTTAACTGGGTTGACTCTCTAGGTCATTGGATTGAAGGTATTGACAATCAATTATCAGTATCGGATCAGACTAAAATAAGGCAACTTACGTCTGATTGGTATAAGGCCAAAGGCAATAAAGATTTACAAGCAAATCTAAGTCAAGCAGCTCAAAATCTTAGAATAGATCACTTTATAAATGTAGCTAATCAAACTAGGGCGAAGCTAAATGATGATTTTGTTGAGGCAATTGCTGATTCCATACCTAACCCAAGGAGTGCCATAAAGAATGCATCAAAATCACTAGTAAAAATGTTTGTTAAATCTATGGACGATGATGTAACCTTCATTTTTAGGAGATCTGACACTACCGATTCCCAAAGTATGACTGCTGAGCATAGAGATGTTCTGAAAAAGAGGAAAGGAGTATTGCAAGCAAAAGGTAAAGATGATAAGGCATTATCTTGGTCGACTAATATGATGTTGCCTGGTTGGGTATCTACTGCAGAAGCTATTACTGCAACGGGGTTATTCAGCGTCGTTTTTGATGGTAACGGACATGTTTCAATTGCTCCGACTGCCGCCGCACAGAAGGCATTTGGGACTATGGCGGACTGGAGAAATAGCTACGATAATGCGAATACTACTCGTCATTTTTATACAGCCATCCTTATGACGGTCAGCATTGCGGTTAAATAATTTCTATTGGAAAGGTCTGGGGATATGAATGTTAATTTTGGTGATATAGTTGCAGGTGAGCGAGTAGGAAAGTATAAATTGGGGAGTAGTTTAGAGGAGCTACTTGAAATTATTGAATCTCCTTATGTCATATCAGAGAGCTCGAATACAATAAATATAGATATAGATAATACTCACTTCTTTGTATCGAAAAAAACGGGAGAATTATCAACGATAACTGTATTTGGTGAGTATAAAGGGAAATACTTAGGTAGGATTTGCATAGGTTCAACATTATTGGATCTAGAGGATTTAGATATAGAAGATTTAGAGTATGATTCAATGGAAAACGAATATAATATGCAAGGTCTTACATTTTGCTTTTCATTAAAAAATGAACAGGGTGAGAGGTTTTTAGAGCATATGGTAATATGGAAATCGATAGGATGATATTAAGCTAAATATTCTTAGATAATTTCACATGATATAATAGGACCACATGCGAGTGTGAACTGTAACCCGTAAGATGGATACTTTAAAAAAGTGACCTCTTACGGGTTTTTCTGCTTTAATCATACTATCGAGATTACACGAGAAATGAACATCATGAGAAAAATCAGAACTGGATTTACTGAAGCAACGATCAGATTGTTGGAATCGAATCCAAACGTAAGCCGCGTATCAGGCAGGAACATTTCGTATGCTCCAAGTTTTAAACTCGCAGAGGTGCAAGCTAACCAAGCGGGAGAGCCGCCAATGGAGATTTTCTTGAAAGCAGGCTTTAGTATCGAACTCATCGGTCAGAGAACACCTACAGAGAGCCTCTATCGCTGGAGGGAGACCTACGATAGTATGGTGAGGATGGCTTGCTAGAAGAACGCAGAGGCATCGTAAGCACAGGCAGACGATCGAAGAGTGAATCGTCAGCAGAAGAGAAGCTGAAGCAAGCTGAAGCTCGGATTAAACTCTTCGAAGCGGAAAATGAACTTTTAAAAAAGCTAGAAGCGCTCGAAAGGCGAAGCAGTAAGGAGTTGAAGCCTTCCGAGCACTTTCAGCTCATTAACCAGACGATTCTCAAGCATGACCTACGACGTTTAACACGCTACTTATGTGAGATTGCCGAAGTAAGTACAAGCGGCTATTACCGTTGGCGCAGCACTGAAGAAACGCGCCAAGTCGTATGATGCGTAAGTTCGGGTTAGTAGCTACGATCCGCCAAGCCAATCCCTATCGAAAAAAGGCAAAAGCGACGCAAGAACATCGTACATGTTCTAATCTTCTGGAGCGCAAGTTCGATCAAGGAGAACCTGAGAAAGTCCTCCTTCAAAGCTACGTGTGGTTTCTTTTTGTTTATAGTATCAGATACTGCACTTCTTATTTGATTTATTGCATAGAATTGCTCGATATTTCATCTTTTCTCACGATTGAATCTGAAAGGTGAAGTTGGAAAACGTGGGGACAATAACTTCACATGGAAAGAACTTCAGGAGATAGTTAAAGAGTATATGGAAAAAGAAGGATGGTGCAGCTATTGAGTTTTATTTCTGGAGCTTGCTCATTAATAATTAGAGGCGAGAAGCTAAACAAAGAAAACATTTCTGAAGAATTGAATATCAAACCAACAAATTATACGTTTAAAGGACAAACTATTAACAAGACATAATACAAAGCACCTAAAGACGTTTGGAGTTATAAGATAGAAATTGTAAATGACGAGTTTCCAAACACTGTACTGCATAAACTTGTTTTAAAGTTACAGCAATCTGAAAAATATATATCCGAAACAGCCTTTGAGGATATTTGTATTCGGTTGTATTTACAATCTGATTTGGCTCAAATGTATTTTGAATTGCAGCCAAGTGTTTTAAATGATTTAGCAAAATTAAAAATACGGTTTGAAGTTTCAATATTGTCTTGGGGAGGGGTAGAGGATAAGTAATGAACGAATTTAATTTGAAACAATTCCTATTGCAAGAGGCTCCATTTGAGAAAGCGGTTGAAGGTTTTTGGTTATATGCAATTAATTGGAAAGTGGATGAGCCAGAAGAATTTTTTGATGCCTTTAGAACATTTGATCTATCATCAATCCAGTTAGAGAGAGAGAAGATAGCATATGTGATTCATTATCGTTTTAACGAACCGGTTGAATTTGTCCAGACAACCTTGAATGTATATTTAAATGGCAAGTATGCTGCTTTATATCAATTCCTTCAGAAGTTAGATGGGGAAGGAATGGATGATTCAATAAGTTTCAACATCTAATATTTATATTATTATCGAGGGTCTGTCAAATCTTTTGTGTAAACTCTTTTAATAGGCTTCTCCCCGCGGGGAGAAGATGAAAAATCATTTAAGAAAATGACCGATGCGATCCGGGAAGAAGACGGATAGCTGGAGGAGCATTTGTCCCCAGTTTTGTACGCGGCCGGTCCATTTACGGGTCACGTCCATCGTGGCCAAGTAAAGCATCTTGAGCAAGGATTCATCCTTTGGAAAGATGCTTTTGCCTTTGGTCACCTTGCGCAGCTGACGGTGGTAGCTCTCAATGATGTTCGTCGTGTAGATAATCTTGCGGATTTCAGCAGGATACTTAAAGAACGTAGCGAGCTCATCCCAGTTATTGCGCCAGGATTTCACAATGAGCGGGTATTTCGTTCCCCATGTTTCCTCAAATCGATCGAGCTCCAGCAACGCCATCTCTTCGTTAACCGCCTTGTAGATGGGCTTTAGGTCCGCCGTGACCTTCTTGATGTCCTTGTAGGAGACAAACCGCGTGGAATTGCGGATCTGATGGATGATACACTTCTGGATTTCGGTCTGCGTATAACACGCGGAGATGGCCTGCGTGAAGCCGCTCAAGTTATCGACGCAGGTAATGAGAATGTCTTGTACACCGCGGTTTTTCAGGTCATTCAGGACGTTAAGCCAGAACTTAGAGGACTCATTTTCGCCGATCCACATGCCGAGCACATCTTTACAACCCTCCAGGTCAATGCCAATAACCATGTAAGCCGCCTTATTCACGATAGCCCCATCTTGCTTGACCTTGAAGTGAATGGCATCGAGAAAAATAACGGCGTACACGGACTGCAACGGTCGGTTTTGCCACTCTTTAATAAGTGGAATAATCTTGTTGGTCACGTTGGAAATGAAGGTTGGCGAGACCTCAATGCCATACAGATTCTGCAGATGATCCTGAATCTCCCGAGTAGACACCCCTTTGGCGTACAGGGCAATGATTTGATCCTCGATACCCGTCACGTTGGACTGGTGCTTCTTCACGACAAGTGGCTCAAAAGCGCCATCGCGGTCACGAGGGATGTTAATTTCTTGTTCACCATACTCGCTAACGATGCTCTTTTTGCTCTTACCATTGCGACTATTCTTCGTCTGCTTGTTTTGAACCTCATGCTTTTGGTAACCCAAATGCGTATCCATTTCGGCCTCGAGCATCTCTTGTAGCGTCTCGGCGAACAGATCCTTCAATGCATTTTGGGCATCTTGTGCGGATACCAATTTGTTCTCTTTAATGAAAGCTCGTAGCTGCTCTTTCGTCCATAATCCCATGTGTACTCCCCAACCTTTCGTATACTACCATTTTAATGGGTTTAGGAGTTTACACAATCTATTTTACAGACTCATTATCGACAAAAGCGAAGTGTCCCTGTATTGGCAGGACACTTCGCTTTTTTAGTCTTTAGTGAGCAAGTTAGCTGGAGCCGAGCTTAAGACTGCTCCGCAGCAGGCTTAACCAGCTTTCCAGCGAGACCCGTGCTTGCAGCAGTATGTGCAGGCTCGACTTTCGCGGCTACAGCCGCATCCGGCGCGCCGCCCGGATGAAATTCATTTTCCATCTTGGCGACGACGACCGTTGCGACACCGTTGCCGATCAGGTTCGTGATGGCGCGGGCCTCGGACATAAAGCGGTCAACGCCGAGCAGCAGAGCCATGCCAGCAACAGGAATGCTCGGGAAAGCAGCAAGCGTCGCTGCCAGCGTAATAAACCCGGAGCCCGTAACGCCTGCGGCTCCCTTGGACGTCAGCATCAGTACGCCAAGCAGCGTAAGCTGCTGCCAGAGCGACATCTCAACGCCGGATGCCTGAGCGACGAACATCGCGGCCATGGACAAATAAATCGCCGTACCGTCGAGATTGAACGAGTACCCAGTTGGAACGACGAGCCCAACGACGGGCTTGGAGCAGCCGTATTTTTCAAGCTTATCCATCATGCGCGGCAGCGCCGATTCGGAGGACGAAGTGCCGAGCACGAGGAAAATTTCATCCTTGATATAACGGATAAAGCTGAAAATGCTAAAGCCATAAAAGCGGGCAATCGAGCCGAGCACAATGATGATGAACAGCGCCATCGTAATATAGACGGAGCCCATCAGCTTGCCCAGCGAGGTCAGCGAGCCAATGCCGAACTTGCCGATTGTGTAGGACATCGCTCCGAAAGCAGCAAGTGGTGATAGCTTCATAATCATATTGACGATGCCGAAAAAGCCATGCGACAGCTTGTCAAACAGTTGGGTAACCGGTTTTGCCGATTCTCCCATCGCCGTAAGCGACAAGCCGAACAAAATCGCAAATAAGAGTATCGGCAGCAAATCGCCGCCAGCCATGGCCGAAATGACGTTATCCGGAATAATGCCGAGTATAAAATCCACCATGCTGTGGCTCGACTGGGCAGCAGCGTCGGTGTACTTTGTAATGTCGCCGCTGGCTTTGCTGGCATCAATGCCTGCGCCCGGCTTCACCAAATTGACGACGATGAGGCCAATCGCAAGCGCTAGCGTCGTCACAATTTCAAAATAGAGCAGCGCCTTGCCGCCGATGCGGCCGACTTTTTTCATATCGCCCATATTGGCAATGCCGTTTACAACGGTGAAAAAGACGATGGGCGCAATAACCATTTTGATCAGCTTAATGAATCCATCGGCAAGCACTTTCATTTTCTCGCCAAGCTCCGGGAAGTAATGGCCGAATAAAATACCAATAATGATAGCACACACGACTTGGACAGTTAGGTTTTTTAGGTTGAATTTCAGCTTCATGAGGAGGGCCCCACTTTCTTTTATCAAAATGAAAACGCTTTAATTTCGTTTGCGTCCTCATTGTAAAAGAAGGAGAGCCTCTGTCACAAGCATACGGTCATATTGTTCGTTTTGGTTATTTCGGTCGCGCGATTTCCTTCATCAGTGGTTCCCCGATAATTTCATAATATTGGTCATAAATCGGCAGAAAAGCCTGCACCCATTGCTCCCGCTCCTGCGGCGTCAGCGTATGGATGTCAATATCCTTCAATTGCTTGAGCTGGCGAAGCTGCTGCTCCTGCATGGCTGCTGTGTTCCGCATCATCCATTCGGTCGTTTCTGCAAGCGCGCTTTGCAGCTCGTCCTGAATGCCCGGAGGAAGCTCGTCCCAGAAGCTTTCATTAAACATGACGCCATAGCCAAGATAGCCATGATTGCTAATCGTCATATAATGCTGCGTCTGAAACAGCTGCTTCGTAAAAATGTTGGATATCGTGTTTTCCTGTCCATTAACGATGCCTTTTTTCAAGCTTGCGAACACTTGGTTAAAGGGGATTTTCGCTGTAGTGGCGCCAAGCGCTTGAAATTGGCTGATGACGACATCGCTCGGCAGCATGCGGAATTTCAGCCCTGCAAAATCTTCGGGAACCCGCAGCGGACGAATGCTGTTCGTCATTTGCTTGAAGCCATTGCTCCAAAAGGCAACGCTTTTTATATGATGCTTCTCCATCGCTGCAGCTAAAAGCGTGCCAAGCTCGCCTGCAAGCGCCTTATCCACTGCTTGCTGATCGGCAAAAGCAAAGGGCAGATCCATGACGAGCCATGCGGGATCAACGGCGCTTAGATTGGAAAAGGAGGGGGAGATCATTTGAATATCTCCACGCTTGAGTGCCGCGACCTCGGTATCCTCGGTATACAGCATGCCGTTTGGAAATATTTGAATTTCAACGGCGTCATTCGTCTTTTCCTTGACGAGCTTGGCGAAATGGGTCGCCGCCAGTCCTTTCGGTGTATTTTCCGCGACCACATGGCTGAATTTAATGACGATCCGCTCCTTCAGTCCCGTCTGCTCTTCATCAAAGGGCAGGGTACGAGTCGCCTCGGGACGAAAGCCGAACAAAATGGCTGCCAGCAAGCCTACAGCAATAAAGCTGATCATACCGATTGCGGTTTTCATTTTTAATCCACTCCCCCTTCCTGCCAGATTAGCAGCGTTTGCCGCAGTTGCTATTTTACCCTTATTATTTCACAATAGAGAAAAAACGTAAACGAAGCAACAGGGAGGAGAAGCGATGCTCAGCCGTCTGCGAATTTATTGGAAAATGATATTGCTGTCATTCGGACTCGTTCTTCTCTCGCTGCTTATTGGTGGCATTGTCGTGATTGGGAGCGTCACCCGCATGAAGGAGGACGAGCTTAAACAGCGGCTGCTGATTACCGCCCGTACCGTTGCCGAGCTGCCTAGCATTAAAAATCAGATCAATGAACCGGACAGCGCAAGCTGGATTGCGCCTGTAGCGGACAATATCCGCATTATTAATAATGTGGCCTATGTTGTCGTGCTGGACATGAACCGGACGAGGCTATCGCATCCATTGGCGTCGAGGATCGGCGGCAAATTCAATTCATCGGATGCGGATGCAGCGTTTGCCGAGCACACCTACATGTCAAAGGTGAAGGGGGAGTCGGGCGTTGCGCTGCGTGCTTATGTCCCGATTATGAATGAGGCGCATGAGCAGGTAGGCGTCGTTGTGGCGGGCGGGCTGCTGCCGGGGCTGGCGAAGCTTATCGCGGAGCAGAAAAGCTCGATTGTGCTTACGCTGCTGATCGCTTTATTGTTTGGGATATTCGGGTCAGCGCTGCTTGCCCGCCACATTAAACGGCAAATGTACAATTTGGAGCCGCATGAAATTGCGCGTATGTATGGGGAGCGCACAGCAGCTTTTCAGGCGATGCATGAAGGGGTCATTGCGATTGACCGTTCTGAGCTGATCACGATTTTTAATGAACGGGCGAAGCAGATTTTCAATGTATCCCGCGACGTAGTCGGCTTGCCGATTCGCGAGGTGCTGCCGGATACAAGGCTGCCGGAAATTATGGAGCTGGAGCGTCCCGTATTCAATCAGGAGCTGCGAGTGGGCAAAACGCTGATTTGGAGCAATCGCATTCCGATTCGTGAGCAGGGGGAGATGATCGGGGCGATTGCGATTTTTCAAGATCGGACCGAGGTGGCACGTATGGCAGAGGAATTGACGGGTGTGCGAGAGTTCGTCGATGCGCTGCGGGTGCAAAATCATGAGCATAGCAACAAGCTGCACACGATTGCTGGACTGCTTCAATTGGATAAAAAAGAGCAGGCACTGCAATATGTATATGATATTTCCGGCCAGCAGGAGGAGCTGACGCAGTTTCTGCATCAGCACATTGCGGATGACAGCCTGGCGGGCCTGCTGCTTGGCAAAATCAGCCGGGGCAAGGAGCTGGGCATTCAGGTTAAGCTTGATCCTCATATGGAGGTAAAGCAATTCCCCGTCATGCTGGATCAGCATGATATGGTGCTGCTTATCGGAAATTTGATTGAAAATGCTTTTGATGCGCTGGCGCAAGTAGTTCGCGAAGAAAAGGAAATTTATGTTAGTATGGAGCAGAATGAAGAGCTGCTGTCCATTCTTGTTGAAGACAATGGCTGCGGCATGACGATTGAGGTGCAGTCGCGTGTGCTTGAACGGGGTTTTACGACAAAAGGCAGCGATAATCGCGGCATTGGATTGTATTTGGTTGGCAGCATCGTCGATAAGGGCGATGGAGAGCTGCGTATTCAGTCAGAGCTAGGAAGCGGTACGGCTATTGAGCTAACATTTCCGATGGGAGGGGCTGGCGGATGAACGTGAAAGCGGAGGACATGAGCAAAGGACAGAACGGAAGCTTTTTCAAAGTGGTGCTTATTGAAGATGATCCCATGGTACAGGAGGTTAATCGCCAGTTTGTCGAGCAAGTAGACGGCTTTCAGGTCGTGGGCATTGCGGGGAATGGGCTGGAGGGCTTGCGCCTCATCCGGGAGCTTGCGCCGGATTTGGTGTTTCTCGATGTGTTTATGCCCGCGCTTGATGGGATGGCAGCGCTGCGGGAGCTGCGCTCAGCGGCAATGCCCGTTGACGTTATTGTCGTAACGGCGGCGAAAGATCCGGAGACGATTCGCGAAATGCTGCGCGGAGGTGCGATGGATTATATTATTAAACCCTTCAAGCTGGAGCGGATTCGCCAGACCTTGGAGCGTTACCGCGAGCGTCATGAAGGTTTGGCCGAAGAAAAGCCCGTCACCCAAGAGGAGCTGGATCGAATGCTGCTCATTGGGGAAAACTGGGTGCAGGGGCAGAAGCATGGTAATTGTCAGCAGGAAACTGGACAGGCTGGACAAACAGGGCCAGCAGGAATAGTTGGAAAGGCTGAGCAAACAGGACAAGCAAGGCAAATTGGTTTTGCTGGACTGGATGAGCAGCAAAGCAGCCTGCCGAAAGGGCTGAATGCCGTTACTCTGCGGCAAATCGTTGAGGTGATGCATCGCTCGGAGGGCGGGGTATCGGCGGAGGAAGCAGCCGAGGGAATCGGCATTGCCAGAGTCACGGCGAGGCGCTACTTGGATTTTTTGGAGAAGAGCGGTTATGTGATGCTGGAAATCAACTATGGCGGGGTTGGGCGTCCAATCAATCGCTACGTATTGCAGCAAAGACCAAAATGACCAAAACCAACAATATGGTCAAAAGCTTCCCACATTTTCATGTAACCGTTAACATGAAGGCAAATAGCAAGCGCTAAAGCGTTTGCAAAGGGAGTGTGGTCAGGGTGGCGGTGCCAGCAACGGGAAGCACGAATATCGTATTGCGTTTGGAAATGGACAAGGAAACGTCAACCTTTGGCCGAATTGCTACGGCAATTGGTGAAGCGGGCGGCGACATTGTAGCTGTAGACGTAAGCGGGACAAGCAAAACATCGACGATTCGTGATGTGACGGTCAATATTACGGATACGCAGCGCAAAGAACTAATAGTAAGCGTATTAAATAAGTCGCCAGGCGTGAAGGTGCTGCAGGTATCAGACCAGACCTTCCTTATGCATCTTGGCGGCAAAATCGAAGTTACACCGAAAATGACGATTAAAACGCGTGATGATCTGTCACGGGTGTACACGCCGGGCGTGGCAAATATTTGCATGGCGATACATGAAAGCCCGAAGCGGGCACACTCGCTCACGATAAAAAGAAATACGATAGCCGTCGTATCGGACGGAACAGCCGTATTAGGGCTTGGCAATATTGGCCCGCTCGCAGCGATGCCGGTCATGGAGGGCAAGGCGATGCTGTTCAAGCAGCTCGCAGGAGTAGATGCTTTCCCGATCTGCCTCGATACACAGGATACGGAAGAAATCATTGCGACCATTAAGCGCATTGCCCCTACTTTCGGCGGCATTAATCTCGAGGATATTTCGTCGCCGCGCTGCTTCGAAATTGAGAGGCGTCTCATTGAGGAGCTGGACATTCCGGTATTCCACGATGACCAGCATGGTACAGCGGTCGTGCTGCTCGCAGGTCTTATTAATGCGGTCAAGCTTGCTGACAAGCAGCTTGCAGATTGCAAGTTTGTGCTGTGCGGCGTTGGGGCGGCAGGTATTGCCTGCACGAAGATTTTGCTCGCAGCAGGTGTACGGAACATCATCGGGGTTGATCGTGACGGCGCACTCGTCGCTGGCAACAGCTACGCGCATGAAGCGTGGAGCTGGTATGCGGAGCATACGAATCCGAACCGGGAGCAGGGCAAGCTGAGTGAGGTCATTGCGGGCGCAGATATTTTTATCGGCGTATCGGGGCCGGGCGTGCTGAAGGCGGATGATGTTCGCAAAATGGCGAAGGATGCCATTGTGTTCGCAATGGCGAATCCAACGCCGGAAATAACGCCGGAGGAAGCGGAAGGCCTTGTGCGCGTTATTGCGACGGGACGGTCGGATTATCCGAACCAAATCAATAATGTATTATGCTTCCCCGGATTGTTCCGCGGCGTGCTGGACTGCCGTGCCTCGCGGGTGACAGAGGAGATGAAGCTGGCTGCCGCCAAGGCCATTGCTGCGGTGGTTACCGAGGATGAGCTGAATGAATATTACATCATTCCGAGCATATTCAATCCGCATGTGGCAGAGCGTGTCAAAGAGGCGGTCATTGAAGCGGCTTATGCTTCAGGCGTTGCCCGCAGACGGGAGCGCAAGCTGTAGTTTGCATATGGCGAGGGTGCCAGATAGGGGACAAAGAAATATTTAGATTCGAATATTGATTGAAAAGTGGGAATGCTTCGGGGCTATCTATGAGCCTGAGGCATTCTTTTTTTATCTGCTTCAACAAGTTGCTTCAGAATAAAATCATGAAACAAAATTGATAATGATAAGAAACAAAATCGATATCTTCGTGAAATGATAGCGGATACAATTATATTGTAAAAAGAAATTACGAGGGGAGCAATTAAAAATGAGGTTTGAAAAAAAGATTATGACGCTTGCCTGTCTCGTCATTTTACTGCCTGCCTTAATTATTGGTTGCAGTAAAAACAATGCAGGTTCGGAAGCGTCGCCAGCCGCTTCGGCAGCAACAGAACCTTCTCAAGAGCCCTATGTTGTCAAGATTATTATGGTGGATGATGCCGACGACGAAGCGGTGAAAGAGGTTGCAGCGGCAGCAAGCAAAATTACAGAAGCAAAGTTTAACACAACCATTGAGCTTGTTCGTTTTGGCTTCAGTTCCTTTGGCCAACAAAGAAATCTGATGCTTTCTTCCGGAGAAGATTTTGATTTAATGCCAAGCTTCGGATTGACTGTTCCAAATGCGGCCAACAGCGGTCAGGTTGTGCCTCTGAATGATTTGCTCAAGGAATATGGGAAGGACATGCTGGAGCAAATCCCTCAGTCCGATTGGGATTCAACTTCAGTAGACGGTCAAATTTATGCGGTCCGCAACAATAAAGAGCTTGCATCCGGGTATGGTTATGCCATTCCGACCGAGTATCTGGAGAAGCTGGGCACCGACACTTCTGCCATTAAAACCGAGGATGATGTTGAGAAGCTCCTTCGTGAGGCAAAGACCCAGTTCCCGGATATGTATCCACTGGTGTCCGATGCTGGAACGATGGGATATTATATTTCCTACAAGGATGATTTGGGAGGAGACCCAGGAGTTCTGGAGGACTCTACGACTGACCATACAACGGTAGTCAATTGGTATACGTCAGACACCTACAAAAATATTGTAACGAGACGTCATCAATGGCAGGAAGAAGGCTTGCTGCTGCCAAACGGCTCAACCAACTCGGAGAGTGCCGTCAGTCTAATTAAGGCAGGAAAGGCATTCGCGTCCATAACCAACACCAAGCCTGGAATGGAAGGCGAGATTGAAAGAAGCACGGGCAAAAAGATGACGATTATTGAGCTTACTGCTCCGTATTCGACAACTAATAATATTAATAATCTGTGGTATGTTGCCCATAATAGTAAAAACCCGGGAAGAGCGGTGCAAATTCTGAATGAAATGTACACGAATCCAGAATTAGCTAATATCTTTATCTACGGTGTTGAGGGTAAAAACTATGTGGTAAAAGACGCAGCCAAAGGATTAATTGATTACCCTGAAGGAATGAACGCCCAAAACAAAACCTACAGCGCAGATCCATGGGCTTGGCCGAACGAATTAATTTCTCATGTATGGGCCTCCGATTCCCCTACCGTCTGGGAGGATACGCTCAAATTCAACGAAAATGCTACGAAATCCATTGCAAAAGGGTTTATTTGGAACAACACGAAAGTATTGCCGCAAATTGCTGCAGTAAATAATGTACTCGCAAAATATGTGAACGCGCTGGATTGCGGCGACCTCGATCCGGTCGAGGTGCTGCCGCGGTTTGAAAAGGAATTGAAGAGTGCCGGCATAGACGCAATTATAGAAGAAAAGCAGGCTCAGCTCGATAATTGGCTCGCACAAAAATAAACAATAGCAAACAATGCTCCCCCGCTCCTGCGATGAGGCTGTTACGACAATCGGAAGGTAGGAGCGGGGTGAGGGGAGGTCCGCATGAATAGCCTGCAAAAAATGAGTCGGTGGAGAAAAATGCAGTTTCTGCCGCTGTATCTTCTTCTTTTACCCGGGACGATTTATATGATTATCAATAACTATATTCCAATGAGCGGGATTATTGTTGCCTTCAAGCAGTACAATTACCAGAAGGGAATTTGGGGAAGCGATTTCATTGGCTTTCAAAACTTTGAATTCCTGTTCAAAACGCAGGATGCATGGCTGATAACACGCAATACAATCGGTTACAATTTATTGTTTATCGTCATTGGAACGATAATTTCTGTTTTTGTCGCCGTATTATTAAATGAGATCACATCAAAGAAAGCCAAAAAATTTTACCAAACGACTATTTTATTGCCTTACCTGATTTCTATCGTTATTGTGGGATATCTGGTTTATGGATTTTTGAGCGCAGAAACGGGGTTCATCAACAATACGATTTTAAAACCGCTCGGAATCGATCCGGTTTCATGGTATACGAGCCCTAAATATTGGCCCTTCATTTTGGTCATTGTGAATGTGTGGAAATGGTTTGGCTTTAACACGATTATCTTTTATGCCACATTGGTTGGGATCGACAACGGTTATTTTGAATCAGCGGCAATTGATGGCGCGAGCAAATGGAAGAGCATTCTCCATATTTCGCTGCCGAGCTTAAAACCGACCATCATCATTTTGACCTTGATGGCAATAGGGCGAATTTTTTACTCCGATTTTGGACTGTTTTACCAGGTGCCTATGAACAGCGGGCCATTAATGAACGTAACCAATACGATTGATACTTATGTCTATCGTGGGCTTATGCAAACACAAAACATTGGAATGTCCTCCGCTGCCGGCGCTTATCAGTCTCTTGTCGGATTTATTCTGATTTTGATTGCTAATTATACCGTCAAAAAAAGCGACCCCGAAAGTGCGCTATTTTAGGACATTCATAGAAAGCGGGTATTGCAGATGGTTCAAACCAATAAGGGATTCCAGGCGTTTGCGAACCTGAGTCTGGTTGGAATATCATTATTTTGTATTATTCCTTTTTTACTGCTGATTATATCCTCCATAACTAATGAAACGGCCCTGATCCAAAACGGGTATTCGTTTTTCACCAAAAGCTTTGACTTTACCGCTTATAAATATATTCTCACCAATTCAAGCGAAGTAGGTCGAGCGTATTTCATTTCAACGCTTGTCACCGTAATCGGAACCTTGCTAAGCCTGATCATCACCACTATGTTCGCTTATCCATTATCGCGAAAGGATTTGCCAGGGAGAAATATATTTTCTTTTTTTATTTTTTTCACGATGTTGTTTTCAGGCGGATTAATTCCAAGCTATATTATGTGGACGCAGATTTTTGATGTGAAAAACACGATTTATGCGCTGATCTTTCCCAACTTGCTTATGAACGCATTTAATGTCATTATGATGCGCACTTATTTTACGACGAATATACCAGAGGCTGTAACGGAAGCAGCTAAAATAGATGGGGCTGGCGAAATACGTATTTTATGCAAAATTGTACTTCCGATGTCCCTCCCTATTATTACAACACTGGTTATGTTTATAGGGCTAGGTTACTGGAATGATTGGCTGAATGGATTATATTTTATTAGTGATAAGCGATTATTCAGCTTGCAGGTTCTGTTGAATAGAATGCTTTTGGACACGCTTTTCATGATGAGCGGCCTTGGCAGTAAACTGCAGGTTAGCATGGGGACAAGCTTTCCGACAACTGCGATAAAAATGGCAATTGCGGTCATCGGTTTAATTCCTGTACTGCTGGTCTATCCGTTTTTCCAAAAATATTTTATTAAAGGTATAGTTGTCGGAGCGGTTAAAGGGTAATATTCACACACACGATTAATGATAACGATGGAGGAAATACTAATGACGAAATATTCACATTTTAATGTGGCGCTATACTTTACAACGAGATGTATTGCCAATTTTGATTCTCTGGACAACCTCAGAGCAGGCTTTCAATTTTTTGAGAAGCATTTGAAATGCTCCAAGGTTTATCTGGAAACACATAGAGACGACATGGATGTATCCAGAGAGAAGCTCGATGCTTTGAAGCAGTTTTTCCGTGAAAAGGGAATAGCTGTATCAGGGGCTATCACAACAACACGGATGAATACGACAAAAAACAAGCCGCTTATTAACGAAACAGGGGTTAATGGCAGCGGAGGGACGATTTTTGAGAGCCAGGCCGAGCCGATTGAAGAAGGCTATAAGCGATCATGCACGACGCTTTGCTATACAAACGAGGAAGATTTGAAAATGTTGGAGGAAGCAGTTAAATTTGCGGCCTCCGTGTTCGATGAGATTATTATTGATGATTTCTTCTTTACGAATTGCGCCTGCCCGACCTGCATCGAGGCAAAGGGAAGCAAAAGCTGGTCCGAGTTCCGATTGCAATTGATGACGGAAGTATCGGAGAATATCGTTATGAAAGCTGCCAAAACGATAAATCCCAATGTAAATATGATCATCAAATTTCCGGATTGGAATGAATCGTTTCAAGAAACGGGTTATAACCCCGAAACACAGTCGCGGATTTTCGATGAGATTTACACGGGAACAGAAACGAGGGACTCCAACCATTCTTCACAAAGCCTTCCGCGATACGGCAGTTATTCACTCATGCGTTGGCTGGAAAATGTAAAGCCCGGGCATAATGCAGGAGGATGGATTGATTCGCTTGGAAGCACACCTCATATTTCTTATTTCCTTGAACAAGCGATGCTCACGCTTTTTGCCAAAGGCAAGGAGCTCACCTTGTTCTGCTACAGCTGGCTGCTCGACACCGTTCAAATTCCAGCGATTGGACATGAATTGGAACGATTGGACAAGGTGCTCGGCGATACGGGGAATCCAGTAGGTTTGTCGGTATATGAGCCTTTTCATGCACGAGGAGAGAATCATTTGTACGATTATTTGGGCATGGTAGGAGTCGCCTTAGAGCCTAGCCCTCAATTCCCGGACTCACCCGGTTTGGTATTCATCTCTGCGAATAGCGCCCAAGATGCTGAAATTATCCAGAAGCTGAAAAATCACCTGTTGCAGGGCTCGGATGTTTGCCTAACCTCTGGCTTCCTGCGGGAGATGCAGGGGCGAGGCGTCGAAGAGCTGACATCGGCAAGGTACACTGGCAGAAAAGCCTTTTCCAATGAATTTGTATCCGAAGGCATTAGCTTTAATGGTAGCTACTGGAGCCGCAGCAACGTGCTTTTGCCCGTGATTGAGTATATGAGCAATGCTGGAGATTGTATAGTTGCGCTGAAAAAAGAAGACATGTGGTTTCCTGTATTATTGAAAAATAAATATGGGAATGGAACCGTATATATTTTGACGGTACCCGATGACTACGTTGAATTGTATATTTATCCAACAGAAGTGCTGACGACAATACGTCAGTACCTGATGAGTGAATGGAAGATTTATTTAGAGTGCCCCGGTAAAGTATCCATCTTCCTGTATGACAACGATACGTTTATTTTGGAATCTTTTCTTGATCATCAAGAGAAAATCAAAGTGCATGTTGACGGGAATGGGCGTAAACTAGTAGATGTAAGAAGCGGGGAGGAATGGTCTGCCCTGTATGAGACAACAAACGAAACGGTATTTGAAATCGAGCTGCAGCCGCTGATTTATAGAGTATTCAAACGGGTATGAGCTACACATGCAATTAAATAATCATGAATTTGCGGATAAGCTTTATTGGATTGCCTGAAGCTCGGCATTTCAGTAAAGCCTTTCTGCACCTCTTTGAGGAGCCGGATGCATATGAAAGTAAAATCACGAATTTCATATAAAAAGCAAACCATTCTAATTTTACTTTTGTTGATCGTTCCTTTTATGATTTGCTTGCTTTTTTACAATATATATACGGCCAATACGGTAGTTAACTCGAACATCGTGCAAGAAAACAAAAGCAAGCTCCACGTTTATTCCTCATCTCTCGAGAAGAATTTATCCAATATTCATTCTTTTATGTCCACGACTGTAGCGAACGATACGAATTTTAAAGTGCTAAGCTACAAGGTTGGGAAATTGGATGCTTATTTGTCTGCCTATGAAATTTTGGAAAAAAGTAAAAATGTCATGTCTATGTATGATTTGGTGACCGGTTTTTTTCTCTATTCGGCTCCTAACGGTCTTATTTGGAACGAGTTTCAAAGTAAAACCGATTCCATTGATCGCCCAAAGCTGACCGTCGAACTGCAAGAAATGATACAAGAGGGCGATATTGTACCTGCAAAGTGGTTTGTGCGCGAGCTGAATGCCCAGAATTATCTTGTAAGAGTATTAGAATACAAGCAGGCCTACTTTGTATGTATCATCCAGTTGAATCGAGCCGCCCAATTATTAAATGTCGACAGCTCGGCCAATCCCAATGTACTGTTGTTTGCTTCAGAAGGCATGCAGTTACTGACGACCGATCAATATTTGAATAATAAAACGATTACATTAAATATGACAAAAAGTGGAAACCCTTATTATACAACGAAGATCGGTGACAGCAATTACCTCTTCATTCAAAGCGATTTCGGAGTTCCTGAACTGAGAATGGTATATCTTGTGGCTATTCGGAGCTTTTGGAATAATATGGACAGCAAGCAGCTTTCATTGCTGTTCTCTTCTATCCTTTGTATATTATTAGTGCCAGTAGGTTATTATTTGCTGAAGAGATCCTTTTTCTCTCCGTTTAAGGGCTTTGTAAATACAATGAATCATATAAAGGATGGAAATTTCGATGTGAGCATGGTCAATCATTCGCCCATATTGGAATTTGATCAAATGAGCGATACGTTTAATGAAATGCTCCATGAAATAAAATCGCTGAAAATTAAGACGTATGAACAAATGCTTGAAGCACAGCTTGCCACGATGCAATATCTAAGAATACAAATACGTCCACATTTCTATTTAAATTGTTTGAACAACCTGTATGCGCTTGCCGAGAACAGGAATTATAAAGAGATACAAGAAATCATTCTGTTGCTTTCAGGTTATTTGCGTCATATGTTCCAGGAATCTCCGTACTTTGTTACTTTGTCAGATGAAATTTATAACACGGAAACGTATGTGAAATTGCAACGGATGACGCAATTCATATCCATTCATTTTTCGGTAGAAGTGGATAATGAGTTAAATGATTTTCCGATACCCCCCATTACAATATTGACTTTTGTAGAAAATTCCATGAAATACGGGATGTACCAGGATAAGCCCTTGATCATACATGTAAAGGCTAGACATCTGAGAAGTGATTCGATGAACTATGTCAACATCACTATTTTGGACAATGGCAAGGGATTCTCGGAAGAGGAGCTAGCTCGCTTGAATTCGGAACTCAGCGAAACAGACTCCCAGCATGTAGGAATCAGTAATGTAAAGCAGCGCTTGCTCTTACAATACAAGGGAGAGGCCATTCTATTATTCTCTAATTCGAATGGCGCATGTGTGGATATATTCATTCCATGCTCCGATTCCATATCCCAATCCAAGCATGATGAGGTGGTTTAGATGATTGTGCTTATCGTTGACGATCAGACACATATCGTGGATGGCATTTACTCCGGCATTGATTGGGATAGGATTGGCGTCAAGCAGGTGCTGAAGGCTTACAATGCCTTTGAAGCAAAAAATATTTTAAAAAGTCAGATTGTCGACATTATGCTTAGCGATATTGAAATGCCAGGAGAAAGCGGTCTTGACTTATTAAGGTGGGTGCAGGAGAAAAAATATGAAGTTGCATGCTTGTTCTTGACCTCACACGCGAACTTTCAATATGCGAAAGAAGCTGTACAGCTAGGAGGGCAGGACTATATTCTCCAGCCTGCTAAATATGAAGATATTGAGCTTTCCATTGTTCAGGCCATACAAAAAGTAAAGGGCAAACGGGAGAGCGAAAAATACTCCTCTTACGGAAAGCTGCTTTTCAATAACAGTGAACGTATATTGCAGGCGCTGCTTAAAGAATGGTTTTCCGAAAAGGCTACAAGCCTCGAAAGCTTTTTGGCAGATATGAAGAGCTTTAATGTACAAATCAACGAAAGCAGCCAGGTGTATTTATCTTTAATCGATATGCAAAGCAATGGGGGTTCCTACGGAGTATGGGATGCGTCCACGTTCTCTTATGCCTTGTCGAATATTATTACGGAGCACTTTGACGCATATGACCAGCAGGTACTGCTCATTTCACTGGAAGACCACTGTTTTTTATGTATTATATATTCCAGTGACAACGTATTAGTCAGTCCTTGGATTCTTAAAAAGCAATTGGATACCTTAAGGGAATTTATGCAAAAATATTTTAAATGCAAAATTGCTTGTTATTCCGGTTCATCCCATTCCATTGCCATGCTGGGCAAGAGATTTCATGAGCTTAAAAAAATGAAGGAAGACAATGTGGCGGGTCTTGATGATGTCTTTATGCTGAATCAAGATAAAATGATCCATCAAATTGAAAAAAATGCTGAAGATATACAAATGTGGAATCAGTTTCTCAGCAAAGGGTCGCCAGATTTGATTTTAAATGAAGTTTTGCTTTATCTTAAGCTAATGTCTAAGGAAAGCGATTTAAATGCGAAACGCTTAAAGCGATTTTACCAGAATTTTATGCAGCTGATCTCTCATATGGCGGGATATATGAATATCTCGGTCAATGATATTTTTGAAGGCAGCGAATGGCTTGAGAAGTCGCTTCATTCTTATTCCAGTGTCGCAGACATGGAAAATCTGATTAAATACGTGATGGAATATTTTCAGAGTATATCCGTCTCCAAGCAGGAAGCGCAGCGACAGGTAGATATCATTATCCAATTTATTCGTTGCAACATAGAAAATGAGATCAGAAGGACGGATATTGCAGAAGCTGTTCATCTGACACCAAACTATGTTTCAAGGCTTTTTAAAAGTGTAATGAATATCTCCTTGAAGAGCTTCATTACAACGGAGAAAATGAATACGGCCAAAACGCTGCTGCGGAACACAACACTTCCAATCAGCATGGTTGCAGCCAAAGTGGGGTATTCCAATTTCTCGCATTTCACTCAAGCTTATAAAATGTTTTTTGGCGTTACTCCTATTGAGGATCGGCAAAATAAGCAATGAAATTTCCAATTGAAAAGTGGGAATGCTTTGGGGCTATCTATGGGCCTGAGGCATTCTTTTTTTGATATGTAAGAAAAGTCACTTTCAAAAACAAACAAAAGTAATACAATATAAACAAAGATATTGAACGCAAAAAAGGGGGACACGCAAATGGAATTCACCTTATTACATCCTTCCGATCAGCTGGTCATGATGATGGAGCGCATTTACGGTTATGGCATGACGACGACTTCAGGCGGCAATTTATCGATTTTGGACGATAATGGCGATCTTTGGATTACGCCTGCTGGGATCGACAAGGGGGAACTGACGCGTCAGGACATCGTTTGTGTCAAGGCGGACGGTACGATTGCAGGCAATCACCGGCCATCGAGCGAATACCCGTTCCATCAGATGATTTATCGCAGAAGGCCGGATATTCGGGCGGTCGTTCATGCACATCCACCGGCGCTTGTGGCGTTCAGCATGGTGCGTAAAGTGCCAAATGTCCGTCTGCTGCCAAATGACTATTTGATTTGCGGCGAGGTGGGCATGGCGAAATACGGCTTGCCGGGAAGCGCGGAGCTGGGTGAAAATATAGCGGATGTATTCAGCGAAGGGCTGAACACGATTATGCTGGAAAATCACGGCGTCGTAGTAGGCGGCCGGGATTTATTTGAAGCCTTTCAAAGATTCGAGACGCTGGAATATTGCGCGCGGATGGAGATACAGGCGAATCGGATTGGGACGCCAGTAACGCTGGCGGCCGAACAGCTGGCGGATACGCGCGAGGTGCTGCTGGAGGAGTTCGTACCAGACTTTTACAGCAGTGAGGAGAAGGAAGCACGCCGGGAGATGTGCAAGCTCATTAAGCGTTCTTATGATCAGCGGCTGTTTACGAGCACGCAGGGGACCTTTTCCCATCGGGTCGGTGAAAATTCCTTCACTATTACGCCGTATGATCAGGACCGTAAATATGTGGAGCCAGCGGATCTCGTACGCATCGACGGCGGGAAGAAGGAGGCGGGCAAGGTGCCTAGCCGCTCGGTGCAGTTTCACCAGCATATTTATGAAACGCAGCCGCATGTGAACTCGGTTATTATTGCCCATCCGCCCAACATTATGGCGTTTGCGGTGACGGAGGAGCTGCTGGACTCGCGGACGATTCCGGAAAGCTATATTTTGCTGCGGAATATTCCTAAGCTCCCGTATGGAGATTTGTATACGAAGCCGCAGAAGGCGGCACAGCTTTTTCAGGAGAACACGCCCATCGTCATTGCCGAAAATGACTGTGTCATCGTCACCGGGCAAAGCCTGCTGAACGCCTTCGACCGTCTGGAGGTCGCCGAATACAGCGCGAAAGCAACCATTTCAGCGAAAAATATTGGCGCTATTGTGCATATGGAGCAGTCGAGGATTGCGGAGCTGGAGCAGGCTTTTGGGTTGAAGTAGTAGGATAGTTGGTAGATAGACATGATAGAGTAGAAATTGCCCAGTCCATGAATTTGTGGAGTGGGCTTTTTTTGAATAGTTAGATCTAAGGAACTTAATATAAAATCTGAAAGTGATTAAAGTATTAAATTAAACTTTTAGATAGATATATATTATGTTAAATTATAAGCTGCATGAAAAATTTAATTTTCTATAATAGTCAGTTAAGTAGTAGGCAGGAGGCATTTATGAGCTGAACCTTATTTTTCTAGACGCATTACAGAATGAGACGAGCCGATTGTATATGGATAATTTTATTTTTTTACTAGGAGAGGGCTGAAATGTTGAATTTATTCCAAGTAGTATATCAAAGAGAGAGACAAAAAGATTTTAAATTTGTTATAAGCTTGATCGTATCTATTGCTATTTTATTTGTTTCTCAAAATTCTATTTATGCGGCTTCTTCTTATTATGAGTACGATGATTCCAACAGATTAATAGCTATATATACAATGGATGGTAATAAGCAATATAAAATCACTTATAATTATGATGCTGCTGGTAATCTGATTTCAAAAAGTAAAGCAGAAGTATCCTCTATATTGGCACCTAAAGAAACTAGTTATTCTAATGTGTCCTATGAGATCATTGTAAATGGTATTGATTCCAATGCTACAAATGTTCGTTTTAAAACGTCGACTTCACAAGATCCTGCTCCAGTTTGGAGAGAAGGGGAAAAAGTGACAGGCGGTATCTGGAAAATTACAATACCTTTCAATGAGCATGTTGGGATTGGTCTTTATACGACAGATATTTATGTAGGAAATACACTCTGGAATTCAAGCAGCACAACAGTCAAGCAAACGACCAGTATCCGAATTCCAACTGAACCTAACCTGGCAGCAAAGGGTTATGAGGTATATGTAGACGGAGTAGGCGATAGAGTAACCAAAGTTCAATTCCCCACGTGGACAATTCTAAATGGACAAGATGATTTGGTATGGAGTGAGGGCGTGAAGGTTTCGCAAGGCACATGGAAAGTTTGGATCCCATTTAGCGAGCACAATTATGAAAAAGGTATCTATGTTACTCATATTTATACTTATGATACTGTTGGTAACAAATTGGGGATTTCCAATTTCACAGTTGAAGTGAAAGAAGATGTAGCAGCCCCCATAGAAACGAGTAGTTCCAATGCTTCTTATGACATTTTTGCCTATGGCGTGGATGCTGGAGCAACAACTGTATGGTTCCCTACATGGTCGACACAGGATCAGAGCGCGGTGTGGCATGAAGGTGAAAAAATTCAAAATGGTGTTTGGAAAGCAACTATTCCTTTTAGCCTGCATATTGGAATAGGTCTATATACAACACATATTTACGTTGGAAATACATTCTGGAAAGTAAGTACTACTACAGTCAAGCACACGACGAGTATACGAATTCCAGCTGAAGCCAGTCTTGCAGCAGGCGGTTACGAGGTGTATGTAGATGGCGTAGGAGAGATGGCCAAGAGAGTTAGTTTCCCAACATGGACCAATTTAAACGGGCAAGACGATTTAGTGTGGAGTGAAGGAGAAAAAGTAGCTGAAGGTACATGGAAAGTGTGGATTCCGTTCAGTGAACACAATTATGAAAAAGGTAGTTATAATACACATATTTATACATATGATGCTGCTGGTAACAAATTGGGGATTGCAAATCGTGTAGTTGAAGTGAAGGAAGGTGTGGCAGCCCCGGATGAAACGAGCAGTTCCAATGCTTCTTATGACATTATTGCTTATGGAATTGATGCCGCAGCAACAAATGTAAAGTTCTCAACATGGTCAGCGCAGGATCAGAATGCTATTTCACATGAGGGTGCCAAAATTCAAGCTGGCGTATGGAAGGTGACCATTCCTTTCAGTCAGCATGTCGGAATTGGTCTCTACACAACAAATATTTACGTAGATAATGTACTTTGGAAAATGAGCAGCACAACAGTTAAACATACGACTAGCTTGCGAATGCCAAAAGAAGTAAATTTGGCAGTAGGCGGTTATGAGATCAATGTGGATGGTGTAGGGGATCGGGTAACAAGAGTCCGTTTTCCAACGTGGACTAATCTGAATGGACAGGATGATTTAGTATGGAGTGAAGGGGTGAAGGTAAAACAAGGCACATGGAAAGTGTGGATTCCATTTAATCAACATAATAATGAAAAAGGTAGCTATATTACACATGTTTATACGTATGATGCTGCTGATAATAATTTGGGGATAGAAAATGGTAGTGTAATGGTAAAGTAATAATCAATCGATAGATAGTTGAAATACATTTGAAAAATTTAAGGATTTATGGATTAGTGAAGGCGCTGAATGATTTAGCAATAGCAGAAAAAAACCGCAGAACTGCTCTTAAAGGAACAACTCCGGAGAATAAATATTAGGATATAAATAAAGAACTTTGACCTTGGGAAAAAACCAAGGTTATTTTTTTGATTCTGTGAAATAGTTTGTGTAAGTTCCAAAACCTACTAAAATGGATGTAATGGATAGGTTGAGAGAATTTGTTCCGCCAGTAATAGTTGAGCCGACTTTTAATGAAATCCTGCATGAATTAGATTTTGCACTGAATCATGGTGCTATAGCAGACGATGGGCTAAGGAATACAAAGAGCCTGCAGCATCTGAGTATGTTAGAAAAATAAAACTAGCCTTATTTCAGAAAGCGAGAACGATGATCTGATGGCTTGCTTATATTCAAAAAATACATCCACTTGATACAGTCATGGGCTATTACTATTTGTTGAATTAATGAATTTTACGTCTATAAACTCATTTGAAGTGTAATAAATTTTATTTCAAACTTAAATTTCGACATATTAAAACAAAGTTCGACAAAATCTCCTGATGAATAAAATAATGTGATCATGTTATATTAATCTCTGGGTCTTTTAGAGGGAGAGAAATATTTACCATGTTATAGAACTTGATAGGTGTAGAAATATTTTTCTAATACTGTAGGTGGGGGTTCATATGTCTAGAAATTCTTTTTTCACACGGTTAGTGATAGCTTTTTTTATGTCGCTTGTAATCGTAACAACAATTCCTACAGGAGTTTTTGCTAATCAACAGAGTAAAGTAAATGAAGTTTTATTAACACGCAATAATGAGAACTTACTTGTCAATTCGGACTTTGAGGTAACAGGAATAAATGGAATATCTAAAAACTGGGAGAGCTATGGCTCTGCAAATTTTAGTTTAGTCAGTAATCCTGTATCGAGTGGAGTGCAAGCTCAAAAGATAACCGTATCCAATTTATCAACAGGTGATTTTGTTTCTGTCAATCAGGCTTTAGAGGTTGTTCCTGGTACTCCGTTTGTATTGAGCGGAAGGTTTAATATAGAAGCTTTATCCCATGCAAAAGTTCAACTCCAAGCTGATTTTTATAATCGCGAATCCTATCTTTCATCAACTGTTCTTGACTTGTCTCAAACGAACACAGTTGGCTATGTAACGCTATCTGGTCATGATATCCTTCCTGAAAAAGCCTCTATTGTACGTATACATGCCCTAATTCGATCAACGGGAAGCAATGGAGCAGGTACCATCTATGTAGACTCTATTAAACTCGCTTACACAAGCGAGGGGAATTTAGTTGCAAATTCTGATTTTAAACAGTCAGGAGCTAGCAACCCATTAGCAGATGCATGGGCAAGCGTGTTTTCAGCCACCTCTCAATTTTCTTTAGTAACAGACCCCGTATTAAATGGGAAAAAGGTTCAAAAAATAGCTGTAAATCAGCTGCCAAAAAATGAGTTCGTGAGCGTTTATCAAAAGATGAAGGTAACGCCCAAACAGTCATTTAATATAAGCAGCAGAATTTCCGTGGAATCTTTGACAAATGCTAAGGTGCAGCTTTTTGCAGAATTTATGAATGGAAGCCGTTATGTAGGTAGCAAAACGATGGATTTGGATGTAAAGACATCTGGAGCTTACTGGACATTGTCAGGTTTTGGTGAGGTGCCCGAAGAAGCAATAACCATGACCCTTCATGTTCTAATAAGAGGGCTGGATAATAACGCTGCAGGTGTCATTTATATCGACAATGTTAGTTTTGAATACGCAGCTGAGGAAAATCAATTGAAAAATGGAAGCTTTGAATTACTGGACTCAGGAAATATGAATACTGGAATGAATGCTTCTAGCTGGTCCTACACTTGGGGAGCTCAATCTTCCTTTGAGTTGGTCACAGCTTCCAATCAAGTAACGGATCAACTTCGAGCTCAGAAAATAACGGTTTCACAATTACCTAATAATGAATTTATCGGAATTCACCAATCGCTAAAAGTAACGCCGGGCCAATCTTATTCAGTAAGCGGTCGTTTTAAAATTGATACTCTTCAGCATGCCAAAGTACAGCTGTTATTGGATTTTTCGAGTGTTAATTCGTATGTATCTACCGATATCGTAGATGTTCCTACAACAACTTTAGGTGAATACATTCATGTTTCAACGATGGGAGTAGTTCCGCAAAATGCGGCGTTTGTTCGTGTCTACGCCATTATTCGTTCGCAAGGCACCAATGGAGCAGGCACATTTTTCGTAGATGACATGAGATTTAGTAAGGAATCTAACCTCTTGCGAAATGCAAATTTTGAACGGGAAAAATTCGGGGAAAATGTTGCTCAGGATTGGAAGCTTGTGAAGCCTGTAAGTTCAATTGAGGTTAATCAGGTAATTAAAAATCAATTCCAGCCTGATGGGCAAATGAATATTTACTCTAGTTCAGGTTTACTTCATTATTCGACCCAAGCTAAAAATGAAAAACGATTAAACACCTTTTATAAATATGATTTAAATGGGAACTTGATTAAAAAGCTGAGCCTGTTAGCAAATAATAGTCACACCCTAATTTATCAAGGGAGTAAGTCACAGAAGGTTGCGGGCTCTTGGATTCCTAAAAATGAATTTTATAGCATCTCTCAAACCTTCATCGTTAAACCGAATCTATCCTATAAAGTGTCAGGTCATGTAAATGTGGAGATGCTTTATAACTCAAAGCTGCAATTATATATCGATTTCTACGATTTTTCTGGAAACTTTATTTCAAGCAATATAACCGATGCTGTATTAACAAATGGGCAGTATATGTTGCTAGAAAATCAAGGGCAAACGCCTAACCAAGCTAGTTTTGCAAAGCTGCATTTCTTACTAAGAGCCAATGAAGCAGATGCTGCGGGGATTTTTTATGTGGATAAAGCAGCGTTTTATTATAGTTAGCTGAAAGGGAACTGAGATAATGAGTAGATTTTTTAAAACACCAAGTATCCTAATGTTATGTGCATTATTGATTTTATCTGTATTATCTACACCAAAAGCCGCATTTGCTGCTACCTCTGTAGTTTACGAAGGAAAATTTTTTAGTGTTAGTCATAATCAAGACTGGATAAACGTTAATGTTGATGGAGTACAACGGAGCAATACGCTGGTGAATACGAAGCAAGAAGTTGAGGTTTATGATGTCTATATTATGTCTATTGATAACGTTACTATAAAAACCGTTATTGATAGTTATTCAATACCTCAGCCTATTTTAGTTGTTACTTGGACACAGTACAGAAATACAGGTTCGATTCAAAAAATATATGAGGTAAACATAAACAGTCTTGTAGCTGGCACCGTAGCTACACCGACTCTTTCTAAGAGTGGCGATTTAGTTACTATTGTATTTCCTGACAATGCGATTCATAAAAAATACCGTATCGCTTCAGGAGCGTGGCAGCACTACACAGTCCCTTTAGCAACAACAGAAGGAATTGCAGCGGTTGGTGCAGATAAATTTGGGCATGTATCAGGTATAGGCTATTTTCAAAATTCAATCCCGCCTCAAATTGCATTAAGTGTTAACACGACAGCACTTGCTCAATCTATAACGATTACAACAAACATTACAGATACGCTGGGCTTATTAGAGCAAAAATATACTTTAGGTAATTACAGTGCTGAGTACATGTCTCAGGCGGGTAATGGAACTCCAATATCAAGTTTGTATAATAGATTCCAAGTTTATGAGAATGGAACATATACCATATATGCTAAAAACAAAGCAGGTCTAATGTCAATAAAGACCATACAGATTTCTAATATTGACAGAGAGCCTCCAACTAAACCCGTTATTTCTATTAGTCCGACTGAGCCTGCTTATGATTATACAGTTACTATTAATTACTCTTCTGATTCAATAAAGAAGCAGTATCGAATTGGGAATGGCAATTGGCAGCCGTATACGAAAGAGTTCCATATTAATTACAACACGACTATATATGCTTTGGCAGTGGATCAAGTAGGAAACTATTCAGAAATATCACAGTTGGTTATTAATAATATTAAACATGCAAATGAGTATAGTTATGATTCGAATGGTAGATTAATTAAGTTAGATTCGGAAAAAGGCTCATATATTTTTAAATATGATGCTAACGGCAATACATTATCCAAGACCTTTATCAAATCAGGAATAGATGATACGACTGTACCACCTACAATCCCATCTGGTAATTTATACTTTGATTTTGAAGGCGACAATGCGCAAGGCTGGATACCGCAAGGGGAAGGGGTGCTACTTAATACTTCCCAAGAGGCAGCACATGGGGGAAACAAAAGTTTGAAAGTTTCCAATCGAACTGCTACATGGCACGGCCCCATTCTTAATGTGAAAAATAATATAGTGGCACAAAAGAGTTATCAAATTAAAGCATTTGTACGTCTTCCACAAGGTGCAGCTGCATCACAAGTGATGATGACCATTCATCGAACAATGCCTGATGGTAACAGCTACTACGATAATATTAGTACCAAGATGGTTACTTCTGGAGGTTGGGCCACGCTTGAAGGCATTTACCAATTAAATGAACCGGCAACGAGTATGTATTTATACATGGAGAGTGCTAGTCCTAACGCTTCCTTCTTTATTGATAATCTCAGCTTAGAAGCTTACACGGATGGTCCGGCACCACTTATCCATAATTTTGAAGATGGAACAGTACAAGGCTGGTTCCCTCAGGGAGATGGAGTGCTGGTTTCAAATACAAATGAGGCTGCAAGCGAGGGGAGCCGTAGTCTGAAAATAACAAATCGTAACGCAAATTGGCAAGGGCCGGCTCTTGATTTATCCAGTTATATGAAGCCTGGAGTGACTTATACGATTTCTGGAAAGCTCCTGCTGCCTCAAGAAACTACCTCTTCGGATATTCTAATTACTATGAATAGGGGAGACGGGAGTGGTGCTTCCCACTACGATAATATTAGTGCAAGTCACGTGACAACAGATGGATGGGTTACTTTTGAAGGGAAATACACGTTTACTGGTTCAATTGCAAATTTAATTATATATATGGAAAGCCCTAATGAGACTGCAAGCTTTTATTTAGATGAGTTTAAAGTAGAGAAATATGTAGAAGCCCCGCCTGTCGTAAGCCATGATTTTGAAGATGAAACGTTGCAGGGCTGGACGGCTCAAGGAGAAGGAGTTACTCTTCAAGTCTCGGGAGATACAGCTAAGAGTGGAGCTAGAAGCATGAAGGTAACAAATCGAACTGCACAATGGCAGGGCCCTCTCCTTGATATAGCAAGCCTTATTAAGCCAGATACTAAATATCAAATCAAGGCAGCTGTAAAATTGGTTTCAGGTACTACTCCATCAGATTTATTGTTTACAATTCATCGCGAATCACCGAACGGCACGCATTTCTATGAAAATGTTAGTGCAGGAACGGTAACAGATGGAGAATGGGTCATTATTAGCGGGACTTATAAATATAGCGATATTGCAGCAAAAAATCTGTCCTTATACGTAGAAAGCAACAACGCAACGAGCAGCTTTTATATCGATGATTTTATCATTTTACTAGATAAATAGAGGAGATCGGTCAACTTGAAGAAGGTCATAAGTTATTTTTTAATCATTAGCTTGTTATTATCTATTTTCGCAGAAATGGGGAGCCCTGTTGCATATGCTAAATTGGAAAATAATATATCAGCCCTTACTGTAGAAGGATCCGTTTACGTCCCCGGAAAAAATCCGTTAATGGATGGAGAATTGTCTGTCGACGAGTCGGTATATGAGAAAAAATGGGGTATTTTTTCAGAGGAGCAAGTGGAGATCATTACCCAGCAGTATACGCTGGAAATGAAGAAACTCGCTGTGTATTTCTATACAGAACTAACGCCTCTGCTAGAGACAGAGCAGTTTTTTGAAGTATTAGATATGACTGAAGAAGATCTTCCGGTTTTAATTAATAAACTTACTGAAGGTCAGCAAGTGCTATTAAGGGAAGTAACTCCTGTTACGATGAAGCAATATGATTATGATCACAATTATGAGGAAATATTAGCTCAACAGAACGTTAAAGCAGAAGCCCCATTTATTGAAACGAACGGGGATCCGATATTAGAAGCCATTGTAGAACAGTATGAGAGCGCAACGGCTTCTACTTACAGCAGTAATGCTAAAAAGAGCGGTAAATTGTCAACGACGAATACAGGAAATAGCTTTCGTTTTACAGAGAAAAATAGTGAATTTAAATATAAAGCTAATACCGACTCTAATGTAGATCCGATTTATAAAACAGCCAATCAAAGAGACGTTGATTTATATTTGCCTGGAAGAAATGGGCTGGATTTCAGTTTGGTTCGTAGTTACAGTTCGTTGAACGCTAAAATCATGCAGCCAAGTTTAGATGGAGATCTGTCTAATCCAGTATGCGATCCAGATAATGTGACTTTTCAAACGATGTTATCGGATTGTATGGGAAATTTTCCTTACCCAAGTTATTATGATTATGGTTATGGAGACAATCTGGGTTTTATTGCAACGGGCTGGTCACTCAATATTCCTAAAATGACGGAGGGAACGATTAGTGCCACGATTGCCTCGGCACAAACGAGTTCCAATATCAACTTCTATAATCGTGCTACCTATTCTACAACAGATACGATTACCTTTGATTTAGATGATGGATCTTCATATGAATTCAGAGGGAATGATACAACGCCTTACAATCATCCATACAGTAATGTTACTTATTTCTATAATGGAACGGGCTATAGTTTGGTACTAGATGATAAAATCACATATACGTTTAACAGGGATGGGCAAATTTTAACCAAAAGTAATCGTCTTGGTGATCAAATAACCTATGATTATCAACAACATGCCAATAGAATCATCATTACAGACACTATCGGAAGAAAAATTCAGACGGATGGTCCATTAGGTGTGCCTCCATACGGTACCCAAGGTTTCACTGTAACGGATCCACAAGGAAATCTAACGCACAAAATTAAGTATAATATGGAGACAGATAATCCCGTTATGCAAGCAAGGACTTATGTTTTCGGAACTGCTGAAGAATATCAAAATGATGAGAATCCAAGAAGTGTTTTTTTTAGTAAGCTTACGAGTGTGGTTGATGTTCTAGCGAATAAGACGTTGAAAACTTACACTTATCAGACACCGGGTCTCGTAACCCGAGCAGATTTTAACTTTGAAGATGATTATATGTATCTTATGGAAAATGGTAAACCTGTTCTGGATTTTTTAAATGGAGCAGAATCCAGTTTAATTATCAAACGGGATAATGACGTTCATGGTGAAATTAATTATCTCTTGTTGGACACAATTACGGATAATAGTGGTTTAGAAATCAAATATAAATATCGTCCATATAATTGGGCTTGGTTTAAAGAAACAAACGGTTATAATAGAGAATCGGAAAGAGGGACAATGCGATTGTATCTCGATCCATGGAACCTCACTTATATTGGGTATCACCCGGTAACGAATGTGTATTATAGCTATACTAATAAAGCTGGAGAAAAGAAGCTTCTTACACAGAATGTGGCTAGGTTTTCAAGTTATGCACAGGAAATATGGACGACACCTAAAACGGGCGGCATTGTAGAAAATTTTCGATTGAAAAATAGTAATGAGTTCCGTCGTCCTGAATTTTCAGTGTCTATCTCTCTTGATTTAGGAGAATATAGCGAAAGTAGTACTACTGTTTATCGACCATTAGGAAAAGGCTCCTTCGTACCTGTAAATGAGAGTAAAGGGCAACTTAGCTTTTTTAACTATTTGAACTTCAATGAGGAAGGGAACACATATGGTGTTTCTTTCGTGGAAAATCAAGCCTATCAATATGACCCAGGAAAAAACAAACCGTATTTAACTAAAGTATTTGGAAATGATAATAAGTCAGACATAGATAAATTCTTGAGATCGGGTAATGATCGTACATTGCCAGCCAATTTGGATAAATACGCAACGCTTTATCGTACGGAATATGATGTTTTTGGATATGTGATCTCTCAGGAAGACCCTTATGGGAATAAAACGGAGATGGCTTACGGCGGACCCTATCATCAAATAAGTTCACAGAAACAAACAGCAGCAGATGGTTTAACGAAGTCAGAAATAACTTATTCGTATAACGCAGATGGCACGCTCCTTCGTACAACGCAGCTTGGTAGCTATCGCGATCCGGCTTCGCCAGCGGTTGGCCGTCAGGATCAAACGGTTACGGACTATTTGAATTATAATAGTTCCAAGCAGCCTACCCGAATTCGCACGAAAAGCTCGGGTAGTCAATATGATCAACAACCGACAGAAACGATTGTGGATATGCAATATGATGCGAGTAATTTACATGTTATTAAAGAAACGACGAATGTCACGTTAGGTAAAGGAAAGACACCTACGCCGCTAGTTGTTCTTTATGAATATGACAATAAGGATCAGCTTAAAAAACAGACCTTTCCTGATGGAAGTACAGCAACGTATAGTTATGATTCAAGTAGTCGGATGGCTTCAGAAAGCTATACACCGTCTGCTGCTAATCCTGGTGCTGTTCGAACGACGAATTACACGTACGATGACGCACGGCGTTTAGTTGTACAGACGAAGCCTGATGGGGAGAAGGTAAATACGTATTATACGCCTTATGGCGATATAGAAAAACAGGAACAAATAGTAGGGAGTACATTGCGTGTACTTGTGTTGAATAAAACGAATTCGGCAGGCAAACTATTGAAAAGCACATTGCCATACGACTCTGCAGATAAAGAAGTGAAATATTCATATGGTGAAAATGGTAAGATCAGCAGAGTAACGGACCCTATAGGGCAAGCGACAGATTATTATTACTCTAACGTAATGACTAAGGAGGATGGCTCTGCATATTACCTGCAAAACACTACAAAAGTGGTAGGTCCAGATGGGAAAGAAATCTGGAATTATCAGGATCGTTTAGGTAGAGTGATAAAGCAAGTGGAGAAAGCCGGGGCAAAGACGAGAACGGTGTTAAACACATACACTCCGCTTGGAGCCTTATCACAGACACGAGTCATTGCAGATGGTGTTACGCAAACGACACAGTATGGTTATGATACCGCAGGTAATTTGATTTATTTGAAAGATAACAACAACCAAGTTAATCGTTATGTGTACAATAGCATGGGTCAGCTTATTGCCACGTATACCAATGATAAGTTGCAAAAGCAAAGCGAATATAATGAAGTCGGTTGGCAATTGACGAAGACGAATGCAGAAGGGAAAAAAGAAAGCTTCCAGTATACGAATACGGGATTGTTGGATACACGTACTGACGAAATGATGCAAAAGCATCAATATTCTTACTCGCCATATGATGAGGTAAGCCGATTATCCGTAAAAGATTCGGCTGGAACAGAAACCTATTGGGAGCAGTATAGTTATGATTCGGCTACGCGTCTTCCAACAGCCACAACAACGAAAGAGGGAGAATCGTTAGGTTATCAATATGATCTATGGAAACGTCTGAGCAGTCAAACAGTGGCAGGGCGACAGTATGGGCTGGAATATGATGGATTTGACCGCATGACTGCATTGAAGTATCCAGATAATCAAAAAGTATCTTATACTTATGATGTCTTGGATCGTTTGTTGACGGTAACGACACCAGATATGGGAACGGTAGGATATAACTATACGATAGGTCAAAATGAGTATACGAATACCTTGACGTATCCGAATGGTGTAACACAGCAAAGAAAAACAAATGCTTTCGGAGAATTGAAGTCATACAATCAAACTTCGCCAGGGAACGTATCGAACTGGAATGAGACCTTTGGATATGATGGTTTTAGTAACATTACCAGCATTAATCGAAATGGCTCGACGCAGGCATTCAGTTATGATGCGCTTAATCGCATTAAAGAGGAAAATACAGCGCAAGGACAACGTACGTATACGTATGATGAGCGCGGCAATCGGTTGACGGTGAGTGGAAATACACCTGAACTAACAGAGGAAACGACGATGTATACTTATAACGCCTTGGACATGCTTAAAACGTACTCCTCTTCAGCGGGTAAGCAAGCATCCTACTCCTACTATGGTGATGGTCTTCGTGCAACGAAGAAAGTAAATGGGCAAACCACCCGATACGTTTATTTAAATGGACATATCATTGAAGAACTTGATGGAAGTGGTAACGTAAAGGCTCGAAATGTCTGGGGCAACGAGTTGCTGTATCGACATGACTATGTATCAGGAAAAGAAGGATACTATTCGTATAATGGTCATGGGGATGTAGTAAGAATTACGAATGATAGTGGCATTGCCATTAATTCTTATGATTATGACATCTGGGGAAATATACTTTCGCAGACGGAGGGTATGTCCAACCCATTTAAGTACACTGGAGAAGTATATGATGAAGAGAGTGGTCTTTACTATCTTCGGGCAAGGTATTATGATCCAAGTATCGGTCGGTTTATTAATGAGGATACGTATGAAGGGGAGATTAATAATCCGCTGAGTTTAAATTTGTATACGTATGTTAATAATAATCCTATAAGATATACTGATCCTAGTGGAAATCGTCCAATAATAGATGATTACTATGAAGACTATTTCTCTAAGTTGAATTTTAATATTAGAGACTCATGGCTTGATGTAGATCGAAAAATAAAAGGGCTGGCTAAGCGATCGAAGAGAGCTACTTTTATATTAGCATTTGTAGAATATTTAATTGAAGACAGCGAACAGCAGTATTATTCTGGTTTTGTATGGGATTGGACTGCTACTACTAGAGGGGATTTTATTGAAGCTTTTCTTGCTCGTACAGATTATGAGGACTGGTATAATATAGGTCAAGAAAATAACGGATATTTTCCAGTGATAGACTTCCAAAAGGATCAAGAAATTGTTAGTTTAAAAACGATTGATCCTCGTTTATATTCTGAAAAAGATTTAACGAATAAACTCGGTGTTTATGTAAGTGCGTTATCGAATCTAAAAGTTACCATTAATGGTGTGTATGTTCCACTTGAAAATCGTACCCTTGATATAAGAGTACCCAAAGGCTACGTTGATAGTGTTAATATTGAAGAATTGGAAAAAATGGGTGGAGGAATTCAGATAAGAGTGGAGGAGTTCTAGATGGGAAAAACGGAAATTACTATAGCACAATATTTCAAATGTGGTAATCTGAATGAAATTAATATGCACTATTGGTTTAATGAACTATTCAAATTGGATTATGAACATATGATACTATCAGGCAACTCAAATTCAAAGACTGTCAAATATAGCTATTCAAAATTCGAGGAATTTTTAAAGAGGAGTTTGAATGGAAAGGGGAACTTCATAGTTAATGGTTTTGATTATGAACGTAATCATGTGGGAATTTCGAACACAAGTGAATATGTAACGCTTAATGCTTCCCTATTAATTGAAGTGTCAAGAATTCCTGAGTTAATGGATAAATTGGAAAAACTATTTAATGATGCTAATGGGTCTGTGGGATTTGTTCATTCTACAGAAGATTTTATTTGGCAGAAAACGGTGGATATCTCTCGGTACGAGAGAGCAGGAAGGTCACTAGAAGGTCTTATTATCGTAGATAGCAAGTCGTTTAAGAATAAGAAAGAGATCGATAAAAAGTGTTTGCCAGGATATTCTTATTATCGAGCGGGTTTATGGTTTGGAGCTTGTTGGAAAATGTGGTATGGGGACGAAATGTTTGTCTATTTACCAAAAATATTATTTAGCGATTTTAATGACTGTTATGAGAATAAAGAGCTTCCAAATGGGAGCATTCAAATCACTCTGTATGAGGATATAGAAGATTATGAGCTACCAGAAAGTCGGGAGAAGCAATGGAGTTTTAGAAGGGAAACTGGACTTGATCAGCTAGTAGATGCATTAGGGAAAAAGAATGATAATGCAACACATGATCCTGCAGTAGAAATTATTACTGAAAATTGTCCCCATGGAGGCGACCGATTAGTTATTCACTATTATGATGAGAATAAGAACATTACAAATAAATCAACAGCTTCAGTGCAGGTCTCGTATGAATATAAAGATAAATCGGTTATTTGGGAAGAAGTACTGCAAATAAAAAGGCAGTAAGATGATTTTAAAATAATACATTGTCAACTATATAGGAGAAGAAACGATGAGAATAACGTGTGCCAATGCTCAATTGGCATGCGTTATTTTATTTTGGCTTGATATTTTAAGTTTAAGGATGGAATTAATCAAATCTCTCAGACCCTACTCCCATTCCAATAGACAACCAACAACAGAAAATGGTACCATGAGAGTATCTGTTTGGCTAGGTTCCGCCTTTCTTTTGGTGTCTCTATCATTTGCGGACGGGACTCAATCTATCAATAAAATACGCCCCAGGTAATCGACAAAAATTTGGAGGAAATACATACGTGAAAACAAAACTAGCAAAAACGCTGCTAGCCCCGTTGCTCGTTACTGGCTTGCTGCTGTCGCCGCTGGCTGGAACGACTTCGACGGCTTCTGCTGCAAGCGCTGTTACGACAGCAGCGTCTACGACGCAGGCTATTAAAGTCTATATTGACGGTAGCAAGCTTTCGCTACCAACTGCTCCTTATGTGAAAAGCGGTGTGACGTTCGTGCCGATGCGTCAGATTTTCACGGCGCTGGGCGCTTCCATCACTTGGGTGGAGAAGACACAGACGATTATCGTACGCAAAAACACAACGACGGTATCACTGACCGTAGGCAAGAAAGAAGCGGTTGTTGACGGCAACACCGTTAAGCTTGATGCAGCCCCTGCCGTGAAAAATGGCACCACCTTCGTACCGACCCGTTTCGTGGCCGAGGCGCTTGGCGCCAAAGTGAAATGGGATAACGCGGCGCAAGCCGTTCGCATTACTTCCATAGAACAGCAATGGGCAGAGACTTACGAGGAGTACGAGGAGACGCCTGAGGATGACCGTACAAAGCTGACGCCTAAGGAAATCGTTGAGCAAAACGACGAAAGCGTCGTATTGATTACTACGAATAAAGCGCTTGGCAGCGGCGTCGTTATCGGTGATCGTTGGATTTTGACTAACAATCACGTTATTGAGGATGCGAGCTCGGCAACGATTACGTCAATCTATGGCGATGAATACAAGGTTCAAGGCGTCGTTGTCAACCGCCCAAGCTCGGACCTTGCGATTATTCAGACGGATGAGTCGCTGTATTTGGAGCCAGTAAGCGTTGGCTATACGGTTCCAGAGAAAGGCGATAAAGTCGTAGCCATCGGCAGCCCGCTCGGTATCCAGAATACGGTATCTGACGGTCTCGTAAGTAACATTTCATACGAAGATGGCCTCACTTATATCCAGACAAGTGCGCCAATCGACCACGGCAGCTCCGGCGGAGCGCTGTTCGATGAGTACGGCGATCTGGTCGGCATTACGACCGCTGGCTATACATCGCAGGCCGACCTGAACTTTGCTGTATCGGTTGCCCACGCGAGCCTGCTGATGGGCTTGCTGCCGGAAAGCCCGCAGGAGGACGTGAAGTTCCTGCCAGCGATTTTGCCGGATACGCTGAAAGGCGCTTCGATGGAAACGATCACATCGCTGATGAAGAAAGAATTTGGCTCCGTATCGACAGGCGATGGCACAGCAGACTTCAGCAATTGGGAAGTGAAGCGGGATTCGCAGGGCTGGATCGTGCTGACGGCAGATATTGATCCGCGCTTTTACACGTATTATGGCGGTTCTTCCGCTAACGATATTCGCAGCTGGGCCATTAACCTCGGCCATGAGCTGAACCGCATGCTTCCGGGCGAGACGATTCAAGTCATCATTTCCTTCGACCGTACATTCGGGTTCCAGCCGCGTGGCTTTGCGGAAAATGAAGTGACGGCGCTTGGCGACAATAAGTGGAAGGTTCGCTTCCCGGTTCTCGACATGCAGCTGAAAGACCAGCTTTATATTGATATGAGAGATTAGCACTTATTACCTTAATCATTCTTCTTAATTCTTTTGGTTAAATCATCAGGCTGTTGGCGGGAGCGTAAGCGACCACCAGCAGCCTTTTCTTTTGTGCGGGAGCCCTCATCTGTAGTACAATGATAGACAATAGTGACAAAACAATGAGCGAGGTAACGAGATGAAGGTAGTACTTTCTACATTAAACGCAAAATTTATTCACACATCGCTTGCGCTGCGCTGCCTGAAAGCCTACAGCGGCGAGCAATTCGATATCGATATTGCCGAATACACGATTAAAGATCCCGTGATGAACATTGTGTCGGATATTTACTCACGCCAGCCTGATGTAGTCGGCTTCTCCTGCTACATTTGGAACATTGAAGAGACGATTACGGTCATCAATATGCTGCGCAAGGTCAGTCCACAGGTGAAAATCATACTTGGCGGACCGGAAGTAAGCTACGACACCGATCATTGGATGGAGCGCATTCCCGAGGTTGATTTTATCGTCGTCGGCGAAGGCGAGGAGACATTCCATCATCTGCTGACCGAGATCGAGGGCGCGGGCAAGTACCATATGGTGTTTGGGCTCGCCTATCGCAAGCAGCGCGAGGGCTATATTGAAGCGTTAGTTAATCCGGGCCGTCCGAAGCTGGATCTGGCAACGCTGCCGTCGCCGCACCGGTTTGCCGAGGATGTGCCGCATTTGGCCAGCCGCGTTGTTTATTTTGAGACGAGCCGGGGCTGTCCGTTCAGCTGCCAGTTCTGCCTCTCCAGCATCGAGGTAGGTGTGCGTTATTTTGACAAGGAGCGGACGAAGGCGGATATTTTGTATTTGATTGATGCTGGAGCGAAGCTGATTAAATTCGTCGATCGCACGTTTAATATTAAGCGGGATTACGCGCTGGAAATTTTTCAATTTTTGATTGAAAATCACAATGGCTGCGTCTTCCAATTTGAAATTACGGCAGACATTATGCGCCCCGAGGTGCTCGACTATTTGGCTGAGCATGCGCCTCCAGGCGTGTTCCGCTTCGAAATTGGCGTGCAGTCAACGAACGATCCGACGAATGAGGCGGTTCAGCGCAGACAGAACTGGTCCAAGCTCGTGCGGACGGTGACGAAGGTGAAGGAATCGGGCAAAATCGACCAGCATCTCGACTTAATCGCTGGATTGCCGCTCGAAAACTACGATACGTTCAAAGGCACCTTCAACGATGTATTTGCGCTCGGGCCTGAAGAAATGCAGCTGGGTTTTCTGAAAATGCTGCGCGGCACCGGGCTACGCAACGACGCGGATAAATGGGGCTACATCTACATGGACCGTGCACCTTACGAAATGCTCGGCAATGACCTGATGCCTTTCGGCGACATTGTGCGCATGAAGCGGGTCGAGGACGTGCTGGAGAAATATTGGAATGCGCACCGGATGGACCGCACGCTTATGTATTTGGTAGAGCAGGTTTTCCCTTCGCCGTTCGATTTCTTCCAGGACTTTGGCGACTATTGGGAGGAGCGGGGCTGGCAGAAAATCGGGCATCAGCTGGAGGATTTATTTTCCCGGCTATGGTCGTTCCTGAACAGCTACAAGCATGAGCAGCAAGCGGCTGGCGAAGCTGGTCCGGATATGGACGTCATTATGGGGCTGATGAAATACGACTATTTCCTCAACCATAAATATAAGCCGCGCAAAACGTGGTGGGAGTTCACGATGGATAAAGCGGTATGGGGAAGCCATATGCGCAGTCTCGTCGAACGCCCGGAGAAGGTGTCGGAATCGTTTGCGGCGCTCGGCATGTCGGAGAAGGAGCTGCATAAGCATGCCGTTATCGAACGGCTGCCGTTTGATCTGGAGGCGTATTTGGCGGACGGCTCGATTCAGAAAAATACGCATACGCTGCTCGTCGTTCTGTATGCGATGGAGGCTGGCAGCAGCAAGCCAACGCCTAAGCCGTATATGTTGAAGCTGCATCATGATGCGGTAACCGCGTAAAAATGCAGTTCATGTCATTTAAAGTGACGTGGACTGCGTTTTTTTATTGACAAACAATATATTGCTGCCTATATTAATCGTAAAATGATGATTGCATGTTAGGTTTAACGAAAAAGCAATCAGACTGTTGAATGAGGGATACTATTGGTTCAATCTATTGATCGCGCGATGCAAATTATTCAGCTTCTCATGTCTGCTCACAGCCGCACTGGCTGGGCGATATCTGATATTTCGGAACGGGTGGACTTGCCGCTAAGTACGACGCACAGACTAATTAGTACGCTGGTGAAGCATGAGCTGATTGTTCAGCTTCCGGAGACGAAGCGCTATCGGCTGGGGCCTAAGTGGATGGAGGTGGGCTTGCAGCAGCTGGAGCAGCTTGATTTGCGCACGGCCGCACGGCCGATCATGGAACGTCTGGCGGATGAATTGAAAGAAGCGGTTTTCCTTAGCATCCCCTATGGCATGTTTTCAATAGTGGTCGATAAAGTAGACAGTAAGGTGAAGCTCCGGGTTGTAGAAAGCTTGGGAGAGCGGATTGCGATGCATATCGGCGCAACGAACAAAGTGATGTTGGCCAATATGAAGCTGGCTGAGGCGGAAGCGATCTTGATTCGGCTGATGGATGACCCAGAGAAGCGCAAGCAGCTGCTATCGGCTTTGCCCGGTATTAAGAAGGCGGGATATGCGGTCAGCTACGGCGAGCTTACGGAAGGCACGGCGGCGATTGCTGCCCCGATTATCGGCTTTGGGCGAAAAGTAGTTGGAGCACTTGGGGTTGGCGTCACGGCATCCCAGCTGACAGAGGAGCGTTTGGTTGATCTCAGCAAGCAGGTTATACAGGGTGCTCACGAAATTACGACAACGATTGGCGGTTAAGTCTACTAGTTGTTGTTGTTATTTTAGGGGAGGCGTTTGTCCGCCGGTTTCCTATCCCTCTTTTTCCAATTGCCAAAAGCAAATGAAGGATTAGACTGAAAAATAAAGGGTAGACTCGGCACAGCGGTGGGGAGCCGGTCTATACAGGGCGCAAAAAACGCCGGTGACCTTAAGCAGGTGACCGGCGTTTCCCTATTAGCTTTTCGGCATTTTGCTCTCATCCATATACAGCAGGTTCCAGCGGTGACCGTCCAGGTCGGCAAATGCTGCGCCGTACATCCAGCCGTCATTTTCACTCGGCTTGCTAAAGATGCTTCCTCCAGCAAGCTCCACTTTTTGAATAAAAGCATCCACTTCTTCTCTGCTTGCAGCACTAATAGAAAATATGACTTCTGCGCTATGGGAAGTATCTGCTTTTTTTGAACCTGTAAATTTCTCAAACACCGCATCCGGGAACAGCAAAATCGTTGTTTGGCCTATGGCAAGCTTGGCTCTCTCGGTACCAACGCTCACCGCATGGAATCCAATCTCATTGAAAAAGGTAGTTGACCTCTCAACATCTTTGACCGGCAGGTTAATCCAAATCTCCTGTGACATGAGTGTAGCCTCCAGTAATATATTTTTAACCACTCCTACTATACTCTACTTCTGGCAGCAGAAGCGAATCAAGGCTACCTCTCGTTGTCCCTCCTCATAAGCGATTGGGCTGGATGCCCATAAGTGGACGAAGCGCCCCAATATTCATCAAGCTTTTGCTGTGAGGATGGATTTAGTGCCTGTCTGCATTCATATCTTATTTCATTAGCACATTTCGGCTATGCCACAGTCGGAGCCTGCTGCCATTCAAGAAAGAAGCGGCAGGACATTGCCTAGAAGGAGGGAATCGCATGGCGGTCATGCGTGATATGCTGCTCTATTTGTCCAAAAACCGAGTAGCCAATCGGATGGCGTTGCGCTTTGGGCTTCGCCTTGGGGCGGAACGTTTTGTAGCGGGTGAGACGCTTGCAGCAGCAATGATCAAGGTAGCGGCGCTTAACGAAAGCGGACTTCTCGTTACGCTCGACCATTTGGGCGAATTTACCCGAAGCGAGCCGGAGGCGAAGGAAGCCGCCGAAGAGGTTGTGAAAGGGCTGCAAGCCATTGCCAGCGCGGGTGCTTCCGCCAACGTATCGGTAAAGCTGACGCAGCTGGGGCTGGATATTTCCTATCCGCTATGCCTCAGCCTTATGAGAACGATCGTGTCGGAGGCGAAGCGCTTGAACAGCTTTGTGCGCATCGATATGGAGGATTATGCCCGCAATGAGCCGTCGATCCAAATGTATGAGCAGCTGCGCGCTGAGTTCGGCCATCATATCGGCATTGTCCTGCAGGCTTATTTATTCAAAACCGAAGCGGACATGGAGCGGCTGCGCGTGCTGAAGCCAAACTACCGATTGGTAAAAGGAGCCTACAAGGAGCCGCCGGAGGTCGCCTTCCCTGACAAAGCGGATGTGGATCGCCATTTTATCCATATCATTAAAAAGCAGCTGGACAACGGTCATTATGCCGCTGTTGCAACCCATGATGCTGCGATTATTGAATGGGTGAAGGGCTACGTCAAGGAGCAGGCGATCAAGGTGGAGCGATTTGAATTTCAAATGCTGTATGGCATTCGCACGGCGCTCCAGCAGCAGCTCGCGGAGGAGGGCTACAAGGTGCGTACCTATGTGCCGTACGGAACGGATTGGTACGGCTATTTTATGCGGCGGCTGGCCGAACGGCCGGAAAATGTCTCTTTTGTGCTCAAATCCATGTTCAAACGATAAGCTGGGCTGAAAAAGAAATAGCCTTCAGGCGGGAAAGAGGGATGGGGATGAAGGAGAAGGCCAATACGATTGAGCAGACCGAGCGGCTTGGCGCACATAATTATCACCCGCTGCCGATTGTAATCGCCAAGGCGGAGGGCGTGTGGGTCGAGGACCCGGATGGAAAACGTTATATGGATATGCTTAGCGGGTATTCGGCACTTAATCAAGGGCATCGGCATCCGCGCATTATTGAAGCTTTGAAGAAGCAAGCGGATCTGGTCACGCTGACGTCGCGAGCTTTTTATAATGAGCCGCTTGGGGAATTGCTTGCGCTGCTGACGGAATTGACGGGCAAAAATATGCTGCTTCCGATGAATACAGGAGTAGAAGCGGTAGAGACGGCGGTGAAGGCAGCCCGCAGATACGGCTACCGGGTAAAAGGCATTTCGGCGGGCCAAGCGGATATTATTGTGTGCGCCGGTAATTTTCACGGTCGGACTCTGACCGTTACGTCTTTCTCCTCCGAGCCCTCGTATCGGGAAGAATTTGGCCCGTTTACGCCGGGCTTCACCATTATTCCCTATGGGGATATTGCGGCGCTGGAAGCGGCGATATCTCCGAATACGGCCGCCTTTCTCGTCGAGCCGATTCAAGGGGAGGCGGGCATCGTCATCCCGCCTGACGGCTATTTGCGTAAGGCTGCCGCTTTGTGCAAGCAGCATCAGGTGCTGCTGATGGCCGATGAGATACAGACAGGCTTTGGCCGCACGGGCAAGCGCTTCGCCTGTGATTGGGAAGAGGTCACGCCAGATGTTTACATTTTGGGCAAAGCGCTTGGCGGCGGCGTGCTGCCTGTGTCAGCGGTGGCGGCGGACAGCAGCGTCCTGGGGGTGTTTGAGCCGGGCTCGCATGGCTCGACGTTTGGCGGCAATCCGCTGGCGAGCGCCGTAGCTGTCGCATCGCTCCGTGTAACCGAGGACGAGCGCCTAGCGGACAGATCGCTAACGCTGGGCGAGAAGCTGTTGAGCAAGCTGCGCTTGATCAAGCATCCAGATATCGTGGAGGTGCGCGGCAGGGGGCTGTTTATTGCGATCGAGCTGAGAGGAGCGGCGCGTCCGTACTGTGAGAAGCTCAAGGAAGCGGGCTTGCTATGCAAGGAGACGCATGAAAAAGTAATTCGGCTCGCGCCGCCGCTTATCATTTCTGAAGACGAGCTTGAATGGGCGGGCGAGCGTATTGCTGGTGTTTTTCAAACTCTATAAAATCATCCCGTTTCATTCCGTTATGTTTCATTCATTTGACTAATAGAAGGGTGGAGCTCTCCTATGATTAGTTATGTACCGGAGCCATTTACCGATTTTGCGATTGAGGCGAACAGCAAGGCGCTTGCAGCAGCAATTAGTCAAGTACAGCAGCAGCTGGATCTTGTTTATCCGCTTATTATTGGCGGCAGCAGGGTCATTACAGAGGAAATGCAAAGCTCCATTAATCCTTCCAGCACGAGTGAGGTCGTAGGGAGGGTATCGAAGGCGAATGCAAAGCAAGCGGAGCAGGCGATAGAGAGCGCTTATGAGACGTTTAGGTCGTGGTCCAAGGTGCCTGTGGCGCATCGGGCGAGATTGCTGTTTAAGTCCGCGGCAATTTTGCGCCGCCGCAAGCATGAGTTTAACGCCTGGCTCATGATTGAGGCGGGCAAAACGCGGGGCGAAGCAGACGCCGATACGGCGGAAGCGATTGATTTTCTCGAATATTATGCCCGGCAAATGCTGGAGATGAGTGAAACGGCAGCGAGGAAGCTGGTCGTTCGGCGCGGCGAAGATAACGATCTGCAATATATTCCACTTGGCGTCGGTGTCGTCATTCCGCCGTGGAACTTTCCGCTGGCGATTATGGCGGGCATGACGACCGCAGCTGTAGTAGCAGGTAACACCGTTGTGCTTAAACCTGCGAGCACGACGCCTGTCATCGCTTATAAGTTCGTCGAAGTGCTGGAGCAGGCGGGGATGCCGCCGGGTGTCGTCCAGTTTTTGCCGGGTAGCGGCGCGGAAATTGGCGATTTGCTCGTGACACATCCGCTAACGCGCTTCATTTCCTTCACAGGTTCGCGGGAAGTCGGACTTAGAATATTCGAGCTGTCAGCGAAAACATCGCCAGGCCAAATTTGGCTTAAACGCTTTGTCGGCGAGCTGGGCGGCAAAGATGCTATCGTCGTCGATAGCGAAGCGGATCTGGAGGCGGCGGCACAAGCGATTGTCGCTTCGGCATTCAGCTTTTCCGGGCAAAAATGCTCGGCCTGCTCCCGGGCCATCGTCCATGAGGATGTGTATGACGCGGTACTCAAGCGCTGCAAGGAGCTGACGGAGGCGCTGACCGTCGGCAATACAGTAGACTTTAGCAACTATACGGGGCCGGTCATTGATTTGAACGCTTATCGCAAAATTTTCGAATATATCGAAACGGGCAGCAAGGAAGGGCGGCTAGTGACTGGAGGAAAAAAGGCGGAAGGCGACGGCTATTTCATCCAGCCTACGATTATTGCTGATCTCAAACCCGATGCTGTCCTGATGCAGGAGGAGGTTTTTGGCCCTGTGCTCGGCTTCTGCAAAGCTTCCTCCTATGAGGAGGCGCTTGCCATTGCCAATCATACGGAATACGGACTTACAGGAGCTGTATTTTCGACGAACCGCGCAAAGCTGGAGCTGGCGCGCGAGCAGTTCCATGTCGGCAATCTTTATTTTAATCGAAAATGTACCGGAGCCATCGTAGGTGTCCATCCTTTCGGCGGCTTCAATATGTCGGGAACGGATTCCAAAGCCGGTGGCCCGGATTATTTGCTGCAATTTACACAGCTTAAGCTGATTTCGGAGCAGCTGTAAAAAGCTGAAGCGTATGCGAAGCAAGTCCAGCAGGTAAAGGAGGATGGCTTATGCTGCCTGTTAGTCGAACGGATATTTCAATTATCGGCGTCCCGATTGATCTGGGTGCAGACCGCCGCGGCGTCGATATGGGCCCAAGTGCGATTCGCTGTGCGGGTATTGAACAGAAGCTGGAGCAGCTCGGCTATATCGTACATGATTTGGGCGATCTGGCTGTGCGCCGCCCAGCATCCCGTCCTGAGCCGGGCGAGAAGCTGAAATACGTAGATGAGCTCGTAAGGGTCAATAGCAAGCTGGCGGATAAAACAGCGGAGGAGCTGGGGAAAGGGCGGTTTCCGCTTGTTTTGGGCGGCGACCACAGCATTGCCATTGGCTCGATAAAAGGGGTGCAGCGCCATGTCCCGCGCCTGGGCGTATTATGGTTCGACGCTCACTGTGATGCCAATACAGCGGACACAACGCCGTCGGGTAATATTCACGGGATGTCGCTGGCGGTTAGTCTCGGCTATGGCAGCCGTCGCCTGCTTGGAGTAGGAGGCGGCAGACGCGATCCGATCCGGCCGGAGGATGTCGTCATTATCGGAGCGCGCTCCATTGATCCGGGTGAGAAGGCTTTGCTGCGCGAGCTTGGCGTTCGCGTTTATACGATGCAGGATATTGATCGGCGAGGCATGGATCAGGTGATGGAGGAAGCGCTTGGCCGGCTTGCGGCGGCAGACGGCGTTCATTTGAGCTTTGATTTGGACGGCCTTGATCCAAATGATGCCCCTGGTGTCGGAACGCCTGTAATCGGCGGGGTGAGTTATCGGGAAAGCCATCTCGCGATGGAGATGCTGGCCGAATCGGGGCGGCTAGTATCCGCGGAGTTTGTTGAGGTGAATCCGGTGCTTGATAATCGCAACAGAACGGCCCGTACAGCCGTTGAGCTGATCGGTTCTGTGTTCGGGGAGCAGATTATGTAGCGAGGCGGTTTGCCAATTTAACTGGAAATTATGTGCTGAACCGTCCATAATGAAAGGAATGAATTATATCTTTTAAAGGTTTAAAGCGATAGATATGGATGCTGATGCTCGGCTGTGCCGCGTTGCTGGTCCGGGCATCGGCGTCTGATCAGTAAACAGGAGGGAAGCATAGTGGTGGCGGGTTCAATTAAGTCGATCAATATTGGGATGCCGCAGCAGGTACCCTATTTGAAGAAAGAGATTCTAACAGGCATTCATAAGCAACCTGTGCAGGAGGCAATCAAGCTAACAGCTGTCTGCTTTGAAGGGGACGGTCAAGCGGACCTGGTCCATCATGGCGGGGAAGATAAGGCGGTGTGCGTGTATCCTTTTGAGCATTATGCTTATTGGGAGACGCAGGGGCTGAGGATGGGCTTTGGCGCCTTTGGAGAAAATCTCACGACCCAGGGTATCGTTGAGGAGAATATCCATATTGGCGATACGTTCCAGCTTGGGACGGCAATTGTGCAGGTAAGCCAGCCACGCCAGCCCTGCTTCAAGCTGTCGGTCAAATACGGCTTGCCAGAGCTTCCGCTGCAGGTGCAGCAGACCGGCTATACCGGGTTTTATTTTCGCGTGCTGCAGGAAGGTGTCGTTTCGCCTTCGGACTCGCTGATTTGTATGAGCAAGCATCCGGCAGCGTTGTCGATTTCTTACGCCAATCAAATTATGCATGTGGAGAAAACAAATCGGGAGGCCATGGAGCGGCTGCTTGCGGCGCCGGAGCTGTCCAGCAGCTGGAGAGCGACTTTCGTGAAACGTTTGGCCGGACTAGAGACGGATACAGCGGAGCGACTGACGGGCCGAGCAGCGAATAAGGAAGCTGATTAAGCTGTAATCGCAGCGTGATAGGAATGCTCAGCTTATATAACAAAGGAATTCAAATACAAGGAGGCACACCTAAATGACAAATTTATTATGGCAGGAAGATAGAGTGACGAGCGCGGAAGAGCTGAAAAGCATGATGACAGAGCCTTCTGAAGCCGTCGTGAAGAAAACGATTTCCATTATTGATTCGCATGCGGCCAATTATTTGGCGATGTCGCCGCTCTTTTTTCTAGCGACCTCGAATGCATCTGGTGTAGGCGATGTTTCCCCACGCGGAGATGAGGCCGGTTTTGTTAAGGTGCTTAATGAGAAGCAAATTGCATTTCCGGATCGTCCGGGCAATAGAAGAATTGACTCGTTGCTGAATGTGATTGAAAACCCGCAAATCGGAATGATTTTTATAATACCAGGGCTGGAGGAAGTGCTGCGTGTGAATGGACGCGCGAGCCTTACCCGGAATGTTGCGTTTATCAGCAGCATGGAGTGGAAGGGCAAGACGAGCGGCCTTGCCGTTGTCGTTGAAGTCGAGGAATGCTTTATCCACTGCCCACGGGCGTTCAAGCAGGCCGGCTTATGGGCGCATGAGCAGTGGCCTTCCAAGGAACAGCTGCCATCCGTTCAAGATTTGTTCAAGGCCCATCTGGAAATCAACGGCTTCCCGATTAATAAATAATCTCAGACTACAAAGGCAGGTACAGTCATGCAATTATCAGAAATGCAAAAGCATGTGAAGGAATTCAGCACTGCTCACGGGTTTGACGAGTCAACGCTCGAGCAAAGGGCGCTTTATCTAGTTACGGAGGTTGGGGAGACGGTGAAGGAGCTGCTGCATCTTTCCTACCACCCCGACCATGAGAAAAAGGAAGAAATCAAAGATCGTCTAGGCCTGGAAATGTACGATATCGTGTGGAATATTTGCGACCTTGCCAATAAGCTGGATATTGACTTGGAGCAGGCTTTTGCGAAAAAGATGGAAATTAACAAAACCCGCACTTGGTAAGGGGAGTCCTGTATGTTTAGGAATTTGGATAAGTCTCCTTAAGAAACTGGACAGACTGGTGAATTAGCGCCTTTAAGACTTCCGTATCAATGTCGGCGATCTTATTGATGTAGACGCATGCCTTGCCGGCTGTATGCTTTCCGAGCTGCAGCAGCAGCACCTCTCGCTGCGTGTCGCCTGTGGCAAAATACAGGCTGATCTTGGCTTTTCTTGGTGAAAAGCCAACTAGAGGTGCCTCGCCGGCATGTCCCGATTCATATTTGTAGTGATACGATCCGAAGCCGATAATGCTCGGCCCCCACATTTTTGCGGGAAGCCCCGTTGTTTCCGTAAAGAGGTCGAGCAGCTTATAAGCGTCTTCCCGTTTCTTCATATTTTCGACCTCTTCAATAAATGCGATGACGCTGTTTTCGGTTTCCTTCGTTTTCAGCTCATACATGTTGAAATGCCTCCAATCACTAATCTAGTGGTTATAAATACGTCTATAGGATTCTCTGAATGAGGTCCCATCCCCCTCGAGCACACTAATCAAGTAGTCGCCAAATTCCTCCCGATACTGAAAATGCAAATTAGCCCCCGTATTCAGAAAAGCAATGATCGTATCGTGGTCCTTGCAAATTTCGGTGATCTGCAGATCATTTTGCTGTGCATAAAGCTTAAAGCTTTCCCAAAAATGAATCTCGCAATTCTTTATGATTTCTTCTTTGCTGCTGTGGGAACTGCGGTTTATGAATTTAAGATTTTCCCCGATAAGCTCCTGATTATCATTATAAAAAATTTCCAAAAGCCAGTTTTTAAATTCAAAGCCTAGGATGGTGCCGGTTATGGCGCTATGGCTTTCCTTGCTGCTACATTTCAGTAACAAATCATTGAAATTACTGTTTTTATGGGCCGGCAAATGGAAGAAACCTTGCTGCCTCAAATAATGGAGGATCGTAAAATCCATACGCTCCATCTCCATGTAAGAGGGGGCTGAGAGTGTAGCATTGATGATTCGTTTGTTCCTGAATCGGCTTGTTATTTCGCTTATAAGGAAATCGTCATGGGTTTTGGAATAATGAAAAGTTAGCCGCAAGCCGTTGTCGAGTATGGCTTTCCTGCTGTTTTTGGTTTGTGTGCATGTGCGGATAGTCAAATGATGCTGGGCCGCATAATGCTCAAAATTATGCCAAAAATGGATGTCGCACTGTTTTGCCATTTTATGAAAGTTCGTGACTCGGGCCAGTTTTTTAAAATCGATAAGCGAGCCATAATATTGGCCATAAACATAGATTAAGGATAAGTCGTAGTGGTGATATTCAAATTCCAATATCGTACCTTGCTCACTTTTAACACTAGCCTGGCAGGACGTTAACAGCTCGTGAAAGGTGAAATGTGCGTTTCCCGGTATTTCGAGGAATCCGCCATGCTTAATAAATGCATGCAGCCCAGTGTAATTATGTTTATTTTCTCCTAAGTGAATAGGTAACACCTCTCTTATATTGAAAGCGAGTCTCCCTATAAATTATACATGATCATAGAATGTAAACGCATGCTCCGATATGCCCGGTACAAATAAAACAGGGATGCAAGAAGGTCGCATCCCTGTTTACCATTCATTTATGTTCCTGTCAATTATGATCCTGCCTCGAAAAAAGCTTTACGCAGGCACTACGCTGCGGATCACGGTCAGGCTGCCGTCCAGCTCATAGCCGCCAAGGCTTGCTGGAAGCAAATAGGCTTGGCCTGCTGCTAGAGCAAGCTCGCCGTCTGCCCATTTCAAGTTGCCGCTGCCTTCGGCAACGATCAAGATGACGAAGCTTGTCGCAGGCGTTTCATAGGCTGCTGCGGAGCGGATGATTCCTTTTTCGACAATAAAATAAGGAGATGAGGCAATGGTCAGCCACTGGCCATCAGCAACGCCGTCTGTTGTCATGCGGCTTGCGCCTGCGCCGTCATAAGCAATGACGTTCAGGGAGTCCTCGATATGCAGGTCGCGCAGCTCGCCATCAAGACCAAGACGGTCATAATCATAGAGGCGGTAGGTCGTATCGGAATTTTGCTGAATTTCGGCAACGACTACGCCAGCGCACAAAGCATGAACGGTTCCTGCCGGAATGTAGAAGGCATCGCCTGCTTGAACCGGAACCTCCTGCAGCGTATCCATGATGCGGCCTTCGGCAATTGCGGCTTCCATAGCTGCACGGTCAACGCCGTCCTTCAAGCCGTAAATAATCGTAGCGCCTGGCTTGGCATCAAGAATGTACCACATTTCGGTTTTGCCAAGCTCACCTTCAGGCAAGCCTTCGTAGGTGTCGGTCGGGTGAACCTGAATCGACAGGTCATCATTGCAATCCAGCAGCTTGATGAGCAGCGGGAAGCGGCCATTTTTCTCCGAAAAGCCTTTCGTGCCGAACCACTCGCGGCCATAAGCTTCGCGAATTTCGTCGAGGCCTTTGCCAGCAAGCTCGCCATTAATAACCTTCGTTGTGCCGTTTGGATGGTCGCCGATCATCCAGCCTTCGCCAATCGAGCCTTCTGGCAGCGTAAGGCCAAACTGCTCAAGCGCACGGCCACCCCAAATACGTTCCTTCATCTCTGGTTGAAATTGCAGTGGGTATGGTTTAGTCATTACAGTATCTCTCCCTAAGTTAAGTAGTTTAAGCTTCTCATTTGCCTTTTTTCTCTACGCCAAGCAAATACGGTGCAGCCTTCTTGTGCAGCTGTCGGTACAGCATGGTGGCAGCTGCCGCATCTGGCAGTGCTTCAACCCATTGCTGCACGGCTTGCGCTTCCTCGGCGCCGCCCGGATGACCGGGATAGACGACGCATGTAATGACGCCGCCCGGACAAAGCAGGGCAAGCGCAGCTTCCAGCGCAGCAATTGTAGTTGATGGCTGCGTAATAAGCGACTCGTCGCCTCCAGGCAAAAAGCCGAGATTAAACATGACACCGGCTATATGGCCATGCAGCGAGGCTGGAACGCAAACCGCCATCTGCTCGTGGCTCTGGAGGAAAAGCTGCGTATCCGCGAGCTTCTCCTTGCCGCTGGCACGTATTGCTTCCAGCCGCTCCCGCGTCCGGTCAAGCGCCGCCTGCTGGATGTCGAAGGCAAATACGCTGCCCCGTTCACCGACGAGACGGGCGAGGGCAAGCGTGTCAACGCCGCCGCCCGAGGTGGCATCGATGACGGTATCTCCGGGCTGTGCCCGTTCGGCCATCCAGCGATGCGCCATGCTGAGAACCGATAGAAATCCCATGCTAGCTGTTCACCCACAGCTTTCCTTGCCAAGTGCCGCGCTGACGCAGCTCGTCATCGATCGCATTGAGCACTTCCCATTTCTTGAGGCTCCACATCGGGCCGATGAGCAGGTCGCGAGGGGCATCGCCAGTCAGACGGTGGACAATCATCTCTGGCGGCAAAAACTCCAGCGTGTCGCCAATTAGCTTGACGTATTCGTCCTTCTCCAGAAAGCGCAGCAGTCCAGCCTCATATTGGCGGACCATTGGCGTCTTGCGCATCAGATGCAGCAGATGGATTTTGATGCCCTGCACATCCATGGCAGCAACGGCGCGCCCGGTATCGAGCATCATTTCATGCGTTTCCTGCGGCAGCCCGTAAATAATATGGGCACACACGCGGATGCCGCGTGCTCGCAGTCGCTTTACAGCATCAACATAGCAGGCGGTATCATGCGCCCGGTTAATCAGCTCCGAGGTCGATTCATGCACCGTCTGGAGTCCCATTTCAACCCAGAGGTAGGTGCGCTCATTGAGCTCTGCCAAATAATCGATGACATCATCCGGCAGACAGTCGGGGCGAGTGGCAATCGACAGGCCGACAACACCGGGCTGCTGCAAAATCACTTCATAATATTCGCGAAGCTCTTCTACGGGCGCGTAAGTGTTCGTGTAGGCCTGGAAGTAGCCGATATACTGGGCATCCGGCCATTTTTGATGCTGGCGGTCACGGATATTGTTGAACTGGGTAACGAGATCATCACGCCGGCTTCCGGCGAAGTCGCCTGATCCGCGCGCGCTGCAGAAGGTGCAGCCGCCCTTGGCAATGGAGCCATCACGGTTAGGGCAAGTGAATCCGGCATCGAGCATGACCTTGAATACTTTGCCGCCGAATTGCTCGCGCATCTCGTAGTTCCATGTATGAAATCTTTTATCGCCCCATAGCAGGGGTTCATTGGTCGGTTCTAATGCTGTTGCTTTTAATGAATTCATTCCGTTCTCCTTCTCTTATAAAAAGGGTGGTGAAAAAATCGGGAAGCGGAGCTTTCAAAATATAAGAATGTATAAGTTTCCCCCTTATACATCGCTTATATTTCACCGCGAAACGTTAGCTTTACCGCCAGAGGACGGCTTTCGACCGTTTACGCTTGCGCAGCGCAGATTCTTACTCACCGCTATTTATTCACTCCCTCTATTTTAACGAAAAAGCGGGCGGAAAGCCACGCCCGATTATGGGCTGATTGTAAACGTTTCCACTATGCGGAAAACTGGAAATTATTTTTAAGAAAAAGAAAAATAGGCTTGCTATACCTTACATGATCTGTTATATTAAAAGTGTGAAATGGCAACAAAAAAACCTAACATAGCTGATTCGTAGCGATTGTCATACAATGTCGTTTGTCTGGAAATAATGAGTTATATTAAACGATGAGGTGATGTCTAATGAGCGAGCAAACTAGAATTCCACATGGCGATGAGAAAGTAACAGTAGAATTAACAGTTAAAGAGCTGATGGCGCTGAGCGGTATCAGATTCCACAATAATCATCATGTTGAAGTATCTGCGCGCAAGAAGCTGAATGAAGCGCTGGAAGAAACGTATGAAATTGATAAGTCCAGTGCTCCGATTGATTATCGCTTGCTGATCTGAGCTGCTCTATTTAGTAGAAGAACCGCGGGGGCGGCCACCCTGTGGTTCTTTTTTTTGGCTATCAGCTTTACAAGAAGGACGATCTTAGGCACAATAAGGACTAGCTTATATGCGGGAGTTGCCTGCGATTCAGGCAGGCCCGCTATTAAATGGAGGATTCAAATACAATGCGATTAAGAGGAAGAAAAGGAATTCGTGAAAGCCTGGAGGCACAGCCGGAGCTTGTTATTCTGGATGCCGCCCCGCTTAAAGGGAAATGGCGCGATTTTTTCGGCAATGATAACCCGATTTATGTGGAGCTTGGCATGGGCAAGGGCCGTTTTATCAGCCATATGAGCGCGCGCAACCCGCATATTAATTTTATTGGCGTAGATATGTATGACGAGCTGATTCGCCGTGCAGGCGAGAAAGCGCATGCGATTTGGGCTGAGCAGGGCGTTAGCCATCCGCCTAATTTGGCGCTGCTGCGTGCGAATATCGAACAAATCGAGACGATGTTTGAGCCGGGCGAGCTTGAGCGCATTCATCTGAATTTCAGCGATCCTTGGCCGAAAGCTAAGCATGCTCGCCGCAGGCTGACACATCCGCGTTTTCTGGCGAAATATGGCCAGCTGCTGAATGAGCGGGGAGAGATTCATTTTAAGACCGATTCGATGTCGCTGTTTGAGTTCTCGCTTAACAGCTTTACAGAGATGGAGCTTCAGCTTCGGAACATTTCACTGCATTTGCACAAGGATGAGCCGCGTGAGGAGCTTGTATTTACCGAATATGAGATGAAATTTATGGACAAGGGCCAGCCGATCTACCGTCTGGAAGCTGTAATTGGCTCAGCGGCGCTGGCGAAATTTCGCGAAAACAAGCTGGCGAATGCCCAGCGTGAAGCGGAGCAAAGCGAAGAGGATACAGAAACGGAAGACTAGCATCTCAAACGATTAATTAACAATCCCCGTAAAAAAAACGGGCAAAAGCCAAATACAGCTAGGTTACATGGCAGTAACCCAGCTGTATTGTACGGCGAATGCCGTGACCGTGCCTATAAATGCGCCGACAATAACGTCGGAAGGATAATGCAGCCCCAGGTACATCCTCGACCAGCCTACCGAAACGCCTATAATCGCAGCAATTGGAATCGTAATGACCAGTAGGACGCCGCTCGTAAGCACGATTGGGATGAGCCAGGCGAATATCGCTGTCGTATGCCCGGATGGAAATGACGAATCGACAAGCGGTTTGTGGCTCGTGGTCAAGCCTTCAAGCGCTTGATACGGGCGCAGCCTTTTGAACCAGCGTTTGACTACAAAAACGGGGAGATGGCTAATGACGACGGTTATGAAGCATTGCCAGCCGGTTGCGTTCCATGGTGATGGAGCGATCAAAGCAAATAGCAGAGAACTGGACAGGGTAAACGTCGCGCCTCCCATATGTGTAATGACGCTGAGCCATTTTCCAAGCCAGCGGTGCAGGCGCTTATGTCCCCGCCTACTGTTCGCCCAGACAATGAGCTGCTGCTCGCGCACTCTCAGCCATCCTAACAATTGTTTCATTCCAATCCTCCTGTATAAGTGTGGCGGTTTTCCACTCTAAAGATAGTACCATGTTTTGAGCCCCTGTACGCATACAATTTGTAAAAATCCAGATTAATGTTCCGTTCATACTGTGTTGATTACCCGATAACATACCTTCCTTACAATAATAGCCGATAGCATTCAAGAGTAAAGGCGAAGGAGGCGTATGAATGAGACTCGCGCTTTTTACCGATACCTATGAGCCGGAACGAAATGGCGTTGCCCGTTCGCTTGGCCGCTGGAAAGCCTTTTTGCAGCGCAGAGGGGTAGAGTGCTTGGTGCTGGCACCGGAGCGCTCGATCTTTGACTCCAAGGCGGCTATGCAGGCAAGCTCTGTAGAGCGCTTTGCCAGCCTGCCGTTTTTTCTCTACCCGGAGTGCCGCTTGGCGCTGCCTAATCCGCTGCATCTTCGCCATGCCCTGCATGAATTTAGCCCCACCCTCATCCATGTAGCTACCCCATTCAACCTTGGCTTATGCGGCATTCATTATGCCCGCAGACATCAAATTCCGCTGATCGCATCTTATCACACTAATTTTGATCAATATTTGCCGTTTTATAATTTGCAATGGATGGTAAAGATGTTAAGTAGGTATATGGAGTGGTTTCATCACGACTGCAAAAAGATATTTGTGCCTTCCACATCTACACTGCAGGATTTGACCAGGAAAGGATGGGATGCGGAGCGGCTTTCCGTGTGGAGCCGGGGTATAGACACGAGCTTGTTTCATCCCCGGGTTAACCGGGAGCAGCTGCTGGCGCAGCATGACATAAACAACGAATGTTTTGTCGTTTTTTATGCAGGAAGGCTTGCGCCGGAGAAAGATGTCGAAACAGCAATTGAGGCTTTCTCCTCATTCCAAAAGCAAACAAATGCACAAGTAAAGCTGGTGCTGGCGGGTGACGGTCCTTCGTCAGAGGTGCTGCAGCAGCAATGCGCAAGAAGCGGCGTAGCTGCAACCTTCCTTGGCTTTCAAACGTCAGAGGAGCTGCAGAGGTGGTACGCTGCTGCTGATCTTTTTCTATTTCCGTCGGCGACGGAAACGTTCGGCAATGTTGTGCTTGAGGCGATGGCATGCGGCACACCTGTCCTTTGTGCGAACAAGGGCGGCGTGCTCGATTCCGTCTCTCATGGACTGAACGGAATGCTGTGCGAGGCGGGAAGTCCGGCAAGCTTTGCTGCTGCACTTGCGCTTCTGCACGAGGATGAGGAGCGCAGAAGAAATTTGGGCATCAGTGCAAGATTATTCAGTCTCCGAAAGTCTTGGGATACGATTTTTGATGGTCTTCTTGCGGAATGCGAGTGGCAGTCCGCGCAGGGGAGTTCACCAGTCAGCCACATTATGAGATAAATTTAACGGAAACATTTTCGCGTTTTTTATCGTAAGTAAGGTCAGAAGTGCTAAAAATTCAGCAAATGGATGAAAATAAGGGTGACGCGCCGCAAAAGGAGGTAATGCAGTCATTGGTTAACCATGGTAGCGCTTTTCCGGCTGGAAAACGCTCAATTGAGCTTTTGACAAAAGGAAGCAATGTGTGGAGAATCAAGTAAGGTCAGGGACGCTTTCAGAAAAGCGCCCGTAAACAAGAGAGATATAAAATAACCGCCTGAACGATGAACGTATGCTTGGTCGGCTGCGCCACTCAATTTGGCAAATCAAAAAAAGGGGTCTCAAGGGGGCAGTACCTAAATGTTCAATTCAATTATGTTTGTTGTGCAAATTTTATTTGCAATGCTTGGCCTGTATCAATTGTTTCTGACGTTTTTCGGATGGCATCGCAGAAAAGAGGATTTGTCGCATAAGCCGCAAAAGTCTTTCGCTTTGTTAATCGCCGCTCATAACGAAGAGCAAGTAGTTGGAGCCTTAATCGAGAATTTGCAAAAAATGAAATACCCGCGCGAGTTGTACGATATTTTCGTCATCTGCGACAACTGCACGGACGGAACCGTCGACGTTGTAAAAAGCTATGACGGCGTATACGCCTGCGTTAGAGAAAATCCGACCCAACGCGGTAAAGGCTTCGCGGTGGAATGGATGCTTAAAGAACTGTGGCAAATGCCACGCAGCTATGATGGCGTTGCGATTTTCGATGCTGACAATCTCGTGGCAACGGACTTCCTGCAATATATGAACAATGATCTGTGCAACGGCTTCCAGGTTGTACAAGGTTATCTGGATACGAAAAACCCGAATGACTCTTGGGTCAGCTCGGCTAATGCCATCAACTACTGGTTCTGTAACCGTCTATGGCAGCTGCCGCGTACGAATCTAGGGCTTGCGAACTTTCTCGGCGGTACGGGCATGGTGTTTGATTCCAAGCTGCTGCAGGAAATGGGCTGGGGAGCTACGAGCCTTGTTGAGGATTTGGAATTTACCGTTCGCTGTATTAAGCGCGGCATTTACCCGAAATTCAACTTTGAAGCTAAAGTATTCGACGAGAAGCCGATTACGTTCCAAGCTTCTGCCCGTCAGCGCCTGCGCTGGATGCAAGGCCACTTTGATGTAACGCGCAAGCATATGCTGCCGCTGCTGTGGCAGGGCATCAAGGATCGCAGCTGGACGAAGATTGACGCTGCTTTGTATGTCTTTAATGCTTACAATTATCTCGCGGGCTTCTTTATAGCCGCTATCATTTGGGGCGATATCTTCCTTTCGGGAGGAGAGCGGGTAACATCCGTTTACAATATGCTGCCGATTTGGGTGTCCATCCCGTATATGCTTTACATTTTCATTCAAATTCCGCTGTCTATGTACTTGGCCAAAGTAAACTGGAAGCTGTACCTGCGCATTCCGACGTTCTTGCTTTTCACCCTGTCGTGGTGGCCAATTACGGTTCATGCCTTCTTTACGCAAAACAACAAGAAGTGGAGCCATACGCAGCATACCCGCGTCATCCGGCTTGAGGAAGTTCAGAGCAAGCAGCTTTAAAACCGGATTTATGTAAGAGGGTCACAATATGACTTTAAAAGTGTTGACACTGCACTTTCGGCTGTGATATAGTAAGTCGGTAGTGTTTAGGAAACAAATGATGAAATACTGTAACGCACAAGCAGAAGCACCCGCTTCTCACCTTTCGGCTCGCGCTGACCGGTTTGCGATAATCGACTAAGCTTATCTTTTGTGTCTCCTTGTGAGATGAAGGGAACAGCAGCAAACAACGGTTATGGGATGCGGGTTCAATTGAGCCTGTATCCCTTTTATTATGCAAGTATACTCTTTTGGAGGTGGCACGTTATTAGCAGAGAACATCAAATCAATGATGAAATCCGGGCCAGAGAAGTACGTTTAGTTGGTGCGGAAGGCGAGCAAATCGGTATTAAACCCATTCGTGATGCCTTGCAAATGGCCATAGACTTAAGCCTGGATCTGGTGAACGTAGCACCGACGGCTAAACCGCCGGTATGCCGGATTATGGATTACGGAAAATTCCGCTATGAGCAGCAAAAGAAAGAAAAAGAAGCTCGGAAAAACCAAAAGATCGTTGATCTTAAGGAAGTTTGGTTCCGTGCAAACATCGATGAGCACGATTATCAAACGAAATATCGCAATGTTGTGAAATTTTTGGGTGAAGGCGATAAAGTTAAAGCTTCTGTCCGGTTCCGTGGTCGTGAAATTGCGCACGCGTCGCTTGGTCAAAAGATCTTGGATCGTCTCGCTCAAGAGGTTGCCGAAATATGCAGCGTAGAACGCGCTCCTAAGCTGGAAGGCCGGAGCATGATTATGATTTTGGCACCAAAAAGCAACACTTAATTTAAGGGAGGATAATTGACATGCCTAAAATGAAAACACACAGCAGTCTGAAAGACCGTTTCAAAATTACGGGTACTGGTAAAGTAAAGCGTTATAAAGCTTACAAAAACCACTTGCTTTCCCACAAATCCGGACGCCAGAAGCGCGTTCTTGCTGGTCAACCACTGATGGCTGCTGGCGACGTTAAACGCCTGCAACAAGGTCTTAACAATCTTAAATAAGCACGTTTTGCAATAAATACTAATTAGAAACTTTCAGGAGGTCAACACTCATGGCAAGAGTTAAAGGCGGATTTGTCCGCACTCGTCGTCGCAAAAGAATTTTGAAACTGGCAAAAGGTTATTTCGGCTCGAAGCATCGCCTGTTTAAAACAGCGAAGGAGCAAGTAGGCAAGTCCTTGATGTATGCTTACCGCGACCGTCGCAACAAAAAACGTGACATCCGCAGACTGTGGATCGTTCGTATCAATGCAGCAGCTCGTATTAACGGACTGTCATACAGCAAATTCATGTACGGTTTGAAGCTTGCTGGCGTTGAAGTAAACCGCAAAATCCTTGCTGACCTGGCTGTTAACGATCTCGCTTCGTTCAACTCCCTTGCTGGCGTGGCTAAACAAAAAATCAACGCTTAGTAACTGAAGCGTTATAGATGAGGCTGTCCCTTAGGGGGCAGCCTCATTATGATTTATAAAGCTTATTCGTTCCTTGCTTCGATTGGGGGTGTGTACATTTAAACGTCTAATTCCGGCGGCAGAGGACAAACAAACAGGCGGCTGCTTCTTTCCTGAATAAACTAAAGAACAACGGGAAAGGAGGGATTTTGCATGGGTAACATTACCAAAGAGCAGGCGCGTAAGCTCGCGGGCAAATCCATCTATGCAGTACGCAAGGACGGCTCTGTCGTTACGGGCAAGCTCGTTCGCATCCAGGGCAACAAGCTGACGCTTGCGCCAATTGGCAAAGACAAGGGCAAGTCGGTCAAAACAAAGGCGCTGCTGCCTCTAGTTCTGTTTGATTTGCTGGCAATCGGCACACTTCCATTCTTCGGAGCGGGCTTCGGTGGCGGCTTTGGCGGCGGCTACGGTGGAGGATATGGCGGTGGTTACGGAGGTGGCTATGGTGGCGGTTACGGCGGCGGCCAATGCTGTCCGAACCAAGGCTACAACTATGGTGGCTACTACTAAGTATTAAGTGGAAGAGGGCTGCTGTTTTCAGTATTAAGCAAGCTCTTTGATCATTTCGTAGCAGCGAAGCTCGGGATAATATCGAATGGTCTGATATCCGAGCTTCGTATAAAAATGACGGGCCTTATCGTTGATTTGATCAACGAACAGGCGTCCCATCGTACAGGAAGCTGCCATGCCATGAGCTTCGGCTGCTGCCATCAGCTTTGTGCCGCAATGGCGGTTGCGATGCTGGGGATGCACGGCAAGCATGGAAAACATCAGAATGTCGCCCACCGTTTCAAAATGGATAAAGCCATAGGGCACAGCTGTTTTTCCTGCTGCTGCAACATAGGTTACGCCGCGGCGAAGGCGCAGAGGCAGCTCGCGTATGACTGTGGCGTCATGTTGATGAGTCGTCCATGATAATGGCATAAGCTCTGATTTGATGAGTCTGATGATTTCTTCATCATCGGTTCGGGCGTTGCGCTCTCGTATCATTAAGATCATTCCTGACTGCATGAGTTTGCCGAAGGGTGGCTATTCTAATATATGAAGCGGGGCTGTGCCGTGCGCCCTATTTTCGCTAATATGCTGTTACGGTTTCTTCTTGACTAACGAATGATGTCAGCTTATAATAAAGAAAGTCTTATTCAAACATATGTCATCAGCAATGATGAGGACGAAGTGTTAAGGGCTCTTTTGCTCAGAGAGCGGATGGATCAGCTGCAACCATCGCCAAAACCCCTTTTCTACGAGCTCACCTCGGAGCTGTTTTCCTGAAAAGCACGTCAAGTGGTTATTAGGGAAAATCGCAGGGCACGCGTTACAGTGCTAAAGGTATGGACGGTCAGTGCGCACACGTTCTTACCTGTGGAGGTTATACATCGCAAGATGTGTAACGAATTTGGGTGGTACCACGGAAGTTAAACCTTTCGTCCCTCGATGCTTCTTCTAGAAGCAGGAGGAGCGAAAGGTTTTTTTGTTGTTTTCGAGAGGAGGATGACCGATGGTCACGCAAAATGCAACACTGAAGTCAAAAGAAGAATTAATGGAGAAGCTGAGGCAGCCAGAAGTAATTACGGGTTCTGAAATTTTACTTCGCAGCTTGGTGCTGGAAGGCGTCGATTGCGTATTCGGGTATCCGGGTGGCGCAGTGTTGTACATTTACGATGCGATGCACGGTTTCTCTGATTTCAACCACGTGCTTACCCGCCATGAACAAGGTGCAATCCACGCAGCCGATGGTTATGCTCGCGCAAGCGGCAAGGTAGGGGTTTGTATTGCTACCTCGGGCCCTGGCGCCACCAACCTGGTAACGGGTATTGCTACCGCTTATATGGATTCGGTTCCGTTGGTTGTCATTACTGGTAACGTCATATCGAGCCTGATTGGAACCGATGCGTTCCAGGAAGCTGATATTACAGGCATTACGATGCCGATTACGAAGCACAGCTATCTGGTACGGGATGTAGATGATCTGGCCCGTATTATTCATGAAGCTTTCCATATTGCTAATACAGGACGCAAAGGACCTGTTCTTATTGATATACCGAAAGACATTTCAGCTAACAAGACGTTGTTCAAGCCGGTAACGGATGTCAGCATTCGCGGTTATAGCCCAACTGTATCGCCGAACAAGCTGCAGGTGGACAAAATGATTAAAGCGATCACGGAAGCGGAGCGTCCGCTTATCCTTGCAGGCGGCGGCGTTATTTACTCCGGCGGGCATGAAGAGCTGCATGAGTTTGTGAAGAAAACCGATATTCCGATTACGACAACGCTGCTTGGCCTAGGGGCGTTCCCAAGCGGAGATGACTTGTTCCTCGGCATGCCAGGTATGCACGGCACCTATACAGCGAACAAATCGATTCAGAAGGCCGATTTGCTGATTAATATCGGCGCTCGTTTTGATGACCGAGTAACGGGCAAGCTGTCTGGGTTTGCGCCGCATGCGAAGATCATTCATATCGATATCGACCCTGCCGAAATCGGCAAAAACGTGCCAACCGATATTCCGATTGTAGGCGATGTGAAGACAGTGCTGCAAATCGCGAATTTGCAGGCTAAGCGTGCTGACAAAGCGGATGCATGGCGTGCTGAGCTGCTGGCTTCGAAAACACAATATCCGTTCAGATACAAGGATTCGGAAGATGAGCTGAAGCCGCAATGGGTCGTGGAAATGCTGCACGAGACGACGAACGGCGATGCTATTGTAACAACGGACGTTGGCCAGCATCAAATGTGGGCAGCACAGTTTTACAAGTTCAACAAGCCGCGTTCATGGGTAACCTCCGGCGGCCTTGGAACAATGGGCTTTGGTTTCCCTTCGGCAATCGGTGCTCAGATGGCGAACCCAGACCGCCTTGTTATTTCAATCAATGGCGATGGCGGCATGCAGATGTGTGCGCAGGAGCTGGCGATTTGTGCAATCAACAAGATCCCAGTCAAGGTTGTTATTTTGAACAATCAGGTGCTGGGAATGGTGCGCCAGTGGCAGGAGCTGATTTACGATAATCGCTACAGCCACATTGACCTTTCGGGCAGCCCGGACTTTGTGAAGCTGGCGGAAGCGTATGGTGTGAAAGGCTTCCGCGCGACAAACAAGGAAGAAGCAAAAGCAGTATGGGAAGAGGCACTGCGTCACCCTGGTCCTGCCGTTGTGGAGTTTGTCGTTCGCAAAGAAGAAAATGTATACCCGATGGTCGCACAAGGTAGCACGATCGACGAAATGATCATGGGGGATGCGGAATGATTAAACATACAATCGCAGTAATCGTTAACGACCAGCCTGGCGTTTTGCAGCGTGTGTCCGGTTTGTTCGGCCGCCGCGGCTTCAATATTGAGAGCATCACAGTGGGTACGAGCGAAGAGGTTGGCCTGTCCCGCATGGTCATCGTCACATCTGGCGATGAGCAGACGCTTGAGCAAATTACGAAGCAGCTTTATAAGCTTATTGATGTTATCAAAGTCATTCATCTTAGCTCTAACCCTATTGTTGCTCGCGAGCTGGCGCTTATTAAGGTAAGCGCCGAGCCTGCGACGCGTCCGGAAATTTTCGGCGTAGTCGAAACATTCCGCGCAGCAGTTGTGGATATTGGCACTCATTCCGTTATGGTACAGGTTGTTGGCGATACCGAGAAGATTGATGCAATGGTTGAATTGCTGAAGCCTTACGGCATTCGCGAGCTGTCCCGCACCGGTGTAACGGCGCTGAACCGCGGCAATAGCCGCTAACGCTTGAACGCAAGCTTTACTGAAAAATAGGGATTCACCCCGCTTTGAGCGGGAGTTTAAGCGGAGAACCGCGGCTAGTCGCGTCATTCTCTACTTAAACACCCGTTCAAAAGGGTCAAAATAAAGGAGGCAATTATTCACATGGCAGTTACATTGTATTATGAAAAAGACGCTGATCAAAGCGTACTTCAAGGTAAAACGATCGCAGTAATCGGTTACGGTAGCCAAGGTCACGCACAAGCGCAAAACCTTCGCGACAGCGGACTTAAAGTTATCATCGGCCTACGTCCGGGTAAATCCGCTGACACAGCAAAAAAAGACGGTTTCGAAGTATTGACCGTTGCTGAAGCAACTAAAGTAGCAGACCTTGTTCAAATCCTGCTGCCTGACGAAACACAAGCACAAGTATACAACGAGGAAATCGCACCGAACCTGAAAAAAGGCGCGGCTCTGATGTTCTCCCACGGCTTCAACATTCACTTCGGCCAAATCAAGCCGAGCAAAGATACAGACGTATTCCTGGTTGCTCCTAAATCGCCAGGCCACATGGTTCGCCGTACGTATGAAGAAGGCTTTGGCGTACCGGGCTTGATCGCAATCGAGCAAGATGCTTCCGGCAATGCAAAAGCAATCGGTCTTGCTTATGCTAAAGGTATCGGCTGTACACGTGCAGGCGTTATCGAAACAACTTTCAAAGAAGAAACAGAAACAGATCTTTTCGGTGAGCAAGCTGTTCTTTGCGGCGGCGCATCCGCACTTGTACAAGCTGGTTTTGAAACGCTTGTTGAAGCTGGCTACGCTCCGGAAATGGCTTACTTCGAGTGCTTGCACGAGCTGAAGCTTATCGTTGACATGATGTATGAAGGCGGCATCTCCTCGATGCGCGATTCCATCTCCAACACAGCTGAATACGGCGACTATGTAACGGGTCCTCGCATTGTAACAGCTGAAACGAAAAAAGAAATGAAGCGCGTATTGGAAGATATCCAATCCGGCCGTTTCGCTCGCGATTTCATCCTGGAAAACAAATCAGGACAAGCAATGATGAACGCTACTCGTCGCAACGAGGCAGCTCATCCAATCGAGCAAACAGGCAAACAGCTTCGTGAGCTTATGCACTGGATCAAGAAATAATATTTTTTAACTTGGGCGTATCTTCAAATAGGTGTTTAACCTTGCGAAGATGCGCCCCCATAGCATGAAGCGATGAAGACATAATCCCGGTTCACCGGCGGAGGAGCTGCGCGCAGGCGCAGTCTCAGGGCTGTCCGTGCGTACCGGGATCATTCTGTTCCCGGAGGTGCAAGGAAAATGCGTAAAATTTATATTTTTGACACAACATTGCGTGATGGGGAGCAGTCTCCAGGCGTCAACCTGAACACGAAGGAAAAGGTGGAAATCGCGCTCCAACTGGAAAAGCTGGGCGTTGACCGGATTGAAGCTGGTTTTCCTGCGGCATCGCCCGGTGATTTGGCAGCGGTTAATGCGGTAGCGACAGCTGTCAAAAATGCAACGATTATCGGCCTGTCGCGCTCGCGCGAGCAGGATATTGACGCGGTACGTGAAGCGCTTAAAGGCGCGCAGGACCCGTGCATCCATCTATTCCTGGCGACAAGCCCGATTCACCGCAAGCACAAGCTGCGGATGGAGAAGGAGCAAGTGCTGGAAACAGCAGAGCGCGCTATTCGTTATGCGAAGAAATATTTTGATAAAGTCGAATTCTCGCCTGAAGATGCTGGGCGCACAGAGCTTGATTTCCTTTGCGAAGTAACGGATATGGCGATTCGCGCGGGAGCGACAGTCGTTAATATTCCGGATACCGTCGGTTATTTGAATCCGCAGGAATTCGGCAACATCTTCAAAACGCTGAAGCAAAACGTTCCGAACATCGAGACGATCCAGCTCAGCGCGCATTGCCATGATGATCTGGGCATGGCAACAGCCAATGCACTGTCTGCTATACTTAATGGCGCCGATCAAGTAGAGGGTACGATTAATGGTATCGGCGAACGCGCCGGAAATACCGCAATCGAGGAAATTGCCCTTGCGCTTGCAACGCGTGCCGATTATTTTGGCGCGACGACGACGCTGAACCTGAAAGAAATTGCCAAGACGAGCCGCTTGGTGAGCAAGCTGACGGGCATGGTTGTACCAGGCAACAAAGCGATTGTAGGCGCCAATGCCTTCGCGCATGAGTCCGGCATTCATCAGGACGGCATGCTCAAGGAAAAAACAACGTATGAAATCATCTCGCCGGATACAATCGGCCTAAGAGAGTCCTCGCTCGTACTCGGCAAGCACTCTGGCCGTCACGCATTCCGCGAGAAGCTGATTGATATGGGCTATGAGCTGGATGAAGAAGCGGTGAACGTGGCCTTCGCCAAGTTCAAAGACTTGGCTGACCGCAAAAAGAATGTCACCGACGAAGATATTCGTGCATTTTTGGAAGAAAAGCTCATTGATACGCCGGAAGTATTTACGCTTGAGACGATTCAAGTGAGCTACGGCAACCAATCGACGCCTAGCGCTTCGGTTATTATCCGCCAAGCGGATGGAAGCGTTAGCGAAGGAACAGCGGAAGGCAATGGCTCGGTTGACGCGATTTACAATGCGATCGACAAAGTGACTGCGGAAGCTGTGGAGCTTGAGGATTATTCGATCAAATCGGTATCCCAAGGCAAGGATGCACTTGGCGAGGTGCATGTTGTACTGAACCAAAACGAAGTATCTGCGCAGGGCCGCGGCCTTAGCACCGATATTTTGGAAGCGAGTGCACGTGCCTACATCGACGCGCTCAACCGACTCATTGAGAAACGCAAATCGCCAAGCCGTCGCGATAAAATGAGCTTGATTTAGTTAGCTTAGGGGGAGCGGAAGCTCCTCCTTTATTTGATTTTGCTATGAGCGATATGCGTGTCCAATAGCCTTTATAAGCATTGCCTATAAAGACCATAGATTTTATATCTTTGTTTTCGGCTCTGAAATATGGTACAAATGATAACAGAATGAGAATAGCTCATCCGAGCTCAAAAATAAGGAGTGTTACACAACAATGTCAGAAGTTAAAAAAATTGCAGTAGTTGCCGGCGACGGTATTGGTCCAGAGGTTGTAGGCGAAGCGCTTAAAGTATTGAAAAAAGTAGAAGAGCTTTATGGCTATCAGTTCGAAACCGAGCACGGCCTGTTCGGCGGAATTGCCATTGATGAAAAAGGAACGCCATTGCCGCAGGAGACGCTTGATCTTTGTAGAAATGCTGACGCTGTATTGCTCGGCGCTGTTGGCGGCCCGAAATGGGACAACAACTCGAAGGAGCTTCGTCCTGAGACTGGCCTTCTCGGCATTCGCAAGGCGCTGGGCCTGTTCTCCAACATTCGTCCGGCAACTGTATTTGACTGCTTGAAAGAGGCTTCCACGCTTAAGCCAGAAGTGCTGGAAGGCACTGACCTGATCGTTGTGCGCGAGCTGACAGGCGGCATCTACTTCGGCGAAAAATTCCGTCGTGAAGGAGCAGGCGGCGAAGAAGCGGTTGATACTTGCGTATACAATGTACAAGAGATTGAGCGTATCGTTCGCCAAGCGTTTGACATTGCGATGACTCGCAGCAAGCGTCTGGCTTCCGTTGATAAAGCAAACGTGCTGGAAACTTCCCGTCTGTGGCGCGAAGTGGTTAACCGGATCGCTCCTGAATACCCAGAGGTTGAGCTGGAGCATGTGCTTGTAGACAACTGCGCAATGCAATTGCTGCGCCGTCCATCTAGCTTTGACGTTATCGTAACGGAAAACATGTTTGGCGATATTTTGAGCGATGAAGCAGCCATGCTGACAGGTTCCATCGGCATGCTTTCCTCCGCTTCGCTCGGCGAAGGCAGCTTCGGCCTTTACGAGCCGGTACACGGTTCCGCACCTGACATTGCTGGACAAGGCATTTCGAACCCAATCGCAACAATTCTTTCGGTTGCATTGATGTTCCGTCTGACTTTCGGCTACCACGATGCAGCGAAAGCGATTGAGGATGCTGTTAAAGAAGTGCTGGATGCAGGACACCGCACAGGCGATATCGCGGTTGACAAGAGCAAAGCGATTGGCACAACGGCAATGGGCGATTTGATCATTGCAGCGCTGAAAAAAGCTTAATTATAATAATTATAAAAAAATATTGAATACAATCTTGACTTCAATATAATCTAGTGATAATATTTATCAATAGATAGCGATATTCACCGATGCTAATGCATCGATACATGCTCATCATTAAAACTCAAGGAGGATTTCAAATTATGGCAGAACGTTTGGTAGGTTACCCAGCTCCAGATTTCACAGCAGAAACAGCAATCGGTGATGGTTCCGGTTTCGGCAAAGCATCCCTTGCAGACTACAAAGGCAAATGGTTGGTATTGTTCTTCTATCCACTTGACTTCACTTTTGTTTGCCCAACTGAAATTACAGCTTTGAGCCTTGCTGCTGCTGAGTTCAAGAAGCTTAACACTGAAATTCTTGGTGTGAGCGTAGACAGCCAGCACAGCCACAAAGCATGGATTAATACATCCGTTAACGATAATGGTCTTGGCAAGCTTGAGTTCCCTCTTGCTGCTGATATCACGAAGAAAATCGCTAAAGATTATGGCGTTCTGATTGAAGAAGAAGGCATCGCGCTTCGCGGCCTGTTCATCATCGATCCAGAAGGCGAAGTTAAATACCAAGTCGTTAACCATAACGATGTTGGCCGCAGCGTAGACGAAACGCTTCGCGTATTGCAAGCTTTGCAATCCGGCGGACTTTGCCCAATGAACTGGAAGCCAGGTCAGCAAACGCTGTCTGTTTAATCCAAATCGACTTCTCATTAGCAGAAGCCTGAGACGAAGAGCCCGTGCCAAATATTGGCATGGGCTTTTCTATTTCGCAAAAAGCAGGAATTGTACAGGTGTAAAGCGAATAAGTTTATGTCAAACGAAACGTGCTTGCTGCGAACTGGCAACAGCTAAGGAGGTCGTCGTCGATGAGTTTTTGTTGTGGAGCTAGTATGATTGGTACCAAAGGGACATTAAAGCATTTTCGGACACATATCCATAACGTGCCTATTTTGTTCTGCCCGGTATGTAACCGTGTGGAAATTCACCACTTGGTAGAAAATGAGTATGAAATATTGGCTGAATACGCACATGGAGACGGCGCCGCTGAGGTTGATTTTCAGGAGTATGTGGAGCAAGAAGGCAAGGCACTGCGGGAAAATTGCGTGAATCATGAAAGCGAAGATCCGATGGACGTCGTACTGAGTCAAATTGACATATCGCTTGATTTGCTCAGCTTTGCGAAACAAATTGACGACATCGCATGGCAAGGTGAATTAAAGAAGCGTCTGGCTATATTAAGCAGTCGGCGCAATAAGCTTAAAGAGCGGCGAACATCAGTCTAAAATGAATCATTTTATGAAATGTGGCCTCCGTTTGGGGGCTTTTTCATTTTTCTCATAAATTTCGGGGCCTACCCCCTCAAGCAACACAGATTGACCGAAAACTATGAATGAGAGGTGGAACGGTTGCTACTTGTATTATTCAAGCGTTTCTTGCGGAAAACCGTGCCCACCGACACCGTAGAAGCGAACACGAAGGAACCATTATTAAAAAATACGAAAACAAAGCCATCCCTGACGCCGGAGCAGACGGTTCTGCAAATTCAGCAAGGAGACGCGCTGCTGCGGGAGCGGTTTATTGCAAGCTATAAGCCATACATTGCAAAAGTGACAAGCCGCTTCTGCAAACGTTATGTTAATGCGAGCAGGGATGATGAATATAGCGTGGCCTTAATCGCCTTTAACGAGGCCATTAGCCAATTTTCGCCGGAGTCTGGCAAGTCCTTTCTCGGTTTTGCCGAGACGGTCATCAGACGCCGTCTAATTGACTATGTGCGCCGTGAGCAGCGGCATCTATCGTCAGTTCCATATAGCACGTTCGAGCGTTTAGACGATGAGGAGCAGCTTTACAATCCTGTTGAGCTGAAGCAGGCGCTGGCCGCTTATGAGCTGAACAGTACGGCGGATGAGCGCCGGCTGGAGATGGGCGAATTTAATCAGGAGCTGCTGAAATACGGCGTATCGTTCGCCGAGCTGGTCGAAGCTTCACCCAAGCACGCGGATTCACGCAAAATGCTGATGCGTACAGCAGCAATATTAGCGGAGGATGCCGCAATGTTTGGCCAATTAAAGCTGACGGGCAAGCTGCCGGTCAAAGCATTGACGGAGGCGAGCGGCTTGTCCCGCAAGACGATTGAACGCAATCGCAAATATATGATTGCCATTGCATGTATTTTAAGGGGAACGTACCCGTTTTTGAGAGATTACCTGGATCTGGACGATTGGCAGCGAGAAGCGAGCAAGGAGGCAGAATGATGAACCGTGGCGTCGTAATGCAGATACAAAAGAATAGGGCAGTTGTGCTGACGGCGGATGGCAGATTCATCAATACCGAGCTTCCTCGCAACGTTCAGGTTGGCGATGAAATTGTGATCCAGCAGGAGGAGAGGGCAAGGCGCAGGAGACCCAAAGCGCTGCTGTGGAGATCCGGAGTGGCTGCGGCTATCGTGCTGCTTATTTTGCCTGTGCTGCTGTATGTTCAGAGCGGCAAACATCCCGTAGTGGCCTATTTCAGCATGGACATCAATCCAAGCATTGAAATCGGCATTGACAGCCGTGAGCAGGTGCAGGAGCTTCATGCGTTCAATGAGGCGGGCAAGCAGGTCATCGCCGGAGTGTCCTACAAAAATAAATCGCTTGCGCTGGTTACAACGGCTATTATGCAAAAAATTGCGGGCATGCACTATTTTGACGATAAGGTGCAGGATATTGTAGTTACGAGCGTAGTCGTTGGCGGTGATGATCCGCAGATGGATGTGTTATTTTCGACTAAGCTTAATAAGGCTTTGACAGATATGGTCGCGGAAGGGCATATGCAGGCGGCTGTAGAAATTCTGACGCTGTCCGCCCCGGTAGAGCTGCGGGATGCGGCGGAGGCATACGGCTTGTCCTCCGGCAAGATGGCGGTTTATTTGATGGCCAAGGATGAAGGTTATGCTCTTGAGCTGGAAAACTTCCAGCAGCATTCCATCAGCATGATAGCCGAGCCGCTTGGCGGTGTAAAAACGATTGTGAAGCATGCTGATAAAACGACCAAAGAAAGCCTGAGAAGCTTGCTTGAGGCGGAGACAAAGCAAGAGGCGGTGCAATCCTCCTCCGTACCGGTTGTGGATAGCGCTTCTGCTGAACCAGCAGCTACTCCAACTCCCACGCCTGTTCTTGTAAGCTCAGTGACGAACGCTGAGGCTTCTTCGAAGCCAGCAGAGACAGCTACACCGAAGCCTAAGCCGACTGCTGGGGCAGCTGTCAAGGAGACACCAGCCAAACAGAAGGATAACGAAAAAAACGGACAGCATGGCAAGGATAATGAGAAAGACAAAGTTAAGGATAAGGATAACAACAAAGACAATGAAAAAGATAAGAATAAAGACAAAGATAAGAACAAAGATAAGGATAAAGACAAAAACAAACATAAAAACAAGGATAAGCACGAAAACAACCAGGTAAACAAAGATGGAAGTAAAGATAAAAACAACGGTAAAAATAAAAACGATGACAGAAACAATAGCCATAAAGATATTAAAGACAGGGATACGGGCAAAAATAAAGACAAGGACAATTGCAAGAAGAACAGCGGGGAAAATAAAGGGACGACCATTTGGGACGACCAAAAACGTTTTAGCTATCGAACAAACGTGGAAAATACATACAGCTGGCAGAGGTCTGCTTAGGATTCGTCCAAATCATTGCAAAAATACCATTTTTCGACAAATATTCTCATTGACATGAAGGACATCCAAAATCTATGATGAGTATAGCTTGAATTAGCGTTGTCCATTGATGCTGCCGGGGGGGAGTAGAGGATGCAGATGATGCGAAAGCGTTATTTCCCGGCACTTGCCGAATACATACGAAGTGATAAGGAAAGTTCTCTTTATCAAGCAGCAGAGCTAGGCAAAGAGTTAACGGGAATTCAACTTGATGATGTCATTGCGATCCATGAGGATTGCATGCAGACATTAGTATCGAATGTGGACTCGGAAGAAGCAGTCAAATTGTACAATCGTTCGTTCATTTTTTTAATCGAATTTATGGTTGCTTATCGTTCTCATTTGCTGGCGAATCAAACCAATGATCAGAAGTTTACGGAAATGAGGGAAATGCTGCTACGTTCCAATCGTTCATTTGAAATGGTCAAAAATAAGTATGAAAATGTGCTGCAGCATATGGACAGCGGCATCGCATTATTTGACAGTGAAGGCATCTTGACATTCATTAATTTGCAAATGGCGAAGCATCTAGACATTCCCCGCAAAACGCTGGTGGGCTGCAATTTGCCTGAAATTTTGCGGCATCCGCAGCTAAGCCGGTATACCCGGAAAATGGTTTTACGACTGTACAAGGAAATGCTGCTTCGGCGCATGCGGAATTATGAGTTTCAGGATAGGGATGGCAATCATTTACTCGTAACGGTCACCTACGGCGATCAGCTTGAAGGTGATTTTCTATTCAGCGTCAAAGATGTGTCGGAGTATAAGCAGATTGAGCAAACGGCTTTGCAAAATGACAAGCTAGCCATGCTTGGTCGAATTGCGGCTGCCATCGCACATGAAATTCGCAATCCGCTGACGTCGATACGCGGTTTTATCCAGCTGCTGCGCCCGTATTTGCTGCAAATGGGCAAAGAGGAATATGCCCGAATTATTTTAGCCGAAATCGATCGTGCCAATGATATTATTTATGAGTTTCTGAACTCGTCCAAGCCATCAGCTCCATTAAAGAAAGCGTTTTCTATTAATTTACTACTTAAAGAAGTTGCGCTGCTTACGGAGAGCGAGGCGCTTATGCGCAATTGTCAGATCGAGCTGCAGCTCGAAGGGGATGAATATGCGCTCATCGCTTCGATCGACATGAAGCAGATTAAGCAGGTCATTCTCAACATTGTGAAAAATTCGCTCGATGCGGTAGCGGAACGGAAAAGCGATGATATCGGTATTATTGAGCTGTCAACGAGAGCCGATGGTTCTTATGTGGAGATTACGATGAAGGATAACGGGAAAGGCATGGATAAGGCAACGCTGACTCGATTGTTTGATCCTTTTTTTACGACCAAGGAAGAAGGGACAGGCCTTGGCTTATCCGTCAGTTACCGGATTATCCGCAATCATGGGGGCTCTATTCGCGTCGAAAGCGTCGTAGGCAGCGGCACATCATTCATTATTTATTTGCCATTAGCGGAATAAATGATTAGAATCGGGGGTATGCCCCCCGATTTTTTTTTCATCTTTATGGCGGGAGGCGCCAAAAGGAGAGGAATGATTGACCATGAGTACATTATTTACATACGGAACGCCAGGTGCTGAACCAATAGATGCAGTCGTTCGTTTCATTAGCGCGCGTGAGCTTAGCGATCCTTCAGCCGAATGGCTGCTGCCGCAAATTGATCAGGCTATTCGCAGCCTGTTTGCCAAAGGGCTGTTCAAGGGAGAGGCGGAGCAAGCTCATGTCATGCAGACGCTTAGCTTGTATCCTGCTGCCGAGCATGTAATAGCGGTCGGCTATGAGGAGCAATCTGGCGCAGACGGCTTGCGTGTTGCAGCGGCAACGGCGGCAAGAGCATTGAAGCGCATAAAAGCGCAGTCGGTGCATGTGGTGCTGCCGCTGTCAGCGGTGAAAGCGGAAGGACTTTCCCAGCAGCAAGCGGCTCAGGCGCTGACTGAAGGGCTGAAGCTGGCGGTGCATGACCGCCTGCCAGAGAAACGTGAAGCGAAGACGCGTTATGCAATCGGTAAAGTGTATTTCTCCATTGCTGGGACTGAAGCGCAAGGTGCTGCTTCTGATTTCAGCGAGCAATGGATCGCAGGAATTACACGCGGCGTTGCCTGTGCCGATGGCGTAATCAGCGCCCGTGATTTGACGAATATAGCGGGCAATAAGCTCGTGCCGGAAGGACTTGCTGCGTATGCCGAGGAGCTTGCCCGGCAGTATGATTTTGACATTGAGATTATCGACGAGTGGACGGCAGCCGAGCAGGGCATGGGCGGCTTGCTTGGCGTTGGCCAAGGCAGCATCAACCCGCCACGCATGATTGTGCTGCATTATAAGGGTGCGCCAGGCGATCAGGCAACTTGGGGCCTAATTGGAAAAGGCATCACCTTTGATACTGGCGGCATTTCGCTCAAGCGGGCGCCTGGCATGGAGGAAATGATTGCCGATATGGGCGGCGCAGCGGCCGTGCTTGGCGCTATGCAGGCGATTGGCGAGCTCAAGCCGGCAGTAAACATTATTGCGGTCATTCCATCGGCGGAAAATATGCCTTCGGATCGCGCGCTTAAACCGGGCGATGTCATTACGATGATGAACGGCCTGACGGTGGAAGTGGTGAATACCGATGCCGAAGGCCGGCTGGTGCTTGGAGATGGGCTCACGACGGCCATTCGCCGTGGAGCAACGAAGCTGGTGGATGTCGCGACGCTGACAGGCGCGGTATCGGTGGCGCTCGGCTCACAAGCGACGGGAGCAGTGACGAACCATGATGGGCTGATGCAGCAGGTGCGCGAAGCATCTGAGCGGGCAGGCGAGCGCGTATGGCAGCTTCCGGCCTATCCGGAATATAAGAAGCAAATTCGGAGTGAAGCGGCCGATTTGAAAAACAGCGGCGGCCGTGAAGCGGGTACCATTACCGGCGGATTGTTCATTGGCGCTTTCGCTGAGGAGCTCCCTTGGGTTCATCTCGATATTGCGGGCGTGTCGTTCCGCGAGTCGGCGAAGGTGCTGGAGCCGAAAGGCGGCACAGGCGTTATGGTGCGTACGCTCGTCGAGCTGATGTACGCTAAGGTGTAAGTAAAGCGCAGGTGAAGCGGGTATCGATGGACAGCAGTAAATGGGCTTAAACTAAAGCAACGACCGAAGCAGAGGGCGATCCTCGGCTCCGGTCGTTGCTTCTCTTTTTCCATCTTCCTACATTCGAAAAAAATAAATAGCATAACCAACTACGTAAATGTTACTATATATAAAAAATAAAGCAGTGGATGAGGAGTTTTGAAGCAGCATGAATAACGGAGAAGCAGGCCTGAAAAAAGAAGGTCTGGTCATTTTAATACTTAGCTTTGCTTTAACGCTGGTCGTAATGAATACAATGATGTTTAATCTGGCGCTGCCGGATGTGGAGAAGCAATTTTCCCTCACGGCGATTGCGACCTCATGGATCGTAACCGGTTATTCCATTATGTTCGCGATTGCTTCCATTACGTACAGCAGGCTTTCCGATTTTATACCGATGAAGCTATTGTTTCTCATTGCGCTTTCTTCCCTTAGCGTGGCTTCGATTATTGGATTTTTCAGCAATAGCTTTATATTGCTTATGGCGGCACGTCTTATTCAAGCAACCGGAGCAGGAGCGATTGCCGCGCTTGGCATCGTACTCGTTACACGGTTTATTCCCGCTGACCGCCGCGGCCGGGCAATGGCGCTTATTATGTCGGCAACGTCACTTGGGCTTGGTCTGGGGCCGGTTATCGGCGGTGTGATCGTCGAATATTTGGGCTGGCATTATTTATTTGCAGTTACGGCTATTATGATTGTGCTCATTCCCATGTTCTACAAAATGATTCCGGCCGAAAGCCGCAAAAGCGGCACGTTCGATGTAGCGGGAGCTTTGCTCATCGGCATCGGAACGACGGGACTCCTGCTTGCGTTGACTAGCAGAAGCCTGATCGCCTTAATCATTGGTATTGTCGCAGTAGCCTTATTCTGGTGGCGAATCCACAAGGCTAACGATCCATTCGTTCAGCCGGATCTGTTCCGCAATAAGCCTTACATGCTGCTCGGCATGTTGGGCGTTACCTCATACATGAACAACTTCGCCGCGTTATTTCTCGTTCCACAGGTGCTTGCTGGCGTGTATCATTTAACACCTGCCCAGTCCGGCTTGATCGTATTCCCAGGCTCACTGGCGACGATGGTTGCCTCAAGATACATCGGCAGTACGATTGACCGCCTTGGCAATCGTTTCTTTATTCGTCTGGCGCCGATCGGCCTGCTCATCGCCTCGCTCGCCCTTGCTTTTAGCGCGGTGCATTCGTATTGGGCGATTCTCATTATCTATATGCTGCTTAGTGTAAGTTTCTCTGCCTTAACGAGCAGCGTATCCAATGAGATGTCGAGGCTGCTGCCGCAAAAGGAAATTGGAGCGGGAATGGGATTGTTCCAGCTTGCCCAGTTTTTCAGCGGCGCATTGACTGCCGCTTTGATAGGCAGCGCCATCGTATGGCAGGCACAGCTGGCGAAATCAGAGGCCTTCAATCATATTTTATGGGGCATGTCCGTTATTGTGCTGGGCACGGTCGTCAGTTCGCTGCTTTACACACGCAGTGCTGCTCGTAAGGCTGCCCGTCAAGCAGCATAATACGTGTCGTGAAACCTATCACGTCTTTCTAATTTTTTATAAAAGAGTAAACGTATTACAGGGAGGAATATATTTATTTTCCAATAAATCTAGATGTACTAGCAGGGAAGTTAACAACCAATGTTGAATTTACAAATTATGAGGACGGAATAGGGCTGAAAGTGGAGGGTTCGGATGAGCGACTATGTAAGTGCGGACTTGTATCATACCTATATGAACTCCATTTGGGAAGAGACAACAGATGGTATTGTTATTGTCGATTTGCAGCGCATCGTGCTGGATGTCAATCCAGCTTTTGAACAGATGTACGGCTGGACGAAGGAGGAGCTGGTAGGCAGGAAGCTTCCCGTCGGTCCAGCTCATCTGTATAAGGAGTTTGCCAGGCTATACGATCAGGTGATTGAGGGCAAGAAGGTAGCCGCAGCGGAATACCCCAAGCTATGCAAGAACGGCAAGCATCTGCATGTGAGCATTACCCTGTCGGCTGTTCGAGACAGCAGCGGCAAGATAACCGGAATCGTGGCCATTGAGCGGGATATTACGAAACGAAAGCATACCGAGAAGGCGCTTCGGGAGACGGAGCAGCTTTACAGCCATCTGACGCAAAATGTGCTAGCCGGCGTTTTTGTCAGGCAGGATCGCAAAATTGTATATATTAACTCCTATATGTCGGCCATGCTCGGCTACACGAGAGAGGAATTTGTTACGCTGAAAACCGCTGACTACATTGATGCGATTGAGCTGTTCACCATTAAGCGGCAGGTAGCGGAAATTTTGATCAAAAAGCGTGAGCCACGCTATACCGTTACCGTACGCGGCAAGAAGAAGGATGGCGGCTTCGTTTATTTGGAGGTCAATCTCTCGCTCATTATGTACAAAGGCAGAACGGCGATGCTGGGCTCAGCCAAGGATGTGACCTCATCGGTTGCGCTTGAGCGTTCCTTGCGGGAAAGCGCCGAGATGTACCAGCGTGTCATGAAGCTGCTGCCAGAGCCGATTGTGCTAAGCGATCACGGGATTATTATTTACGCCAACAATTCGGCAATCAAGCTCGTTGCGGCCGATGACAAAAACGAAGTGATCGGGCATTCGATATTTGAATATATTCATCCTGACTATCATGAGGAATCGCTGAGAAAGATGGACCTCTTTATGTTCGAGGAGGAGCCGAGCCAGTTTGAGGAGCGGCAAATTATATGCAGAGATGGGCAAACGATAGATGTTGAAATGTCGAGCATTCGCATTAATAACTATATGGGAAAACGGGTTATTTTAACGGTAATCCGGGATTTAACCGATCGCAAGCGATCTGAGGATATGCTGGTGCGCTCCGAGAAGCTTTCTGTTATCGGTCAGCTTGCTGCGGGCGTTGCCCATGAAATTCGCAATCCGCTAACGGCGCTCAAGGGCTTTACGCAATTGCTGAAAACCAAAAACGAAGGTTATGGCTCATATCTCGATATTATGTCCAATGAGCTGGATCGAATTAACTTAATCGTCAACGAGTTTATGACTTTAGCGAAGCCGCATTTTACCAGATTCAACGATGAGAATTTGGTACATATTTTGCGCGGCGTTATTTCGGTGCTGGAAACACAGGCGATTATGACGAATGTGGATATTGAGACGCAGGTGGAAGACAGCCTAATGATGATTCATGCGGATGCCAATCAGCTCAAGCAGGTATTCATTAATGTCATCAAAAATGCGATCGAAGCGATGCCTGATGGCGGCCGCGTTACGATTGCCATTCGCTCAAACGTTCCTGACAGCGTTTGCTTGACCATCCGCGATGAGGGGATCGGGATGACCGACTCTATTATTGGGAAAATTGGACAGCCCTTTATTACGACAAAAGAAAAAGGCACGGGCCTTGGGCTGATGATCAGCTCCAGAATTATTGAGGCCCATCATGGTACACTACATATCGTTAGTCGACATGGCGAAGGCACGGAGGTACAAATTACGCTGCCGCTGGCTAAGCCTGCAATCGCAGAAATAAATTAATTTTGCCCTGTTCCCTCATTCATACTAAGCGCAGCTTGCTTGGCTAATGCTGTTCTTTGTAACCTTCAGTCTCGCGCCTACCCGCGAAGTGCTGAAGGTTTTTGTCTATATGGGGGCTGCATAGGCAGATTAGACGGAACAATCTTACGTGTTGTTTAATGTAATTAAGATAGCTTGAGCAGGTAAGCAGCTAAAGGAGTGCCATATTTAATGAATACTGAGGTCTCGGACCGCATTAAAATCCCGCCAGGCTTTTGGGAGGGGGTGCATCAACTGGGGATCGCCGCCCAGGATATAGCCCGCATAGCGCGACTGCCGCTCACCATAATGACTGAGCCGTTCGTTACTACAGATCAATATTTCGCGATTTGGCAGGCTTATTCCAATCTCATTGGTGACACAGCCATAGGAATCATTAAGCTTGCGACTGCCTTTGAAACAGCGAAGTATCCACCGACTGTCCTAGCCCCTTACCATGCTCGCGACTATCGCGATGCTCTAAACCGAATGGCTCGGTATAAGCAGCTTTGTCCCCCTGAAAGCTTGCGTATGACCGAGGAGGGGGAGCGCTGTACAATCGAACTGGAATGGCGAAATGCGGAGCAAGCCGGCCCGCCGATGCTGGTTGGCGTCACGCTGGCCTTTCTTCTGGAGCTTGGGCGCCGGGGCACAGGGCAGCCTTTGATGGCGCAGCTTGTCGAATTTTCGAGCTCAATGGGCGATGTACATGCCCTAGAAGCTTATTTCGGCTGTCCAATCCGGATTGGTGCAGCAGGCAATCGATTGACGCTGCATCGAAAAGATTTGGACCGCCCCTTTATGTCGTACAACGAAGAGCTGTTGGAGATTCTGACCCCTGCACTAGATCGCACGCTCGATGAACACCAGCCTAGCCAGTCCATGGCCGAGACGGTCAAATGGATCATAAAACGCAGCCTCACAGGAGGGCGTCCCGATATTCAGGCTGTTGCGAAGGAGCTTAGCATTAGCGAGCGTACATTGCAGCGGCGGCTAACAGATGAGAACACGAGCTTCAAGCAGCTGTTGACACAAGCTAGACATGAGCAGGCACGGGAGTACTTGGCAGACCCATCGCTCGAAATTAAAGAAGTGGCTTTCTTGATTGGCTATGAAGACCAAAATTCGTTCTACCGTGCCTTCCGCCTTTGGGAAGGGGATACGCCTTCAAATTGGCGTGCCGAACATTTAGGATCAAATACACTATCGTTTCATACTTAGTCCACTCTCCACCATTTTCTCCAGAAAGCTCGCATTTATTAGGCTTTTATCATTTGGCGTGTTAAGCAAGTAGGTTGGCGCAATATGCTAGTTACTGAGCAATCCAGACAAGGTAATATAATGACTATCCGTAAGCAAGGGATTGTTGCAAAAATGACTGCTGATAAGCTCGCCAACATCATACGTAAATGAAATGGAGAAATGCAAGATGGATATGGGATTAAACAATAAAACAGCTTTCGTTACAGGATCTACGAAGGGCATCGGCAAGGCCATTGCCACCGAGCTTGCCAAAGAAGGGGTTCATGTCCTCATTAATGGGCGCAATGATGAGGAGGTAGAACGAACGGTAAATGAAATAAAGTTAGCTTTCCCGGCTACCTCTCCTCAAAATGCTACAGCCGATATTGTGGATAGTGGGCAGCGAGAGGCTTTGTTTGAAAAATACCCAAGCGTTGATATTCTGGTTAATAATATGGGTGTTTATGAAATCATGAAATATGAGGATACCCACGATGAGGTATGGGAAAAATACTTCCGTACGAATGTTCTTGCAGCAAATGGCTTAACCAAATTTTATTTGCCTAACATGTTGAAAAATAATAACGGCCGCATTATCTTTATTGCGAGTGAAGAAGCCGTCATGCCTTCAGGCCTAATGCCTCAGTATGCGATGACTAAATCCATGCTGTTATCATTGTTTAAAAGCTTGTCTAAACTAACGACAGGAACAGAAGTTACAATCAATACGATAATGCCAGGCCCGACACTCTCTGAACAAGTGCATCAAATTATTGATGGCATGTACCCTGACGAAGGCTTGACCTTTTCAGAAAAAGAGAAAAAATTTATGGCTGGTCATTTGCCTCAATCGGAAATACAGCGATTTATCAGGCCTAATGAAATTGGCAGGCTAGCTGCATTTGTATGCAGTCCTTATGCATCTGCCTTTAAAGGTTCCCCGATCCGCATGGATGGGGGAATGGTGCCGACTATTTATTAAAAATGTCCTAGCCGAGAACTGATTTTCATAGTGAATAAAATCAAAGGAGCTGCATGCGCAGCTCCTTTTCCTATCTATTCCATTCCAATTATTTCATTGTAATCTTGCAAATTCCAGATATCAAGGGACGCAGACACTCGAGTCCACAAATCTAAGATCAAGCCCAAAATTTATCCAGCCAACTCCGGGTCCTACCCAGCGCCAGCCAGCGATTGAATTTGGCCCAACGAAAGTAAGAAACATCCAGTAGGAAGCGCCATTGCTTTGCCAAATATACGTGAATTTGTTTCGACAGCCAGCTATTGCACCTGAATCTATTAACGTGGTAGCTCCCGGTGGCAATTGTGGTGGTCTGGGTGGAATGGTAGAAGGCGGAGCGAAAGCAGGAGGACCTCCTTGATTAGGTGGTTGAACGGGAGGCTGCGGGCTTGGAAATGTTGGCATGCCTGGTTGAGGGAAAAAAGGAGGAACGATTGGCGGTGGCATTGAAGGCCCTGGAATTCCAAACGGTCCAAACGCACGAGAATAAAAATCAGGAACATAAACCCACATGATGAATAACTCCTTTTACATTTCATTGTTCAAAGCATTCATGGAAACTTATATGGCAATGTATGATGCACATTAGCCTAGTGATACTAGGTTAAGTGCCCAATTTTTGGGCCGCACATATAATCGCTTGACTTGGAGCTAACTCCAGAGGTTAAACTACATACGAAGGAAACAGTACTTAATTGAAAGTGAGGAACGATCAAATGGAATATGTGAAGCTTGGAAATACCGGCCTGGATGTATCTCAGCTTTGTCTTGGCTGTATGAGCTTTGGTGAAGCAGAGCGGTGGGTTCATCCATGGTTGCTTGATGAAGAGCACAGTCGTCCTATTATAAAAAAAGCGTTAGAGCTTGGTATTAATTTTTTTGATACAGCCAATGTGTATGCAGACGGAACGAGCGAGGAAATTGTTGGACGGGCTCTGAAGGATTATGCGAATCGTGATGAAATTGTGCTGGCTACTAAGGTACATTTCCGTATGCATCAAGGACCGAACGGTGCAGGTCTTTCTCGGAAGGCCATCATGAGTGAAATAGACAAAAGCCTTAAGCGATTGGGAACTGATTATGTAGACCTTTATCAAATTCATCGCTGGGATTATAATACGCCTATAGAAGAGACGATGGAAGCTTTGCACGATGTGGTGAAAGCCGGGAAGGCAAGATATATTGGAGCTTCCGCGATGTATGCATGGCAGTTCCAGAAGGCTTTATATACCGCTGAGAAAAATGGGTGGACGAAGTTTGTGTCGATGCAAAACCATCTAAACCTCATCTATCGTGAAGAGGAAAGGGAAATGCTGCCTCTTTGCAAGGAAGAAAAAATCGGTGTCATTCCTTATAGCCCGCTGGCATCGGGAAGATTGACACGTGATTGGTCCGAGAAGACACATCGCTCCGAAACCGATCAAGTTCAAAAATCGAAATACGATGCGACAGCAGTTACGGATCGATTGATTGTGGAGCGCGTTGCAGCCATCGCCGAAAATCGCGGTGTTCCCCGTGCTCAAATCGCGCTTGCTTGGGTGACGCAGAAAGAACAAGTCACGGGTCCGATTGTCGGCGCTTCGAAAATATCTCATCTTGAGGATGCGGCAGCTTCTCTATCCATAAAATTGACACCTGAAGAAATTGCGTCGCTGGAAGAGCCATACGTTCCTCATCCGGTCATTGGTGCCGTTTAATATGAATATAGGACAAGAACGCCTGACCATTTCCATAGGCGTTCTTTATTTTAAATGAGGAGGTGAAATCGCCATGTTTATACAAGAAGTAAGCGAAAAATTTGAGCTGTCACAGGATACGCTTCGCTATTACGAACGAATTGGGCTTATTCCACGAGTGAATCGCAATAAAAGCGGACTTAGAGACTATACAGAAGAAGATTGCCGGTGGGTTGAATTTGTCAAGTGTATGCGGGGCGCTGGTCTTCCAGTTGAGGTCCTTATTGAATATTTGGGGCTGTTTCAACAGGGGGATGAAACGCAAGAGACCAGAAAAGAGCTCCTGATCGATCAGCGCAAGCTGCTTAGAGCACGAATGGAAGAAATGAAGAGGGTGCTTGAACGCATGGATGATAAAATTGAAAGATATGAGCAGACGATCGTGAAGAAGGAAAAAACACTAAGCAGAGCTCAAAACTAAGAGTTAAATTGTAGTTCATTATACTGACGAAGGTCGATCATTTGTTGAGCTAGTGGAAGTATAACCATACGTATCGTAAGCTTAGGTCAACTAGGGATTACTGGTTGGCCTTTTTTTTGCGCTCATATCGCTGCAGCTGCAATCTACTCCTGGCTGTGTGCTGACGCAATCTGAACTAATTGGCGTATATGATCATCCTTCAACGAATAAAACACAAGCTTTCCTTCCTTCCGATAGTTGGCTAATCCAAGTTGTTTTAACGTTCGCAGATGATGCGAGGTGGTTGCGAGCGAGGAGTTAGTAATATTTGCCACGTCACACACACATAGTTCGTCCTCTTCGCATAAAGCAATTGCGACCTTTAGCCTTGTCTCATCGGCAAGTGCTTTAAACAGCTTGGCCATACTTTCAATGTTTTGCTGCTCTAGAGCATGCTGCACCTTACGTACTTTCGGCTCGTCATAACAATATATTTCACAGCTATCTTTCATACCGCACCCGCATCCTTATTCAAATTATTGATTGATTGTTGTTAGCTTAGCATATTATAATTATACAATCAAGTATATGTTTGATTGTTTGTTTTAAGTGTGAAAGAGCGGCGCTCAAGCTAGTTAATGGAAGGATGATACATATGTATGATGTGTTGGTTATAGGGGCAGGACAAGCGGGGCTAGCTGCAGGATATTATCTGAAAAAGAGTGGCTTAAGCTTTATCATTTTGGAAGCAGCAGCATCAATAGGGGATTCTTGGCGGCGGCGCTATGACTCGCTGCATCTCTTTACACCACGCATGTATGATGGATTGCCTGGCATGCCAATAGAAGGAACTCAGAATGGTCTGCCGAGTAAAGATGAGATTGCAGACTATCTTGAAGCCTATGCGAAAAATATGGCGTTTCCGATCAAGCTGAATTGTCTGGTTAAACGACTTTGGAAAGACGGCCATTTTAAAGCAGAAACAGCAGATGGAATTATTGAGGCTCGCAGCATTATCGTGGGAACAGGTCCATTCCAAGTGAAAAATGTCCCATCCTTTTCTAAAACATTATCAGAGAATGTAATCCAGCTGCACTCCTCAGAATACTTAAATCCAGAACAACTAAGCCCCGGAAACACGATCGTTGTGGGAGGCGGAAATTCAGGTGCCCAAATAGCAGTGGAGTTAGCTCAGGATCAGGATAAACCCAGATCGGTTTATATATCCGTAGCTCGTAATATTTCGTTCAAGCCTTTATATATTATAAGTCGCAGCATTTTCTGGTACTTTGAAAAACTCGGATTTCTTCGTGCAAGTACACAAAGCTCGATTGGGAAATGGTTGCAAAACCAGCCAGAGCAAGTATATGGATTCGAACTGAAGCAGCTGATGAAAGAGGGGAAAGTAAAGGTCTTTTCACGCGTAATGAATGCGATTGGCGACCGTGTTATCTGTGAGGATGGAAACGAAATAGAGGTTAAAAATGTCATTTGGGCTACTGGTTTCAAGCGCGATGACCATTGGATTGACATTCAGAATGCATTTGATTCATATGGTCAGATTAAGCATAATGAAGGTGTATCCCCGGTTTCGGGATTGTATTTCGTCGGTTTGCCATGGCAAAGCTCCAGAGGGTCGGCACTATTGGGTTGGGTAAAATATGACGCTCAAAAAATAGTAGATCATCTAGCTCTGACTAATAATTAAAGCTTGTTTAATAAAATAGCGGCGGCTGAGGACTAAATTTCCTGTCCTTGGCCGCCGCTATTTCTATTAATGCCGCCTGACCGCTTAACCGAGCTGCTTGACGGAGCTTCTTACAATGAGCTCCGCAGGCAGCACGACTTTCCGCCACGGCCCGGAGGCGCTGCCATTCTGGATACGGTCTATGAGCATTTGCATGCCGAGATAACCGAACTGGTAGGCTTGCTGGGCGACAACGGTCACAAACGGATTAATTTCCGCATAAGGGCCGAAATCATCAAAGCATACGATAGAAATATCGTCTGGTATATGCAGGCCGCGCTGCTGGAGCAGGCGAATTAGCTCAATGGCAATGACGTTGTTTCCGGCAATGATTGCGGTCGGAAGCGGGTTTATGCTGTCGATCCAGGCATTCATGGCAGACAGATCATTTTGCGGGCCGAAGCTGGTCTCGAATAAATAATCAGGCTCATATGCCAGCCCATTGAGCTGAAGCGCCTCCCTGTAGCCTTGCAAGCGAAGGCGGGCGCTGGAGCTCGACTGCGAGCCGTTGACCATCATAATTCGCGTATGCCCCTGCTCCACAAGATGATCCACAAGCTGGCGGGCGCCTTCCTTGCTGTCCCCAAGAACGATATCGCATTCAACCCCTGGCACTTCGCGGTCAATAAGCACGAATGGGGTCTGATGCTGAAGCAGCGACTCCAGATTGGGCAGGGAAGGGTCGCCAGTTGGCGCCATCATCACGCCGTCGACCCGCGTCGTTAGAATCGTATGGATATAATCCGATTCCTTCTCTAAATTCTCATCGCTGTTGCCGAACAGCAGCTTGTAGCCATTTTTCGTAGCGGCATCCTCTGCTCCTCGTGACAGCGTCGTATAAAACGGATTCGTAATATCGGCAATAAGCAAAAACAGCAGGCGGGTATGCTGGAGCACCAGACTTCTCGCCATCTGGTTCGGCACATAGTGCATGTCCTCCATCACTTTCTTGACCTTTGCCCGCGTCTTGTCGCTTATTCGGCCTGTGTTATTGATCACTCGCGATACGGTCATCGCCGAAACCCCGGATCGCTGAGCGATATCGTAAATCGTAACCATGCGGCTTGCTCCTTATCTATTCATCCCAATCGTTTTGTATTCTACCATCTTACAAAAGAGAGCCATTGACAGCAACCCTCAAGCTTGATAAATTAGAGTTACCGATAACTCAATACTAACTCAATACTAACTCAAGCAGCTGGTTATGCACTTATATTTCATCGCGAAACGGAAGCTTTGCCGCCAGAGGACGGCAAAAGCCGTTTACGCTTGTAGTGGAGGGATAATAGTGACACAAGAAAAGCATCGTTTTGAAAGCGGTTTCCCTAAAATAGGTATTCGTCCTACGATCGATGGACGCCGTAAGGGCGTGCGCGAATCGCTCGAAGAGCAGACGATGAATATGGCAAAATCGGTAGCGGCGCTCATCGGCGAGCATTTGCGTTATCCGAACGGTCAGCCGGTTGAATGCGTCATTGCGGACAGCTGTATCGGCGGCGTAGCGGAAGCGGCAGCTTGCGCGGACAAATTTGCCCGCGAGCGCGTAGGCGTATCTATCACCGTAACGCCATGCTGGTGTTATGGCACCGAGACGATGGATATGGACCCGTCCATTCCGAAAGCGGTTTGGGGCTTTAACGGCACAGAGCGTCCAGGCGCCGTATATTTGGCCGCTGTACTATCCGGCTATGCGCAGAAGGGCCTTCCGGCCTTCGGCATTTATGGCGAGGAAGTACAGGATTCTGGCGACACGAGCATCCCTGAAGATGTGAAGGGCAAGCTGCTGGGCTTCGCGAAAGCGGGTCTTGTTGTAGCTTATATGCGCGGCAAAGCTTATTTGTCGATGGGCTCCGTATCCATGGGAATCGCGGGCTCGATCGTAAGCGATGCTTTTTTTCAGGAATATTTGGGCATGCGTACCGAGTATGTGGATATGTCGGAATTCGTCCGCCGCTTCGAAGAGGAAATTTATGATGGTGAAGAATTTGCTCGTGCGCTGGCATGGGTGAAGGAAAACTGTCCAGAGGGAGCAGACAACAATCCAGCGCAAATCCAGACCTCCAGAGAGCAGAAGGATAAGGATTGGGAAACCGTTGTGAAAATGACGATGATTGCCCGCGACCTGATGGTCGGCAATCCGCGTCTTGTGGAGCTTGGCTTCGGGGAAGAGGCGATGGGCCACAATGCGATTGTTTCCGGCTTCCAGGGGCAGCGCCAATGGACGGATCATTTTCCAAACGGCGATTTCATGGAAACACTGCTTAACTCCTCGTTCGACTGGAACGGCATCCGCGCACCTTACACGGTAGCAACGGAAAATGACAGCTTGAACGGCGTTGCGATGCTGTTCGGCAATTTGCTGACGAATACGGCGCAAATTTTCGCCGATGTGCGGACGTATTGGAGTCCTGATTCGGTAGAGCGCGTAACGGGCCATAAGCTGGAAGGGCATGCAGCGGGCGGCATTTTGCACCTAATCAACTCCGGTTCGGCGACGCTTGACGGCACAGGCGAGCAGCAACTGGATGGCAAGCCTGCGCTTAAGCCGCATTGGGAAATTTCTGAGCAGGAGGCGGCGGATTGCCTGAAAGCAACATCGTGGCGTCCGGCATCGGTCGAGTATTTCCGTGGCGGCGGCTATTCCTCCGACTATTTGACCCGCGGCGGCATGCCGATGACGATGTCCCGAATCAATTTGGTTAAGGGCATTGGTCCCGTTCTGCAAATTGCCGAAGGTTATTCGGTTGATCTGCCAGAAGGCGTTCATGATGTGCTCGACAAACGGACAGATCCGACTTGGCCGACGACATGGTTCGCTCCGATTTTGACAGGCAGCGGTGCATTCCGCAGCGTTTATGAAGTGATGGACCAATGGGGCGCAAATCATGGCTCTATCAGCTACGGGCATATTGGCGCGGATTTAATTACGCTTGCTTCGATGCTGCGTATTCCAGTCAATATGCACAATGTGGCAGAGGAGAAGCTGTTCCGTCCACGCGCTTGGGGCTTGTTCGGCACGAGTAATGCGGAAAGCGCAGATTACCGCGCTTGCGACAACTTTGGGCCGTTATATAAATAACAAGGTGAAACGGTTGCCCTCCGTCCTCTGGCGGCGCGGCGCGTTTCAGTCCGAGAAATATAAGGCTATTTATACGTGAAAAACTTATAAATTCTTATATTTTGAATAATTGAATGAGTCATCTACAAGCTGCCGTTCCGAGCATTTGGGGCGGCAGCTTCATGGGTTCAATCAGATAGAGGAGGAAGAGAGAAATGAGCAGCATGGAAATGAGAGAGGAACTATGCAAATACGCAAAAAAGACGGTAGCGAACCGTCTGGTGGTTGGTCCAGGCGGCAACATTAGTGCGAAGCATGAGGGCAAAATGTATCTTTCTCCGAGCGGCTTTGCACTGGATGAAATTGAGCCGGAGCAGTGGGTAGAGGTCGATATTGAGACTGGAGCCGTAACGGATACGGGCTTCCGTCCATCGTCCGAGGTGCTGATGCACTTATATGCTTATCGTGCGAATCCGAATATCGGAGCCATCGTGCATACGCATCCGCCTTATTGCATCGCTTTTACACTTGTGGAGCAGGAGCTGCCGATTATGTTCCCCGATCAGGCCGCGCTTGTAGGCAAGACGGTATATATTCCCTATGTTCTGCCAACTACAGATAAGCTCGCTGATGCGCTAGTGGAGAAAGTGAATGCTGCGAGCTCGATTTTGCTAGGCAATCATGGACTGGTAACGACAGGACGCAACCTGCGTGAAGCCTACTACCGCACGGAGGTTGTAGAGGAAAGCGCAAAAATTTTCCTGATCGCCAAAGCCATCAAAGAGCCAAAAGTGCTGACGACGGAAGAATTTGAAGAAATCGCATCGCTGGAGAGCGAGGCATACCGCATTCAGCTGCTGCAAAAAATGCAGTAGTATTGCGTTGAATCCGCTAGGCAGAGGAGGAGTGCAGGGGATGGCAAATGCAGCGAAAACGGCGGCGACCGTGCTTGCCTTTGATCTGGGCGCAAGCAGCGGCAGGGCGCTAATAGGCAAGCTTGCTGTGCATGCAGAGGGCAAGCGAAAGCTAGAGGTGACCGAGCTTCATCGTTTTCCCAACTATGCGGTACAAGTAGGACAGCATTTGCACTGGGATATTTTGCGACTGCTGCAGGAGATGAAGACTGCCATTCGCAAGGCATTCCAGCAGGGCTATCAGCCGGCCACCTTTGGCGTAGATACATGGGGAGTGGACTTTGGCCTCTTGGATTCGCAAGGCGAGCTGCTGGGCAATCCGTATCATTACCGCGACCCGCAGACGGAAGGCTTGATCGAAGAGGTAGAGCAGCTGCTGAGCCGAGAGGAGCAGTATCAGCAGGGTGGACTCCAGTTCATGCCCTTTAATACAATTTATCAGCTGTATGCGATGAGCAAGGCAGGCTCGCCCAAGCTGGCGGCCGCCGAGACGCTGCTGCTGACACCGGATTTGCTCGTTTATTTTTTGACAGGCAAGAAGGTATGTGAATTTACGATGGCGACTACGACGCAGCTGTTTCATCCCGAGCGGCAGCAGTGGAATGAGCCGCTTATGCAGCAGCTCGGCATTCCAGCGAAGCTGTTTCTTGCGCCGATTCATCCGGGACAGCGCATTGGGCCGCTTACAGCGGAAGTATGCGAAGAGCTGGCTGTACCGCCGATTGAAGCGATAGCCGTAGGCACGCATGATACGGAATCAGCGGTTGCTGCTGTGCCAGCGGCAGGCGGGAAAGCTTTTGCCTATTTGGTATGCGGCACGTGGTCGCTGCTCGGCACCGAGCTTGCGAGTCCGCTGCTGACGCCAGAGGCGCTGGCGCTCGATTTTTCCAATGAAGGCGGAGTCGGCGGGACCTATCAGCTGCTCAAAAATATTATGGGCCTGTGGATTTTGCAGGAATGCCACCGTGAATGGGAGGCGCAAGGTGAAGAGCTGTCCTTCGCCCAGCTTGTGGTGGAGGCGGAGCAGGCGGTACCATTCCGCAGCCTGATTCATCCGGATGATTTGCGTTTTTACAGTCCATCTTGCATGATTCGAACTGTGCAGCAGTATTGCGAGGAGACGGGGCAGCCTGTACCGCAGTCGCGGGGCGAAATCGCAAGATGCATTCTTGAAAGTCTGGCGCTGAAATATCGTTATGCGCTGGAGCAAATGGAGCAGCTAACCGGAGAGACGTATGCCGGTCTGCACATGGTTGGCGGCGGCATACAGAACAAGCTGCTCTGCCGCTTTACAGCGAATGCGATTGGCCGCTCGGTATGGGCAGGTCCGGTCGAAGCGAGCGCAATCGGCAATATGCTCGTCCAGCTCATTGCCCAAGGGGAATGTGTGGATTTGCAGGAGGCGCGGCAGCTATCGGCGGCATCGTTTGAGATGGATGCCTATGAGCCGGCGCCGGCGGAGCAGCAAGTATGGGAGCAGGCTTACGAAGCTTACCTGCGGTTAGTCGCTTTGCAGGTGAAGTCTTAATTTCAATCATACCAAGGGAGTGTTTAAGGTGCTGCATGGGATATCCAAATTAATTTCACCGGAGCTTCTGAAAATATTAATGGAAATGGGCCACAGCGACGAAATCGTGCTGGCCGACGGCAATTTCCCGGTCATGAGCCACGCGCAGCGCGTTGTCCGGGCGGACGGGCACGGCATTCCGGAGCTGCTGGAAGCGATATTGCCGCTGTTTCCCTTGGATCAATATGTGGAGCGCCCGGCGGCGCTTATGCAGGTTGTTCCTGGCGATACGGTACAGACGCCAATCTGGGAGCAGTATCAGCTCATTATAGAGCAGCATACGCCAGTACGCGAGAAGCCTGAGGAAGTGGAGCGCTTCGCTTTCTATGAGCGGGCGAAGAAGGCTTATGCCATTGTGGCAACTGGCGAGCAGGCGCTGTATGCGAATATTATTTTGAAAAAAGGCGTTATTAAATAGCCTGTTCAGACGTCAAAACGGCACGGGAATGTTTCGTTACATTCTGAGCCGTTTTTTTGTTTACATATATTACGCTGAAGCGTACCATAAGTTGGGGCAAGTTTTTTAATTAACTTTCTTGAGTCAGCATGATTAAAGGGCAGGGGGCAAAATTTTGATCGGAGAGAAGAAGGTTAAGCGTATTGAAAGTGTTCGTGGTCTTGTTCAAGAAATGCTCTTACATACAGGGGAGATCGGCTATAAAAATAAAACCGAAGTACATCTTTATGGGGTATCAAATTTCGCTTCGATGCTTGCTATGAGAAGAGGACAAGATCCGGAAATTGCCGGGATCGCCGGGTTGCTTCACAGTTATTATTTCTATAGAACGGGAATTAAAGACTTTCCTGGTCCAAACAGTGCAGATGCGGTAAGACCTATACTGCGCAGTACGCAGCTCTTTTCTGACGAAGAGCAGCGTGTCATTCTTCGAGCGATCTTTTATCAAGAAGCTATACATCGAACGCAGGACCCCTACGAGGAAATCATTAAAGATGCTATTTTATTGCAGATGTATTTTCAGAATACAGGTAACTATTCATCCAAGGCGGTTATACATAGACTGCAAAATGTATTTATTGAATTTGGGATTAATGCGGAAGACAGACGTCTTAGGCTGGCAGATTTTTCAGAAATTTTTGCAGGGAAAAATATTATTGGCATCCCGGAAGATGAACGCTACCAGGAAATTTGCAAGTATTGGCCGGACACTGATATCTATAAAGTGCTGGAAGGGAATTGGTGCGCGGCATTCGTTTACTACTGCTGTATGAAAGTGGGCATACGATTGCCGATTCGCTATCCGAATCGCATGTATCGATTAGCAGGGGTTGGCGCATGGCTGGATTGGGCCCAATTGCCTGAAACGGGGTTTTTCTATCGGGATAAACAAGATGGATTTACACCAAAGCGTGGGGATATCGTTATTTACGAGAAGCTTTTGAGTGATCACTCTCACGATCATATCGGAATTGTTCTAGCTTGTGAGGACAACAAAATTAGGGTTGCAGAAGGTAACCTAGACAATAAAAACGGCTCTGGTGTTTTATATAGGGATAGAGACCATTGTATTTTCGGATATATCCGTATAGACAACGGTTATTTTTTTAATTTCGATGGGGAATATAAGCCTATCCGTTAATTTAAAACGCAGGGTCATTTTGTTGCTCAACAGATAGTTAAATTCAAAATTCCAAATAAAGAGCCATCCCACAAAGGATGGCTCTAAAACTTGAAGTTACAGACAGCGTGGAGAACCGTATCACAGAGAAACTAAATCCCTGGTAATTTTCTTAGTCACATTGTCGAAGGCTGCCAACCAATTGGCTGTGATGATGCTTCCGATGTAACCGTCTGGTCGGATTAGCATTAACGTATCGCCAGTAATGCCGTACATGCTGGTCAGCTTGCCGGCAATGTCATTGAGGCAATTGGGATCGACTCCGTGCCCAGTATTAACGGCGTAACGGTGCAAATCGGCGCCGCCGTTCGGCCAGCTCAACTGGGGGAGTACTTTGGCGGCGTTCGCTCCGAAGGCCAGTATGGTGAAGTGCGGTCCCTGGAAGACGTCGAACAGACGCCGTATCCCGCCTGGTCCGTTGCAGGGCGCGTCCGGTGCCCGATCACCCACATGCAGGTTTTTGGTGGCTGGCGCGTCGGCAGGGGCGAGCGGCCCGCGATGGTACGAAAGTCCGAGCTGCCGCTCCTCGTCTCCGCGCTTAAGGGTCGAGAGACGTTGCTGGTCAAGACGGGAGTACAGCTCACTGGACTTGCCGAGGACGCGTGCAGCAACTGGCTGCCGTTCGGTCTCATAGCTATCGAGGAGGCTGTCGGGAGCACCAGCGATGACCTGAGCGAGTTTCCAGCCAAGATTGTAGGCGTCCTGCACACCTGTGTTGAGGCCCTGCGCACCAGCTGGGGTGTGGACGTGGGCAGCATCGCCTGCGAGAAAGACGTTGCCCGCCCGGTAGTGCTCGGCGAGCCGGACGTTGGGCCGGAACACCGAGGTCCAGGTGATGCTGTGGAGCCGGAAACCGGTGAGCTTATGGAACTGGGCGGCCAGGGCAGCTTCGTCGAGGTCAGGCGTCTCGTCTGGTGTCAGCCGGATCATGACCTGAAACTGGTCAGAGTGGGGCAACGGGCATGCTCCGACAAACTTGCCGTGCGTGCGTGGCCACATATGCCACCGGTTGCGTGACAGTCCGTCGATCGTACAGTCGATGATGAGCGTACGGTCGGAGTCGGCGGTATCTCCGATGAATCGAATACCAGAGGCCTTGCGGACCGAGCTCGAGCCGCCGTCGGCCCCGACCAGATACCTGCTGCGGACCTTCTCCCCCGTTGAGAGAGTCGTCGTCACCCCATCGGCATCCTGTTCGAAACCCACCACCGCTGTGTCAAACTCGATTCCTAGCCCGAGGCGATCGAGCAGACGGTGCAGGATGGCATCGGTGCGGTGCTGCTGCAGCAGCAGGATGTTCGGATACGGCACGTTAGGCGTTGGCTTGTTCCGCTGCTGCATCCGCCAAGGCACAGTGATTGGTCCGAAATGGAGTCCCGCGAGCGGGTATGGGCCGCCCTCCGCGAGAGCCTCGCCCAGAATACCGAGGTCTTCAAACACCTCGAGGGTTCGCGGCTGGACGCCCTTTGCACGAGAGCCCTTGAAGGCATGCGGTGCTTTATCTACCAGTCGGACACGAAGGCCGCGCCGCAGAAGGTCTGCTGCTAGCGTGGAGCCGGTTGGTCCGGCTCCGGCGATGAGTACGTCAACGTTCATTTATATTCCTCCACTATCATTTTGGTTTCCATGAAACAATAATAGATGCCACTCCTTCCTTTGTCAATATTGTTTCCAGGAAACTTTAATTTTGTGCTGCCCACTGTTATACTGGTATTAGGCTAATCATCGGAGGAGAAATGAATGATCAACCATAAGGAAGTACAAAATAAAGATCGCTTAATCAAGGGATTGTTAGAAGTTGTGAATGACATACAGCTTAGATACCAAGCGGAAGATGATGAAGAGAAACAATGGCTGATCCAAAATAGCCCTAATCCTGCTGTTGCAGAGTTGGTAAAAGAAATGACAGTCATGATGCTGCATGTGCTGGATGCGATTGGAAAGCTTGAGCCTGTAAATGGCATAACGATTTCAAAGAAGTTCGGCTATTCCAAAGGGAGTATCTCTAAAATTACGAGAAAACTGGCGGATAAACAAATCATCCTTTTTGAATACCTTCCGGATAACAAAAAAGAAATTCTGTTCCGTACCACATCACTGGGCAAAGAGATTTATCGTCTGCATGAAGCCCTGCATCATCAAATTAATATCGGAGTCAATCGTTTCCTGCAACGGTATAACGAAGCTGAATTAAGCTTTCTCGTCAATGCCCTTAGCGAAACGTTGCATACATCATGGGTATATTCGGAGACGAAAGAGGAGTCAATTGCACCGAGTCAGAGAGCTGCGAACACAAACGAAGAGACAGACAATGACAAGTCCGTTCGTACCTTATCAGATACCGAGGAAATGAACGAAATCATGGCGATACTCCATAAGTTGGATTCCCAAAACTTAAAGAAAGCTAAAGCGATTCTAAACGATACTTTTTTAACTCCCTCGAAATGATCCAGTTTTCCTTGTTCCTTTTGACGATATTTAATATTGGAATACTGCCAAAATGAGGATGCGAAATCGCTTTGTTTCTGTCAAAATGATAGAGAGTGGACAAGTTGTAATTATGAAGAGGAGACGGTCATTTCATGGTCAAATTATCAATGATACATCAGATTTCTGTAAGGGAAAAGGCAGTGGCCTTCACATTTGATGATGGTCCGAGTCCGGTATATACGAGCCAATTGCTTGATATTTTCCGCAGTGTGGGAGGCCGAGCAACCTTTTTTATGATTGGTCAGGAGATGGAAGCGCATCCAGAAATGGCGGCCGTTGTGCATCAGGAGGGCCACGAGCTCGGGAATCATACTTATTCCCATCCAGACCTTACTGAACTGACGTTGGAGGAAGCTAGTGGGGAGCTGCAGCGAACAGATGTCCTTATGCGGAAGGTTACAGGGCAACAGGTACGTAGCTTCAGACCGCCATTCTTTGGCGTGAATGACAGCATTCTGTCTCTGGCTGCAGAGTACGGATACCGGTCAATCGGCACGGTAAATGGAGCGGCCAAGGACTGGGAAACGCCAGGCGTCGATTATATTCTGGAGCATACACGGCAGGTGGTCGCGCCCGGCAGTATTTTGCTGTTCCATGACGGGTACGGGGACCGTTCCCAAACCATTGAAGCGGTTCGGGTGCTGGTGGAAGAACTGGCTGCAGAAGGCTATCGTTTTGTCACCACCAGTGAACTGCTGGATATGGCCGATCCGGATGAGAGCGGTCTGACGATGAGCCCAGAGGAGTTAGAAGGATAGACCTGAAGCACAGGGCCTTCCGTTTTTATCGAATCATGGTATACTCCAATGACGGACACCCGCGAGGTGTCCGTTTTTCTTGCATCCACAAAACCGCGCGCGATGAATGGTCCGGCTATGGGGCTATTTTTTTCTCCTTCGCCCATTGACACCTAGGTAGATGTGGATTACCATTATCACAACATAATTCCAAGTTAACAAGTTGGTTAAGTTGTATTTTGCGAGGAGGCTCTCCCGGTGAATATCGAAAATATAGAAGCATTCGTCTATGTCATTTACTACGGCAGCTTTAATAAGGCTGCGGAAAGCCTGTTTCTTTCCCAGCCGTCCGTAACGGCGAGAATTCAGTCGCTGGAGCGGGAGCTTGATTGCAAGCTGTTCGACCGCATGGGCAAGCAAATTCAATTGACCGAGGAAGGCAAGCGGTTCCTGCCGTACGCCCAGCAAATTTTGCAGACGCTGGAAAAGGGTCGCAAACAGCTGCATCAGAAGCAGGAGATGCCTGCCCAGCTGAGAATTGGCTGTACCGTGTCAACGGCAAATTATTTGGTGCCGAGGCTGCTGCCAGCACTGAAGGAGAAGCATCCTGGCATTCGTTTCAAGACAGTGACCGCCAAGACGGATGATATTGTGGAAAAGGTGCTGAACAAAGAGGTCGATATCGGCTTTGTCCGTCAAACGACCCATCCCGGCTTGCGCTCGGTTAAGCTGCTGGATGACGCCATTCGGCTGCATGTGTATGAGGGCCACCCTTTTCTGAAAGAAAAGCAGATTACGCTAAGGGCGATAGGCAACCAGCCGCTGGTGTTTTTTGAATGTGGAGCGCTGGACTGGGTAAGGCTGCAGCGGGTTTTTGAATCACTTAATGAACCGCCGGAAATGTCCTGCCACACAGATAACTTGGAAACCGCGAAGAAGCTTGTGCTGCAAAAGCTGGGGATCTGCTTCCTGCCAAGTCTGTCTGCCTATGACGAGGTTCAGGCTGGCCAGCTTTTCCCGATTGCGATTCCGGAAGTGGAGGGACTGTCGCTGGATACGAACCTGATTATGCTTAACGGGGAGAGCAGTCCTTTTTTCGAAAGCTTGGTGAAGCTTGTCAAAGCATTGCCTTTCGTCAGCGGGGCATAAAAAGTAAAACGTAAAACGAGGGAATTCGACACACGAACAGAGCTGCCCTGAAGCCGACCTATCGAATGTTTAGATAAGAGAATAGAAAAACCCTATTATCCGAGGCATTGACGGTTTGATGAGCGGATGATAAATTAGTGACAGAACAATTCTTACTTAATAGGTAGGAATTATAGGTTTTATAAAACGAGATGACATGGGGGAACGATTTTTATGAAAAAAAGAACTTTTTTAGCTACGCTGCTGGTATTGTCCTTTACGCTGACGGCGTGCGGAGCTGCAAATAATGGCGCGAATGAAACAGCAAACAGCGGTGCAGGGGCAAGTGCTAGCCCGGCTCAGGAAGTGAAGAAAATTATTGTCGGCACGGGTACCCAGTTCCCGAATGTATGCTTTATCGATGAGGACGGCAAGCTGACAGGCTTCGACGTTGAGCTGGTTAGAGAAATCGATAAACGCCTTCCGGAATATGAGTTTGAATTCCAAACGCAAGAATTTTCAAGCTTGCTGCTAAGCCTTGAGACGAAAAAAATCGATTTTGTCGCTCACCAAATGGAGAAAAATCCAGAGCGTGAGGCCAAATTCCTTTTTAATAAAGAGCCGTACAGCATTTTCCTTTCCAAAATCGCAGTGTACAGAGACAATACGACGATTAATTCAATCGACGATTTGACAGGCAAAAAAGTGTTCACATCGCCAACGAGCAATCAGGCCTTTTTCCTGGAGCAATACAACAAGGATCACAACAATCCGTATGAAATTGTTTATTCCAGCGGCGCAGCCAACGACCGAATTGCCTTGCTCAAAAGCGGCCGCGTAGATGCAACGCTTGCTACGGACTTCTCGCTTCCGTTCTACCCTGACACAGATGGCAAACCTGCGATGAAAACGGTAGGCGACCCGCTCATTCAATCCGACGTGCTGTTCGTACTTCGGAAAGACAGCCAGGAGCTGGCAGACAAACTGGATGCAGCAATTAAAGAGGTTAAAGCAGACGGAACGCTGTCGAAGCTGAGCGTAGAGTGGCTTGGTGAAGACTACACAAAACCGCTTGATGAAGTTGTAAAAAAATAAATGGTGCTACTAACTTGCTGGTCAAGGGTGTAAGACGGAGGGAAACCTATGGGCAGAAAATTTGATATTCATTACTTGCTAGATTTCATACCCAAATTGCTGTCTTACCTGCATATCACCTTGTTTATTGTAGCTGCATCCATTTTGCTGGGCATCGTGGTTGGTTTTATAATCGCGCTGCCCCGGCTTTACAAAACTCCCGTATTGCAGCGGGTTTCGCAGGTGTATGTATCCTTTTTCCGCGGAACGCCCATATTGATTCAGCTCTTTCTCATTTATTACGGCCTTCCGGAATTGCTTAAGCTGGTTCATATCGATGTATCACGGGCCAATGTGCTCGTTTTCGTTATTTTGGCTTATGCTCTCCATAGTAGCGCTTTTATATCTGAGGCGATTCGGGCGGCGGTCAATGGGGTGGATCGTGGGCAGGTAGAGGCGGCCTATGCGATTGGAATGAGCGGCTATCAAGCGTTTACCCGAATTGTGCTGCCGCAGGCGCTGGCGATATCGATCCCGATTTTGGCGAATCTCGTCATTGGCAATCTGAAGGACACGTCGCTGGCATTCACGCTGGGCGCCATGGAAATGACGGGCAAGTCGCAGACGCTAGCCTCGGCAACCCAGCATTTTATCGAAACCTACATTGCTTTGTCCCTTATTTATTTTGTAATCAGTACGATTTTGGAGCGGACCTTCCATTATTTAGAGCGCAGGCTGTTGCGTCATGAGAAACAAGTGGCCGAACCGGCGGAGCGTTATGGTAAAAGAAGGCTGTGGAAGCGGACGCTCATCGCGCGCTTTGAGAAAGGAGGCTGAGCCTGATGTCACTAGACCCTGGATTTATATGGACGGCCTTTCTCAGCTTGTTCAAGGCGCTGCCGAATACCCTTTATATTACCATCGTCTCGGTGTTCGTCGGTTTCATTATCGGTACAGCAGTTGCCCTTATTCGTATTTATCGCATTCCGGTTCTATATCCATTGGCTAGCGCTTATGTGCTATTCATTCGTGGTACGCCGATGCTCATGCATTTGCTGCTTATCTATTTCGGCCTTCCGATCATAATCGATGGGCTGGCAAGCGCACTCGGACTTGGCTTTAATTCAACGGTTATTCCGTTAATCGGATTTGCTTATATTTCTTTCTCGATTACTGCAGGCGCCTATATGTCGGAGGTTGTACGCGCAGGCATTGTTGCGGTGAACCGCGGACAGATGGAGGCCGCTTATTCCATTGGAATGACGACGCCGCAGGCGCTGCGCCGTATTGTACTGCCGCAGGCGCTCGCCGTCTGCTTGCCGAATCTATCGAACAATTTGATTGGCATGCTGCACGGTTCAACGCTCGCTTTTACCGTATCTGTCGTTGAAATCAATGCCCAAGCGCAAATTGTCGCTGCCACAAACTGGAAATTTCTCGAAGCCTACATTGCAGCTGCGGTGCTGTTCTGGGGCATGACCATATTAATCGAGCAGGCTACAGCTTGGCTTGAGCGGAGAATTAATAAATACAATCGAGGTGGCGTAGCATGATTGAACTGAAGCAAATTTCCAAGTCGTTTGGGAAAAATCAGGTGCTTCAATCCATCGATTTGACGGTGGAAAAAGGCGAGGTTGTTGTCATATTGGGCCCAAGCGGCTCGGGTAAAACAACCTTGCTGCGCTGCATCAATTATTTGGAGAAGCCCGATAATGGGCAAATCCGCATTGGGGATTTCGAGCTGGACTTCAAGGCAGCAGGGAAAAAAGATATTCATAATCTGCGCCAGCGCTCGGCTATGGTGTTCCAGCATTACAATTTATTCAAGCATAAGACGGCGCTGGAAAACGTCATGGAAGGGCTGCTCATTGTGCAAAAGCTGCCCAAAGACGAAGCAAGGCGGCGCAGCACGCAAATGCTGGAGAAGGTAGGGCTTGCGGCGAAGCTTGACGCTTACCCAAGCGAGCTGTCCGGCGGACAGCAGCAGCGGGTGGGCATCGCCCGGGCGCTTGCGCTGAACCCGGAAGTGATTTTGTTCGATGAGCCGACGTCGGCGCTTGATCCGGAGCTTGTGGGCGAAGTGCTTGATGTCATTCGCAAAATCGCTGGAGAAGGCATTACGATGATCGTCGTCACGCATGAAATGGGCTTTGCCCGCGATGTCGCAAGCCATGTCGTCTTTATGGACGGCGGTGTTATCGTCGAAGAAGGCAAGCCGAGCGAGCTGTTCGGCAGGCCGAAGGAAGAACGGACCAAGCAGTTTCTGAAGCGAATCGCGCCGGAACCTAGCTATAGCATATAAACGAGCGTTGCAAGGCAAACGACGATGGGAGAGAATGAAAATGGCGATTAAGCTTAGCATTTTAGACCAAAGCCCTGTTTTTCCAGGCAGCACGCCGGCAGAGGCTTTTCAAAATACACTCACACTGGTGAAAAAGGCGGAGCAGCTCGGCTACAACCGTTTCTGGGTATCCGAACATCATGATTCGGCGCAAGTTGCCGGCTCCTCGCCTGAGGTGCTGATTTCGTTTTTGCTTGCTCAAACAGAAAGTATTCGCATTGGCTCAGGCGGTATTATGCTCCAGCATTATAGCCCTTATAAAGTAGCGGAAAACTTTAATTTGCTGGCGACACTTGCTCCAGGCCGTGTTGATCTAGGAATCGGCCGTGCGCCGGGCGGGCTGCCGCGTTCCACGCAGGCTTTGCAGAAAGGCATTTCACAGGAGCAGTCGCTGCAGGATAAGCTGGTGGAATTAGAGCATTTTGTGCAAAATACGCTGCCCGCGGAGCATGAGCTGGCCGGGTTGCAGGCTTCCCCTGTGCCAGAGCAGCCAGCCGAAATCTATGTGCTTGGCGCTAGTGTAGCAAGTGCGAAGCTGGCAGCTGAAGCCGGTTACCCGTACGTATTTGCCCAATTTATTAACAGTGATGCAGCTATCGCGGAAGAGGCGCTGACCGCTTATCATGCGGAGTTCCGCTCGGATAAAGGCAAGCAGCCGCAGGCGATTTTGGCGCTGTCGCTCATTGCCGCTAATACCGATGAGGAGGCAGCACTGCTGGCCTCTGATCATAAAAACGTTAAAATTCATTTGGAAAATGGCAAGACGCTGACGGTCGGAACCGTCGAGCAGGCGGAAGAATTCGGCAGACAATCGGGCCAGCCTTATAGGGTTGAAGTGAAGGAAGCCGAAATTACGAAAGGCTCGAAGGAGACCGTTCGGAGGCGGCTGCTGGAATGGCAGGAGAAGCATCACGTCAATGAGTTTATTATAACGACGGCGGTTAAGGATTTTGAAGCTAGAATTCATTCCTATGAGCTGTTATCGGAAGCTTTCGCTGAGCTTGCTGTAGAAAGCTAGAAGGTTTAAAGTGGATACTGTGAAAGGCAAGTAGTAGGGCAGGCAGCATGAATAGGCTGGAGCAAAAGCACGATGCGGGGGAGGATTTGGCATGGCGGATACACAGGCGGCGGAGAGGACGCAGCAGTTGGGGGCAAAGCTGATTGAAATACGGCGCCAGCTGCACCAGCATCCCGAATTATCAAATGAAGAGTTCGCCACGACGAAGGCGATTCAAGGCTGGCTTACGGAAGCGGGCATTCGCATCGTCGATTATGGGCTGAAAACGGGTGTGGTCGTCGAAGTAGGCGGCAAACGCAGCGGGCCTGTTCTGGCTTTGCGTGCCGATATTGATGCACTGCCGATCCAAGAGGAGACGGGGCTGCCCTATGCATCGCAAGTGGCGGGAAAAATGCATGCTTGCGGGCATGATTATCATACCGCTTCGCTCATCGGTGCAGCTTTACTGCTCAAGCAGCGCGAGGAGACGCTGGCGGGAACGGTGCGCCTTATTTTTCAGCCTTCTGAGGAGAAGGCGACAGGCGCACAGGTGGTCATTGCAAGCGGCGCGCTTGATGGTGTGGGGGCTATTTATGGCATTCATAATAAGCCGGATCTGCCCGTCGGGACGATTGGCATTAAGCCGGGACCGATAATGGCAGCAGCCGATGGTTTTGTTGTTGAGGTGACGGGCAAAGGCAGCCATGCGGCTGTGCCGGAAGCAAGCATTGATCCGATTGTGACGGCGGCGCATATTGTGACGGCGCTGCAATCGATCGTCAGCCGCAATGTCAGCCCGCTGCTGAGCGCGGTCGTTAGCGTGACGCGCATTCAAAGCGGAACCGCCTGGAATGTCATAGCGGAAAAGGCCGTCTTCGACGGGACGATTCGCACCTTTGACGAGCAGGTGAGGAAGCATGTGCTGGAACGTTTCCAGCAGGTGGCGGAAAATGTAGCAGCAGCGTTCGGCGCAACTGCGACGGTGCGCTGGATTAAAGGGCCGCCAGCGGTTCAAAATGACCCGGCTTTAGTAGAAGCAGCAGTCGCAGCAGCTCACGAAACGTTGCTGCAGGTCGTAGAGCCGCTTCCGTCTTCTGCTGGAGAGGATTTTGCTTTTTATCAGAAGCAAGTGCCGGGTTTGTTTTTTTTCATGGGAACAGCGGGCCCGCAGGAATGGCATCATCCTGCTTTCGATATCGATGAGCAAGCCCTGCCGCTGACCGCTGCTTATTTCGCCAATCTGGCCAGTCGTTATTTGGAGTCGTTCGGAGAAACGAATAAGCAATAAACGAAGCGAATAACAAAAGCGAATAACAAAAGGGCTCCAAGACGTCATCGTATAGATGAAGCGGTCAAGGCTCTTTTCATCCTATAATTCCGATAAAAATCATGCGAAAGGTGTGTATAGTGTGGCGAATATCAAAGTTGAAGTTCGGGATGCGGTAGCGGAAGACCGCGAGGCGATTTTGCGCATCGTCGTAGCTGCTTATTCGCAGTACGAGGCTGTTATGTCACCCGATCGCTGGGCCGATTATAAGGCTTCTATTATTGAATCGGTTGATAAGGAAGGACCCCAGGCGCGCATAGTTGCGGAGGTGAATGGGGAGATCGTCGGCAGTGTGCTGCTGTTCACTTCGTCGACTACCGCCTATGGACGTCCAGAGCTGAAAATCGATTCACCGATTATTCGCTTGCTTGGGGTAGCGCCAGAGGCACGCGGGCTTGGCGTTGCGACAGAGTTGATCAAGGAAAGCATTCGCCGTTCGCTCGCGCTTGGGGCTTCCACGCTGCATCTGCACACCTCTGATTTAATGGCGTCTGCCATTAAGCTTTATGAGCGGCTGGGCTTTGAACGGGCGACGGATAAGGAAATGTACAATGGCGATGTTTTGGTGAAATGCTACAAGCTGCAGCTTCAGGAAACGGCATTATTGTCTTCATAAACATTCGGAGGAGGAATTGGTTATGGCTAAGCGGAAAAAAATCAAATTTGGTGCAATTGTTCATGGGGTTGGCGGTCATGTTGGGGCTTGGAGACATAAGGATGCCGTGACGGATGCCAGCGTTAATTTTGAATTTTACAAGCAGCAGGCGCAGAAGGCTGAGGCAGGCAAATTCGATCTTGTATTTATTGCCGATGGGCTCTACATTACCGAGCATTCGCTGCCTCATTTCTTGAATCGATTTGAGCCGCTGACTATCCTTTCCGCGCTGGCGGCGGTTACTTCGAAGATCGGCTTGGTTGGCACGCTGTCGACATCCTACAGCGAGCCGTTCACCGTAGCTCGGCAGTTTGCTTCGCTCGATCATATTAGCGGCGGGCGCGGCGGCTGGAATGTCGTCACGTCACCACTTGAAGGCTCGGCGAAAAACTACAGCAAGGCGGATCATCCAACGCATCCGCAGCGCTACCGCATTGCCGAGGAATATTTGGAGGTAACGCGCGGGCTTTGGGATTCATGGGAAGATGATGCTTTTGTGCGGGATAAGGAATCGGGCGTGTTTTTTGACCCGGAGAAGCTGCATCGTTTGAATCATAAAGGCGAGTTTTTCTCCGTGCAGGGGCCGCTCAATATTGCCCGCTCTAAGCAGGGTCAGCCGGTTGTTTTCCAAGCGGGCTCCTCGGAGGATGGACGCAATTTGGCAGCGAAAAGTGCCGATGCGGTATTTACGGGGCATGAGTCCTTGGAGGAAGCGAAGGCTTTCTATCTCGATGTGAAAAATAGAGCGGCAGCGTATGGCCGGTCGGCAGATGAAATTGGCATTTTCCCAGGCATTTCTCCCATTATCGGACATACGCAGGAAGAAGCAGACCGCAAATACGAGGAGCTGGCGAGCCTCGTGTCTATTGATAAGGCGCTGCAATTTTTGGGCCGCTTCTTCGAGCATTTCGACTTCTCGCAGTTTCCGCTCGATGAGCCATTCCCGGATATTGGCGATCTCGGCAGCAACAGCTTCCGCAGCGGCACGGACAAAATCAAGAGCAAAGCTCGGGAGCACGGCTTGACGCTGCGCCAAGTCGCGCTAAGTGTAGCGACACCGCGCACCGACTTTATCGGTACGCCAGAGAAAATCGCTGATTTGATTCAGCAATGGCATGAGGAAGAGGGAGCCGACGGCTTCATTATCCATTCCTCGGTGCCGAAGGGACTCGATGACTTCGTCGATTTGGTTGTGCCTATTTTGCAGGAGCGCGGTATCTACCGGACAGAGTATGAGCATGATACGCTCCGCGGCAATTTGGAGCTGCCGATTCCTGAGAACCGCTATGCTGCAAAAGCGCTAAGCAAAGCTTAATACAGCATTTCTGAGCTGTTGATCGGACAAAAAAGAATAGTAATCGCGTTTGTATCATACACGGGTACCAGCACACTGGACATTTTTTGGAAATGTTCACTGCACGGGCCCGTGTATTTGCTGTTTACATACATATGCCATGCAAAGGGCGCCTTGCAAAAAACGGAAATAGTGATAAAATAGTAGCGTTTACAATAGGGGCGTTAAAGCCATATTGGGGAGGCAAAGCATGTCCAGATTATTTCAGACTAATACAATTCGAAAAGTAAGAGAACTCGGCGGTATGTGGGATTTTGTCACGGTTCCGGATGGAGAAATTCAGCTGGAATCGCTTCAATATCGATATAGGCTGGCGGTTCCGGGCTGCTGGGAGACGCATCCGGAGCTGCTGACATACAGTGGCAGAGGTGTTTACCGCACCAAAGTGACCTTGGAGAAACGGACGTCGCTTCGTCTTATTTTTAAAGGCGTGAGCCATACAGCCAATGTGTTTTTTGATGGAAAGCCGGTTGCCCGCCATTATAATGCGTATACGGCATTCGATGCCGTCATTCGCGATGTTGAAGCGGGTACACATGAGCTTGCCGTGCTCGTGGATAATTCTTTTAGCGAAGCATCGTCGCTTCACGTCCCTAACGACTATTATACATACGGCGGAATTATTCGTCCGGTCATGCTGGAGGAAATTCAGGAGCTGTTTGTTGAGCGCATATCTTTCACCCCTTTGAAAAAGTTAACTTCAGAAACAGAAACAGAAACAGAAACAGAAATAGAATTGGAAGCAGGACAGCAAAGTGCTGGTAGCTGGCAGGCAGAGATTCGCGCTTGTGTCCGCTATCCAGCGCTATCGAAGAAGCATACGCAGGTGCAGTTGGATACTAGGCTGACGGCGACGATTGCAGGGCAGACGCTGGAGCTTGGCAGCGTGAGCTTGCAACCGGGAGAGACGGCGAGTGTAGGCGGCATTTTCAGCATGGATCAGGTGCAGTCTTGGTCGCAGGAAAATCCGGCTTTGTATTTACTGCAGGTTTTGGTGCAAATCGAAGGCCAAGCGGCTCCCGTCGATGATTTGGTGGAGCGCGTAGGCTTCCGAACGGTTACAACGGAGCGTGGACGCATTCAATTGAACGGCGAGGATATCGTGCTGCAAGGATTTAATCGGCATGAGGATCATCCGCTGACAGGTTCAGCTTTACCGCTGCCGCTTATGGCACACGATTTACAGTTGATGCTGGATATGGGCGCAAGCGCGGTGAGAACTAGCCATTATCCGAATGATGAGCGTTTTCTCGATTTATGCGATGAGCACGGTGTGCTGGTATGGGAAGAAAATCATGCCCGCGGCTTGTCGATTGAGCAAATGCGCAATCCGAATTTTATTTGGCAGTGCGAGCAGGTGAACCGCGAGATGGTGGAGCAGCATTTTAATCATCCCTCGATTATTATTTGGGCGATTTTGAATGAATGTGCCAGCGACTTGGAGGAAGGGCGCGTTCACTACAAACGGCAGCTGGAGCAAATTCGGGCAATGGACAGCAGCAGGCCGCTAACGTTTGCTTCCCATCACCGCGAGAAGGAAATTTGCTTTGACCTTGCCGACATCGTGTCCTGTAATTTGTACCCGGGCTGGTATGGCGATGAAGATCCAGGCGAGCTATGCGATGCGGCGAGAGGTTGGGCCGATGCCGCAGGTGGTGCGGGCAAGCCGATGATTATGAGCGAGTTTGGAGGCGACGGCCATTACGGCTTACGCGACCCGAACCGGGTACGCGGCACAGAGGAGCGCCAGGCAGATATTATTGAAGCGAATTTGCAGGCGTATACGTCGCGGGAGTACATGTCCGGCATGTTCATCTGGCAGTTTTGCGATTGCCGGGTAACCGAAGGCACGGGCTGGCTGCTCGCCCGCGCCGGAACGCAGAACAGCAAAGGCATTGTGGACCGCTATCGCAGGCCGAAGCTGGCTTATGAAGTGGTGAAGAAATATTTTCGAGGCAAAGCTAGCTTGTAAGGCAATTTGGACTTGTAAATGAAAGAGCTTTAGCACAAGGGTGGAGTAGTCTGGCTAAATATATTAAGCATAGAAGCGATGGGATTAACGGCATGCTGCCGTTTGCTCCATCGTTTTTTATGTGATTAGGCGTTTATGCAAATGTAAGCGAGCCAGAAGCTGATCCATTTTAGCATCAAATATCTTCCCGCCGCAGTCTCACAACCGACTCCGGTTTACTCCCTGCACGATGATGGACTTGGCGGACACAGCAGCCGCTATTTCAATAGAATCACGGGTTATGGCACCGGCTGCGGACTGAGGAGCAGCTAATGCACCGCCTGATTCCTTTTTTAGGGAATAATGAGGGAGATAACGGATTTCCTGTCCGCTTACGGCCTGAAATCGGAGTAAAACCAAGAATAGCGGAACCTCAGTCCGCCAAAAAAAGGGAGCGTTCCCGAGCTGCGGGGTCTCATCCATAGTGGTTTCAGTAACAGTGATCTGAGCCACGCACCTATGTGGTTGCCCCCAGCCTTAACTCGTTAGATAAGATTTACCCTCGAATAAGCGTTAAGCAAGCAGCACGGCCTTAAAAAGATACGAATGCTACGAAGATAACATATGACCGTAAAAAAACGTTTTTCGCAAGCAAAGGGGTCTGAGGATGGGCAGCATAAGAACAGATCGCTTTCTACTGGGACTAGGCATCATGACGCTGCTCCTTGTTCGTTAAAGTGCAGCAAATGATAGGTGAGCGGGGATTGGTCCATTTACGCCTATAGTAAAATTGGCGCGGCGATGAATGTGAGTGTAAGGGCAGGGCAGCTCTAAGGCTTAGGCCTAAAGCTGCTGCAAATCCTTCATCAACCACTCGTCAGATCCATCGCGCGATAAAAACCACACATGGGTAAAGCGGCCTTGCGGCTTATAGATGAGCTCTTTGGCACGCAAAATATCGGACATGCCGAAGGCGGGGGAAGCATTTCGAATGATTAACGCGATCGGATAAGCAGTCGCGTAATTGTTTATTTTCAATTCCTTCGTCTGAATGCGCTTATTCAGCTCGGCGATCAGCATTTCGACTACCTCTTGATTAAGATTGCGTGATTGGGAGCGGCCTAGCAGCCTTTTCGCCTCTTCGGAATCATAGAACAGATGAGTAATTTCAACGCCAATGATGTGATGATTCCGATGCTGAAGCACGGCATCCGGGCGTTCACGCTGATAGAGCAGCCGGAGCCTATTGGCATAATTTTGGTTGTAGAGACGGATGAAAATGCGGACAGCTGTGCGTTCTAGATCTCTTTTTTCCTGATAGCCCTGCAACGGAATTCCCCTATCTGCGTACCTTTCCGAGCTGCTAGCCTTCCTTCGGATCGGTTAAATTTGTGTGCATGATTAACGAATATCCCCTAAAGCCAATAAGCAATGATAGCTGTAAGCCCTGCTAGCGTGCATAATACGCCACCGAATCTTGTTGATACAAGGTAGAGGCTGGACGCCTCGGTGCCGTCATTAGATTTCCAACTCTCAGTCAGTGACCATACGAAGGCGGGCCGCGTCACCAATAATAAACCACAGCAGATTAATAAAATCCCAATAAAAAGCATGAGCGGACGCCTCCTTGAAAAATGAGTACAGTTTTATAATAACATGATCAATGACCATAACTGTAATCGTTTAGTGAAAAAAAGCCTGCTCCCTCCGCGTTCGGATGGGGAACAGGCTTATAGGTTTTAAGTTGTGCTTTATGAAGCAGCTAGCTGTTACAGATAAACGGCTTTGCCCGTGCGCGCGGACTCATAAATGGCTTCCAAAATTTGCGAAACGACATACGCTTGCTCTGGCGTTACAACCGGATCAGTGTCGTCCTCAATCGCTTTCAGCCACATTCTCATTTCCAGATCGGAGTCGCGGCCGGAATCTGCGCCATCGAAGAAAGCGACGCCGCCGGATTTCAGCTCAATGTCCGTCGTGTAAAGACGGCTATGATTTTCGCCATTGATCCGCAGGCCGCCTTTCATGTCAGCTCCGCCTTCTGTACCGGACAGCGAGCATTTTGCTTCGTCAATATCCAGTGTGTTCAGCGCCCAGCTGGACTCAAGGGAAATCGTAGCGCCGTTTTCCATAACGATCATGCCGAAAGCGGAATCTTCAACGGTAAACTTGGCAGGGTCCCAAGGGCCCCAAGCGTTGGCTGCATTTTCACGCTGCGACAGCTTGTGGTAGGCCGTTCCAAGTACAACCTTTGGCTTGTAGTTGTCCATCATCCACAATGTAAGATCCAGCGCGTGAGTACCGATATCGATTAGCGGGCCGCCGCCTTGTTTTTCTTCATCAAGGAATACACCCCATGTTGGTACGGCGCGGCGACGAATCGCATGTGCTTTCGCGTAATACACTTCGCCCAGCTCGCCATTAGCACAAATTTTCTTCAGCTGCTGGCTGTCTGGACGGAAACGGTTGTTGTAACCGATAGTCAGTTTTTTGCCAGTACGGCGTGCCGTTTCCATCATAAGCTTCGCATCTGCTGCTGTTTTTGCCATTGGCTTCTCGCACATGACATGCTTGCCAGCTTCCAGCGCAGCAATCGCGATGACCGCATGGGAATCATTCGGCGTACAGACGTGAACGATTTCAATAGATTCGTCCTTCAAAAGCTCAGTATAGTCGGTGTATACGCGAGCGCCTTCCGCACCATACTTCGCAGCAGCCTCCTGTGCGCGATGCTCTTCGATGTCGCAGAAAGCAACGATTTGTGCGCTTTTAATCGTGCTAAGGCTCGGCAAATGCTTGCCATTAGCGATACCGCCACAGCCGATAATCGCAATACGATGAGTTGTAGACATAATAAAATCCTCCTTGAATTTTGGTTTGCAGCGCTTCCGCGCGTGCTTTAAGAAGTTGTTAAATAGGTGAGCGGAGTGAAAGGTTTGGATTTGAGAAGCGATAGCGCTCGCATTTGCTAGTGGATTTCTACCGCTGAAGCGGTCTAATTCAAAGAAATCCAATAGCAACAGCGATCGAAAACCAAATCTTTCACGCAGCGAATTTCCATTTTAACAAAGTTTTACGCAAACGGGGAAGGCAAAAAGATATCGACTTCCTTTTTCGTCTGAGCAGAACGGATAATGCCGTCGATAACCGCTTGATTGCGAACGATTTGGCTGCCAGGAATAGGGGCCGGTCTGCCGTCGCGCACCGCTTCGGCAAAATCCCAAACCTTGGCGTGAAACAGATCGGTTTGGTGCTGAATAACCGGAATCGGGCTTTCCGTATGATGACCTTGTACATCATGGAACATCGTGATGGAGCCTACACTGCCATCGAATACGCCGCTCCAAGGGCCTGAGCCGGAAGGCGTAACCTTGAGCCCAGCATTAGTACCGAGGAATAGGGCGGCGCCGAGCGAGTCCATATGCATCGCCCAGGAAATTTTGAAATTGAGCACAATATCGCCTTCGAAACGAATCATTGCCACGCCAAAATCCTCAACGTCAAACTTGTCTGCTTCCTTATGATACAGCGGGTTCGTGCCAAAATGGTTAGACGTAAACGCTGATACCGTCAGCGGCTTCGGATAACCAAGCGCATTCATCGCCATGTCGAGCGAGTAGCAGCCAATGTCGGCCATGGCACCAGCTCCGGCAATGTCCTTGCGGATAAAGGTTCCGCCTGGCATGCCACGGCGGCGTCCGCCTCCCGTTTCTACATAATACACCTTGCCCAGCTCGCCAGACGAGATGAGATCACGAATGATCGCCATATTTGGGTCATAGCGCGGCTGGAAGCCGATGTTGAGCATATAGCCTGTTTTGAGTGCTGTTTCCGCCATCGTCACCGCTTCTTCAAGCGTGACCGACATTGGTTTTTCCAGCATGACATGCTTGCCTGCATTTAGCGCATCGACCGTCGTTTGAAAATGGGCCACATTCGGCGTGCAAATGCTGACGCCATCAAGCTCCGTGTCGAGCAGCTGCCGATAGTCGTCGTAAGCAGTTGCATGGGGCAGTTCCCAATGCTCAATAAATTGCCCGGCGCGGCCTGGAATAATATCGGCTACAGCTGCAACTTCTACGCCGAGCATCTGCTTATACGCTCTGGCATGGGCGCCTGCGATGCCGCCGCTGCCGATAATTCCGATTTTTAGCGTCTTGGACATTGCGATTATCATCCTTTACTACATAATAGACATCTGCTGCGCACGGTATTCAGAAGGGGTCATATCAAAACGTTTGCGAAATACCGCATGCAAATAGTTGGCATTGGCAAAACCCGTTTGCTGGGCGATTTTTTCAATCGACTGCGTGCTTTCGGCAAGCGCATGGCATACCGCCTTGAGGCGCATGTTTTCGAGTGTGGCGCTGAAGGACTGGCCGTCCCCGGCCTCCTTGAATACCCGCTGAATATGCCGCGAGCTTAAATTCAGCTTGTCGGCTACATCCTCGAGCGTGACCTCGCCGGAGTAGTTGGCCTGTATATATTCCATAGCGAGACGATAGCGGTAAGCCTTCATATCCCGTGTGGGCCAGTGGGCCTGTTCCGGCTCCTTCACCGTGTCATAAGCACGCACTGCCCGCAGCAAGATTTGAATGACATTTTGTCTGATCGTCGTATAGCTGCCTGTATAATGCCTTGAGCAAGCTTCATAAGCTTCCAAAAACAAAGGCATAGCCTGATGCACATCTTCTGCTGGAAACAGGGGCAGCGTGCGCAGCTTGCTGATGCAATCATCTGCCTCTGCCACTTCCCAGTCATCCGCTTCTGTAGCAGGGGAGGAGCCGGGCAACAATCTGCGATCGATAATATCGACATGCAGGCACAGCTCATCCATAATGTCATCCGGACTTGCTTCCTGATAATGAAGCACATCAGGTCCCGTCAAATAAAACATGCCCTCGTTCAGCGCATACGGCATATCGACCAGAATAACAGTCCCTTTGCCCTGCGGTATAAAATGAAACTCGAACTCGGCATGCTTATGAAAGTTGACGATTTTGCCGGGAAGAAACTGGGTCAGGTGAAAACGGAGCACATGAATATCGTAATAGCCCCAGCGGATGCGAAGATCAAGCCTCTCGAGCGCATCCTGGCGCTCACGCATCACTTCATATGGAAAAGGCTGCAATTGCGCCAAACCTCCCTTCAAGCCGTTATTGCTGAAAAATAATTCAGTAGTCTATTATTGCGCCAACTCATCGATACGAATCGATTTGCCTTCGCGCACGGAACGGTTCGCCGCTTCAACCAGCTTCGTTAATTCAACGGCAAGCTGAACATTTTCCTCAGCCTTCGTATCGTTAACAATATGATCGGCGAATTGGTTGAAAGCGCCTGGTCGCGAGTTTGGAAGCACCTGCTCCTGCCATTCCTTCGCAGCGTCTTCACCGTTCAAGTTCGTCCGCAGCAGCAGGCGGTCATCCGGTGTGCCGTACATCAAAGTGCCTTGCGTGCCGTGAATTTCGATCGTGAAAGGCGAGAACGCGTTGACGAAGCCCGCTTCAACGATACCGACTGCGCCTGATGCTGTTTTAAGCAGTACGACGGCGTTATCTTCTACTTCTTTTCCTGTTACATAGCCATATTGCGCAGATGCTTCAACAGGCTGCTCACCGAGGAACAGGCGAGTCAAATACATCGGGTGGCAGCCCAGATCGATCAAGGCGCCGCCGCCACATTGCTCCAAATTATAGAAATGCTCCGGCAACCAGTTTTTCGTAGCGCCATCATGCGATAATCTAACCCGAACAAGCGTTACTTTGCCAAGCAGGCCCTGTGCCAAAATGTCCTGAATCGCCAGCGTGTAGCCTGCGTTCAGCCTTGGAAGGGAAACAGTAAGCTTCACGTTATTTGCGGATACCGCTTCGATGACTTCATTCACTTCTTTAAGCGTAGGAGCGATTACCTTCTCCGTAAAAATATGCTTGCCTGCACGTGCCGCTGCAATGATAACATCGCGATGGATGTTGGACGGAGCGTCAACGATAACGGCGTCAATGTCGCTTGCGAGCATCTCGTCCAAGTTGCTGTAGAAGGGAACGCCGAGCTTGTCAGCAGCCGCTTGGCCGCGCTCTGGAAGCTCATCCCATACCGCTGTAATTTCTGTACCCGGATGCGCCTGCGCTTCCTTCGTATAATCCCAAGCATGTACATGCCAGTAGCTAATTTTACCAATTTTAATCATTTCATCACTTCTCCCAACCTAGTATACAAAATTGAGACATCACAGTAAATTTATCATAGAGATTTCAAATTTATTAGTCCAATTAAGTGACTTTGTATGTATAAGATTACGACGTGGATTTGAACGTAATTAAAGAGCACACACATTTGAAATCATTTGAAGTCAATTGAGTTAATTAAAATGTTTTTAAAAATATTAAGTTATTGTTATCGTGTTGATCACGTGAAAGAAATTGATGTTTTGTGAAGAAAAAACATATAGTCGTTTTTTGTAGAATTGTGTATTAAAAAAGGAAATTATGGTAACATAGATGAGTCTTTATTACTAGTAGAGGGGTGGGGAAATGCAAAGACTGAAAGATTTTCTGTATGATTTTGCAGGAATTTTTATACCAGGTTTTTTGCTTTTATTTTCTTTGCGCATGATTACGTTTGATTTATTAAATAACAATTTTGTCGAACGGACATTTAGCTTGACAGGCTGGAATACAGGCGGGGGATATAGCTCCTTTTTGCAGTTTCTCGATAGTGAAAAGACAGTGATGATCCTTTGTGTAATCATTATTTGCTATATAACAGGATTGGTCATTGCGGCTACTTCAGAGAAATGTGCTAAGTATATAGAGAGTAAATATGTGGTTAACGATCCGAAAATTGTATATTCAGAAAATGTAAATCTGCTACATACTGTTGAGCGTGTACTTTCTCGCAAGTATAAGATCAATATGCGGAACGTGAGCCCTAGAAATAAATGGGTTACGCTGTACAGATGGGCTAATGTTTGCGCGACTAGTAGGGAAGAATCCTCCGGACTAAATATTCTCCTTGCAAAAATGATATTATATCGCTCGTTTTTTCTCGTTTTCTTAATCATTGCTGCTTATTTATTTGTTGTTGTTGCTAGTTTTGGGATTAACGATTGGCTTATTTTAAGCTCTATAAACTCTATTGAAAAAATGATGGCGGTTATAGCCGGTGTGATATGTACTGTAGTAGCAAATATGTTTTTTGAGTTTTATTTAACAGAAAGATTAAGAACGGGAAATGAAGCGCTGCTGTTGCTTGCTAAAGCGCATAAAGGGGAGATTGAAAATGGACAAGAAAATTAAGCCTCAAAATATAAAAATTGGTGAACATCAGTTGAAAGAAGAGAGCATGGCTATGGTGCTGCCAAATTGGCTGGAGGTCATTACGCAGATTGATCAAATAAGAGAGACGGCTGTTGAGGTGGCGAATTCGCGTAAAAACAGGAAAGAGAACGAAGAGAAACTGGACTTTAACAATGTCATTAGTATTTTGGGTGAGCGAGGAAGCGGGAAAAGCTCCGTTATGTTAACGCTCCGTGGAATTCTAATGCAAGAGCATCATGAAACGGATGTTTTTCTGGATGTCATTGTTCCTGAAATGTTGGAGGATACCTCTGATATACTAGGGGTAATTTTGCTCAATGTAAAAGCGTTCATTGATAAAAATAAGAAGAAAATTGAAGGATATTATAAAAATCAACGTTCAACCTCAGCGCGTACTTCAGATACGCTTGCTAGCTGTATTTATCAAGAGAAAACAAAGCTCGATCTTTTATGGGATAAGGTATTTTCTCTGTATATTTATCGTAAGAAAGGCTACAACAAAGTAATTGAGGAGCATTTCTCCGGGGTGTCGGATTATACACAAGAGAGAAAGGAAGCCTTGGTTTCGGAACTGGAGCTGACTGCAAAATTGGGCGAGCTTTTCGACACGCTTATTGGGGTGTTAAACGGTGATGCAGGTAAGCATCTTATATTTGTTTTCTTTGATGATGTTGACCTTAATCCGAAGCGCTGCAATGAGGTACTTAACGTAGTGCTGAAGTATTTGAATCATCCCAATATCGTTACCTTTATTTCAGGAGACATACTGAAATTTCAAGAGGATATGATAAGTGAGCTTTTACTGCAACAAGGAGGCTACAAATTTATAGATCAATATCTTATAGAAGAAAGAATAATATTGGAATCTCAAAGGGAATTGGTTTATGATTTTTTGAAAAAAATTATGCCCTACTCTCGCAGGTTTTCTTTACGAAAACTGACGAATATTTCGAAAATGGATTTTGTTGTGTTCAAAGATGCAAATCAAAAAAGAGCCGATGCCATCACGATGAAAGAATTGGTAGGCAGTTTATTTGATGAAACAGAAGTCCCTTTTTACTACAATAGTAGAAATGAAGCTGGTGATATAAAAGAGTTGGTGGAAATTCCAGCGTTTTTTCAAATATTCGACGACAAGCCGAGAGGGCTGTTGAATGTATACAGCTACCTGCTCTCAAATATTTCTATTCACTTTGATGAGAATGGCGAAAAAATTAAAAACAATGATCGCTTTCTTTTCTATTGTGAGAAATTATTTGAAATCATAATCGAAACAAATCTCACATTACGCAAAAATCAGAATTTCATTAAGCAATTGTATACATTGAATACTTATCAAGTGTCAGATCGTAGTGATATTTTTGTCGAAATTCATCATCAAAAATTAAGATTACACGTTGCGTCGGAAAATAAGCTAAGTAAAAAAGAATTGATTTTAATTGTTCATTTTCTGTATTTTGTCGAGTGCTGGGTGACAACTAAAGTTAGCACCATTTCAGGGAAAGAATACGGAATAGACTTGAATGTAGTGCTAGGTATGTTGGAGTATCAACGCTTGATTCCTGCAACCTTTAATGTGAGGGATGTATTTGCTTTATTTTCAAGGCTTAATGGGCTTTTTGAAGTTGAACAAATGCAGGATATTTTTTCGAGACGTATTTATTCAACCAAATATATAGAAGTTATAAATAGTGAATTTTCTGATTATAATGATCGTTTTTTTGACGATCCTGTCTGGCTAGAGCATTATCAATCTATATCAAATAATTCCTCGAAAATAAAGGTAGACATTATTATAAGAATTTTAGAGGACTTCAAAGATTTTAGTTCACATTTACATCAAACTTTTATTGATGAAATAGATTTTGATTTTTACGAGGGCCTATATGGAGAAGTAATTAATGATTACGCGTTTGATTTCAAAGAGCAAAATCCTTCCTCTAGGGAATTTTCGGATTATTCTAGAAGGGATATTCATAATTCTCTGATGATTGATTTTAAAGATTATAACGAGAGACTTCAAACATTAGTTGATCTTACGGTTTGTAATTATTTTGCGAAAGTTTTTCCAGATCAACTAATTGAAGTGCAAGAGAAAAGCTTTTTTGAGGATATCCTTAAAAGCATTCACAATATAATGCGGGATAATAGGTTTATTATTAAAGTTGATTTGTATCTTGAATACGATAAAATGGTTAGAATAGGTAAAAAAATGAAAGACGAATTTGATTTTAATGTAGACAATGCTATTGAAAAGTTGGAATTATTCAAAAAATTTCTTATTGAAAGAATGAATATGTTTATAATGAATCATAGTAAACAGAACGAGACAATATTGTTAAATAGACTGAAAGAGAACAGGGCGAAAGTAACTTATTCCAAAATTATCGCTGAAGGCCTTCCCGAAAATATAAAGAAGTACTTGAATTTAATTAGTTTTAGCGAGCAACGTGTAAAAGAATTAGAGTATGAAAAGTTAAATATTGAGAAGTTCCATGATTTTTCATTTTTATTAGCGAAAAAAGAGGATTTATACTATGGATCGTATGTTGAACCAATGATTTATTTGGAAGAGGATATGAAATCCGCAACACAAACTAAGTCGTACAATGCCTTTAGAAACTTTTCTATAGTCAATTTTTATAGCTATATATATGAGATGGTGAACAATATCATTAGTAAGCTCAATAATGGGCAATTGTCTTTAAAGCTTAATACGCTTGCTGAAAGGAGAGGAGTAAAGCTTCAAATATCGGATGGAATTATTGAGGAAATGTCGATTGAAGGGGATAGTATCGAGAAAGTTATGGAAGTTTTCTATAGTAATATTGGAATAATTAAATACAGTGAAATAGCGGTAGCGTTAACCGAGGATAATGCCCTATTAAAAATATATAGAATTAAGGACGAATTGCTTTCGAGATTCGATGATCTGGAGGAGCAATATTCGAGTCAGGATATCGACATATCTCGTCTAAATACTTTAATTAATAGGTTCCAAGAAGAACAGATTGTTCTGGAGCTTAGAGGTATTCAGAGAAAGCTATTGTCAAATGGCAATATAAAAAAAATCAAACTTGATAGCTTTATAGGTACAATTAAAAAATATTTGAATGAAGATAACATTCACAATCAACTGGAAATTATTGAAATTAAAGAGCTGCTTGATGGATTTATTTTTCAAAACACGCCGAACGAAGTGAGTCAGGAAATAAGGCGAGTGGAAAATGATGCTAAGCGACGTGTCTATCAAGATGAGCTGCTGTTTCTCATTCAGGCTTTAGCTTATTTGTACAATAAAGAAATGTCACTTGGTAACAGCAATGATTAAACATTTTACAGGTCTTATTTCCAAAATGGCAACCCTTCCGCTTACCGAGTTTTTATTTGTAAAGGAGCCGTTGTTCCGAAATGTAATTAAGGCTTCGGCTGAGCGGGGCGCAGGAAAGGAAACATACAAGACGTACGAGCAATTGAAAAAGAAAGTGCAGCAGGAGCTTGTGGGAAGCCACTATATTAAAAGCTTTGATACGATAAATTTGCTGCTGGAGCAATATTTTCCGATGAAAGTGTTTGCTGAGGTTCATTCTGAGGATGATATTTATATTGGGCAGCTAAATAAGCTGACTAAGTCCTTCATTACTCATCGAAATGGCAAAGTCGCTTTGAAATATTGGAAAAGCGAGAACGACGAAAAGCTATTTAGCGCTTTTGAGGGCCTTAATAAAATTGAGGTGTGGAATGTGCTGTCTCGAATGTTCTGTATCGACATATTAGTAGTGATGTATTTGCTTAACAATAAGATGACCAAGCCTGAGTATTTGAACGGCTATTATTGGCTGATTAATCTTGGAGATATGCAGTTGGACAGAATAATGGAGCGTGGTCTGGCAGAAACGCATATTCATATTAGTGCAGGCATCAATTTCAATATGATGTGGCAGGATTTAATGAATAGCAATTTGGAAAGTAGCAAAATTGAATTGAAGGAATTAGATAAAATGGTCGCTGATCCTCATTTGGAGCATTCGATTCGAATGAGCAGTTTGATTCGCGTTATGATTTCAAAATATTTAGCAACAGCGACGAATGATTATTTTATCGAGCATTTTGAGAAATACAATCGTTGTATCCAGTGGTATTTAACTAGAAAAGGAGCACCGGTTGAGCAAAATTATGAAAAACTCCATAAAGAACTGTTAAGTGACATTGCGAGCGGATCTGGAAAAAATATAGATACCTCAACGGAAATCGTTAAGCTTTTATTTGGTCTTGAGGACTTGCATACGACCGATGAAAACATTTTTTTATTCAAGGTAATGACGTACATAATGGAAGACACAAAAATGAAAAAAGATCCTTATCTAACTCAATTGTTTTGGCAATATTTGCGTATTAAAAATATCGTGTACCAAGGGGTGACACAAGGCAACTTTGTAGAGGGACTGGATTATTTTCGCCATTTTTTCAAAGCGGCTACCACTATTTCTCAAAATCAGTTAGAGCACGCCATTCGCAATCAAATCTACAACAATAATTTAAAGAAGCTGGAGATTCGAGTGAGTCCTCCAACGCGTGGTACAGCTCATGAAATGAGTCAGTCGCTCAAACGCGATTTGATTATTTTTTTCGAAACTTATAAGAGCATTATGCAGGATAATAAATTGCCCTATGATAAAATTCCTCAAATGGGTGTCGTTTTTCATTTTCTAAAAGCACAAGACGAAACGTTTTATGAAAAATGCTGGTATGCTGATGTCAACCGAGCATTTTTACGGCATGAAAACTATTTTTATGGCAGTCTACAAAAGAAATATCGTGAAACAGTCGACGTTATTAATGATTTAAGAGAGAAAATCCCTGGCTTATCTAAATATATAGTGGGGTTAGATGCTGCAAGCTTGGAAAATAATACAGAGCCATGGGTGTTTGCTCCTATTTTTCGCCACGTTCGTAATAGTCCCGTTAGTAAAATCAGACTGCTGGAATCAGGAGAACCAATTCAAACCTTAGGCTTTACCTATCATGTTGGCGAGGAGTTCAGGCATCTTCTATCAGGTCTGCGTCATGTCGATGAAGTTATCGAGCATTTTAATTACCGAGTGTCGGATCGTATCGGCCATGGTCTTGCGCTCGGGATTGATGCAGAAAGCTGGTGCAAGGAAAATCCCGTCATTGTCATACCTCGAATTGAATATATGGAAAATCTCCTTTGGCTGTGGGGACAAGCTTTTTTAGAGAAAAAGCACAATTTAGAAATCGACCTGCTGGGCATAGAGCGGGAAATTATGCTGCAAGTCGAGAAGATTTATCATAACGTTGAGGGCATTACTTTATTTGTACTGTGGAAGGCTTATCAAGGGAAATTCAAGTCGTTTAAAACGGATGAAGCAATGATTCATCAGGTATGTGTTTCTGAAACAGGAAGAACGGGCAAGTGGAGAAATGAATGGGCGTTGCCAGAGCAGCATTTCTGTAAGCAAGGCACGGGGGAAGCCTCTTATTGGAATGAGTCCAAGCTGATCCATGCCAATCATTGCAAATGTTTTTTAGAACGTATGTATGAAGTGATTCAAATAAAGGTGGGGGAAAACGAAGCTCGATTGTTACACAGCTTACAAAGCTACGTTAGAAACAAACTAAATGAAAAAGGAATTGTCGTAGAAGCAAATCCAACGTCGAACTTGGCCATTTCCGGAATTGAAAAATTATTTAGCCATCCAGTGACAAATTTCAATACAAATGGTTTGGGAAATGAAGCTTATTCGGGCAAAGGCTTGGTTATTTCGGTTAATTCGGATGATCCAGCTGTTTTTAATACAAGCATTAGCAATGAGCTTTCGTACATTTTTTATTTATTGCAGGATAAGGGTTATTCGCGGGATGCTATATTGGCATGGATAGAAAAAATTCGTGAATGGGGTGTTATGACCTCCTTTATTCAGGATCGAACCATCAGTAAAGAAAATTTGATAAAAGAACTTGATGTCATCATTATGAAATTGAAATAATTATATTTCCGTGATTATTGTACATACATTATTGCGGAAACGGTAATGTTAGTTCTGAATATGCTTGCGCTGCAAAGCAAGTAAACGCATAAGGCTTATGATGAGAAAAAGCAGTTACCCAAACAGGTGCTGCTTTTCCTTTTTTTGCGCTTTCCTAGCCCAACTGCTTACAAATGCTTGCGATAATCCCGCGGCGAGAGGCGCGTTATTTTTTTGAACGTTTTGCCGAAGTGGGAGAAGTTGTCGAAGCCGGTGGCGGCGGCAATTTCCGTAATCGATTGATCGGTTTCGCGCAGCAGGCGCTGGGCTTCCTTGATGCGGGTAATCGTCAAATAGGTGGAGAAAGAGAAACCGGTTATTTCCTTAAAGATGCGGCTTAAATAATACGAGCTGATATAAAACTGTTCGGCAACGGAGCTCAGCCGAATCTCTTCGCTGAAATGGTGGTTGATGTAACGTACGATTTCGGTAATTTTCGCATGCATCGGTGTAGCATGGGAAAGCGGGACGAATTCGTGCTTTTGCAAATAACGGGCCGCATGCAGCAGCAGCTCGGTAATTGCGATTGGCGGATACAGCTCATAGCCGGGAGGGCGTTGTTGAATTTCCTCCAGCAGTCTGCGAATGAGCTGCTCCATGACAAGCTGCTCCTGACGCGGCAGCCGCAGCACATGAATATGCTGCTCAAACGGCGACAAGATCAGCTCGCGAAGCTCGGGCGCAAACGATTCAGGGAAATGGTGATCGAAGTGGATAATGACCCGTTCATGCGAGGCTTCGCCAGCGTACAGCGTTTTATGAACGATTTGGCGGGAGATGAAAATCAGATCGCCCTGCTCCACCGGATAAGAGCGGTCATGGACGAAATAAATCCGCTTGCCGCTGAGCAAATAATAAATTTCATAATAGTCATGAAAATGATCATTGGGCATCGTGAACGGCTCGGAGCGCTTCATATATTCAATGTACAAATCCGATAAATTTCCATAATCAAAGGAAGCGGGCGTTTTTTCAATCATAGCCTTCAAAGCTCCTTTCGTATAAAACGCAAAATATGCGGCATATTTTGCGATTTAAGCACTATATGAGGAGAATTATAACACTTATATGCGATAAAATGAAAGCGTATCAAACGAACAAAAAAATCAGACAAAGGGTGAGCCGCAATGACACAAAAGAAAAAGTACGTATTGGTAGGAACGGGAGGAAGAGCTGAGTTTTTCTACGCTGCAATTGCAACCGATTTCAGAGATACGTCGGAGCTGCTTGCATTTTGTGATACGAACCAAACGAGACTTGACCACGCCAATAAGCGTTTAACCGATAAATATGATTATCATGCTGTAAACACATATAAGGCGGAGCAGTTCGACGAAATGATCGCGAAGGAAAAGCCGGACTCCGTCATCGTAACGAGCGTTGACCGTACGCATCATACGTACATCATTCGCGCTATGGAGCTGGGCTGCGACGTCATTACTGAGAAGCCGATGACCGTGGACGAGAAGAAGTGCCAGGAAATTCTTGATGCCGTAGAACGCACAGGGAAAAATGTTCGCGTAACGTTTAACTATCGCTATGCGCCGCATCATACGAAGGCGAGAGAGCTGATTGAGAAAGGCACGATTGGCAAAGTCAATTCGGTGCATTTTGAATGGCTGCTTAACACGCAGCATGGCGCGGATTACTTCCGTCGTTGGCACCGCAATAAAAATAACAGCGGCGGCCTGCTTGTCCATAAATCGACGCATCACTTCGATTTGGTCAACTTCTGGATCGGCTCGCAGCCGGATACCGTCTTTGCCTTCGGCGACCTGCTGTTCTATGGTAAGGAAAATGCCGAAGAGCGCGGCGAAACGAAGTTTTACGATCGTGCGACGGGCCATCCGAATGCGACGGAAGATCCATTTGCGCTGCATATGGACAGCAATGAGAACCTTAAGGCGATGTATTTGGATGCCGAGCATGAAGACGGCTATCGCCGTGACCAAAGCGTATTCAGCGACGGCATTAACATCGAAGATACGATGGGCGTAATGGTTCGCTACAAAAACAATGCGATCCTGACTTATTCGCTTAATGCTTATCTGCCATGGGAAGGCTACCGCATTGCGTTCAACGGAACGAAGGGCCGGATCGAGATGGAAATTGTCGAGCAATCCTATGTTAATTCCGGCGGTGAAAAATCGCAAGAGGGCGCGCTGAAAGGCAAGCGCATCATCGTGTACCCTATGTTTGGCGCTCCTTACAATGTGGAAGTAGAAGAAGGAATTGGCGGCCACGGCGGCGGTGATCCGGTACTGCTTAACGATATTTTTGGCACACCTGTAGAGGATAAGTTCAACCGCGCGGCGAATCATGTAGACGGTGCCCGTTCGATTTTGACAGGAATCGCTGCCAATAAATCGATTCAGACGGGAATGGCTGTAAAGGTGGATGAATTAGTTAAATTCAGGAGGGACTAACTTGGCTAAGTTTCTGGACGACAATTTTTTGCTGGCAAATGAAACGGCACGGGATTTGTACCATAATTATGCAAAGGACATGCCGATTATCGATTATCATTGCCATTTGAGCCCGCAGCAAATTTACGACAACATCAGCTTCTCGAATTTGACGGAGGCCTGGCTGTATGGGGATCATTACAAATGGCGGGCGATGCGTTCGAACGGCATTGAAGAAAAATATGTAACGGGTGGCGAAGACGTCAGTGATTATGACCGCTTCCTAGCTTTTGCAAGGACGGTTCCGCAGGCGATTGGCAACCCGCTTTACCATTGGTCGCATTTGGAGCTGCAGCGCTTCTTCGGCGTTGATGAGATTATTAATGAACGCAACGCTCCGGTTATTTGGGAAAAAGTAAATGCGAAGCTGTCGGGCGAGGGCTTCAAAGCGCGCGATCTTATTGTGAATTCCAAGGTTGAGGTCGTCTGCACGACGGATGATCCTGCGGATTCGCTGGAGTATCATTTGAAAATTAAAGACCTGCCAGACTTTCCGGTTGCGGTGCTGCCTTCATTCCGTCCAGATAAGGCGCTGGAAATTAATCGGGCTGGATTTCTGGAATGGATCGCGAAGCTTGAGCAGGCCGCAGGCCAAAAGCTGGATAGCTATGAGGCGCTGTTAACTGCGCTGGAAGCAAGAGTTTCCTTTTTCCACGAGGTCGGCTGCCGCGTTTCGGATCATGCCCTTGATTATGTGCCTTACGGAGAGACGACGAAGGATGAGGCAGCGGAGATTTTCGCTAGCGCACTTGCTGGAAACCGCGTAAGCCTTGAGGATGAGAAAAAATACAAAACGTATACGCTCGTCTTCCTCGGAAAGCTGTATGCGAAGCATGACTGGGCGATGCAATTGCATATTAATGCAGCGCGCAGCAACAATACGGCGATGTTTAATCGCCTTGGACCGGACACGGGCTATGATTCCATCGGTGACAGCCCGCTTGCGTATCCGCTCGTTAAGCTGCTTGATGAGCTGGCGAAGGATGAGGCGCTGCCGCGCACGATTTTATATTCGCTTAATGCAATGGACAATGAAGTGCTTGGCTCGATTATCGGCAGCTTCCAAGGCGACGGCATCCCGGGCAAAATTCAGCTGGGCTCCGCTTGGTGGTTCAATGATACGCGGGATGGCATGGTCGTGCAAATGAAGGCGCTTGCGAACTTCGGTCTGCTGAGCCGTTTTGTCGGCATGCTGACGGATTCGCGCAGCTTCCTGTCATATACGCGGCATGAGTATTTCCGCCGGATTTTGTGCAATTTGCTCGGCGAGTGGGTGGAGAACGGCGAGGTGCCGGATGACCGCGAGCTGCTGGGCGATATTGTCCGCAACATCAGCTACTACAATGCGAAAAGCTATTTTAAATTTTAATCATTATGTTTAGCCGCATCGGCGTGGTGGAATCTTCGAAAGATTCCGCCACGCCGATTTTTTATTGCAGCTAAGCGTTAGCCGTTTCTTTCTGCGCCATTTTTAATCCAAGCTTGCTCATTGCGCGCTCCAGCAGCTTGAACATGTCATCCGTCTCTGCTTCGGTTACCGTGAGTGCTGGTGTAATACGAACCGTGGAGGCATTAAGCGCATTGATGATCAATCCATCCTCCATGCAGCGTGCTGCAAGCTGTGGGGCTATGCCTTCTGCGACGGTGAAGGCGAGCAGCAGGCCTTTGCCGCGAATATCGGTGATTGCATACTCATGGGATAGCTCGACCAGCTTCTCCGTCATCAAATCACCCATCAGCTTTGCATTGGTGGACAAATCCAGACGAATAATCTCCTCTACGACCGCCTGGCCTGCTGCCATCGCAAGAGGTCCACCCGTATACGTTCCTCCTTGATCGCCAGGCTCGAAAATATCGTATTGCTTCATCGTTAGCGTTGCGGATAACGGAAATCCGCCGCCAATTCCTTTCGCCAGCGTCATGACGTCTGGTTTAATGCCATAGTGCTCGTGGGCAAAAAGTTTTCCTGTCCGGCCAATTCCGGTCTGAACCTCATCGAAAATAAGCAAAATGCCATAAACATCGCATGCCTTGCGCAGCGCCTGCAAGTAAGGGGCATCTACCGAATGGACGCCGCCTTCCCCTTGAACGAGCTCCAGCATAATGGCACAGGTACGGTCGCTAATCGCAGCGAAGCACGCATCAAAATCATTGATGGGTACATGCTTGAAGCCCGGAACCTTAGGAGCATAAAGGCTTTCCCAATGCGCTTTGCCCGTTGCGGACATCATGGCGAGCGTTCTCCCGTGGAAGCTGTTCGTCAATGTAATGATTTCATAAGCGCCATTTAAATTTAGGGAGCCATGCTTGCGGGCGAGTTTAATCGCGGTTTCGTTCGCTTCGGCGCCGCTGCTGGTGAAATAGGCTTTATCAAAGCCGGACACGCTTGTCAGCAGCTCCGCGAACTCAACCATTGGTTTGTTAAAGAAAGCAGGACTTGCATGCACGAGCTGTCCCGCTTGCTTGGCAATCGCCTCCTGCAGAACTTTGGGCGAATGCCCCAAGCTGGTGACCGCCCAGCCGCTGCTGAAATCGAGGTATTTTTTACCCTCCGTATCCCATAAGTACATCCCATCCCCGCGCTCCATAACGACCTCGGGTCTGTTCGCCGTGAACAGCACTGATTGTTTGGCCGCTGCCAGCAAGGCAGCTGTATCCTTGTTTTTTGAATTAAGCATCGTCTAACCTCCGTATAAGTCTCATTATGTATAAATATACACTTAAATAAATAAAAATACAATACGCAGCTGCTTATTTGCTGAGCATAGCAGGCCTGATAAGCAAGCTGGCCTAGCGCTGTGCATAATTTCCTCGGAAATACACTGCATGCCGTTCATCAAAAGTTTGCTATAATAGCAAGCATAAACGGCTGTCGCCGTTCTCTGGCGGCAAAGCTGCCGTTTCGCGGGTGAAAGATAAGCCGATGTTAAGTACGAAGCTTATAAATGCTTATATATGCACAAATACGTGGTAGAGAGGATAGTGGTAGGATGAATAAGCAGCAAGCAGGCGAAGCTGGAGAGAACAAAAAACAGGCGAAGCGCCCGCTTATTATCGGGCATCGGGGAGCAGCGGGCGAAGCTCCGGAAAATACGCTCGCTTCCTTCCAATTAGCTGCCGATCAAGGCTGTGATATGGTCGAGCTGGACATTCATCTTTCAGCCGATGATAAGCTGGTCGTTTGCCATGATGCGACGCTGGACCGGACGACGACGCAGACCGGCCTGATTCGGAGCATGAGTTATGAGGCGATTAGCAAGGCGGATGCGGGCAGCAAATTTGCCGAAGCGTTTCGCGGACAACGAGCACCGCTGCTGGAGGAGGTTTATGCGCTGCTTCCCAAGCCTATTGAAATTAATGTGGAAGCGAAGGACTCCTATAATGGCGCGTTGGATGAAGCGCTGGACGTTTTTTTGCAGCAGCCCGGACGTATGGAGCGCACGGTTGTTTCCTCCTTCGATCATAAGCTGCTGGCACGGCTGAAGGCACGGATGCCTGAGCTGCGGATCGGTCTGCTTTATGGGGCGGCATTAATTGCGCCAGCGGCTTATGCCGGGCTGATGGGCTGCGAAGTATTTTCGCTGCATCCGCATTACAGCGGCATTGACGCCGAGGATACGGCAGAAGCAGCTAAGGCGAAAATCGCGGTTTATCCTTATACCGTGAATGAAGAGCAAGATTTTCTATCCTTGATAGATAGGCAGGTTGACGGCATTATTACGGATTTTCCCGGTCGATTAAAGCAGCTGCTTGATAAGCAAGGTGGAAATTAGAGATTCCTATTGTGGTAGAATAAGGATACCTATGAGAGGAAGAGGTGACGCATGATGGAGGAGAACAAGGAAAGAGAGCTGGATGAAATTAAGCTGCGGCTGGAGAAGCTGGAGCAGGAGCACGGAAAACGGCAAGGCTTGCCTGGCGGACTGAAATTCGCCATCGGTTTTGTTGTTGTCTTGTTGTTAATGCTGATGTCCATTGGCATCGTTCAATTTGTTTCGGCAGCATAATCATAGCAGTTTGAATACACAGCGGGAGGGCCGTGCAATTATGATTTTGGAAGTTGCTATTTTACAGGTTAAGGCGGGACTCGCAGATTCGTTCGAGGCCAGCTTCAAGGAAGCTTCACACATTATTTCCAGCATGAAAGGCTACGTGCATCATGAGCTGCAGCGCTGCCTGGAGGGGCAAAATAAATACCTGTTACTCGTGAAATGGGAGACGCTGGAGGATCATACCGAGGGCTTCCGCGGTTCCGCGGAATATGAGGAGTGGAAGCGGCTGCTGCATCATTATTATGATCCGTTTCCGGTCGTGGAGCATTACACGAGCATCGAGCTGTAGGATGAGCAAGCTATTATTTATTTGCAGCCGGAACAAATGGCGCAGCTTGACGGCTGAAACGGTGCTGAACGGTGTTGATGGACATGAGGTGCGTTCTGCCGGAACGGAGCCGCAGGCTAGAGTGCGAGTGACCGAAGGCCACATCGGCTGGGCTGATGTTATTTTTGTCATGGAGAAAAAGCATTTGCGCCGTATGCAGGAGAAGTTTCCACATGCGTTAAGCGAGAAGCGGGTCATTTGCCTCCACATTCCCGATGAATACGAATATATGAATGCCGACCTTATACAACTGCTGCAAGCTGCCGTTATAGAATATATGCCTATGGAATAATGGCATAAAAGGAAAAATGATGAATAAAGAGCGGAGGTATTCCAGTATGTTGTTCAAAAGCTTGCGTATGCTGCTGTTGGTTGCGCTACTTGCGGCAATCGCAGTGCAGCCGCTTGCAGCAGCGGAGAAGACAGTGACAATTAAGGTCACCTTCGTCAGCGAGGATTTGGTGTCGAACGATTCTGTGGGGAATGAGTGGGAGACGCAGGTCTTGATCAATGGCAAGAGCGTAGCCGCTGGAGACAGCATTAAGCTGACGCTAAAGCCAAGCGAGCTTGTGAAGCTGGAGGCGACGGCAATCGAGCAGGACAAAATTCCTGATGCGGGTACGGCTACTAAGTCTTTCAAGGCTTCAACGGTGGCGGCGAGCAAGAAGCATACGCTAGATGTGGAGGTCGTGGAAAACAGAGGCCGATACTCCGGCAACGTCGCTAAATGGAAGTTCGTTTTTAAGGTGGAGAAGGCGTAAGCAAGGAAGAGGAAGACGTAGAGGTAGACGTAGACGGCGGGGCTTTGGGGCTCCGCCGTTTTTATTGGCTGTAAGAGTATACTAGAGTCGGCATGCTGCACCTTGCTTAACTCTTATTCGAGGCTAATGGCAACGAAACAATTCAAGGCTCAGGAAGCCGCCGTATGCGATTGTTGCTGGGACGATACAGCTAGAGCTAGCTACACCACTAGTGTTAACCCCTCCTTGTTTGGCGGACTGAGGTTCCGCTATTGTGGCTTTTGGGCCAATTTAAGGCCGTATGCGGACAGAAAATCCGTTATGTCCCTCCTCATCCCGTCAAAATGGTGATCGGCAGCACATTAGCTGCACCTGAGTCCGCATACTGCGTCAAAACCGGTGATTTTGTTGAAATAGCGTCTGCTGTGTCCATCAAGTCTGTAATAGTATATAGAGAGAAAAAATATCGGAGTTCATTTTAAAGATGAATCTATAGAGGTGGCGCGAAATGATGAACAATAGACATCCCAAATATGTTACACGAAGCGCTGTGGAGGGGCTTGTAGAGAAAATCAAGCTGCCATCCCCAGGTGAATTCACACAAGACTGGGAATACGAGGTTGCTGATTCCACTAGAGTCGGTGAATTCCTGCATGCATATGAAAACATGGACTTAAACCTCGAAGAAAAATTTGCTTTAATGATTGTTATTGTTGACTCATACAACGATGCCATTTCGGGAAACAAGGCTGAGGAAAATATGGCCGAGCTCATAAAATATTATCTAATAAGGGATATAAATATTCATATAAATACCATTTATTATTGGGCGTTGCTTGAAGAGGAGGATACTGAAAATGTTTTTGCGATAACGCCATTTATAAGGGGAATTGTTGCTATAATTAAAGAAACGTAGCTAAAGCAGCTGCTTCGAAAAATGGACGTTGCATTCCGCTCTCATTTCGTAAGCGATTGCCGTGCTGGACCAATAATTTCTTGCGAATTTCGACATATTCGTTTAATATTTTCACCATACATAGTGCTTGAAGCATGTTAGATTTGGGTAGCGGACTAGTAAAAAAGGCTGGGTTTGATGCGGGAGGAAGAGGATCGAATGATCGGATTTTTCAGGAAACGTTTAGTGGCGCGCATTGTTGCGGTAGTTACGCTAGTCATTGTTATTATTTCTGCTGGCAGCGTATTGCTGCAGTTGGCAAACATGAAGTCAGCTGCACAGGAGGCCATTTCCAGCTATAACATCCAGATTGCTCAAAGCTACGTCAACCAGCTGGATACAGCTACTTATGCTGAGTTTGCCAAAGAGCCGAAGGAAAATGATTTGTTTTTGACCATACGTGATGAGCTCGATGATTTTCGGGTGCGCATTGGCGCCATGTATGTGTATTTCGTGAAAATTGATGACAAGGGCACGCCGCTTATTATGGTAGACGGCATGAAGGATGTCGATAAGGCATCGCCGATTAATGAAGTGACGGATATGCCTAGTGAAGCAGTCCAGGCGCTGCTGCAAGGGAAAACGGCGAGCTCACAAATTATTGATAATGAGGAATACGGAAAATACATTTCCTCGTATGCTCCAATTGCCGACAGCAATGGTGCTTTAATTGGTGTCATCGGCATTGATACGGCTGTATCGGTTATAGGCGATATTGAATCGGATATTATTAAGTCGAGTATTCCCTTTTATGCGCTGCTGCTGTTCATTACGATTGCGGGCATAGCGATCGTATCGCGCTTCGTTGTGAAGGGACTCAGACCGCTCAAAGTATTGAAGGCCAGTGTCGATAAAATGGCGCATGGCGAGCTGGCGCAGGCCAATCAGATTTTGACGGCGTATCATCTCAGAAGCGAGGATGAAATCGGCAGCACGTTTAAAGCGATGATTCATATGTCCGGCAATTTGAATAAAATCATTAGCGATATGGTTGCAGGTGTGGCGGCAACGACGGATATATTAGTAGATTCGACGGAGCAATTCAGCCGCAATGCGGAGGAAATGCTCGTCATGAGCAAGACGGTTGATCATTCCGTACAGCATATTCGGCAGGGTGCGCATACGCAGAAGCAAGGCGCAGGAGACAGCGCGAATGCGATGGAGGAAATCGCTAAAGGAATTACCAGCGTATCCGAGTCTTCTACTGCAGTTTCAGATGCGGCAACAAGCGCTTTGGCTACAGCACAATCCGGCAAGCAAAGCATGACAGAGATGAAAAACCAGATGGAGAACATTTCCGTAGTAGCCGGAGATGTAGCTGCGATGGTGGAAGTGCTGAGCGGCTACTCACAGGAAATTGGCGGGGCGCTGCAAGCGGTTCGGGATTTTGCCACCCAGACGAAGCTGCTGGCGCTGAATGCCTCGATTGAAGCGGCCCATGCAGGCGAGCATGGCAAAGGCTTCGCTGTTGTAGCCGATGAAGTGCGCAAGCTGGCGGAAGCTTCAAGCCTATCGGTGCAGATGATATCGGATTTGCTGCTCGGCATCCAGCAGGAGTCCCAGCAAATCGGCACGAAGATGGGCATTACCGCGCAAGAAATTGGCCAAGGCGTAGTCATTACGGCGGAAGCGGAGCAGGCTTTTACCCATGTGGTGGATGCCTTCCGCATCGTGACGCAGCGTATTCAAGAAGTATCGGCATCGGCTGAGGAGATGACAGCAGGCTCTGAGGAAGCTGCGGCGTCCGTCCATGCGATTGCATATATTGCATCGGGCGTTTCGGAACGCTCCGATGAGATTTACCGTTTGACCAGCGAGCAGTCGGTCATGTTCCAGAAGGTGGCTCAAACGTCGAGTTTGCTTCGGCAGCAGACACATGAGATGAGCGAAGCCGTAAAGAAGGTTAACGTATAAGGCAATAGAACAAGAGCGGGGCGCATCCAGGCGTCCCGTTTATTTTTATTCGGAAATAGAAACAGGTATAATAGACAAGAGGAAAGAGCAGGAAATCATAGAGGAACAGCAAGAAGAGGAGGAGCTTATGCGCAAGCCGTTAAAAAGAGTAGGGATATTCCTAGCTGCAGCAGCTGCTATCGTCATTTTTCTTTATTTTCAAAATAATGCTTTGACGGTGTCGTCATTTCAGCTTTCATCGTCCAAGCTGCCGCAGGGGCTGAAAGATTTTACGATTGTGCAGCTGTCCGATGTGCATGGCAAAAGATTTGGCGATAATCAGACGCGGCTCGTTCGCAAGGTGGAAAAACAGCAGCCAAACATCATCGTCGTTACAGGCGATTTAATTGATAGCAGGCGTGGGGGCGAGGCGGAAAGCCTTGAGCTAATGGCAGAAATCGTGAAGCTGGCCCCTGTTTATTATGTGACGGGCAATCATGAATATGCTTACGCGCGTTACCCAGAGCTGGAGAAAAAGCTGCTGGAGCTGGGCGTTCATGTCCTGCGGAATGAAGCGGCAAGCATTCCCTTGCTAAATAATAATGGAACTGGTGATGGGACAGTGGCTGGAGCTGGGGAAATCCGATTGCTAGGCATCGACGATCCCAAATTTTCAGCGTATGGAGGACATGATGCGGAGGCGGCGGAGCAAAATATTCAAACAGCTATTGAAGACTTTGATAACATAGCCGGGAAAGAGAATGCGGGTGCCACTACAAAAGCGGAGACGGGAAAGCAATCCGATGATGGGCTTTACACGATACTGCTCTCCCATCGTCCCGAACTGTTTGACGTCTATGTTCGTGCTGGAATGGATCTGACCTTCTCGGGACATGCCCATGGCGGGCAAGTCAGGCTGCCGTTCATTGGCGGACTCATCGCTCCGGGACAGGGATTTCTGCCCGTGTACGATGCAGGCCAATATGTAAACGGGGTCGCGTTTATGCTGGTCAGCAGAGGACTTGGCAACAGCGTCGTTCCCCAACGCCTGTTCAATCGCCCTAATATTGTAGTTGTGAAGCTGTCAGAACATATTCCATAAAGGCATCCGCTAATAAAGCTTCAAGCAAGGATTAATTGGCGTGTTCGAATGACACGCGGATCATATATAAATAGGTTAAGCAGCCTATCCTCAACCAAGGATAGGCTGCTTTTTTATGGAAAAGCAAGCGGTACACTGTTGGCTTTACAGTGTATGTCAACCGCTTGACATACGGAAATGCCAACCATATACTAGGGGTACATATGTATGCAATAAAACGTGAGAAATGATCAGTTCGATGTATATTTGCTAGAAAACTTGGAAGTAAAGGCTATAGATTCGGCAGGATTGCTGGATAACGTTTGGAGGAAAGCCCAATGTCGACGATTAAAGATATCGCGGAGAAAGTAGGGGTGAGCGTCACTTCTGTTTCTAGAGTACTGAACAATAGAGGATATATCAGCGGAAAGCTTAAGAAAAGAGTGCAGGAAGCAATGGATGAGTTGAACTATCAACCCAATCAAGTTGCCCGATCCTTGATTCTGAAGAAATCCAATATTATCGGTCTTATTATTCCAGACGTCTCACACCCGTTCTTCGGGGAAGTGACCAATCATATCGAATATTATGCTGACAAGAACGGATACAAAATATTGCTCTGTAATTCGCAATTAAACATGGTCAAAGAAAAAGAGTACATTAATATGCTGAAGGCCAGCCAGGTAGATGGAATTATTATGGGCAGCCATACGATGGACATAAAAGAATACACTTCCATCAAGCTGCCCATGGTGACCTTGGATCGTCAAATCGCGGATACGATTCCCTATATTTCATCCGATAATTATAAGGGTGGAGAGCTGGCTACAAATTTGCTGATAAAAAAGGGCTGTAAAAAAATTGCACACATCAGCGGAAATCTTCATCTTAATCTACTGGCAAAATTGAGACATGATGCGTTTAAGAAAGTGATTACAAACAAGGGCATTGAGCATATCGTTTTACAAACCGATTTGAATGGCTTTGATTATGATGAATATGATCAGCTGGTCACCAAAATGTTTTTAGAAAATCCAGATATAGACGGGGTATTCGCCAGCAGTGACATTATCGCTGCTCAGGTATTGAAAGAATGCCATCGACTAGGCAAGTCCGTTCCTCAGGATGTGAAAATTGTAGGGTACGATGGTATTCAATTAGGAAAACTTATAACTCCCGCTATTACAACGATTAAACAGCCAACCAAGGAAATTGGCAAAATGGCTGTGAGACTCATCATGGGCCAGATTCAAGGCGAAGCTGTATCACAGGAAAATATATTGCCAATTGAATTGATAGAGAGAGAAACAACCTAAAGGCTCATTTAATCAGGAGGATGAATATGAATTTCAAAAGCAGAGTATTACCGGAGCTCCGAGCAACGTTAGAGCAGCTTCCACCATTGGACTTGCCAAATGATTTGCAGCTTTTTCGAAGCTTCCCAGTACAAGAGGTAGAGAAGTCTCCTCATGTGGCAACGAGAAACCAAATGATTTCTGGCCCATCCTCAAATTTGCTGCTAAAGATTTATGAACCTGTCAACAGAACGGGCACAGCCTTGCCTGCATTATTATGGATTCATGGCGGGGGGTATGTTCTTGGGCATCCAGACTCAGATGATGCTTTGTGCGAAAGATTTGTTTTGGACACCCATTGTGTCGTCGTGTCCGTTGATTATCGTCTTGCTCCTGAGCACCCTTATCCTGCGGCGATAGACGACTGCTATGCCGCACTAAAGTGGATGGCTTCTGCAAGTGAATTAAACATAGATTTAACAAGAATAGCCGTCGCTGGGGCTAGTGCGGGCGGTGGTTTAACGGCGGCCCTTTCTTTAATGGCTCGTGATCAAGGTGGACCCGCCATCTCTTTTCAAATGCCCTTGTATCCGATGATTGATGATCGTAATGCAACGGCCTCCAGTCATGAAATTACCACAAACCGTTCGGTTTGGAATCGTGATAATAATAAGGCAGCTTGGGGCTTGTATTTAGGTGAACATGCTTCCCGCACCATTTCCCCTTATGCAGCTCCTTCCCGCGCAGAAAGCTATGCAGGACTGCCGTCTACGTATACATGTGTTGGACAATTAGATCCTTTCCGGGATGAAACCATTGAATATGTGGCACGGTTGGCTCAAGCTGGTGTAGAAGTAGAGTTTCAAATGTATCCCGGCTGCTTCCACGCTTTCGAATTAGCTGCACCGCAAGCGGAAGTCAGTAGGCGGGCGAGTAAAGGCTACGTCGAAGCTTTAAATAGAGCATTTAATCCTCAGAAAATGTGAGTTTGATTACTGGTTAACTATGTTAAACTTCAAAAAAACGGTTGCTTTCGCAGCCGTTTTTTATATTTACGAATGAGTATAATGCTGGAAAAAATGATTTCTTATAGGCACTCAAAAATGGATGCGGGAGGAGTATTCCTGTTATACTGTATAAACCATAAGGGGGGAACCTGATGCCTAAAATAGATGATGTGGCTAAAAAAGCGGGAGTTTCAGTCACTACTGTGTCTCGCATTCTTAATAATCGAGGTTACATAAGCAGTACTACACGCGAAAGAGTCTACCAGGTTATGGAGGAGCTGAACTATCAACCGAATGAACTTGCGCGGTCATTGTTCAGGAAAAAGTCGAATTTGATTGGGCTTATTATTCCAGAGATTGCTCACCCATTTTTCAGTGAATTAACGCAATATATTGAATATTATGCATTTCAAAATGGTTTTAAATTATTATTGTGCAACTCGCAAAATGACCGGACAAAAGAAAAACAATATATTGATATGTTGAAAAAAAATCAAGTGGATGGCATCATCATGGGGAGTATGCTGTTAGAGACGGATGATTATTTGCAATTGAAATTGCCTTTAGTATCATTTGACAGAAATATTGCTGAGCATGTTCCTTTGGTGACCTCTGACAATAAGACTGGCGGGGGACTGGTGGCAAAATTATTGCTTGATAAGGGATGCCGAAAGCTGGCATTTATATATGGAGGCATAAAAGGCTACAATCGTGACTTATTAAATAATAAAAGCATATTTTCAGGACTTAGATATGAAGGATTTTCAGCTGAGTGCAAGGAAAGAAACATCGAGATTTTGAACTTTTACTTGGAAATCAATGATTATACGGATATCGATAATGGTGTAGAACATCTAATTCGTTTTTTGCAAGAAAATAAGGATGTTGATGGCATATTTGCAACAAGCGATGTCATTGCCGCCTATGTCATTCAAGCATGTTTAAAGCTGAATAAGAAAATTCCTGACGATATCAAGATTATTGGTTATGATGACGTGGTTCTAGCCTCCTTAATTATGCCTAGAGTAACAACTGTGAAGCAACCGATTGAGGAAATGGCCAAACAATCGGTAGAAATCATTATTCAGCAAATTAACGGTGAGACGGTGAAGAAAGATTATATGCTGGGGGTCTCTTTAGTAGAAAGAGGGACGACCTAGGAAGGTGGGGATGAGCGATGAGCAAGTCCCCTTTTTCATGCTCAGAAACTTCATCCGCATAGTCCGTATTTGTCTTCTGTCGAGAATATTTTCTGCCGCATAGAGAGATAATAACTGTACAATAATAATTTATATGTCAACCGCTTGACATACCGTATGTCAAACGGTTAACATATAAATTGAAAGTGAGTTGATTACGCTTTCAAAACACTAATTATGGGGGAGTAACAATGAAAAGATCCAAGGTAATAATTTTAGGTGTTTGTATGGCGTTAGTGTTTTCGTTATTAGCAGCATGTTCTAAAAATAACAACACTAGTAATGATTCAGAAGCGTCCAGCGGGTCAAACTCATCCCAGTCGTCTAAGGAAGTGAAGCTCACATTTTTCAACACCTCCGCTGAAATAAATACGGTTTTTGAAAATCTTTTTAAGGTCTACAAGCAGGAGCATCCAAATGTAACCATAGAACTGATCCCCACAGCCATTGGTGGAGAGCAGCTTCAAAAATTTCAATCCCTATTAGCTTCCGGCAAGCCGGCAACGATCGCTAACCTCGATGCGGGAACGATTCATCAATATAAAGATAAATTCCTTGATCTGGAGTCGGAGAAAGCAAAGTATGAAAATCTTGCTCTGCCAGGTGCTATAGATGGCGCATTGCTTGACGGCAAATTCATCGGCGTACCTTATACGGCTCAAGGATATGGATTGCTATACAACAAACGCGTTATTGATGAAGTGATCGGCAGCTCTTTCGATCCGTCAACGATTGCAACAAGAAGTGATCTTGAGGCTTTATTCAAGAAAATTGAGGCTGCCGGTAAAGCTCCGGTCATCATCCACGGCGCAGATTGGTCCTTAGCTGCTCACTATCAAGGATTGGCCTATTCGCTGCAATCCAAGAATGTGGAGGAAAACCGTAAATTTGTAGAAGAGCTTAAGCAAGGCACTGTCGATTTGTCGAAGAATCAAGCATACAGCGGTTTGATGGATACATTCGACCTGTTGAAAAAATACAATGCAAGAAAAGCTGATCCATTAGTTGCCGACTACAATAAAGATAGTGCTGATTTTGCGAAGGGCGAAGCAGCCTTTTATTTCATGGGAGATTGGTCATGGGCCGTTATTGGACCTCTTGAAGGACGTGATAAGGATTTCGGCATACTTCCCGTTCCTATCAGCGATAATGCTGCTGATTTTGGAAATTCGCAAGTGGCTTACACGGAGCCTAAATTGTTTGCCATTGATAATTCGGGTTCAACACCAGAGCAGCAGGAAGCGGCTAAAGCTTTTATTGAATGGATGATTACAAGCGAAGCGAGCCAAAAAGCAATTATCGGTGAAGCCGGTCTTGCTATGCCATACAAAGATCGTAAGGTGGAAAGCTCAAACCCGATGTCTAGTGCGATTTCGAAATATGTGGCTGAAGGTAAAACGGTTAATATCGGGGTTATCAACTATTTCCCTTCGGATTGGTGGTCGAAAACCGGAGCTTCTATGCAAAAGTATTTAGTGGATAAAATCGATCGGGCAGGACTCACAAAAGAAGTGCAGGATTATTGGAAATCAACCGCTGGGAAATAATGAATACGTATCAATCCTGACAGATCAAAGGGGTGAAGCGTTTATGCTGATCCCCTTCTCTGATCTGAAGTTGAATTTACCAATTAAATGATAAGAGGATGTAATGGCTATGACAAACAAGAAATTTCTTCATAACACAGGCACCTTTTTAATCTTTGGGGGTCCGTCTGTATTTGCCTTTTTTGCTGTTGTTCTGATTCCCTTTCTATTCGGACTTTATCTCACGTTTACAAACTGGGATGTGCGGAGCGGGGATCATACATTTCTAGGTTTAGCAAATTACGTGGAGGTATTTCAAGATAAGACTTTCCTCACTCAATTATGGTTTACCTTGAAATATGTGCTTTTTACCGTTGTTATCGCCAATGTTGCTGCATTTTTTCTTGCCTTTGCTTTAACTAGTGGATTTAAAGGACAGCAATTACTCCGGACAGGTTTTTTTACACCTAATCTTATTGGTGGTCTAGTGCTGGGCTACTTGTGGCAGCTTCTATTTTCTCAGGTTTTACCTTATTTAGGTCAAAAATACGGCTGGGCTCTATTTGAAACCTCTTGGCTGACCGATACGAACAAAGCATTTTGGGCATTGGTTATCGTTTCGGCATGGCAATTAATCGGATACCTTATGATTATTTATATTTCTGGACTTATGAGTGTCCCGGTGGATGTAATAGAAGCTGCTGGCATCGACGGAGCAAATGGATTTAATAAAATTCGTAAAATCATTTTGCCGCTTTCTGCGCCAGCGATTGTCATTTGTATTTTTATTTCCATTTCACGTTCTTTTTTGACTTACGATCTTAATTTGGCTTTAACCAAAGGCGGGCCCTTTAATTCAACAGAATTGTCCTCTTATCATGTTGTCCAAAAAGCTTTTCTTTCAAATGAATATGGGGTGGGTCAGTCTGAAGCCGTTGTATTATTCATCATTGTGGCTGTTATTGCTTTGACCCAAGCGTACTTTCTGAAAAAATTGGAGGTCGAAGCGTAATGCGGAGTCCTAAACCATTAGCATTTTTAAAAACAATCCTTCTTTATATCGTATTATTGTTGTTTTTATTGCCATTTTTACTGGTGATATTGAATACTTTTAAAACCACTCAACAATTTGTAGAAAATCCATTGTCGTGGCCCAAGCAATTTAATTTCGATAATTACATTAAAGCCATTGATGATATGGACTTTATGACCGGATTTTTAAATTCCAGTATCATTACGATTAGTAGTGTATTTATTATTATTTTCTTTTCGTCCATGACAGGCTATATGTTCGTCCGTTTTAAATGGAAGGCTAATTCTATATTATTCTTTGCCATGCTTGCCTCTATGACACTTCCCTTTCAGGCATTGATGATTCCTCTTGTTTTGATCTATGGGGAGCTTGGTCTTCTGAATTCACAAGGAAGTCTGCTCTTTATGTATTTGGGATTCGGTGTTCCGTTTGCGGTATTTACTTTCCATGGTTTTATGAAAGGCGTGCCGCTTGAGCTTGAGGAGTCCGCTTTCATCGACGGAAGCTCAAGATTAAGAACTTTTTTTCAAATTGTTGTTCCGTTGTTGAAACCGGTAATGGTCACTCTTATTGTTCTAGACACACTTTGGATTTGGAATGACTATTTGTTGCCTAGTTTAATTTTGCAATCGCCATCTATGAGGACATTGCCTCTTTCGAACTATGGATTTTTCTCAACCTATTCCGTCGATTTTTCCCCATTAATGGCAGGGTTAATCATGACGATTATTCCAGTACTGATTCTTTATCTTTTGCTCCAAAAACAAATCATTAGGGGAATTACTGAGGGAGCTCTGAAATAAAGCACAGACAAGAGGAGTAGATGATGTGTTTGGGTTTGAAGATAAAATATCGTTTGGAAATAATGGGAATGATCTATTAACGGTTGGGGAACTTCTTATCGATATGATAGCTGCACAATATGATGAAAATTTTGAAGGCAATACGTTTAATAAGTTTTTCGGTGGGTCGCCTTCGAATATCGCTATGAATGTTAAGAAGCTAGGCATCCATTCTCTTGTGGCCTCTGCTGTAGGGAAAGATGGTTTAGGGTCTTTTTTAATCGAGCAATTGCGAAAGATGGATATTGATACGAGTGGTATCCAGCGAGTCAATGATTCAACCAGTATGGTTGTTTTAACAAAGAGTACATCAACACCCGTTCCTATATTTTATAGAGGGGCTGATTATCATTTGGCCTTTGATACCGTCCTTCATGAATCCTTAATGAATTCAAAAATCGTTCACTTTTCTTGCTGGCCTCTTTCGATGGAGCCTGCGCGTCATACAATCGACAAAGTTATTGAGATAGCGAGTGAAAATCATATATGGATAGGATTCGATCCTAACTATCATCCCATGATCTGGAAAAGCGGCGAAGATGGCATCGAATATGTGAAGTCCATCATTGGCAAGGTTGATATTATAAAGCCTTCTGAGGATGATGCAGAAAGATTGTTTGGAAAAGACACCCCTGAAAACCAGCTGAAAAAGTTTCTGGATCTGGGTGCAAAGCTAGTCATCATGACCTTGGGTAAGGATGGCGCAATCGTTTCAAATGGACTGGAGACGCTTAAATACAGCTCCTTGGCGACCGAGGTTGTGGATACGACAGGAGCAGGAGATGCGTTCTGGTCAGGATTTTATACGGCGGCCATTAAAGGATACACCATTAAAGACGCGATAAGCCTAGGCTTTGCAGTCAGCGCATACCAGTTGAAATATACGGGTGCAGTCGTGGATTTGCCAAAGCTTGAGGTCATAAAAGAAAGATATGGAATATAGGAGGCTCTCAATATGGCCGTGAAAAATCAGGTGCAGCTTATTACTTATCCCGATTCAATGGGAGGAGACTTGAAGGCTCTAAACCATGTCCTTCTTGAGCATTTTTCAGATGTGTTTAAAGGTGGCATTCATATTCTACCGCCGTTCCCATCCTCAGGAGACAGAGGATTCGCTCCATTGACTTATCTAGAAATAGAGCCTAGCTTTGGTACTTGGGAGGATATCAGAGCCATTGGAGATCATTTCGATGTATTGGTTGATTTAATGGTTAACCATATTTCAAGGCAATCGGAGTATTTTCAGGATTTTCTCCAAAAAGGACGGAAATCCGAATTTGCTGATTTATTTCTAACCTTGGATAAGCTTTGGGAGGCAGGGGAGCCGGTTCAAGAGGATATGGCCAAGATGTTCTTGCGGCGGCCATTACCCTATTCCTCCTATTCCATTGCGGAAACAGGGGAAGAAGAGAAGGTTTGGACGACGTTCGGAAAAACAGATCCATCGGAGCAAATTGATTTAGATATAAACTCCCAGCTGTTCAAACAACTGATTACAGATTTCTTTATGAATTTTAAGCGGCAAAATGTAAAAATAGTCAGACTCGATGCGGTCGGATATGTGATTAAAAAGCTTGGAACGAGCTGTTTCTTCGTTGAGCCGGAAATATACGAATTTCTTGATTGGATGATGGAACTCGCAAATTCGTTAGAAATAGATTTGCTTCCTGAGGTACACGCTCATTATACTATCCAATACAAGCTGGCAGAGCGCGGCTACTGGATCTATGATTTTATACTGCCATATAGAGTGCTAGATGCTTTGATTAATAAATCCAGCCAGGAGCTGTGTCATTATCTTAAAACCCGGCCTGAGAAGCAGTTCACTATGCTCGACTGTCATGATGGAATTCCGGTTAAACCAGATATGGATGACCTCATAGATACGCAAGAGGCAAGGAAGCTAGTGGATGTTTGCTTAGAAAGAGGCTCCAATCTCAGCCTTATTTTATCGGACGAGCACAAGGCTGACGATGGTTTTGATGTTCATCAAATTAGATGCAGTTTTTACTCTGTTTTGAATGGGGACGATGACGCCTATTTAGCAGCCAGAGCTGTGCAATTTTTTGCACCAGGAGTGCCTCAGGTTTACTATGTTGGTTTACTTGCAGGGGAAAATGACCTTGAGGGTGTAAAGAAAAGCGGAGAAGGCCGTGAAATTAACCGCCATAATTTTAGCCTGGAGGAAATTGAGCAGTCGCTTAAAAAAGAAGTCGTGCAGAGACTTTTAAAGCTAATCAGGTTCAGAAATGAGTATGAAGCTTTTAATGGGAAATTTACAGTGTTGGATTCATCTAAGGATGAAGTTCGATTGGCATGGGAAAAAGATAATTGGGTCTGCAGTTTGTTTGTAAATCTTCATACCAATCAGTCTGTCATTGAATATTCGGATATCGAGGGTAGGACGGTTCAATATATTGTATAACAAGTGAGCTCTGGCAAGTAGACATCACCTAAAATAACTTAAAGAAGCTTTCACTCCACGTGACTATGGGGAGTGAAAGCTTCTTTTTCAATAATCATCGTTATTTGTGAAAATTGCCTTTCTTACAGCACTTTACTCAGAAAAGCTTGTGTACGCTCATGCTGCGGCGCATCAAAAATCGCAGCGGGCGGACCTTGCTCAACAATATAACCGCCATCCATAAAAATAACACGGTCAGCGACCTCGCGGGCGAAGCCCATCTCATGAGTTACGACGACCATTGTAATGCCTTCATGAGCCAAATCCTTCATCACCTGAAGCACCTCGCCGACCATTTCCGGATCGAGTGCAGACGTTGGCTCGTCGAACAGCATGACTCGCGGATTCATCGCCAGCGCGCGAGCGATTGCGACGCGCTGCTGCTGTCCGCCGGACAAGCGAGCGGGATATTCATCCTTTTTAGCAGCAAGACCGACTTTATCCAGCAGCGCTAATGCCTGCTTCTCGTTCGTCTCCTGGCTCGCCTTCTTAATATGCTTGGGCGCAAGCATAATGTTCTCCAGCACCGTCAAATGCGGGAACAGATTGAACTGCTGAAACACCATGCCGACATTTTGCCGCAGCTTGTCAATATTCGTCTTAGGAGCCGTGACGGTTACGTCGCCGATTTTCACAACGCCGGATGTCACTTCCTCCAGCAAATTAAGGCAGCGAAGGAAGGTGCTTTTGCCAGAGCCGGAAGGGCCGATAATGCAGACGACTTCCTTTTCGGTAATGGTGGTGGAAATATCGCGCAGCACCTCGTTGTCGCCAAACCTTTTCTTCAAACCCTCTACAATGATCATTTCAGGCTCAGCCTCCTTTCAAGCACACGGGACAGGCGTGAGATACCGTAAATAATGATGAAATACAGGACGCCGACCGTTCCCCAAATTTCGAAAGCGCGGTAGTTGGTGGAAATGATAATTTCACCGCTCTGGGTCAGCTCCCTAATGCCGATAACGGACAACAGCGAAGTATCCTTGATGCTGATCGTACACTGATTGACGAAAGCGGGAATCATGCGGCGGAACGCCTGCGGCAAAATAACGAGGCGCATGGTCTGCACCTGGCTTAAGCCCAGCGAGCGAGCGGCTTCCCGCTGTCCGTTGTCAATCGACGAAATGCCGGCGCGGAAAATTTCCGCAATATAGGCGCCAGCATTGGCACTGATCGCAATGATCCCAGCTGTCTCCGCAGGTATGCGGATATCGAGAAAGGCTGGCAGGGCGAAATAGATGAAGAACATTTGAACGAGCAGCGGCGTACCGCGAATAATATCGATATAAAGCGTTGCAATAAACTTTAAAATTTTATTCGATGATGTATTCATCAATCCCGTAAATAATCCGATTACGAATGCAATCAGCAGCGAGATGACAACAATTTTGACCGTTATCCATAACCCTTGCAGCAGCAAGGGCATCGCATCTACAATAACTTGCCACGAGGACATCATGAAATTCACAGCTCCTTCATTTCACAGGATGTCTTCGTCTTTATTTTGCAGACGTTCCTATATATTTGTTAATGATTTCATCGTATTTGCCGCTTTCCTTCAGCTTCTTGATGCCGTCATTGATTTTTTGCAGCAGTTCATCGTTGTCTTTGCTCACTGCGATGCCGTATTGGTCGCCTGTGAGCCTTTCGCCAACGATTTTCAAGTTTGCGCTTGGATCAACTGCCAGCTTGTAGGAGATGACAGGGAAATCTTCAATGGTAGCATCGGCATTTTTGTTGACTACCTCTTGGAACATAGCTGGGCTGCTGTCAAAATAATTAAGGGTTATGTCGTACTCCTTTGCTAATTCCTCGGCTTTTTTAGAGCCGGCTGTCCCTTTTTTAATCGCTATGACTTTGCCCTTCAAATCCTCTGGCTTCGTAATCGAATCATTATCCGAATGTACGACCAGCGACAAGCCCGCTTCAAAATACGTATCGGACAGGTTTACAACCTGCTTGCGCTCATCGGTAATGCTGATGCCAGCAATAGCTGCGTCAAGCTGATTAGCTGTAATAGCGGGGATAATGCCCTTGAAGTTCATCGGCTTCAAATCAACCTTAAAGCCTTCGAGCTCACCAATAGCATGGATTAAATCGATGTCGATACCGACATATTTGCCGTCCTGCTCGTATTCAAAGGGTGGAAACGTAGCATCGGTTCCAATGGTGTACGTCACAACTTCATTCGATGATCCCGTGCCATCCGAGGCGGCTGGTGCATTTTTGCTGCTGCTGCTGCCGCATGCGCTAAGGGTAAGAGCAAGCAGGCCGGTAATTAAAAGTGATCCGATTTTCTTCATAAATGAAAACCCCATTTCCATTAATGTTAGACTTATTAACCTTCTGCCACCTATTTTAATGATCCGACTATATAAAATAATAAAATCCGACAGAAAATAATGTCGGAGAAAGTTGTAAGCGTTTTATATTTACAATGCTGTCATAAATCCTGTTAGATAAGGTTACGCAACTAAGAGCGGCTATTCATTAAAACAGAAAAAAGGCGCATATTTCGCTCGAAGCTTAGTATAGCCAAGCGTCATTGACATATACGAAGCATATAGTGTATATATACTATATATACATTAAACAGCTAAGCATGGTGATGGGAATGAACATTATTTTATCCAACGCTTCAAATGATCCGATCTATGTACAAATCACCCAGCAAATTCGTAGTCTGATTTTGAACGGCACACTTGGCTCAGGGCAGCCGCTGCCCTCGATTAGACAGCTTGCCAAGGATTTGCAGATCAGCGTCATTACAACGAAGAGGGCTTATGAGGAACTGGAGAAGGAAGGGCTTATTGACTCGGTCGTGGGCAAAGGCTCGTTCGTAACGGGCATTAATGCCGATTTTGTTAGAGAGCAGCGCATGAAGCGGCTGGAGCAGCAAATGCTCGCGGTCATTAAAGAGGGGAAGGCGCTGCGCCTGAGCCTGAGTGAAATTCAGCAGCACATCCAGCTGCTATATGAGGAAGGAGATTTGGACATATGAGCGACATCATTAAGCTGAACGAAGTATCCAAGCAGTTTAAAATGTTCGGTATTGAACCTCTATCCTGTTCGTTCAAGCAGGGCTACATTACAGGGCTGATTGGCCCGAATGGAGCAGGCAAAACGACATTAATTAAAATGATTATGGGCATTACCCGTCCGGATACGGGGGGAATAGCGATTTTTGGACAGTCCCTAAGCTTACAGGAGGCTGAAATTAAGCAGCGAATCGGCTTTGTATCCGATGAGTGCCATTATTACGAGCATATATCGATCCATTCAATGAAAAATATTATAGCCCCGTTTTATAAAAAATGGGACGATCACGCTTTTTCCCGTTTGCTTGAGCGCTTTGAGTTGTCGCCAAAAATGAAAATACGCAATCTTTCCAAGGGGATGAAAATGAAGCTGGCACTTGCCTTTGCGCTATCCCATCAGGCGGACCTGCTCATAATGGATGAGCCGACAGCGGGGCTAGATCCCGTTTTCCGACGCGAGCTGCTGGATTTACTGGCCGAAATCATGCTGGATGAGCGGAAATCGATTTTATTTTCGACCCATATTACGACCGATCTGGACCGAATTGCCGATTATATTGCCTTTCTGCACCGCGGCAGGCTGGTCTTTAACGAGTCGAAGGAGCAAATTCAGGAGCGGTATGTGCTAGTGAAAGGGCCGATAAGCTTGCTTGAGGCTCCAAGCGTTAAAGCAGCGTTTATCGGCATTCGGGAATCGCTCGTCGGGTTTGAGGGTCTGACAGATCGAGGGCATGAAATAGCTGCTATGGTGGGTGATGGTGCGCAGCTTAGTCGTCCTACGCTAGAGGATATTATGTATTTTACCGCTAAGGGGGAGAAGGGCTATGCTGCTGCTATTACGTAAGGATTTGTTTATTTTGCGCTATTATTTTTTGTTTGTATTGTTCTACTTGTATTTATTTGGTTTCGTACTAAATAACCACGTTTCCTTCATTTTGGTAGCTGCGCTTTCAGCCATAATGCTCATGACCTTTTCCTCTAGCTTGGATGCTAAAAATAAAAGCATGATCGTCATTGCCAGCCTGCCTGTCAGCAGCAAATCGATCGTTCAGGCGAAATATGCAGCCGTGCTTTTATTTGCAAGCTTAGGAATTGTCGCTAGCGTCTCCGGATATGTCATCAATAATGTAATATTTGGAAGAGATACGATGTATGCTTCTTCTTATATTCCAATCACTTTTTTCCTGATCTCTTTTTATTCTGCCCTTTATTATCCGGTTTATTATGGGTTTGGTTTTAGAATAAGTCGAGTAGTAGGGGTCATTGTACTGGCCATTCCTATGACTTTTCTCTTATCCATGGGGGTTGTGTCCAGCAGTGCTAATACGCTCAGCTTTCCACTGCCGGTAAGTGCAGCCCTTCTAGCGGTAAGCTGCTTGCTGCTTTTCGTTTCCTACCGTCTTTCCCTTTTCTTTCTGGAGAAAAAAGGGGCAGCTTAGCCGCCAGAAGACGGCGACAGCCGTTTACGCTTGAAATATAGGAAAGGATATGATGTTTTGATCCATTCTCTCTATTTCTACGCGAAACGTTAGCTTGCCGCCAGAGGAAAGTGGCAGCCGTTTACGCTTGTTTCATTTTTTCCATCGCTTCCATAAAGAACACTTGAAGAAACTTTTTGATATTGACCTTGCCTTTATCGGGCGTTGCTTCCTCATCCATCATTTTCATCTTAAGCCGAACATCCTTGAAATCAAAATATAGCGGAGCATAATGCTCGAACTTTGGATTGCTGTAATCCGTCAGCCCAATGGAGGCGATATTGGTTAGCGCCGTCATGACGGCGCGGCGCATCCGCTGCTCAATCGCCTTGCTTTCCTTGTCAATGTCGCTCTGGCTCTGCTTGCTTGTGCGAGCAACGGCTTCATACAATCCCTTTAATGGAGGGAAAGCAGCGGGCTGCGGCTGCGCGGCCAAATGCTCGACGGCAGCGATCATATCTCGGCTTCCCGCTTCACTTATAATGCCCATATCCATTAAAATAAGGCGGGCGGCTTCGCGGATGCTGCGCTCCTGCACGGCTGGCGGGCGCTCTATAATATCGAGCTTGGCGAGCGACTGCTTCATTTCCGTGACATAACGCTCATATTTCCAGCTTTCGTTCATCTTATGTAGAACAGCTTGCACTTCAACGCGATTGATGGGCTTATGGATAAAAAATTCAATGCCGCTGCGATAGGCTTTTCCGACCATATCTTTGTTATCGATTTGCGAGATCATAATAAACTTGCCGCCGTAGCGGATGGCCCGGAGCTGGTCGATCGTCGTAATGCCGTCCTGATCGGGCATGAGCATGTCGATCAGCACAACATCGGGCTTCAGCTCATCGATCAGCATCACAGCCTCGACTCCTCCTCCAGCTGTACCCGATACTTCGCCCAAACCAGATTGTTCAATTATATTGTGCAGCATACGTCTGCTGACGGCATCATCATCTACGATTACGAAGCTAATGGACATGGAGCGCCTCCTTCAAGTTTGGCGTTGTACCTGGATGGTTTAGCGCAGCAATTGACAGCTCGACGATAAAAGCGGTACCCGGCCCATCATCCAGCTGCTCTGCGCGAATCGAGCCCTCAAATGAAGTAATAATATCGCGCACATGGGATAATCCGATCCCGGTTGCTGCAATTCCCGTATGATCAAATTTGGTGGTGAAGCCCGGTTCAAACACGAGCGCGAGTTCCTCAGGCGGTATGCCGCTGCCTGAATCAGCAACGATCATAATCAGCTTGTCGCCATGCTGGCTGATTTCAATGTCAATGGAGCCGCTGCTTTCAATCGCTTCAACGGCATTTGCTGCCAAATTGTTCAATATAGAGAGCAGTGCAATATAATGAGGCGTAATCAAATCAAGCGTCACTCGCTGCTGAAAAGCAATCTGTTTCCCCAGCATTTCGCTATATTCCACATTGCCTTTCCTCACATAATGCACGACTTCCACGAGGCTCATCTGGGTAAGCGTCTCATTATCGAACAGCTTAAGCAGCCCGGCGAGAATACGCTGTGTATCTTTTTTAACCTCATGAATTTGCTGGGTGACGACGAGCGCCTGCTTGGCGAGCAGAGGCTGCTCCTGCCGCAGCTTGTCGTACAGCTCGAAGCTGCTGGCCGTAATGCCTTCAATATTATCCATCGATTTCCGCAGGTAGAACGCTTCCCCATACAAGCTGGAACCAACATTCAGCATTTGCTCTATGCGCTTCTCCTGCTCTCCATGAAGCATTTTGAACTGCTGGATGGCAATGCTGTTGTACAGCCCGATGACAAAATAGCTGCGAATAACAGCCGTTATAAGCAGCAGGGCCAGTTCATTGAAGTGATAGGGCGCTGTGCCGAGAAAAAAATTTCGAAACAGAAGCTCCAGTAAATTGGAGGAGAAGTCCACAAGTGTAACGAGTGCGCCCAGCGCCAGCGGCTGAATTTCCTTGGAGCCTCCCAGCAGCTTGCCGAGACACCAGGCGAAGAAGGTATAGTATAGGGCGGCGGGAGCATTATTTTGCAGGCCAGCTATTAGGGAAGTGGAATTCGTGTAGATCAGCCACTCCACCGATTGGAAGATGACAGCGGCAATACCGGCTAGAAACCCTGTTTTGACAAACGAAAGATGGCGAAATTGCAGCAGAAAAAATAAAAAGATGCTGACGCCGAGCCCAATGCGGTAAAAATCCCCGCTAAACGGAGTGATCCTGAATTCGGCCCCGATGGCTGTTGCGAGGGCGATGCCGACCATTTGTATTTTTTCATTGCGAAATAAAGAATACATTTAGCTCGCTCCGCTCCTAAATGGCGATCTTTGATGATATATACCCTAACATAAAAAAAGGCATTTTTGAATAGTGTCGTTGCGGCCCCATCAGTGGTTTCTTGTGAAGAATGCTGTAAGGGGGACTGTTTAAGTTTGAAAAAGTGTGTTATTATTAAAACGAACATTTTCAAACCTAATTCAGGTGCGCCTGATCATTTCATTTTATTATCCTTGAGGAGGAACTATTAATATGGAAATTCGCCACACAACTAACCCAACGGATGTAAAGCAATATACGACGGAGCGTCTTCGTCAGGAATTTTTGATCGAAAGCCTGTTTGAACAGGATCGCCTTACTTCTGTTTACACGCACTATGACCGCATGGTTGTTGGCGGCGCGTTCCCTGTGAACGAGAAGCTGGCGTTGGAAGCGGGAGATACGCTGAAAACCGAATATTTTCTGGAGCGCCGGGAAATTGGCTTCCTGAACATTGGCGGCGATGCTGTTATTACCGTTGATGGCGAGTCGTACGAGCTTAGCCGTCTTGATGTTTTATATGTAGGTAAAGGCAAGCGTGACGTTCAGCTGGCAAGCAAGGACAAAGCAAATCCAGCGAAGCTGTATTTCTGTTCAGCGCTGGCGCATGCGGAATATCCGACTCGCAAAATGACGATGGAAGAAGCGAACCCTACTCACCTTGGTTCCCTAGAAACGTCCAACGAGCGCGTATTGTACAAGTATATCCATGGCGATGGCATTCAAAGCTGTCAATTAATGCTGGGCGTAACGAGCCTCAAAACAGGCAGCGTTTGGAACACAATGCCTTCGCACGTACATGACCGTCGTATGGAAGCTTACCTCTACTTCGATGTGAACCAAGATGCACGCGTATTCCATATGATGGGCGAGCCTTCGGAGACGAGACATCTGGTCGTTTCCAATGAGCAAGCGATTATTTCGCCGCCATGGTCGATCCATTCGGGCGTTGGCACGAGCAACTACACGTTCTGCTGGTCGATGGCAGGAGAGAACTACACGTTCACGGATATGGACGCTGTGAAAATGGAAGAGCTTAAGTAACATGCTTGCCGCTGAACGTCATCGACAAATTATTATTCAGCTGGAGGAGAAGGGCAGCGTCAAAGTATCCGAGCTGAGCGAGCGTTTCAAGGTGACGGAAAAGACGGTACGCGAGGATTTGGAGAAGCTGGAGGAGAAGGGGCTGCTGAAGCGCATGCATGGCGGAGCGGTGCTTCCTCCAGATGAGGAGAGCTTGTTCCCCTTGCAATATCCAAACAGCAAGCATCAGCAAGAGAAGGCGGCAATCGCCGAGCAGGCGTTAACCCATATTGCTGAAAATGATATTATTGCGCTGGATGCGGGCAGCACGACGCTTGAAATCGCGCGGCGGCTCAAAAACATGCCGCTGACCGTGCTCACGAATGATCTGCTCATTATTCGCGAGCTGACGGCAAAGGAGCAGATCCGCCTCGTCATTCCCGGCGGCTATCGTTTTCAAAATCTGCTCATTGGCACGGACTGGCAGGAGTGGGTCAAGCGGCTGAATGTTCATAAGCTGTTTTTATCGACGACAGGCATTCACCTGGAGTATGGGCTGACGATTTTCACCGAAGAGCTTGCCAAGCTCAAGCAGGTTTATATGGAATGCTCGCGCGAAATTTATTGCGTAGCCGACCGCAGCAAGTTCGACAAGGGCGCGCTACTTACGTTCGCCGCGTTGAAGGATGTCCATACGATTATAACCGATTCGCACATTGATCCGGCTGTCGCTGCCAAATACGAGCAGCAGGGCGTGCGTATTGAAAAATCCTAATTTTTACAGGTAGAAAAGAAGGATGGTGCAGAGATGAGCTTTTTCGATTTGACAGGAAAAACAGCGATTGTGACAGGTGCCGGACGTGGTCTGGGCGCGGCAATTGCTGTAGGCTTGGCGAGAGCGGGAGCAGATATTGCGCTGGTTACGAACAGCACGCCTCCTGCAGACGTAGAGAAGGAAATTCAGGCGCTTGGCCGCAAAACGGTATCGATTCAAGCCGATGTATCTGATCGCAGCCTGCTGCCGGGTATTATCGAACAGACGCTGGCGGGACTTGGCCGCCTCGACATTTTGGTCAACAATGCGGGCATTATCCGCCGTACGCCTGCTGCTGATCACAGCTTTGAAGACTGGCAGGCGGTGCTTGATGTCAATCTGAATTCGGTCTATGTGCTCAGCCAGCTGGCTGGACGCCATATGATTGAGCAGGGCTCAGGCAAAATCATCAACATTGCGTCGATGCTTTCGTTCCAGGGCGGCATCAATGTGCCGGGCTACACCGCGAGCAAGCATGCGGTTGCTGGTCTGACAAAGGCGCTTGGCAACGAATGGGCTTCGAAAAATGTGCAGGTGAACGCGATTGCTCCAGGCTACATGAGCACAGACAACACCGAGGCGCTTCGCGAGGACCCGGTTCGCAGCAAGCAAATTCTCGACCGTATTCCAGCGTCCCGCTGGGGTGAATCCGAAGACATGATGGGGCCGGCGATTTTCCTCGCCTCCGCTGCATCGAACTATATGAATGGCCACATCCTCTGCGTAGACGGCGGATGGATGAACCGTTAGTCTTTACAAGCTGAAAAATAAGTAACCGCCAGAGCGGCTCCTCTTAGGGGCCAGCTGTTGGCGGTTACTTATTTTTAATAGCTTTGCTTTGGGCTTTCTTTATGCAATGCACTATAAATTGTTTTTCTTATCCCGTTCCAGCGCTTTATTAATGCTTTTGTGTACGGCTATTTTTTTCGAGAACTTATTCAACATCATAACAGAACGCAAAGAAACAGTCTATACTTTTGGTAAAATTTGTAATAAATTTGAGGTGCCGGCAAAAGAATAAGAATGGAGTGTTGTTCCGTGGATTTATTTTGCCATCTCAAGCTTGATGATTTACAGGAGTATGTGGGGAAGACTTTTGGCACCGATTATGTAGTTGCAAATGTATCCAAAATGCATGGAGGTGCACAAAAGGTCGTTTACAAAATAGACTGCACCAATCACTTTTCCTGCGTTTTATATGTATGGGATCTTAGCATGAATTTTTTTCAAGAGGAAATAGCATGCGCTTCTATAGCTGACCAATCCTATGGCAGTCAATTATTTGAAATGAATAATCGTTATTTAAGAGCACAGGGCATTCAGACCCCTGCTCTTTATAATCTAAATACGGAAAGAAGCCGCTACCATTTTGATTACGCCCTCGTGGAGTACGTAAATGGACATAAGGCGGAACACTATTTTCAACACTCCGATACAAGAGCTCAAGACCAATTATTTGAGCGTATCGGAGATATGCTTACTGGCATGCACGCCAACGAAAGACGGGGCTACGGAAAGCCTAATCAAGTCGGAGAGCATCTGGGGAGCTGTCATTTATTGCAATTGGAAAATGCGAAAGAGCAGTTATCCTATGCGGTCAATCATATTGAAAGTATCAGAGTAAACCAAAGCAGGCTGCTCGAAAAATTGCATGAGCTTGAAGCCCGTATCGCGCCTAGAAATCGCTATATTTATACATGGGGAGCTTGGTCCCGATCATATCTTGGTTACGGACCAATTAGAGCCCTATCTCATCGATATCGAAGGTGCTGGATTTTATGATATTGAACATGAGCATAGCTTTTTAGAAATACGTTTTAGGGATTTTTACCGTTATTTGAAAAATGATACTCTTGAGCTTAACCGAATGTTATTTTATCAATATTTGCCAAAGGTCTCGCTGATTATCATTGCCTACGGACATTGCAGTTTTTAGAAGGCTGAAATGGCAGGAGAGGGGCTGTAACGGTTGTATTTTGCAACGTTACAGCTATGTTCAAAATCAGTACTAACAGTGAGTGATTTTTGTGATATGATAATAGTAATGTTCAAACGTTTTGTAACATGTTACCTATTGTTGTGAATGCTATGTAAAGGCTTTATAATAGTAAATATCTTAATACTTTAATAATAGTGATCAACTGGAGAGCCTACATTTTTTCTTCAAATATTAGTGTGTAAGGACGGTAGAAATGAGCAACAGACAAACCAAAACAGACGTTATCTTAATTGGTGCCGGTATCATGAGTGCGACTTTGGGGTCACTGCTGAAAGAATTAGTACCGGACTGGGAAATTACAGTTATTGAGCGACTTGCAAGCGCAGGGGAAGAAAGCTCTAACGAATGGAACAATGCAGGAACGGGGCATTCTTCCTTGTGCGAGCTTAACTACACCGTGGAGAAACCTGACGGCTCCGTAGACATTAGCAAAGCTATAAAAGTCAATGAAGAGTATCAGGTTTCCAAGCAATTCTGGTCCTATCTTGTGGACAACCAACTAATCCGTAATCCGCGGGACTTCATTACGCCATTGCCTCATATGAGCTTAGTTCAAGGGGAAAAAGATGTAACGTTTTTGAAGAAACGTTTTGAAGCGTTGTCTAACAACCCCTTGTTTCAAGGAATGGAATATTCCGAAGACCCGGGAAAGCTGCTGGATTGGATTCCGCTTATAATGAAGGAACGGACTTTGAATGGGCCTATAGCGGCCACTAGAATCGAATCCGGTACGGATGTCAACTTTGGCGCTTTAACGCGGATGTTGTTTACACACTTGAAAAGTAAAAACGTCGATATCAAATTCAAGCATAATGTGGATGATATTAAACGTGCCGAGGGCGGCTCGTGGGAATTGAAAGTACGCAATGTAGATAATGGCTCCATCGAGCGCCGTACTGCGAAATTTGTCTTTATCGGTGGCGGAGGCGGAAGCCTACATTTGCTGCAAAAATCCGGTATTCCTGAAGGAAAGGGCATTGGAGGATTCCCGGTAAGCGGCATATTTATGGTGTGTAAGAAGCCGGAGATTGTGGCGCAGCATCATGCAAAAGTATATGGTCAAGCACCAGTTGGCGCTCCGCCAATGTCTGTTCCACATCTGGACACCAGATTTATCGACAAGAAGGAATCGTTATTTTTTGGACCGTTTGCCGGCTTCTCGCCAAAGTTTTTGAAAAACGGCTCCATGATGGATTTGCTGGCTTCCGTAAAAACGGATAATTTGGTCACCATGATGGCGGCAGGCGTGAAAAATATGTCATTGACCCAATATTTGATCAAGGAAGTTATGCAATCAAAAGAACAGCGGATGGAAGCATTACGCCAATTTGTCCCGAATGCCAAAAGCGAGGATTGGGAGCTAGTAGTAGCAGGCCAGCGTGTACAAGTCATTAAAGATACAGCTGCCGGCAAAGGAACACTTCAATTTGGTACGGAAGTGATTAATGCCGCTGATGGCTCAATCGCTGCTTTGCTAGGCGCATCTCCAGGTGCTTCTACTGCTGTTTCCGTCATGCTTGAACTGATGGGGAAATGCTTCCCGCAGCATATGAAGGCGTGGGAACCGAAAATAAAAGAAATGATTCCTTCTTATGGTGTGCAGCTATTGAAAAACCCAGAGCTTATAAACGAAATTCATACGTCGACTGCACGGACACTGGATCTACACAGTGAAAAGGGCCCAGTCAAGCAGGTGTTATAAAATACAGTGGTTCATAAATGAGAGGCGTCCGGAAATCCGGATGCTTTTTATTTTTGTGGCCGAAGATCCAAGCACGGTGAAAGGAATTTTCTCCAGATGCGCATATTTAGTGCTACACTAAAAATTGGAGGCGAATGAAAAATGAACATAACTATCGACCAACAAGGCAGCTCTAAAGTTGCAGTTATAGAAAGCCCGGATCTAATTATTTGCAATGTTCAAGATGCGCTGGATTTAATGGCTTCTGTTAATTACCATCATGAATGTCATAAAATTATGCTGCAAAAAGCAAATATAACGGAAGATTTCTTTGAGCTCAAAACCAGGCTTGCAGGCGAGATTTTACAGAAATATGTAAATTATAAGGTGAAGCTGGCCATCGTTGGAGATTTTGATACCTATGAAAGCAAGAGCTTGAAAGATTTTATTTATGAATGCAATAATGGTAAGCAGGTATTGTTTTTACGGGACACACAGGCTGCTGTTCTAGCTTTGCACAATATGACTTAACGAGAGAAGGCTTGAAGTCCAGCCATGCGTATCATTTGACAGATAAAAAACGCGTATGATAAAATAAACCCAATTTATAGGAATGGAGGGTTACGTGTGTTAAACTAATTTTTCGGTTTTTAGCTCTGCACAAGGAATGGAATAGACGTGTTACGGCTATGTTCTGTGCGTAGTAATCGGAGAATGGTTTACCTCATGGTAACCTTATTTAGTTATATGCGAGTAGTGGTTGACGATTCGTCAGCCGCTGCTCCTATTCTCGATTACTGGAAGCACAGCCAACTGGCCTGTGTTTTTTATTTTTAGTAATGGAGGAATTATAAAATGAGTGAACAACTACTAAATATTAACGGTGTTAAAATATGTACGGAAAGCTTTGGGGATCCCGCTCATCCAGCTCTTTTGCTCGTTATGGGAGCCCAAGCGTCAATGGTGTGGTGGGAAGATGAATTTTGTCAGCGCCTTGCAGCTGCAGGACGTTTTGTTATTCGTTTTGATAACCGCGATGTTGGGCGTTCTACCGTATACGAGCTTGGGAAGCCGGGGTATAAGTTTGAAGATATGGCTGATGATGCGGTTGGTATACTTGATGCTTACAGCATTAAGCAAGCGCATATCGTCGGTATGTCTATGGGAGGCATGCTAACGCAAATACTCGCTCTGCGTCATCGTGAAAGAGTGCTTACCGTCTCGCTTATTGCAACATCCAATTTTGCAGAGGGTCTTCCTCCAATGGAAGAGAAGGTGGCGCAATTTTTCGCTCATTCTGAAGAGATCGACTGGTCTAATGATGAGGCTGTCATTTCTTTTTCAGTTAGTAAGTGGAGAGTTCTAGTGGGCTCAAAGCATCCACTCGATGCGAATCGAATATATCAGTTGGCTAAACAGGAGGTAGAAAGAAGCAGCAATATGGGGAGTATTAACAATCATAGCGTGGTGACAGGCGATTTTTCCTATTTGGCTAGAACGGCTGAAATCGATGTCCCCGCGCTCATCATACACGGCACAGAGGACCCGATTATTCCTTATGAACATGGAATTTCACTTGCGAACACGATCCCAAGCAGCTTTCTGCTTACCCTTGAGGGCTCAGGACATGAAATTCATCACTGCGAATGGGATAAGATTATTGATGCTATCATTAACCACACGTTATGATGGAATTCATTATAAACGATGCTTAAGATGCGTTGGATTTAATGGCTGCGGTGGGGTACAATAACGGATGCTGTAAGAACATATGAGAGCAGTGGCGACGATTCGTCAGCCGCTGCTCTTATTTTTAGTTTAAGGAAGTAAAGAGAATGCTTCAGCATGATGCTTATTAATCAGCTTTTGAAAAGTATTTCGATTCAAGATGGGCTGTGCTACAATAGAATCACAAAGTAAACCGCTTAACCTTGGATTTTTACGACAAATGGTAACGCTTACAATAATTTTACTCTTTGTAGGGGGTTGAATATGCTTAAGCTTAACAACTGGTACTTCCGGTTGCTTGTATCTTATTTTCCAATTTTGGTGCTTACCGTGTCAATGATCATTTTTTTATCGTTCATTGCGGTGAATGAAATATCGCGGTCTGAGACAGAAAAAGCAGACAGTGTCACCACTGGCTATGTGGTGGATGGTGTCGAACGAGCTATCCGCGGGGTGGAGTATGATGTGATGAATGAGGCGGTCAAAAATTCGAACTATGCGGGATATTTAAATGGATCGATCGAAACAAACGTCAGATACGCCGTCGTTCATAGCTTGCGCTCGCTTAGGGAGGGAAGCGATCTTATCGAATCCATCTACCTGTATAGGGAATCTGACAATATGGTGCTGACGGAAAGCGGGCAAACGGAGCTCAATGAGTTTGGCGACCGTGATTTTGTGCAGCAAGCAAAAGCCAAACGTGATTATCAAGGGTGGTCGACAAGCCGTGAATACCGTGAATACGAACACCTGAAGCCAGTGAGGGTCATTACAATGTATAAGCGGGCTCCTTTTCCGTTTGGAAAAGAAGGCTTGCTTGTCATTAATGTGAATTTATACGCGATTGAGCAAATAATAGAAAACATGACGAGTCGTCAGGTATCCTTCATACGAATTACAGATACGGCTGATAAGCTTATCTATCCAGTGAACAATAGCGCAGATGTGTCCGACGGCGGCAGCGTACTGACCACAATTCAGTCAGTTTCTTTAGGCTGGACGTTCAAAAGCGGTATCCAAGCGGGCCAATTGCTCGGTTGGGTATCAGTCGTCTCGTATGCATGGGTCATTATGGCGGTTCTGACCTTTGTAGTGGCTATAATTTATATTATTTGGGTGACGCGCCGCAATTATAAGCCGATTCGTCTAATGATGAATCGAATACAGGCGCTGCAGCTGCGGAGCGGCGACGGAGGAGCGGTTCTGACAGATGATCTAACGATGATTGACCGCGCTCTTGAAAATTTAATCGTTCAGTCGTTGGATCACGAAAAGAAGCAGCGTGAAAGCATGATGCTTCAGCGCAGGCAGCTTTTTAACGAGCTGATTAGTGGGGAGCAAAATGGGCATACGAACGAGCGGATGCAAAAGCTGGCATTGCTGCCGGACGCTGGACGGTATGCCGTTATGGTTGTGAAGCTGAACCGTTACGATGAATTTCAGTCTGAAAACACGCTTAATGAGCAAAATGTTCTAAAATTTGCGCTAGGAAATGTCATGCAAGAGTTGGCGCAAAACGAAGGCTTGCAGGGCTGGGGAGAATGGCTGGCGCCGGATCTTATCACCTTTGTGTTCGCGGTTTCGAATGACGATTCCCGCATGCAGGATCAGCTTCAGGCTTCTGCTGTCGTTGCGCGGCAATGGGTTGGGGAGCATTTGCGGTTTAAATTGTCGATTGGGATTGGTTCTATCGTAAACGAATGGAGCCGAATCGGACAATCCTACCGCGATGCCCTAACCGGTATGGAATATCAGCTCTGCATCGGAACTGATGCGATTACGTTCAGCGGTGATATTCCACTGGGAAGACAGCACGGTACGTTCAATTACATCCAAATGTGTACCGATTGTTTGCAGGAATTCAGACTGACCAATGAAAGCTGGCGCAATACATTAGAGCAATTGTTCAAACGACTCAGTACGGAAGCGATCAAAGATGAAGATATTCATTCGCTTATGCAGCTCTTCATGCAAATGCTGAGTCGTGAGCTGAAGGATTTATCAGAATCATTGAATGAATGTTTGGATGGAGAACGCACATCTGCGCTGCTTGCCAAACTAAAGACAGCCTCGACTTTGTTAGAAATGAAGGAACTGCTGCTAGAATATTTGGCTGATCTCTACGATGCTTATGTGGCCATGAGTGAGACGAAAAGCTACAAAACGATGATAACGGATATGAAGGCCTACATTCAGGAAAACTTCGCCGATCCCGATCTGTCCCTCAATCATTTGAGCGACCGCTTTCAAATATCGGGCAAATATGCAAGCTACCTGTTCAAGCTGGAGTACGATATGAAGTTTGTTGATTTTCTTGTTCAGCTTCGCATGCAGCAAGCGGAGCGCTTGTTGGTGAATACCGATGAGACGATTCAAGGTATTGCACTCCAGGTTGGCTATGCGAACTCCATTACCTTCGGCCGGGTATTCAAACGAATAACCGGTGTAACGCCGGGCGAATTCCGAAAGCTTAAAATGCGTCCTTCAGCTCTAAACTAATGTGTGCAGAGAAATAGTCGTTCAGCTCATCAATCACACGTAAATGCGAATGGATGAGCTTTTTGTAGAAGCAGCAGTTCGAACAGGAAAGCATGTTCGAGCGGCTGCTTCTTTTTGTTTAGCACGAATCGAGTTTATCATCGGAAATGGCTTTATGACGGGCTTTTTCGGCGTTTATGGAAAACGGTTTATATCGGGAAAATGATCTATTCTACTCGTCAAAAGCCTTACTGGGCAAGGGTTCTGCGTAACGGTTTGCCGCTCCGAAACTGGTTTATTGCAAGCGTACTATATACCGTGTCATACTGAGGCCACTTCCTAATCACGGTTAGCAAGCGACAATTGAAAGCGCGTTCAAATGTGCTTCATTTTTTCGGTTAATAATCGAGTGAAGGTAGCAAAATAAAGGAAAAGAAAGAGGGGTTGAATCAAATGATGAAAGTTGTGAAGGGGAAAAAGAAAGCCAGCGTTTTGTTAGCACTTACGCTTGCAGGTACGATGATTCTTGGTGCATGCGGCAGCAACAATGAAAAGGGTAACGAAGCAGCAGGGGGCGAAGCGACCTCCGGCAAGAAAGTTACACTTAAGGTGGAAGTATTCGATCGGGGCAATACTCCTTCTGGTTTGACTATTACAAATAACTTTTTAACGAATTACGTTCAGGACAACTTCGGCACGCCAAATAACATTGATGTTCAATTTGTTCCGATTCCACGTTCGGAGGAAATTCAGAAGCTTAACGTTCTAATGGCGAGCGGAAGTGATGTTCCGGATATCGTATTCACATATGATTCGGGTACTTTTTACCGTTACGCTCAGCAAGGCGGTTTGACTGACCTTAGCGAGCTGCTCGATCAGCATGGTCCAAACCTCAAAAAATTCCTTAGTGATGAAACATTGGCTTACGGAAACTATAAAGGCCAGCAATTTGCACTGCCAGCGAAACGTTCGCATTTGGGGAAATATGCATCTTTCGTTCGTCAAGACTGGCTCGACAAGCTAGGCCTGCCTGTGCCACAAACGACAGATGAGCTTTACACGACTTTGAAAGCGTTTAAAGAAAAAGATCCGGGTCAAACGGGCGGCAAAGTTATTCCGCTCGGTATGGCACTAGCATCTGCTCAATATGAGCCGCTCCTATGGTCCTTCATTCAACCTGTTACTGACGAACAGCGCTACACGCAGATCCAACAGCTCGGATCAAATGACTTTCCGATCCTGCTTCCTGGCTTCAAAGACGGTTTAAAATTCATGAATAAGCTTTATAACGAAGGACTAATGAGCAAAGACTTTAGCCTTGATGAAGACAAGAAGAAGTTGAACGAGGATGCGTCTAAGGGCTTGGTCGGTTTCTTCAGCGAAGATGATATGAACCCATTCTACCCAGATGGCTTGTACTCGACGCTGCAAACGAACATTCCAGACGCGAAGCTGTCCTCCGTTGATGTGTATACAAATTCTGAGGGCAAGCATCCGAAGCCGGAATACGCGCCAGTTGGCATGTATCTCATGATTCCGAAAAGCAGCAAAAACGCGGTTGAAGCAATCAAGTACTTGGATTGGATGGCTTCGGGAGATAATCTGCTTGCCATTCAAAACGGCGTAGCAGGCGAAAATTACACACTGAAGGATGGTATCCCGGTATTAAATGAAGATGCTCCTACAGATGTGAAAAACCGCGTATACAACGGCGGTGACATGGCCATTATCTCCAACGGAAAGCAGTTGGGCGATTCAGAGCGCAACGTTGAAGCATATGTTCAAGGGATGCCTGAGAAATTCCAAGAAGAAACTCGCAAAGCACTGACGATTTCTAGATCGGATACAATTAAGCCTGTCTTGTTCGACCATCCGATTGAAGCCCAAGCCAAATATGGTGCGGCGCTGCGTGACAAGTTCAATGAAATTGTCGTAAAAACAACGATGGTGAAGCCGGATCAATTCGAAAGCACATTTGAATCGATTATGAAGGATTATATGGCAGCCGGCGGTCAAGCGATTTTGGATGAACGCACGAAAGCTTATGAGGCTATGAAATAAATAGAATGCCTGCAATAAGCAGCTCGGGGACGATGGATATATCTAAAGTCCCGTCTCCGAGCTTAATCGCAAGCAGATAGGAGTGGATTATATTGAACATGCGCGTGTATTTACGCAGATACTGGCAATTATATATGCTGCTTATTTTACCGGTTGCATATTTCTTAGTTTTTAAATATGGACCGATGTATGGCATCATTATTGCATTTAAGGATTTCAACTTTTTCCAAGGCATTAATGGTTCTGAATGGATAGGGCTTGATGCTTTCAAGGAAGTATTCGCAATGGCGGACTTTTACAAGACGCTGCGCAATACGCTCATGCTTAATTTCTTGGACCTGCTTGTATCTTTCCCAGCTCCTTTGTTTCTCGCAATTATGCTGTATGAGCTCAAAACGGTTTGGTTCAAAAAGATTTCACAAACGATTTTGTACATTCCGCATTTCATTTCGTGGGTTATTATCGGCGGGATCGTCTACCAAGTGTTTGGTACTCAATCCGGTATGGTAAACAATTTCATCACTTCGCTAGGCTTTGAAGCGATTCCTTTTCTTACGGACAAAAACGATTGGTTGATTACGTATTTGATCGTTGGTGTATGGCAAAGCGCGGGTTGGGGGACGATCATTTATTTGGCGGCTCTGACAGGTATCAACAGGGAGATGTTCGAGGCAGCTGACGTCGACGGAGCGGGCAGATTGAGAAAAATTTGGAGCATTACGCTGCCATCCTTAAAACCGACGATTGTTACCCTCCTTATTATTAACGTGGGCAATATGATCGCCATCGGATTTGAACGTCCTTATATTATTGGTAATACCGCTGTACGGGATTATTCGGATGTGCTCAGCACCTTCGTATACCGTATCGGCATTGAATCTGGACAATACACGCTTGCTACGGTCGTCGGCTTGTTCCAGGCAGTTGTCGGTCTTGTGTTTGTATTAGGCGCCAACTACTTATCGAAAAAACTGGCAGACCAAAGCATTATTTGATTATAAACTTTTATTTTGATGCAGATTGGAAAGGAGCGATAAGACATGAGAGATCAACAAGCCAGCCGATCCTTTGATATTGTCAATACGATCGCCATTTTATTATTCGTGCTGCTATGCTTGGCTCCGTTTCTTCATATAATTGCCATTTCGTTAAGCTCAACGCGTTCCATCATGTCTGGCGAGGTCAGCCTTTTTCCTGTCGAAATGAACTGGGATGCCTACAGCAAGGTATTTTCAGATAAATCGATGATTCGTTCACTCGGTTTTACCGTTATACTGACGGTATTATTTACAATCATGTGCATGGTAATGACGATTGCGGCGGCCTATCCGCTTGCCAAAACGAAATTAAAGGGTCGCAAGCTAGTCATGTTCGTTATTATCATTACGATGTTTTTCAGCGGTGGACTTATTCCGGAGTATATGCTCGTTCGTAATTTAGGCTTGCTCGACTCGATGTGGGCGCTTATGCTGCCAGGTCTCATTAGTCCGTTTTATATGATTATTTTAATTACGTTTTTTCAAAATATTCCCGATTCGCTGGAGGAGTCAGCAGAGATTGACGGAAGCTCGTACCTGCGCACGCTGGTTAGCATTATCGTACCTCTTTCGCTGCCTGTTATTGCTACATTAAGCTTGTTTTATGCAGTAGGGCGCTGGAACGGTTTTACGGATACGCTTATGTATATTACGAGCCCGGAGATGTATCCGCTGCAATTAAAGCTTTATCAGCTGGTTCAAAACAACATGGTCAGCGAGCTGCTCGTAATGGAGGGCGCAACCGGACAGGCGAAGCTGCAGCCGGAAAGCTTGAAGGCGGCGAGCGTTATTTTCGCAACTGTGCCAATTATGATTGTCTATCCGTGGCTGCAGCGGTATTTCGTTAGCGGCGTCATGCTCGGGGCGGTCAAAGGTTAAACGATTCTATATTTCAGGAGGAGCTTATGGGAAAGGATAAAGGTCAATATTCGTTCTCGACATGCTGGAATATTAAACGTCATGATGTCGGCAGCAGCATGATCGATGAAATTCGGGAACTCGGCTTTCGCTACGTGGAGCTGAACTATAACGTAACACAGGAGCTGCTGACGACGATCGAGCCTATGATTGAACGGGGAGAAATCGGAGTATCGAGTGTCCACAATACGTTTCCGCATGTTGCTGATCCCGACTATGGTACCGATTCTGTGCTGCTTGGCTTTGAAGACGAGGAAAAGCGGCAGCGTGCAATCGAGCTGCTGATTCGTTCGGCAGAATATGCGAATCGCTATGGGGCGAAGGCGGTTGTCGTGCATCCGGGAGAGGTGCCGTTCGACTATAACATCGATAATGAGCTTAAAAAAATTTACCACGATCAAGGTCCGGAATCCTCCGCTTATTTAACGCTGTGGAATGAGATGCTGGAGCGAAGGGAATCGTTGTCGGAACATTACCTGCAGCGCATTGGCGATAGTCTAGAAGACATATGCGACCAGATCGCGGCTAAGGGCTGGGACGTATCGATTGGCATCGAGACGCGTTCGCGGTGTTATCAGATGCCAACGCTGCGCGAGGCGAAATCGGTGTTTGATCGGCTGAAGGGCGCCCCAGTCGGCTTGTGGTACGATTTTGGCCACGGCATGATGATGGAGCGTATGGGCTTGTACGATAATGCACGGGATATGGAAGCCATTAAGGACAATGTGGTCGGTATCCATATTCATGAGACGGTCGGGTTGTCGGATCACTGGTGTCCGTATGTACACAGTGGCGATATGAACTATTTCGATCGCTTCCTCCCTATCATCGAGGCAGCCCCTGTGAAGGTATATGAGTTAAAAGCAGCATGTACACCGGAGGAAATCGAACAGAGCCACGAGCTGCTGCTCGCCAAGCTGTCTGAGCGCAAGGTGTAGGATAATGGACAGACCGCGACAGACCGCGCTGCCGGACTGGACGGTCTTACGCTGCCGAAGTGGTACAAGGCGCAAGGGCAGTATGATGAAGAGACGAATGTACTAGTTCGGGCCTATCAGTAGGCGTATCATCGGTTCACGCCATCGTTTGAGTTCGTTCCTTACGAGCTTGCGGAGCGTGAGCCGTTGTTCGTTCCGTGAGAAACGTTATACGAAGAAATACCTGGGCGCATTGAGGCAGAGCTGGCTATTATTAGGCGTTCGCGTAACGGATCAACGGAGAATGAGGAAGGAAGATGAACATGCATGAGAAGCTGGTTGCCGTCAATGATGGCTGGGTAAAGCAAGGAATCGACAATCAAATAATGGACAGCGGCAGCCGCTTCTACGGCGGTGTAGCCGATCCAGACAACGGGGTTGCTTGGCCGACCCACATGGGAACGCCAACGTTTATGGCGCTATGGGCATGCTCACTGGTTGATGAAAGCTCCAACTATTATCATGACGAACAGCTGCTGCGGCGTTTGGAGCTGGCGGCGGCCTTCATTGTCCGCGAGCAGCACGAGGACGGCACGATATCGCCGGGTTGGACCAATATGCATTCGCCGCCGGACACCGCCTTTGCCGTCGTTGGACTTGCTCAGCTGCTTGAACTGCTGGTGAAGCATGAATGGGCTGCGCTGGAACGGGCTAGAGCGGACATTAGAAAGTTTCTCGAGCGTTCTGCGCCGGCATTGCTGACCGGCGGCTGCCATACGCCGAACCATCGATGGGTGCTGACAGCGGCGCTTGCCTTCTTGCACAGGCTGACTGGCAATGCCGAGCTTATAGCTCGCGCTGATCAATGGCTGGCTGAAGGTATGGATTGCACGGAGGATGGTGAATGGACGGAGCGCAGCAATGGCATCTATAACGGCGTAAGCGACGTCATGCTGTTCCATGCTGCTGAGCTTCTTGGCAGGCCCGAGCTTCTCGAGCCGGTTCGTCGCAATTTGCGGATGATGGCTTATCTCATCCACCCGGATGGAGAAGTTGTTACGGATTATTCTGGACGCCAGGACTTTGGTCAATTGTTTGATATGTCCAGCTATGCACTTGTATCCAGCTTTATGGCGCATCGCGATCAGAATCCTTTGTTCGCAGCCTTGGCTGAGCTCGGAATCAAGGCGCTTAACCATCCGGGACCGATCCCGAACAATGTTTTGCTCGGGTTTTTGCTTCATCCGGAACTGAGAGAGCCGGGTGTGGAAATCGGCAGTCTACCGGATCATTACCGGGTTGTCATCAATGGGAAATTTAATCGGCAGCATTATTTAAATCAGATGGAGTCGGCCGGTCATGGCGGAAAAATCTATCACAGCCGTCTGCATCCCGAATTCGGTGCACCGGTTGCCCGGCAGCGGGAAGGACGAACGAGTGTTACGGTCATGGCGGAGACGAATTCGTTTTTTGCACTTCGTCATGGAGCAGCACGGCTGCTTGGTGTGCAGGTCAGCAGCTCGTTCGAGCCGGGGTTTATCAAAATGAACGATATGGAGCAGCTTGAATCCGGCTTTGTTTTGAAGGGTACGGAATCAAAGGGTTATTACGGACCGATCCCAACGGATCTTCTGCCTGAAATAGCGAGCAATGCTGTCAGTCCGTGGTATTTGCTGCCGCATCAGCTGCGTGAAGTAACACATCTTCAGCAGCACGATGTACGAATTGAGCTCATTGAAATGCCGGATGGCTGGCGAGTCCGTGTTCAATGCGACAAGCCGGACGTGCTTTTGACTCAAATTTCCTTCGTATTCGGAAAGGAAGGGCAATTGGCTGGCGGCGAACGGGCCTCTGCCGAAACGGGCACGCAATTTTGGAAAGCAGGCACTGTAAAATTTACGGCTGGCGAAGATTGGATTGAAATGGACGGCGGTGCGCATGAACATTGGGCTAAATCTATTCGCGGCGCTGCATTCCCGGTTGATTGCCAGACGCTGGTTGTAAACGTGCTGACGCCTTATGACCGCACGTTTCATATCCGGTTGTCGCCTAGTGATGACAATAGGACGAGCCGGCAGTAATTTTATAGATAGCTTGGATTGATGAAAAAGGCAGTCGCTAGTCATGAGCAAGATGAATGACTAACGGCAGCCTTTTTGAAATATAAGAAATAATAAGTAATAAGTATCACCCTTATAAATGGGCTTATATTTCACTCTCGAAATGGTAGCTTTGCCGCCAGAGGACGGCGAAAGCCGTTTACCTTTAGTCTAGGCGGACCCAGCAGCAGCTATTTGCTCATTTTAGGCGATTTTGGAGGGTGAACGGACAGGAAAGCCGTTAAGACGGTTTTTCTGGCTATAAATGTTCATAAAGTGGCCGATTAGCTGCTGCTGTGTCCGCAAACCTGCTCAGTTCCCTCAATTTGCAACAAATAGCTGCTGCTGTGTCCGCCAAATGCCTATTTGATATTCTTTTGTTGCTACAGCCATCATCAGTGCGCGTCCACGCTATATTTGATCCTTTTGAGCTCCATTATTGAAAGTCAAAAAATACTTCCTCATCTTCAATGATGATCCACGGGTTTTTATCCAAATCAGCGACATTTTGCAGCGTATATTTTAGATAGAAAATGTCGTCCTTCCAATATTCTTTGACATAGACGGCTCTTAAGGTCGATTCGCCTTCAATCTGCTCTGGCAAAGAGATGTCCACACCAAAATAGTCTTCCTCACCCTTATCGCGATAAGGGTTGTTCTGCAAATACTTTAACCGAACGGAGTCCGAGGTTTTGCCAAAGTAGGCACTTGATTGCAGCTTTTTAAAGGCGTCGAATGAGGCGCATGATTGTGTACAGGCTTTCGTTCGTTCCCGAGAGTGGATTCTAAAATCATAATAGCTTTGCAACGTTTTATTAATGGCATCCTCTTCATCGTTCAGAGCAGAAGGCTCAGCGAGCTGTTTTTTTCCAGCATAAGAAGCTTGAAAATTTTCGATTTTATTAATTTTATCTTTAGGAAGTACAATTGTACGTTGATTGATATTGTCAAAACCGATAAAATAATCTGCTGAAATATCTAATTTAATGAAAGAGGCGAATGTATTATCTTCAAATGTAACTCTAGACATTTCGATTGAGCGCTCATTTTTTTGATATTCGGTGAGATTGATGTATTGTGCATGTATTCCAAAAAGATAAATAGATACTGAAATCGTGAAAAATAATAGGGTAAAGTAAGTTGCTTTATAAGTTATCGTCATTTTTATGGATTTTGTTAGCGCGTAAATGCCATATAAAATAAAAGAACAAATGAAATAAAAAATTAAATACTGAGTATATAGAGATACGGAAGGATTCCAATGAAAAAGCAAGTTTTGCAACAAAACAACTAGCATGAAGGAAAGTGTTGTAATAATGATATTCACAATCTGAATGAACGGATGGCTCCGATTTTTTAGTACAAAGCTAAACAGTTTTCTTATTTTTTTTCTAGAACGATGAATAGCAGGGCCAGTGAATTTTGTCTTTCTGCGCTTTTGAGTTGAAAATAGTGCTATAAATAAAAATGAAAAGGATAAGACCAGTGTTATATAAATACCATTGATTAAATAAAGATTCGTGGAAACAGGATAAACAGTCAAAAAATCTTTGAAAATAAATAATTCTCCTGTGAAACCACTAAAGGAGCCCTGTACATATAGAAAACCAAAATAATAAACCACGAATGGCAAATACCACAATTCCTTAAAGATTTCTAGCAGGTTCTTCAACTTATCAGGCATTCAGCAATCTCCCTCACAGCATCTTAGTAAAATAGTCCTATCCTTTTTATCGGATTTCGAATGCCAAAAATGTATAATACTAGTTTTTTTGACGCAAAAAAATACCCTGAGGGCTGAAAGCATTCAGCTAGCTCAGAGCATATATAATGCGGTAGCCTGTATAATAAAACAGCTCACGGAAGAAAAAGGGAAGCTGGGTTCGCAGGCTGCTGTATGCGGAAGTCGTTGTTGGGGAGGAGTAGGCGGTCATTTCCAGCTCGCTTGCCATCTTGAGCGCACGCTTCATATGCAGCGGATCACTGACGATTATAAAGGATTCTAGCGCATACGGCTCTGCAGCAGCTAACGCATATTTGAAATTTTCCTCTGTAATCTGCGATTGGTCTTCAATTAGAGTATGCTCAGGCTGCACGCCTTTTTCAATTGCATAGCTCCGTGATACTTCTGACTCTGCAAGCTCATCCACAGACCCGCGTCCTCCGGTGAAAATAATATACTCGGCATAGCCCAGCTCATACAGCTTTATAGCATGGTTCAGACGCTCCCGCAGCACGGGCGATGGCTGATCGCCCGAGACCGCCGTGCCGAGCACAAGGATGGCATCAACGGGCCTGGCCTCATCCTTCATGCTGAAAATCCATATTTCGCTCGAGAACCAGCAGAATAACCCAACTGTAGCTGCTGCAAAGCATAACACAAGCGTTCTGATTTTTTTCGAAACGAGCCGTTTTCTCATCACTTGCCCTTTCCTTATAAAATAATTTTGCCTCGCTGGTTGTTAGCCGATCATAATTTTACCTTCCGGATAGCGATACAGCTCCTTCTTCTCCTGCGTTGGAACGAGTGTAAACGCCAGCGTCAGCGGCCCAAGCCGCCCAGCGAACATCATAATAATAATCAGAACTTTTCCAATAACGGTCAAATGCGGCGTCAAGCCAAGCGACAGTCCGGTCGTACCGAAAGCCGATGTCACTTCAAATAGCAGAACGAGGAAATCGACATCCTCGGTCGTAGATAAAATCATTGTAAATAAAATAATCGCCGCCAGCGAAGCAATTGTAATCGTCAGCGCCTTGTACACCCGGTCCTTCGCCAGTCTTCTGCGGAAAAAAACGACATCCTCGCGGCCGCGAATCATCGCAAACACCGCTCCTATAAGAATCGCAAACGTCGTCACCTTAATGCCGCCGCCCGCAGAGCCTGGTGACGCACCGATGAACATGAGCAAAATAATGAGAAACTGCGTTGCATGGCGCAGCGACGGAATATCAAGCGTATTGGCGCCGCCCGAACGCGGTGATATACTTTGGAACAATGAGCTGTACAGCTTGCCGCTTATGCTAAGCGGCTCAAGTGTTTTGGTATTCGTAAACTCAAAAATAAAAATAACGGCAGCACCTGCAATAAACAAAATGCCTGTCGCATACAGCACAACCTTGGAGTGAAAGGATAGCTTGCGCGTTTTGGGGTAATCCCACATTTCCGCCAGAACGATAAAGCCGATACCGCCGAGAAAAATGAGCGCAATGACGATCACATTAATGATTGGATCGTTGACATGATTGACAAAGCTGCTGAACGGACCGTTCATCGGTCCCATAATATCAAATCCAGCGTTGGTGAACATCGACACGCTATGAAAAATGCCGAAGTACAGCGCCTTGCCGAAGGGCATTTCCGTTGACCAGCGCAGTGCGAGAACGAGAGCACCTACCCCTTCGATCGCAAAAGCATAAATGAGCACGCGCCGAATGAAGCGGACGATCCCTTCCAGCGAGGATTGATTCATTGATTCCTGCAGCAGCAGCCGCTCGCGCAGCGATATTCGTTTGCGCAGGGCAAGGGCGAACAGCGTAGACATCGTCATAAAGCCAAGCCCGCCAATTTGCATAAGCACGAGAATAACGAGCTCGCCAAAGGTCGAATAGTGGATGCCGGTATCGACGACGACAAGCCCCGTTACGCAAACAGCGGAGGTGGCTGTGAACAATGCGTCAATGAGCGGCGTTGCGTGATGATTTGCCGAAGCATGAGGCAGGGAAAGCAATAGAGTACCGGCCGCAATAATCGCGAGAAAGCCGAGCGTAAGAATTTGCGGCGGAGTCATTTTTAGAAAAATGGTTCTTAGTCTGAGCACACAGGTAATCTCCTTTATATGTAACGAAACAATGGTGTAGTTGAAAAAAACGAGCAGTTGTCGTCATTAACCGACAACGCCGTTTGTGCTTGAAATATAAAATCAATAAGGTTTACTCTTATTAATAATGTTTATATTTCTACGCGAAACGAGCTTGTGCTGCCGAAGGCAGGCACAGCCGTTTGCGCTTGAAATATAAGATCAATAAGTTTCACTGTTATTATAACGCTTATATTTCTACGCGAAACGAGCTTGTGCCGCCGAAGGCAGGCACAGCCGTTTACGCTTGCCACCTCATTATCTGGTATAATAGGCCAATATGCAACAGGAGGCGCTGGGGTGCCGCGATTAGGGAGGACAACGATGAAATCAAGATATATAGCAGGGATTTCGCTTGCCGTTATGGGGGCAGGCTTTATTACGACGAGATGGTGGCTGCCAGATAACGCATGGACGCATTTGCTGGAAAGCGGCTTTGAAGCAGGTCTGGTCGGCGGGATTGCCGACTGGTTTGCGGTGACAGCCCTGTTCCGCCATCCGATGGGCATTCCCATTCCGCATACGTCCTTGCTGCTCAAAAACCGGAGGAAAATCGAGGGCTCGCTCATCAGCGCCATGGAAAATGAGCTGCTGAATAAAGACAGCATTACCCGCAAGCTGTCGGGCTTTCAACTGTTCGCAGGTGCTGCATCGGCAGCGACCAAGCTGATTGGCAAGCGCAGGTTCAGAATGTCGGCAGTCGATTTTGCCCAGTCGGCTGTAGAGCGATTGCCTTTGGAGCGTATTAGCAGCGTGCTGCATGGCTTTTTGGCGGATTATGTGAAAAAGCAGGATTTTACGCCAATCGTTCGCAAGCTGGCGGATCGTTTCGTCCATGAGCGCTGGGATGAACGGGCGCTGGATTATGGCCTTGAGCATGTGGGCCACTGGATTCGCAAGCGTGAAACCGAGGAAATGCTCGGCAAGCTCGCCTTTAAGAAGCTGGAGGAGCTTAAGGTCGGCGGCTTCATGGGTTTTGCGCTGCAAGCTTTCGTCGGCTTTATGAACGAGGAGAAGCTCGGTGGTTTGATTCAGAACATGCTGCTCTCTACGATGCAGGAGCTTTCTTATCCTGGAAGCCCGCATCGGCAGAAGCTGCTGCTTGAGGTAAGAGCCCAGGCGGAGAAGCTTGCTGATAACGAAGAGCTAATGCTCAAGCTGAAGCAGCTTATTGAACAGGGTGTGAACAGCGTTGAAACGGAGCGTTTCATCCATTTGCGTCTGGAGGAGCTGCGGCAGCTTGTGCTGGACAAGCTGGAGGAGCAGCATCGCAGCGGTGGGCGCGCGATTGTGCAGGGATACCGTTTTGCAACGGATTATTTGAACGGCAAACAAGAGATGCTAGCCAATTGGGAAAACGGCATTCGCGGATATCTCGTTCGACTTATTGAGAACAATCACTATCGCATCGGTGCGCTTGTTCGAGATAATCTTGAGCGAATGGATGACAAGGCACTCGTCTCGATGCTGGAGGAAAAGGTCGGCAACGATTTGCAGTGGATTCGCGTCAACGGCGCATTATGCGGTTTTGTCGTAGGCGTCATTTTGTCCTTTTTCTAACAGGAAGCTCGGCTATTTACATTTATAGGGGACAGCCTGAATCTTTTGTGATAAGATCAAACTACAAAATGACCAATGAATAATAAAGAGGATTGACATGGAACGAGGTGCCTTTGCGCACGTCAAAGGGTAACAGGGAATCGGGTGCAAATCCCGAGCGGTCCCGCCACTGTAATCAGGGAGTTTTCCTTCACCAGCAGGAGTCACTTGGCCTATGCTTTAGGGCAGCCAGGGAAGACGAAGGAAAATGATGATCTGCTAGCCAGGAGACCTACCTCGTTCCAGCACCACAGTGCCTTCGCGGAAAGGATAGGTGTACGAACGAAAGCGATTGCTACCAGTCTATTTGCTGGCGCAACCGTCTATTTCTGCGTACACATGACCGTTTTCCCAGCGAAGGGGAGGCGGTCTTTTTATTTTTCAAAATATAGAGAAAGGATGGTTCCATCCTTTCTCTATATTTCTCGGAATGAAACGAGCCGCGCCGCCAGAGGACGGCTTTCGGCCGTTTCACCTTGCAGGCACTATAGAACAATCGGGAGGGTATTGAAACGAATGGTCAAGTTAAAAAGAAAGACAGCAGCAAGCACCGCTTTGCTGGTTATCGGCTTCACGCTTTTTTTACTGGTGAATGAGCCGCAAGCTGCCTATGCGATGCACATTATGGAAGGATTTTTGCCTGTAGGCTGGGCGATTTTTTGGTGGGTGGCCTTTATTCCTTTTTTCATCTTAGGTGTACGTGCTATTCGGAAAATTACCAAGGAAGCGCCAGAGCTTAAGCTGATGCTGGGCTTGGCAGCTGCCTTCACCTTCGTGCTGTCCGCGCTGAAAATTCCTTCCGTTACAGGAAGCAGCTCGCATCCGACGGGAACGGGGCTTGGAACGGTTATGTTCGGACCGCTGCCCATGAGCGTATTGGGTTCAATGGTACTGCTGTTTCAGGCGGTGCTGCTGGCGCATGGCGGGCTGACGACGCTTGGGGCGAATGCTTTTTCAATGGCGGTTGCCGGTCCCGCTGCGGGCTATGCGGTCTATCGGCTGCTGATGCGTTCAGGCAGCAAGCAAGGCCTGGCGATTTTTTCAGCTGCTGCTGTTGCTGATCTGGCTACTTATATCGTCACTTCCATTCAGCTCGCAGTTGCTTTTCCGGCTGTCGAAGGCGGCATTATCGCGTCGTTTATGAAGTTTGGCGGCATTTTTGCGATTACCCAAATTCCGCTCGCTGTTAGTGAAGGCTTGCTGACGGTATTGATCTGGAACTGGCTGCAATCTTTTAACACGGACGAGCTGTCTATTTTGAAGCGGAGAATGAAAGGGGAGCGCGTATAATGAGCCGCAGTGCCAAAAATATTTGGATTTTAGCCATTGTTGTTTTACTTGCCGTTGCGCCATTAATATTCATTAACGCCGAGTTCGGCGGCGCGGATGGGGCAGCGGAGGAAATGATCCAGACGATTGCACCCCATTATGAGCCTTGGGCGTCTCCGCTGACAGAGGTGCCGGGAGAAACAGAAAGCATGCTGTTCGCGCTGCAAGCTGCGATAGGCGCTGGCATTATCGGCTATGTGATTGGCCTATTTAAAGGGAAGTCGGAGAAAACAAAGCAGCAATGATGAAATGGATTGATACGATTTCTTATTCCAATCGCCTGCGGGATTTATCCGCCTTTTGGAAATGCGGGCTTGCAGCCCTGCTTCTGCTGCTTGCCTATCTCGCTCATCCGCTCGTGCAGCTAGCCATTTTTGGATGGCTTATGCTGTGGACGGTTGGCTACGCGAAAGTGCCTGCCAAGCTTTATATGGCGCTGCTTTTCTCCTCTTGCTTGCTGTTCGTTCTCAGCTTGCCAGCGCTGCTTATTGAATTCACTAGCAGCAGTAAAAGTGGCAGCGCAGCAGGAAGCCTGGCAGCTGAGAAAGCAGGCTGGGTGCTCGCTTCATGGGAGCCGATCAGCTTGTATGTGCCGGAAGCATCCTTAGGTCTGGCCGGACCTATTTTCACGCGTATTCTTGCTTGCTTGGCTTGCATGTTTTTCATCACCTTGACTACCCCGTTTCCCGAGCTGCTGCAGGTGCTGAAGCGGTTGAAAATGCCGCAAATTGTACTGGAGCTCATGATCATTATGTATCGCTTCATCTTTCTGCTGCTGGATACGGCGGGGGCTATGCTGATCGCGCAGCGCGCACGGGGCGGTCAACATGGTTTTAGAGGAAAGCTGCAGGGTACGGCAGCTATTGCCGTGCGGCTCTTCGTCAAGACGATGCATCGATACAAGGGGCTTTCGAATGGGCTAATGGCAAGAGGATTTACGAATGAGATCCGCCTTGCTCCTGCTGCAAAGCGGACGGTTCGCCTCCGATATTGGGCGGAAGCTGGGCTAGGCATAATCATTTTACTGGCAGCAGAGCTATGGCTTCGGTATGGAGGTGAATAAGCTGGCAGGCAACGATCAGACATCAACCATTATGGAAATGAACAGCGTAAGCTATGCATATCCCGGAACGGACAAGGCCGCTTTAAACGGGCTTGAGCTGCGCATTCCAGCAAGCAAGAAGGTAGCGCTGTGCGGGCATAATGGCTCGGGCAAGTCGACACTTTTTTTGCAGCTTATTGGCATTAATCGTCCGCAATCCGGTTATGTCAGCTGGCGCGGCGAGCCGCTTTCTTATAAGCCCAGAGAGCTTGCCAGCTTGAGACGGCGCGTTGGTCTTGTTTTTCAGGACCCGGAGCATCAGCTCATCTTAAATACCGCTTATGAGGATATTTCTTATGGGCTGCGCAATGCGGGGCTTCATGAAGAGGAAATTAACAGGCGTACGGGGCGTATCATCCAGCAGCTGAACTTGCAGGAACTGGCGCATAAGCCGCTGCATCATCTCAGCCTGGGGCAAAAGAAGCGTGTCGCTCTTGCCGGCGTGCTGGCGCTGGAGCCGGAGCTGGTACTGCTTGATGAGCCGGCTGCTTATCTCGATCCGATATCGGAGCAGCGGCTGATGGCTGAGCTGGACCGCATTCATGCGAGCGGCATAACTCCGGTTATGGCCACGCATGACATGAATATGGCCTATGCTTGGGCGGACTGGATTTTTATTATGAATGAGGGCCGCTGTATATTGGAGGGTACGCCGGAGACGGTATTTCGCGAAGGCGAGCGTCTCAGAAGCCTTGGACTCACGCTGCCAATGGTGCTGGAAGCATGGGAGGCTCTGCCGTCCAAGCTGAGGGGAACACAGCCGCCGCCGCGCACGCTCGAACAATTTAAAGCGGCTGTAAAATCTTTTGTTGTATAAAAACACGAAAGTGTGTATAGTTATACATGTTGCTTGAAATAGTAGGAAAGGATATGATTTTTCCATCCTTTCTCTATATTTCTCGGACTGAAACGAGCTGCGCCGCCAAAGGACGCGACAACCGTTTCACCTTGTATAAATAAAGATTGACCAACTAAATAGCGAGGAATAAGGTGCTCTTGCGTAACGTCTTGAGCTTAAAAGGGAAGTCCGGTGCAACACCGGCGCGGTCCCGCCACTGTAACAGCGGAGTTCTGCACAATAAAGCCACTGGCATGATGCCGGGAAGGCGAGCGCAGCGATGATGATGCTGGAGCCAGGAGACCTGCCTTATTCTATACACTGCATTACCTACGGGAGATAGGGAGGTGTTAAAGATGGCAGCCATCGTTTGTTGAAACGAGGGGCGTCTTTACCCACATTTCTGTACAGGGTAGGACGTCCCTTTTTGTATTTAATCGTTTCTGGCTGGCAGCAAATCGGATGTATAGGGAAAGGCCGCCGCGAAGAAATTCGCTCGCAATGCCATAAGTATATATCTGAGTTTGTTGATGAAATAACAAAGAATTATAACTTCCATCCACTAGGGTGAATAATGAAAAACAGGAGGCAATAAAAATGAGTCAAGTAAAAAGCAGCAGTTTGGGATATCCGCGTATCGGTGAAAACAGAGAATGGAAAAAAGCGCTGGAGGCGTTCTGGAGCGGCAAGCTTGCGGAAGCGGATTTCTTGAAGCAGCTGGAGACGATTCGTCTAAACCATCTGCAATTGCAAAAACAGGCCGGAATTGATCTCATTCCGGTAAATGATTTTTCGTATTATGACCATATCCTTGATACAGCGGCTATGTTTGGCGTCGTGCCTGAGCGCTTTGGTTACACAGGCGGCCCTGTATCGGTAACGACCTATTACGCCATGGCGAGAGGCAATAAAACGGCGTCGGCATCCGAGATGACGAAATGGTTCAATACGAACTATCACTACATTGTTCCTGAGCTGAAGGGCATTACGCCGGCTCTGACCGAGAACCGTCCATTGATCGCTTACCGCGAGGCAAAGGAAAAGCTGGGCATCGAAGGCAAACCAGTCATTGTTGGACCTTATACATTCCTCAAGCTTTCTAAAGGTTATGCCGCTTCTGAGCTTGCTACGGTTGCTGCCCAGTATGTGCCGCTGTATGCACAGGTGCTGCGCGAGCTGGAGCAAGAAGGCGTGCAATGGGTACAAATTGACGAGCCTTCGCTCGTAACAGATGTTTCTGATGCAGATTTGGCGCTTGTTCAAAGCATTTATGCACAGCTTCATGAAGCGGCACCTAAGCTCAATTTGCTGCTGCAAACGTATTTCGAATCGGTTCAGCATTTTGCTGCAATCGCGGCTTTGCCTGTACAGGGCTTAGGCCTGGACTTCACAGCCGGCGCTGAAAAGAACCTGCAGCAGCTTGAGTCGATCGGCTTCCCGCAGGATAAAGTTCTGGGTGCAGGTGTAATTGATGGCCGCAACATTTGGCGGGCGGATCTTCAGGAGCGCAAAGCGCTGCTTGCCCGCATTGCTAAAGTCGTGCCAAACGACCGCCTAATTGTAAGCTCCTCTTGCAGCCTGCTGCATGTACCTGTATCGGCGGCTCTTGAAACGGCACTGCCAGCAGAGCTTGCAGGCGCACTGGCGTATGCCAATGAGAAGCTGGAGGAAATTGCCGTTCTTGCAACTGCGCTGAATGAAGGAGAAGCAGCGGTAAAAGAGGCGTTTGATCGCAATGCAGCCGCTTTGGCTGCACTTGCCGCATCGCCGTCCCGTGGCCGTGCAAGCGTTCATGCCGCTGTAGCGAGCATCGATGCACAGCCGTCGGAGCGCAAAGCGGTATTTGCAGAGCGCCAAGTGAGCCAGAAGGAACGCTGGCAGCTGCCTTTCCTGCCGACAACGACAATCGGCAGCTTCCCGCAAACGGCGGAAGTACGCCAAGCAAGGCAGCAATGGCGCCGTGGTGATTTGGGCGAGGAGCAGTACCGCGTATTCATTAAGGAGCAGATTCAGCATTGGATCAAGCTGCAGGAAGAGATTGGCCTTGATGTGCTCGTTCATGGGGAATTTGAGCGTACGGATATGGTTGAGTTTTTTGGAGAGAAGCTGGAAGGCTTTGCTTTCACGAAAAATGGCTGGGTGCAATCCTATGGCTCGCGCTGTGTAAAACCACCAGTCATTTACGGCGATGTGCAGTTCAGCAAGCCGATGACTGTCGAAGAAACCGTTTATGCCCAGTCGCTGACTTCTAAGCCGGTGAAAGGCATGCTGACAGGCCCGATTACGATTTTGAACTGGTCGTTTGTCCGCAGCGATTTGACTCGCGAGCAGGTTGCTTACCAAATCGCACTTGCCCTGGCAGAAGAAGTGAAGGCGCTGGAGGAAGCAGGCATTGAAATGATTCAGGTGGATGAGCCTGCCCTTCGCGAAGGCTTGCCGCTTAAACGTGAAGATTGGGAGCAATATTTGAACTGGGCGGTGCTTTCCTTCCGCTTGTCCACTTCTGACGTTAAGGATACGACGCAAATTCACACGCATATGTGCTATTGTGAATTCCATGACATTATTGATTCCATTCGCGCGCTCGATGCCGATGTTATCTCCATTGAAACATCCCGCAGCCACGGCGAGCTGATTCACAGCTTCGAGGAGCACACGTATGAGCTGGGTATTGGCCTTGGCGTATACGACATTCACAGCCCGCGCGTGCCGGAAGTAGAGGAAATGACATCGATGATCAAACGCGCCCTGAACGTGCTTGAGCCAGAATTGTTCTGGATTAACCCGGACTGCGGACTTAAGACTCGTGGTGTAGATGAGACAGTTGCATCGCTGCGCAATATGATTCAAGCGACGGAACAAGTACGGGAGCAACTGGCTAAGTAATGAAGTAATTGTAATGATCAGGACGATTCGTATCGTTGTTCATAGGGTATGAATATTAAAAAAGCTCCGCTTGCGCTGATTGGCGCATGCGGAGCTTTTGCTTTATTTGAAGCGGGGATGGTCAAAGCCGGGGGAGCGGGGACATGGCAGGCAGGAAAACAGGCCAATATAGACAGGTAATGCAATTCTGCCTGCTGCAGCCGCCCGCCTAAATGGTCTCTGCCGCGGGATTCATCAGGCAATAGCCAATGCCCCATACCGTCTGAATCAAGGAGGCAGATTCGGGGTGGACGCGGTTCAGCTTTTCTCTGATCCGCTTTACATGGGTATCAATCGTCCGGTAATCGCCGAGCGATTGATAGCCCCAAATTCGCCGCATTAAATCCTCGCGGGAAATGGGCTGATTGATGTTGGCTGCCATAAACCTGAGCAGCTCATATTCGCGGAACGTCAGCTTTACCTTGCTGTTTCCGGCAATCACTTGCCTCGAATCATAATCGAACACGAGTCCTGGCAGCGTAAGATCAGGTGTCTGCTTGCGCTGCAAGGCGCGATAAGCAAACTCCGAGGTGCGGCGAATGATCGCCTTAATGCGGTACATCAGCTCGCGCGGGCTGAATGGCTTAACGACATAATCGTCGGAGCCCGCTTGGAAGCCGTCGAGCCGGTCATCCTCTTCGCCACAGGCGGAAAGCATAATGACGGGTGTCGATTTTTTCTTCTTGAGCTCGCGGCAAAATTCAAGCCCGTCCATCCCCGGCATATTGCGGTCCAGCAAAATCATTGAATAATTGTATTGCATCGCCTTAAACAAGCCGTTGATGCCGTCGGAGGCTTCTTCGACGATCCAGCCTTCTTTTTTCAAAAATAACTTGAGCAGCTTGCGGATATGCTCCTCATCATCAACAATCAGAATGCTATATGGTTGCTGAAATGCCATGGCTCAACACCTCATCTTTATGTTTAAATTCATTACTGATAACAATTATCATTATCATTGCATGCGACCCCCATTGTTGTCAACTAAAAAACCTCCGTTTCTTGCCACATTAGCCGAAGGGTAGTCGCGAAAAAGACACAATTGCCTATGAGTGCGGATACAGTACGGCTGCTGCTCCCAATCGTCGTCAGGCTGTCCTCTTTCGAGCAGACGGGGAGCAGAGTATAATGGTGAAATGCAGGTTATGGATGAAGGAGAGAGCTCGGTGGCCCCCTTATTAACATTGGATAACGTATCAAAATATAGAAAACATCCCGAATGGATTTTTGAAGGGATTACAGCACAGGTGCAGGCCGGGGAGCGTATTGCGCTGCTGGGCACATCCGGTCAGGGCAAAAGCACGCTGCTGCGAATCGTGTCGCTGCTTGGTGAGCTGGATGCGGGAACGCTATTGCTGAAAGGACGGACAAGCATCGAGTGGAAGCCCGAGGAGTGGCGGCGCATCGTGTGTTACGTTGCTCAGACGCCGGTCATGCTGCCGGGATCGGTCGAGCACAACTTGCGCACGGTAAGCGAGCTGCAAGGGAAGCCGTTCGATGACGCGCTGGCGAGGCGCTGTATGGAAGGCGTCGGCCTTGGGCATATCGAATGGAGCAAAGAGGCGGAAAGCTTGTCTGGCGGGGAAAAACAAAGGACAGCCCTTGCACGGGCATTAGTGCTCCGTTCCCCGCTGCTGCTGCTGGATGAGACGACTTCATCGCTTGATCCGAAGAGCAAGCGGCAGGTAGAGCAGTTTCTAAGCGAATGGTGCTCGAAGGAAGGCACGGCATTCATCTGGATTACTCATGATCTAGAGCAGGCACGGCAAATAAGCGGGCGTATCTGGTTTATGGCGGAGGGCAGGCTGCTGGAGCAAAGCGCTACGGAAGCTTTTTTCACAAATCCCGGGTCAGAGCAGGCGCGCAGCTTTTTACATAGTCAGCATGCGCCGGAGCAGGGGGAAGACCCGCATGAATAATATTGCGCTCGCCTGCACGCTGGTATTTGTCGCCATTACGACATTTATCTCAATGAAGCAAAAGCTCGGCCTGGAGAAGGAGATTATTACAGGTACGCTTCGCTCCGCTGTGCAGCTGCTGTTTATCGGTTTTTTGCTGCATTTTATTTTTGAGACGAATCATCCGATTTTTATTGTGCTTATTATTATTTCAATGATTACGGTTGCGTCATGGAATGCCGGCTCCCGCGCCATGCCGGTTAAGGGTATCCGGCTGCGCATTGCGCTTACATTGGCAGGCACGGAGGCGGTAACGCTCGCCTTGCTGCTCTCGCTTCGCATTATTGAGGCTGAGCCAAGGTATATCATTCCGGTCAGTGGGATGATTATCGGCAGCTCCATGATCGTATGCGGCCTCTATTTAAACCATATGAAACGGGAGCTTGAAGCGTCGCGGGGAGAGATTGAGACGCTGCTGGCGCTTGGAGCGACGGCGAAGCAGGCGATTCGCCAAGCGGTGCGCCGGGCGGTGCGCTCCAGTCTCATTCCCACGCTGGACGGCATGAAGACGGTCGGACTCGTGCAGCTGCCAGGCATGATGACAGGGATGATCGTCGCCGGGGCAGACCCGATTGAGGCGGTCCGCTATCAAATATTGATCGTATTTGCGATGTCGGCTTCGTCGTCGCTGACGTCAATTGTGCTCAGCATGCTGACGATGCGGCTGTGGTTCGCTAAAGATAACGGCAGGCTGCTGTAAGCAGCTTGGAAGGTGTTTACTTAGAGGAGGGACGATGAAGTGGAAAGAAGGGGTATTTTTCAGGGGCAATTAATGCAGGCCGAGCAGTATCCGCGAGTGGTAGCCTATTATTTTAAGGAATGGAATGGCTTCGAAATGGCTTACCATCAGCATAGCGCTGTTGAAATTATGTATGTCATATCAGGCGATTGCACGGTAGAGCTGCCGAATAAATCCATCCCAATGGAAAAAGGGCATTTCATCGTCATCGACTCGATGGTCGCTCACCGTCTTCACGTTGCGGAGGGCACCGCATGCCGGATGCTCAATGTTGAATTTATTTTTAGCCATACTGGTGTGGGACTTCCTTCCCTTAAACGGCTGGCGGAGACAGATCGTGCGCTTGCGGCGCTGTTCGCCGTGCAGCACGATTATTTGCTGCTTTACGATCCGAGCGATGTGTATCAAATGTTGAAGGCACTCGTGCTGGAGCTGGACGGCAAGCGGCGCGCGGAGCAGCTTCTCACTGCACTTCAACTGACGCAGCTGCTCGTTCAAATTGGCAGGCTTGCACAGGAGGCCTCCAGCCAGTCGCATGATGCATCGGAGTTTTATGTGGGCGAGAGCATCGCTTTTATTCAGCAAAATTATGACCGTGACATTCAGGTCAAGGATATTGCGGCGGCGGTGAGGCTGCACCCGGGGTATTTCCACCGCATATTTAAAGCGGGAACGGGCTGCTCGGTTATGGACTACGTCATGCGCTTTCGGATGGAGAAGGGGCGAATGCTGCTGGAGCAGACCGATATTCCGGTCAGCGATATTTGCCATTATGTCGGCGTGAACAGCAGCCAATATTTCAGTACCCTTTTCAAAAAATATACGAACGAAACGCCGCTGGCCTATCGCCGCGCGGTGCGTAAGGAAGTGGAGCGCTAGTCAATCGTTCAACTTATAAAGTTAGAATTTTATACAAAGAAGCAAAATAGAAGTTACAATTGTGCAAACGCCTCCACGCTGCCGGTGCTACAATTAGCGTATTGTTCACTACTATATTGCGAGCCATTGGAGGCGTAAATCAATGTCATTTAAAGTTGCGTTTATTGGAGCAGGAAGTATTGGTTTTACTAGGGGATTGCTGCGTGATTTGCTGACCGTTCCAGAGTTTAATAACATCAAAGTCGCTTTTCAGGATATTAATCCGCAAAATCTCGACATGGTTACCCAGCTATGCCAACGGGATATTAATGAGAACGGCCTAGCAATTGAAATTGAGCCTACGACCGATCGCCGGGAAGCGCTAAAGGATGCACGTTACATTTTTGTAACGATTCGCGTCGGTGGTTTGGAAGCTTTTCAGACCGATGTAGACATCCCGCTCAAATACGGCATAGACCAATGTGTGGGCGATACTATTTGTGCAGGCGGCATTATGTATGGGCAGCGGGGCATCGCCGAAATGATGAATATTTGCAAGGATATCCGCGAGGTGGCGGAGCCGAACTGCCTGCTGATGAATTATGCGAACCCCATGGCGATGCTTACATGGGCATGCAATAAATATGGCGGTGTACGGACGATTGGCTTATGTCATGGTGTTCAGGGCGGACATGCGCAAATTTCCGAAGTATTTGGCCTTCCGCGTGAAGAGGTAGACATTATTTGTGCAGGAATCAATCACCAAACGTGGTATGTGCAAATTAAACATAATGGCGAGGATATGACGGGCAAGCTGCTGGAGGCATTTGAACAGCATCCGGAATACAGCAAAACCGAGAAAGTACGCATCGATATGATGCGCCGCTTCGGCTATTACAGCACGGAATCCAACGGTCATTTGAGCGAATATGTGCCTTGGTACCGCAAGCGTCCGGAGGAAATTCGCGACTGGATCGATCTTGGAACGTGGATTAACGGTGAAACGGGCGGCTACTTGCGCGTATGTACAGAAGGGCGCAACTGGTTCGAGACCGATTTCCCGAACTGGATGAAGGAAGAGCCTAAGGCGTACACCAAGGAGCATCGCGGTCAGGAGCATGGCTCGTATATTATCGAGGGGCTGGAGACGGGACGGGTGTACCGCGGCCACTTCAACGTCGTCAACAATGGCGTGATCTCCAATTTGCCGGATGATGCCATTATTGAAGCGCCGGGCTACGCGGATCGCAACGGCATCAGCATGCCGCATGTTGGCGATTTGCCGCTGGGCTGTGCGGCTGTGTGCAATGTCAGCATTTCTGTTCAGCGTCTGGCTGTAGAAGCAGCGATTCAGGGCGATGACAAGCTGCTGCGCCAAGCGATGATGATGGACCCTCTGGTTGGAGCGGTGTGCAATCCAAATGAAATTTGGCAAATGGTCGATGAAATGCTTGTTGCTCAGGAGCAATGGCTTCCGCAATACGGAGAGGCCATTGCTGCCGCAAAAAAACGTTTGGAAAATGGCCTTGCCATTCCGGTGCGCAGCTATGAAGGAGCAGCGCGTCTGAAAACAAAATCAGTTGAAGAGATGCAGAGTAACCGCGAGGAAGCAAGCCGCAATGCGGGCGAGTCGGATAAGGCGATCGATCGCCCTGCCGCCGCAGCCACTGAATAGTAAAATATTCCTAAACATTACCTTGTGTACAGGGAGGAGTGGATTTGTTATGATAATCAATAAATTGTTTGGTTTACAAAATAGTAGTTGACTACAGTGGTTTAGACTTGGAGTGATTGGCCGTGAGGAAGCAAAAAAAGATTACGATGCAGGAAATAGCGGATCGGGTAGGCGTATCCAAATATGCGGTTTCTAAAGCTTTATCGGGAAAATCGGGCATTAGCGCCGTTACGCGCAGCAAAATATTTGAGATGGCCTCGCAGCTTGGCTACATGAATCAGAAAAGCGCAAAAAAAATGCCAAGCAGCAAGCAGAATGACGAGGAAGAGCACCAAATCGTCGGCATTCTCATTCCGAATATTCGGAGCCAAAACAAGGAATCGGGCTATTGGGGCAAAGTGCTTGACGGCATTTCCAAAAGCTTGGAGGCAAAGGGGCTGGGCTCCGTCCTCATATCGGATGATTCGCCGCGAAATTTCAACCTCGTCATGAAGCCTGAAGGCTTAATGGGCATTATTGGTGTTGGCTTGATCGCTACACCGATGCTGGTTGAGCTGCGCAACAAGGCGATTCCGTTTATTTTAGTTGACCATGAAGACGAGCTGCTGGAATGCGACAGCATCTTTATGAACAACTATGATATCATTCGCAAGCTGGTCAAGTTTTTGATTGGCAAAGGCCATACCCAGATTCAATTTATTGGGGAGCTCGGCTATTCCCGCAGCTTTATTGACCGCTGGAGCGGCTTCCGCTCGGTTATGGATGAGAGCCGGCTTGATTATGCGCCTAGTGAGGGTCTGCTTAAAGTAAAACCGACGCTGGACGAGTTTAATTTGAATTTGCTGCAGTCCAGTCTGAAAGAGCTTGAAGCGAGCCGTTTTCCAACTGCATTCGTATGTGCGAATGACCAAATTGCCTTGCTCGCAATGAACGCCTTACAGCGGCTGGGCAAGCAGGTTCCCGAGCAATGCTCCTTAACGGGCTTTGATAACAATCTTGAAATATTAGGCGAAACGCCAATGATTACGACGGTAAATGCAGAGAAAGAGGCGCTTGGCATTAAGGCCGTTGAACTGCTGCAATGGCGGCTGGAAAACGGGCATATGCCCTATGCGAAAATTTTGCTGCAAAGCGATTTAATTATTCGGGAGAGTGTAGGCGATCCTGTAAATTAGTAAAGGTTTATTTGTTAGGCTTCAAGATGGAGTGCAGCAATTAGAAAATGGCGTGAACAAGACGGTTAGCGGGGAATGCTCCTCGTTAAACCGTTTTTTTTCGTGGAAAAAGCAGGTTTTTGTCGATTGTTATTATTGTAAACGCTTTAAGTAAACTTTTATTATTTATTGTAAACATAACAATGATAAAAATTTAGGTTGACAATGTTTACGCTTTCATACTACTATTGGTTTACGATATACAGGGTTCAACAAAGTTCGACCATTTATCCCGCGCTGAAAAGAGGTCTTGCCATGCTTAATAAAAAACAAAGCCGCTGGAAAATTACGGGTCATGATATTGCCGGCTACGTATTTATCTCTCCTTGGCTAATCGGTTTTCTGCTGCTGACGCTGTGGCCGATTTTACAATCGTTCTACTTGTCTTTCACCGATTATTCGCTACTGGATTCACCAACGTGGACCGGGACGGATAATTACGAGAGCATCTTTACGAAAGATCGGCTGTTTATAAAATCGCTAACGGTCACCTTCACCTTCGTATTGCTTGCCGTTCCGATTAAACTGTTTTTCTCGCTAATGGTTGCGCTTTTACTTAACAAGAAGGTAAGAGGCCTCAACTGGTACCGGACGGCGATTTATTTTCCATCGCTAATCGGCGGCAGCATCGCGGTATCTGCATTGTGGAGAAATATGTTCGGCCTTGATGGCTACGTCAATCATGTGCTTAGCTGGTTCGGCATTGAAGGAATTGGCTGGATATCCAATCCGGATACGGCACTAGGCACATTGATCTTGCTGAACGCTTGGCAATTTGGATCAACGATGGTTATTTTTCTAGCTGGCCTTAAGCAAATTCCGAAAGACCTATATGAATCGGCTTCCGTCGATGGAGCAAGCAAGCTTCGCCAGTTTTTCAAAATTACGATTCCGATGCTCTCGCCCGTTATGTTCTTCAACCTTGTGCTGGGCATTATCAACGCCTTCCAAATGTTTACCTCGGCTTTCATCATTACACAGGGCGGACCAGCAAACGGAACTTATATGTACGTGCTGTTCTTATACGAGAAGGCATTCAAGCAGTATGAGATGGGTTATGCATCAGCACTTGCCTGGATATTGCTCGTCATTATCGCGGCCTTTACGGCCATTAATTTCCTAGTATCGAAATATTGGGTATTTTACGAATCGGATGGGGGGAAAGCCAAATGAGATCAGAAAAGCTAGCTGGACTTCGCACCCATTTGATTTTGCTCCCATTCTCGCTGCTGATGCTTTATCCGGTTATTTGGTGGGTTGGGGCATCGTTCAAAAGCACGGCTGAGCTTGGAGAGCCATCGCTATGGCCGACCGTCTTCATGTGGGAAAACTATTCGAATGGCTGGAACTTCTCTCCACAGTTCACCTTTGCCACTTTCTTCGCCAACACCTTGATGATGGAATTTTGGAACGTCATAGGCGGCGTCGCCACAGCAGCACTTGTTGGCTACGGTTTCGGTCGTCTGAACTTCAAGCTTCGCAATTTCTGGTTTTCAATATTGCTGCTCACGATGATGCTGCCAGCTCAGGTAACCGTCGTGCCGCAATATATATTGTTCAACAAGCTAGGGTTCACTGACAGCTATGTTCCGCTTGTCCTCCCGCATTTCTTCGGCGGCGGCGCCTTCTTCGTCTTCCTGGTCGTCCAGTTCGTGCGGGGCATTCCGCGTGAGCTTGATGAAGCGGCGCAAATTGATGGGGCATCGGTATACGGCATCTTCTTCCGCATCATCGCACCGCTCATTAAGCCAGCGCTTGTCACTGTAGGGATTTTCACCTTCCTATGGAGCTGGGATGACTTCTTCTCGCAGCTGCTTTACCTCAGCTCAGTCGAGAAATTTACGGTTGGCCTGGCATTGCGGATGTTCATTGACCAATTCGAAGTCCAATGGGGACAATTGCTTGCGATGTCACTATTGTCTGTCGTTCCGTCGGCGATCTTGTTCTTCGTCGCCCAGAAGCATTTCGTAGAAGGTATTGCGACAACGGGGATCAAAGGGTAAGGCATCAAACGTTTTTCAACAACCGGCTTCACCAACATTTATATAAAAGAGGGAGTGTTCTACGTATGAAAACACAAAGAAAATGGTTGAAATGGTTGCCCGTTACTCTGATTTCGGTTCCCCTCGTTCTTTCCGGCTGTGGCTCTAACAGCGGCGGCAATTCAACTGCAGCAAGCACTGCGCCAGCGGCTTCGTCTGCTGGAAATGCCGATGCAGCGGCAAAGCTGAAGGTGATGTGGTGGGGCTCGCAGGCAAGACATGATGCCACGCTTAAGGATTTGGAGCTGTATACATCGAAGAACCCGAACGTGACGTTTGCGCCTGAGTATACAGCGTGGGACGGTTATTGGGAAAAGCTGCCGACGCTCGCAGCATCGAACACGCTGCCAGATGTACTGCAGATGGATGCAGCTTACATTCAAGGCTATGCGAAACGGGGCCTGCTGGCGGATCTGTCCGATATTGATCTGTCGGGAGTCGTAGATGCACAGGTTTTGGAAAATATTAAAATTGGCGGCAAGGTGTACGGCGTTCCTCTCAGCTATAACGGACAAGGCATCGTCTACAATAAAGAGGCGCTGGCAGCGGCGGGAGTTAGCCTTCCAGCGAGCAACTGGTCGTGGGATGATTTCTTCGCTTATGCGAAAGAAGCGCATGAGAAGCTGCCGAAGGGCCAATACGGCATTGACGATATGACGAACATTTGGGAATTTTATCAATATTACCAAACCTCCCAAGGCAAAGGGCCGATCTTTAAAGACGGTACAACGTTTAATCTCGATAAAGACACTTGGATGAAGTTCCAGCAAATTTATGCGGACTTCCGCAAAGATGGCATAGTGCCTGCAGCAGACCAGCAGCTATCCTTTAAGGAAAATGATCCGCAGCTCGATTCGATGGCTTCAGGCAAAGTTATGCTGAGAACCGCATCTGTCGGCTCGGCAAGTGTGATTGAATCCTTGCTCCCTGGCAAGCTTGGAGTAGGCAGCATTCCGATCGGCGAAGCTGGCGGCGGCTGGGCGCAATCGACGATTTTCCTTTCTGTGAGCGAAGGCTCGGCTAGCAAGGAGCAGGCGAAAGCGTTCATTAAATGGTTCGTGGCTGACAAAGAATCCGGCAAGACGCTTGGTCTGACACGCGGTATCCCAATCAATGAGGAGGTGTTCAAAGAGCTCGAGCCGACGCTTACGTCCGGCGACTTGTTTGCTAAAGAGCTGCTTGAAGCGGCAAAACCGAAAGCATTGCCTTTCTATCCAGCTCCAGCCGGTGCGGAGGATTTCGTAAAAACCTACAAATCCGAGATGGAAGCGGTTATGTTTGGCCAAGCCACATTGGAAGAGGCTTATCAAACGCTGCTCGATAAAGGGAAAGACGCAGAAGCGAAGCTGAACAAATAAGTATAGCGAATCGGAAATGTAAAAAAAGCACGGCGAAAAAGCCATAGCGCGAAGAAGGCCCAGCTGAAAAATCGCAAGCGATTGGAGGCGGGTCTTTTCGCGCTTTACGTATTTTTTTCAACACACATAGAGATAAATTGGAGGATGAGAGCCATATGAAAATAACAGACTGGCGGTTGCAGCATTTTGAAGTAGGGGAGAAGCCTCCTCTTCAGGTGGCGGCACCTGGACTTGACGACCGTTTTTGGATGACGGCGAAGGTTCCCGGGGATGTGCATTCCACTCTGATTGATCGGCGCATTATTGAGCATCCCTATTTTGGGCATAACGACATCAAATGCCGATGGATAGAGCAGAAGGAGTGGTGGTATCGAGCGCAGTTCGACTATGAGGTTCATGAGGGTCAAGGGGAGCGGCATGAGCTGATTTTTGAAGGCTTGGATACATTTGCGACGATCTTCGTCAATGGACTCGAAGTGGGTACGGCGGAAAATATGCATCGCATTTATGTTTTTGATGTCACGAGGGTTGTACGTCCGGGCAAAAATGCCATTGCTGTCCGTTTTGACCCGCTGCATTTGCATCATCAGGATAAGGAGCAATTCCAGTGGTCCTCCTATACGAAGGAGCGTCCATGGCTGCGCAAGGCCGCGATGAACTTCGGCTGGGATTGGGGGCCACGAATGGTCACCGTCGGCATTTGGGGCAGCGTTCGTCTGGAGCGCAGACGTGCCGCTAAGCTCGGCAGTGTATTCGTTCAAACGTTATCGGCTGGCAAGGAAGAAGCAGCTTTGAAAGTAGCAGTTGATACGGTTGCCTATCACAAGCCGGCGCAGCTGACTGCTGAAATCAAGCTGTTTACGAGAGAGGGAGAGGTTGCGGCATCCGCAGCGATTTTCTTGAAAGGCGGGCACGAAGCATCGGCGGAGCTGGCTGTAAAGCAACCGCAGCTTTGGTGGTCGCATGATCTTGGCGAGCCGTATTTGTATGAGCTTGAGGTGCAGCTGTTTGCGGATGGTGAGCAGGTTGACAGCTATCGCAAGCGCTGCGGCATTCGGACAATTGAGCTGCAGCTGGAGGATGAGGCTGGAAAGCCCGCTTTTGCCTTCCTGCTGAACGGCGTCAAGCTGTTCGCCAAAGGCTCCAACTGGATTCCGGCAGACAGCTTTATTGGAGCGGTGAAGGACAAGCGCTATACCGATCTCATCGAGCTGGCTGTCGATTCCAATATGAATATGCTGCGCATTTGGGCTGGCGGCATTTATGAGAAGGATGTTTTTTACGAGGAATGCGATCGTCTTGGTGTGCTCGTCTGGCAGGATTTTGCCTTTGCGAATGCACTATTCCCAGATTTCAACCGTAATTTTATGGAAAATGTGAAGCAGGAAGCGATCGATAATGTGAAGCGTCTGCGCAATCATCCGTCGCTTGCTTTATGGTGCGGCAACAACGAAATTGACTGGCTGTATGACATGAAGTCGGCTGGCGGGGATATTACTTGTCCCTTCTATGGCGAGAGCATCTACCATGAGCTGCTGCCGGAAGTGCTGGAGCAGTATGACAGCAGCAGGCCGTATTGGCCGTCGTCGCCTTATGGCGGCAATGATGCCAACGATCCTGATGTCGGTGACCGCCACAATTGGCAAGTATGGCATGGCTCGGTGTACCCGCGCAAATTCGGCGAGGCGCCGCTGCTTGATTACAGCATTGAAGGCGTTACGTTCAAAAATTATAAAAAAGATTTCACTCTGTTCAGCAGCGAGTTCGGCATGCACGCATCTGCGAACCGCTATACGCTGGAGCGCTATATCCCGGAAGGCGAATTTTATTGGGGCAGCGTAGAGATGGCGCATCGCAATAAGGATACGAACCATCAGAAGGGCATTTTGCTCATGGAAGGTTATACGGGCATTCCGCAAAATATCGAAGAATATATGAACTTCTCCATGCTCACGCAGGCGGAGGGCTTAAAATATGGCATTGAGCATTACAGGCGCAATAAGCACCGCACCAGCGGATCGCTCGTCTGGCAGCATAATGACAGCTGGCCAGGCACGAGCTGGTCGCTGATTGACTATGAGCTGCTGCCGAAAGCTTCTTTTTATTATGCGAAAAAGTTTTACCATCCGCTCCTGCTGTCGCTCGATTATGAGCCAGGGCAGCCGCTCTGCGTATGGGCAGTTAATGACCGGCTGGAAGCGCATGAGGGCGAGGTGCTGTTCAAGTGCTATACGCATGATGGCACCTTGGTGTATGAGCAGAGCTTTGACGTCAATCTGCCGCCGAATACGGCAATTCAAATTGGCGAGCTTGCAGAGGCAGAAGTGCTAGGCGATGCTGCGCCAGAGCAGGTCATTGTGAAGCTGTCCGCTCCTCGGTGGGACGCGCCAGACAATTATTATTATTTACGTGATCATCGGGAGCTCAGCTTGCCGGACAGCACCCTTGCAGCGACGTTTAATGAGAAGGAGCAGACGGTTACAATAGCTGCTTCGGGCGGTGCGGCGCGTCTGGTGAAAATCGCTGTGAAGCAGGGCAACATCCGCTTCAGCGATAACTATTTTGACCTGCTGCCCGGTGAATCGGTTACGGTCACCTTGCAGCAAGCAGACGGACAGCCGCTGCGATCTGAGACGCTGGAAGTGTCAGCTCTCAATGCTGACAAGGCTGAAATACATTTTAACTAAACTAATATAACGATTGTGGAGGACGCGATGAACGAAGCGAATAGAATTTTATCTGATTGGAGCTTTAGAGCATGCGGGGAGAAGGAATGGCTGCCAGCGACGGTGCCGGGAAACGTGCATTTGGATCTTCTGCGGCAGGAGAAAATAGGCCATCCCTTTTACGGGACGAATGAGCATGGACTGCAGTGGATTGACAAGCAGGATTGGGAGTATAGGGCGACGTTCGGCGTAACGCCTGAAATGCTGGCGCAATCGCAGATTGAGCTGGTTTTCACTGGTCTTGATACGTATGCTGACGTGTATGTAAATGGCAAGAATATGCTGTCGGCGGACAATATGTTCCGCAGCTGGAAAATCAATGTTAAGCCGGTTTTACAGCCAGAGGGCAATGTGATAACGGTCAAATTTCGTTCGCCAATTAACGAGGATTTGCCAAAGCTCGAGAAGCTGGGCTACTCGCTTCCAGCGACGAATGACCAGTCAGAGCTGGGTGGACTTGGCGATAAGAAGCTTAGTGTTTTTGCCCGCAAGGCTCCTTATCATTATGGCTGGGACTGGGGCCCGCGCTTTGTGACGAGCGGCATTTGGAAAGAAGTTAAGCTCGTTGCCTGGTCGGATGTACGACTGACCGATCTATATATCGAGCAGCAGGAAATAACGTCTGTTCAAGCGAGTCTCAGGCTTGTCGCAGAGGTCGAATGCGAGCAGACTTGGCAAGGGGTAGTGCGGGTTGAGGCAGACGGTAGGCGCTGGGAGCAGCAGGTTCAGCTGGATGCGGGATTACAGACGGTGGAACTGGCGGCGTCTATTACGGAGCCGCGGCTTTGGTGGTGCCGAGGCCTCGGCAAGCCGGAGCTCTATCATTTTGAAGCACTGCTTGTGCAAGCAAAGGATGGAGTCGAGCAGTCTGTTAGCAGCCGAAGTGTGACGACGGGTTTGCGGGCAGTGAAGCTGGTAACCGATCAAGACGAGCAGGGCCATGCTTTTTATATCGAGCTGAACGGCGTTCCGGTGTTCGCCAAAGGCGCTAATCATATTCCAAATGACAGCTTTCTGCCTGATGTGACGTATGAGCGCTACCGTCATGAAATTGCGAGTGCTGCGCAATCGAATATGAATATGCTCCGTATATGGGGTGGCGGCATTTATGAAGCGGATGTGTTTTATGAGCTTTGTGATGAGTACGGATTACTCGTCTGGCAGGATTTCATGTTCGCTTGCAGCATGTATCCCGGAGATGAGGCTTTTCTGGAAAATGTGCGTCTGGAGGCGGAGGAAAACGTTCGGCGTCTGCGCAATCACCCATGTATCGCCTTATGGTGCGGCAACAACGAAATTGATACAGCCTGGTCGCATTATGATGAAAATATGGGCTGGGGCTGGAAGCGCGATTATACGCCGGAGCAGCGAGAGCAGCTGTGGGCCGATTATGAGGCGATTTTCCATCGGATTTTGCCGCAGGCGGTCGCTGGGCTTGGCAATGGTATTGCATATTGGCCTTCATCGCCGATGCGCGGGCTGACGGGAGACGGGGAGCAGCATGCTTTCAACCTGTCCAAGAGCGGCGATATTCACTACTGGGGCGTCTGGCATAACATAGAGCCCTTTGAAAAATACAACGTCCACGTAGGCCGCTTTATGAGCGAATACGGCTTTCAATCGTTCCCTGAGCTGCAGACGGTGCAGCAGTATGCGGAGGAAGCGGATATGGCAATTGAATCGGAGGTTATGCTGGCGCATCAGAAAAACGCGCGTGGCAACCAACTGATCAAGGAATATATGGATATGTATTTGCACCAGCCGAGGGATTTTCCGGCATTTCTGTATTTGAGCCAAGTGCTGCAGGCGGAAGCGATGAAGACAGCGATTGAGGCTCATAGGCGGAAAAAGCCATTTTGCATGGGGTCGTTATATTGGCAAATGAACGATTGCTGGCCCGTTGCCTCATGGGCGGGAATGGACTATTACGGGCGCTGGAAGGCGCTGCAATATTATGCGGGACGCAGCTTCCGTGACATGATGTTATCCTTCGATGATACTAGTGGCGGCCGCATCGATTGTTATGTATTGTCAGATCAAAATGTGCCTTTCATCGGCGAGCTTCAGCTAGAACTGCGCTCATTTGCTGGCGAGGTGCTAAAGCAGTTTGCTGTTCCCGTGTCGCTTCAGCCGAATAAGGGCCACATAGCCTGCTCCTTTGAGCTGAAGGCACTGCTTCCAGAAGGTATTGAGCCAGGCTCAGTTGTACTGGCAGCCAAGCTTAAGCAGGGTGGACTGCTTGTGGAGGAAAAGGAGCATTATTTCAGGCCGATGAAGGAGCTTGAACTCATAGCTCCTGCCATTAAGGTAAGCGAAGTTGAAGGCAGCGGCGGCACAGCCTTTGTTCTGGAGACGAATATGCTGGCGAAGCAGGTTCGACTTTCCGCGTCCATCGAGGGCATTTTCAGTGACAACTATTTCGATTTGCTGCCGAATGAACCGCGTACGATTACGTTTTACGCGCGAAACCCGCAAGGGGATCAGGCTTTCATTGCTGCATCGCCGGGCGAGCTTGCCGTCCATTCGATGACCGATTTTATTTAAGGTGAAAATAAAGTATTGGACTTACAGGGTTCTACATATTATGGATGACTAATATGTGAACCCTGTACGCCTATTTCTCGATCTCCGAGCCACCTGCTGCCCCTCATCTTTGCCTTCATTTCACCGACTGGATGAAATTCTGCGCATTCATGAGTCTGAGTGAGGCGAAAATTTCACTATTGGTGGACTCCGCCTCTACCGGAAATGTTCAACACACTCATGCAGAAAGGCCTCTAGCGTTCGTGGCTCTCTGCCGAGCAAGCGCTGCACAGTATCATTTGGAATTTCTGGCACCACCGTAGACATAGTTTGAATTTCCACAACGTGGTTCGCGAGCCAAGGAGGCATATTCCCATGCTCGATAAGATTGCGAAGCAGTACTTGAGGTTCCATGTTTATGTAGCTTATCGGCCGATTAAGCAGGGCGGATAGTTGACTCGCGATATGAGGATAGTTGAAAATTTCCGAACCAGTAAGCGTATATATTTGGCCTGATATCTTGCGATTGGTAAGAACTTCAGCGGCAACATCTGCGATATCGCGACAGTCAATGAAGTTACACGGTGAATCGCCCATGGAGCCGAAGAAAACATTTTGGGTTGTGATCGTTGGTGCAAGGCGCAGCAAGTTTTGCATGAACGCATAAGGGCGCAGCACGGTGTGGGTGAGACTCGATTCCCTCAGCGTTTTCTCGATTTCTTGATGCCATCCTGCCACTGCGACTGGCGAGCTGTGCTCAAAGGCAGGGCTGGATATTTTTACGATATGTTTGATTCCAGATTCTGCGGCAATCTGAATGATTGAAGTTTCCAATTCGATTTGTCTCGGACTGTTGGACATGGCAAGGAAGAGCTGGCTAGCACCTGTAAACGCGCGGCGCAGCGATTCGGGGTCGGAAGCATCCGCCGATGATACCATTATAGTCGATCGGCCTTTTTCTCCGATCTGATCACGCAACTTCTCAGGCTCTCTGCTCAGCGCCTTGGCGGGTACGCCAAGATCAACCAAACGTTTCAAAAGCGCACTTCCTATCGTACCTGTTGCTCCCATAATAACTATCATTTTTATCTTCTCCTTTTGGATGGAAAATGAGTTGTGACGGCAAGACGCCACCGCCATGTCACTATCGTGCTTGCTATGAATCCAGATAACGGGAAATCGGTCCAGACACGTCCGACCCAGGCCAAATGATTGCTCGGATTCATAAATTCTAGTAAAACAGATGTCAACCATGCGGCGTATAGGCCAAACAAGGACCCGGCCAATGCGAACATCCCTACCACAACCAAGTGAGGTGCAGTGATGACCCATCGTATACGGCCCACTCGGCTGCGCAACAAAAGGCCAATCATTAAGGCCATCAAGGCCGATGCACCGCCGATTGTGGTCAATGCCCCTATTTGAAGCCCCCTATCGGCAGTAATCAATCCCCCGATACCTGCCATGATGGCAGGAGCAGCATAGGCCATGACAACTTCACGCCATAGTATAAAAATCTTTTTCTTGGAACCAGCAGGCTTGATGCCGTAAACAGCATCTGTCTGATTCGGGTATTTCATCTTGTTCATTTAGCTGCTCCCCTCTTCTTTGAAATCGTTCAACGATTGCTTTCAGTGAAATATAATTAGCTTCCTAACTATATAAGGATAAAAATAGGCTAGCTTTACTAGCCCATTCTAATCATTACTGATGTTTCCCTTTGGTTTCGAGCCTACTTCGCCCGTAAGAGCTGAGATGCCTTGTGTAATTCGGCCTAGCAAGTCGAGAAATACGCTGCGCTCCTCGATATTGAGCAAGCCCACCATTGCTTCCAGCCGAGCGAAATGCTCAGGAGCCATTTCACGAAGCTTCTTCGCTCCTGCTTCCGTCAAAATGACCGATCTCTGACGGCCATCATCTGAGCTTGATCTCCGAGAAACTAGCCCATCTCGTTCAAGGGTGTCGATAAGACCTGTCACTGTAGCACGTGTAACGCCTAGATGCTCCGCTAATTGCGAAGGCAATTCTTCTCCTTCGTTATCTTCAAGATCCGCCAATAAACGATATCGACTTGTTGATAAACCGAATCTAGAGAAATGAATCTCCGAGGCATGTCCAAGCTTGACTCCCGCTGCCATTAGTCTAGAAGCGACGAGTATAGCCTGAGCGTCTATGTCTAGGTTATAGCGATCAATCTGACGCTTGGATTGTACTAGCGAAGGAATTGCGTCAAAGTCATTTATTATTTTATTATTGTTGTTCATATATATAGTATGGTTCCTAATTACTTTGGTGTCAACACATTTATATAACCTATCAATAGCCCGCCATTCTTCCTATCTGGAACTAAAACTTTATTTTCTTTCCATAGGAGAACAAGCAGCCGATAGAAAAAAAGGAACCTTTCCGCCAGCTGAATCATGGCGGGGAAGATTCCTTTGTGTTAGGTCGATCCAAAATAGGCTAAAAAATAGAAAGATAGAATAACGAGCGGCTGAGTAAAATAGGTTCCTCGGAAGTGTTGTCATCCGGTTCAATTTCTGCCGTCCAGTGTTTGAGATGGTGAATGGCGTGATCGAACAGGTTGTACACACTGTGTTGATCAGCTTGCTCGCTCCGAAGCGAACGGCCTGTTATGGACAAGGTGCCGATAAAGCTGCTCAGCGCGCTGCACCACAGGCCCCAATCGTTAGGGCGTTCCATTTCGTCTACAAAAGTCTCGCCAAAGCCAATGCCTTTGTCCGTCGTTACCCGCAAGCAGGCACGGTTTCCAGCGGCGTCTACATTGAGTGCTGGAATGACAAACAGCTCAATGCGCTTGACCGTAAGCTTCATTGCGTGCTTCGCCTTAGGCGGAGCGTCCGGCGCATGAAGGACAATCATATTCATCTCTCCTCACGTTCGCTTACGGAGTTAGCTGTCGGATTCGGGCCAGAGAGCTGCCCTACCAGTGCGCGAAGGCACCGGATTCACCCCTTGCGATTCAAGCTGTCGCTTCAACCACGTCGTTGGTTCCCCCGCTTTTTCAATTGAAAAATTAAGCGATTAATAATAGAGTGCCAGAATTCGGCTAGGGATATATATTATACCTTAATGGCTCATTTGTAAACCTTTTAGCAGTAAAATAAAAATATGCTGCTGCCTCAAGTGAGAACGAGCGCCGCCGTTATTTGGCGGCAGCGCTCGTTTTCTGCAGAAATAACTGCTGAATTATGAATACAGTAGTTCATTGTGGACTGACCGCTCATGTAGAAGTTGTCGTGAGTTAATGCATAGGGAAGATCCAGCCAACCCATAAAGCAAGAAGAACGAGAGTAAACAGCAGAACAGGCGGAATGACGACAATCGTTACTTTGACATAATCCAACCAATTGATTTTTACCTTGGCTTTCTGTACAAGATTCATCCAAATGAGCGAGGCTAGAGTGCCTATCGGTAAAATGAGTGAGCCAATATCGCTCCCAATGACGCTGGCGAGGTAGGCGATTTTGAGTGAAAGCGGATCGAGGTTCATTTCGGTGAGGGTGATCGTGCCGATCATGAGAGCGGGGTGATTGTTGACGAGTGTAGACATGGCAGAGACAAGCCCTCCGATTAAAATGCTTGCATTCATCAGGCTCCCCATAACAAGCGGCTCGAACACCTGCACGAGTAATTGCGTCAGGCCAATATTGTGCAGGCCATAAATAATGATATACATGGCGAAGGCGAAAATGAGTATATGCCACGGAATTTTACGCAAAATGTCGTTCGGCGGCATTTTCAAGTAAACCCAGCGCCAACTAAGGAGCAGCAGGGAGCCGAAAACAGCGACCCACTCAACGGGGATATGCAAATAGGAGGCAGCAAATAAGCTTAGCCGGACAGAGAAGACGAAAAGCAGAATCAATTTCATAAAGCGGCTGCTGTATTTGGGATATGCAGGCTTGCTTCCGTTAGGTGTGAGTAAAGGATGGTAGCCAGATTGAATAGGGACAATTGAAATCGTATGGGGGACTTGCCGGGGAAGCTGATGGTAAAAGTAGAAGAACAGCAGCAGGCTGAGCAGCAGCAGACCAATTGTAGCGGGGATAAACATCATGACGGTATGCATGTACAAATCCATGCCGACGATTTTTAGCGCAATCAGATTTACAATATTGCTGACCCCGATGGGGGCGCTGGAGGCGGTAGCGATTAATGCTCCTGAAAGTAGGTATGGAATTTTTTGGTGATTTTTCAGTCCCATGTGATGCAGCATAATGAGCAAAATCGGTGTAGTGATAAGAATGCTGCCGTCATTGTTGAAAAATAGCGTCATCAGAAAACACATCAGGTTTACATACCAGAACAATCTGAGTCCTGAGCCACGTGCTCGAATGGCAAGCCCCTCGGCAGCCCAGATGAAGAAGCCAAAGCTCTCCAGCACGATTGCCATTACGATCGTCGCCATAATGGTGATGGCTGCTCCACTAACGGTGGCGCTAATATGCGCCAGGTCCGTCAACGAGACGACTCCGCTCAATAGGACGAGTATGGCGCCAAACGTAGCAGGAATGGCTTCATTCAGTCCTCTGGGACGCCACAAAATGAGCAAGATCGTGAAGAGGAAGGCAAACAGGGAAACGATAATGGAAGGTAGCGAGATCAAATGTTAATCACCTCGAATTCTTGGTTAAATTCATAGTGAAGCAGGAAAGAGTTATTCATTTGCGGCAACTGCATTATGCTGAGCGGCTTCTATGCGGCTGCTGTCATAGCGTTTATCGGTTGCCGTAGAGGATAGAGATATAATAGTAGGCTGTTTGATCGGTGGAGGAGGCTTGAGAATGAAATAGAGGGACAGGCCTGACGAGCAAATAATGAAGATCGTAAGCAAAAGGATTTCCTCCTTTCTAGTAATAACGTATAAGAGGACGACTATCATGGGGAGATATGAATAATATATGTATATGTGGCCTACTGATAGAGGGTACTAGACGTTAATAGTAGATTGCTATAATTCCGCGAAGCGTCCCCGCTCCGGAAACGCAAAACAACCTCGGCCTTGTTAAGGGCCGAGGCTGCTTCGTTATCTTTTTACTTGGATATGGACATAGGCGCTACCCAATCGGATGACCATTGCTGCAATTCGCGAATGACCGGCTCCAGTGCGTGTCCCTTTTCGGTAAGCGAATATTCGATGCGAACTGGAATGTCTGGAAAGACGGCGCGGCTTACAATGCCCTCATTTTCAAGATCCTTGAGCCGCTCAGACAGCAGTCTGCCGCTAATGGGAAGGGCACCTTGAATGCAGCTGAAGCGCTGCGGCCCGGACAGCAACTGATAAATAATCAAGCCGGTCCATCGTTTGCTTATAATGTCCATTCCTTTGTGCAGGCGCGGACAAAGCCCGGATTTCTCCATGTAGATCACCTCATTAATAACTTGCTATTAAGTATAACTTTAATATAATTTATATACAAGCAAACTTTTTGAATGCTCATAACTTGACGTAATGGAATTTCGAATATATAATTAGTTACTAATGGTAAGCGAAAACTTGTTCCCCTACGATTATTAATAAGGCAAAGTGCATTTATAGCAGATGAAGCTTAGCCTTTCAACCTATTATATCAAATACAGATGAAGAAGGTGCACACTAATGATTAAACCATCCATTCGTTCTATTATAAATGATAAAATAAAAACTATTGAAGGCGATTCGCACGATATCCATGTTGTCGGACCCATTCAGCTTCCGGTTGAGCTTGACGGCGAGACGAAGATTTTTCAGTGGTACAGCTGGCTGAAGCGTGAGAAAAATAGCGCCCAAGACGAGACAGATCTATACAGCGAGCTGGCGAAGGGGCAGTATGCGGAGCTTCAGCAATCCAGCGTGCTCGTCTATGGCGATTTTGCCGAAGGCGAAGATGCGCTGATTCGCATGCACAGCATCTGCCATACGGGCGATATTTTTGGCAGCCAACGCTGTGATTGCGGCTTTCAGCTTAAGCAGTCGATGCGGATGATTACCGAGCATGGAACGGGCGCCTTATTTTATTTGGCAAATCATGAAGGCCGTGGCATTGGATTGTTCAGTAAGGCAATGGCTTACCTGCTTCAGGAGGAGGGGCTCGATACAGTTGATGCGAACTTGGAGCTGGGCTTTGCTGAGGACGCTCGCGATTACAGTGAATCCATTGCTGTCTTGAAGCTGCTTCGCTCGTTGCCTGTGTCGATTATTACGAACAACCCGCGCAAAGTGGAGGCGCTTCGTGAAGCTGGCATGCATATTGCCCGCCGTGTTCCGCTTTGGGGGCAAACCTCCGTCTACAATGAGAAGTATTTGACAACAAAGGTTGTGAAGTCGGGGCATTATTCGGCCGAAGCCCAGCATGAGGATAATCAGGTCAAAGCGCTGTAAGATCAGGAGATATTTTGAAGATAAGTTAAGGATACGGATGTGTTTTGAAAAAAGTTTGCGCGGAGGCCTGCTTCCGCGCTTTTTTGCCGTAACTTCCGCTCTGTTCATGCGTCTATTGGATATTGACGATAATGTGGCATATACTATTAGAGTGAGAGGGCCAGATGAACATGACGATTGAGGTGAATAGCGACGTGCGTAGTCGTAACTATAGATGGAATGTTTTAGTTCTTATATTTGCATTATTCATTGCAGGTTGCAGCGGCAACAATAAAAATACAGAGGAACGTCGGGATTCCCACGCTGGCGCACAGGTTTCGCCAGTCGTGCAGGGCGCTCCCCAAGAGAAGGACAATTTGCTGGAGCAATACCGCCAGACGGTGCAAAATGCAAAGGAGCCGTTCGAAATTGTTTCATTCTTGAACGAGAATATGTCAAAGGCTGGACAAGAGCGGGCGGATACGATGATACGTGAGCTGAATGCGTATTATAACAATGATCTGGAACGAACGCAGGACGCTTTTTTTGAAAATAATGTGCAGGAGGTGCTGCTCCAGCAGCAATGGCCGATTACGGCCTCCAACGCCGCCGAAATTCAAGATGCCGCTGTGAAGCAGCTTGTTATTACGAAGCTGATGGGCGGCTACAAGCTGATTATGGTAGAGGGCACCATTTATCCGATCATTGATTTTGAATTGCAAAAGGTTTACAAAAATTATGTATCGCAGCAGATGAATGATTATATTTTTTTGCGGGCGGTAGAATCAAATGAGGTTTCAGCGAAGGATGCCGGGCTGATCATAACGTGGGATAAGCTGGCTAATCGCGCAGTATTGTCGGAAACCTACATTAAAACGTATCCCGATTCAGCAGAGCGCCCGGAAATCGAGCAGCTTTATTTAAACAGCTACTTATCGATGTATATTTATGGCCTCAATAACACACCCATATTTGATATGGAAACGTATCGGCTGCTCAGCGAGGTGAAGACGAGCTATCAAAAGCTGGTGAAGGAGCATCCGGAGACGGTAACGGCAAAAATGGTATCGCAGTTTTTGGACGTGCTGGCAACGACGGATGAGCAAGTTTACAACCGAATCAACGGACAGCAGATGGATATCCCCGCGGTTAAGCAATTCCATGAACGTTTTCAGGCGAAAGCGGAGGAGCTGCTTGGTGGCTAAATGGGTCGATTTGAGGCGGCAGAAATGGGCAAATTTCTTTTGCGTTTCCTAGGCATTTCAAGTATGATGAATGTTAAAGATTAGCGACGTACAGTCAGAAGGAGCCTTTACATGAATTCAAAAACAAGTCATTGTAAAATCGTCGATTGCACTATTCGCGACGGCGGATTAGTAAACAACTGGGATTTCAGCGTAGAGTTTGTCCAGCACTTGTACAAAAGCCTGAACGATGCTGGCGTTGATTATATGGAAATTGGCTATAAAAACTCGCCAAAGCTGCTCAAAGGCGCAGAAAGTGCAGGCCCTTGGCGTTTTCTGGATGACGAGTTTCTCAGAACGGTTATCCCTAATAAAGGAACTACAAAGCTGTCGGCACTTGTTGACGTAGGCCGTGTAGACGAGAACGATATTTTGCCGCGTAGCGAAAGCCTGCTTGATCTAATCCGTGTCGCTTGTTATGCGAAAGATGTGGACAAGGGTCTTGAGCTTGTTAAACTATTCAGTGACCGTGGTTATGAGACGACGCTGAACATTATGGCCTTGTCGAATGTAATGGAAAACCAACTGCTGGAAGCGTTCGAATTGATCAATGACAGCGTTGTTGACGTTGTGTACATCGTCGATTCCTACGGCAGCCTGAAACCGAATGATGTAAGCTACTTGACGGAAAAATTCCGCAAGTACCTTCCGAACAAGCGTCTGGGCGCACATATGCATAACAATTTGCAGCTTGCATTCGCAAATACGCTTATTGCTGCTGAAGGCGGCGTTGAGCTGCTTGATGCATCCGTATATGGCATGGGCCGCGCAGCAGGAAACTGCAACACAGAGCTGCTCGTATCCCAACTGCAAAACCCAAGATACAAAACACGCCCCGTTCTCGATATGATCGAGAAATACATGATTCCGCTTCGCGAGAAGGAAGAGTGGGGTTACATTATTCCTTACATGATTACTGGTATTTTGGACGAGCATCCACGTTCGGCAATGGCGCTTCGCGATTCCGAAGACAAGGATAAAGCGGTAGATTTCTACGATCGCATGACAACACCAGAATTATCGCATAGCAAATAGTAGCTGCCTCACAGCAGCCTGTATAATTGAAAAGCCCTGGAAGTCCGTCCATGTTGGAATGGCGGCTGTCCAGGGCTTTTTTTATTGGATTTGCGCAGGCTTTAAGCCCGATGGGCAAGCTGCTTGGTCATCGTGACATGAGGCATGCCTTCCTCAAAGAAAATGTCCGAAACCGTGCGATAGCCCAGCTTACTGTAGAAGCCTTCTGCATGCGTTTGCGCATTCAGCTTGGCCGAGGCCAGTCCTTGGGACGCGGCTGCCTGCTCCATCGCTTCGACGATGATTTTACCAATGCCCAGCTTGCGGTAGTCTGCCAAAATACAAATGCGCTCCAGCTTGGCAACACCGTCCACTACTCTCAGCCTTCCTGCTCCTACCGGAACATGCCCGCTGAGGGCGAGCAGATGCTGGGCCGTATCTTCAAATTCATCATATTCATTGGCAGCAGGAACGCCCTGCTCGTCAACAAATACGCTGCGACGCACTTCAAATACGGCATCCCGGTCTTCCTGATTCTGAACCAGACGCGTAGTAATTGACATATCGGTTTGTTCCTCCCTTTTTCCCATACTTCCACGATTATTGCTCATTATTTATAAGTCGCAATTCGCCTTCTCCGCGAATCGCCGCAGCAAAATGCTTCTCATTAGGATGGAAGTAAGCTGTACCTTCGAATATGCGATTGTCAATGGAGGTGACGAGCAGCTGGATTCGAATGTCCTCGCTTTGATTGAACCATTTCAATACATCAGTATCTGCAATACCGTTCGCATCGACGTACCACAAAGCTGAGCCAAAATCTGTCACTAAAAATAAATCGGCATTCGTAAAAGTAAGCTGGCGAGTTCCGAGCTGATAGATTATTTCAATATTGGTTAACGCTATCGTTTCCATCTGATTATCCTCCTAAGAAAAACACCGCATATGGTCTGGACAAACCAGCGCTGCAGCCTGTTAATCATTTTAATGTTGAATAGGTATTTATGCAACAATGAGTGCCCCCTAATCGTCTAAATGGAAAAAGATAGAAGGGGGATATAAGATGCAAAATACAAATAAATTCATCTTATTTCGCACATTGGTTATTATTTTCGCTCTTATGCTGGCAGCAGCTTGCTCCGGAGGTATGAACAGCGGCCCTGATCGGAGTAATTCCACGACAACAGAGACAGAGGATACGGCAGTGGGAAATACGGCTGCAGAAGGTGGAGAAGGCAGCAGCACCAAAGAAGACAGCTCACCAAGCAAAGGAGAATCTGCGGAGCCTATTCCTGAAAGTGAACGCAGAGAAGGTGGAGACAGGCGTTATTCTTCGCAGCAGGCGGAAGTGAAGCCAGGCCAGCTTACGGCGGGGGAATGGGATGATTTGGCGGCATGGCAGCGCTTTGGCAATTTGCTCAATAGCAAAGAAGGAGATGATAACGCCCGCTATTGGTCGTTCCATGCTTTTAACCGCTTGGAGGTCGTTGTGACATCAGGGGGACTCGCAGTATCGGATGCGATCGTTACGCTAAATGACAATCAGCGCCAGCAAGTATGGGAAGCGCGCACAAATACGGATGGAAAAGCTTATTTATTTGCCGGGCTTTATGACAATGGCCAAAACGATAAGCAAAGCAATTATAAAGTCGAGGTGCAGGCAGGTCAGTACAACAAGAGCCTAAGCGATATTATCCTGCCGGAGCAAGGCACGCTCAAGGTTGATTTGGGAGGCGAAGCGGAGCTCGCCAATCAGGTCGATATTATGTTTGTTGTGGATACGACAGGCTCGATGGAGGATGAGCTGCGCTATTTGGAGGCCGAGCTGAAGGATGTAATCGGCAGGGTAGACCAGCAGCATGGCCAGCAATTGGATATGCGGCTCAGTGCCAACTTTTATAAGGATAAATTTGATGATTATACGGTGAAGTCGTTTCCATTTACGAAGGATGTCGATCAGGTTGTCCGGAAATTGGCAGCGGAAAAGGCGGATGGCGGCGGCGATTATCCAGAAGCGGTGGATGCGGCGCTGCGCGATGCCATTCATGGACATGACTGGAGCGAGCAGGCGCGGGCAAGGCTGCTATTCCTCGTATTGGATGCTCCGCCGCATTATAACACGAAAGTGGTTAATGAAATTCAGGAGCTGATCCAAACAGCAGCCGCGGATGGCATCCGTATTATTCCCGTCGCCTCCAGCGGCGTAGATGTACAAACAGAATATTTGCTGCGCTTTATGGCGGTGGCGACGGGAGGGACGTACTTGTTTTTGACGGATGACAGCGGAATAGGCGGTGACCACCTAGAGCCAGCTGCCGGGGAATACGAGGTGAAGCCGCTGAATGATTTACTTGTTGAAATGATTAATCGGTACGTTCAGCCGTAATATCATGCTCATAGTTATAAGCAATTAGAGTAATGGCTGCTCCGGTTTGGTCGGACAGCCGCTGCTCTAATTGTTTTATTTCTGCAAGCGCGTCCTCGTTATGATTCAAATCTGCGATTGTGTAGCTGCTGTTAAACACCATGTAGACATTTCCTCCTCCAGTGCATAATGGCTTGTTCCTATTATGATGCCGTTCCTTCTCTTTCATGATGCACCCTCCTCTGTCGCGTTATACAGTTTTCACATCTTGCTAAGTGAATTGTCCTTTGCTGCCTTGTAAGGTAAACTGTTACAAGAGGATAACTGAAGGAAGGGATTTGCAGCATGATTTTAAGTTTAATTTCCTGGAGCAAGCAGCTAGTACGGCATACATCCGCCCAAATAATCACTTCGTATGCAATGCTGACTTTGCTTCTGATTAGTTGCGCACTGTTAGTTGGCATCCTGCCGGCCGAAGCCCATGCAGCGCGAAGCTTAGAGCCCCAGCAGATTACCGGGGTTTTACCAACACTTGCAGCGAGCTTTAATCCGCATGAGCAAGTTGGACATGACCAGATGGAAAATATGGATCACGGCCATGACAGCGGCCTTAGCGTTGGCACAGCTTTATTTTATACAGCAAGAATTGTCTATTACCTCGCGCTGCTGCTGGCGGCAGGACTGATGCTTTGGTTCAGCGGGATTCGCTTAGGAAGCGATGAACAGCGCAAACGGATGCAGCTCTGGAGCTTGCCAATGATGCGGGCGCTGCTGCTTGCTTCTCTTTTGTATGTATTCGCCAGTGCGCGAAGCTTGATGGAGGGCTACGGAGGAGGAGGGCCGGAATGGGTGAGGCTGTTCACCGAAACGAATACCGGTCAAGCCTGGCTTGCGCTGCTTATATTGTCGCTTCTAGGTTTTATCGTAATTAGGGCAAGCGATACCTTCAAGCTCATATGGGCGCTGCTATTACTCGCTATTGAGAGCTGGACCGGCCATATGGCGGCGTTGCAGTCGAATATGAATTTAGGCATCGTTCTTGATTTTATTCATCTCGCTTGTGCCGCTGTATGGAGCGGAGGATTGATGATTTTACTGGGGCTTTGGTTGGCTGATCGGAAGGAAGCGGGGCGCTTTGCAGAACGCTTCACGACAGCAGCATGGATTTCCATGGCGCTGCTTGTCATTACGGGTGCGGCGATTACATGGCTGCTGCTGCCAAGCTTGTCCTATTTATTTTATACAAGCTGGGGGATTTGGCTGCTGGTGAAAATCGCGTTGGTCGTACTCGTCATCGTCACAGGCGCTTTGCTTCGTGCCCGTGTTCGGCGGGGGGAGCTGCCGCATGGCTTGATGCTGAAAGTGGATGCAGGTCTAATGCTGGCGATCACGCTTATTGTCGGCGTCTTTACCTATATGAGCCCCATACCGGACAATACGCCAGTCCGATTTCATAAGATGGGCGAAACGCGCCATTTTACCGTTAATATAACGCCAAATGAGCCGGGGGCGAATCAATTCGAGGTGAAAATATGGCTGCCGGAGCAGTTGGGGGAGCCAACAGATGTGAAGCTGGTGCTGCATTCGCATGATAAGCAGCAGCTTGCGCCCCTTGAGGTGCCGCTGGCGATTTTTGAGGATACATCGTATGAGTCGTTTCCTGGTTTTGTGAGAACGTCGTACCATGCAGAGCAGATGGACATCCCATTCCCCGGGAAATGGACGGCCGAGCTGCAGGTGGTTGATAAGAGCGGGGGCAAGCTGAACGAAAGCATCGATTTTGAAAACTATTAATGCAGGCAGGGAGCGGTAGCGGGTGTCTTATCGATGGTTGAAATGGTTGATCTTATGGATTCCCACACTTACAATTGGCCTTTGGGAATATGTCAGGCATGCTTTTCTGCTGCCATACATCTCAATGGATCTGGGCAATGTGCTTGCTCCTGTACTTGTTTTTTTAGTCACATTGACACTGCTGCGCGGTTTGTTCAAGCGTCTAGAGCTCATGCAGGATGCGCTGCAGCGCGAACGGCTGTCAAAATCTTCATTTGAGCAGCGCGAGAAGCTTGCGCGTGAGCTGCATGATGGTATTTCTCAGTCGTTGTTTCTGCTTTCCGTGAAGCTGGACAGTCTGGAGCATGCCAATACACCGGAGGGTGTTCGTCAGACGACTGAGCAAATTCGAGGAACAGTCCGGCATGTATATGAGGACGTTCGCCAGTCCATTGCCAACTTGAAATCGTCAACAGCTGCAAGTCCTGCGGAAGGGCCCTGGCTGACGGCGATTCATGCTCTTGCCGAAGAGCTGCGAGAGGCTGGTGGCGGCTATACCGCCGAGGTTAATTGGCAATTGCCCGAGCATGCGCTGTCAGATAAAGAGAAGGTCGAGCTGATGGCAATTGTGCGTGAGGCGCTGATGAATATTCGCAAGCATACGCACGAGGCGCATGTGAGCATCGCCTGCTATCCGCTTGAAGGCGGAGCATTAGGCAGCTTTCACTGTATCGTAGCGGATACAGGAGGAGGTGCGGACGCCGAGCAGTTGGAGGCGAAAGGCCGCTATGGCATTCGCATGATGCGTGAACGAGCGAAGCAGATGGGCTGGTCGCTTCGTGTAAAGAGCGAGCGCGGCCAAGGAACGCGAGTGGAAATAGCGACGGAGCCTTTAAACGGCAGTTAGTATGAAAAATACGGTTGCGGGAATGACCATTTTTAATGTGGGGGAGAGAGCACGATGAGCAGACAACAGGTATTTACGGGTTCCCCATGGGAGCCGCTTGTGGGCTACTGCCGCGCGATTCGCGTCGGCAATCGGATTGAAGTCGCAGGAACGACAGCGATGAAGGATGGCGAAGTCATCGGCCAAGGAGACCCGTATGAGCAAACTCGGTTTGTTCTGCAAACGATTGAGAAGGCTTTGGCTGAGCTAGGGGCAAGCATGTCTGATGTCGTTCGGACCCGAATGTTCGTTACTGACATTTCGAAGTGGGAAGAGATTGGAAGAGCACATGGCGAGTTTTTTCGCACGATTCAGCCAGCAGCAACGATGGTAGAAGTCAAAGCACTTATTGATCCGCTCTTGCTCGTTGAAATAGAGGCCGAAGCCATTATTCAATAATAGAAGCGTCTATAGAACAGCTCCTTGCTCATCGTAAAGATGGGGCGGGAGCTGTTTTTATGTGCTCCTTTTATCGAATGAATATATTTCCGGAGGTCTTGTTTAAATATCAGTGCAAATAAGTTATAGCGGTTTCAAAGCATATACATCTGTTGTAACATGTAAGGGATCAATAATGTGAAGGGCGGGGTTTAAATGCAAGTGAAGCAAGCACCGAAAGGCGTCTGGCCCGTTATGCTTACACCGTTTACCAAGGATAATGAGATTGATTATCCGGTTCTGGAACAGCTGATTAATTGGTACATAGACAATGGCGTGCATGGGCTGTTTGCCGTGTGCTTGTCCAGTGAAATGCTTCATCTCTCTCTGGAGGAACGGGTAGCGGTAGCGCGCTTCGTGCAGGAAAAGACGGCGGGAAGAGTTCCCGTTGTGGCTTCAGGCCATATTTCGGAGTCCTTTCAGCAGCAGCTTGAGGAAATTAGGCAAATTTCAGCAACGGGTGTGGATGCATTCGTACTCGTGACGAACCGTCTGGCTGCTGAGGATGAAGATGAAGAAGTTTGGAAAAAACGTGCTCAAACGATTTTGGAAACGTTTCCTGACGTAACCTTCGGATTGTATGAATGTCCGATTCCTTATCACCGCTTATTGTCGCCGGAGCTCGTCAAATGGTGCTCAGCTACGGGCAGATTCACCTTTATGAAGGAATGCAGCAACAATCTTGAGCAAATTAAGGCGAAAATCAAAGCAGCGGAGGGTACTCCGCTTAACATATTTGTAGCGAACAATCCTCATGTACTCGAAGTCATGCAGCTCGGTGGCGGCGGTTATAGCGGCATGCTCGCCAGCTTTCAGCCTGATTTGTATGCTTGGCTGACGGACAACTGGGACAAGCAGCCGGATAAGGCTGAATGGCTGCAAAACTATCTTGGCGCCTCCTGTCTCTATGAGGGCCGTCATTATCATATTGGCACCCGCTATTATTTGCAGCTTGAGGGGCTGGATATCACGCTGAAAAGCCGTTCGAAAAAAGCAGCGGATTTCAAAGTGACACATGAGCGTGAGATCGAGCAGTTCAGGAAATTCAATCAATATGTCAAGCAAACGCTATTAGGCTAGCAGCTCGCATGAAGCAGGCGGCGTCATCTTTCAAAGGTGGCGCTTTTTTTGCGAGCCTGTTATGCTGCTGGCGATTAAGTCCTCATTAGTGACCAGCAAGGTAACTTTTTTATGAATTACACGTCTATATAAATAGGGATAATAACAACAGCTATTTTTTATGACGGAGGTATTATGATGTTGAAAAAATTCGCTTTAGGCTTAATGGCAGCGGCTCTGCTGGCTGTATCAGCCCTTTCCACGCCTGTTTTTGCTGCTGATCGGCCGGTGGAGCTTAATAATGGAAAATTGAAGGACAACCGGATGCTTATACCAATACGCGATGTTGCACAAAATATGGGGGCTGTTGTAGGGTGGAACCAGAAGCTCCAGACGATTGAAATCCAAAAAGACGATATCGAAATGCTGCTTACGATCAACTCTAAAAAGGTGCTTGTCAATCAAGCTGAAACGGAGCTCGACGTACCGGCGCAATTAATCAACAATACCACCTATGTACCTCTGCGTTTCGTAAGTCAAATACTGGGTGCAGGTGTAGACTGGAATTCATATGGCCAAGTCGCAACGATTACACTCGAAGGGAAGCAGCTTGTTGTATATGTGGAGCAAGTTAAGCTTTTGGCCGCTGAAAAAGCATCCGCAGCTCGCTTGAAGCAGCTGTCCGATAAATTAAATGAAGCAGCTGATGTATCATCCATTAAGCAGATTCGCACTTATTTCAAGCCTTATTTTACCGATCGACTTATTAATACCATTATTCGAAATAAGGGCCTCAAATTTGACTATGCGTTTAAAGCTCCTGTAACGACCGGCAGCTACAGGACCAAAACAACGGGAAGCTTTCTTCAATCGCTGGACACCTCGCATGATGCTTGGGAAGTTTATTACATTATGCGAAACACCCAAATAATCAAGGCAAATGGCGTATGGAAGGCGGATAGCGTCAGCTTTACCGTAGGCAAAAGTCCGATTTCGGGAGCATAAGTCGGGCAAATCGCAAGGCAGTTATTGCATCGCGCCATCCATTTGCTTATAATGTAAAAGATATTGTATCCATATGAGTTGAAATGCTGAGACGGAGAAAAGTAAGCAGTGCCTTCACACAGGGAGAAGTCGCCATAGATTGAGAGCGTCTTTCGTGAAAACAGGCTGTCTGAAGTTCGCTCCTGAGCAGACTTCTGAACCCGGCATGGCGCCAGCAGGTGCTGCATGTCCGCAAGTAGGAATGTTTCGGTTCCCGCCGTTAACGGGATTGAGGAGCAAGCTATTGCTATCCCTGTCTGTAGAGGGGAGCAAGCAGATTGTTCGAATTAGGGTGGTACCACGGTTCTTTCGTCCCTTGCGGGAAGAAGGGGCCTTTTTTGTTTGTTCAAAAGAATGAGGAGGCGAGCATCAGATGAAGGAACGTTTGGAGGCTTTGCGCGGCGAAGCGCTGCAGGAGCTGCAGCAGGTAGACAATCCGCAAGTGCTTAACGATCTGCGGGTAAAATATTTAGGGAAAAAAGGCGCGCTCACTGAAATTTTGCGCGGCATGGGCGGACTTAGCGCAGAAGAGCGTCCAATTATCGGCCAAGTCGGCAATGATGTGCGTGCGGCGATTGAAGCCGTTATCGAAGAGAAGCAGGCGATATTCCAGCAAGCCGAGACGGAAGCACGCTTGCGCGGCGAGACGATTGATGTGACGCTGCCGGGCAAAGCATTGCCAACTGGAGCCGTACATCCGCTTAATAAGGTAGCACAGGAAATCGAAGATATTTTCATCGGACTAGGCTATACGATTGCGGAAGGACCGGAAGTGGAGACGGATTATTACAACTTCGAGGCGCTGAACTTGCCGAAAAACCATCCGGCGCGCGACATGCAGGATTCGTTTTACATTACGGATGATATTTTGATGCGTACGCAAACATCCCCGGTTCAAGTGAGAACAATGCAGGAAATGAAAGGCAAGCCGATCAAAGTTATTTGTCCAGGCAAAGTATACCGCCGCGATGATGACGATGCGACGCATTCCTTCCAGTTCAATCAAATTGAAGGTCTCGTTATTGCGCCTAACATTCGCATGAGCGATCTGAAAGGCACGCTGCTGCAATTTGCCCAGCAAATGTTCGGCTCGCAAACACAAATCCGTCTTCGCCCAAGCTTCTTCCCATTCACGGAGCCAAGCGCGGAGGTTGACGTAAGCTGTGCGCAATGTGGCGGACATGGCTGCCGGATGTGCAAGCAGACGGGCTGGCTGGAAATTCTCGGCTGCGGCATGGTGCATCCACGCGTACTGGAGATGGGCGGCTACGATCCGAACGAAGTGAGCGGATTCGCCTTCGGCATGGGTGTAGAGCGCATTGCGCTGCTGAAATACGGCATTGACGATATTCGTCATTTCTATACGAACGATCTTCGGTTTTTACAACAATTCGCGAAAATGTAGCAGGAAAGGAAGGGGAGCAAAGCGATGAAAATTTCATATCAATGGTTGAATGAATATGTTGATTTATCTGGCTTTACGGGCGCAGAGCTTGCCGAAAAAATGACGCGCGGAGGCATTGAGATCGACGAGGTGGAATCCCGCAATAAGGGAGTGACAGGCGTCGTTGTCGGCTATGTCAAATCGCGCGAGAAGCATCCGGATGCGGATAAGCTTAACGTGTGCAAAGTAGATGTAGGCACAGGCGAAGAGCTGCAAATCGTCTGCGGAGCCAAAAATGTCGAAGCGGGACAGCTCGTTCCAGTCGCTACCGTTGGAGCAAAGCTGCCTGGCGACTTGCATATAAAGCGCGCAAAGCTGCGCGGCGTAGAATCGCAGGGCATGATCTGCTCGGCGAAAGAGCTTGGCATTAATGACAAGCTGCTGCCGAAGGAGCAGCAGGAAGGCATTCTCGTATTGCCGCCGCATACGGTAATCGGAACGCCGATCGCTGATGTGCTTGGGCTGAACGATGAGGTGCTGGAGCTCGACTTGACGCCGAACCGTTCGGATTGCCTCAGCGTAATCGGCACAGCGTATGAAATCGGCGCATTGACCGGCCGTGAGGTGCGTATTCCTGAGCCGATTATTGCTCACGCTTCCGAGCGCACAGATAGTCATGTTCAAGTTACGATCAGCGCGCCTGAGCAGTGCTTCCACTATAGTGCGCGTTACATTAAAGGCGTGAAAATTGGCGAGTCGCCGCTATGGCTGCAAAACCGCCTTATTTCCGCAGGCATTCGCCCGATTAACAACGTCGTTGACGTAACGAACTTTGTTCTGCTGGAATATGGCCAGCCGCTTCACGCCTTTGATGCAGATCAGGTGAAAAGTGGACGGATCGATGTGCGTTTGGCACATGAAGGCGAAACGATGCTTACGCTAGATGACCAAGAGCGCCGCCTAGAGCCGCAAATGCTTGTCATTACAGACGGCGAGAAGCCAATCGCGCTTGCAGGAGTGATGGGTGGAGCGAGTTCTGAGGTAACGGGTGATACGGTTAATATTTTGCTGGAATCGGCCAGATTTGATGGTGGCACGGTTCGCAAAACATCGCGCCAATTTGGCCTTCGCTCAGAATCCAGCATTCGCTTCGAGAAGGAAGTGGACCCGGGCCGCGTTATTCCGGCGTTAAACCGTGCAGCAGCCTTGATCACCGAGCTTGCAGGCGGACTCGCTACGGAGGGCATCGTGGAAGTGACGACAGCTCCGGCTAAGCAGCAAATCGTTGAAGTAGCTTTGGCTAAAATCAACCGCTACCTCGGCACCGAACTGTCCAGCCTTGAAGTGCAAACGATTCTGAATCGCCTAAGCTTCGGCTATAGCGTTAGTGAAGATGATGTATTCCAAGTGGAAGTGCCATCGCGCCGCGGCGACATTTCGTATGATGTGGATTTAATTGAAGAGGTTGCCCGCCTTTATGGCTATGACAACATTCCGACTACACCGATTTTCGGCGATGTAACGCCAGGTGCGCTGACGAAGCCGCAAGCGATTCGCCGCGAGCTGCGCAAGCGTCTGTCGGATGCTGGCCTGCACGAAGTCATCAGCTATTCGTTCACAGGTCCTGAGCGGACACAGCTGTTCCCTGCTTTGTCGGGTGAATCGACGAAGGCTGTGAAGCTGTCGATGCCGATGAGCGAGGAGCGCAGCGTGCTGCGGACGACGCTGATTGCGCAGCTGCTGGAGACAGCAGCTTATAACCGCAATCGCAAAAACGAGTCGGCTGTCATTTTTGAAATCGGCAGCGTGTTTCATACAGAAGAAGAGAAGCTGACGCGTCTTCCTCAGGAGAAGCATCGCTTCGCGGCGTTGCTGACAGGAAACCGTGTAGAGCCGCAGTGGAACCGTAAGGCAGCTGCTGTTGATTTTTATGATGCCAAGGGCGTTCTGGAAACGGTGTTTGCCGTACTTGGCATTACTGATAAGGTAAGCTATGCCGCGGCGCAGCCGGAGCATTTTCACCCGGGAAGAACGGCGGCTGTTCAGCTGGAAACCGAGCATGGAACAGAAGTCATCGGCTATGTTGGTCAGCTTCACCCAACGCTTCAGCTGGAAAGCGATCTGGCGGATACGTATGTGCTGGAAATCGAGCTTGCGCCGCTTTATCAGCTGGCAGGAGACGAAATCGTCTACAAGGCGCTTCCACGTTATCCGGCTATGCAGCGTGACATTGCTGTTGTGCTGGATATGAGTGTGCCTGCAGGCGAGCTGACTGCCCTTGCATGGCAAACGGCTGGCGAGCTGCTGGAGTCTGTACGCGTGTTTGACGTCTTCACGGGCGAGAAGCTGGGAGCGGGCAAAAAGAGCGTAGCGCTTTCGCTCGTATACCGTCATGCAGAACGCACATTGACCGATGAAGAAGTGACAGAGCTGCATGCCAAGGTCGTCGCTGGATTAGAACAATCTTTTGCAGCAGAATTAAGAAAATAGGCAGGAAACCTTCCACGCCGTATCGAAATAGTTCCTTGTGGACTATCGATACGGCTTTTTGCTTTGTTTTTGAGCAGGAGCAGGCCTTTGGACAGTTTTTCCAGGGCAGATGCCCGTGTCGTTTTGTCATCAAAACTTGTTCTTTTTGTTAGTTGAAACATGGATAAATAGTTGCTTGCGAGTCTGTGTTGGATTTTGGTTGAAATATAAAGATGAGAAAAGCTTCATGTCTGAGACAGAAGCAGTCGGTTACACTTATATTTGAAATATAGGAAAGGATACGATGTTTCTATCCCTTCTCTATATTTCTCGGACTGAAACGCGCCGCGCCGTCAAAGGATGGCGACAGCCGTTTCACCTTGCTATAATACAACTATAATATAAGACTCTATGTGATATGTTCTTCTATATAAGGATTGGGGAAACCATCCTGCTGATTGATAAGGGAGCGAGAAACACCTATAGGAGGATAATGCTTTATGGATACTGAGCAAACTGTAGTAACCGTTGATATATATGGGCATCAATATCGTTTGAAGGGCCATTCCAACTCAGAATATATGCGGCGTATTGCCGGAATGATAGATGATAGCATGAATAAAATTGCCAAAGGTTATCCACAGCTGGATCTGCCAAAAATCGCAGTGCTTGCAGCTGTGCAGATGACCGAGGAAGTGTTTCGCCTGCGACGCGACAATGAGTCGCTGCATGATGCTGAGGCGAAGCGGCTAGTGCTTGCCGAGCAGCTTGGAGAGCTCCAAGGGATGATGACAAGCTTGCGCGAGGAGTACCAGGCTTTGCAGGTAAAGGCGGAAATCGATCTGCAGGAGCTGCAGGAGGTTTTTGAATCAGAGCTGGAGCAGGCGAAAAAGAAGGCCGCAGAGGAACTGATTCATGCGCTCGCACAAGCGGAAAATCAGCTGAAGGATATGCTGGCGGAAGCGGACGAGCGGCTGGCAGCACAGCAGCAGGAAGCATCGGAAGCGCTTGCGCGCCAGCGCGAGGAAGCGTCGGAGACGCTTGCTGCCCAGAAGCTGACGCTTGAAGGCGCGCTTGCGCGAGAGCAGGCTAGTGCAGCGGAAAAGCTTGCGGAAGCCGAGGCTGCTGCCGAGGAGCAGGTGGCGCGCGAGCGTGTTGAGGCGGCTGCGAAGCTGGCGGAAGCAGCCGAAAAGCTGATTGAAGCGGAAATCGTCGCGGAAGAGCTGCTGGAACGAGAGCGCGCGGAAGCGGAAGCGAAGCTTGGTGTACTAGAAGCGAAGCTTGCGGAAGCCAAGAGCGCAGCGTCAGAGGAGCTTGAGCGGGAGCGAGTGGAAGCAGAAGCGAAGCTTGCAGAAGCGAAGAGCGCAGCGTCAGAGGAGCTTGAGCGGGAGCGAGTGGAAGCAGAAGCGAAGCTTGTGGAAGCGAAGAGCGCGTCGTCAGAGGAGCTTGAGCGGGAGCGTGCGGAAGCAGAAGCGAAGCTTGCGGAAGCGAAGAGCGCGTCGTCAGAGGAGCTTGAGCGGGAGCGTGCGGAATCAGAAGCGAAGCTTGCGGAAGCGAAGAGCGCAGCGTCAGAGGAGCTAGAGCGGGAGCGTGCGGAAGCAGAAGCGAAGCTTGTGGAAGTGAAGAGCGCAGCGTCAGAGGAGCTTGAGCGGGAGCGCGCGGAAGCAGAAGCGAAGCTTGCGGAAGCGAAGAGTGTGGCGTCAGAGGAGCTTGAGCGGGAGCGCGCGGAAGCAGCTGAAAAGCTGATCGAGGCGGAAATCATCGCCGAGGAGCAGCTGGAGCGCGAGCGCGCCGAAGCGGCAGAGCGGCTCGCGGAAGTGGTTGAAAAGCTGAACGAAGCCGAAGCCTCTGCGCAGGAGCAGCTTGCGAGGGAGCGTGAAGCAGCGACAGCGAAGCTTGCGGAAGCGCAGAGTGGGGCAGAAGCGATGCTTGCGCGTGAACGTGCTGAAGCTGCAGCGAAGCTGACCGAAGCGGAAGCGAAAATTTCCGAGACGGCAGCGAAAATAGCGGAAGTAGAGGAAAAGCTGATCGAGGCGGAAATCATCGCCGAGGAGCAGCTTGCGCGGGAGCGCGAGGCCGCCGCCGCGGGGCTGGCGGAAGTGCGGAGCGGAGCGGAAGCAGCGCTTGCGGAGGCGCGCGCGGAAGCGGCTGCAAGCTTGGCGGCAGCAGAAGCGGGTGCGAAGGCGAGGCAGGAACGCGAGCAGGCAGAGGCGGAAGCCAAGCTGCTGGAAGCAAAAGCGGAGCTCGAGCAGGAACGCGCGGCAGCGACGGAGCTGTTGACGGAGGCGGAAGCGTCTGCTCAGGAGCAGTTGGAGCGCGAACGTGCTGAAGCAGCTGCTAAACTGGCGGAAGCCGAAGCCAAAGCCAGCGAAGCAAGAAGCAGCGCGGCAAGAGAGGTTGCGCGGGAGCGCGAAGCTGCTGCTGCGCAACTCGCAGAAGCGCAGAACGTCGCGGAAGAGCTGCTGAAGCGCGAGCGTGAGGAAGCGGCGGCCAAGCTTGCAGCAGCAGAAGCGGCAGTGCAAGCTGCCGAGGAGCAACTGGAGCGTGAACGGGCAGTAGCTGAAGCGAAGCTGCTGGAAGCAAAAGCGGCAGCGGAAGAGGCGCTGGAGCAAGAACGTACGGCAGCTACGGAGCTTTTGACAGAGGCGGAAGCGTCTGCACAAGCGCAACTGGAGCACGAACGTTCCCAAGCAGTGGCTAGGCTTGCTGAGGTCGAGAAAGCTTTGCAGGAGCAACTGGAGCATGAGCAGGCTGATGCAGCATTGAAGCTTGCGGAGGAGAAGAGTGCCGCAGACGAGAGGCTTGCACGCGAGCAAGCGGAAGCAGCAGCGAAGGTGGCAGAAGCCGAAGCAGCAGCGCGAGCTCGCGTCGAACTCGAACGTGCCGAAGCGGCTGCGAAGCTAGCGGAGCTGGAAGCTTCAGCTCAAGCAGAATTGCAACGCGAGCAGGCAACGGCGGCAGAGCTGCTTGAAGAAGCGGAAGCGGTGTTGTCTGCTGAGCGTGCAGCTAAAGCCCAAGCGCTAGAGCTTGCTGCATATCAGCTAGCTGAGCGTGTCATACAGCTGGAGCAGAGCTGGCAGGCGAAGCATGAGCAGCGTGAAGAGGAATGGAAGCTGGAGCTGTCTAGTGCGGCTGAACAGCAGCAGCAGCAGCTTGACGAGCATGAGCAGCGTCTGCTTGCGGAAGCATCGGCTAATGTCGAAAAGCTGGTTTCCACACATATGAAAGAGTTAACGGAGCAGGAGCAAGCCTTGAAGGCTGACCTCGCTCTGCGATATAAAAATTGGGAAGAAGAACGGGCTAAGCTGCAAGCAGCTGTTGCCGAGCTTCAAGAGAAAGCTGCCAAGGAAAAAGCTGCGCTTGAACAGCGTATTACCGTGGCAGATGACCACTTGTTGCAGGCTATGGAACAGGAAGAAGCATTGCGCTCCTCCCTTGCAGTTCTAGAGCAAGAGCGCCAGGAGCGTGACGCAGAGCTTGGCGAAATTCGCCAGCAGCTGGACGAGCTGCATGTCATAAATGAGCAGCATGCCGAGACGCGTGCGCAACTAGGCAATCGCTTGAAGGAAGCAGAAGCGCAAATCGCTGAGCAGGCTAAATATTTGGCGAATGAAGCGGCTAAAGCGGATGAGGCTGAATTGCGTGTTATGGAGCTGGAGGAAGAGCTCGGCAAGCTTCAGCAGCTGCAGCAAGATCGTCAAGCTCACTATGAGCAGGCTAGAAGCGAGCAGGAGCAGCAGTATCGGGAGCGGCTTGCGGCATTTGAACAGCAGCTTGAGGCCCAAACGCGGCTTCATGAAGAATGGAAAAACAATGCGGAAGAAAAACAGCTGGAGTTCGAAATCCAATATGAAGAAGAGCGTGAAGCGCTTGAGCTGCAGCTTCGTGAGCAGCAGCAAGCACTGGAGGCAAGGAAGCGTGAGGGCGATGCTGCTCAGGCAGAGCTTACGCTCAAGCTTCGTGAGCAGGAACAAGCGCTCGAAGCCAAGCAGCGGGAAAGCGAAGCTGTTCAAGCAGAGCTTGCACAGGAGCATCAGCGGCAGCTTGCTATGCTGGAACAGCAGCGCGATGAGGTTGCGAGCCAGCTCAAGCAGGATTTTGCCGATCAGCTGGAGTTGTTGAAGCTTGAACAACTGGAGCAGTCAGAGCAACTGGAACGTGATTGCTCGGAGTTAAGGAAGCAGCTTATCGAGAAGCAAGCTGAATATGCTAGTCTAATAGAGCAGCAGAAGCAGCAGTTCGACGAGCTTTACCGTGAACAGGAGCTGAAAGCGCAGCAGCACCGCAAGGATGAACAGGCTGCTTGGCAAAGCAAGCTGGAAGAGCTTCAGGCGAAAGTAGAACAGGCAGAGTTCCATGAGCTGGAGATGGACGAAAGGCTGGGACAGCTGGCAAGGCATGAGCAGGAGCTTACAGAGCAGCTTGAATTGATTGCGGCACGAGAGCGAATTGCAGCTCAGCAGCTCGAGGTTTTACTTCATAAACAGCAGGAAATGGATGAGCAAATGGAGCAAGAGCGCAAGCACTCCGAGCATTTGACAGATGAAATTAACCGTATGGTTGCGGCGGAGTCCGAGCGGCAAGCTGGCGAGGGGCATTTGAAGGAGCAGCTGGAGGCAGCTTTGGCGCAAGCCGCTGCGGCAGCCCAGCAGAGCGAGCAAGTTGATCAACGCAGGCAGCAGCTTGAACTGGAATGGTCTGAGGCCGTTCAATCGACGGAGCAGCTCAGAGCAGAGCATGAGAAGCTTTCTATCGAGCACGGCAAGCTGGCACATGAGTACTCCTTGCTGCAAAACGAATACAATGAATGGATTGAGCTAATCGAGCAAAGCTAGCGTATGACAAATGATCCGTTTATCTAGCCCGGTGTGCCGGAAAAGCTAAGATAAACGGATTTTTTTGCATATCGCGCTGCGTAGGTGCAAAAAAAACCTTGAAAGAAGCAGCGAGCCATTGCCCATGCTTCTTTCAAGGTTTTTTATTAATAGCGTCTCACCTAATTATCCATAGCTGACCGTACTGCCTGTTGGACCGCCGCGAGGCAGGCTTGCGAGCCGCAGCAAATCGGGTGTGACAACTGCCGGGTCCTTGCCCGTGGCATGCATTTCGGTGCGAAGCGTGCCAGGGTTGTATAAATTAATGAGAATGCCATATTCATGTTCTTCATCAGCTAGTGTCCGGGTTAGCGACTCAAGGCCAGCTTTCGCTGCGCTGTAGGCGCCATATCCTCCGGCACCGTTCCAGGAAAGGCCCGACGTAATATTAATAATGCGTCCATAGCGTTCTTTACGCATAAAGGGAATGACAGCTCTTGATAGATAAAAGGGTCCTGTCAAATTGGTAGCGACCTGCGTATGCCAGTTTTCTGAAGTCAGCTCAATGACATGGCCAGACTCCAGCACAGCGGCATTATTGAGCAATATGTCAATTTTACCCCATTTGTCGACAGCTAGAGTAACCGCTTGCTTTATTTGTTGTTCGTCGGTGATATCCGTAGGTATAACAAGCGCTTCCCGTCCGGTAGCTTCCTTTATCGCCTCAAAGGTTTCTTCGAGCTTGTTCAATCGACGGCCAAGCAGTACGACCTCTGCGCCTTCTTTTGCGAACGATAGAGAAGCGGCTCTTCCGAGCCCGCTGCCTGCGCCGCTTACCATTGCCACACGCCCATTTAAAAGGCTCATCGTATCTCTCCCTTCGGCTTTTGCAAGAAAAAATCGTAAGCGCTAACTTTTAGCTATCATGACCATCTTATCAAAGGGAAGCAGGAAGCGAAAGTGCGGCAGTTATCAATTTTTCTTAAAGGGTAGCAAAAGAAAAATGATATTTCAGTCCATTATCGAAAAACTCATAAACACATCGCTATGATTTATGAGTGCATCAAATCCGGCGCCAGCCCAAGACTTTATCAATTCATCCATGGCTGTGGCTTGTTCTTTTGCACATGTATGATTACTATTTTTTCATGCAAAAACAACAAAAACCGCCAGAGTTCACACAAAGGTGAGCACTGGCGGTTGGTTGCGGGATTCAAGAAGCCCCAATTCAAATCCATTTATTCAACAATAAGCTTCGCTTGCATTTTAGTATGGCCTGTACCACACGGCACGTTGCATACGATTGTGTATTCGCCAGCTTTTAGCGAAATGGTTTTGGATTTATTGTTTGGAATCGTAATATCGGTTTTGGTAACTTGGATGCCATGGACGCCATCCGTTGATTCAAGCTTAAGGTTAATGGCCTCGCCCTGCTTGATCTTATATTCGGTTTGCTCAAATTCCCAGCTCTTTGCTTTGACAATGACTTCGGCTGCACTGGCATCTGTATCTATAACGCCGCCCGCTTCGCTTGCTCCCCCGCTTGTCCCGCATGCGGCAATGATTGCAACAAGGCACATCACGGCTGCAAGAAAAATCCACTTTTTCATCTTGTTCGGCTCCCTTTCTGCTTACACGCTTTATGATTCGGAATTTTTTTTCGCATCGTTCTTATTGTAACCCAATTTTCCCAAACTGACAGCATCAGAAGGTGACAAATTGTTGAATGGCTTGATGAAAAAGCCCTTGCCCATCACTCAAGGAGCGACAGGAAAGGGCTGACAAGCAGGTGGCTTCCGCTAATGACGCAAAGCGATTAATTCATTAATGGTCGCTGCTGCGGCGGTCGTGATCGGAGCGTCCGGCTTCATATGGCGTGCTGACGGGAATGAACAAATCGATAATCCCGATAACGAGCGCAGCCAGAATGGCACCGAGCCAAGTGACCGAAACGCCGCTGACAATGAATTGGGCGATCCAGATGACGACGACGCTGGCGATGAAGCCGACGATGCCCCGTCCAAACGGTGTAACCTTTTTGCCAAAGATCGCTTCGATAATCCAGCCCAGCACGGCAATGACGATAGCCAGCATTAAAGCGCTCCAAAAACCGCCTACGCTGAACTGTGGCACAAGCAAGCCCACAAGCATTAATACAAGAGCTGCTACGATGAACCGAACGACATGCCCTAGAAAGCTCATGTACACAACCTCCTTAGATTATTTAAAACCTTCAGTACGGCCTGTGATAGTCAACTGATTTTGCACGTCAACCAGGCAGGATATTCTGATTCCTTCGTATTGTAGCCAGTTTTCGCCGGAACATGTATGGAAGGTAACGTCATGTCGTGCATCAAAGCGCTGATTCGGCTATAATATAAGGGCGAGAGGAGTGTTACGCTTGGATAGTAAAATATTAACAACACTTGAATTTCACAAAATTATACATAAATTGACTTTGCACGCAGCAACATCGCTCGGTAAGGAGGAAGCGGAGAAGCTTGCTCCAAGCTCTGAATTGGAGATGGTTAAGCTGATGCTGCAGGCGACGGACGAGGCTTATAAGGCAGACCGTCTCAAGGGAAACCCGCCATTTGGCGGTATTACCAACATCAGCAGCTCACTTCACAGATCGCGTATCGGTGGAACATTGAATCCGATGGAGTTGATGGAAATTGCCTCGACGTCGAGAGGGGCTAGGCGGGTAAAGCGGCATCTGGAAAATCTGCATGATGATGATCCGATTCCTTTGCTGCATGAAACGTCTGACCAGCTCAGCGAGCACAAGGAGCTCGAGGACGCGATTTTTGACTGCATTGACGATCAGGGTGAGGTTATGGATAGCGCAAGCGTCCAGCTCGCTTCGATTCGCAAGGAGCTTCGTGGTGGAGAATCGCGCATCCGCGAGAAGCTGGAGCAAATGATTCGTTCTTCCTCCGTGCAGAAAATGCTCCAGGACGCCATTATTACGCTGCGCAGCGACCGTTATGTCATTCCAGTGAAGCAGGAATATCGCTCGCATTTTGGCGGCATCGTGCATGACCAGTCCGGCTCAGGCGCTACGCTATTTATAGAGCCGGAAGCAACGGTTGTTATGAACAATAAGCTGCGTGAGCTGAGAGCGGCAGAGCTGCGTGAAATCGAGAAGATTTTGCAAATGCTGACCGCTAAAGCGGCTGAGCATGTCGAGGATTTGTTGTATAATCAAGAGCTGCTCGGCAAGCTGGATTTTGCTTTTGCCAAGGCGCGTCTTGGGCATGAGATGAAGGCTACGCTGCCACGAATGAATGATCGAGGCTTTCTGAAAATCAAAAGAGGACGCCACCCGCTCATTGCGGCGGACAAAATCGTTCCCATTGATGTTGAGCTGGGCAATACATATGCAGCCATTATCGTAACGGGACCAAATACAGGCGGTAAAACCGTCTCCCTTAAAACAGTAGGTTTGCTCAGCCTGATGAGCATGTCCGGTTTGTTCGTTCCGGTAGAGGACGGCAGCCAGCTTTGTGTGTTTGACGCCATTTATGCCGATATCGGTGATGAGCAGAGCATTGAGCAGAGCCTGAGTACGTTTTCCAGCCATCTGGTTAATATTGTTCGTATTTTGAAAACAATGACGGCGAAAAGCCTTGTCCTGCTTGATGAGCTTGGCGCGGGCACCGACCCAGCAGAAGGCTCGGCGCTGGCGATTGCGCTGCTGGAGCATATTCATAGCCTGGGCAGCCGCATTATTGCAACGACCCACTACAGCGAGCTTAAAGCGTATGCTTACAATCGCAAAGGGGTCATTAACGCCAGCATGGAATTTGATATTGCCACACTCAGCCCAACCTACCGCTTGCTTGTAGGGGTCCCAGGCCGAAGCAATGCCTTTGCGATCGCAGAGCGGCTTGGCCTAAGCAAATCGATCATCGATCATGCGCGCGGCGAAGTCAGCGATGAGGATCAGCGAGTTGAGAATATGATCGCATCGCTCGAAGCCGACCGCTTGAATGCAGAAAGCGAACGCCAGACGGCGCAGTCTTTGAGGCAGGATATGGAGAAGCAGCGTGGACGTCATGAGGCGGAGCTGCGCAAGTTTGAGGAACAGCGTGACAAAATGCTCGAGAAGGCCCAGGAGCAAGCGCTCGAGGCAGTTGCAAAAGCGCGTCTGGAGGCCGAGAAGATTATTTCGGATCTGCGCAAGCTGGCTTTGGAGGAAGGCGCTTCAGTCAAGGAGCATAAGCTTATTGATGCCCGCCGCAAGCTGGATGAAGCGGTGCCTGAGCTGCACAAAAAGCAAAACCGTCCTTCTAACGCCGGACAACAGAAGGCGGCCCGCAAAATCGAAGCCGGTGACGAGGTTATGGTCTACAGCTTGAATCAGAAGGGGCTTATCATTGAGGTGCATGGGGCAGATGCGACCGTTCAGCTCGGCATAATGAAGATGAAGGTAGCCATTGCCGATATGGAGCTGATTAAGCCAGCTGCTCCGCTGAAGCAGCAGCCTAAGCAGGCAGCTAGTGTGAAACGCTCCAGAGATGAAAATGTGAAAATGGAGCTTGACCTCAGAGGCTCGAATTTAGAGGAAGCACTCATGGAGGTTGATCAATTTCTCGATGAATCTTTCCTCTCGGGCATCGGGCAGGTTTATATTATTCACGGGCATGGCACGGGCGTGCTGCGTTCAGGCATACAGCAATATTTACGCAAGCACAGCCATGTGAAAAAATACCGCTTGGGCAACTATGGCGAAGGCGGAGCCGGTGTTACGGTTGCTGAGCTTAACTAACTAGGCGCACTGCGGCGTCTATGCCGCAGCTGCCGAAAGACTTTTTCGATTTAGTTAAAGGAGGGTAACGCATGAGCAATGAGGTCGATGTGCTGCTTGGCAATTCCTATTTGGCAATGCTGCTTTATATATCCATTGTGGTTCTCTCGCTTCTCGTTTTTTTATGGGTGTTCGAGATTGTTACCCGTTACAACTGCTGGAAAGAAATTAAAAACGGCAACGTTGCTGTAGCGATGGCGACAGGCGGGAAAATTTTCGGCATATGCAATATTTTTAGATTTTCGATTGAAGCGAATGATTCCATTTACCAAAGTATGATTTGGGGCGCATTTGGTTTCCTTATTTTGCTGGGCGCTTATTTCTTATTTGAGTTTTTAACGCCGGTATTTCGCATCGATGATGAAATCGCCCGCGACAACCGGGCTGTTGGCTTGATTGCTATGATTATTTCCGTTTCACTTTCGTATGTCATTGGCGGTGCCATCGTGAGCTAGAATGCAGGAGGAGCGACATGAAATATTTATGGGGAACATTGCTAGCATTAGCCATTGTTTTTTTTAGCATCGGGGTTTATTACGTAATCAACAATTAAATGGGGGGCAATCAAGGATGGAAGAGCAAGTTGTATGTCCGTGGTGTTTGACGGAAATCGTATGGGATGAAGAAATTGGTCCCGAGAAGCATTGTCCACATTGTGAAAATGAGTTGGCTGGCTACCGCACGCTGCAATTTGGCGTCGATAATGACCGTGATAAGGATGATGAGGAAGAAGAGACGGAGTGGGAGCAAGAAGACGGCAGCGGTCAGGAAGTGGGCGGTGGCTGGGATGAGGCAGATGACGGCTTCCGCAGAACGCACCGCGACTGGATTGGAGCGCAAGGAAAAGTGCAGCAAATCATCAATGAGCAGGAGGAGGCACCGGAATGTCCTTCCTGCCGGGAATATATGCTGGAAGCAGGCAAGATGGCAATAGCAGCAGGCTCTTTCGAGCCAACGCTGCATCCTGCATTGGGACAGCCCTTGCTTCAGCCACCATTTGAACTCAAGCTATATGTGTGCCCATCATGCTTCCATACAGCTACTCAGCTAAGCGGCAATGACCGAGAAGGAATGCTGAAGGCACTCGCTTCTGAAGAGTAAACTCAAACAGCCGGACAACGCGGTTTTGACCTGATTTGCCGAGGTCACTGCGCTTGCTCCGGTTTTTTTTCTACCTCCAGCCTATAAATGCCAGCAGCATTAGCGGCATGTGCCTGACGCAAGTAGGGAAGCTTATATAGCACCTATACAAATGCAGGGGCAGCATGCCGGGCGGGACAGCAAGCTAGCCTATGCAGCCGGCTGCCGGGGAAGGGGTACGAAAATGAAACAGAACAAAGGTGAATTCGGAACTGGTGCTGGAGCTAGTAATGGCACTGGGGCAAAAACACGGATGAAAACGTCGATGCCACTCGGGCCATTTAGCCGCCCAGCCATGCTGGGAAGAGCGCCAACGGGCGGTGTATTGGATCGTCAGGCGATATTGCTTCTGGCTGTGCAAGCGCTATTCGGCATTGCGCTTGCGCTCTCAGGAACGTTCGTGCCCATCTACTTATGGAAAGCCAGTTCCTCCTATATGCTGGTCGGCTGGTTTACGATGTGCCAGTATGTAACGTGCGGCATTACCTTTTGGCTGGCGGGAAAATGGGTTAAAGAATATAATAAAATGAACAGTCTCCGCACAGGCATCGTGCTGTCGGGGGCTTTTTATTTCACAGTGCTCATGCTCGGCAAGCTGGCGACGAGCTATATTATTCCGCTCGGTCTATTGAATGGCGTAGCGCTGGGCTTGTTTTGGGTCGCATTTGATGTCATTTATTTTGAAATTACCGAGCCGGACAATCGCGACCGCTTTAATGGCTGGTCAGGCTTGCTTGGGTCAGGTGCCGGGATTTTGGCGCCTTGGGTATCGGGCTTGCTTATTACCTCAATGAGCGGTGAGCGCGGCTATCAGATTATATTTACGGCATCGCTCGTCATACTGGCCATTTCGGTTGTGCTGAGCTTCTGGTTGAAGAAACGAAAGCAGGACGGCAGGCGATACAGCTGGACGCATGGCTTTCAGCAGCTTGCCATTCCCGGTAATCCGTGGCGCAGAATGCTGCCAGCTGTCGTAGCTCAAGGCGTACGGGAAGGTGTATTTCTTTTTTTAGTCGGCTTGACCGTCTATATCGCCACCCAAAATGAGGCCAAGCTGGGCAGTTTTACACTTATTACGTCTTTCGTTGCGCTACTCAGCTTTTGGTTGGTCGGCAAGCGTCTGTCCCCACGCAATCGCAAACGGGCTATGCTAGTCGGGACGGTCATGAATGGACTGGTCATATTGCCTTTGTTTTACGAGGTGAATTTTACGAATTTATTGTTATTCGGTATTGGGACGTCGATTTTTATGCCGCTCTACATAATACCGATGACTTCAAGGGTGTTTGATTTAATTGGGGAATCTCAATCCAGCGGTGGGGAACGCGAAGAATTTATCGTTTTGCGGGAAGCGGGATTGACGTTTGGACGGGTGCTCGGATTAAGCGGATATTTGATCGTGCTGACGCAAAATCATTCTCCGCTTGCGGTCGTCTGGCTGCTGTTCGTAGTCGGCTCGGTGCCTATTATTGGCTGGTGGATGATGCGTCCATTATTGGAACAAGAGACATAGCAAGTGACATAGCAATAGACATGATGATTCATGGAAGCAGGAGGATAAACAATTATGCCAAAAATCGTATCAAGCATTATTGATTTAGTGGGCGAGACGCCGGTTGTGAAACTGAACCGTCTGGCGGAGGAAGGCTGCGGAGATGTCTTCGTGAAGCTGGAATATTTTAATCCAAGCGGCAGCGTTAAGGATCGGGCGGCAGCCTCCCTCATTCAAGCTGGAGAGCTTAGCGGCCAAATTAAGCCGGGCTCCACGATTATAGAACCAACCAGCGGCAACACGGGCATTGGACTGGCCATGGGGGCGGCGGCTAAAGGCTACAAGCTCATTTTAATCATGCCGGACAATATGTCGCAGGAGCGCATTAAGCTGCTTCGTGCCTATGGCGCGGAAGTGGTACTGACGCCCGCGGCCGAGCGGATGCCTGGTGCGATTGCGAAGGCGCAGGAGCTGGCTCAGCACATTCCAGGCAGCTTTATTCCGAATCAGTTTGAAAATAAAGCAAACCCCGATGCCCATCGCGGTACGACAGCAACGGAGATTTTGCAGCAGATGGAAGGACGGCTTGATGCTTTTGTCGCCTGCTCAGGAACGGGCGGCACCATCACTGGAACGGGTGAGACGCTGAAAGCCGCACTTCCGAATTTACATATTGCGGTTGTGGAGCCTATGGGATCACCCGTTTTGTCCGGCGGTGTGCCTGGGCCGCATAAGCTGGTGGGCACAAGCCCCGGCTTCGTGCCCGCTATACTGAATGTTTCCGTCTATGATGAAATCATTCAGGCGGCGGATGACGATGCAATCTCTATGATGAAGGTGCTTGCCCGTCAGGAAGGCTTGCTGCTCGGACCTTCTTCAGGAGCTGCCGTTTGGGCGGCTTTTCAGGTGGCTCGCCGGCTTGGAGCCGGCAGCAGGGTGCTCTGCATCGCGCCCGATACAGGCGAGCGATACCTCAGCATGGAGTTATTTTAAAAGAAGCCTTAATGAATTTTAACTTTAAGGGCGGCTACATCTGCTGTCTTCTGCGTGAGCTTCCAGCTTTTTAAAGCGTGTCTGATAATAGCGCGCCTTTCCTTCACATAATTCAATATGAAGTCTGGCTCGCTCAAATACGTATCAAAGCTGCTTTTTCTCGTGTAATCCTCTTGAATGGCTGGCGTCAGCTTGCTGTACATCGCGCTCACTGTCCGCTTCACCTGTTCCTCCGTAAATGCTGTTTGCAGCAGCCGGAGCAGGATGGAGCGGTATTTGCGTTTATAGGCCGGAATGGCCAGCAGTTTGTCCGTCAACGTATTGTAGCCTTCAATCCGCACCAGATCACTTCCACACGGCTTGCCGTAGCAATTTCTTCCCCATGTTCCCTCATAATCCCAAGGCATCATCCGGTATTTTCCCGTTTTCGCATGCACATAAAGCGCATAGTTTTGATCGAAGCCATCATAGTTTCCCGTAAGCACGGCTCCAGCGAGCCAGAGCAAATATTGATCGACATCAAGATACTTTTCCGCCCAAGAGCTCCATTGCAGCCGGGTTTTGCGCTTGCTGTTAATGCCTCTGACGAAGCGGATTAGCCGCAGCTCGGAGGTGGCGAGTCCGGATACAAGCTCATAGCCGTCAAAGAGGGATTCCTTCCTTCGCTCCGTAATGGGATCAATAAGGCTGAAGTTTGCGCTGTCGTTGACCGCATAAATAATGGAGCGGCAGCCAATGCCTCTTTTGCGAAAAAATCTGGGATCGACGGATTCTATCTCTAAATAGACGCCTTGAGGGGCGCCATTAATGACAAGCCAAATATGCCGGGTACGCGGTGATGGCACGCCAATCTGATTAAAAAACTGGAAGGACAGCGCATTGCGAATCATCGAAGGATCATCAAACTCGGCGTTCCAATGCAGCGTCAAGCCAGCTTTCGTTCTGACTTCATAGGATTTTTTAAAATAGTTCCTCGTATGGCCGCCGCGAAAGCCGAAAGTGGCTTCTCTCGATTGTCCATTCATATCCAGCTGAACTGGCTGGAACCTATGGCTCCAGGAATCCTCCTGCAGCTCCTGCAAATCATCAGGTTCAATCGTAATTTCACGAATCGGCAGCGTTTGGGTTGACATAGGGCTTCCACCTCCTGCGGGCAGATCCGCCTATCGTCCTCAGATAGGCTTTTGCTGATTTACCTTATTCTGCCGCAGGGTATTTTGCTACTGTCGGAGCAGCGACTCTATGAATCTTTTCTAGTTATATGCTTATACCTTTAATAAATAGTTATTAATCTAGTACCTCTTATATGAGGGATACATATAAATGTATTATAAATCGTCTCCCATGACAGATGAACGGCATCAAGCACTGGAGGGATGCTCGCTACTCAGGCCAAGGTGATAAGAGCAAGCAGGAACAGAATGAATAGCGTTTAAGATTGCATGTAAATCTAGCATGGCACATTAAACATTTGGAGGGATTTTATTATGAATTATTGCTGCAACTATGTAAGTGGAGAACAGGATAGAAACTCGGGCAATATGAACCACCACCATAAAAGCAACCAACACAAAAGCAGCCAACACAAAAGCAATCAACACAAAAGCTCGAAAGGCAATGGAACTAAAACATTTCTCGAGGGCCTCGTTGGACAATATGTGAAAATCAATCGTGGTGGTCCAGAATCCCTCCAAGGTACGCTAGTTGCCGTGAAAAATGACTATCTAGTGCTTTGGACAAAGGAAGGCATTGTTTATGTGAGCTCGAGCCATGTGAAGAGCATTACGGATTTCCCTAGCGACAAAAGCAAAGGCCACACTCCCCAATATATTCAGGCTTCCAGTTTCATCGGCGTTATCCGTGCACTCAACCAAAAATTTGTGCAAATCAACTGGGGCGGCCCGGAGAAAATCGAAGGCTTTATCGCTGAAGTTGGCAGCACATCCTTATTGTTGGTCGTAAACCGTGAAGTCGTTCAAATTCAATTGTTCCACATTAAAACAATTAAGCAGCTCGGACAAAACACTTCCCGTGGTGACCGTTCCGGAGGGAATAATAACCGTACAGGTGGATCGAACAACGGAGGAAATAATAACCGTACAGGTGGCTCGAACAACGGAGGAGATAAAAATCGCACAGGTGGATCGAACACTGGAGGAGATAAAAATCGTACAGGTGGATCGAATACCGGAGGAAACAAAAACCGTACGGGTGGATCCAACACGGGAGGAAACAAAAACCGCAATAAAAGCGGAAACAAAAACGGAAATCGCTCTGGCAAAAAAAATTAACGTTTGTGAGAACGGCACAACGCATTAGACGCTAGTGAAATACCGGGTCAGGCACTTGATGCCGAAGCCCGGTATTCCTTTAAAAAAGTCGGCAGAAAGGAGAGAGATACTGTGAAAAATCGCCATCCGCTGCTTGACCAGCAAGTAGAGCTGGACATATCGGGAAAGGTTGCTTCCATTCGTGGCAAGCTGATTGAATTCGGGCAGGATATTTTAGTGCTGCATACGGGTTTGCAATTTATTTATGTCCCGCTCATTCATTTGCAGCAGCTTCGTCTGTCCAATCATAAGTATGACCCATTCGAGGTGCCGGAGCTGCCTTTTGAAGCCTACAATGAAACGGTCTCTTACCGCAAAATTTTAATGAATGCCAAAGGGATGTTTTCCGAGCTGTACATTACCGGGAATCAATCGATCCATGGCTACGTTACGACAGTTATGAATGATTATTTCGTGTTTTATTCCCCGATTTACCACACGGTTATGGTGTCTTTGCACCATCTGAAATATTTAATTCCCTACAACCCCGATGTCACGCCATACAGGCTGACTCCTGAGCAGTTTCCATTAAGGCCATCTCCGGTCACTTTGTCGCGAACGTTCGATCAGCAGCTGCGCAAGCTCATGGGCGAATTTGTCGTACTCGATTTAGGCGAAAATTCAAATAAAACAGGTGTCCTTAAAGCGATTGATCAAAGCATGCTTGAGCTGTCTACTGCGAGCGGGGCTTCGGTATTTTTACATTTTGACCATGTGAAAACCGTTCACTTGCCCTAAAGGTTCGTTCAGTCTTCCGTAAGCTGTATGTTGAAGGTGAAAGTGCCTATTGACCTTGCGAAGAGGGGATAGGCACTTTTGCATGATTAACGCCGTTGTGGACAAGCACGCAGATAAGCCTAGTGGACGGCCTTGTAAAAATAGGGGATACACCCGTACATAATTAGTGGGAGACTGATCCATAATACGTAAGGGCTGACATCCTGTCAGCCGAGCGGAGCTATGAGATTCGCTTGCGAGCATGTATCCAATCAAACGATAGTTCAGAAGGAGGAAATTCGATGTTACAGCCAATGACGGCGAAAGAACTCGAGTATATAGTCGATTCGATGTCCAACGAGGATTTGCTGATCAAGCAATGCACAGCCGTTTCTATCGGGGCAAGCAACGAGCAGCTTCGCCAAGTGTGCTCCCAAATGCTGAATACCCATCAACAGCATTACCAGACGTTGATGCATACGCTTCAGCAGCATCAAAGCATGGCGCCGACCCAGCCCCAGCAGTAAGCACATTCGGCAACTAGACATAAGGAGGAAAAAGAGATGCAACAGCAATACGCGCAATCGTTTTTGCCAGAAGAGGATCTGGCCTACACCGTACTTAGTGACTTGAAACGCGTAACCCGTGAATATGCGACGGGGGCCACAGAAGCTTCCTGTCCGTCTATAAGGCAAATGTTTACGAACCTGCTGAACAGCACGCTGAAAATGCAGGGTGAACTGTATCAAGTGATGCAGTCGAACAACATGTACAGCACAGCATCGCCTGTTCTTAGACAGGAGATCGACAAGCAGATAAAGGAGTATCAGCAAACCCAGCAAAAAACATCGCAATTTTTGCAGCAGCGTATGGGCAGCCAGTCGCAGGCGATGCATGCTGGATACGGCCATATGGCACAGCAGCAGCAACAGCACAACCAGCAAAATTCCCATCAGCCCTACTACATGTAAAGACCCTTCGGGGTCTTTTGTTTTTTTCTTTGCAGGAAGCCCGGATTCGTTGTAATATGAAGGTTAATAACTTCAGGTTTGCTGGAAGGAGTATATGATGAACGAATTGCAACTCAAAGTATTGGAGCTGCTCAAGGAAGACGCCAGACGTGATGCCGATTTAATCGCCACTTTGCTAGGTGCTCCCGCTGAGGAAGTAAAGCAGGCAATAGCCGAGCTTGAACATAATCATATTATTGTCAAATACGCGACTATCGTGAACTGGAGCAAGGTGGATGACGAGAAGGTAACGGCGCTGATTGAGGTGCAAATTACACCTGAGCGCGGACGCGGCTTCGAAGGCATTGCCGAGCGCATTTACTTATATCCGGAAGTGAAATCCGTTTATTTGATGTCCGGGGCCTATGATCTGCTTGTCGAGATTGAAGGTAAAAACTTGAAGGAGGTTGCCTCCTTCGTATCGAATAAGCTGTCCCCAATCGATGCTGTATTATCGACAAAGACAAACTTTATTTTGAAAAAATATAAACAGGATGGAATTATCTTCGAGGAGCATGAGGGTGACGATCGTTTGATGATTTCGCCGTAAGAGGTGAATGTGATGATTAAAGAAGAGGAAGAGCTGGTACGGACGAAGGTGAAGCGTCAAGCGATGACCGACTATTTGACCCCTTCTGTCCAAAATATTAAACCATCGGGTATTCGCCGTTTTTTTGATTTGGTTAATACACGTAAAGATGTTATTACTCTTGGCGTTGGCGAGCCGGATTTTATTACGCCATGGCATGTTCGTGAAGCGGCAGTTTATTCGCTGGAAAGAGGCAAGACGCAGTATACGTCCAATGCGGGCCTGCCTGCCCTGCGCGAAGCGATCGGCCAATATTTAAATGACCAATTCCAGACGCCGTATGATCCGGCAAATGAAATTCTCGTTACTGTTGGCGGCAGTGAAGCCATTGACTTGGCGCTGCGGGCACTCATTGTGCCAGGTGATGAAATTTTAATTCCTGAACCTTGCTATATTTCCTATTCTCCTATAACTGCGCTGGGCGGCGGTGTTCCTGTTGGCATTGAGACGTTCGCCAAAGACAAATTCAAGCTTACGGCTGAGTCGCTGGAAGCGGTTATTACGCCGCGCTCCAAGGTGCTTATTTTATGTTATCCGAGCAATCCGACTGGCGGCATTATGACTTATGAGGATTGGCTCCCGATTGCCAAGGTGGTCGAGGATAATGATCTGATTGTCATTTCAGATGAAATTTATGCCGAGCTTACTTATGGAACAAAGCATTGCAGCTTCTCGGCGATGCCGGGCATGCGGGATCGTACTATTCTCGTCAGCGGCTTCTCGAAGGCATTTGCGATGACGGGCTGGCGGCTTGGCTATGCTTGCGGACATCCTGATCTCATTGCCGCAATGCTTAAAATTCACCAATATACGGTCATGTGTGCTCCGGCAATGGCACAATATGCTGGTGTAGAAGCGTTGACCAGAGGCTTGGAAGAGAAAGACCGGATGGTTGATGCTTACAATCAGCGTCGCCGCCTTGTTGTGAAGGGCTTCCGTGATATCGGGCTGGAATGCCATGAGCCGGAGGGAGCATTTTATGCATTTCCTTCGGTTAAGGCGACGGGGCTTACATCCGAAAAATTTGCCGAACGCCTGCTTGAGGAAGGCGGCGTAGCAGCTGTTCCGGGCGATGTGTTTGGCCTTGGCGGCGAAGGACATTTGCGCTGCTCCTATGCAACCTCTGTTTCGAACTTGGCTGAAGCGCTCGATCGCATTGGCGGCTTTGTTCATAAGCTGAGGCAGGGATAAACGGGAAATCCGAAGAGCAGCGTTCTGAAGCTTTTTATATGGAAATTTTTGAACGATAGGCGGTGTTCCAGTTCGAGCTGGAATGCCGCTTTTTTGTGCCGCACACGGGCAGATTTCTCCGGGAATGCTTCGGCAGGAGTGGCCGTTTATGGTATAGTGTATAGTAGCTTTTTAAAAACAGACGGCAGTGTAACGAGAGGGGCAAGATTGAGCCATGAGATTATATACGCGTACGGGAGATAGTGGAGAAACGGCCTTAATTGGCGGGCGTGTCCGCAAGGATGATATTCGGGTAGAAGCCTATGGCACGATTGATGAGCTGAACTGCTTCGTTGGGCAGGCGGCTGCAGAAGCTGCACAGCATGAGCAGCTCGCAGAGATGGCAGCACTGCTGGTCGATATTCAGCAGGAGCTGTTTGATTGCGGATCAGACCTTGCTTATGCGAGGCCGGGAGCACCGCTTAAAGTGACGCCGGAACCGGCAGAGCGGCTGGAGCAGGTCATTGACGTATATATTACGGAGGCGCCGGAAATTACTCGGTTTATTTTGCCTGGGGGAAGTCCGCTGTCGTCACTGCTGCATGTTTGTCGCACCGTTTGCCGCCGGGCCGAGCGCCGTGTCGTGACGCTGGCTGCGGATCATCCAGCTAACCCAGAGGTGACGAAATATTTGAATCGCCTTTCGGATTTCTTTTTTGCAGCTGCACGTGTAGCGAACGCCAAGCTCGGCGTTCCGGATACCGAATATGTTAGAAGCAAGGAAGTGTTCCGGAAACGGAAAAAATAATGGATGCGGGCGATTTGATGAATACCGATGGAATAATGGATATGGATGCTAATTATTATAAGCCTCTGATTGTCGTCGTGGGGGCGGAGGATGCGGGGAAGTCCGTACGCGCCATAGTGGAGCGAAGGCTTGGCGTATCGCGCAGCCTGCTGTCGCGAGTCAAGCTGACGGAACATGGCATTACGGTCAATGAACAGCGTGTCTATACGACCGCGACTGTTGCGGAAGGGGATATTATTCGCATTCGGATGGAGAAAGAGATATCGGAAGATATTTTGCCGGAGCCAATCCCGCTCCAAATTGTGTTTGAGGATGAGCATTTGCTCATTCTCAATAAGCCGCCCGGCATTGTCGTGCATCCAACGCATGGGCATTACACGGGGACGCTGGCAAATGGCGTTGTGCATCATTGGCGGGAACGTGGCGAGAGGGTGCGCTTCCGCCCGGTAAATCGCTTGGATGAGGATACCTCGGGGCTTGTTGTCGTTGCGAAGAGCCCGTATATTCACCAGCAATTATCCGACCAGCTCCAGGCAGATGCCATTACGAAGCGTTATGCGGCTTTCGTATATGGTGTTCCTCCCGAGCAGGCAGGTACGATTAATGAGCCGATTGACCGTGATCCAGATTCGCCGCATGTCCGTATTGTGACGCCGGCTGGCTATCCCTCGGTCACGCATTATGAGGTTGCGGCGGAGTATGGAGATGGCGCTGCAACCCTTGTTCGTTTGCGGCTGGAAACAGGACGCACGCACCAAATTCGCGTGCATATGAAATATATCGGCTGCCCGTTGATAGGCGACGCTATGTACGGACTGTCGCCAGAAGCAGAGGAAATCTGCGCAGCGTGGGAGGAAGCAGCTGGCAGGCAGGCTCTGCATGCGGAGATGCTAGGCCTGACCCACCCAATGACGGGGCAATGGATGGAGTGGCGCGCCGAGCTGCCAGAGCAGCTCAAGCTGCTGGAGCAAATGTTGGAGCAAAAGTAAGGATACGAGCCAGAAGGAGGAGAACCGACTATGAGTGAAAATACATGGCAAGCGGGGACGATAACCGTCTATCAATATCCCAAATGCGGAACATGCCGCAATGCGGTGAAATCACTGCAGGCGAAAGGCAATCAGCTGGAGCTGAAGCATATTGTGGAGGAGACGCCTACAGCTGAGCAGCTTAAAGAGCTGGTCAAGCTCAGCGGACTTGGGCTAAAGAAGTTTTTTAACACCTCTGGCGACGTATATCGGGAGCTAGGTCTGAAGGACAAGCTTGCTTCCATGAGCGAGGACGAGCAGCTTGGCTTGCTGGCTTCAAATGGCATGCTGATCAAACGCCCGATTGCGACAGATGGTACGAAAGCGACGGTTGGCTTTAAAGAAGAGCAATATGAACAGGAATGGAATGGGTGAGCGTAGGATGACAACAGGAAAGTGGCGTTCCAGTCGGCTGGATGAGCTGGGCTCCTCCATTTTTGCCGAGGTCATTCAGTGGAAGAAGCAGGCTGGAGCTTCAGGCATGGATGTGATTGATTTAGATATCGGCAGTCCGGACAAGCCGCCTTCAGAGGCCGTCATGCAAGCTCTCGGCGCTGCTGCGCTTCGCCCAGATCAATATGGCTATATGGGCACGAGGGGCAGTGACGCTTTTCGCAAAACGGCAGCGGAATGGATGGCATTTCGTTTTGGCGTTCAGGTAGATGCAGAAGCGGAAATGCTTTCTTTAATGGGCTCGCAGGATGGGCTGGCTCATTTGGCGATGGCGATCTGCAACGCGGGGGACGAGGTTCTGCTGCCGAATCCGGGTTATCCGATTTATGCAGGCTCGCTTGCAATTGCCGGTGTAAAGCCGATTTTTTATCCGCTGACGGCGGCGGGCGGATTCTTGCCTGATGTGGAGGCCATCACGGAAGAGGAGTGGCGGCGTGCCCGGTTTATTTTGCTCAATTATCCAGGGAATCCGGTATCTGCTGTAGCGGATATGTCGCTATTTGATAAGGTGCTGGACAAAGCTCGCAAATATGACGTACTCGTTATAAACGATGCCGCCTATTCTGAAATGGCGTTTGACGGTTTTGAGCCGCCCAGCATTCTTGCCGCGGGTGGAGCGATGGAGCGCGCAATTGAAATTCATTCCTTATCGAAGAGCTTCAATATGGCTGGCTGCCGCATCGGCTTTGTGACAGGCAATCGGGAAGCGGTTGGCGCGCTGCGCGAGCTAAAGGAAAATATTGATTACGGCATTTTTGCCGCCGTGCAGGAGGCGGGCGTTGCGGCGCTGAAAGAAGCGATGTCCAAGACAGCTCCTCCTAAAGTGGGGCAGCTGTATGAGCGCCGCCGCGATGTTTTCATCGACGCACTTGGTGCGAGAGGCTGGCAGGTGGAGAAGCCTAAAGCGACGATGTTTATTTGGGCAGCGCTGCCAGCTATGGAGTGGACGCATCCGGAGGGGCCTTGGACGTCGCGTCTGATTGCCCGTGAACTGCTCGAACAGACGGGCGTAGCGGTCATTCCAGGCGAAGCATTCGGCAGCGAGGGTGAAGGTTATGTGCGTCTGGCGCTTGTGGTGGATGAGGCGCGGCTGCTTGAGGCAGCGGAGCGCATTGGCCGTTTTATTCGTGGCGAAGCACGTGTGCATCAACGCTCAACAACATAGCAGAACCCTTCTAATAAGAGTGCTCTATGATTCAATATGTACAGATCGTATTCAAATAGGGAAGGGCTTTTTATAATGAATGAAAATAAGATTCTTATAGTGGATGGAATGGCTCTTCTTTTTAGAGCATACTTTGCTCAGTCGTATAGTCCTAGGCGCATTGAAGACGGGACCCCAACAAACGCAATATATGGGTTCTTACAATACCTTTTTGACGCAATCAACCAGTTCCAACCTACCCATGTGGTTTGCTGCTGGGATATGGGAAGGAAGACATTTCGAACGGAACTTTACTCTGGTTATAAAGCTAACCGACCAGAAGCTCCTGAAGACTTAGTGCCGCAGTTTTCTTTAGTTAAGGATATTGTAGCAGCTCTTGAAATTCCTAATATCGGTATTGAAGGCTATGAAGCGGATGATTGCATAGGTACCGTGTCTCAAAAGCTAAGTCAGTTAGGCCACGTATATATCCTCACTGGGGATCAAGACATGCTCCAGTTGGTATCTGAGCGCATTCATGTAGTCATCATGAAGAAAGGCAGATCCAACTATGCTGTTTATGATTTAGATTTTCTGAAAGCTGATAAAGGTATCCATCCTTTTCAGGTCATCGAGATGAAGGGTCTTACAGGGGATACAAGTGATAATTACCCCGGAGTAAAGGGAATAGGGGAAAAAACCGCACTTAAATTACTGAGCGAATTCGAATCAATCGACGGCATATTAAGTAATTTAAACCATTTACCGAAAAGTGTAAAATCGAAAATCGAGTCTGATTTAGAGATGTTGCATCTTTCAAGAACGCTTGCGAGAATTAACATTGAGGTTCCAATTGAATGCTCCCTCGAAGAGTGTTTATGGAAGGTGAATTTGGAATCAGCAGAAATTTTATTTGAAAAATATAGGCTAACCTCTTTATTAAAAATGATCGGTTAAATACTAACTAGCGAAGGCTAACGGCTATCGAGGACATCTCGATAGCCTTTTTATATTTTTTTATAGATCCCATTAAACATGAATGTAGCCGTTCAGAACATGCAGTAGAGCATGGGCCTGTTTGATTTGTACACCAATCTATGCATGGAAACACCTGTGAACAGCCCAATATCAAAGGGGAACAGAGCTATTATTAAAAAATGGTAAAGGTTGAAAAAAGGTGAATCCTCTCAATCTAATAAATGTTAATCCGTGAAATATAGATAATATCATTAGAATGGACCGAAACGGTATAGTCGTTACATGGATTGGGTTTTTTGTTGATTATTGCTAGCGATATCGGCAATTGGGTTGATCTGAAGCTTCAAACGAAACATCAGAGAGATGACAACTGTGGAGACAATAAACGCAATGCCTGAGCATATGTACATGAAGGCTAATGGCAGGAACGTGCTAAGCCATCCGGAAACCATGGTCATGAGTACCATGGAGCCCATGAAGATCGGGCCAAAAGCTCCGTTAACTCTTCCAACATAAGCTTCATCCGTCGTTTTCATGACAATGGAGTTAATTCCCACTTGTATGAAGGGGAGGACAAAACCGCGAATGAACTGCATCGCCAGAGATAAGGAGAGAAGGGTTGAAAATCCCATGCCGATCACGGAGAAGGCGCTGAAGAGATTGCCGATGGCTAAAATTTTCTGAGAGGGTACAAGCTTCGAGATTCCTACAACGAGCAAACCTCCAGCAATGGTTGCTACAACATTGGTACTGGCAAACCACTGATAATATTCTTTATCCAATTGCAGCTGATCAACGACGATGAAAATGCCGAGCGGCTGAATGATACCGACCGCAATTCCCCCTAGGCCGTAAGCGATGCCAAGCAAACGAAGTGCCGGATTTTGAAGGACATATGTAAAGCCGCCGCGTAATTCAAACCAGAAGGAATCCCTTTTGTTCCCGGTTTTGTCCTGCTTGTCTGGTGGCAGCAAGGTTAAAGTGATGGCCGACAATACAAATGCGATGGCTACTAATGCGAGGGAAACGTTAATGCCGTATGCGCTATAAACGAAAGTTCCAAATACCGGACCTATGACCACAAAGACGCTAATCAACGTTTGGTACATCGCCATGCCTGTCTGAATATGCTCCTCCGGCACATGCTGCTTAAATAATTTCATTCCGGAGGGCTGAGAGAATTGCGATAGAACCGCGGATAGCAGCGTCGTGAAGAATATTGCTTTCCATGAGCCTGCGATTAAGGCTGCCAGGATGGCCAGCAGCGATAGGGCACTGAGCAAATCACAGTAAATCATGGTTTTTTTGGGTTTCCAACGATCCGCAAACGTTCCGCCGATGACAGAGAAGATGAGAATCGGTGCAAATTCGGCCACATAGAGCAGTGACACGGCAACGGTATCGTTATTCGTCATTTCCATAACGAACAGTAGAATGGCAAAATTCCGCATCCAGACGCCTATTTGCAGAAACAGACTGGATATCAGAATGACACGAATAAACTTGTTGCCGAAAAAATCGGACGCAGATAAAAACCGTTTTACTCTTTGCACCATGATTGATCGCTCCTATTAATCTTTGATCTTTCCGTCTTTGCATTAAAAATACCACGAACCGCTCACACCTACAACAGAACCTTAAAATGTGGATACATTATGTGATTTCAGCTATTAACGATTAATAGAAAGGAGGTGAATACAATTTGGAAGACCAAAATCAATTGAAGTGGATTATCTTGCAAATGCTTGTGACCTCAAACAGCCGTACCACGGATTTGCTCGAGGTTATAACGATGGATCGGCTGCGGCCTATTGTTGCGAGTCAATCTCATGTATCCGGAGGGAAGATCTTGCGTGAGTCTTTCCTGATTACGGAGAGGGATGGGCGGTATGTATCGCAGAATATCGTTTTAATTGATCCGGCCTACGTTCCCTCTATGCTGCTGGAGCAGATTATGAGTAAGAAGGAGGGAATCGGTCATGTGCTCAGAGTAAACCATACTCGTGATATTCGGAGCATGATTCAGTACGGCTGGCGGCTGACAGCCGAGGCCGTGGATTTATTCGATAAACCATATCACCTTCGATTTCAAGAGCATCGCCGGGTTCCATTCAAGGAATATAAGATGACTTTTCCTCCATTTCAGGAAAGCGGCGTGCATCTCATCGAATATTTTAATCCAGATATGATCCGAATGAATACCAAATCGACCCAGCCATTTATGGATGAGGAAGGGGACTACGATAGGATGAACAGACAACAAATGTTCGATGAAGTGATGAATATGATCACCAGGCAGATGAATATACAGATGAATCAAGACGAGGTTGACGAGACAATGCCACTTGGGGACAAGGGGCTCGAGCTTGACTCTATTCAAATTATCGAGCTTGCTGCAAGAATAGAGACGCAGTTCGGCTTGACCATAGCCGATAGCGAGCTCATTCAAATTAGCGGGTATACGGTCGGACAACTGATTGGCACTCTGCATGAGCGAGTCAATGCAGTATGAACGAGAGTCCGCTGATAAGCAAGGGGGCAATCAAAAGTCTGCTGCTAGAGAATCAGTTGTTCGTCTCAAGGCCAGATGAGATGAACGATGATTCACCCATTATGATGGATTCTTTATGCCTCATATGGTTTCTCGATATGCTTGAGCATCGAAATCATATCTATTTGCAGCTTGAAGACGAGGACTACGAGCGCTTCGACTCTATCACATCCATTTACCGGCTCATTCAGGAGAAGGGAGCAATGATTGAGAGGCATACAAACATGATGTGAGAAAGGGGTACGCGATGAGCAATCGGGTAGTGGTAACGGGAATCGGTTTAATGATTCCAAACGGATTTGGAGAAGAAGCTGTTAAGAGGAGCGTACTGGCGGGAGAGCATCTTTTTAGGCCGGTTACACGCTTTGATAGCACACCTTTCCGGTCTGCTTTCGCAGCCGAATCCGATTTCAAAGGAAGCTTGCTCGAACTGGGGTTGCGCTTGACCGAGGAGGCCGTTGCTTCCTCCGGCATAAACGATTTATCGGAATCTTCCATCGTACTTGGCCTGCAAGGCGATTACAATGCGCTTCAACAGTACTGGAGGATGAAGTCCTCCGGTCAACATTCAGCTATACCGATATCGGAATTTCTGCCATCCTACCATTTGAAGGTATTAGCTGACCTGTACCGAGTTAAGGGCCACAGAAAAAAAATAAGTTTAAACAATGCTTGTATTGCATCCAGCAACGCAATAGGCGTTGCTTACGAGATTATTAATAGGGGACAATCGGAAACAGCACTTTGCGGCGGATATTCTCTAGTAACGGAGGAGATGTTTGCGAAGTTTAATTCAGGCCGCACCTTTGCTTCGGACGGCCGCGTAAGGGCATTTTCGTCCAATCGATCAGGCATGCTGCTCGGGGATGGCGGCGCTATGCTTTTGCTCGAAAGTCTGGAGCATGCCCAGAAGCGCGGAGCTACGATTCTAGCGGAAATGCTTGGCTGGGGACTATCCTGCGACGCCTTCCATGTGTGCCAGCCTCACCCTGATGGAACCGGTATGGCACTTGCCATTGAGCGGGCATTGGCCGCAGCTTCTATTCAAAAGGAAGAAATAGATTATATTCATGCCCATGGAACAGGCACTCCTCTTAATGACCGTGCAGAAACGGCGGCGATTAAGCAAGCGTTTGGTTCGAAGGCTTATGATACACCGATCTCATCGACGAAGACGGTGACGGGACATATTCTGGAAGGCACAGGAGCAGTTGAGACCGCTCTCTCCATCTTGGCTATGAAGCACAATACGATTCCGCCCACGATGGGGTATGAACAGAAGGATCCCAATTGCGACTTGGACTATGTACCGAATTACCCAAGGAAGAAGCAGCTGAACAAGGTTATTAATTTAAATGCATCCTTCGGGGGCAACAATACGGCTATTGTTCTGCAAAAATCGGTTGAGAGGGGGTAATTTATGCTGAAGGTGACAGCGACTGAATGCTTAGGTCCATGGGGACATTCCATCGAAGGTCTCGCCGATTATGCGGATATGCTTAAAGCGGCGGAAGAGCCAACCCGGTCGATTGCGATAGAACCCGTCCCCGGTTTTATCGAATCCGCCTTCAATCCCATGGTGTATCAGATTTTGAAAAAACATGTGGAGTCGGGTACGATTCGCTCGCACCAGAAGCTGGCTATCTTGCTTGGCAGTGCGTTTGGCGATACGGCTACTGCAGATCGGGCAAGTCAGAACTTGCTTCAAGGCAAAGTTCATAATCCTTTATTGTTTTATCAATCCGTTCCTAATTCCATTCTTGGCTACGCTTCCAAACAATTTGGCTTTACCGGCTTGATATCAGCGGTCTCCCACTTCGGGAACGGACTTGTCTCCTTGCTCGATCTAGCTGCAATCTATATGGATCAACCAGATGTTGAGCAGGTACTAGTCATTGGAGTAGAGCTGCAAAGCAGCCGTTCCGACGAACTGCTTGCGGAGCTTGTTGATTCAGAGGTGACCTTGCGATCATGCGATCATGCCATCTCGCTCTTACTGGAGAGCGCCAAGGGAGATGGTTTCTCAGATTGTGGCGATGAGCTTCTTATTTATATTGAAGCGGTCGAAAGCTTGACTGAGCCCTTGAGCACCGGGCTGCCTGTACGACCGTTTGCCGGCAACCAAGGGTTAGCGGATTTGGTCATTGCTGTCGATCGATTAAAAAAAGGGGAATTAGCCGCCCCGGTTATTATTTACGATTATGAATTCGGTGGAGGCTGCCATGCAATTAAACTCAATCGATAAGCAAGCATTCTATCAGGCGTTGATTTCAAGCTCAGCAGAGCCCTCGCGCTTGGCTATGAAATTCTCTTCTTCTGTAACGTACGGGCAGCTTTTCGAGGAAATCGAAAGAGGGCGGCTGCAGCTGTCGGAAGCAGGCGTCAAGGAAGGGGATCTCATTGCGCTGCAAGTCAAAAGCTCCCTGACCTTTGTTTATATGTTATTTGCCGTATGGAGTCAAGGGGCTCAGGCGATGCTGCTGGACAGCCGTTTGAAACGGACGGAAACCGAGGCGTTGCTGCAGGAATATGGTCCACACTATTATATTCGCTCAACCGATCAGAGTCATCCGCTGGCAACCTTTGCCGAAAAAGTTTCCTTCGAAATCGTGAAGCTCCAGCAAAGCAAAAGCTGCGAGCCCGAATGCGTGCTTCATTTGTTCACATCGGGCTCAACGGGCAAGCCGAAAGCAATCGGTAGAACGGCAGAAGCGATCCTTGGCGATCTGCACAAATTGACAGCGGTACCTTTGTTATCAAGCGATGATCGTGTTCTGGCCTTGTCCCCGCTTACGCATACATTCGGTTTGCTTAATGGACTGCTGCTCACATTATTCACAGGGTCGTGCTTATATTTTCCGCGAAGTCACCAGAGCCAATCTATCCTTCAGACACTCCGGGAGGAAAGGATTACGGTGATGTATGGCGTTCCGTTCCACTATCAACTATTAGGACAAGCGCCGGGTTCGGGGCCTCTCCCTGACCTTAAGCATGCCATTTCTGCTGGGGAGGCTCTCTCTCTAGAGGTTTATGAAGCTTTTTACGACAGATATGGAGTCAGGATCGGTCAGCAATACGGGACAAGCGAGACCGGCGTTCTGACCATGGACTGGGACGGCAAATATCCGGAGAGCGTAGGTCGCCCACTGCCGGGAGTAAGCTTGCGGATTGAGAACGATGAGGTGCTGGCGGAATTGCGGGAATCTCCCTATCTTCCTCGCACCGTGAACGAAAGATGGAGCAAGGGATGGTTCAACACATCGGATACGGGTTCCATTAACGAGGAGCAGTTTTTATATTTAGCCGGGCGTTCAGACAGTATTAAGATAATCGGCGGACTTAAAGTGAATCTTCAGGAGATCGAGCTTAAGCTGAAGTGCCACCCGAAAATCCGTAATGCGCTTGTCTGTTTGTCAGAGGACAACAAGATTGTTGAAGCTCATATTGAGCGGCAGGAATCATTGCTGGAGTCCAGCTTGCTGGAATGGTGTCGAGAACACATGGCCGATTATAAAGTGCCTAGACGGTTTTATTGGACAAGCAAGCTTCCAAGAACATCGACGGGCAAGTTGATTCGGATAAATCCCCATTTACTGAATCGGGAGGAGGAACGGTTGCAGAAGCTGCTTTACCAGGAACCTCAAAAGGTGTCACTGCTGCTGGAGCTCGGATCTTTATACGAAAAGCAAGGCCGGCTGCTTGAAGCAAATGATCTCTATAGGAGAGCGAAACGTTCTTCAGTCTCTAGTGAATATATGCCTGAGATTGAGAAAGATCTTGCGCGTATTCACATGCTTATGGAACGCGCTGCATTCACGAAGAGAGACTTTGCGGCTTCATTAAATAAAGTGGTAAGTATGTATTGCTATGGTCGAAGCGGCACGCATTTGATGAAAAGTCTGCTAGACGGTCATCCGAATATTATATTAACCATGTTGAACGGTATGGAAATTTTCAAGCTGTGGCAATCAACGATCAAACCGAGTGAAGGGAGCATGGACAAGGAGGGAATCGTTGATGCGATATTCAAAACGTTCCCTGACGAGTTCAATGAGGGCTGCATTCTCGAAGAACCGAAGCAAAACGGGATGTGCACCTTAGGTGAAGGCAGAGATCAGATTTTCACGATTGACCGAGTCCAATTTAAGACGGCATTTCTGGAAATTACGGAGTCGGCGGATCTGATGGACAAGGCATTTTTCTACCAAGCCGTACAGCTTGCGGCATCTTGCGCGATGGGAAGAACCTATGACTTCACCTCAGAGCTTCCGGTCATTATTGAAGGTGGCATTCACTTCGGAACGAGCGTCGCGGAGACCGAGCAGCTCATTGAGCTTTTTCCCTTCGCTAAATTATTTCATATGATTCGAAATCCCGTTATTGCGTTTGCTTCCGCACTGAACTACCAGTTGCATGTAGGCAAAGCGAGTGTTTATAACTTATGCTTTCAACTGCAAGCTCTGTTCCATGGCGTCCCTGTATCAGCGCGCTGGACAGACCGGACGTATTTGGTGAAACTAGAGGATTTGCATGTAAAGCCGGAGGCTACACTTGAGCTTATATGCAAGCATCTGGGCATTGATTGGGATGAAAGTTTGCTTCACAGCACGTTTGGCGGCATGAAATGGTGGAATTCATTAACATCCGAGGTTGTATCCGGATTTAATACACGTACCATCTCGAAATCTTATGATGAGTTATTGTCTTCTTTCGACAAATTCAGGCTTGAGAGCATGCTTCGAATTAAATATCGGGCATGGGGTTATCCAGGACACGATTATTACAACTACGATAACCTGATGGAGCTCCTGGCATTCCCGTTTAAGTTTGAGAAGCAATATGGAGAGTTCGTAGAGAACCCTGCCATTATTCGTACGATGGTACATCGTCTGTGCATGAAATTACTCGCAGAAGAGCATGAGCTTGGCGACACCGACAGATTGGAATATCAAGTCCAATTATTGTCTGAGCGTCAAGTGGACAATGCCGTGCGATAAGGGGGCTGGGTGAGAGTGGATTGATCCTATTCGGTACAAAATCAGAAACGTTGGAGAGGCTTGAGAGACTAGTCAAGTGTGCAATCGTACTACCCCAGCTTCAATTTACCGCATATGAGTGGCGTTATCGCCAATCGGACGTTTTAGACAGCCTTAGGCAGCTTTCATGGTCGGGGGCGCCACTAATTGTACGAAGCAGTGCGGCTTGGGAGGATGGGGCTGCGGCTTCCTATGCAGGTCGCTATGATTCCGTTCTTGATGTGTTTGGAGAGAGCGAAGTCATACAGGCAGTTAACAGGGTGCTTGCCTCCTATCAAGACGAGGATCCGGTCCATCATGTATTCATACAACCGATGCTTCCTAATGTTGCGATCAGCGGAGTTGCCTTTGGAGTTAATCCTAATAATGGCGGCAATTATATCGTCATCAACTACGATGATGTCAGCGGTGCAACCGATGCTGTCACCTCAGGCGCAACTAATCATCTCAAAACCTATCATTATTTCAAAGGTTCGCCACTGCCTGCAGTGAGGCCACTGGGTCAAATTGTTGACTTGATGGATGAACTGGAGCATATATTCGAGACACCCAGGCTCGATATTGAGTTTGCAGTGGACAAGGCGGGCAAGCTGTATCTTTTTCAGGTTCGGCCCTTGTTATTAACCTGCGATTTAGCAAGCCTTGACCATCAATCTGCGATACTAAAACGGATCTATGACAAAGTAGGACAAGGTCAAGCGAGGCAGCCTTACCTTTATGGACACAAAACGGTCTACGGTGTCATGCCCGACTGGAATCCAGCCGAAATAATCGGCATTCGGCCCCGGCCGCTCGCGCTATCGCTGTACAAAGAATTAGTGACGGACAGCATATGGGCCTATCAGCGGAGTCAATACGGATATAAAAATGTCAGGAGCTTTCCTCTGCTCATCGATCTAGGAGGATTTCCATATATCGATGTAAGAGTCAGCTTCAACTCCTTCTTGCCAAAGGAGCTGGATGCCGAATTAAGCGAGAAGCTCCTGAATTATTATATGCAAAGCTTGATCGATAACCCTCAGAATCATGACAAGGTCGAGTTTGAGATCATCTTTTCTTGTTTTACCTTCGATCTGGATACCAGATTGGAGATTCTCTATGAGCATGGATTCACAAAGCCGGAATTGGAGCAGCTTAGTCTTTGCCTGAAGGATCTCACGAATCATATTGTATGTACGGAAAATGGCTTGTTACAAAATGATTTGAGTAAAATCAACCAGCTGGAAGCAAGGCGTTCGGAATTGCTGGACAGCTCAATCGACAAGGTTTCAAAAATTTACTGGCTGCTAGAGGATTGCAAGCGTTATGGTACGCTGCCATTCGCTGGGCTGGCAAGAGGGGGATTCGTAGCCGTACAAATGCTTCGTTCCCTCGTCTCCATTGGTATTCTATCGGAAAGCGACTACCATCGTTATATGAGTAGTCTAGAGACAGTCAGTACACAAATCAGTATGGATTACGCACAGCTAGATATGGAGGAATTTCTAGCGAAATATGGACATTTACGACCTGGAACCTATGAGATTTGTTCGCTTCGTTATGACGAAGCACCAGAGCAGTATTTTGAATTTTCCTCTTCGCGCGAGCTGAGCGGTGTGATAGAGAAGCCATCCTTCTTTCTTTCGCTTGCTCAATATAAACGGATTCAAGCTTTGCTGATAGAGCACGGTCTCTTAGATGGAAATGTGCTGGGGCTATTCGACTTTTTTAAGACGGCGATTGAGGGAAGGGAATATTCCAAGTTTGTATTCACAAAAAGCTTAAGCGAGGCCATTCGGCTATTTGGTCAATTGGCGGAGGAATGCGGTATTTCGAAGGAGGAGGCTTCCTTTGCCAATATTGAGGTAATCAAACGAGCTTATGAGTCGGATTGCGATATACAAGCCTTGCTGCAGGGTAGCGTTAAGGCTGGCAAGCAAAGATATGAGGCGACCTTGCAGCTGGAGCTGCCGCCATTGATCACCGAGCCATCTAATGTATGGTGTTTCAGTCAACCGGAGCTGGAGCCGAATTTTATTACCATGAATCAGGTCACCAGCAAGATTGCATTCTCAAATGAGGATCATGAAAGCTTGCGGGGAAGCATTTTATTTCTTCCGAGTGCCGATCCCGGTTATGACTGGATTTTTTCCAAAGGAATTGCTGGCCTAGTAACCATGTACGGAGGCGTCAATTCACATATGGCTATTCGTGCTGGAGAGCTTTCGATTCCCGCCGTAATTGGAGTAGGAGAAAATTTGTATAACCACTACGGCAATGCCAAGGTGCTTGCCATCGATTGCGCGGGGAAAAACATGAGGATCATTCAATGATTATGATTGGCATTACGATGCGTGTCGATGAGGTAGCAAGCCGCGGTGAGCGAAGAGACGCTATTGACCAAAGCTGGATCAACCTTTTAGCCAACTGCGGCTATATGCCGATTCTGCTGCCCAATCATTTGCCAACGGTACAGGAGATGATACGCAGTCTGCCGATCCGAGGCGTGATTATGACGGGGGGCAACGATCTGCTAACGTATGGCGGGAGTTCACCTGAGAGGGATGAGGTAGAGCGATTTCTCATTCAATATGCATGTGACAGTGGCAAACCCTTGCTGGGCGTATGTAGAGGTATGCAAATGCTTCAGGATTTTTGGGGCATCGAACTGGAGAGGATCGAGGGCCATGTTGCGGTGCATCATGCTGTGCATACGAATGAAGGCAGCTTGAGCAAGAACAGCTTTCACCGCTACGGATCTCGAAAGACTGTGGATAAGCTCGTTGTAACCGCAAGGGCTGCCGATGGGATCATTGAGGCGGTCATGTACAAGCATGCCAGCATCAAAGGAATTATGTGGCATCCAGAACGGGAAATGCCGTTTGAATCAAGTGATATGAGCATGATAAAACATTTATTCGGAGGAGAGAATGAGAATGAATAAAATGATGCACGGTGATTTTACTTTACTGGCCAAACAATATGTCAACAGACCGGGTTATTCAGAAGATATTCTTCGTGCGCTGATGTCGCATACGGGAGCAGCTAGCGAGGGTTTTGTGGCAGCAGATGTAGGTGCGGGAACCGGGAAGTTAACCGAAATACTCGCTAAGCTCGGAATGAGGGGTGTAGCTGTCGAGCCTAACGATGCCATGCGGGAAGAAGGTATTCGTCTGGACACCTGCAATAATCAGTTTGCTTGGCAAAAAGGTTTTGCGGAGGCAACAGGCTTGGCGAATGATTCAGTAAACTGGGTATTTATGGCCTCTTCCTTTCATTGGACAGATCAAAAGCAAGCGTTAAGCGAGTTTCATCGTATCTTGAAAGAAGGGGGGCATTTTACTGCTTTATGGAATCCGCGGGATATTGAGCGAAATGAACTGCATCAGCAGATTGAAAGCATAGTAAAACATTATGTCCCTGATTTAAAGCGTGTTTCATCAGGCTCGCAGAGCCACATGAGCGGCGTCGAGGAGGCGCTGTTATCTACGGGGCATTTTGATCGCTTAATATTCATGGAGGCTCCTCATACCGTTATTATGACAAAAGAACGTTATTTGAACGCTTGGCGTTCGGTAAATGATATTCAAGTACAAGCGGGGCAGATTCTGTTCGAGAAGATTATGGACGAGATCAGCTTATGTTTAGGCCAGATTGATGAAATTGAGGTGCCTTACAAGACGAGAGCTTGGACAGTCCAAGCCATATAGGAAGCGGGTTGCATGAGATGAAAGCTATTCTATTGGCGGCAGGACGTGGGAGCAGGTTAGGCTCCCATACCCTGCATGAGCCGAAATGCCGCACTATGCTGCTAGGCAAACGATTAATTGATCGACAGCTTGAAGCACTTCGCGAGGCTTCCATCCGCGATATCGCGATCGTCCGCGGATATATGGCGGGTAGGATACAAGTGGCTGGAGCAACATACTTCGAGAATAGGGAATGGGAACAAACGAATATGCTTGCCAGTCTGTGCTGTGCTTCCGATTGGCTGGAGCGCGAGCCTTGCATCGTTAGCTATACCGATATCGTCTATACGTCTGATGTTATCGAGCTTATGCTGCGCGCAGATGAAGATGACGATATTGTCATTCCTTACAATATCAACTGGCTTCCCTTGTGGGAAGACCGATTCCATAATCCGTTAAGCGATGCCGAAACGTTCAGACTGGGAAGCGACAGCCGAGTTATTGAAATCGGCGGCAGGCCAACATCTCTTCAGGAGGTGGAAGGGCAATTCATGGGGTTGCTCCGTATTTCGCCAAAGGGGTGGCGGATGATTCAACAATTTCTCTCCTTGCAGGATCAAAGCCTAGTGGAGCGCATGGATTTGACGGCTTTGCTAGCCGGATTAATCGAACAGGGGATTGCCATTAAGGCAATTCCTTATCGCGGACTATGGTTAGAAGTTGATCACGAATCAGACCTGTTGCTCTATGAGAACAAGTATGGAGACAGGCTATAAACCGGAAGGAGGGAATGACGGTGTTCAAACTGGATTTTGTGCCCTATAACACGAACCGAATTGATTGTTATTGGAATAATGTGATCGCCATTCTAATGACGAGGGATTCGGCTTTTGAATGTATGGTCCCTCTTATTACATCTCAATATGAAATAGAGATCCCCAATCGTGAATTAATAACTGACGCAGCTTACAAGGAAAAACAAGAGAATGGCGCATTGGTCCCGTATGTTACAAGGAATTTGCCAGACGTGCTATATGATGAATATTTTCAGAAGGTTGAATTGCCACTCTACAGAGATACCGATGCTATCGAACTCGTCAAAGGTTATTTGAATCAGGGTATGTATTGTATTCTACGATTGAATCGTTTTCATTTTCCCTTCTGCCTTGAATGCCGTAAAACGGATTTGATTCATCCTGTTTTGATCTATGGGTATAGTGACGAGCTATCCACATTCTATATGGTGGAAGACTGCGTTCCACCAGGGAATATCGTTAAGCATGAAATAAGTTACCAGGATTTCCAGCTTTCCTACGACTCGATTCCCGAAGATCAGTTGTTTGGATTAGGGCTCCGCGTTATTAAGGAGCAGTTGGACCCGCAGGTGCCTTATAGGATCATCCAATCGAATATTGAAAAACAGCTTTATGGCGAATCTATAGTTTCGGAGGAAATGACAATAAAGAGAGGTCTAGGTGTATTGGAGTACCTTCGCGATCAATTTAGTGAAATTATTCTCTCTGCCCATGCTCTCAACTCCAATATGACTCACCGACTGACATACTCATTATTTTATCAGGAACGCAATCTAATGCTTATTGACTATTTGAAAAAGCAAGGTATATTCGGTAGCAATGTTTATGAAGAATTGCACAAGGGCTTCACTGATCTGTACAACAATTGGACGTTAATCCGAACCAAGGTCGTTCAATATTATGTCAAGCCGGATCGGCCTAATGCGCAAGCCTATGCGTTGACTATACGGCCTTATTTGGATGCTTGCATGAAAGAAAGTGAGCTTCTTATGCAGCTGCTAGAATGCTTGAATAAAGTCGGGGAGGAAACAAGTTGAACGAATCGGGCCGCGTTTATTGGATTACAGGACTTGCGGGCTCAGGAAAAACCACAATAGGTAAACGAGTATATACTCAGTTGAAGGCAAAAAGCGATGCGGTTGTTTTTCTTGACGGCGATATGCTAAGAGAGGTTTTCGGCCATGATCTTGGCTACTCTAGCGCTGACCGACATGCAAGTGCCATGCGTAATGCAAGGATGTGCAGGATGCTGGCTTTGCAAGGATTGGATGTGGTGTGCGCGACGATCTCTATGTTCCATTCCTGCCGGGCATGGAATAAGGAAAATATTTCGCATTACTATGAAATCTACCTGCGTGTATCCAAAGATACGCTAATTGCTCGTAATCAAAAGGAGCTGTATACTGGGGCTTTGAACGGACAGGTACAGGAGGTTGTTGGTATGGATATGGATTTTGAAGAACCATCGCAACCTGATCTAATTGTCGTTAATGAGGCATCTGCTTCTTTAGATGCAATTGTTACACAAATCTTGAAGCTGCCTGAATAATCGGGATTTGGCGGAGAGACGGGGGAATGAGGTTATGTTAAAGATTCAATTCTATTCCTTAATATCTCAGCAGTCGATTACGATGAACAGAAAGTCGCAACGACCCCTACAGCTGATCCATGGGGATCAAATCATGCTGCTGCTTGCGCTCAATCCAATGGAGCTTATGCAGGAGCAGCAAGCCATTTCGTTAGGCAGGGAGGAGCTTCTGCTTGCCTCGGGTCCACTGTGCATCGTGCCGCAGCACGAACCTACGATTAGCTATAAAGGGATTGTCTGCAATATTGAAGGTGAACGCACAGACGAGGAAGCCGAATGGACTATATCAATCATCAAACCCGCTGATCGGGAATTAGCACAGCAGCTATTGAAAAATCCTGTTCAGACTGAACAGGATATCCATGTATTAGAGCGGTATCTACAATTATTCATCCAGTCGAATCCGAAAAGAAAAGTATGCGCAATGGAATCAGCCCGAAGGTCTTCTGAACAGATCGACAAACGAATAAGTTTCGTATATCGCTATATGCTGCTTCATTATGAGAAGCCGCTTACGCTTCACGACCTTTCGAAATTAGTAGGCTGCCATCCCGTTTATTTGAGCAGCGTATATACGAGAGTGTATCAAGTATCCCCGATGCAGCATTTGCAGCAGATTCGTATGAGAAAGGCTAGTGTGTTTGTTCGAAGCACGAATATGAAAATGAAAGAAATCGCTCATTCCATAGGCTATGTATCTAGCTCCCAATTCGGCTCCATTTACAAACGTTATTATGGCGTTTCGCCAAATCGGGATCGCGCAGCTACCATGATGAATACAAGTTGGATAGAACCCTATTATTGAGCCTTGCCTTACGTCCCATTTTTATGGGGCGTTTTTTTTTGGAACCTTTATCCGTTATCCGATACATGCGAACGACAATACTCTTTATAGGAACGCCATTATGTTACATCTAATAGCTGAAAAGCATCTATAGTTTACTAAGCGTAAACTATAGATGCCCATCTTATCTTTTTTTTTCATATTATGTATAATTGGTAAAGAGATTAGATTAGACTGTCCACATAATGGAGGTATTTGCTGTGATGAGGATGAATGATTATTACCAATTGATATCATTATATATTTTTATTGTATCTATAGCGATTATTTCCTTTTTATTTATCTTTCTCGGTGCATCACATCAAAATTCCAATAATAAAAATATTGAGATTAATCAAGCCATTGAAGCTGAACAACGAATCATTCCCGATTTAGGCGCATACTCCCTTCAATCATCCAAAGATAGCGATTCAAACTCTTTGGGATTAATAGGTAATATAAATTTTAATCTTGCAAATTCGAATAAGGAGAATGCTGACTCTACGACTATCGTTCATTCCAAGTATACAGACTGGAAGTTCTATTCAAGTAGGGCGGTTGACATAAATGACACAACGCTTTCTGTTTTTTCAGGCAGATGGATGTTAATAGTGGTCATTAGTATCTTAATGATTCTTGTTGGATTTACTCTTGTAAAACATATTCGCTATAAACCGACTCAATCCATCCTTAATAAGCTGGGGCAATACTCCATTAGACAAAGTGAGGAAGTAGGCATTAAAAATACGAATAATGAATTTACGTTCATTGAGATGGCATTGGATCAGCTTCTTAAGAAGTCCCTAGATTATGAAAGCTTGTTTAAGGAATACAGTCTGCTTCGCCAGCAACGTCTATTTTATGATTTGCTGTCAGGGCAGCAGGTCTTGACTGACAAGCAGTTCGAGACTCAAATGACAGCTCTTAATATGCCGTATCTATTCGATCGCCTCAGTGTCATCATAGTTGAAATAGATTACTACACACGTTTCACAGAAAAATATAATCCCAGAGATCAGCATCTACTCAAATTCATAATTGAAAACGCATTTCACGATTTAGGAGAGCAGTGTAAGATTTTTGTTTGGCATGCTTGGATGGAGCCAAATCGTATCGCGTTTGTTGTTCATCAATGCAAATCAGAATTATCAGTTGCGAAACCAGTAATAGAGCTTGCGAGTGAATTTCAATCCTGGATTTTGCACAATCTGGAGTTGACGGTAACGATAGGGATTGGAGCTGATTCAGATAGCATTGAGACAATCGCGGAATCGTATCGCAATGCGAAGGAGAATGTTTCTTTAAAGCCTGTTTTTGGAACGAATACGTTGATAGATAATCGGGTAAGCTCAGGAAAAATCAGTCTGGACAATTACGCCTATTTGCAAGCTATAGAAAATATTGTACACTCGTTCCGCAAAAATGAATGCGATTGTAATAAAAAACTGACACAACTGTTCAAGCAGCTAAGAGAGATGAGATTTGATAAACATGAAATGTTTGCGTTCGTTAAAAGCTTTGTGATGCAGATGGAGAAAGAAATCAACGTATTGAATCCGGGAATTCAACAGCTATGGAGGAATGAATTCCTTTATAAGTTTACAGAGCTTTGGGCTCAGTCAGAAACTTTGGATGAGCTTGAGAAAGAGCTTATGAGTACGATGCTGGCATTCGAAGCTAGTGCAGATCAAGATCGTCAGGCTAGAAGACATCATGTTATCGCTTTCCAAGCCAAAAGCTATATCGATATGAATTTCGCTGATCCCCTTCTTTCTCTTTCGGGTGTTAGCGCCTATCTTAAACTTCAGCCCAGTTCATTAAGCCAGCTTTTTAAGGAAGAACTGGGCGAAAAATTCATTGATTACGTTCTGAGAGTCAGGCTTGAATATGCGAAACGATTATTATCGGAGACGGATGAACCGATTCAATCCATTGCGGAGCAAATTGGTTATCAGAACGTCATTTCATTCTACAGAGCATTCAAAAAGATTCAAGAAATTCCTCCAGGAGAATATCGAAACATACACCGAGCCCATTCGAAATGATGAGGAAAGCGATCTATTTTTAAAAAAGGCATAAACAAAGTTGGACCAAATGGTTCAATTGTTCCCTAGTTCTGCCGATATAGGTATAAGAGCCTAATTTTGGACATAGCTAGGGAGGACTAGAAACAACAATGAAATCATTAAACCAGTCATCATGGAAAAAAAGTATGCAGCGTACAGTCTTAGTCGGAGGCACGTCGCTTCTGCTGCTAAGCTCAGCAGGCGGAGAAACGGCCTACAATTTTGGAGGTTCGGCGTATGCAGCTGAAGCACAATCAACTGTCAAAAATGTCACGATTACGTATCCAGCATCAGCCGTAACGGTTGCTCTTAATGAAAGGCTGCCGCTGCTCGCAAAGCTGAAGCTGTCAGAGCAGGTGACGCTGCGATATGAATCAGGCAATGGCGCGGTAGCGCGCGTGAACAGCGATGGCGTTATTATCCCTGTCTCCGCAGGGAAAACTAAAATTCGTGTTCATGTGACCTCCGCTTCCTATAAGGGCAAGCTTGAGCTGCCAGTAACGATCCGCGCAGCATCAACTTCTTACAAGGCTGTGGCGGCTTCGAAGCGCGTGTCCGCAGGGGGACGTTCCTTCACCGTTCAAACCGTGGCGATTCCGAAAGGGATGCCCGTAACAGCAGGCCTGTCTAGCAGGACAGTCGGGTTGACGCAGGGCTTATCTGGAATTGCTTCCCTGTACAATGCAGCAGCAGCCATTAATGGCACGTATTTTGAATCGTATGGCGGAATTCCTGAGCCTTATGGCAACATCATTAGCGATGGCGTTGTCGAGCATATTGGAAATACAGGAACGAGCATTGGGTTTCAATGGGACGGCTCGGCTCTTATGGATACGCTGCAGGTGAAGATGAGCGGCAAAGTAAGCAGCCCCGGGAAATCCTCACAAAGCTGGTATGTGTATTTCGTTAATCGGACACCTACTCCAGGCAGAACAGCTGCCATTATGTACACGCCGAAGCGCGGCAGCAAAATCGGCATGACCACAGGCTCAGCCGTAACGGTTAGCAAGGGTATCGTAACGAAGGTTAGCAAAAATACGAATGTCGATATTCCGAAGGACGGGTATGTTCTCTTCTTTACAGGGGAGGAGGAGCATTTGGCGAGCCGTTTCCAAAAAGGCAGCTACGTTGACTATACCGTCAGCTATAACGATGTTTCCGGCAAAGCGATTGACTGGAGCGAGGTGCATACCGCAATTGGTGCGGGCCCGCGCCTAGTGAAGGATGGCAAGCTGGCCGTTGATCCAGCGAACGAGGGTTTTGTCAGCCCGAAAATTTTAACCGACTCTGGCGCACGAAGCGGAATTGCGATAATGAACGATGGCTCGATTTTGCTGGTTACGGTTCCGGCTGCGACCATAAAGCAATGGGGACAAATTATGGTCAGCCTGGGTGCTAAGCAGGCGATGAATTTGGATGGCGGCGCATCTTCCGGCTTGTATGCGAATGGCAAGCAAATTACGCCTGCCGGACGCGAGCTCAGCAATGCGCTTGTATTCAGCTCCTTGCCAAAATGGTAAGGGTTGCTTGAAAGCTGTTTAATTGACAGAAAGAGAGCACTAAAAGGCAGCATGACGTAAAAAATACGGCCTGCCTTGAAGCGGCAACAGCCAAAAAGGTTCAGCGAGACGAGGTCTCGCTGAACCTTTTTTTCATACCTGGCGAGCAGGCGTTTGTGCGGTAAATTCGTTGAAGGGGCTTGAGTAAAATTTGTCTTTCTAGCTCTGTTCCTCTTCTTCTGTCTCGGTGGAGAGCACAAATTCATCATCTGCTCCGGGATAGTCGCGTTTCAAATCTGCATGCAGAGCGCGGTTTTCATAGCTGAAACGGTTATTAGGGCGCTGATCTTTGCGCCATGGCGAGCTTTTGCCAAGCGGCAGACCGGGTCTCTCCGCTGCGTAAGGCCCTTCTGGAAACTCCTCCGGCACCAGGTCATTTCGCTGTGATTCTACGGTTGAGACATCGGTTGAGCGCTTGCGGTCCTCTTCGGTAAAACCGTCCATGTGGATCATCCTTTCTCCTTCCATTTTGCATTTGCAATACCTGCGCTTTCATTGTTCCCTGTTCGAAGGGCATCATGCAGTTTATAAAGCAACTGCTATATCTGTATATAAAAGCTTGTCAGATTGAAAAGCATATGATAATATACTGCTAATCGAATATTTGAACGTGAGGAAGCACCTCTCTATGGCTCTGGATGAGCTATGGGGAGGTGCTTTTTTTATGTCCTTTTATTTGAAATTGGAGCAGCCAGGGAGAGATGAAAGATGCAAATTTTCTTTTTGAACACATTTGAAAAATCCTCGATGGAGGAGGGCGTACATACCGCCCAATTGTCGATTTGCGAACAGGAGGGCATTTGGTCAGTACTATGGGTCGATGGCGAGCATACGGCAACTGCGCCTGATGTCTGGTATGAAGGCGTTTCCTGGGAGGACATGCTGCTCGCCTTCCGCCATGGAGTTGCGGTACGAATGGGAGAGGGCTTTACGCCGGTCATTGAATCTATGCTGGAAGGCCGGCGCCATTCGGGAATGGGCAGCTTGCAGGCTATGGTGCAGTGTTATGGCGAACTGAACGCAGATCAAGACTTGTTTGAACAATTAAGAGATTGGCGCAGGGTGAAAGCAGGAGGAGAGAAGAGGTCGGCTTACCTCATTGCAACGAATCGGATGCTGTGGATGTTCAGTACGTTTATACCGCATACGGCCGAAGAACTGCTGCAAATTCCCGGGTGGGGAGAGAGCAAGCAAAATCGATATGGAGCTGAAATTTTGGCGATTACAGAGAAGCATGCCCGTGAAACAAGCTTTCCGCTTGACTGGGTAGAGCAGCTGCTGGACAAGTCTGATTTTACAAGGTGGTTGTATAAGCAGAAGGAAGTAAAATTCAAAAACGAGATGGACAAGCAGCTGCAGAAAAAGCGGATTCTCAGCTGTTTGAACAGCGAGGAGACGCTGGAGCAGCTAGGCGCCGGCCTCGAGCTGTCGCGCAGGGAAATAATGGACAGAATCGAACAGCTTGAAGCTGAAGGATATGATGTCGAGCCTCTTATTGCACGCGAGCTGCTGCATATGCCGGAATCCGAGCAGCAGCTTGTCTGGGAAACGTTCGAGCAGTTGGGCGACCGCTACTTGAAGCCTGTGCTTCAGCAAGTATATGGAGCAGAGGGCTTGAAGCATGAACAGGTGGATATGCTGTATGAACGGCTGCGGCTGCTTAGAATCCGTTACCGCAAGGCTCATGCAAATCAGGCGCAAGCTATATAAGCCATGATTGTGTGTCGCTGCGTTCATCTAGTACTTTATGTCCGAAAATTAACTAGGTCCATAAATTTGGTGCGAAAATCCTCAAAATTGCCTTGTAAAGCATTTGAAAATGAACACAAACTCATAGGTCTTAAGGTTCAAAAATGATAAAAATAGTATACTTGTCCTATTTTTAAAAGTATAATGAGGAATATAAAAAATCGCGATCTTTGTCGAAAAGGAGCGTATTCCCGTTATGAAGGCTGAGTATATTAATCCGTTTCTTGAAGCGGCAAAAAGTGTAATTGAGCAGGTCATCCAGATAAAGCCATCGGCAGGGCAATTAGGCTTGAAAGATGTTAAATTTGTTGAAAATTACATTTGGATACAAATCGGCCTGAACGGACAAATGAACGCTGATATCGTTTTTGGACTAAGCGAATCGGTAGCGATGAAGATGATATCGGCTATGATGGGCGGCTTCTCGATTTCTGAAATTGACGAAATGGGCAGAAGCGCCATTTCTGAGCTTGGCAACATGATTAGCGGGAATGCGAGCACGATGTTATCGAATCAAGGCGTCCATGTAGATATTACACCGCCGAAGGTCATTCAGTCTGCAACTGCTGCTGGCTTTAAAGCGCAGCAAGCATTAACCGTTCCGCTTATTATGGAGGGAATTGGTGAACTGGATATTCAGGTGCTGGTAGCATCGTAATCGTAACGGCGAAAAACTCCTTAGGGAGTTTTTTTGCATTTATAAGAGTTGAATTTATATTTCCATCTTTTTGGAGGAAAAGGCTTTCTACGGCTGGGATAAAGTGTTTAATGATTTGCCCATTTCCTGATGGAGCTCATACAGCTCAAGTACGCTTACGGGCCTTTTGGATGCTTGCTCGATATTTTGCCCTTCGGCAGTCCATAGGTAGGGGACAATGGAAAAGGCTTGATCTCCTTTTAGCGTTTGGGAGTCCGCCATCCAGCTTTCCCAACGCATTGTCTTATAAAATAAATGCAGATCGCCATTCAACGCCCAGCCTATAAACTCGGAATAGGTACACTCGGTATCCTCCCATTCAAGCGTGTCAGGTGCCAAATAAAACACGGTTTTATAATTGGAATGAATGGCAAAGAAGCCGCCAATTATATCATAGGCTACGACCAAAATGTTTTGGATGGGATTGTTCCAAGTTGCTAAAGAGCCTGAAAGCCGCTCATTTCCTGCCCCTAATATTTTTAACCACCCATAATCGACAAGCAGTCCTCCGCATTCCAAGGCAATAGCCCCCAAATAGGAGCGATTCGTAACTTGCAGATGCTCCAGCGTTTTCCTGCCATCCTCAATGGAACAGCTGACAATGGTAACGGGATTGGCAGCTTCGGATACAAGGCTTTGAATTTCTTCCCATGCATCCTCAGGCACCATTAATTCCTTATAGGATTTCATTTTGCTCATCCTTCCTTTCCTTATTATTGTACTGAGGCAGAAGCGCATTGTCCAAAATCAAAAAGTGGCGGAAGCCTAAGCAATGTTTTACAAAGGTTTCTTTGCTTAAAATGCCCTGATCAAGTAGAATTAGCTTTAGGTGATGACGGATGTTAAATGGCAAAGTTGTGCTTATTTCCGGCGCTTCCAGCGGGATAGGAGCACTTGCTGCAAAGCAGCTTGCGATGCGCGGCGCCATTGTGGTGCTGACCGGACGAAATGTGGAGAAGCTGAAGGCGCATGTGGCAGAAATCGGCAGCAATAGCTCCTATTTTCAGATGGATGTAACGAGCATGGAAGATGTTCAGCAGGTCACTCAGGCTGTCCTGCAAAAGCATGGGCGTCTCGATATATTGATTAATAATGCTGGTTACGGGCAGTTTGAATATTTTGAGACGATGCCGGTCGAAGAATTTGACCAGATGATGGATACGAATTATATGGGTATCGTTCGCTGCACGAAGGCTGTGCTGCCATATATGCTTTCCCAAGGCAGCGGTCATATCGTAAATATTGCCTCACTCGCAGGCAAGATCGGCTCAGCCAAGTCAACGGCCTACACGGCAACGAAGCATGCGGTGCTCGGCTTTACCAATTCGCTGCGGATGGAGCTGCGGGGCAAAGGGATTGTCGTATCGGCGGTAAATCCCGGACCGATTGACACGCCGTTTTTCTCGCTGGCAGATCCGTCAGGCAATTATGTGAAAAATGTCAGCTTCTTTATGATGAAGCCTGACTATGTAGTCAAGGCCATTGTGCGGCTTATTGAGCGCAGGAAGGCAGAAATTAATTTGCCGAAATCGGCGGCGTTCGGCATTAAGCTTTATCAGCTTTTTCCGCGTCTGATTGACCGATTGTTCGGCGGCATGCTGGATCGAAAATAGTGTTTTGAACAAGAGAGGACTCGAACATGAGTAAGCAAAATTGGTTGGATTTAGGTTTAAATGAACAGCTGGCGGAAGCGCTGGTTGAAGAGGGTATACAGGAGCCTACTGCGGTGCAAGCAGAGGCCATTCCGGTGCTGCTCGGAGGGCAGGACGTTTCCGCACGTTCGCAGACGGGAACAGGCAAGACGCTGGCCTATTTGCTGCCTTTGCTACAGAAGCTGAATGCATCGTCGAAAGAAATTCAGGGCGTTGTCATTGCTCCTACGCAGGAGCTGGCTATGCAGATTGTACGGGTAGCTGAATTTTATGCGAAGCCGCTGGGCCTCCGTGTGCAGCAGCTAATTGGCGGCGCAGCGCTCAAGCGCCAAGTAGAGAAGCTTAAGCTGCATCCGCAAATTGTCATCGGTACGCCGGGACGTATTCACGAGCTGCTTAAGCTGCGCAAAATCAAGCTGCATGCCGTCAATCAGGTCGTCGTTGATGAAGTGGACCAAGTGTTCCAGCTGAGCTCGACTCGCGAAGTGGAGACGATTCTTTTTGCTATGGGACAAAATCGCCAAATCGCTTTTTTCTCGGCGACTTATCCAGAGCAGATGGCACGCTTTGAAAGCCGCTGGATGAATGAGCCGCACCGAATTCAGGTTGCCCCTGAGCATCGCGTGTCGGAGACAATTACGAATTATTATTTCGTATGCGACAAACGGGACAAGCCGGATATCGCCCGTCGCATCATTCGCATGCTGAAGCCAAAATCGGCGTTGCTGTTTTTGAATGAGACGGATACGATTTCAAACTGGGAAGCGAAGCTCAGCTATGAGGGCTTTACGGTAGAGGCGCTATATGGTGATGCTGACAAGCAGCGTCGTGCTGCTACGCTTGCGCGCTTTCGCGAAGGTGCGTGCCAGCTACTGCTTGCGACTGACGTTGCCGCGAGGGGACTCGATATTGAAGGCTTGCCGCTCGTTATCAATCTGGAGCCAGCGCTTGATGCTGATCATTATGTGCATCGGGCGGGCCGGACGGGCCGCATGGGCCGCACGGGAACCGTTATTTCCATTGTTACGCCGCAGGAGCATTTTATTATGGACAAGTTCCGCAAGCAGCTTGGCATTGATCTTCCGGAGAAGGCGATGCTTAGAGGCAAGCTGGTTACACCAGAGGAAGCGCGGAACGATAAATCCTCGTTCAAACGTCCGGATTATACGGGAGCGCCGAAGAGTCGTCAGGCGTCAGGCAGCGACTTAGCGCAAGGTGATGGAGCGCGGGGCGAGAGGCAGCGCGGAGAGTTCAGACAAGGTGCAGGTGGGCAAGCTCCGCAAGGCGAGAGGCGCCGGGGCGAAGTTCAGCCGGGCAGCCGCAGGAATGATGCACAAGCAGATGGGGCAGTGCGAGTGAGGACAGCGGGAATCGCTGCCTCCGCAGCTAACGAGCCACAGAAAGCGGCTGTTCCAGCGAAACCGAAGGCGAAGGTGCTGTCCAAGCAGGAGCGCCAGAAGAAGAGCAAGGATAAAGGCGCTCCGAAATGGCTGAAAGCAAAGCGCGAGTCGGGCGATACGAAGGAGTAAGCTTTTAAGCAAGAATAAGGTTATAATTCAAGCCCCTTTTCCAGAAAATTGGTATGAAGAGGCTAGCTGGCGTCCAGCCATTTTTCCTTGGCGCCACGCTAGCCGTTTTAGCTTCAGCTATTGCGGAACGGGGGCTTTTTTTAAAACATAAGCAAGGGTCTGAATAGATACTAAGAATGGGGAATTTTGAATTTTGCTTTCGAATTCGGTATGCTGAAGAAGCGATATTAATTTTATAGTATGAAGGTGAATGGATAATGATAGAGCCTGTATTGGAAGTTGCCGATTTGACAGGAGGATACAGTCCGCGCCGTCCTGTCCTGCATCAAGTATCGTTTCAGCTGCGTCCAGGCGAAATGGTCGGCTTAATTGGCCTCAATGGGGCAGGCAAAAGTACGACGATTAAGCATATTCTCGGCTTGATGAAGCCGCAGCAGGGTGAGGTTAAAGTTGGCGGCGTCAAGCTGGAGGAAGATCCGGATCGTTACCGTTCCGCTTTTGCCTATGTGCCGGAAACCCCCGTGCTATTCGACGAGCTTACGGTTGAGGAGCATTTGCGTCTGACGGGAATGGCCTACGGGGTCTCTGTTCAGGAATATGAAAAGAAGCGAATGGATTTATTGAACGAGTTCCAGATGAATGCGAAAAAAGGAGCTTTTGCCGCCCATCTATCTAAAGGGATGAAGCAGAAGGTCATGATAATGAACGCGCTGCTGTCAGAGCCGCCATTATACATCATTGACGAGCCGTTTCTTGGGCTGGACCCGCTGGGCATTCGCTCCTTGCTGGAACGGCTTGTGGAAGTTAAGCAGAACGGCTCGGCTATTTTGATGAGCTCGCATATTTTGGCTACGGTCGAAGCTTATTGCGACAAGTTTATTGTGATGCATCATGGACGCATCGTTGCCAGCGGAACGCTTGCGGATGTATGCGAAGCGGCGGGCATAGCGATGCGCGGCGGAACGCTGGAGGATGCGTTCTATAAGCTTGTTGCTGGAGACAAGCCATGATGGCTAAATCGCAAGCAGCTAATCAAGAGCAGCGGCAACTGCAGGAACAGGCGATGCAAAAGCTATGGAAAAAGCGTGCCCGAAGCTTCCGCGAGGAAACGCTGCCGTATTTGCGCTATATGGGCCAAAGTGGATTCCCGCTGTTTCTTTCGCTGTTTGTCATTACCGGAGTGCTTAGTTATTTTAAGCTGATTCGTGACGTACCGGCTGATTTTCCGACCGCGCTGGTTGGCATAGTGGCACTGGTTCCCGTGCTTTGCTGGAGCCCGTTTCGCACCTTTCTGCAGGCGGCAGATGTCGTCTTCCATATGCCGCAGGAATCAGCGATGCGCCGTTATTGGGGACTTTCCTTTAAGCGAAGCATAATAGCGTTGGTAGCTCTCTGCGCCTTCATACTGCTTGCTTATTGGCCTATTTACACGCAGGGCACCGGCCCAGCGGATATGTGGCTGCTGGTTTTGGCTGCGGCTGTGCTGCGCATAGCCAATACAGCTGCTTCATGGCGGGAACGGCAGCTGGCCTGGGGCGGCATGAGAATGCTGTTTCGAGTGGCTCGCTGGGCAGCGACGGCGCTTGGTTGGGCGGGTATGCTGACCCGTGCACCGCTGTATGCGGGAGGCTTTATAATATTGCTCATCCTGCTATTTGCCCTGCTGTACAGGCTCCCTAGCCGATTCGTCATCCCATGGGAGCGGCTAATTGAAGAAGAGGCAGCGACGAGAAGAAGGTATTACGTCTTTTTCGGTTTGTTTATCGATGTGCCAACGATGCCATCACGAACAGCCGGCCGCAAATATCTTTCCTGGGTCATGAACTTTATACCCTATCGCCGCCGCCTGACTTACGATTATTTATATGCGGCTTCCATGCTGCGAATGGAAATGGGAGGCATTTTGCTAAGGCTGCTCGTTCTGTTCGCGCTTATAGCCTATTGGATGGCGGATGCGGTCTGGTTGTCCGGCTGGGGGGCTGCCTGTGCTTATGCAGTATTTATGCTCATTGTTGGGGCCCAGCTTGGCGGGCTTCGCCATACGCATCGTTATACGGTATGGCGGCATGTTTATCCGCTTCCTGATGCGCAAAGGATGGAAAGCCTCATCCGACTGGACCGATGGACGATGCTCATTATTGCCCTGCTTATGTGGCTTCCTGCGTGTATTATGCTGCTGCTTGCCAACTGCCTGCTTGCTGCAGCAGCAGCACCGATTGCAGCGATCGTCTATTTACTTGCGATTCGCCCGCTCAGACTGCGCCGCGCTTTTGCTGCTGATGCGGAAGAAGATTAGATCGCCTCACCTGCCAGGGTGGCTGCCTAATATAGATAAGGCACAGCTATCTCGGTGAAAAAGCTAGCAAAAAACGTCCAGCTCCACCGAAACAGGTGGGACTGGACGTTTTTTAATATAGGAAGAAAGTATAGCATTACGCGATACCGTCTCTATATTTCTCGGAAAGAAACGCGCCGCGCTGCCAGAGGACAGCGCGGCGCGTTTCACCTTGCTGGCATTTATCCTGTTTGCTTAAGTGCTCAAGTCGGCTGCACCAGGACAATCAGCAGAGGCAGCACGATAAAGGAGGCGAGCGTCGTCCATAAAATACAGCGGGAAACGAGCCTCGGCGATGCTTCAAATTGCTCTGCCATAATAACGGCGTTGACTGCCGTAGGCATCGAGGCGAGTATAAGCAGGACGGCGAATAGCATCCCTTTTACCTGTAGCAGCCAGAGCAGAAGGGCTGCGATGACTGGAGAAAGCAGCAGCCGGATCGCGATAGCCGTCCAGAGCGGCTTGCTCAGGACCGAATCGGTCGCTTTATTGCTGCTGCGCGCTCCGGCCATCTGTGCGCCTAGCAAAATCAGCACGACAGGCGCATAGGCGTAGGACAGCATTGATAGGCCTTCCTCTACAGCCGCGGGCATAACCATACCTGTGTACCGGATAATGACCGCGAGCACAACGGCGTATAAAGCGGGAAGCTTGCACACCGATTGGACCGCTTTTTTTACCGAGAAATGGGAGCGAGCTGCGAAATACACGCCGACGGTATTGACAAGAATCATTTGCGAGATGACGTAGACCGATGCTTTGGCAAGCCCAAGCTGGCCGAAGGCGAGCAGCACGAGCGGCAGTCCATAGTTGACACAGTTCGTAAATACAGATACAAGCGTGAGGCCAGCTTGGTCTGCTGGAGAAAGCCGCAGCAGCCGGGAGACGAGAACGGCGACGAGCCAGAGAGCAACCAGATTAATAATGCTGAATGCGCTCGTCTGAATAATATCTGCCATCGACAGCTTGGCGCTGATCAGCGTCTCCAGAATAAGAGCCGGGCTGAGCAAATAAAGGGCAATGGTCGATAGGGGCTTCGTCTCCAGTCCCCGCCAGCGCTTCAAGGCAGCTCCTCCAAGCACAGGCAGCGAAATCGGCAGAAACACGCCATATACGATAAGCAAAAATGAATGCAGCATACGAATCAGTCCTTTGCCTAAATCAATATGCCTTATTTTTGCATAAAGCGTCTGTTAGCGTCCAAGACCCTTTTCCTATATATTCATAAGCTTTGGCTATATACAGCTCTGCGAGCCTTCAACGCATTCCCCTCATTATGCAAGCTTGAGATGCATATGGCGCAAATACCGCCAGCGAATCATGAGGAAATAGGCGAGCTGGAGGAGGAAGAAGCTAATATAGATCATGAGTGCTGCATTCAGCATCGAAATATCGAGCAGCAGCGCAATATTTATAAAGGCGACGATGCCATGCACAAGCGCAATCACAAAGGGCAGGAAAAACATGATGAGCAGCTGCCTTGTAACCAGCCGGTTCAGTTCCTTGCCGCTGAGGCCGATTTTGCTAATCATCTGGTATTGCTTCTCATCCCGTTCCAAATCGGCATACAGCCTAAAGTAGATAAAGCTGACAGCATAGGTGAAAAAGACCCCGCCCACAAGCACGCTAATAATGAGCAATAGCCCGTTAAGCTGCTTGAATTCATACCATTCAATCACGAGTGACCGTATATTATAATAGCCCTGCGTGTCCTGTGGGATTTCCTTCATAACGCTTTGCGCCACGCCGATCGTGTCGATCCAATTGGGAATGACATAATAATACGTGACCTGGTTCGTGTCGTCTTTCATGCGGTTCATTGCTTGGAAATAATCGTCCGAAACGACATAAACATCATTGTAATTATTTAATACGAAAGAAGGAAGTCTCTTTACTACAGTAAGCTTCCGCTGCTTTTTGCCTGGCGCGACGTTTCCTAAATCCAAAATGGGCTCAAAGGCCGTCACGTTCTGGGCGCGCGAGACTTTGCCTGAGGCGATAAAAGCTTCGCTGGGAACATTTAGCGTCTCGGCGGCGAATCCGAGTGTAGTGGCAAGCTGATTGTATTCGGACAGACTCATGACCGACTGCCATTCTTCCGTGTTTTTAATGTGTGAAGCGCCTTTTGTAAAAGTAAAGCCGCCCTCTGATAGTCTATGCTCCAATAGCGCCAGGTGCTGCTTCGTTTGTAATTCGCTTTGCGCAAGAGATTCGCTATCGCCGCCATAGGAATCATAAATAAAGGCGTAAGGATTGTCTTTTTCCGACAGCTTCGGATCGCCAATCGCCAGGCAAGTGCCCATACCGCACAAGGCGACTGCCGTTACCGTTGCCACCATGAAAAACATATTGGCATTGTCTCTCATTCGGTAAGCGAGATCGGAGAGCGTCAGCAGATTGATTTTTCGCAGCAGCAGGCTTTCCCGTTTGCGCAGCGCACGAATGACATAGACGCTAAGCTGTGTGAAAAGAAAATAAGTCCCTAATATGACACAGCCAATGGCGGCTGCGAGAAGTGCCAGTGAGAAGGCGCGACCCAGTACAAAATAAAAGACCATTCCATAGCCTGCGAGCAGAAGAAAAGCAGCGAGCAGCGACAGCAGTACAGAAGCTTTCGGCTCCTTCTTCGGCTTCTCGTCTGAACGAATCAGCTCAAGCAGCTGAGATTTCCGCCCAAGGCGTGACGCGAGTATGGACAGAAGCAGAAATACGATTAAAAAAGCGCCTGCCGTAATCAATACGCTCTGGATAGGGACGAGGAATTCGAGTCCTTGCTGCAGCACCAGCAGTCGTTCGGTTATAAGCAAAAACAGCTTGGTGAACAAAATGCCAAAGCCGATTCCAAAAACAGTGGAGATGAGGCCAATGATCATATTTTCCACAAAAATCAATCTGCGGTACTGCTTATCGGACATGCCGAGCAGCATCAAAATACCGAATTCACGTTTACGCGCCTTCAGAAAGGCACCGGCGGAATACATCAAAAACAAAAATGAAAAAATAACGATTAAATACTGCGAAATTTTTAGCCCCATCGTGCCAAGCATAGAGGCAGTTGGACTACTGGCGGCGATTTCCCCCTGCAAATCCGGATGATACAGCAGCACCGAATAGATGAAAAAAATCATGACCGCGAACGAGCTGCTCATAAAATGTGCAGCGTACGTCCGTTTGCGACGCAGTACATTATTAAACGCGAACTGTCGGAAATTCATTTTCAGTCCCCCCAAGCAGAGCAAGCACATTAATGATTTTCTGATAAAAGGCCGCGCGGTTGTCGCCGCAATTCACTTCACTGTAAAACTGGCCATCTTTAATAAAAATAACCCGGTGACAGTAGCTCGCCGCCATAGCGTCATGTGTAACGAGCATCATCGTCGTATTATCCTCGCGATTGAGCTTGCTCATCAGCTCCATGACATCACGTGCTGATTTTGAATCGAGGTTGCCTGTCGGCTCGTCGGCCAGCAGCAGCTTCGGGTTATGGATGAGTGCCCGGGCAATGGCTGTACGCTGCGCCTGGCCGCCGGATATTTCATACGTTCGCTTGTCCGAAAGCTCAGCAATACCGAGTTTTTCCATGATGGAGGTGGCTCGCAGCTTCATTTGGGCGATATTTGTGCCGTCGAGCGTGAGTGGCAGCATAATATTTTCACTGACCGTCAGCGTATCGAGCAAATTAAACGATTGAAAGACGAAGCCAAGCTCCCGCCGGCGGAAAAAAGCAAGCTTTTCCCGTGACAGCTCATACGGGTCTTGGCCAGCAATACGCAGCTCGCCGGAAGTGGGCTTGTCGATCGTCGATACCATGTTCAGCAGCGTCGTTTTGCCGCTGCCCGATGGGCCCATAATGCCGACAAATTCACCTTGCTGGATCGTTAAATCAATGTTGGTGAGCGCTTTATAGGTCACTTTTCCGGGATAAATTTTGTTCAGGTTTCGTGCATATAGCAATTCCAATTTGATCTCCCCTTGCTTGTTTGTCAATAAACCCAGTATACCCCTCATCCGCGCCTGCTCCTATGAATGCAGCTTTCATTTACCTTACAGCTTTGTAAGATAACGCTGCCCGCTTTTGTATCTATAGGAGAAGCGAGATCAATTCTCGGCTCTAGTTCGTATACTGAACGCAAGGAAGGGGAAGCTGGCCTTCCTCATCAACGAAAGGAGCTGTTGGATTTGAGCGCATATCTCGTGATCGATATTGATATTTCTAACCCGGAAAACTTCAAGGAATACGAAAATAAGATTTTTGATGTCATGGCACATTTTGGGGGCCGCCCGATCGTTCATGATAGCAGCGTAACGACGATGGAAGGAGATTGGCAGCCGAAAAGACTTGTCATTTTGGAGTTTCCTAACAAACCGAGTATCGAGGCCTTTTACAACTCGAAAATGTACGAACCGTTGAAAAAAATAAGATGGGCAAACTCTACTGGGAAAGCGATCGTCGTGGAAGGCTTATAATCACGAAAAACAAGCAGATTGCCATCCTAAGACAGTCTGCTTGTTCGATTCTTGTACGTTTAAAACTTTAAAGCACGATTACTTTGTATGTGGATCAACGGACTGAACAGCGGCAAAGGGGAAAATAATTCGCAGCGTCGTGCCGCTGCCTTCTCCTACTTTAGATTCAACCTCGATCTCATGATTCATTTTATCGAGCACGGTTCGGACGATGTAGAGGCCCATGCCCGTTGATTCCTTGAATGTCCGTCCATTTTCCCCGGTGAAAAAGGCGTTGAAAATGCGGCTCAAATCAGAGGCAGGAATGCCGACACCATAATCCTTCACCTCAAGGATGACCGAGCGCTCGCTTCGGCAGCCGCTAATCGTTATTTTCGCGCCGCTGCCTGCTGAATAATTGACCGCATTGGCGATCAGCTGCTGCATAATAAATCGCAGCCATTTGCCGTCTGTCTCCACGACTAAATTTTCCTCGATTTGCATATCCGGGTACACGAAGCTGCGAATAAACAGCCGCCTGTTTTCCAAAATCACCGCGTTGGCAAGCTCCCGCAATTGAATTTTCTCCACCTGAAAATCCTGCTCGAACGTTTCCAACCGGGCGACGTACAGGACCATATCGAGCCCTTTGCGAATGCGATCTGTCTCTTCCCTCATGCTGTTGTTACGCTCATCGGCTTCTTCCGACAGCATAAGCTCCAGCACGGAAAGCGGCGTTTTCATCTGATGCACCCACTGGTTCATAAAGGTCAGATGATTTTGCTGCTTGCGCTCGCCCTCAATAATCTGTTTCTGGTAGTGGCGATATTGAAGCTGCAGCAGCTCGGCAAGCGACGCAGGGAGGGGAGCGGACTCAAGCTGCTGGATTGACTCCTCAAGACCTGTCTGTCTGCTGCTGAGCAGCGTATAAAATCGGCGGTGAGTCACATAACGGTAAGCCAGAAAAGCAATAAATACGCAGAGGCCAAGCAGCAGGGCATACGAGGCGATAACCATATCTTTATAGCCATCCAGCCAGAACACGGCGGTCACTACGACGAGCTGGATGAGCATAAATAATACAAGTGCAAGCTGGTCCCGTAAAAATAGCTTCATCGGCGATCGCTCTGCTGCTCGCCATTTGTCCAGCTGTCGTTCAGGCGGTAGCCTGTGCCGCGTATCGTTTCGAGCGCTCCTTCGATGCCGAGCTCAGCCAGCTTCTTGCGAACTCGCGTTATATTGACGCTAAGCGCATTGTCATCGACATACGTATAATCATCCCACAGCTTCTCCAAAATCGTTTCCCGGCTTACAAGCCTTTGGCAGCGCTGGAGCAGCGTCTCCACAAGCACGGTTTCCTTTTTCGTCAAAGCTACAAATTGTCCGGATAGATGAAGCTCCATTCGCTCGGGATACAAAATCAATCCGGCATGCTCGACCATCCGCTCCCCAGCAGCTTGGGCATAGTCGCCGTAAACACGCCTCAGCTGGCTGCGGATTTTCGCCATTACGACCTCATAATGGAAGGGCTTGGTCAAATAGTCGTCGCCGCCATTTTCGATGGCGCGCACCGTATCCATTTCACCGCTGCGGGCAGAAATGAAAATAATCGGGCAGGTGGAAACGGTGCGAATTTGCCTGCACCAATAAAACCCGTCAAAGCTTGGAAGGTTGATATCCATCAGCACAATATGCGGCTTTACCTGCTCGAATTGCTCCATGACGCGGGCAAAATCAGTCGTCACAACCGCTGTGTTGCCATATTTCTCAATATGTGCCCGCAGAAGCTCAGCGATCTTCGCATCGTCCTCGACAATCATGATCGTATACATCGTTATTCAGCTCCTTACGCAGCATATGCTCTACTTCAGTTGTTCTCATTTTATTATAAAACAAAATAAACCCCTTGGCCGTAACCGTATTATACACGGCTACTATCCAAGGGGAAAGGAATGAAATGCTGAAATGGTTAAGCGAGTAGTTCGGTCACTGCTTTATAAATCGTATCGTAAAGCGACTCCAAGTCCGCTTCCTCAATGCAGGAGAAGGCGACGCGAAGATCGGTCTCGCCAAGGGCAATCGTACCGATGCCGTATTCTTCAAGCAGGCGCACACGAACGGCCTCGGCCGATACGCCGCTGAGCTTGAGACACATGAAATAACCGGAGTTGAACGGGTAATAGGCTAGCGTATCGCCATAACGGCCGCTATCAAGCAGCGCTTTGACGCGGTTAGCACGACCCTTCATAATATCGTATTTCTCCGCTTTCTGCGCGTCAAAATCAGGCGATTGCAAAGCCTTCAGCACAAACGTCTGCGAAGGGTGCGGTCCGCTGGAAATCGTAGCCCGAATAATGCCGAGCGTCTTCTGCTCTAGCGCATTCAATACTTGGCCCGAAGCTGCAGCGTACGTAATGAAACCGACGCGGAAGCCCCACACATAATCCTCTTTCGTCGCGCCGTCAATTTTGATAGCTAGGACGCGTGGGTGCAGGTCGGCAAATTTGCCGAACAGCGACTCGTGAACCGAATCCTCGAAAAATAAGCCGAAGTAAGCGTCATCGGTTACAACAACGACATTAATGCCTGCATCCGCAGCGTCCTTGACAGCGGCTACAATCTCTTCGCTTTCTTGGAGGCCTGGCGTATAGCCAGTCGGGTTGTTCGGGAAGTTAAGCAGAACGATGGCTTTGCCTTTATCCTTCTGTGCAAGCAGCGCTTCACGCAAGCCCTCACTGTTAAACGTGTTGCTATCATTAAGTAAAGGATATTCCACGATTTCCGCGCCGCGGCGGATGCCGAAGGTCAACTCGTAGTTTTCCCAGTTTTTATTTGGAATAATAACGGTATCGCCCGCATCTGCGAACAGGTCGGCGACAATGCTCAGCCCATGCGTTAAAGCGTTCGTGACGATAGGATTGCTGAGACGCTTGCCTTCCAGCGAAGGATTTTCTTTCAGCATTTTCTCAAGCCAAGCTGCGCGCAGCTCAGGTTTGCCCGCAGGGGGCGCATATTCATATAGATCTTTAGGATTGTAAGCAGTCAGCGTATCCTGAATTACCTTAAGGTGCATCGGCTGTCCGCCTTCGATCGCAATGCCGATTGTGGCATTAAACGTCTTGGCCTTCGCCTTCGCTTCTGCGGATTGGCTAAGTATGCCTTCCTTCGGGAAATATATGGCTTTTCCTAAAGCTGACAACATGGCATGGACGTTCGGACTTTCTGCGGAGAGCGTCTCATTCAACTGCTGAGCAAGTGGGTTCATGAACTTCATTCCATCCTTCCCAAAAATCAATTCATTTTCTGATCATACTTATCGGGAGCTATTATATCATTTTTTAACGTGCTAGAACCATTTCAAATTCAAATTTTTTTGGAAAATGTGACGACTGCCAGCCGGGGTTGCGCTAAAGTTTGGCGCTGGTGTATGATGACGGCATAGGCTTACGTATCAGGAGGGTTTTATGCTGCATTTATCACCCGATGCATATTTATTGCTGCCGCCTTTCGCGAAGATCGTTTGCGAGCCGGGCTGGAAATGGCAGCGTCGTGAAAAGCCGATGGCTAATTTTGATTTATTTTATGTATGGAGCGGTGAAGGGGAAGTCGAAGTGGGCGGCGTTCATTATCCGGTGGGTAAAGGAAGCTGTTTCCTGTTCCGTCCAGGCGACTACACGAGTGCGACCCATAATCCGCAGAAGCCTCTGGTTCTAACTTACATACACTTTGATACGGCAGAAGAGCCGGTGCTGGTGCCGGAACGGTACCGCCAGCTGCTTGATACGGTAGATTTTGAATATATGCTGTCGCGTTATGTGCGGTTGTTTTTGGTCAAAACCTATGCGGCGGAAATTGAAGCTCGCCTTGTGCTGAAGCAGCTGATGATCCATCTGCTGCGGGAGGACCGAGTGACGAAGCAAACGCCCGTGGAGAAAAAAGCGAGCAATCAGCTGACCGAGGCGATTCACGAGGTCGCCAATTATGTCCGGCAAAATCCCGGCATTGCCCACCGGGTCGAGGATCTTGCAATGCGCGCCCAGTTGTCGCCGCGTTATTTTTCAATGAAATTCAAGGAGCTGATCGGCATGTCGGTCCAGACGTATATGATCAGCACCCGCATTGACCGCGCCCAGCACCTGCTGATGCACGCAGGCATGAATGTGACGGAGGTGGCGGACGCTCTCGGCTACCGCGATATTTTTTTCTTCAGCCGCCAATTCAAGCAATATACCGGACGGAGCCCGTCGGAAATCCGTTAGCCGTCAGAAATTGGTTAGGATAAGTTGTTCGTTAGGATAAGTTGTTCGTAAGAATATGCGGTTCGAAATAATAAGCAGTTCGTAAAAAAAGCCGGTGCGGCCTTCATTCCCGACAACAAAGGGGAGAAGGGCGCTCGGCTTTTTTTGAAATATAAGCATTTATAAGTTTCACACTTGCAAATGGATGGGGTATGGTTAGTCGCCGGGATGAGCTTGTTCCTTATGGTGCGGGCAGTAACGGCGCATGAGGTCGACCGTCTCCTCATCGAGCTCCCGTCCGCGTGCCAGCAGGCCGTTAGTAATGGCTTCGCGGTTTTCCTCATTGGCATTTTGGCCGAATTTGAATTTGGCGCTCATTTGCTGTGGCTCGATTTTTACGACGGCAACTCCCTTGAGCCTGCCTCTATAGGCGGGATCATCTCCGGCAATCGGCAAATGCCCGCCTTCTGGCTGGAGCTTGCCCATCAGGGCTTGCAGCGCCTCGCCTTTTTCCATCAAATCCTCGACAACCGATGCCGTGCCCTCAATAATGACCGATTTGAAAAAGGCGGAGGCCGGACAGGCCATCAGCGGATCGGTAAAATGGGAAGGAATGATCGCATATTCCTTGGCCACACAGAAGGTGACGCGCGGATCTGCTCCGAGCAGTTCCATTTTATCCCCTGCGCGGCTGCCGTGAAAATACACGTTTCCATTCAAATAAATGTAATTCAGCGGGGTAATGGAAGGGGCGCCATCCGCTCTGGCTGTTCCTAGAAAGCCATAGCTCATTTCCTCCAAAAAGGCGGTAACCTCTTGTACATCTTCACTTCCGATTGCAAATTCTTTTCTGCGCATAGCGGACTGCTCCTTTCGTAAACATAGCGATAACTTGAATTGGGGATATGCCAAGCGTTCAGCTCGTTATTTGCAAGTTTAAACGGAATATTGACATATAAAAAGATCCACTTTACAGTAATTTTATTGAACCACTTTTGTAATGGATGGAAATAGACGGAAGTAGTAGGCAACAGGAGAGTCATAGGAGGTTGAATGATGGATGATCGCTGCCGTGCGGCATATGAGCGATATTATGAGGAGCTAGGGCGCAAGGCGGATGCGCTTTTTCTGGCGCTGCGCGAAGAAATTGTGTCGGGGATGCTGGGGGATGGGGAAAAGCTCGCCTCCAGCAGAAGGCTCGCCGAAAGCTATGGCATGTCTCGTGGTTCGGTCAATGCCGCTTACGATATGCTTTATGCGGAAGGTTTTGTCAGGCCCGGAAGGGGAAGCGGCACCTACGTTTCCTACAGCAAGCCGGCGGCTTCCAAAGCGGAAGATGGGCAAGAGGGAAAGGCCAGTGCACTTGCGTTATCCTCTTGGGCGCAGCGGCTGCCGCAGATTAAAGGATATACGAAGCTGCCTGTGCGTGAGGAGTCAGATTTCATTGCGTTTGATGTAGGTTATGCGGATACGCTGCTGTTTCCGCAGGATGAATGGAAGACGGCGATGTTTGCAGAGGTCAGGGGGCTGCTGGAGCGCCAGTATGAGGATTACTGGGCGATAGAGGGACATCTGCCACTGCGCGAAGCGATTGCTAGCGAGCTGCGCCGCGAGCGCAGCATGATTACGAGCGTGGATCATTTATTTATTACGAGCGGCTCCATGTATGGCATTGCCCTGCTCGCCCAGCTGTTGATTGAACCAGGTGATCATGTCGTGGTTGAAAACCCGTGCTATCCTGGCATTAGGCGGGCAATTGCGGCTGCGGGTGGCGTCATTATAGATGCGGCTGTCGACGATTATGGCATTATTCCGCAGGACTGGGATGCGAAGCTGCTGTTTGTAACGCCGACGCGCCAATATCCAACCGGCGCCCAGCTTGCACCCGAGCGCAAGCTGGAGCTGCTGCAATGGGCCTCCCGGCGCGGCGCTGTCATCATCGAGGATGATTATGACAGCGAATTTCGCTGGGGCGGGCGCCCGGCGGAGCCGCTCAAGACGCTCGACCACGAAGGACGGGTCGTGTACGTAGGCACTTTCTCCAAGACGATGTACGCCGACCTGAGGCTGGGCTATGTCATTACGCCGGATGCGCTGCGGGAGCCGCTGAGGCGGGCGAAGTTTTTGCTTGAGCCAAGCCCAAGCTCAATCGCGGAGCAGCGGGCGCTCGCCGTGTTTATGGCGAGCGGGCAGTATGTTCGGCATTTGCGGCGGATGAGGCGCAGCTGCGGACGGCGCCTCAAGCTCTTTAAGGAACAAGCCGCGGAGCAGCTCGCGGGCTTGTTCCGATTTACGCCGTCGGATGCAGGCTTGCATCAGTACGGCGTGTGGCTTGGGGCAGCCGCGGATTATGAGCGGCTGATTGCGGCCTGCGAGCGGGAAGGCGTTAGCTGGAACCGCGGCGAGCGGCTGTGGCGCAAGCCGGAGGAGCGACGCGCTCCGGCAGCGCTGTTCGGCTTCGCGCATTTGGCCGAAGCCGATATTAAGGAGGGCATGCGGCGAATTGCGGCATGCTGGGAGGTCGTTCAGCGGCAGCGCGGCTGAACGAATGCAGAACGAATGCAGAACGAATGCAGAACGAATGCAGTACGGCTGCAGAACAAAGCAGCAGCATTGCCGTGGCTCGCAGCCACGAAAGCAGAAAAAAAGCTCGCTGTCTGTCGGAGAGATTTCTCCGCATAGGCTGCGAGCTTTTTTAAATATAAAAATGCAGTGTGCGTTTTTCTTGCAAATGCGCTCGAATAGCGAGCGCAAGGCTTAACGCGGCAGCAAGCGGCCAAGCGCTTCGCCCATTTTCACTTTTTGACCGAGCTTTAAGCTAGGAAGCGGGGTAAAGGTTTTATTTTCAGTCAGCAGCACGACCGTAGATCCGAACTCAAAATAAGCAAGATCGCCACCCTTTACCGTTTGCGGCGGCAGGGGCTCAACATAGCGGATACTGCTGACGTTCATGGCGCCGACTTTCACGACAGCCGTTTCGCCGCCCTCATGTTTAATATAAGTAATAAGCCGTTCATTGCGGCTGAGCACCCGGCGCATTTTGGTTAAGCCGAAATCATTGACCGGATACACCTTGCCGGGAATATGCTCGCTCTCAACAATAGTGCCATCCACAGGAGCATGAATCCGGTGATAATCGGTCGGGCTCAAATAAAGGACAAAATAATGGCCGTTCCGATAGTTTTCCGCCCTCGGTGAACGGTTCAGCAGCTCTTCAATCGTGTAATCCTGCCCTTTCACATTGACAATTGTGCCGTCTTCGATCGGGCCAATTCCTGTAATAAGAGCGTCAACCGGACTCACAAGGCTGTCTGCTGCATGGTCTATTTTTCGCATGCCTGGCTTTAATCGACGGGTGAAAAATTCATTTAACGTAGCGTATTCATTTAGCGGTTTCTCGGCTTCCTCGACCTTAATTCCATACATGGAAGCAAAGCGCGGAATAAAATGGCGGCTCGCTCTAGATTGTGCAAAACGCCCAGTCAACCTCGAAATCGACTTGCGTGAGCTTAATTCCGTCATGGCACGAAGTAATCCATCTAGCATGCTCGTACCGTCACGTCCTTTCTTGCTTCGAATAGTGGTGCTTGTCCCAAACAGTGTGCCACAACCCGCATCACAAAGCAATAGGTTCGATTCGCGACCTTTTAATAGGTTGGGAAACAGGAAGGGGCGATTAACCGATTTTTTTTCTTTATTATGCTCTTTCTAGCATATGGACACTTGGTGAACAAGCTAAAAGGAAAAATGCAGATATGTGAAATACACGATTTTCATTCCATTATGGTATGTATGCAAACTGGAGTCGGCCTGCTGCACTCTACTTAATAATTATTCGAGGCCAGTCTCCTCTGACGATTCAAGGCTTAAGGAATCGCGGCATGCGATTGTTGCTGAGACAGCACGGTTCGAGGTATTCCCTCCATTTTTGGAGGACACAGATAACGCTATTCGGGCATTTTCTACGATTTCAGGCCGTAAGTGGACAGGAGATCCGTTAACGCCCTCAATATCCGAGCAAAATGGCCATTTGCAGCGCATTAGCTGCTCCTGAGTCCGCAACCTGTGCCATACCCCATGATTCGGTTGAAATAGCTGCTGCTGTGTCCGCCAAACTATGAAACTGCAATTAAGTAAGTATGTTCATGTTCATATAAAAATAGTTAATGATGAGGCAAGTTAGGGGGACGGAAGGGGGCATCTTTGAAATAGATTGCATGGAGTAACCATACATTGGTTTCAATGTTTGGTTAGATGAAGTCTCATCTTAACCGCTCCTTCCACCACTACCCACGAAGCCTGCGCAGCTTCAACACCAGCAAAAACACAATAAACAACGCGAGCACAATCGTGACAGCGAGCGTGCTGAATACGATGGCATCCTGTCCCTGCTGCTTGACGATGATGGCGATGAACGCCCAGACGAAGACGGCTACGAAAGCGGCATCGCGGTAGCTCCAGCCAATGATTAAGGCGAGCAAGGTAGCGACTGCCAGCAAAATAATCGTCCATGCCGTCTCAGACAGCCCAAAGCCCTGCCAGCCCGACTTGTAGAGCGCGGAAGTTATATTGACGATGGTCGCAACGCTAATCCAGCCGAGATAAAGACTAAAGGGCAGCTCTACGAAAAAACGTTCGCCAGTCATTGCCGTCTGCCAGCCGGGCGTTCTGGCACGCGTATAGATGGCGATCAGCGTAATCAGCAGCGCGAGCATAATAAATACGCTGGCATACACCTTCTCGTATTGCCAAGCAAAAATCCAGGCCGCATTAAACAGGCAGCTAACGAAAAACAGGATGCCAATCTGTGCGGGCAGCCTGCTTGCTCTGCCTGACGGCAGAAAGGAATAAATCACAAATCCGGCAAGCAGCAAATAAATCAGGCTCCATATGGAGAAGGCATAGCCAGCGGGCATGAACAGAATCGGGTATTGCGCCGCAAGCTGGGCAGTCGTTTTGCCTCCAAGGGGCAGGGTAACGGCGAGTGCATTGACGACAATGACGATCAGCAGTCCAACAGCGTTTAACCAGCGATAGGCAGCGTTCATTATATTTTTCTCCTCTCCTTGAGCATCTCTATTGTCTTATTCACCATGTCAGGCTTTTATTTCACTCCATCTCGTTTATTTCTTGCACAAAAAGCTCAAGCTTCATGTAGGAAAGCGCAAAAGAGAAGGGGTATTTGCTTAAATGACCATAACTGTCTACATCACACTTATATTTGCTGCCTGCTGTCTGGCAGCAGGCTGGATTGGCTGCCGCAGCCGGAAGGCGCAACTTGTAATGGATGCGCTGGCAGCCATTTTGCTTTTTACGACGTTTATTTCCATTGCTTCGGCGATAACGAGAACGATGCTGAGGGACACCGTGTTTATGACCGAAATTCATGCGGTGCTGCTTAATCCAGTTTTTATAATAGGAGGGGCTTATTTGGCTATCTATACACCTGCGCGAATGGCTTTGAATGTGCTTCGGCCGTCCAGCTAGCAGCAAACTAGTGGCAATGTGCGAGAGCAGCGCGTATGCTATCGCAAATATATGGCCATTTTAATGCGCAAGGAGGCAGTTGCACGAAATGACGCTTGCCAAAGTGGCGTTTGTTACGCCAGGGTCATTTCCGATCCCATCCGCGAAAAGTAGCTCGGTCGAGCGGGTAGTCGAAAAATTCGTCCCACTTCTGAAAAATCGGATTCATCCCCGCATTTACGGCAGGACGACAAAAGGACTGAAAGGCAACGGGCTAGTGGGCGGCGTCGACTGCGTCAGATTCCCAGCGGTGAACAAAGCAAGCTATATTGCCGCTGTTGGACGTTCCCTAGCTGCCTACAAGCCGCATGTTATTCAGGTGGAGAATCGTCCCCATAACGTGCTTGCCCTTAAGAAAAAGCTGCCGGCCGCCCGGATTTGGCTGAGCCTGCATTCCTCTACTTTCCTAAGTCCCGGGCATATCTCACCGGCCAGGCTGCACCAAAGCCTGCAAGCGGCCGATCGCATTATTGTAAATAGCGAGTTTCTGCGCCGCGTCGTTGCGACGAGGGCGCCTGAATCGGCAGCGAAAATACGAGTCGTCTATCCCGGCGTAGAGACGGAGCTTTTTCCGTCGCGGTTTACCGAGGAAGGGCGACAGAAGCGGGAGCGGCAGCGGCAGGCGAAAAAGCTGGTGGGCCGCGAGGTCGTTATTTTTCTCGGCAGGCTCATTCCGCTGAAAGGCGCTCACCATCTGCTGCATATTATGCCTGAGCTGGTAAAAAAACATCCTAATATGCTTGCTGTCATCGTTGGCAGTCCGTTCTATGGCTCACATCGCTCCACCGCTTATTCCCGCAAGCTCCAGCAGCTCGGCCGCGCTTACCCCAATCATGTACGCTTCGTTCCTTATGTGCCTTATACCGAAGTGCCGGGCTGGTTTTTAGCCGCAGATATGGCAATCGTACCTTCCGGACAGCGTGAAGCTTTCGGGCTTGTTAATGTCGAAGCGATGGCGACGGGCCTTCCAGTAGTAGCCACACGGGCAGGAGGCATGAAGGAAATTGTACGGGACGGCGTCACTGGCTATTTGATATCGCAGCAAAATCTGGAAAGTGAGCTGAAAGCCAAGCTGCATGCTTTACTCGAAAGCTCCGAGCTTAGGGCGAGTATGGGGAAGAAGAGCCGCGAGCGGGTGGAGCGGAATTTTACTTGGCAGCATACGGGTCGCAGCTGGATGAATGTGCTGAATGAACGAAAACTGTTTGATTCGAATTGACAACCAGTATATGGGAGCGGTATAGTCTAACAAGGAAATCCACTAGGGGCGCCTTCATGGCTGAGATAAAGCGAATGAGCTTTGGTCCCTTTGAACCTGATCTGGGTTATGCCAGCGTAGGAAAGTGGGAAAGTGAGTTCATCGCGAGCAGCTTCTTTTTGCTTTTTTAGCATGGGGGAAGCTCTGCCATTCGCGTATGTTTGCACATTCTGCCGCTTCTTCGCCGGAGCGGTTTTTTGTTGCCCTCTGGTTGAAAAAGCAAGCAAGCGGGGCGCCTTTTGGCGTCTTCGTTTGTGGGGCGTCGTCATCCCGCCTAATGGAATGAAAGCAAAGGAACAGGCGCCTAGCGCTGCATTTTCCAACTGAATATACGTTTAAAGGCCTCCTGGTGGAATTTCATTATGCCATGGGAGGTTTTTTGCATATGACGATCTTTATGAATCCGCTGCCGGGTAGCAGCAAAGTGTACGAATCGGGAGCAAGACTGGATATTTGGGTGCCAATGCGCGAAATTGAGCTGGAGGCGAGCACAGGCAGAAACGGAGAAAAAATACCGAATGCGCCGATCCGTGTGTATGACGCGAGTGGGCCGTATACAGATACCGCTTATGAGGCGGATGTTTATAAAGGGCTGCCCCATGTAAGAAGAGACTGGATTGAAGGGCGAGGAGATGTGGAGCGGTATGACGGACGCACGATAAGGCCAGAGGATAACGGCTTCATGACGGCGGAGAAGGCGAGCGAGCGTGGAGCGGAGCTTTTTCCAATAACGACGCGGCCGCTGCGGGCGACAAAAGGACATAACGTTACCCAGCTTCATTATGCGCGCCGAGGAATCATCACGCATGAAATGGAATTTATTGCGATAAGAGAAGGGGTGGACCCTGAATTTGTCCGCTCGGAGATTGCGCTTGGGCGTGCGATCATACCAGCCAATATTAATCATCCCGAGATTGAGCCCATGATTATTGGTCGGCAATTTCATGTGAAAATTAATGCCAATATTGGAAATTCCGCAGTGGCTTCTTCTATTGAGGAGGAGGTGGAGAAGATGACATGGGCGACGCGCTGGGGCGCGGATACGATTATGGACTTGTCCACAGGGAAAAATATTCATACAACGCGCGAATGGATTATTCGCAATTCTCCGGTTCCGGTCGGCACGGTGCCGATTTATCAGGCGCTGGAGAAGGTGAATGGCAAAGCGGAGGATCTGTGCTGGGACGTATTTCGCGATACGCTTATAGAGCAGGCGGAGCAGGGGGTTGATTATTTTACGATCCATGCAGGCGTATTGCTTCGCTACATTCCGCTCACAGCCAAGCGGGTGACGGGCATCGTATCGCGTGGCGGCTCCATTATGGCGGCATGGTGCCTGGCCCATCATCAGGAAAATTTTTTGTATACGCATTTTGAGGAAATTTGCGAAATTATGAAGGCTTACGATGTGTCATTCTCTCTAGGAGATGGCCTGCGTCCGGGCTCGATAGCCGATGCCAACGATGCCGCGCAGTTTGCCGAGCTGGATACGCTCGGCGAGCTGACGAAAATCGCCTGGAAGCATGATGTCCAGGTGATGATCGAAGGGCCGGGGCATGTACCCATGCATCTGATTAAGGAAAATATGGACCGCCAGCTGGAGGTATGCGATGAAGCGCCTTTCTATACGCTGGGGCCACTGACAACCGATATTGCACCAGGCTATGACCATATAACATCCGCTATTGGCGCAGCCATGATCGGCTGGTTTGGCACCGCGATGCTCTGCTATGTGACGCCGAAGGAGCATCTTGGGCTTCCGAACAAGGAGGATGTGAAGGAGGGGGTTATTACGTATAAAATAGCTGCCCATGCCGCTGACTTGGCCAAAGGCCATCCAAGGGCCCGCCTGAGGGACGATGCGCTGTCGAAAGCGCGCTTCGAGTTCCGCTGGCGCGACCAGTTCCATTTGTCGCTAGATCCTGAGCGCGCCATGTCGTACCACGATGAGACGCTGCCGGCGGAGGCCGCCAAGTCCGCCCATTTCTGCTCGATGTGTGGACCTAAATTTTGCAGCATGCGCATTACGCAAGATATTAGAGAGTACGCGGAGCGGAGTGGGCTGGAGACGACAGAGGCCATTGAAGCGGGAATGAAGGAGAAGTCCGAGGCGTTCAAGGAATCGGGAAGCAAAATATATATTAGCGGAACATAAAATGATAGTTGCTTAGGCGTACCGTTCTCCGAGCTGCTTTACCTTGGAAAGCCAGCCTTGCCTTTTTGCTAGCGATGATTTTCTGACCTCATACAGCGTTGTGAAACGGACGGATTTGACGCCGCAAAATTGCAGGATGTTGATTTTCATCATTTTGTGGCCAGCCATGCCTTGGAAAAAGCGGTAGTACCAGCCCGGCGCGTCCATCGTGACGATGATTCGGGCTGTTTTTCCTTTGAGCAGCTGCTCGGGAAGCGCCTTTCCTTTCACATATTTATAAGCAAAGCCGGGCAGAAAGACGCGGTCAATGAAGCCTTTAAGCAAAGCGGGAGGCCCGCCCCACCAGGTTGGATATACAAAAACAAGATGATCGGCCCATGTAATATGCGCTTGCGCGTCCTGCAAATCCTGCTCCAGAGGTGTCTTGTTTCTGTAGCCTCCGGTCAGGACGGGATTGAAGTTGAGCTGGGACAAATGAATAGTACGGACCTCGGCGCCAGCAGCTCCTTCGGCATAGGCGGCAGCGAGCGCCTCGCTGTAGCTTCCTTCAGCGGGATTGCTTTGAATAATTAATATTTTTTTCATCGTTTTGAAACACTCCTCTTATTTTAGTTAACAAACACTAACCAATAGATCAAAAAGAAAAGGTCACGAATGACCTACTAAAGCTAATAGATGCCGTTTAATCTGCTCGGCATCCGGCGCAAGCTGGGAGGGAAGATCGCCATGCATGCTGGATACGGCTAGCTGGGTTATAATGCCGATCACCATGACAGCCGACAGGCGGGCATTTTGCTCTGGAAGCTCGCCGCGCTCTATGCCTTGCTCTATAAAATCAATTAATGCATCAAGCGGCTGCCTAAGCTGCCCTTCCATCCTTGCTGTATAAAACAGCTCATGCTGTTGGGCAAGCAGCAGCAAACCGTACTGGTCCTCATCGTGCATGTGCAGCACCTCATCGATTAATTGCCGAAATCGGTTGGCGACGCTTCCGTCCTTCTGCACATAATAATCGATTAAAGAGGTGTAGCTGGCACAATCCTGCTCAAAAATTTCCAAGGCTACGGCATCCTTGCTTTTAAAATGCTTATAAATTGCCGCATCCGTAACACCGGCAGCATGCCCGATTTCTTTGACGGAAACGCCGTCAACGCCCTTCGTGGCAAATAGCAGCATCGCCGCCTGCAAAATATCCTTTTTTTTACTATCGGCATGTGATTTTTTATTCATGTTTGTATTGTAAGTGAACACTAACTAAAATGCAAGAGGCAATAAATTTATATTTAACCCTCGAAACGGTAGCTTTGCCACCAGAGGATGGTGGTAGCCGTTTACGCTTGAATAAACAAACAAACTTTGGTATATTTGAAAACGAGAATCGTTATCATGATACCATTTTGTTTGGTGTGAAGGGAAAGGTAGCTGCATCATGTCGTTGAAACAGGAGCAAAAACAGGAATTAAAGCAGATGAGGCAGCGTTCAAGGCCGCTAGTAGCGACCATCATTCTTATCGTTGGCACAGCCGCTGTATTATTTGGCCTTGCTTTATCTATTTCGGTCGGAGCGGCTAAAATTAGCTTATCCACGGTCTGGACTGCCGTTTTTAATTTTAATCCGGATATTACCCAGCATCAGATTATTCAAGAGCTGAGAATGCCAAGGGCGCTTGCAGCTGCACTTATAGGGGCTGCCTTCGCGGTATCAGGCTCCGTTATGCAGGGAATGACCCGAAATCCACTGGCCGATCCGAGCTTGCTCGGGCTTAATGCGGGCGCAGGCTTTGCGCTGGCGCTTTGCTTTGCTTTTTTCCGCGGCATGTCGCATTTGGAAATTATGATTATTTGTTTCTTTGGAGCGGCGCTTGCCGCAGGTATCGTCTACGGTATCGGCTCGCTCGCCAAGGGCGGCTTGACGCCTGTCCGGCTGACGCTTGCGGGCGCAGCTATTAGTACATTGTTCATGAGCCTGTCGGAAGGGATTCAAATTCACTTTCAAATTGGACAGGATATTGCATTTTGGTATGCAGGCGGCATTGCCGGTACAAAATGGTCGCAAATTGGCATTGTTGCCCCTTGGATTATCGGCGGCATCTTGGCAGCCATTGCGATTTCACGCTCCATATCCTTGCTCAGTCTAGGCGATGATGTGGCGGTGTCCCTCGGTCAGCGTACGAAGCTGACGAAGACGATTGGCATTATTGTCACGCTCATTTTGGCCGGTGCATCGGTATCCGTTGTCGGAGCGGTTGGCTTTATCGGACTTATTGTTCCCCATGTGGCCCGTTATTTGGTTGGCGTGGATTATCGCTGGATTATTCCGTGTTCCGCCGTGCTTGGTGCTCTCTTGCTCATCGTAGCTGATATTGTAGCGCGTACGATTAATAGTCCTTATGAGACGCCGGTTGGCGCTCTGATTGCTATTATTGGTGTTCCGTTCTTCCTTTATCTTGCGGTTAAGCAAAGGGGGAACTTATAGTTATGAGCACCGCTACTTTAATTTCAAAAAGCGAGCAGCAAAGAACAAGGCGAGCTATAATAGTCATGTCCATTATGGGCGTTCTTATTATTACAGCTTTTGTGATTAGTATGAATACAGGCTTTATTAAGCTTACTCCACTTGATGTGTTCAAAACGTTATTCGGATATGGAACGCCGAAGCAGGATCTAATTTTATTTGATTTCCGCTTGCCTCGTATCGTTATTTCCGTTTTGATCGGTGCTGGCTTTGCCGTTTCCGGCTGTGTGATGCAGGGTTTGTTCCGCAATCCGCTGGCCGATCCGGGCTTGCTCGGCATTAATGCTGGAGCAGGACTAATGGTTATTTTATATGTCTCCTTTTTCCGTGATAATCAGATGGCGTCGCCATTTGTCATGCCGATGCTTGCATTCTGCGGGGCTGGACTTACTGCCTTGCTGATTTATACATTATCTTATAAACGTTATCACGGGCTGCTGCCTACGCGGATGATTTTGGTCGGTGTTGCAGTGCAAGCCGGAATTAGTGCGCTTGTTATAGTACTCAGTCTAGCACTTGATCCGAATGACTTTCAATTCGTTCAAATTTGGTTGGCTGGAAATATATGGGGTACGAACTGGAAGTTTGTACAAGCAGCCCTTCCATGGATATTAATTTTGATTCCATACGTGATGTACAAATCTCGTACAATGAACGTTTTGAACCTTGGCGAACAAATGGCAACGGGACTCGGGTCGCCGGTTGAGAAGGACCGGATGAAGCTGCTTGCAGCAGCGGTAGGTCTGGCTGCAACGTGCGTGGCCGTTGGCGGTGGTATTTCCTTTGTTGGGCTGATCGGTCCGCATTTGGCTCGTCGTCTTGTTGGACCGACGCATCAAATTCTCGTTCCGGCTTCAGCGATGGCAGGAGCATTGCTCGTCATTGTGTCCGATACGCTGGCCCGCTGGGCGTTTCAGCCTTCGGAAATTCCGACGGGTATCGTAATCGCCGTCATTGGCGCTCCGTATTTTCTTTACTTGCTGTCCCGTTCCAAATAGGCTGTGGCAGCTCCATTTATTAGTGTTTTATGAGGTCTTTCGAAGCGCTTTGCGCTTTCGGAAGGCCTTTTTTCTGTATGGAAGTGAAACGGACGTTACCGGGGGAAAACGGTGCCTCCTGTTGTGTTTGTGGGCTCTTGCCCCAGTCTTTTACTTTACGAGGATTGTTAGTCCGTCATGCTTCTGCCTGTCAGCCTGCAAGATCAAGTAACGAGCCCATAGGTTTGTGCATATATTGCCTAAGACAAATCAGGTGGAAGAAGGAGAGGGCAATGGCGAAAAGCAGAAAAACAGGAAGCACGAGAAGAAAAAGGCCGCTTTTTTACGTTGATAATCCGAATGCTTCTGAATTGAAATGGCTCGATGATTTAAATAGCAAAAAGGCGCAAGCCCAAGCAGCACAGAAACTGGAAGAATCAAAGCCAGCAAATGCAGGGCAGGGGAAGACGGTTAGCATTAATGCGATTGCGGCGCCGGAAGCTTCATTCAGCATTGACCAGCTGCAAGCTGAAGAAGGAGAACTACTGCCAAGCGAGGCTGATGCAGAACTGCAAAGTATTCAATTGGATGGGAAGCAAGGATCGTCGCCAATTTTTAAGCAAGAGGCGCCATCAGTGGATGTGCAGGAGGAACTGCTGCTGGATGTAGACCAGCCAGTTGAGCTTGCATTTGCCAGCGACCATGAAGAGATTGCTGAGCTGAGTCATGGAGAGAATACTGAGCTGAGCCATGAAGAGAATACTGTACTGAGTCATGAAGAGAAGCTGGCGCTGGTAGCAGAGAAACAAAATCCTGAGCTTGGCGGGCCAAATCCATTTATTTATACCGACGATTTAGTGGATGGTTCGGTTACCGGCGACAAAATTGCGCCAGCTTCTATTGATTCCACAAAGCTATGTGCGGGAAGCGTCGATGGAACAGCTGTGCAGGATTATGCGATTGAAGCTATTCACATTGCTAGGGGAGCTGTATCCGGCAGCAAAATCGCACCAGAAGCGATAATATCGGAACATCTGGCCAACAATGCTATCGCAGGAACAAAGCTGGCAGATGGCTCCGTAACAGGAGAGAAGCTGCAAAATAACAGCATTTCTTCCGAGAAGCTCGCAGATCGTACGATCGGTTCCGACAAATTTGCCGATGGCTCGATTGAAGCGAGGCATTTGAAACGGATGTTAGTAACGGAAGAATTGCTTGGACAACAGTCCGTCACCGCTAGCAAAATCAAAAGCGGAGCTGTCCGTCCCGAGCACCTTTCGAATGATGCAGTAAACAATTCCAAGCTCGCCGATGGAGCTGTAACCCGCTCCAAGCTGCGCGATGGTTCTGTGCATACGGAGAAGCTAGCCCCAGAGTCCGTCGATTCCGTGCATATTAAACCTGGGGTATTGCTCGCCGATCATGTTGCCGTCGGAGTAATATCGGGAAAGCATTTGGCCCCAGGCGAAATAAGCGCCCAGCATCTGGAAGTAGGCGCGGTCGGAGCAAGGGAATTGCAGCCGAACGCAGTAGACGCCGAGCGTCTAGCAAGAGGAGCGGTATCCAGCGCTCATTTGCAGGCGGGGGCCGTTCTGGGGCCAAATATCTCACCGCGCCAAATCGAAAGCGGTCATCTCGTTGATCAAGCCGTAACAGCCTCCAAGCTGATGGATCAGTCCGTATCAACAATCAAGCTGGTTGATCATGCGGTTACCGTTTCCAAGCTTTCGGAGCAAAGTGTAACCGCGGCAAAGCTCGCCGATGATGCGGTGCAATCCAGACATTTGAGCCGTCTCAGCATAACATCTGAGAAAGTAGCGGACGGACAAATACACAATCGTCATTTGGCGGTAAATACCGTATCTGGCGTCCAACTGCGGGAAGAGGCGGTTGGTACGGAGCATTTGCGCAGCAGCTCCGTTACAGATGAGAAAATTGCGCCGGGAGCGATTCGGGTGCAGCATTTGACAGATGCGGCTGTTGGCAGCAGACAGCTTGCGGAACAAAGCGTCACTTCGGCTAAGCTGGCTGCTGGAGCTGTATCTGCTGCGCATCTTGCAGATAATTCGGTAGATACGAAGCAATTGCGCGATGAAGCGATTACGTTTCACAAAATCGCGCCGGAAGCGCTGCGGGCGTACCATTTTGCAAATGGAGCTGTTACGGGAGAGGCCGTGTCGCCTGAAGCGATAAATTCCAATCATTTACAACCGCATATTATTCATGAGAAGCATGTTGTAGATGATGCGATTACAACTCGAATGCTCCATGATGGCGCCGTGACGAGCGCAAAGCTTGCTTATGAAGCTGTGACAGAAAGATATATTGCACCTGGCGTTGTATCTTCGCATCATTTGGCAGATCACAGTGTCAATTCACTCAAGCTTTCCCCGGAAGCGGTGACGTCGGATAAGCTCGCAGACTACAGTGTAACGGGAGCAAAGCTTGCTGAATCAAGTGTGACGGGAACTAAGCTTGCCCCAGGAACCATTCAAGGCGAGCACATCGCTCCAGCTGTTATTGAAGGCATTCACATTCAGCTAGGCTCGCTTAAGAAAGAGCATCTGCAAAGCGGGATTATTGTGGCCTCCCATTTGCAGCCTGGAGCGGTTGGAAGTGAGCAGGTTGCTGACTTGGCGATTCACTCTGCTAAATTAGCGCAGGATGCTATACAGCCGAAGCATATTGCGGGAGAAGCGATTCACAGCCGTCATTTATCCAATGGGTCGGTGTTGGGTATTCACGTACAGGAAGGCAGCATCCGCGATGTTCATTTAGCGGAAGGTGCTGTGACGGCGTCGAATCTGGCGGAAGCAAGCGTTGCAAGCGAGCATATTCAGAAGGGGGCAATTGGCAGTGCAGCGCTCCAGCAGCGTATTATCGGTACGGAGCATTTGCAAAGTCAAGCGGTAACATCTGAACAGTTGGCCCCGCTTTCTGTAGGAGAAAAGCATATTCAGCTGTATAGCATCGACGAGGGGCATTTAGCTATAAACAGCGTCGCTAGTGCTAATTTGCAGGATGGCAGTGTGACAGAGTTAAAGCTTGGAAAGGATTCCGTGTCTGGCGAGCATTTGCAACTGGAGACGATAGCTGGCAAGCATCTTCGGGCGGAAACGGTGCAGGGCTATCATATTCGTAAAAACTCGCTGTCTTTAGCGCATCTCACAGCCGATGTTATTACAGTTGACCGTGCTGAGGATGAGAGTATTTTTGGAAGCAAGCTGAAAAATGGCACAATCCGCACTGAGAAGCTGGCGGATGGCTGCATCACGACGGAAAAGCTGGGCGAGGCGAGCATAACGTCATCGAAGCTAGCCTTTGCGAGCGTAAGCAGTGAGACGCTGGCGGAAGGAGCTGTGATCGCCGAGCATCTGACGGCACAGAGCGTAACGAGCGATAAGCTGGCAGATGGCAGTGTCACGACGGAAAAGCTCAGCGAGGCGAGCATAACAGCATCGAAGCTGGCCTTTGCGAGCGTAGGCAGTGAAGCACTGGCGGAAGGAACCGTAATCGCCGAGCATCTGACGGCACAGAGCGTAACGAGCGATAAGCTGGCGAATGGCAGTGTCACGACGGAAAAGCTCGGCGAGGCGAGTGTAACGTCATCGAAGCTGGCCTTTGCGAGCGTAGGCAGTGAAGCACTGGCGGAAGGAGCCGTGATAGCCGAGCATCTGACGGCAATGAGCGTAACGAGCGATAAGCTGGCGAATGGCAGTGTCACGACGGTAAAGCTCAGCGAGGCGAGCATAACGTCATCGAAGCTGGCCTTTGCGAGCGTAGGCAGTGAAGCGCTGGCGGAAGGAGCCGTGATAGCCGAGCATCTGACGGCAGAAAGCGTAACGAGCGATAAGCTGGCAGATGGCAGTGTTACGACGGAAAAGCTGGGCGAGGAGAGCATAACGTCATCGAAGCTGGCCTTTGCGAGTGTAAGTAGTGAAGCACTGGCGGAAGGAGCCGTGATAGCCGAGCATCTGACGGCAGAAAGCGTAACGAGCGATAAGCTGGCGAATGGCAGTGTCACGACAGAAAAGCTGAGCGAATCGAGTATAACGGCATCGAAGCTGGCATTTGCGAGCGTAGGCATTGAGGCACTAGCGGAAGGAGCCGTGATTGCTGAGCATCTGACGGCAGAGAGCGTGACGAGCGATAAGCTGGCGAATGGCGGTGTCACGACAGAAAAGCTGGGCGAATCGAGTGTAACGTCGTCGAAGCTGGCCTTTGCAAGTGTAGGCAGTGAAGCGCTAGCGGAAGGAGCCGTGATCACTGAGCATCTGACGGCTGAGAGCGTGACGAGCGATAAGCTAGCGGATGGCTGCATCACAGCGGAAAAGCTAGGTGAATCGAGTATAACGGCATCGAAGCTGGCCTTTGCGAGCGTAGATGGTGAGGCGCTGGCGGGAGGAGCCGTGAAGGCGGAGCATTTAGCGACGGATAGCGTGACGAGCGATAAGCTGGCGAATAACAGTGTCACGACGGAAAAGCTTGGTGAATCGAGCATAACGTCGTCGAAGTTGGCTTTTGCGAGCGTAAGAAGTGAGGCGCTGGCGGAAGGAGCCGTGATTGCTGAACATTTGACGGCAGAGAGCGTGACGAGCGATAAGCTGGCGAATAGCAGTGTCACGACGGAAAAGCTTGGTGAATCGAGCATAACGTCATCGAAGTTGGCTTTTGCGAGCGTAGGTAGTGAAGCGCTGGCGGGAGGAGCCGTGAAGGCGGAGCATTTGTCAACGGACAGCGTAACTAGCGACAAAATCACGTATGGCGCTGTTGCCGCGGAGCATTTGGCGACGGATAGCGTGACGAGTGATAAGCTGGCGAATGGCGGTGTCACGACAGAAAAGCTGGGCGAATCGAGTGTAACGTCGACGAAGCTGGCCTTTGCAAGTGTAGGCAGTGAAGCGCTGGCGGAAGGAGCCGTAATTGCTGAACATCTGACGGCAGAGAGCGTGACGAGCGATAAGCTGGCGAATAGCAGTGTCACGACGGAAAAGCTGGGTGAATCGAGCATAACGTCATCGAAGCTGGCCTTTGCGAGCGTAGATAGTGAAGCGCTGGCGGAAGGAGTCGTGAAGGCGGAGCATCTGTCGACGGACAGCATAACGAGCGACAAAATCACGTATGGCGCTGTTGCTGCGGAGCATTTGTCGGCAGCTAGCGTGACGAGCGATAAGCTGGCGAATAGCAGTGTCACGACGGAAAAGCTTGGTGAATCGAGCATAACGTCATCGAAGCTGGCCTTTGCGAGCGTAGGTAGTGAAGCGCTGGCGGAAGGAGCTGTGAAGGCGGAGCATTTGTCGGCAGCGAGCGTAACGAGCGATAAGCTAGCGGATGGCTGCTTCACAACAGAAAAGCTTGGTGAATCGAGCATAACGTCATCGAAGCTGGCCTTTGCGAGCGTAGATAGTGAAGCGTTGGCGGAAGGAGCCGTGAAGGCGGAGCATCTGTCGACGGGTAGCGTGACAAGCGATAAGCTAGCGGATGGCTGCTTCACAACGGAAAAGCTGGGCGAAGCGAGCATAACAGCATCGAAGCTGGCCTTTGCGAGCGTAGGAAGTGAGGCGCTGGCGGAAGGA
>NZ_JBXENU010000006.1:0-516232 GCF_059383715.1 Paenibacillus sp. J31R34
AAAAAGCACACCTCAACAACGCCTAAGCGTTATCAAAGATGTGCTTCATCTTTATTATTAAAAATGCAATACTTATAAAAGTCATGTCAAAATATCTAAACAAACTCAGGCATGAACAAGCCCTAATTTAAATTCTAATATTATAATTATAATAGATTGCCAGCCTTTTATCAATGACACCCCCTTTTACTTATGACCTTATCTTTTTATTTTCCCCTTTATTTATCGCTTTGTCGTTTTATCTCTTTACCTACCTTAGGTATTTTAGTCGTTCGATCTCTCCTATTCTCCCTCCCCTACCTTCAAAAAGGAATTTTGGATAAGTCCTCTGGATTTTGCAAATCAATGACGACGGGGTATTCATTTTTGGTTATGACTCCATCTGCTTGCATCCTCCACAATAAACTGGAGGCCGTTCGTTTCAAAGGCTGTATCCCCTTTGCACCAACTCGATCCACGTATAGATTTACTCCCCCGTCTGCTCGGTTCAGCCGCTGTATAATTTCCCTTGTTTGCTCACTGAGGCCAGCGTCTACGACAGTCAACTGCACATCTACACCCATCCAACGCGAGAACGAGAAGAAGGAGCGGATCATCCGTTCCATATTAGAATGCTGGGGATTGGCAAGCAGCACATAGTGTCTGGCAGGACACTGCCGCTGGCGTTTCAAGCGGTAAACTGCATGCACCAGAAACCCAGCTAGTACATAGCAGCCCACGACTATTAAAAAAACTTTGATCATGGCACCGCACCTCCTGAAAATAATCTAAAGCTTGTTTCCTTTTTTCCATGTGCATCTCCAAAGGAATATCCCGCATAACGAGCCGTCTCCGGCAAGCCTTTGCTTTCTCAGCAATCCTATATTCCGTCATAGGCTCGCTTTTTAGGCTATACAGCAGAAGCTCTACTGCCCCAACCTGTCTTGTTCTGCATTATATGCCTGCCAGCGCCTAGTGGTTCCACCATTAGCGGACAAGCGCATAACTCTTGGAGAAAAAATAACCCCATGTACAAAATCCTTTTCCCCAAAATTATTCCCATTACACAAAGCAAGTACAAAAAAAGCTCCCAGCCATATTACTATGGTCCTGGAAGCTCTTCTTTCCTGCCTATTTATTGGTTCCTTATATCATCATTCGTTGCTGACTCTTGCTTTGTATATAAAAAAGCCGTCAATTGCTTGCAAAGCATAGACCTTTAAACACCTTTGGCAGCACTATGCAGCACACTTTCTCTCGCTTTAGGCTTGAACGGCTACAGCGTAACCCAGCCAAACTTAATGGAGTTGATAACGGCTTGCGTACGATCATCCACTTCCATTTTTTGTAAAATGCTACTGACGTGGTTTTTAACCGTTTTTTCGCTGATGAATAGAAACTCGCCAATAAGCTTGTTACTTTTGCCCTCAGCCATCAGGCGCAATACTTCGGCCTCACGCCGCGTTAATGGATTATCATCGCCAGCGACAAATTTCACGCCTGGCTCTTTCGCTGCTGCTGCGCCAGACACGACACCCATTTCATCCAAGTATGTCATACGACGCAGTTGGTTAATTAGCTTGCCTGTGACTTTAGGATGTATGTAAGCATGTCCGTTAACTACAGAGCGTATAGCGTTAATAAGGGCCTCCGCTTCCATATCCTTCAGCAGGTAGCCTGTCGCTCCTTTGCGCAGCGTCTCAAATACATAACTTTCATCATCATGAATCGACAAAATAATGACCTTCACATCTGGGAAAATCGTCTTAAGCCGCTCAGTCGTCACGACCCCATTTTCAATCGGCATATTGATATCCATCAGGACGATTTCTGGAATGGTATGATTGCAAAATTCGAGCACCTGAATGCCGTCACCGCATTCGCCAATGACCTCCAGGTCCTCCTCCATATTCAAGATACGTTTCAATCCTTCACGAAAAAGCTGATGATCGTCAGCAAGCAAAATTTTAATTTTACGTTTATGGTTAGGTGCGCTTTGGTTCATTCGTCATCTTACTCCTTTCTATTCTCCGCTGTAATAGGGATTTTAAATATAATCTTCGTGCCTTTTCCTAAATTTGAGTCTATGTCCATCTTCCCTTCCAAGAGGTCAATCCTTTCCTGCATGCCTACTAACCCAAAATGCGAGTTGTCTCCGTTATGCACCTGAATGAGCTCTTGTTGGAATCCACTGCCATTGTCGAATACGGTGATTGTAACTGAATCTGAGGTATAAACCATGTCTAGAGTAACGTAAGAGGCATTAGCATGCTTAAGCGCATTGGAGTAGGCTTCTTGAACCAAACGATAAATAGCAGCTTCCATGGCGGAAGGCATCCGAATCTCTCTGCCCGTAAGGTCAAATACAGTATGTATTTTAGTTTTCTCTTCAAAATCCTGTACAAATTTGCGCAGCGTGGGTACAAGTCCCAAATCATCAAGCGCCATTGGACGCAGATTGAAAATAATTTTGCGAATTTCCTCGAGTCCTAGACGAACCTGACCCTTTAAATCTACTAATTCGTCCTGTACTAGCTGAAATTCCTTCTTTAGAAACATTCTTTCTGCAATTTCCGTACGCATGACAATATTTGCAAGGGATTGCGCCGGTCCGTCATGGATCTCACGGGCTATACGCTTGCGCTCTTCCTCTTGGGCTAAAATAATTTTCAGGCCAATCAGCTGCCTTGTTTTTGCAGATTCTAAAATACGCGTAACCTGATTGAGGTCGCCCGACAAATATTCCAATACGACGTTAATTTGCGATGCAATCATCTCCGCACGCTCAATCGAGGACTCTACATTGCGCACACGCTTTTGCAGATCATCCCGTCTCGATTTTAAATACGTTTCCTTCTCGCGGCAAACCATTAAATCCAGCTGAATCTGCGTCGCTTTTTCATACGCGGATTTAATATCCTCTTCCTTATATCTGACGAAATCACGGCTAACTTCCGTTAGGCGTATTCTCGCCTGCCGGTAATCCAGCTCAAGCTGATCGACTCGTTCAATCGTCTTTACCGTTTCCTGAATGACCACTTCGAGCTCCTGCTCCAGCGATTCAAGTTCAGCGCGTGCAGCCTCGCAAATTTCAAAAATCTGAAATTTGCTGTCCTCCATGACCTGCGTCGCATTCGTAATGACACGGTTAATATCTAAAATATGTTGATCCATAAAAAATCGGCAACCTTTCCAATAGAAGGTTCTTTTAGACTATCATAACACAATTGCATAGTCCGCCGCCTCCTTGGCCTTGAACTCTAGCTGTCGAACACTGCGGGAACGAGAGGGAATAGAGGAAGGAATGCCCATACATTTCGGGCGAAAACCCCTCTATTTCCCTCTCTTCCTCCTGCAATCCCGGTTAGAGCTCTTCCCTAGTTAATGGTAATTTTCTTCGTGCTATTATCGAAGCCTACCTTAAGTCCCAGCTGCTCCGAAAATAGTCGAATGGGAATGAGCGTACGGTTGTTCCGCACAATAGGCGCAACCTCTGTCGTGGAACGCTTGCCATTCGCTACAATCTCTTTTTTACCAATAACCATCTCAAGCAAATGGGCACCATCAAATACCGTCACCCGGTTCAGCTTATTGTCCCATTGAAGATTGGCTCCAAGCGCTTCGGATACGAAACGGATTGGAACGTAGGTTGTGCCCTTCAGCGTAATTGGCGTCACGTCAAGCGTTGTCGCCTTGCCACCGATGGAAGCCGCTTTGCTGCCAATCGTCATGACAATGTCTTTCGCTTGGGAAGACACGGCTTCTCCTGGATATTGCAGCTTCATATTGTCAATGCCAATCGTGCCGGTTGCCGCGCGCTCATCCGCACCCTCCGCGATTGTAACGACGTATACTCGCTTCAGCTTAACCGGATATTTCATTCCATAAGACGATAAGTCAGCCTTCACCGTCTTCCAGCCGCTCCAATTGAGCTGCTTCGCCACATCCACCAGATGCGATTTGCCATCAGCATCGGTGAATTCCGCCCGCAGCCAGTTGAGGCTCTTATCACTAAAAACATCAAGCGTCATGGCAGTAGGCGAGCCTTCAACCGTTTTGCCGGAAGTGCCGTTAAACACAGCATAGACTGCCTTCGTCCCTGTTCCTGCGCTAAAATCATACGTCAGCTGCAAAGCTTTAGCCGATGTCTGGTCCGCCAGATCGCTAGTCAGCTTGACACTGCCCTTAGTCGTGGCCGATGGCGTTAGCTGCGTCGAAATGCTGTAATTCACATTTTCAAAATCCTCAAGCGGCTTCTCCGAGCCTCCCTGCGTAAGCGGGAGCATCGTTGGATAGCCGTCATAGCGACCAATGGCATAGCCTGTCGTTGCGCCTTCATTGACTGATTGCACCGTAAGCGTATCGCCCGACACTTTGCCGGTAAAGCCTACAAACTCCCATTTAAGCGAATCGCCGCTCAGCTTATAGCTTTTGCCATTTTTCAAGGTCATCGTTACTGGCACCGAGACAGTTGCTCCTTTGGAAAGCATGCCTGCTGCACTGTCAATCGTCATCGACGCAATTTGATCCTGTCCGACAACATCTACCTTGTATGTAGCACTCGCTGAGCCCGACTTGACGCTAATGGTCGTAGAGCCCGCTTTTGTGGCCGTAAAGTCCGCGCCCTTGAAGGTGCCGATCGCCGAGGAGCTGCTCCATTTGGCATTGGTGCCGTCAACCGCTACCGGATTGTAATAGGTATCGTACCCTTTTACCGTAAAGGTCGCCTGCTGCCCAATAAGCAGGGCATTCGTGCCGCCTACTGTAATGCCCTTGACTTCCCCTTTAGGCGCTGTCGAAAACACGCCTATTCCACTCGCTACGCTGCGCATCGTCGTCCCATAAGTCGTGGAATGCGCGGATTGCAGGGCAAACTGCCCGAGCGGACGCTCAATCATCGTTGTTGATCCGCCGCCATCCAGATTTATGCCTTTGTAAACGCCAAGCTTCACCATAATCTGCTGCAGCTCCGCCAAATTCACGCCCTTGCTGTCTCCGTACTGTTCGCTGGTGATCAGATATACCTTTGTACCGTCCTTGGAATAGCCCACGGCTGAACGGGAAAGGTATGCCGCTCCGCTAACACCTGTAATGCTGCGCGAGAATGTCGATGCTGCCCCATTATTAACCAGAATCGTATGACCGCTAACCATCATTTCGAATTGATTAGGATCTATTTTGCTTCCCGTCGTTTGGGAGACTAACGAGTAGTCCGACTTCAGCTTGTCCCCGACCTTGATCTCGGCGCGGATGAATTTAGCTGCCGTACCGTTAGCTCGTAAAATATATCCGTCTTTAGGCGCCACCATCGTGAGCGCAGTCCCATCGGAAATCTGCTCGACAACGCCATTGCGAACAAGCACTTCGGTCGGCAATGCGGCGGAATTTTTCGGACGCTCCGTGCCTGCCCACGCACTCGTATAGATATACATCGTGTTGGCGTGGCTGTAAGTGGAATCTCCACTATCCGGCGTATAAGCCGACTGGTTAATGCCAGAAAGGGCAAAGGAAGATCCGCCTGCAGACGTTACCTTGCCGCTAAAGCTGTAGCTGTCGATTTTCGGCTGGCGGTCCTTCGTGACTCCAAAAGCATACATGCCTTTAATTTGCATCGGCGTCGTCATGAGCGTTCCGCTAGTAATCTGCGCCCCCATCGGCGAGCCCTCGCCCGTTGTCACATAGACGTCGCCGTTAATGCCGGCTACCGCACCACTCGTTTTCGCCATATTCAAAATCGTATCGCGATCACCGATCGTATTGTTTTTGCCGCTCAGCGCATTCAATTGCACATATTTATTCGTGAGATCCACTTCAATGACATGGACGTTTGCTTGCGCCGTTCTGCCGCTGCGTGTTGTCGTCCAAAGATAATCGACTCGTTTGGCGCCTGAAGTCACATAGGACTGCTGCAGCTGTTTAAGCGTTCCGCTGCTTGCTGCTGCGGCCGTTTCTATTTTAAGCATCTTCCAGCTTGCCGGAGCAATTTCTGAAATTGGATGCAGGAGCAGCGCTCCTCCGATTATAACAATAGCTACCTTTTTGCCTATTCCGCGGTTATCTTGGTCGTATCCTCTTACTAGCTTGCGCATTATTTTTGCAACTCTCCCATCTCAGGCCCCGCCCCATCCATGCCAAAAATATTAAAAAGGGATGTTGGCAGCAGCCTAATCTACTAAGCCTATTAAATATAGACTATAAAGAGGTGCAAAAAGTTCCGCTAATCTTCCGATTTTTGCGAATTTTGTCGTATGGCAACAGCGTTCGTCTCTGATCCTGCTTCTTGCTGTGAGCGCCTGTCGCTGCGGCATCAGTCCTCTCTCAAATGAAAGTAACCCCAAATTTGTAAGAGCTTATTAAAAAAAGCCCCGTACAACCTTTATGCAAGGTGTCCCGGGGCTGGTACCAATTTACTACGTGTTTAAAAATTGAATATGCTCTAACAAGCGCTTGATCATGACGACTGCTTCTGCCCGGGTTGCATTCGTCAAAGGACTAAAGGTTTTTGTAGTTTTACCGCCGATTACGCCGGTATAAATCGCTTTTGCCGCATCCGTACGCGCCCATGAGCTAATGCTGTTGCGATCAGTAAATGGCTGCAAATACGTAGAGGCTGAAGATGGCAGTTGAATGGTGGCGCCAGCTGCACTTGCTGCGCGCGTCATCATTGCCGACATCTCCTGGCGTTGAATATATTTATCTGCTTTGAACGTTCCGTCCGTATAGCCAAGCACAATGCCTGCTTCGGAGGCCGCTCCAATATAAGCTGCAAGCTCGGTGCCTATATTGACGTCCGAATATTTGGCAGCCGCTGCCTGGTTGCCCGAAAGCCCTAACCCCTTCGCAATATACGTTGCAAACTCTCCGCGAGTTATCGGCCTGTCTGGAACGAACTGGTTGCCTGTGCGCGCTGCAACAATATTTTTGTTGGCAAGCGACTGCGCAGTTGGACCAGCCCAATGGCTGCTAATATCAACAAGGCTGACGGAATTGCTAACTAATGCAAAGGCGCCGATGCTTTTGCTTCTAAAGGTAGCAACCGTCTTGCCGCTCAACGCGGAAAACATCGTCGGTACATAGGTCAATGCACCCGCAACAGGGTCAACCCGAACAATTGCCGTATTTTTCCTCGTCACAGCCAAGGATGTATCCACGCTTAAAGTCGCATAGCCGTTAAGCTCTGTAATCTCGCTTTTCATTGTACCACTAACAGCATAGAGCTGAAAATGTACAATTCCTGATAATAGCGAAATTGTTGATAGATTCAGCCTATTCGTCAGCGCTGTTGTGAGTGATGTCGTACCAAGCTCGATCTCAATAAGCAGTTCACCCGTGGAGCCCACGATGCTAGTAAGCTTGGAATAGTTCAAGGCACCCAGCGGAATTTCATATGCTGTGCCATTATATTTTACAACAAAAAACGGATTCGTATTAATAGAGCTTGCATTCAGCAGTGTTGACAGTGGCACAGCTACAACAGCCGCATTTTCCGAATTCGGAATTTCTACTATAATTCGCGATTTCGTAAGATTAGCCGTTCTTGCCGCTTGATAGGCAGGAGCAAGCTTGTCGGCTGAGATAGAATATTTCACTGACGATCTGCCTGAAGCGGTCTGATAAGACGTCTTTGTAAAAGCACCGCTCGTCATTAGAACCCCGCCATCGGACGATTGGGTAAACTCTCCCGGAATCAAATCAATGATTGACGAGCTGTTCGTTACCGATTGGCTTATGATGTTCTCAATGACTTTGCCCGATGAAGTACGAAGCGTCGTTCCTGAAGCATAATAGCTAAAGGTTACTGTACTAGTCGAAGCAATCGCCGTTGCGAGCGTCAGCGTTACGGTTGAACCGCTAATAGACACACCGGATACTGTCGCAGTTGCGCTGCCTGCCAGAACTGAAAACTGCGTTGTATAAGGTACATAGGAGCTATTCATCGATTCTCCGAATGTAAGCACAAGGGAGTTTCCTTTAATGACTGCTGAAGACAGCGAGCTGTTTGCGGTTCCCATAGATGCTCTTTGTGTAGAGAAGCTTGCTGCCGCGTTTCCAGCCAGATCCACTACTCTAGGTGAAGACATATTATACGATACATAGATCGTATCGCTTGAGCTAATGGCTGAGCTTAGTGTAAGCAGTACTTGACTTCCTGACACAGAAATCTGCACGATCGAACGGAGACTCCCATTCACGCTGACTGTATAGCTGCTCACAGGTGGAATTACACTCGTGCTTAGCGTCTCATTATAGCTCAGTGTAATGATGCTTCCATTTGCATATACGCCTTGCAGGGTTGGAGCCGTCACATCAACCGTATTTGTAATATAGTAGCTGCTAAAAGCAGCCAAATTGGCTCCATCCGTACTTTTAAGCGGATAGCTGCCTGGTGTGTAAGACACATAAACGGACTGATTGGCAATCGTCGCATTTACACTCATCGTGACAACCGAGCCATTGATACTAATAGCCGTCGGTGTATAGGACGCACCACCGATATTGACGCGGAATTGCTGATACGCCAAATTATTGACGGAAGCCAGCGCTTTATTGAACGTGAGCGTCACAACACTGCCTGTTGCCGTTCCGCTGGAAAGCGTTGGCGCTGTTGCATCTACGGCAAATGCCACATCCTGATTCGCAATGCTTAGCGCCTGATTGCCAACGAGATCCTGTATACCGCCAGTTGTCGTCGTAGGCTTGGAATAGGAAAGCTTGACTGTCTGAATATTAACGAGCGTTCCCGCTAACGTCAGCGTAACGGTACTTCCCGATACAGCGGCCGACAGCAATTCGCGCCGCTCGCCATTAACAGTAACATAGAAACTGCTTAAGGCAGGGACAGAGCTTCCTTTAAGATCCTCGTTAAAGGTCATGACGATAGTGGAGCCTCTGACCTCCATCTTGCTGACCGCAGGGGGCGTCGTATCTATACCTATTGTTTTAAAAGCCCACTGATAAGCGTTCTGAATACCTAGAAACGCATTATCTGATAGATCATAGATTGCTGTTGGGCTAATCTCGATATAATAATTTGTGTTCGGAACCATCGTCGTTCCTGTTGGAAGCGTGATGACTAGCTGACGGCTGTTATCCGGATTAATGTAGAAATTAGCTGGAATATCGACTACGCCCGTCGCTGGTGTGACCGGTCTAATTGTAATTGTACCGCTACCCTTTACAATCGTTTCGCTGAAAATAGCGGTGAAATACGCATCAGTCAGTACATTTTGTGTATTATTAACAGCATATTGCGACTCAATCGTAGGCCTTACGGTATCTTGAGTCACCCTAAACGTCCAGCTGTTCGCCAAAAGTCCAGTGAAATAGTTCCCCGCAGCATCACGGAAAGCACTGCTCCCAATAACCACATAATACTGCGAATTGTTAATAAAGGTCTTATTCGGGTTAATCGTAATTTTGCTCGTTCCGCCACCCGTTACATAGCTTGAGGTCACGGGAATAGTGGCAAAAATCGTATTGTTCGAGTTGCGAATTTCTATATTTCCTGCGCTCGGATAGACTGGCTCCGTAAAGTTAATTTCTATACCCGAATTAAGCGTCCCAATTGCAGCTGTATGTGCAGGATAAGTGCTCAGAATCCGTGGCGGATCGGTTTCGTCGCCTGGACTCGTTGTAAAGCTCCACGTAGCAGCATTGGAAACACCTTGGAACCAGTCCCCAGTTGCACTATCCGTGAAGGCCCCTGCATCAATCAAAATGTAATAACGGGTGTTTGCCAGCAGCTTCGGAGGCGTAAAGGTAACGGTATTTCCGCTAACGATGACACGGGAAGTGTCTGTAGCCTGATAGCGATCCGCATAATTATCATTTACGCGTACGAGGCTTATGTATTTTCCAGCGTTCGCTGTCACATTTTTATCAAAGCTAATGCTAAAAGAACTGCTTACTCCCACTGAAGTAGCGGAATTCCCTGGTGTTAATCCCGTTGCATTAACTGGCGCAGGAGCGGTTGTAAAACGCCATGTCGTTCCTGCGTAGCGATTGCCTGAGCTATCTTGAATAACATGACTAGGAATCGAAATCGTATACGTCGTATTCGGATAGAGCGCTTCAGAAGGCTTAATCGTCAGAGTGGAAGTCCCACTGCCTACCACCTGCGCGGAATTGACAGCTATTTCTCTAGAGTCATAAGCTGTTGCGCTTGGAGCAGACACGAGCGTAATCGCCCCATATGTCGTATATACATTTTCATTAAATGGGAGCGTTATTGTAGTAGTAATGAGCGCTCCGCCCGATTCAGGAGCAGGGGACACCGCAGAACGTAAATCTGGAGGTGTACTGTCAACCTGACTTACTGTTTTAAAGTTCCAATCCGCAGCATTGGATATGCCACTAAAATTCGCACCATTCGATGCATTCACAAATGCTCCTTGATCAATAAATACATAATATTCGGTGCCTACGGCAAAAGCAGCACTCGGCTGTACCGTAACCGTTCTTCCAGTAGCATCAATGGTAACTCGATTGCTTGTCGCAACACTAAATGTCTCAAATCGAGTATTATTCGAATAATTGTAGATAGTAATTGAAGCAGGACCTGTTCCTTTTATTACACTTTCATCAAAAGTAAAGGAAAGAGGCGCAGCGAGCCCGACATTTCCAAAAGTATTAGCTGGTGATTTGCTTGTAATAACAGGTCCGGTGACTGCCGCATGCACTTCATTGGTCAGAAGGCTGCTGCTTGGCGGCAATGCAATTTGTAGCAAGAGTACGAATACTAGAAGAATACTAATTTTGTAACGACTCATTTCATTCACTCCCCAAAAATTTACACTCGTACCTTATTTGTCGGCTTCTGAACGCCAAAAATGTAGGTTTTCCGGATAATTTCCATCCATTTTGAATAATTCGTCATTTCTCATTAAAAATAGCCTGTGAATGGCATTCTCCATTGAGAAAATGCTTATTCGCAAGCTATTTTTATATAAGTCAATTAGTATGCTAGAATTCTTATTCAAACAATACCCAAAACTTAAGTTATTAATTTGGATTTAGTGCTGGAAGATTTTCAAATTTCATTGTTATATATCGGGTAGTCCCATTACTATAATTCCGAGCATACCCTGTAACGACCAAATCATTACCTTCCCAATAAAAATATTGCAAATAATCTATAGTCTCATAAACGCCTTGCGGGATTTGATAGTTCGCCAAGAGTACATTTTGTGTATTCCTTACTTCAATATTAGTGCCGCTTACCCTAGACACTTTATAACTCTTTCCATCCGGCCCAGAGAGCGTTTCACCTGTCATTTGTATAGTAGATACTTGGTGCGAATCTGTGGCTAAAATTTCGCCTGTAGCTACTAAAACGGCTTTCATATTAATTTTCACATTCTCTGTTGCAGTAATACTAGGATTGTAAGTACCATTTGGAGTTGATACTTTATTAACTTTTACCCATGCTCCTGCATCTCCCAATTGATAATAGTAATCAATATTTCTGGTTTTATCCAAATTAGAAAAGCTAATATATCTAATAGTTGAAAACTGATCACCTTCCTTTAGAACTAATCGATCAGGCCTTGAAGTAATGTTTAGAAATGTGGAAGTATACGATACTAAACCCGGCCACCGCACCCAAGCAACAAGGTTATTACCGTTAAAGCTTGCAATTACCAAATAAGCTTGATTAAAAGCGTAATTCATATGTCTCGGAGGAATTTGTTTATCAATCCAGTCAGTTCCTCCGTCTATTGTCACGAACAACTCATCCGCATAATAAGCAACTGTATAAGTTAAACCGTCTGGTCCCTGTACATGCAGTGTTTCTCCATATGCCTGTACAGACGCTGGATTAAGGTCTCCTTGCGTCAAACCAGTAAATGTCGCACCTGATAGAAAAATCGTTGACGCTAAAGCAGCAACCGCTACTCGCCTAACATTTTTTTGATACTCAAAATGTCCACCCCATATTATATATTACAATAAATTTTACATTTTAAATAAAAATTTCATAATAAATACTTCTAGTATCCAAGTAAATATTAAATTGGATTTTTTTAATTTATAAGAAAACTATTATATATATATTTTAATTTCACAAAGATCAGATGCTGACACTTTTCATTTAGCAAAAAAGCCCTTCAGAAAAGTTAAGAACCGATGTTCTCAACTTTTTTCTGAAGGGCTTTAGTTTTGAGGATTTAATTAAGCCAAAGCATCTGCTTTTAGTTTATCCGCTTTGTCAACGCGTTCCCATGGAAGATCCACATCTGTACGGCCAAAGTGACCATATGCAGCTGTTTGACGGTAAATTGGGCGACGAAGATCCAGCATTTTAATAATGCCAGCAGGGCGAAGGTCGAAGTTGTTGCTGATAACCTCAACCAGCTTCTCTTCATCCACTTTACCTGTTCCGTATGTGTCTACACTGATAGAAACCGGATTTGCCACGCCAATAGCGTAAGCAAGCTGAATTTCACATTTATCAGCAAGGCCAGCTGCAACGATGTTTTTAGCTACATAACGAGCCGCATACGCTGCAGAACGGTCAACTTTTGTAGGATCCTTACCGGAGAATGCGCCGCCGCCATGACGTGCATAACCGCCGTACGTATCAACGATGATTTTACGGCCAGTAAGACCTGCATCACCTTGAGGACCGCCGATAACAAAACGGCCTGTAGGGTTAATATAATATTTTGTGTCAGCATCCAGCCATTCAACTGGCACAACTGGTTTGATAACGTGCTCAAGAATATCGCTTTGAATTTGCTCAAGGCTAATTTCCTCAGCGTGCTGTGTGGACACAACGATTGCATCAACACGTACTGGCTTGCCATCGACATACTCAATTGTAACCTGAGTTTTGCCATCTGGACGAAGATACTCGAGAGTTCCGTTTTTACGCACTTCGGACAATCGACGCGCAATACGGTGCGATAGAGCGATCGGAAGAGGCATAAGCTCTGGTGTCTCGTTAGTTGCAAAACCAAACATCAAGCCTTGGTCACCAGCACCAATATCTTCGTTCTCTTGTTGAATATCTTTGCCGTCACGTGTTTCAAGCGCAGCATTAACGCCTTGCGCAATATCAGCGGACTGCTCATTAAGCGAAGTAAGAACCGCACAAGTGCTGGAATCGAAACCAAACTTAGCTCTAGTGTACCCAATTTCTTTAATTGTACGACGCGCGATAGCCGAAATATCGACATAGTCCGCACGGCTGCTGATTTCACCAATAACGAGAACAAGTCCTGTCGCTACAGATACTTCACACGCTACACGCGCATAAGGATCTGACTCCAGGAATGCATCCAATACTGCATCGGAAATTTGGTCACAAATCTTATCAGGATGACCTTCCGTTACTGATTCTGATGTAAATAAATGACGACCTTTAATTGACACCCGTATCAACCTCCTACAGCTTTAGTATAAATAAGTTCAGAACTTATAAACAAAAAACGAACCTTTTCCTTAGGGAAAAGGTTGTTTTACAACTCTCTAATAAAGTATGTTACCGAAAATGTCGCTTCCTGTCAATGGATACTATCCCGATAAGATTTAATTTTCGGTAAAGGTTAAGGTGAAACGGCTGTCGCCGTCCTCTGGCGTCTTGGCTCGTTTCAGTCCGAGAAATATAGAGAATGGATAGCTAAATCATATCCTTTCCTATATTTTAAATATAACCGTTTAAAACAGACTCTGCTTGAGCTACAAGGCGTTTCGTCATTTCTCCGCCAACAGAACCGGCTTGCCTTGTTGAAAGCTGTGACCAGTACACTGAGCCTGTAGTTTGTGGTACTGATCCTAGCTCGCCCGCAAACTCCGTATCATCAGCGGACGGCCCGGAAACATACGAGTAAAGCCCAAATTCTTCAGCGATTTCATATTTCATTTGCTGCAGTGCTGCTTTACTTAATGGAACGGCTACTTTATTGGAACGACTCATTATAAGAACACCTCACTGTTGGATGATGGGAGCATGCTCTTATTTTAACCTCAAGGCATTTGTTCAAGCGTATAATCTATTGTCAACTTGTACAAATTATACTAACTCAGTTAACGGATTGCAGTTTATATCCACCTCGGACCAATACAGTCAACGATTTAGTGTAGCCTGTCGCGGCCGTAACTCCCCTGCCTGAGCGAGGCATCAATAAAAGGTGATTAGTGGTAACGGATTTCCCTTTAACCAAGTCCTTGCCATCTGTTATATCCACAATACCACTGCTATCTGAGCTGTAGGCTACTGCTTTGCCCACACGAAGAATGATCTCTGTACCTTCATCACCAAGCAGCACTTTGCCGCTAGGTACATTAACGACTTGCAGTGAAGCCTGAGCAGTGGAAGCGTTCGACGAGCCACTAGAGCCATTCCCCGAGCTGCTGCCACCAGATACTTTACCAAGCTGTTCATCTAAATAACTTTTTGTAATAACAGGATCGTCAATAGAGCCTGGAGTTGTTGATACGCCATCTGCTTCGATTGCTTTCGGATTGAGAAAGCCTATACCGAAACCTACCAACAGGAGTGCTGCACCAATAGCCACTTTCATTGTCGTTTTCTTCAACTCTATTACTCCTCTCAGAAAAAAATCAGGTATCTTATTAAGATACCTGATTTTTTAAAAATTAACTACCTTATTTTAATTACGCTATTCAAGCAAACTACTCTTTATTATTTGGATCAGCCCAGTTTAAGTATGGCGACCATTTAATATTTTTTGATACCAGCTTCGTTTTATATCCACTAATTTCCTCATAGATATTCAACTGAATCGTTCTAGCAACTAATTTATCGGTTACACTCTGAACAATGTTGGTATAGTTACTGCCAACTTTCCATACATATTGTCCCGCGGTACCTGCTGTACCTTCCATCTCAAATGGCGTATTGATCATGGAAAGGTTAGTAGATTGATCCTCGATTGCAAAAGTAAATTTCTTAGCACTGAAGCCTTCATAGCTAAGGTCCTTCGTTACTTGAGCAGAGAAATCCACATCAATTTTATCATCATTCAGATAAGTAACAATATTATCCATATTGATAGTATACGGCCCTACTTTAACTTTGCTAAAATCAGAAGTTACCGTTTGGTTATACTCTGGCAAAGCATAACTCACAGGGTTTACAAAACCTATAATCTCAGCATCATCTTTTTTCACAATACCTTGTGCATTAAAAGCAGTACCCACTACTACCGTTGCTCCGGCTAATTCCAGTCGTTTAGGAACCTCAGCCGTTACGATAATTTGCTCTTTCTTTCCTGGATTAATCAAATTGCTTGTTTTCAGTAATTTGATATCGTATTTATCTCCATCAGCTGTTTTCAAATAACCAACTAGTTTGGTAGTAGCAAGGGCGCGAGCTTGTTTATTCGTAATATCCATATAAATAGCATAAAGATTATTAGAAGCTCCTTCTAGCAGTTGTGTTTTCATTACATTAACCGTAAAATTCTCACCGATATCGTTGACATTGTTCTCGCTGCCAAGAGAGACAACTTTAGGGACGATAGCCGCAGGTGTTTTCAATGCAGCCAATTCTGTTTGAGATTCACCAGACTTCTCAAATAGCTTAAGCTTCAAATCAGTTATCGATGTAGTTGTAGGAACTGTACCCGTATAATAAATCGTTATAGAACTCTTAGCTGGAATAGCTACAGGGTTCGTAAATGGAATAATGGTTGTTTTCACAGCCGCTTTATCCCCAAGATACAATGAACCCTCAATTGCTGGGATTGGAGCTGTTTTGGAGCTTGTATTTGTAATAACAAGCTTTCCGATCAGGCTGTCTTCGCCGCCCCAAGTATTTCTTTGAATAGAAGCAACATTCATTTTATAAGTATAATCATCTTTAATATATTCATAATTAGTTGCTGTTTCAGTGTTTGCTGTTTTTAGATTATAGCCTATCTTAGAAACAGGCAGGGATAAGCTTGATGCACCTTCTCCAGTGCCAGAGCTAATACCTTGTGTGATAACAAGCTTTTGTCCTTTTGTAGAAACAGATTTAGGAAGAGTGATGCTTAATTTAATCGTTTCAAGAATTTTCGGACGCAAGACGATAGCATCTGCTGTTCCTGAGGTAGTTGAAGTGACTTTCATCTTGTACATTCCACCTGCTCCGGATTGGGCCAAAAATTGCAGATTGGCAATCGAAAGCTCCGAGCTGCTGGTATTTCGCATTGCAAGTTCAATATTAACCGTATTATTATCTGTACTTGTCGACATCGTCGATTTGCTAATTCTAATGTTTACAGGAGTACTATTCAACTTCACAGAGCTGTATCCGCCTGCTTTAACATCCGTAGAATAGTCTGCTGGAAACTTAAATTGTCCTAATGTCTTCTCATAACCGGCTACACTGAAATCAAACTTCACCACTTTAAAAATGAGTTTAGGCAAAGTCATGCTTGATGGCAGCTCGCTATAAAAAGTCAAAGTAACATTCGAATTGGCTTGAACGTTTTTTTTCGTCTTATCACTATCCAGCATATACAACGTATATTTAGTGCCACTAGTAGAAGCCAAACGGAACCAATAGTCTTGCAGATTAATCGCTTTGCTTCCTCCGTTATAAAGCGTGATCGTGAAGCTGGCTGTCTTCCCTTTGCTAGTAGACAGGATGTCCGCGCTATCGAGCTTTACATATGAGTTACTGTTTATGTACACAGGTTTAATACTGCTTGCCGTAGAGGCCGCCTCACTCATAGCTGGCAAAGTAGGGAATAGCAGAACTACAACTAACAACATGGCTACATAAAAACGCCATTTCAATTTCGAGCTTCCTGAAACAACCGTCTGCATTAAAATATCACTCCACATCTTTTTTTATATAGACGTTCATACCCAACAAAAAGTTTCGCTGTAATGCCGAGCAATTCACCCCTCCAGAACATTTTTTTCTACTTTAATTATAGCAAACTTTTATGAATCAAGTGTGAACGCAAAAAAAGAAACCGATGAGATATCTCATCGGTTTCCTTGAGCTAAACTGAAATTACTTCAGTTTAACAAGAACGATTGCTTTAGCAAGTGTGTACGATCCATAAGTATCGTCACCTACTACTGCAAGAGCATATTTGCTAAGGTCTGTTTCACCAGCATAAGCTGTTACATCAGCAAAGATACCATCTGTAGTCACAGTGTTGTTAGTTTTGTCAAACACGTAAATCGCTGTTGTGCTGTTTACATAGTACTTAGTATCAATACCAACCAGTTTCAATGTGGAATCTGAAAGGCTAGTACCCTCTGCTTGGATGTGATTATTAGCAGCGAACACTTGCAATGTGTCATAACCAGTGCTTGCTTCTTTATAATCAGCAGGAGCAGTAGCATAACCAGCATCACCAGACTTCAAGAACGTATCTGTCAAAGCAATAAGAGTTCTGGAATCAGCATGGTATACCGAACCAGCTACAGAAGGATTAGTCGCTTTAATTTGGTCGAAGATTTTTTTACCTTCGGAACCAGTAAGTGCATGAGTTTCAACAGTGCCTTTAACGTTGATAGCTACTGAGTAATCATCACCATTCTGAGAAGCACTTACGAACAAGCCGTATTTAGCTTCTTTTGCAGAAGATGCAGATTTCTGAGTAATAACAACGTATTTAGCAAATGCCGAAGGACCATCTGTGATTACAGTTACTTTGTTACCTTTAGTTAGGTTAGCCAAAGTGCTAGTGGAAATCTCACGCTTGTCAGGTGCTTTACCAACAGCTTTAGTTGCGTCAAGAACTACAGTGTTAGCGTTGACTTCGTAAGTTTTTGTACGTCCATCCTCGATGATTTTCAACGATGTGTCTGTTTTAGCATCGATCTCCGCACTAATTGTCAACGGAGTAGGTTTAAGTTGATCGTTTTTAACACCATTGATGCTGTTGTCAGTATTTTTCAATACCCACTCAACAAAGATAGGTGCAGCTACGATATCAAAAGCAACTGGAAGGTTTGTATTTTCAACATCGTCACCAGTTTTAATAGTAGTAACTGCATTACCACGAGCGTCACCTGGAGTAGTAAAAGTCGCTTTGTTCAAAGATACTTGAAGTTCTTTATTTTCTTTGATCGAGTAGTATTCCAAAACGTCTTTAGTAGAAGCGAAAGCACCGCCGGAATCAACGTTGTTGTCAGCGTTCAGAACGATAGCATACTTCAGTTCCGATGTACCACCAGTCAACAATTCAGCGCCAGCCACTTTACCGTCTTTGTTCAAGAACAGTTTGTACGAAGCATCTACTGTCAGAGCTTTATTACCAGTAAGAGCGCCAGTAACCACTGTGTAAGTTTTACCGTCTACAGTGTAAACAGCAGTACCATCAGCTTGAGTGCTCTTAGCTGTTACTTTACCTTCAACAACATTACGAGTTGCAGTGATCTTAACTGCTGCTCTATCTTTGTTGTACACAATGTCAAGAACATCGTTTTTCACAAGATCAGTTGCAGCTTTAGCTTCACCATTAATAGTGATAGAAGTTGCACCGTCAACCGTTACAGAAACGTTCGATTGAGTCAGAACACGGGCTTTAGCAGTTGTTGTAGCAGCTACATAAGAGTCGAACAATGCATCAGCTGCATTAGCTTTCGAAACAACTACTGCACGTACTTTACCAACACGGTTAGGAATTGCTTCTCTGTTTTCTTTTGTATTGTCATACAAGAATACAGAAACATCAGAATCCTTTTTCAATGGGAAATCGGAAGCAACAGCAGAATCACTGTTCAGGTAGTATACAGATCCACCAACAGTTTCATACTTAGTTACCGCCGTACCTACTTTAACTTCAACTTGCGGAGCATTGCTGAAATCTACGTTCAATTTACCAGTAACAACGTTATCTTCTTTTTGGTTATCAGTGATAGCACGAACTTTACCATCAGCATCAGCCAGAACAGTAACGTTATGAGCCAATAGATCAGACAGTTTTTTACCACCAGTGATAATGAAGTTAGAAGAAAGTGTTTTTGGAACACCATTCAAAACTAATTTACCGTTAGTGTCAAGAACTGCAGAAGAAACCACTTGATTGGAAGTTGTTCCCAGACGAGAGATCAAGATAAGCGCATTGCCATCCCGGTCTGTAGCATTGGTGTATAGTTTGGAATCAGCTCTCCATTCTACAATGTTCTCACCAAGAGCGTTGCTAACTTGTTGAGCAACAACGCCACGAGTAGCTGAAGTACCAAGAGCAAGATCAACTTTTTTGAAGATCCCTACTTCTTCAGCTTTCAAAGTAACATTGTAAGGCCATGCACCAGTCAGGTTAGAATCTTGGTATCCCAGAGCACGGATAACGATTGCAGCAACTTCTTCGAACTTGATGTTAGCGTTCGGACGGAAGTTTTTAGTACCTTTGTCACCAAGCAGCAAGCCTTTGCCAGCAGCTACGTTGATGTAACCAGTGTACCATTCGTTAGTTTTAACATCTTTAAATTGCGATTTAACGTTTTGCAGAGCAGTAGCAGCTTGCTCGCTACCTGTTGCAATAACGATAATTTTAGCAAGCTCAGCACGAGTAATGTTGTTGCCAGGCTTAAAAGTACCGTCAGTATAACCATTGATAATTCCAAGAGCTACAAGCTCCTCAATTGCACTTTGTTCTTTCACGCCTGCTACGTCAGTTGGAGTTGCAGCAAATGCTGGAACTGTTACGGCCATAGCAAGGGAGAGAGATAGCACGGATGCCAATAAACTTTTCTTCATAACCTTTTTTTCTCCTCCTCTAAATTGCTTCGGTTGTTGAGAGTTTTCTTTAGAAAATGAATTGCTCGTTTCCCTCATGTGTGTGTCACCCCCTTCCCAGAGTTGAGCAGTATTAAGTATAAATAATGTCTGTCGCCATGTTTAACCCTATGTAATAACATGTCGCAGAAACTCGTAAACACGCAGAAAATTGCTAGACCCTTATACCACTATAACATTATACAATGGCATACCCTTATCGTAAAGAGAAAGTTGAGAATTCATTCCAACTAACTCTGATATTAGGCAAGTCTAAAGAGTGGTTTTTTTGCCGATTGATGTAACAACACTTAATTAGACGCACAGGTCTCAGAAAAGTTGCGCTCACCTTAAAAATAATTATAAAAAAGTTTTACCCTCGCTATGTAGCTTCGAAACAACTGCATGCGATCTTCAAGAAAACGCTCGCTCTAGTTCTGAATGCACTTCTATGTTTTATTACTTGTTCAGTATAGCTTGGCTGGCTGCCTTACGTCGATGCAAAAGATTTTCCATGGATAATCTTACTCATTATTGATGATATAGAAAGGCTAGCTCATGGACAGCCAGCCTTTCTATACCGATATAGACCAATTCTTATAGTAGCTTGTTCTTCCGCATTACACGTTCTGCGATAATCGAAGCATCCGCACGATTAAGATTAGCTTTCGGATCAAAACGAAACGTAGCTTTTCCTGTGCCTGAAGTTGTATTAGGCAAGCCTTCCAGGAACTTAGCCTTCACAACTGCAAGGACGGAGCTTAATGCATAGCCATCCATCGAGCCTGCATCGGTGAATGCCTTCTGGAGCGCTGCACGATCCTTCGTCTGATCATCCTTGCCGTCCTTGAGCAGATTAGCTGCGCGAGCAATCATCACTGCTGCTTCTTCACGCGTCAATGCTTCATTAGGAAGGAATTGTCTCGGACCTTTACCTCTGATAATACCTTTGCGAACTGCTGTTTCAATGTAACGATAGTCCCAAAGTTCGCTAAGCCCCAAAATAGGAACAACGTCATCGAATGTCATATCATTTGGATTGTAGTCTAAAGGAATCTGAAACATTTTTACGAGTAGCTGCGCAAATTCACCCCGACTAATATTGTCATACACACCAAATTCATTGTTGCTCTTAGGATTCATAACACCACGAGCAAACATTAACTCCAACGAATTACGAGCATAAGCATGGCCGATCATATCACTGTAGCTATAGCGCATCTGCATGACTACATAGTAACCGAATCCGTTGATCGGAACTGTAATCGACTTACTTCCCGTATTCACTTTGCCGCCGATATTCGTCCATTTGTTATCATAATAACGCCATACGCTTAGTGTATTAGCTACCGTATTCCTGATTTGGGAATCATATTTAATCGTTAGCGTTCCGTAGTTAGTTGTTTCCAACCATTTATCTATCGTTCTATTATAAAATTCAGTACCGCTCGAGTAAGGATTCTGGCCCTGTGTAAACGTGTAATCTGTAATTAAATTGCCATTTACGTACCCAGCATCCAGCCAGAACAAGTTGGAAGCAAAGCCAAAATGAGAATTTGCGCGGAGTCTCGCAGCCGCGTTGTCATTACTAGGTATCTGCTCTATTACCCCATCCCTGGCAACACTTGTATTTCCATTTGGAGTTGTAACCGTTCTATACTGTCCCACAGGATTGTAGAACTTCAAAGTTCTTCCGTCTGTACGATCGGCAATTCCAAACAAAATTTGCTGGGAGTCAAACATATCAATTGTTGTAATATCACTACCTGGTGTCTGATTTGCCGGACGTAAAAATGTATTCTTCGGAAAGTTAAGTACCAATTCATTCTTAAAAGCACTGGCCTTTCCCGCCTTGGTAATCATCGTTTTATACTGTGCCCCAATAGAGTTGTCAGCAGCGTAATTGACAGAGAATTCACCATTGAGTTTTTCGCTGCCTCTATGAACCGTAAACTTGATTTTATTTGTCCCTGCTTTAAGGCCAGTTTGCTCATAACGAAAAATATCGTCCGCTGCATTTTTTGTCATATCAGCCTTACCAACAACTACCCGATCAGCGCCTTCGGCAAGGATACTGATATTTATAAAGTTCTGATTAATAACAGATTCTTCAGGAAGCTTGGGAGAAAGCAATTCATATGCCGGCAGCTCCCTAGTAATGGTAATCGTCTGACTAACGCTTTCTGAACCAACCTGCGAGATAACAGTAATACTCATTGAACCGGTAGTAGGCAGTGTTAACCCATACAAACGAAGAGCATAGGCGCGTGAGCCTATATTGGTCGCAGACTCAAAATAGAGTTTATTCGTATCAATTGTCATGACTCCACTCGAATCATTAACTGAAGCAGTTGTATATGGCTTTCCATCAACATTAATAATGAGATTCGCCAGATTTGTGACACTAAATAACAAGTCGACTTCTTTTACTGTTGTCGTGTAAGAATTAGCTGTTGTTCCTGCAATAAATCTTTTATCCGTGTCAGAATCATAACGCGTTCCTGAAGGATTTGTTACAGGACTAGAAGTAAAGGGTACTGGTATTATTTTCGTTACCTGCGGACGCTTGTCCGAGAAACGATAGATAGTTATCGTCGTTGCAACCGCAACTCCATTCGCTCGACCAGCTAATTCAATAACATTGCTTCCATATACCAAGCTATTTGCGGTCAGAGGAATTGAAAACTCCCCTGTACTATCTGTGACATAGTTAGGGTCTAATCTTGTTGTTACACCATTAAGCGTATAAGTCAAACTGGACTTATCTGCTGGCAGCTTAAAGTTCAAAAGCTTACCTTTCAATGCAAGCAACAATCCGTCGTCATAATATATAGCCCCATTGAATGTATTTGAAATCTGAATGGAAGAGATCGGATTATAGGTAAATGACCGTGTTACCGTATCATTCCCATAAGTATTGGATACTGTGAATGTCAACTCAATGTTTCCCTGCGGCAGAGCATTAATTTTATAGATCCTCTGCTTGGAGTCTGACGATCTGTAAATAGTATAATCGAATACTGAACTGCTTGCAGCGACACCGTTCACTTTTGCTGTAAGGGTTGCCGTACCTCCAGCCGTCAAATCAAATTTACCTGTATTCACCTGAAGCCATAATGGCAGTTGACTAACCGCGCCGTTATCAACAAAAGTTGTTTGTGCTCCAGTAGTTACGGGACCATCAGTAGCCGGGCTTACAGGAGTTATCTCATAAAGCTGCTTTATGTCAGTAATATATGGTGTATCATCATTCCTTACTGTAAACGGCATTGGGAAGTTTGCCGTAAGACCATTATACGGAGTACTTTTCACATAAAGAGTGTACTTTCCATTTGTCCCTGTACTAAGTGTAGGTGTAGTAGCGGATTGGAACGAGAACTGCGTATAGTCCGAACTCGTTGTTTCTTTTGTAACCGTCGTTGTAAGGGTCGTCTGCAGTACGCCCGACTCATTATACAACTCTAACGTTACAGTTGGATCAGCCAGTATCGTTGTTGGCGTTTTGAACAATAGCTTACCGCTAATTGTATTTCCTGTAAATGGAGCAATAACAGGGTTACCGTCAAGCAATGTATTAGAAGGAGACGCAATCACACTGTACGGAGTAGCCATACTTGCAGGGAAGTAGACTACTTGTCGCTCGAGCGTAAAGCTCTTATCACCATTTCTTGAAACGATCTTAAGGTAATTCAAACCAGCATCCAAATTAAGTGAAGACATAACAAATGTACCTGCACCACCATTAAACATAGCTACACCGTTAATCAATACATCCGTTGCATTGCTAGCTTTTACAGTAAAAGATGTATTGGCATTCGTCACAATAACAGGCTGCCCCTCTAAAAGAGCAGTTCCATTAGCCAGTTGAACACTGGTAATAACCGGAACATTTCCGTACGTAACGTAGCTTGATCCTTCTACGACGCTACCATTTGTACCTGTGCTTACTCCCATAACCGTAATTCTATTCAGTCCTTCATAAAGCTGTACACCTGCAAACAAGAAGGTATTGCCTACAATGGACGGAGTTAGTGAGCCATTAGAAGAAGCTACAACTGACCCATTGACCAAGCGTTCAACTTTGAAGGTAATAGAGTTAGCGGATACATCTGCAAAAGAACCGCGTAGATTAACCGTATTTGTATTTACGATAGTCGGGCTTCCTTCCAGCGTACTAAAGTCAGTAAATTGGAAATAGATTGACGCAGCCTTCGCCGGTTGGAGCGGAGCCAACGTTACAATCAAGGCAATTGATAAAAATAAGCTTAGCATTTGTTTCCACTTTCTCATCGCACTGGTTCCTCCTTATATGCATTGCTTTTGAATAAACACCCTAATGACCAGTACTTATTCTTCATAAAAATAGTTTATGAACATGCTGTATAGACAAACGTTGAGATCACACAGAAGAGCTATCGTCCTCTATTCTATAAACTTTCCTCCTTCTCCCTCTTGAGTGAATGTTTGTCAATGTCTGTTACAATTAGACGCAAAGACCCAAGAAAAGTTCCGTACTGTAGTTATCGGTTATTACAGCCTATATTTTTAGTCTATTTGGGAAAGTTACGCAAAAAAGCTCCACAGCCTTTGCAAAGGATGTGGAGCTTCAACATAAAATCCTATAATAAAATAATAGCGGGAATCCTAAATTATTTCGAACGCGATTGCGCATCTACCTTTGTCCGCAGCAGCAGCCGATTAAAGAAGTTAATAACCGGGCGGCGCGTTTTGTCAACGATCCCAATAAGCTCGGCGCCAATTTGCAGGCCAAACATCAGCAAGCAAATAACGGAGAACGTGACCCAATTGGCTGCGGTCGATTGTATGACGGTAGACTGCAAAATCGCAAAACCTCCGAATATCGCTGCCACGCCCCAAATAATCAGAACCGTACGACGATGGCTAAAGCCAAGCTCCTGCAAGCAATGATGCAAGTGCCCTTTATCCGGTGCGAAAATCGGCCGCTTGTTCACCCAGCGGCGAACGATTGCAAAAAATGTATCCGAAAGCGGAACACCGATAATCAGCAATGGAGTAACGAACGAAACAATTGTAACCTGCTTAAAGCCAATCATGGACAACGTAGCCAGGCTGAATCCAAGGAACAGCGAGCCCGAATCGCCCATAAAGATTTTCGCAGGATGGAAGTTGAAAAATAAAAATCCGACAATGCCGCCGAGCAGCAGGCTGCTGAGCAGAATAATAGGGATATTGCCCATTACAATCGCCATGATCAAAATGGTAGAGATCGCAATACCGGAAACACCAGCCGCGAGCCCATCCAAACCATCGATTAAATTAATCGCATTGGTTACGCCGACAATCCAGAGAATGGTAATCGGAACAGCGATCCAGCCAGCAATCGGCTGCATAGCCTCACCGAACGGAATGTTAACTAGATCGATTTTGATACCAAAGCCAAATACGACAACGCTTGCCGCGACGAGCTGGCCCAGCAGCTTCACTTTGGCAGACAGCTCAAACCGATCATCCAAAGCGCCAATCAAAATAATAATCGTGCCGCCTACAAGCAGCGCTTTAATCATATTCATATTTGCATCTGTCAGCATTCCATCAGGAATGAACGGGAACAGCAATAAAAATCCTGCAACAAATGCAGCATAAATTGCCAAACCACCCATGCGTGGCATAATGCGGGTATGAACCTTCCGATGATTCGGCTTATCAATCGCACCGACGAAAAAAGCGAATTTTTTAACAAGCGGTGTCATGACTAGCGCTAACGTCAGAGCAAGAATAAAACCAATCGAATACAATAAGCCTTCTGGCATGTAATGCAGCTCCCCTTTTGTGTCTACCGAAGTGAATTATACTCCGATCGAAAAAGAAACTCCAATCCCGTTTTCATTCAATTTCAACGGTTTTCACGAGTTTTCACGATAATGGCCCAGGTTTTGTTACGTTTTCTTTGTCGCGCATCACTTTCACAACGAATTTCGGCAAAACGAGCATTCTTGGCAGCCTTTTTGGCTCCTGAAGCAAACGGTAAAACCACTCTAAACGCAGCTTTTGAAAAATCATCGGCGCACGCTTCAGCTTTCCTGCAATAATATCGAAGCTGCCTCCAATGCCCATTATATATGGGACGCCAAGTTGTTGCTTATATTTCGCAATCCAAGGCTCCTGCGTCTCTGCTCCTCTAGCAACGAGCAATATGTGCGGCGCAGCCTGGCGAATCTCCTCCACAACCCCCTGATCCTGATCGGGACCAAAAAATCCGTTGCGATATCCCACGATTCGCACCTGCGGATATTGAAGCTGCAGCTTTTCGGCTGCTGCTTCAATAACCTCTTGAGATGTTCCGAGCAGGTAAGCCGTCCATTTGCGCTGTTCGCCTTCACGCATTAAACGATGCATCAGGTCAAAGCCAGCAACTCGCTCGGCAACAGGCGTGCCCACATAATTAGCCGCCCATACTACACCTGCGCCGTCAGGTACAATAAGCTCTGCCTTCGTCATCATCCGGTAGTAATCAGCACTCTCCAGAGCAGACATCACCATAATCGGATTAGCTGTAATGACATGCGTTTGACGCTTCTCCTCAATTGCTTTCACTAAATAGCTGACCGTCTCATCCATTGTCATTTTAGAGAAGGGTATGCCGTAAATAGATACGGTTGGAACATGGTTCGACAAACGAATATCACCTCGATATGGGATGGAGCAGCAGCTTCATAATTTGTTCAGCAGGCTGCTGCGCTTGTTGCTTCAACTTCGAAATAGCTTCCTGATGCGATCTGCGCCAGCTGTCGCCGTTCTCCAGCATCCGCTCCGCCTCATCGGCGAAAGCTTCTGCGTCAAGCAGCTCCGTTGAGCCAATAGGCTGCAAATGGATTCTTTTCAGAAATTGATCGATTTTGGGATCATAGGATAAACCAAGCATGGGCACCATCTGGTTTGCCGCATAAATTAATGCATGCAGCCGCATTCCGAATAATATATCGCAATGGCTCACCTCCAGCAGCATTTGCTGCGGGTCGTCGCCCGGCGACGCCAGCTCAGCGATGCTTCCGCTGGCGAGCTGCCCTTGCAGCCGTTCCATGACCTGCTTCGAGCTTTGCACATCATCTGGGGTATGGAACGGTAGAAACCGCAGCCGTACCTGGCGGCGGCGCGTCAGCGCGATTAGCGCATCGGCGGCGCGCGCAAGATCCGCGCCGTCTTCGCGCCAGCGGCGCAGGGACACGCCGACGACCGGCATAGCTCCGCTGCCGGCCTGCGCGGTCCCCGCACCGCTAGGCGCAGCAGCCGCAGCGGTTGCCTCGCCGCCTGGCGCCCCGGCCGCCGCTGCGCCTAGCGGCAGCGGCAAGCCCATAACCGGATCGGGTACAACCTCGATCCGGTCATGCGGCACTCCCATCCGCCCAAGCAAAGCGGCGGATTGGTCGTCCCGCACTGAAACATAAGTGCTCCGCCGCATAACATGGCGGATCATCGGGTCCATCCACCGGCGGTTCACCGGCCCGATGCCCTGCGAATAAATGAATGTCGGCTTGCCCAGCAATTGGGCAAGCTTCACGATTCCGGTGTAATACGGAATCGTCTTCGTGCCTGTGGCATCCTGCAGCAGGCTTCCGCCGCCGCTGATCAGCCCGTCGCAGCTGCGCAGCGCGCCCCACACGTCAGCGGGGCGCATCCGATGTACGGCCTCTACGCCGTACATCGCCTTCGTCCAAGCCGGATCGGCCGACAGCACGACCGGCTGCACCTCAAGCCCATACGCCTTGCTCTGCTCGGCAAGCGCCAGCAAAATCGAACGCAGCACAGCTTCGTCGCCACTATTACTAAAGCCGTAGTAGCCAGAAATCGCTATTCGGCGAATATGCGTTTGAGGGCCGGCGACCATTTAGACCAGACTCCTTCCAGAAGCTGCCACACTCCGATGAGAATAAATCCGACCGCCGCACCCAGGCCAAGGCCAAGGAATACGCGGATGATGGAAATATGCAGCGGCGTATGGATATGCGCAAATGTGTCGACCATCGAAAGCTGGCCAATGGAGCCAATAATAACGAACAGCCAGGCAGCGCGGTAACGCAGCGCGGCGAACAACCCCACCAGCAGCAGTGGATGTGCCAGCAAAAACTCTTTATTTCGCGGACGGACGCCAAACGTGCCTTCCAGCCATTCGCGGAAAGGACGCTCAAAGGGCAGCGTCTGTCCCTCATTACCTGTACGTGATAAATAATACATACCCGCAGCTACAACAATTAAACCAACGACAACCATTAGCACGTTAATCGGCGTAGACAGCATTTTGCGAATGCGGGCGATTGGAGCATGTCCTGTGTAAAACACAACATAGATCGCAACAAGCCCAATCGGCGCGAGATGCAGCAGGCTTACTCCGCGGAATTGTTGAAGCACAAGCATATACGTAATATTGTTCAGCAAGCCGAATACATAAGGGACTGCAATAAGCGACATGAGCGCTACTACAATAAACCAACTGAAAGCAAGTCCCAGACGGCGGCGCGCCGGCAAGCCTTCGAATACCCACTTGCCGCCAGCATCACCGGTGCTGCTCAGCGGAATAACAACGCCTTTTCCTTTATCTTTGTTGCGGAAAGTCCAATCCGCTCCGCCAACAAAGCGCTGGTTTCCTTCGGTTCTGGAATAGATTCGGTTCATGACCCAAATGAGCGCAAGTGTTGGCGCACTAATTCCGGCTCCAAGCGCAAGCGCCTGCTCCAGCACGGAGCTGCTCAGCACATACAAGCCGCCGCTGCCGAGAATACCGAGCAGGAACACCGCAATAAGCGTGCCTGGCAGAAAAGCATTGATTAATAGTGCAATTAAGGCAATCGCGCCAATAACAACGATTCCCTTCAGCATTTTAACCCATGACGGGTATTCCCGATCAAACGGCTCGGCTGTACCCGGAGCAAATCCGGCATCTGCCAAACGCTGAATCGTGCCTTTGTTTCCATCCTCCCCTTTAAGAGACAGGTAGAGGTTGTCCAGTGGATTAATAACAGCCGATTTTTCCTGGCTTGACGATGGGGCACCATTTAGGAAAAACATCCGAATGTTGCGATCCTTCGCTGCAAGCAGGAAGCGGTCAGCAATATCTTCCGGCTTCATTCTCATCGCATCCGTAGGAGACAACGAATAAAGGCGTACAATATTATAGTCCGTCAGGTAGGCGAGTGTCGTCATACCCGATTGCTCTTTTTTCAAATTCTCGATGGTCGTTACACCGATTTGATATTTGTTAAGCAGCTCGGCGAATGCGCGCAAGCTCTTATCCTCCGCATTATCGGTGTAGCCTTTTACTTTATCGCCATCGAACAAAATCCGTGTAACGCCGTAATTTTTCAACTGAGCAAGAGTCGCCTCTGCTTCTTCCTGTGAATACGGAAGCACCCGGTCAGTCAAACGAGGCAGAACACTGAAGCCTGCTGCTTTAATTCTTTCCAGTGACATCGGATCAAAGCCAAGCGGTTGAAGCAGCGAATTTTGCAGCGGCAGCTCCACCACAAGACCATCGCGTCCATCGAAAGACCAGTCCCGATAAACGACGCCAGCCCGGTCATATGCAGCGCGAACAATCGGTCCAACCTGCTCCTTCTCCGCGCTGCCAGTATACAAAATATAAGTGAAATTTTGCCCCGGCGTCTCCAGCTTGCCTTGAAGCAAGGCTGCATCCTTGGAGTTATAGTAGGTCAATCTGCCCGCCTGCATCAGCTCGCGAAGCGAGCTTTCATAGACGGCCATGGTCGATATGCCGGCTTCTTTCATAAAAATGAGATGCTGCGCTAGAAAATCCTGCGGCTTCGCCGAATATTCCGCAATTTCGATCAAGTCGCGATAATCAAACACATACTCCACTTGCTTAGACGTTGACTCCGTATTCATTCGATTATAACCAATAGGAAGTGCCGCCATCACGCCAATCAGCGTAATGATCCAGAGCCACTGCTTAGCTCTGCGATTCCATTGCAGCCAGTTTTGAAGCACGTAAATCCTCCGTTCATCTATCCTTTTCATTCCGCTTCCTATAGCTCTATTGTCGAGCAGCCGTCCACGGTTGAAGCCAAATATTCCTTATCCGTCTACTCTTGCCATAACCGCCTGACGCAAAGCATTCAGCGCTTCTTCAGCTTGCGAAGTCGATTCACCGCGAACTGCAAAATAAACTTTAATCTTCGGCTCGGTACCCGATGGACGAAGGCAGAACCATGAGCCATCAGCCAGCATATATTTCAGCACGTTTTCCGGGCGGAGACCATCCAGACCGAGCTTATAATCGAGCACCTGCTCTACCTTCACGCCGTTAATATCAACGGGCGGCTGATTGCGCCAGCTGTCCATAATGCCAGCAATTTTTTGCACGCCGTCAAGACCCTTCAGTGTCCGCGACTCCAAACCTTCCAAATAAACGCCATGCTTCTCATACAGCTCAAGCAATACATCATATAGTGTTTTACCTAAGCTTCTATAATATGCTGCTGCTTCACAAATCAGCAAAGCCGCTACGATAGCATCCTTATCCCGTGCGTAAGTTCCAGTCAAATAACCGTAGCTTTCCTCATAGCCGAAAAGGAAGGAGCGCTCGCCAGTTTTTTCATAGCCTGTCATTTTCTCGCCGATATATTTAAAGCCAGTAAGCGTGTTTTCAACAGCTACACCGTAAGAACGAGCAATATCCGCACCCATCTCGCTCGTAACAATGGTTTTAATAACAACGCCATTATCCGGCAATTGTCCGCGCTCCTTGAGCTGGCTGAGCACATAATTCACCATCAAAGCGCCCGATTGATTGCCTGTCAGCACAACATATTCACCGTTATTATTTTTCACAACTGCACCCATACGGTCGGCATCTGGATCAGTTCCGATAATAATATCGGCATTGACCTGCTGCGCCAGCTTGATTGCTAGCGTAAACGCCTCGCGTTCTTCCGGGTTAGGAGATTTTACAGTGCTAAAGTAGCCATCCGGCTGCTCCTGCTCCGCAACAATATGTACATTGCTAAATCCGACTTTTGCAAGCACCTCGCGAACGGGCATATTGCCTGTTCCATGAAGCGGAGTGAATACTACGCTGAACTGCTCGCCAACACCACTGCGGATAAGCTCCACATTCAGGCTTTGCGCGACCACCGTATTAATGTAGGATTCGTCGGCATCCTCGCCCAGCCATACGAGCAAGCCTTGTGCCTCTGCTTCTTCACGGCTCAGACGCTTCACCTGATCAAAGCCCGTTACCTGCTGAATCGAAGCGATAACCTGCTCCGCATCCTCAGGAATGAGCTGGCAGCCGTCAGCACCATACGCCTTATAGCCGTTATATTCAGGCGGATTATGGCTCGCCGTAATGACAATACCACTCGAAGCTTTAAGCGAGCGCACCGCATACGACAGCTGTGGCGTTGCGCGCAGCGATTGGAACAAATACGTTTTCACGCCGTTTGCCGCCAGTACAAGCGCTGAATCGAGCGCAAATTCCGGTGAATAGTTGCGGGAGTCATGAGCGATAACCATTGAAGGAGCCTCGCCCGCAGCATTCCCCAGCAGCCAGTTCGCCAGCCCCTGCGTCGCTTTGCCTACGGTATAAGTATTAAGACGATTCGTACCAGCGCCCATAACGCCGCGCAGACCGCCTGTTCCGAATTCCAGATCACGGTAGAAACGGTCTGTAATCTCCTTCTCATCGCCCGCGATGCCGCGAAGCTCCTCTTTTGTCGCCTCATCAATCAACGGATCGTTTAACCAAGCATTGTAACGCTGGATTGCCGCTTCATTTTGACTCATATAGCTATCTCTCCCTTGTATATAAATGAAACTAGCGTAAACGGCTGTCGCCGCCCTATGGCGGCAAAGCTACCGTTTCGCGTGTGAAATATAAGCCGTTTGATAAAGATCAAACTTATAAATCCTTATACTCTAAAAAATTTAGGCTGGATCCGACAGGGCAAACATAAGCTCGCCTTCAGCAACAACTTGGTCTCCCACTTTCGCAGTAGCTTGTCCTTTGCCGATGCTGCCTTTCAATCTCGTAATGACGACCTCAAGTGTAAGCGTATCGCCAGGCTTCACCTGACCACGGAATCGAAAGCCATCAATGCCTGCAAAAAAGCCTAATTTGCCTTTGTTGACCTCCAGCATGAGCATTGCTACAGTGCCGACTTGAGCCAGCGCTTCAACGATAAGCACGCCAGGCATAACCGGATAACCTGGAAAATGTCCTACAAAATAAGGTTCGTTCATCGTTACATTTTTAAGGCCAACCGCTCTGACACCCGGCTCTACCTCCAAAATACGGTCAATGAGCAGAAATGGCGGGCGATGGGGGATAATTTCCTGAATTTGATTAATATCGAGCATGAATAAAGCTCCTTCCTTGTTATCGAGGGTATAAAAAATGCAATTTTTACTGACACTATAGATATCCTTCATGAAGCTGCAGTTTGTGAAGGTTGAGATAGAGGGCTTGGCTGTGCGGACCCGAAGCGTCTGCGGCCAAGCTTCTTTCATTTTGCCGCGAATCCCTCTGGACTCCCTGGCGGCACGCAAGCGAAGAATGGCAAGCATTCTACCCCTTGGCGGGCGCGGCATTAAGGCTCCAAACCATTATACAACTACCGTATCAAAAATAAAACTGCCACGGCCCATGTATGGCTAAACTTGGGACTTGCAGATGCAATTGCGTGGCAAATGATTTTTTTTTCAAACAAAATACGACATCTTTATTCATTTCCTCTATATGTAAGCCGTTATATAGAATAGAGAGTTTTTTTATTCTATAGACGAAGGGATAGGATGTAGTGAATTTAAGTGTAAACGGGAACAAGTCTCTCAGAGAAATCAGGAGATGGCTCGCCGCCGTTCTATCTGTCATGCTCATCGCTACCACATTCAGCGGCATCGCGAATGCTGCAGACGAAACTGTAACAAGCATTGAACTAAGCTATGATTCTTGGGATTACAATAGCAGCACTTCATCACTGGAAGTATTTATTGAGGATGATGCCGTTATCGTTTCCTTGCTGGCTGCCACTTCAAGCTCTTCTACCAAGAAGGACGTCAGCGCATCCGCAACATGGAAGTCATCCAACACCTCCATCGTTAAAGTAGACAAAGGCGTTCTGACGGCTGTAGGAAAAGGAACAGCTACTGTCAGCGCTTCATACAGCGGCTATACCGAAAACATTAAAGTCACATCCGATTACGTTTATGACTCTGTGCAAATTTTGAAAAATGGCAGCAACGCCGCCGAAAGCTATGACGTTAATCTCGGTGCAGATCAGTTGTTTACGCTGAGCGGGATTAAAACCGGCTCTGCCAATGAGCCTATTACAACCATTGCGACCTGGACGTCCTCCAGCACTTCCGTCGCGACTGTCGATGACGGCACAGTTACACTTGTAGGCGCAGGAACTACAACGATTACTGCAAAATATAAAGGAAAGACCGACACGGTAAAGCTTGTCGTCACTTCCCCTTATAAATCACTGGCTTTGTCGCCAAAGACAATACTTGAAATCGATATGGGCGACGATGACCAGACGATTCAAGCCATAGCTACAACAACAAGCGGCTCGACAGAAACCGTAACGACAAAAGCAACTTGGACAACTAGCAGTGCTGCTGTTGCAACCGTCAAGGATGGTGTTGTAACTCCAGTTGCCACTGGCCAAACTAAAATTACCGCTACTTATTTAGGAGTAAGCTCGACTATTGATGTTGTCGTTCGTACACCCTACCAATCGATCAAGCTATCGCCAGCCAAGGAATATCAAATGATGCTAAACAGCCCTGGCTTGCAAATTACAGCTGAGGTTCAGGAGCTTTCCGGTGGAAGCGAAAACGTTACTACGCAGGCGGAGTGGACATCCTCCAATCTAATCGTCGCTACAGTGACGAATGGACTTGTTACGCCAAAAGCATCGGGAACAACCAAAATAACAGCAGCGATTAAAGGCATCAGCCGCAGCATTGACATTACGGTTTTCCCTAGCGTCTCCGAGCTGAAAATCGATAAGGATTCCATCGATACCTTCCCGGAAAAAAGCGATACGCTACCTAAGGTCAGCGGTACTACCTTCGGCGGAGATACAGCTGACGTTTCCAAAATCGTAAAATGGACCGTTGCCGACGAGAAAATCGCTACTATTGAAGATGGCAAATGGACAGCTGTAGCTGTAGGCAAAACAGTTGTAACGGCTGAGCTCAATGGCCTAAAAAAGACATTTGAGCTGATTGTACACCTTACACCTGTGAAGCTCGTTCCAAGTACGAAAGAGCTTAGCGTAGTAATCGGCAAGGATTCGGCGCTTCCTACGATTACGGTTGTGAATCAGGACGGATCAGAAGAGAATGTTTCTTCCAAAGCAACATGGAAAGCATCATCAGACAATGCAATCGTCGTTAATGGCAAAGTGAAGGGGATTGAAGCCTCCAAAGTGACGTTAACAGCAACCTATTTAAATAAAACAGCTACCGTCAAAGCTTACGTTGAAGAAGAGATCGAGAAGCTGGTAGCAGAACCATCCAGCCTTGAGCTTTTCCCAGGCAAAAGCAAGTCGGTAAAGGTAACAGGCTACTATGTGAGCGGCAAGAAAGTGGTTTTGAGCACCAAAATGAACTGGACGGTTTCTTCCAGCACTCTGGCAACTGTTAATGGCAGCACCGTTAAAGCGCTGGCCGTAGGCAGCGGCAAGCTGACCGGCTCTTATCAAGGCAAAACGCTGGAAGTTCCGATTACGGTATCACCTAAGCTTAAATCTTTAACCCTGTCGGATAAGTCGCTTAAACTAAGCCCAGGCACTTCATATTCGCTTAAGCTGCAAGCAAACTACACGACTGGCAATCCAGTAGACGTAACTACGAGCGCAACTTGGGTAACTAGCAAAGCGAGCGTAGCTACTGTATCGAATGGCAAAATTATTGCTCTGAGCAAAGGCTCAGCTACTATTAAAGCTACCTTTGACGGAAAAACAGTATCGATGCGTGTAACTGTAAAATAAGCAAGGGTAAAATTTATAAATGCTTATATTTAAAAAAAGAACACCTTCCGCTTTGTTTTCTAAACAAACGGATTGGTGTTCTTTTTTCGTCTGCTGATTTCTCACTCGCGGACGACCAAGGTGAAACGGCTGTCGCCGTCCTTTGGCGGCGCAGCGCGTTTCGTGCCGAGAAATATAGAGAAAGGATAGAAAAATCATATCCTTTCCTATATTTGCAAAAAAGCGGCATCCGCAATAAGCTGCGAATACCGCCTTCAACCATTCGTACGGTGCGAACTACGAATCCGAGAATACAAGATCATAGACATGCTGCCAAGTCGACCACTCAAACACATCATCTCCCGATTGCTTGCCCAACACCGTATAACCGATATAGAGGCCCGCAATCAGCATAATGACCATGATGCAAGGCACAATGCTGCGGCGCAAAATCCATAATATGATTCTCAGTACCAGGGGCCGCTTCTTCTTCTCTGGAGTGGAGCCCTGCCCCTTCCTGCGCGAGCTGCTGCGGGTCTGTTCTGATTGTTCATCTTCCAGCTTGTCATCCGCAAAATCAGCTCGTTCATTCGTCGTACTCATTACCACCATCACCCTATCTATCTGCGCAAGCCGTTCGCCAATCCCATCATCGAATCGCTTGATGTTAATGCCCTAGCTACCAGTTGGTAAGCACGTTGTACATTAATCAGCTCAGTCATCTCGCTGCTCATATCCACATTGGATTGCTCAAGAGAGCCTTGGCGCAGCGCGATCGCATTATCCGCGTCAGGAGTAACCTCTTGGATTACATCACCCACATTCAGCCCTTCAGCAACGGAAAACAAATTGTCATCCAGCTGAGTAAGAGCAGAAGGTCGGGTTGCTTGCATCAATTTAATTGTGCCTAAATTAATGGTTGTACCGTCAGCAGCAACACCTTGCGCACTGCCATCAGCACCAATAACCAGCTTATAGCCATCTGGAACAGTTACCGGCTGCTCAACGACTACATTGCCTGGCTGGGTCACCACTGTCGAAACAATAGGATAGCCTTCAGCCGTTGCCAAAATGTTATCACCGTTTGCATTAACCGTCAACTGAAACGCACCGTTGCGCGTATAAGCACGGTCGCCATTAGCGTTCACAATGACCTCGAACAACGCATTTCCTTCAATAGCAAAGTCCGTGTCCTTGCCTGTTGTTGCAATCGTTCCTTGCTCTAGATTCGGCTTAATCATCGTCAACTGGGAGCCCCAGCCTTGGTTGAAATCAAGCGGCGTCATACGTCCCGGCTGTTTAAAATCATTTGGCTGCTTGCTGACATTCGTCAACAAATCCTCAAAGGTTGCTTCCTTCCGCTTATAGCCTACTGTATTCACGTTGGCGATATTATCAGCGATCATATCAAGCTTCTGCTGGAGTCCACCCATCGAGACTACCGCATTAATCATTGAGCCGTTCATCGTCTGCCTCCTTCACGTTCCGTTGCTGACTTCGTCTTAAACGCGGCCTACTTCCGTTACAGCCTTCTCCAGACTTTGATCGTAAAATTGTACAACCTTCTGGTTGGCTTCATAAGCGCGAAGCGCCGCCATTAAATCAACGGAGGATTGTGCCGCATCTACGTTGGATCGCTCCACATACCCTTGCTGCACCTCTACCTGATCCGTTTCCTGAAGCGCAACAGCTTGCGCTGCATCTCCATTAAAACGGAACTGGCCGTCTCCAGCGCGTACGAGTTGGTTCGGCTCATTAATTCGCGTCACCAGCAGCGGCTGTACGCCACTATCCACACCGGTTTGTGAATTAACAAAACGCAAATCCTTCGTCAGCGACAGCTGCTCAAGCCCTATGCCTGCTGCGAATTGAATAGGATTCCCATCAGCTCCAAGCACATTGGCGCCGTCTCCGTTAACAAGAAAACCGTCCGCCGTCAGCGTAAAGGAGCCGCCCCGCGTATAACGAAGATCCCCCTGCGCATCCTGCAGTGTAAAGAACGCTTGCGGCTGGAACGTCACCGTACCGTCATCCGCTACGTATTTGCCGGACTCGTCAAACGCCGCACCCTCCACCCCAATGTTGGACACGAGTGCGAAGTCAGTAGGCTTGTCCGTCTGGGACAAGTCCCCTTGAACATGCAGCGATAAGCTCTCCTCTGCAAATACCCCCATGCCGAGACGGCCGATGGACTTGCTTGACTCGCCCTGTACCCCTGTCATGGAAAGCAGTGTATCTGGGAATGAACGCGTGACCGCATTCGTCTGCTTATAGCCCGGTGTATTTATATTTGAAATATTATTCGTTACGGTATCATGTCTGCGCTGCTGAGCCGTCAAGCCTGCAGCTGCTGTGTAAAGCCCTCTAAGCATTGCAATTGCCTCCTCGAAGATCGTATAAGGCTGTTCCCTCTCGCTGTATATGCCATTATTTATATATCGGTTAAAGGCATGACTTCAGTTATAGCTTCCTATGCGACCTTTGACTCAATTTAACGCCTCGGCGCGTCCCCTTTTAAACGCCCTACCTGCGCAAACGGCTATGCAAGCGCTGCTCCTGCCTTGTCTTCCTAAAAACGAGGCTTCTTACCAAGCTTGTCCAAGTTATCAAGCAGAATGCCGGTACCTTTAACAACGCAATGCATCGGATCTTCCGCAATCAGCACCGGAACCTTGAGTTCTTCCGCAAGCAGCGTATCCAGGCCATTCAGCAATGCACCGCCACCGGTCAATATAACGCCCCGATCAATAATATCTGCCGACAGCTCAGGCGGCGTTTTCTCCAGTACGGACTTCGCCGTAGCCACGATCGACATGACCGAATCCCAAAGCGCTTCTTGAATCTCTTGCGAATGAATCGTCATGGTCAACGGAAGGCCCGTTACCATATCGCGTCCACGGATATCCATTTCCGCACGTTGTCCATCCTCGTAAACTTTACCGATTTTGATCTTGATATCCTCGCTTGTCCGCTCGCCGATCAGCAGCTTGTACTTATCTTTAATATACTTCATGATCGCAGCATCGAACTTATCTCCTGCGATTTTAATGGAAGAAGCGGTCACGACGTCGCCCATGGACAGGACAGCTACGTCCGTCGTGCCTCCGCCAATATCCACAACCATGTTGCCGCTAGGCTGGAAGATGTCCATTCCAGCCCCGATAGCGGCAGCTTTAGCTTCCTCTTCCAAAAATACTTCCTTGGCTCCGCTGCGTTCCGCCGCTTCACGAATCGCCTTCTGCTCAACGGATGTAATATTTGTTGGCGCGCAAATCAAGATGCGCGGACGGCTCAGCCACTTGCGCCCTTCCACCCGATCAATAAATGCTTTCAGCATAATTTCCGTTATTTCGAAGTCAGCAATAACCCCATCCCTTAACGGGCGGATTGCAATAATATTGCCTGGCGTACGGCCGACCATCCGGTGAGCTTCCTCACCAACGGCAAGCACCTTCTTCGTGTCGCTTTCAATCGCGACGACAGACGGCTCATCGAGCACAACGCCTCTCCCTTTTACATGAATAGATACGTTAGCCGTTCCCAAATCAATTCCAATGTCCTTGCTCAGCATAAGGCGTAAGTCCTCCAACGAATAGTGTAAACGCTACGGTCAATTAGTTCCCACGACGTGGAAACCCCTAACGTACATTATTCGCCAAAAAACTATAAAATCCTCTACCCGTTTGTAATAATTTGCGAATAAATTATGTTTTCCCGGCTGCCAGTACTTCCCTCTTCTTCGTGCTCGTTTTCTTATATTTGATTTTCGTTGCTTCACCACCGCGCAGATGGCGGATTGACTTGTGATACTCCAAAATGTGCTTTACCTGATCCGCCAGGTCGGGGTTAATTTCCGGCAGCCGTTCGGTTAGATCCTTATGGACCGTACTCTTGGATACGCCGAATTCCTTGGCGATCGTTCGTACCGTATGCTTCGTCTCTACGATGCAACGGCCTATTTTAATGGTTCGCTCTTTGATGTAATCGTGCACGTTCCCGCCTCCCTACTCGAGATAGTTTGGTACAGTATATGAGGGGCGCGGGTATATATTCTTTATGGTCAAGCCTGACAAGCCAGTTTGTCATAAAATTTTCATAAAAATACAAAACAGGCAGGGGATATTCCCCTGCCTGCAAGGTCTAGAGACCTATTTTGCCCGCGCTTATTGCTCGCCGACTACGGTGCTTGGATTGACGGCTTTTCCGTTTTCACGCACTTCAAAGTGCAGATGGACGCCCAAATCCTTTTCCAGCTCGTTGCGAGCTGCTTTGGCAATAATGGTTCCCTGCTTCACTTCATCGCCTACTGCCACGTTCACGTCGCTAAGGCTTTGGTAAGTGGTCACAAGACCGTCGCCATGGTTGATTTCGATAATGCTGCCATTCGTCGGATGATTGAGCACTAGGCTAACTTTGCCCGACATAGCGGCTACTACATCAAATGGCTGGTCATTCGGGTCTACAAGATCGATACCCATGTGCGGCGAGAATGTATTCCCCGTCTGCACCATAGCTGCCTGGCGCTCATCACTGCTTGCGCTAGCATCATAGAAAGGTGTCTCGATTTGCAGTGAATCCTTGTTCACAACCGGCCATTGCAATTGCTCGCCTTCGCGAATGACTTCATCCACTGCGTTCTCCGGCTGTGCTACCGTACCCTCGCCTACTGTGGCTTCCATTTGGCCCGGATGTTCTGTAGCTGTCGTCTGCTTGCTGTCATCCGCTCCCTGGTAGACCCACATTAAGGTTACGATAATTGCTGCCGCGGCCATAAATATTGCTGGCGAAACCCATTTGCGTGCCAGCAGCCTTTTAAATCCATTGCCTGAACCCGCGGCAGATGATGCTCCCAGTCCATTTTTGGGAGTTTCCTCTGATCCTTGATTTGGTTTGTTTTGATTGTTCATTTCTATCACCTCACTAGCCATTGTTGCCAGATTCGCTAGGTTTATACGTGAGGGTATATGAAATGCCGGGTAAAAATATAGAGACTTTAAGATTTCGAAAAAGCCTGTGTTTTATGGAGCTAGGAGCGACCAAGCAGCGTTCCCGAGAACTTTGAAGCCTGCTCTACCTTCGCATCGGTATAATAGTAGGTTAATATATCTTTCGCGGAATAGCCTAGCTTTGCCATGCCGTTCGCTCCCCATTGGCTCATGCCCACGCCATGTCCATACCCATAAGTTGTAATAGTAATGGCTTTATCGTTCATTTTCCATGTAAAGGCGGCTGAGGCTAGTCCCAATCGTTCGCGCACCTCGCGGCCAGTGAATACCGTTCCGGCGATTTCGATTTTGCTGATGCTTTTTCCTGCCGTTGCAGCTAATACCCGAATGGAGGGCTGAACCCTGCTCTCCTCCTGAAGGCCAAGCTTCTCATATAATTGCGCCAGCGTCAGCTCCACGCTTTGTTTGTATCGCGGTGACAGCTCGATGTCCCATGGACTCGCGACGCTGCGCAAATAAGGAATCTCACCCGACCAATAGTCTTCGGAATTTTCTGTATACCCACTGCTTGTGGAGAAAAAAGCAGCCTGAATCGGCTCGCCATTATACGTGACGATTAGTCCCTCCGTCTGCTTCACCGCTTCATTCAGCTTTTTCATATTAGCTGTCTGCTTGGCTCCTTGCCAATGCTGCTTCAGCTGCGCGAGCGGCAAATAGGCCTGATGGGCAATCGTGTCCGTTACGTCAGCCTCTACATTCTCCACACCGCTGTCATCACCAGAAGCGAGGCGGCGTACGATATAGGTGCGTGCAGCTATCGCCTGCGCCTTGAGCGCCTCCAGCTCAAAATCGGCCGGCATTTCCGCTGCGATAACGCCTCGCACATACTCCTCCAGCGGCAAGCTTTCCGTGCGCTGTTCCTTCATCATATAGGTGCGTACGATGAGCCCGTTCAGCGCTCCTGTCGTTTTAGGCAATAGCCCGCCCATTTGCTGGGCGATAACGGCGCTGCCTGCTTCGACTTTATTCGCCCCGCTTCCGCTGCCCGTGCCAGGTGGCTCAAAAGCCATCCCCGCTGCCCCTTCCGGCTGCGCATTCGCTAGAGTCGCAGGCATGCGATCAGGTATGCCTACAAGGGAAACTTTCATTAAAGCTACGGTAATACCAAGCAATAGACCTATGGAAAAAACATGCACCCAGCGGCTGCTCTTCAAGCGTTGCAGCGCTTCTGACACTCTGCGTTCGATTCTCCTTCGTCTCATCCCTGCTCCTTCCGCTACCTTTTTATAGCAATGTCATCCTGCTTAACTGGATAGTCCATTCTATGAGCGGATTTAATAGGGTAGAACAGAAAGGAGAGCTAATCGTGGCGCAGCGCGTCGACTGGCTTCAGCCTCGAAGCTTTATTGGCCGGGAAAATGCCGAACACGATTCCGACAAAAGCAGAGAAGGCAAACGACAAAATGACCGTATTAAACGGAACGGAAGTATCCGTCCCATTTACCACCCCAATGACATAGGAGCCCAAATAACCGAACCCAATGCCGAGTGCGCCGCCCATGCCGCTAATGACAACAGCCTCTACAAGAAACTGGAACAAAATATCTCTGCGCTTTGCGCCCAGCGACTTGCGAATGCCAATTTCTCGCGTCCGCTCTGTAACGGACACCAGCATAATATTCATAACCCCGATGCCTCCTACGAGCAGCGTAATAGCCGCCACATAAAGCAGCATCGTGTTCATCGTCTCATTTACCGAATTAAGCGTCTCTACCGCATCCTGCTGGTTGAACACCCGGTAGCTGCTGTCATCGCCCCTGAATTTTTCCAGCAGCTTTGCTTCGAGCGCCGCGACTGTTATATCCATCAGGTCAAGATCAGTCACCTTGAGAGCAACTGTACGCACACCGACACTATCAAAAAGCTTTTGCCCCGTCGTAATCGGAATAACAATTTTTTCATCGTTGGAGCCGGTGAGCGTGCTGCCCTTTGCCTCCAAAAGTCCGACGATTGTAAAGCGGCTGCCGTTTACTTGAATCGTTTTGCCAACCGGGTCCTCTTCTTCAAACAGCTCCGTTGCCGTATCGACTCCGATTAATGCGACCTTCTGGGTATTTTTCACATCCATCGAGGCGATATATCTGCCGGACTGCACGCTAAAATCACTTACCTGCTCGTAGTCCGGCGTAATGCCCTCTACCGTGACACTCGTACTATTTTTCCCATACTTCACTGTCGCACTGCCGCTGACCGTTGGAGATACGCCCTCCACATTCGGAATATCAGCCAGAGCCATCGCATCGTCGAGCGAAAGGGAGGTTGCTGTTCCACGGCCCGTTATCGTAACCGACAAGGAATTGGTGCCCAGACTGGCTACCTGTGCCTCCACTTGCTTCGTCGAGCCTTGCCCCATCCCAACCAGCGCAATAACCGTCGCTACGCCGATCAGTATGCCCAGCATCGAGAGGGCCGTTCTAAGCTTGCTTGACAAGACGCTCTTGATCGCCATCCTGAACCCCTGCGTCAGCTTCATCTCGGTCCCTCCTTTCCTCGGTCAGCACGCCGTCCCGCATAATAACCGTACGACTTGCCCGATGAGCGACCTCCATATCATGCGTAATCAGCACAATCGTGTGACCCTGCCGATTCAAGTCCTCCATAAGCTGCAGCACTTCCTGCCCCGTCTTCATATCGAGCGCTCCGGTCGGCTCATCCGCCAGCAAAATCGGCGGGTTTGTCGCCAGCGCCCGGGCGATGGCAACCCGCTGCTGCTGCCCGCCCGACAGCTCGCTCGGACGGTGATGCACTCGCTCCCCAAGCCCAACCTGCTCCAGCGCCTTCATCGCCATAGCTCTGCGCTGCTTGGCGGGCAATCCACGATAAATGAGCGGCAGCTCGCAATTTTCAAGCGCGGTAAGCCGTGGCAGCAGGTGAAAGCCTTGAAAAATAAACCCGATCTTCTTGTTGCGAATATCCGCCAGCTTGTTCTCGCTCATGCCTCTTACTTCAATGCCGTCCAGCTTATAGCTGCCATCGGTCGGCGTATCCAGACAGCCGATGACATTCATCATCGTTGATTTTCCCGAGCCGGAAGGCCCGACAATGGCGACAAAATCGCCTTTCTCCACCTGAAAGGATACACCTTTAAGAATCGTCACCGTTTCCCTGCCCATCACATAATTTTTAACGAGATGGTTAATGTCGATTAAAATGCTGCTGCTTTCGCTGGTCATGGGCGCCCACCGCCTGCTCCGCCGCCAGTAAATCCGCCGCCACCTCCGCCGAATCCGCCACCTGTTCCGCCGCCGAAGCCACCTGGCATCATGCCGCCTCCCATAGTCGCTTGATTTTGCTGTGTCGTCGTTGTCGTCATGCCAACTGTACCCTGCGGTGTTGGGATAAGCACCGAGTCGCCTTCATTCAGCCCTGAAATAATTTCCACATACGTCTCATCGCTGATTCCCGCTTCCACTTCCACTAGCTGCCCTTCCATCTGAACGCCGCCGCGCTGCATGCCTGTCGCACCTTGCGCTGTACCGTTCGTACCTGCCGTTCCCTGCGCTGTTGCTCCAGTACCTTGCGTACTAGCACCTTGTGTTCCACGCGATCCCTGTGTGCCAGCTGCACCTTGCGCAGCTCCGCTCGCGGCTTGACCACCGGTCCCACCTTGTGCCCCACGTGTTCCTTGTGTACCCGTGCTGCCTTGTGCATTGTTTGTACCTTGAGTGCCCGCTGCGCCTTGCGTCCCGCCCGCACCTTGCCCGCCTGCCGCACCTTGCGTGCTCGTTGGCACGCGAACGAAGGATTTGCCTCCACGTGCAATAACCGCGTCTACCGGTACAACGACGACATCATTTCTGGACTCCAGAATAATATCCGCTTCCCCCGACATGCCCGTCATCACGCCAGCAATCGTATCAAGCGAGATCGTCACCTCGTAGGCGGATACGCCATTCGATGCCGTACCCTCACGAGCCAGGCTGGCTACTTTTCCTTCGATCGTCTTGTCCGTCAGCGCGCTTAAATATACTTGCACCACTTGGCCTGTTTTGACCGACGGAATGTCCAACTCATCGACCTGCACGACAAAATCAAGCAAATCATAATTGACGATAGACGCAATAACTGTATTCGCTACAACCTCGTCTCCAACGGAAACCTCGCTTTCCGTCACCTCGCCATCAATCGTCGCCACAACCTCCGTCACCTTTAGTTGATCTTCCCTCATGGTGCTCAGGCTGTCTTGGTTTTGCTTGATTTCCAGCGCCAGCATTTCCATATCCGTTTTGATGCCTTGCTGGGACGTCAGTTCATCCTCCGTACCCGCAGCTTCCTTATATTTGGTCTGATATTGCTCCATCTGCACCTGCTGCTTCTTAATGGAAAGCTCCGTCTGCTCAATCTGGCTATCGTAGTCCTTCTCGGATTCAAACGTTGCCAGCACTTGGCCTGCCTTCACTTTATCGCCGACTTTGAAGTTCAGCTTTGCAATCGTACCGGATACGCCGGACGTTACGGTTTCGCGAGAGTTGGCTTCTACACTGCCTGTCGCGCTTATTTTCAGCTCAATATTGCCCCGCGTCGCTTTCACCGTTTGCGAGGTTGCCGCCTGCACCGTCGCCGGCTGCCCCATTTTCAAATAATAATAGGCACCGCCTCCCCCGGCCGCGCCTACTACAAGGATAATACCAAGCCATAGCTTCCACTTTTTCATCGACTGTATTCCACCCTCCGACTGACATATTCGTGACGAATATAGCATGAAAAAATGAACGGAGAATGAACAAGCCCTGCAGGACAGTCGCCCTAGCTAGTACCGTACTGTAAGAAGCTTCATCATTTCGGCGGCTGAAAATAAAAAAGAGAACAGGACAAATCCCCTGTCCTGTTCTTAAGCCTAGCCTTGCACCAGTCACGCTCATTAAAGCTGGCGCTCAATATTCCATTTTTTTAATGAAACGAGTGTACTAGTTCCACCCAAGGCAAAGGCTGCAATGCCTGTCGAGGCTTCGCCTGGGTAAATACGTCCGGTCATCACTTTTTCCCCGCCTTGGAGAAATACCTCAACCGACGATTGATCGACGAAAATCCGCAGCGAAAGCTCGCCGCCTTCTGCCAGTGCAATGTCCGTCCTTCTTTCGCCGCCCTGCCCGATTCCGGAGCGATCCCGATTGAAGCGGAACAGCCCTTCCTCCGCATCATAAGCCAGCACCGTTTCTTCTCCCGCCCCATTCGTCCGCAGCTTCAAACCGAACTCGCGAGCGCTGCCGGTACGAAGCACTACTTCAAGCTCATAGCAATCTCCCTGGGCAGTAAGCAGCTGCTCGCCTGCAAGCTCCAGCCCGCTCAGCTCAAAGCTATCGCGGCGGTACGCCTTCAGCTCTTCCAGCGGCTGAAACAGCAGCTTCCTGTCGCTGCTGCGCAGCACAGCTTCACGCGGCAGCGTCATCGCCCCGGCCCAATAATGTCCGAGCTGGGTCGGAATTTCTTGCTCCCACGTTTCCATCCAGCCGATGACAATGCGCCGGCCTTGCGGATCTAATGCCGTTTGCGGCGCATAAAAATCAAAGCCGAAATCAACAGGCTCATAGCCGTCATACGAGAACGAGCCTGTCTCCATATTTAATTTTCCTACCATATAAGTGGTCGAATGCAGATTGCGATAATGGTCACCTTGAGCTGGCATTCGCTGCGGCGACATTATCAGCACATCATAGCCATCAAGCTCAAACAAATCGGGGCATTCCCAATTGTCGCCCATCTGTCCGTCGCTGCGCGCCATCTCGCCAACAAAGGCCCAATTCACGAGGTTTTGTGAACGGTAAAGCAAAATCAGGCCGTGCCCAGCGCCATCATTCGAGCCAATGACTGTATAATAGAAGCCATCCCGAACAAACACCTTCGGATCGCGAAAATCTTTGCGGCTCGTTCCAGCCGGAATCTGCTCCAACCCGAGCACCGGATTGCTCGCCAGCTTGGCAAATGTCACACCATCGCCTGATACCGCAATATTTTGCGTCTGATAATAGTCCGTATCCCCATTTGGCCCTGTCACCACATGCCCCGTATACATGAGATGAAGCTTGCCCTCGTGAACGATCGCGCTTCCGGAGAAGCAGCCGCCGCTGTCATAGGGCTGGTCTGGTGCGAGCGCAGCAGGCGCATACTCCCAAGTAACCAAATCACGGCTAATCGCATGGCCCCAATGCATCGGCCCCCATGCCGGCTGATACGGATAATATTGATAAAACAAATGATAATGCCCATTATGAAAAATAAAACCGTTCGGGTCGTTCATCCAGCCGAATTCCGCCATCAAATGATAGCCAAGACGGTACTGCGGGCGCAGCAGATGCTTTCTTTCCGCCACAAACTGCTCCGCATTTTCAAGCGTGTATAACATGTTCAATCATCCTATTCTTACGCGTTTATTTAATGGAGCCTTGCATGACGCCTTGAATAATAAATTTTTGTGCGAACAAATAGACGATGAGTATCGGCAAAATAGTCAGCAGCAGGCCAGCCATCAGCGGCCCGTAATCGACGGTATAGGTTCCATAGAAGTAAAAGGTCGAGAGCGGCAGCGTACGCTGCTCCGACGAAGTCAGCACAAGCGATGGAAGCAGAAAATCATTCCAAATCCACAGCACATTCAAAATCGCAATCGTCACCGACGTTGGCGCAAGTACCGGGAACACAATGCGGAAAAACGTCTGTGTCCGCGTACAGCCATCAATCATTGCGGCCTCCTCAAGCTCTGCCGGAATGCTTTTCACAAAGCCATGATAAATGAATACCGCAAGCGGACTTCCGAAGCCGAGATACATATAAATCAGCGACCATTTGTTATCCAGCAAATGCAGATTTCCATACACCTTTACAAGCGGAATCATAATCGCCTGGAATGGGATAATCATCGCCGCTACCATCAGGAAAAACGTATATTGATTAAATTTGCTTTGATTTCTCACAAAGAAATGGGCTGTCATGGCCGCAAGCACCGAGATGAGCAAAACGCTCAGCACCGTAATAATAACCGTATTGGAAAATGCGGATACATAATTCATTTTCGTAAACGCTGACTTATAGTTAGCCAGATTGAAGCTGCCTGGCAGAGAAAGCGGCGAAGCGGTGATCGCTTTATTTTCCTTGAAGGAATTGACGACTAGCAAAATAAATGGAAAGACGAAGGCTACCAGGCCAACCAGCAAAACAATAAACTTGCTCCATTCTATAGAGGCTTTCAAACGTTTCATTAGGCCTCCACCTCCAGCTTCTTGCTGAAATACACTTGCAATAACGTAATGCCCGCTACGAGCAGGAACAGTACAAGCGCTTCCGCCTGCCCTACCCCATAATCTCTTGAGAGGAAGGCTTTCTCATACACATGCATAGAGACCATCTCTGTGCTTTTGAACGGTCCGCCCTTCGTCAGCGTCAGGTTCAAATCGTAAACCATAAACGTGCGCTGCAGCGATAAAAATACACATACGATAAACGATGGCACCATAAGCGGCAAAATCATCGTCCGCAGCTTGCGGAATGCCGTTGCCCCGTCAATGCTGGCCGCCTCCATAATATCCTTCGGCACATTCATCAAGCCCGCTACGTATATGACCATCATATATCCGGCATATTGCCATACTGTGACAATAATAAGCGCGAAAAACGCTTTATCCGGATCAGCAAGCCACGAGGTACCGAATACGGCAATGCCCGTTTTTTGTCCAATGGATACGAGAACGTTGGAGAAAATGAACTGCCATACGAATCCAAGCACAATGCCGCCGACCAAATTTGGAATGAAAAATCCGGCCCGGAAAAAGCTTTGGCCCTTCAAGCCGCTTGATAAAAAATACGCCAGTAAAAAGGCTACCACATTGACGAGCGCCACACTAATAACCACATATTTGAGCGTTAAATAAAATGACTTCCAGAATACCGCGTCTTTCAACACATACGCATAATTTTCAAAGCCAACCATTGTACTCGTTGTGGAAATGCCATCCCAATTCGTAAAGGTTAAATAAATGCCGTACAAAAACGGCACAATCATTACGGTGGCAAAAGCAAACAAGGTAGGCCCGGTGAACAACAGCCTTAGCCGAAGACGGCTCCAAAGTCCTTTTTCCGATATCATCGTTATCCCTCGCTAACGTTTCATGGAAGCGAAGCAATGGACAAGCCGCGTTCACCCGCCCATTGCCTCCTCTTCTAAGCTGTTGTTTGTCGTCTAGTTGACGCTACTTTACAGTCGTCCAGTATTCCTGAATTTCCTTGGCAAGCGTGGCGCGGTCAGCTGCTCCGGCCAAATATTTCTGCATCGAAGCTCCTACCTTGCTCCAGTGATCCGCAGGGAGCGCACTCATCGATTCTTCGATTTTGCCGCCAGTAATATACGCCCCAATCGACTTAGCAAGCGGATCTTGCGGCTCCAGTGTAATGTTTTTGAACGCAGGAACGATGTTCGCTTTATTGATCAGGAAGTCTTGGCCCTTCTCTTTGTAAACCATCCACTCCAGGAACGTTTTCGCTGCTGCCTGCTGCTCCGGCGTGCTTTTCTCCTTGTCTAGAACGAGACGTTTCGAGACAGCGGCGGAAATTTGCGTGTTGCCAAAATCATCTGGGTTGTTGCTGATCGGCACTGGCAGGAAGCCGTATGCGCCGCTTGCCGTATCAAAGCTGCTGATTTGCGGCCAAGCCCAGTTGCCCTGGAACCAAATACCAACCTCGCCTTTGCCCAGCACCTCAGGGCCCTTCTCATATGTGCCTGCGAGCGGGGAAGCTTTATCAATGTTGTGCTCCTTCATAATGTCGAACGTATCCATGAGGCCGTTAAACACTTTGTTGGTCGAAAGATCTACGCTTCCGCCCTTCAGATCGGTAATAAACTGGTTTACCACCGCTTTGTCCGCTGATTGTCCAGCGTAAGCGAGCGGAAGGTAGTGGGCAGCAAGCGACCAATCCATTGGCGAGACGATCAGGGCACCCGTACCGGAGGCTTCGATCTTTTTAAACAAATCTTCCAGTGCCTGTGTCGTCGTAATAGCAGCCGGATCGAAGCTGCCGCTAACTGCTTTGTCTAAGACTGCTTTGTTGTAAATAAAACCATAGCCTTCAATCGAAAGCGGGAACGCGTAATTTTTGCCATCAAAGGTCGTCAGATCCGTGCTGCCGTCAACCTTGTCGGACATCCATTTTTCCCCGCTTAGATCGAGAATGCGATCCTTGAACTTCTCTACATCTCCTGTGTCCAGCATCGTAATCGTCGATGGGCTGTTCGCCGCATACAACGCGGATGCTTTCTCGAATGGCGACTGTCCTGCCGGAACAGGAACGATCTCCAGCGTAATAGTTGGATAATCCTCTTTAAAGGCCTTAGCTGCATCTTCAAGCTGCGTCTGAATTTCCCCTTTGGAATTCAGCAATGTTATTTTCACTTCTCCTGAGGCGCTTCCGCTGTTTGCACCGCCCTCAGCTGTGGATGAGTCTGCAGGCGTTGAGCCAGCATTGCCTCCGCACGCCGTTACAACTATAACCATTACCAAAGATACGAGTAGAGCTTGCAAGCTTTTCCAAGATTTCATTTGTTCATCCCCCGATTCTAAATGATAAATATTCTATGCTGGAACTATTTTATAAACCGCTTTCATAACGTATTATAGTCCGTGCTAAAAAATATGTCAATCGTTTGACATGTCAAACGATTGACATTACAAATAAAAAATAAAAATCCCTTGTTGTATAAGGGATTTCAACCGTTCTTAAGTCGTCACTCTCTCCACCAGCTCAACATCCAAAACATACCGGTGCTCCAGCGGCTCATTGTTCATTTGCCGGATGATTGAATCAACCGCAACCCGCCCGATTTCGGCAATCGGCTGGCGAATTGTCGTGAGCGCCGGCGTTATCCAATTGGCCGCACTAACATCATCATAGCCAATTATTTTGATCTGCTCCGGAATAGACTTGTCCGCCTTGCGGCATTCCTTCACTGCGAAGGAAGCGATAATATCGCTTGTCGCAAACAGGCCATCGATTTCAGGATGCTCTGCAAACAGACGGCTCATAATCTGCTCATACTGCTGCTCGTCAAATACGTTCATATCCGTCTGAATGATAATCGGTTCGATCCCATTTGCAGCCATTACGTCACGGAAAGCAGCCGTTCGCTGGTTCGCCAGCAGCTGAAGCTCTAAATTCCCGCAAATATGCGCAATTTTTCTGCAGCCTTTGTCTACTAGCAGCTGTGCTGCGAGCCTGCCGCCCTTGTAATTGTCCGATGAAATAAACGGAATTTCCTCGCTGATCTGCCGATCTATCGTTACAATCGGAGAATGCAGCTCCTTATACTCCTTAACCTCAAGCGTGTGGCTGCCCATAATAATGCCGTCTACTCGGTTTCGCTTAAGCATATCGATGTATTCCTTTTCCTTCACAGGATCAAGATGCGAGTTGCATAGCATAATTTTATAGCCTTTCTCGTAGGCATAACGTTCGACATGGCTGGCCAGCTCAGCGAAAAAGGGATGAGCCACGTTCGGAATAATAAGCCCGATGACATTGGATTGCTTGCGCAGCAAAGAACGTGCCAGCTCGTTGGGCTGATAATTCAGCTCCTTCATCGTCTGAAACACCTTATTGCGGGTCGTCTCGCTAATGTACCCCCTGTTGTTTAATACGCGGGAGACCGTCGTTACCGATACTTTAGCCATCTTCGCGACATCATGAATAGTTGCCATAAAATCTCCTTCTCATTCCCAGAAAGTTATACGCTTTCAAACTGATCTTTCATCATACCACACGAAGCCTATGGTCAAGAGGACAGCTTCAGCATGCTTAAATTCTAAAAAAAAGAGCTGTTCACATCGCCCCATCCGGCGCGTCTGCAAACAGCTCTGCTCTTATGCTTATTAAATGGTTAAGCCCAAGTAGGCTGCACCTTCAAAACCGTTGCTTCCTTCTCACGCTTGAAGCTAGAAGAGGAATCCAGCTCAACTGCTGCTATAACAGCGGCCGTTTCCTTCGCTTCTTCTACAGCAGCGACCGCTTTAGCTTGAAGTACATTTCCCACTTCAGCCGCCTGCAGCTCTTCCTCCTCCGCTTCAACGCGGTGAATAAGCGCTCCAAGCGAAGCCAGCTTGCCTGTAATATCTACATAACCGCGATCTACATGGTGGATACCCGTTACTTCCGTCTCACCATCAGCACGCAATGCTGCACAGATCAAGGCTGCGCCTGCACGCAGGTCCGTCGCACATACTTTCGCGCCAGTTAGCGGCATATTTCCACTAACGATAGCGGAACGGCCTTCGATCTTAATATGCGCATTCATCTTCTGGAATTCTTCCACATGCATGAAGCGATTCTCAAATACCGTTTCGGTTACAACCGACGTACCCTCGGATACGAGCAAGAGCGCCATCATTTGCGATTGCATATCCGTCGGGAAGCCTGGGTGCGGCAACGTCTTCACGTCTACCGACTTCAGCGGATGATCCGCTTTAACCCGAATGCCGTTATCCGACTCCAGCACCTCGACGCCCATCTCTTGCAGCTTGGAAATGACCGGTGTCAAATGATCGCCAATCGCGCCTTCTACAAATACGTCGCCGCCTGTAATCGCTGCAGCAATCATATAAGTACCCGCTTCTACACGATCAGGAATAACATGATGCGTCACACCATGCAAGCTTTCAACGCCTTCAATGCGAATGAGTCCTGTGCCCGCGCCGCGAACCTTCGCGCCCATCGCGTTCAAATAATTGGCGAGGTCGACGATTTCCGGCTCCTTCGCGGCATTTTCAAGCAGCGTTGTGCCTTCTGCGAGTGCAGCAGCCATCATAATGTTCTCGGTAGCGCCTACGCTTGCTACGTCGAGATATATTTTTGCGCCCTTGAGACGCGTGCTTGTGCTTGCTTCAATGAAGCCGTGTCCGAGCGTAATTTCCGCTCCCATCGCTTCGAAGCCTTTCAAATGCTGATCAATCGGACGTGTTCCAATCGCGCAGCCGCCTGGAAGCGAAATACGCACCTTGCCGATTCGTGCAAGCAGCGGTCCCATAACAAGGAAGGAAGCACGCATTTTGCGAATCAGCTCATAGGGCGCCTCATAAGAAGCAATTGTTCCCGCCGATATTCTCATTGTTGTATCTTGATACGATATCGTTGCGCCTAATGATGCCAATACCTTCTGTATAGTCATGACATCGTCGAGGAGGGGAACGTCACAGATGACGCTGTCTCCTTCCGTCGCAAGTAAAGAGGCTGCTAGAATGGGGAGTACTGCATTTTTTGCACCGCTGACACGTACCGTTCCCGATAAACGCTTGCCTCCGCGGACGATAATTTTGGTCATCTTATGGTTCCCTCCGCGAACTGAATTTCTGTCTCTCGCTTTAAAATTATTGTTTAAAAGTGAAAAATTCCCGTCTTAATCCAAACTCCATATTAACACTTATCTACACTAATCGACAAGCTTTAAATTTACATGTAACCGCAGCATTTAAAGCAGCCCGATCCTGACCCTAACATCCTATGCTGAACGATGCTTTTAGGTGTTGCCCTGCCTGATACTGGAACAAAATTCCCGCACTTGTATAACGTTCGCAAGCGGGCGGGATTTTCAGTCCGTCATATACTACCCATTGTTAACATATTCCGCTCTCGTTATTCGACAAAACTCTTCAGCATTGTCGTCCAAGACCAGTAATCCAAAATGAAGCTGGCAAATGCGTGCCCGAGTATGATCGCAATAACCGCCTGCAGCATGCGAGCCTTCGGGCTGCGGGGAAAAGAAAAAAATGCTTCCCATTTCAGCTCCTGCATAATAAACCATATAAGTATAATGCTAACGAGCGTTACAACAATGGAGAACAGTCCCGTTACTCCTGTGGCTGTCTGCATGCTGTTCAACATATCCTGAGTCAAACCCATCTGTTCTCCAGATGCCTCCTTTTATTCACCTTAAGTTCCGGTGTGCCGCCTGTCTATTCCCTTACTCAGCTACTGCACAAGCAGCCGCTCTTTAGCAAATGGCTCCCCTCTGCTTTCCAGAGCAGGGTCCTCCATTCCAAACATGCGGCGTGCTTCATCGCCTCCCGCTTCACTTACCGGGAGCTGCTGCTCAGTCATCGCAGCAGCTCCCGAAACTGCATTTTTGACCGTGACCTTGAAGCGGTAATATTGCTTGTCGAAGGGCTCATTGGCTGTCAGTTTAAAATAATAAACGCCCGCAGGAAGCCGCTTGTTTTTCACTTCCAGCTTGCCTGTGCTGCCTGTTTTCTGTGCAAACAGCTGCTGCTGCTTTTTATCGTATGCTACGACTTGCATTACCTTTCCTGACGGAACATTAAACACTTGCAAATCTATTTGGCTCGCTTTGGTGAGGCGCAGTTGGAACCAATCGACATCGGTGCTGCTGTCAATGACACCTACATACTCTGTACCGCTGCGTATGCTCAAGCCTTCGTAATACTGATTGTTTGGCTCATTAGGATCATCGTATTTCGGCACATAATTAATTTTAAGCGTGTATTGTCCAATAACAGCGCTGGCCTCAGACGAAATAGCATTATGCACACGAATATAATATTTCCCGGGTGTTACTGTCAAGATAGGCGAGATTTCAGCTTGGCCTTCCGACTCCTCGTCATAGGTCCGAAGCGATTGTCCGGCGCGCTGAATCGCAAGACCTGGATCAATTCGCGCTGTATTCCCTTCCAAGGTAAGGCGCAGCGTGCCGCTTTGCTTGAAGGTAATCGCGTACCAGTCGCGATCCGCCTTCTGATGGAAGTTGCCCACTACCGTCTGGCTGCGCGGCGACAAAGCGAATGCTTCATACGTCTGGTCGTTCGATTCATAAGCATCAGGCTTCATGATAAAAGAGGAGTTCAGCAAATAAGGCTGGCGGGCGCCGTTATCGCTGTTCATGAACTGGACGCCTATTTTTTGCGTCCCTTTCTTTACCGTGAACTCGGCATTGCCACTGGCAAGCTTCGTCGTATACGTATTTTTTTGGACACCGTTCACATAATGCAGCAGCCGGACTGGTGGAATCGCGGCTCCAGATTCTGTAAGCGATTGGTATTTCATCGTGAGCTTGCCGTCATACGGAGCCTCCACCGTATACCAGTCGATATCCTTGCCCGTATTCAGAACGGCAGATATTTGCTTGTTCAAGGGTAGAAGCGCAGCCGTGCCCCTCGTGTCATTCGGCTCAAAGCCGTCCGCATTAACTGGTGTGCTCAATGCTTTATCAATTTGCAGCAGCCCATAGCCTGTGCGATTGTCGAAGCCAGACTGGCCAATGTTGCGCGTCGTTTGGCGCAGCAGCTCCCTGACTTGATACGTTTTGAGCTTCGGATAGCGGGCCCAGATGAGTGCCGCCGCCGCTGCCACCTGAGGAGCAGCCATCGACGTGCCCTCCTCCTTCTTATAGCTCCCGCCTACCGCCGTCGTATAAACGTTCCAGGCTGCTGACAAATCCAGCTCCGTACCGGGATTCGAACGCAAATCTGGCGAATTGTCAGCCTTCACGCCGCCAACGGCAAGCACCGTCGAATAAGCGGCAGGGTATTTTACAACAGCCATGCTTTCGAGCGATTGACCGTCATTGCCCGCGGCCGCTACTAGCAGCACCCCTTTGCTTTCGGCATAGTTTACAATATCCTGCATATAAGGAGAATAACGATATAATCCGACGGAGAGCACGACGATTTTGGCTTGCTTGCGCACGGCGTACAAAATCGCTTCGCCCAAATCCTGCTCCGTGCCATCGCCATTATGATCAAGCGCCTTGATTGGCATCAGCTTCGCTTTCCACAAAATGCCGGACACGCCAATGCCATTGTTGCCAGATGCGGCGATCACTCCGGCCACGCTTGTCCCGTGGCCGTTATTGTCCTCAGGCGGCATGTCCGTATCGATCAAGTTGATGCCGGGGACGAGATTTTTCTTGAGATCGGGATGGTCGAGATCGATGCCCGTATCGACAATCGCGATTGTCAGCGCGGTTTGCTCGCGCACGGTTTTCCAAGCGGCTAGCGCGCCGATCTGCTTGAGATAGCTTTGCTTCGCAAGCTCGGGGTCGCTGGCCGCCGCTTTTGGCGCAGCGGCGGCTGCGAGGGCCGAAGCCTCGCCGGCGGCAGCTTCGGCTGGAGGGCTGTCGTCCGCCTGCTGTGCGGCGGACAGCTCTAAGGCGTGCACCCGGCCATTCGGGTGCACGTATTCGACGCCCGGCGTGCTTCGCAGCCGGCGCAGCCATGCTTCGACGTCCGCCGATGCTTCGGCCGGACGTACGACGTCGACCGCCGCCTCAGCCTGGCGGCGGATCACGAGCGTCCCGCGCAGCGCAGCTGCTTGCGCGGGGTCGCTCCATTTGAGGAGCCAGCTTTGCGGCGGCTCCTCTTTGGCACTTGGGGCGGCGTCAATGCGCTCCGCCGCCAAGGGCACTGCGGCGGGTACAACGCCGCAGAGCAACATAACCGCCAGCAGCGCAGCAAGCTGGCGGCGCAAACTGCGGAACCTACCATGATTAAGCTTCATGTTATTATTCTGCCTTTGCATTCGTATTTTTCTCGCACTTTGCAATCGTCATTTTCTCGTGCTTTGCAACCATGCTTTTCATTTGCACTCTTCATCCGCTCTTTGCATTTTGCATTTGCACTTCACATTCGCACTTGTACTTGCACTTGCACTCATTCTTGCCCGCAATTTACATCTATCTAATGCCGTTGTATCCGCTAACTCTCTCATTCTACTGCCGTTATATCCGTTAACTCTCTCATTCTACTGCCGTTATATCCGTTAACTCTCTCATTCTACTGCCGTTATATCCGCTAACTCTCCCATGTAACTTTCGAGCTTCGAGCAGACTTGTCCTTGTTCTCGCTTAAGATAACGACTAAAGACCCTGCTTGCAGAAATCCATACTGTCTTCTTACCCAGTTGGGGCCCTTCCAATCAGCAGCCCCAGCTACTTCATCAGCAAGCCTGGGAACAAGCCCAGCACGACAAGAGTAACGGCGCAAATCGCAATGCCCACAGAGGCGGCAAGCGGGAGCGGAAGCGTTCGCTCGTCGCTGCCTGTTCTCATGAATATTTGCCGGATGAAGCCGAAATAAGCATAGGCGGCCGCCAGACTGCACACAGCCATGACGCCCAGCAGCCAATAGGCCTCTGCTGCGGTGCTGCCCAGCCAAATATACACTTTAGCAAAAAAGCCCCCTGTAACGGGCATTCCTGCAAGCGACAGAACGAAAACAGCCATAGCCGCGGCGAGCCAAGGCGACCGATGATACAAGCCAGCAAGACCGCTGAGCTTGCCATGCCCCACCGATTTCTGAACGACTGCCAAAACTGCCGTGGCCCCAAACATCGCCAGCATATACACAGAGAATTGATAGACGAGCGGTGCCAATGAACTGCTATGAACTGGTGCAAGACTAAGCGCAACCGGAACAAGCAAATAACCGCTGTTGATGACGCTCGCCCAGCCCAATATGTGAGCAGCCTGCTTTTGCCTCAGCAGGGCGACCGTGCCCCAGGCTATTTGACTAGCTGCAATTGCCTGCAAGCCGATATAAGCGCTATTGAAACCCAATAGTTCAACAATTCCCATTTCATGGAGCAAGTGAAATAATACAGCGGCAGTTGCCCCTTGGCCTGCTATCGTCAGAAATATTGCGCCAGCCGTATAAGAGAAGCTTGTGCTTTTATTCTCATCGTTTGATACCCAAATGCCAAATGGCAGAGCTGCCACTTTAACGCCCAAACCACATGCCATCAGCAAAATAGCCATGTAGACAAGTGAAGCATACGGCTTCAAATCAGAAATGCCCGCGCGAATAGCAGAAAAGTCCAGCTCTCCAGTCAAACCATAAATATAAGACATGCCGAACAGCAGCAGGGCAGTAGCGACACCGGAACGAGCCGAGAAGCGCAATGCCGGGCGCCCGGGCCGCAAAAGCTGCTTATAGCGCTTGTCTAACGAGGCAAAAATCAAGCTGAGCGCCGCCAAGCTAAATAGCTCAAGTCCAACATACAATGTAATCAGATTGGAAGGCGTCAGCATCAGACGAATACCAAGCAGGGCTGCAGGAATATAAAAATAATGGTTGATACGCTGCTCCCGCTCTTCTCCGAGGCTGAGCAGCATCACTATGATCGCGCCCGCAATAGCCAGCAGAAACATTAGGCTTTCCGTATTTAAGGCAAGATACGTGATTCCCGCGACTCCGCCGGGCTGTCTGCCTTCTGCAATCGCTATCGCCGCCTCTGCATCATTCGCTAACATGCGCCATAAAGCGGCCGCAAATACGATGGCCAGCCAAGGCAGCATCAGCCCGCCTGACGGCGCTCCCTTTCGGTTCCACAAGCGAAACCGGTCACCAGCAGCCAGTATAACCAGCAGTAAAAGGAGGAGCAACTCCGGAATAAGCTGCACCGTACCCAACCAAAACTGCGACCCCAGCGCTTCACTATTTGTCATGAGCCTATCCCTCCATCCTGCCTGACAGCAGCTGACTATAAAGCCCTGTAATGCTTTGCTGCACCGTATCAGTTAAAAATGACGGGAAGCAGCCCAGAAGGACGATAAAGGCAAGCAATATAATCATCGGCATCGCCTCAATAAAGCGGGCATCCTTGATAACGCTATGCCGCTCATCAATCGGTCCGAAGATTACGCTCAGCAGGCCTCTCAGCATGTAAACCGCAGTGAGCACGATTCCTGGTATTGCGGCAGCAGCAAGCCATGGCAGCGTATCGAACAAGCCGAGCAGCGACAGCAAAATCCCGGGAAAGCCAGCTAGGCCAGGAATGCCGATAAGCGACAGCACGGCGGCCATAAGCATGCCGCAAATAAACGGAAGCGAGCGGGCCAAGCCGCCAAGCTCGGATATCGCCGTCGTCTTAGCCCTCTCCTGCAAGCTGCCGACAACGAGCCATAGCAGGGCAAAGCATAAGCTGACCGCCATGAGCTGAAAGATCGTCCCTTGCAGCCCAATCTCATTAAAGGCGGCGATACCCAGCCAAATGAATCCCATTTGGCTAAGTGAAGCGTAAGCAAGCAGCTGCCTCATATCTGTTTGGCGCAGCGCCAGCAAAGCCCCATACAGAAGCTGAATAATGCCGATAGCCGCTATGGCTGGGGCCATTTTCTCCGCTTGCTCTGGAAACAAAAATACCCCATAACGCAGCAGTCCATAAGCCCCAGCAGCCGGAAGCAGCCCTGAAATAATCATCGCTACCGATATTGGTGCACTGGCCTGCGCTTTCATAAGCCAACTATGAACAGGCAGAAGCGGCATAAGCAGCCCGAAACCGATAAGCTGCAAAATAAACAGCACCATCCTCACACCTTCGGACAATGGTTCAGCGGCTACCCTATCTTGTACCTCTTGGCTCGTTGCCATTTCTCCTGCAAGCAGTCCATGGGCGATTCCCCCGTATCCCCCGCTGTATACCGTCTGGAGCTGCTCGCCGGCCTTTTCTACACGAAGACCCGCCGTACAGGTCAAAATGAGGAATACGATAAGCAGCAGCATGGAACTGAGTCCAGCCCCTGCCAATAGCCGATTCGCCGTACGCTCGCTATCCGGATTGCCCCAAATGCCAACCAGAAAATAAAGAGCGACGATCGCAGCCTGTAAAAATACAATAAACAGCAAAACATCTCTGGCGATAAAAAGCCCCATCAGTGAAGCTTCCAACCATAGCAGCCAAAAATAAAGCGCTTTGCGCCGCTTTCTAAGCTGAACAGCTGTCACAACAGCAAGCCCTGTCACTAGGGCGGCAGCGAGCAGCAAAGGCAGCGAGAGCCCATCTACCGCAACCGCATAGGAGAAGGATAATTTTGCTTCGCTATATGCTTGTCCTGCTGATATAGCAAAAGGAAGCGGAATTTCAATCCACGGATGCTGCTCCGCATAAGCGCCGCCTCCCTGCTGCTGATTAAACGTCGCATATAAAAAAGCGGCAAACAGCAGCGGAAGCAGCGCCGCAAGCACTGCAAGCGACTGCAACGCTCGTCCTTGCCCTACTGGGACGAGCAGTACAAGCAGCATCCCGGCGGCAGGGGTCAGCCACATCAAAGACAAAAGCGGCAGCTCTGTCAAAAATGCCATTTTACCACTCCCCCTTTGCTGCCATGATGATGATCGTGATGACTAGGCCGAGTATGATCGCCAGTCCCATCCCTCGAATCGTACTGCGAGCGCTCCAGCTCACAGCCAGCCTCCCCATCGCATACAATAGCTGAGCCGCCAGCTTGGGCAGCGCGCCCATAGCTTGCTCAATCGCCGCTAATACCGCTCCAGCGGCGGCAATCGGCCGCTGAAGCGCACTCGCTTTGCCTGCCGCCCATCCGGCAGAAGCATCCCAAAGCTTCGTTTCTTCAGACAGCAGCTCGCTCGCTTCTCGTTTGTTTTTCAGCCATCCAAGCCAAGCTCCGCCTAGAAGGATCGCCACAGCAGCCAGCATCAATACTACGGACATACTGCCCGGCCTGCCAGCCGCTTCTCCATCGAGCCATCGTTCAGGCAAGCTGCCCCAGACCAATTGAAAGAAGCTTGAAAGGACAACGATTATGGCAAGTGCAGCAATCGAAAAGCACATAAGGCGCGAATGCTTTTGCCCTTGATCAAGTATTGCTGCTGCAGCCAAGCGCGGCTTGCCTTCAAATATAAGAAAATACATGCGGGACATATAAGCTGCTGTCAAAAGCAGTACAAGCATGATCGCAGCTAGCCATACTATATGCCGCTCCGATGCCTCCACCCAAATAGACTGCTGCAGCCAGAAGCCCGTAAGTGGGGGAATTCCGCTTAAAGCCAAGCCGCCAATTAAAAACGTCCACGCTGCAAGAGGCATATGCTTGCGCAAGCCGCCCATGCCCCTTATATCCGTTGTTCCAACGGTCCGCAATAAATAGCCTGCTGCCAGTACGAGCAGCGTTTTGACAATCGCATGGACCAGCACATAAAGCATACTGCTCGCAGCTGCCCCGATAGCAAGCGAAAGCTGAACGACCCCTAACTGGCTAATCGTCGAATAAATCATTATTTTATTAATATCTCGCTCCAATAGCGCCCTTACAGCAGCGTAGACCGCTGTCACAACGCCAATATAGAGCGCTGCCTTCGTTACGGCTGGAGCTGATTGGAAAATTTCTGTCGTTTTGTACAGAAGCAGCGCTCCGGACATCATGCCGGCTCCTTGCAGCAGCGCGCTCGCTGGAGCAGGGGCTTGTTCCGTACTAATTAACCAAGCGTAAAGCGGAAACTGCGCAGCCATTCCAGCCGCTCCAAGCAGCAGCAAGCTCGCGATCAGCAGCGTTATATTTTTTGCAATCGCACCGGATTGACCTTCAAATACATTATGTATAGCAGCAAAATCGAGCGCATGCTCCGGCATGAACCAGAACAGCAGCAGCAGCGCAAGCAGCAGCCCCGCACTAGCTACACGCATCATTATAAAAGCTCTATTGGCAGCGGCTCGCGCTGTACTCTTCGCGTACCAGAAACCAAACAACAGAAATAGGCTGACGGAGGCCAGCTCCCAAAACAAATAAAAGGCGAGTAAGTTATCTGCAAGAGTAAGCGCTAGCAGTGAGAAGGTGCATAAGGATAAATAGCTGTAAAACACCGTCAAGCGTTCATCCTTTTTCATGTATCCAGCGGCATAAACATGAACAAGAACGCTCAGCAAGCTGACACCTACCAGCAGCAGCGCGCTCATATTGGTAACTTCAAATCCAATTCGCAGTGTAAAGCGATCTATAGAAATCCAGTTAAAGCTGTCATTATAATCGACCGCCCCCTCGCGGAACCGCTCGATACATACCAGAAGCGACAACAGCAGCGAGGCAGCTGCGCCTCCCGTTCCAACAAAGACACCTGCAGGATGAGACCCTCGGCCAAGTGCCATCAGGATCAAAAAAGCAGCAAGCGGCAGCAGCGGAATAAGAAAAGCAGCCTCGGCATACATTTGCATCTGCTACGATCACCTCCTGTCCAACTATTGTTCACGATTAGAGACTGCGACGCAAGGTGAAACGGCTGTCGCCGTCCTTTGGCGGCGCGGCGCGTTTCAGCCCGAGAAATATAAGCCTATTTATAGGTGTGAAACTTATAAAATCTTATATTTAAATAAAAAACCGCTAATTTGTTGACAAAAGCGGGTACTAATTTCCTCGCAGCTCCTTAGTGGTGGAGTCTCGTTTGTATAATACATTTAATACGGCCACACCAATTGAAGCCTGAGCGAAAAAAACCACCAGAGGGAGAGTTCGAAGCCCTTCCGCTATCCCCTGCTTAAATAAGCTTAAAGCAGCAATATTCAACTGGGCTCCGCATAAAATGATACTTACACACAGCAAGGCCACCAATGAATTTCTTTTGACAATTGCCCCATACACACCAATAGCCATCAGCGTCGCCGCTATCATCAAATGGGCAGGAAGCAGCGGCATTTCAGCGCCAGAATAGGGCGTCTCTACAATGACATAGAAAAGAATAGCGAGTAAAAGCGGAATGCCTGCAGCAGCTGCCATTTCCCGAGAAGCGATTGCAATCGCTCGGTTATGCCTGCCTATTTCCGAATGTCTCCTAATCTCTGAGCCTAGTAATATCCCCATTGTCCCCACATACAAGAGTGCCTGAAAAAGCGCAATCAGACCAGCATCCAGTCGGACGAGCAGCCCTGAATTTCCAATAATCGTGAACACTACGCCTAGTGCCAGCCTGGGCAGCATCCTGGCGTGAATCATAATGAAAGAGCCCGCGACAACAAGGGCCGAATAAAGGAAGAACGCGGTTGTTTCTGCCGTAAACCATTCATTAAACAATGAACCGCACTCTCCCTCACCTAAGTTTAACATAAAAGGACCGAGCTAATCATAAGCTTCGGTCCTTGCAAAAAGGGATTTGCTCCGCCCATGCATGCTAGCCTAGCATGGCGCTATCTTCCCTTTGCCGTCACCTTCAACTCTCCGATGAAAAAGGGTTGCATTTTGCTTTTTTTCCAATCTAATAATAGTTACAATTATAACAAATGCTCCCACTACCGTCTATGATGGAGTTTTAGATGCGCCCACAGTGAAAAGGCCTGCCAAACCGCTGAAAACCGCGATCCGCAAGCCTTTTCCCGCCCTACTATTCTATTATCTGCCTGCTTGTGACCGTTATCTGATTCTAGATTCTGTTAATTTGAATTGGCCTACGAGCTGCTGAAGCAGCATTGTAATAGACTCGACATTCGTTGATGTATGGCGTACGTTATCCATCTCCACAATCAGCTCCTGCACTTGTCCTTCCACATCAGAGGAAACCGAGCGATTTTGCAGGCTGACCTCGGCAATTTGCTCCATCAGCTTAACAACCTCCTCCACAACCTGGGTTTTGCGTTGATCGTCCGCTTGCGCCGATTGCAGCGTGCGGGCTGCGGCGGCAACCAGCTCAGTTCCCTCTTCTACAACTTTCGTACCTTCGTCCATAGAATGATAGGCCTGTTCGGCTTCTGAATAAATTTGCTGCGTAATCCCATGTACTTCCTCTGTCGATTTCTTCGTCAATTCCGCCAGCTTGCGGATTTCGGAAGCGACGACCGCGAAGCCACGCCCCTGCTCACCGACACGCGCCGCCTCAATAGAAGCATTTAATGCCAGCAAATTGGTTTGCGACGATATCTCCTCAATAACCTGCAGCACATCGCGAATATCTTCCACCGTCTTCATAAACTTGCGAATTGTACCGTTCGTATCTCCTACCTTAGAGGAAATATGCTGCATCTTCTCCCCAATACGGCCCACCTCCGTTTGCGCGACTGCGATTTGCTCTGCCGCCTGGGTCTCCAGCACGGACAGCGTATCGCGCATTTCGCCAGCCGCATGCTTCGCCTTGTCAATATCCTTCAATTGGTGGCGCAGGCTGCCAATCATATGTCCTACCTTGCTGCCTACACGCTCCGTTGACAAGGCAGTATTCGCAGAAGATTCATTCATAACGGACTGGCTGCTCAGCACCTCGGCAGCAGTGAGCTTCACCTGCAGCATAATGCCTTCGAGGGAATCGATCATATTGTTGATCCATTTTGCCAGCTCCTGCGTCTCGTCGCAATCGAACTCATTCGTCGACAGCCGCTGGGTTAAATCGCCTTTCCCCTCAGCATTAATGCGAATAAAACGGTTGATTCGCTCCATGTGTCCCGTCACCCGCTGTGATTCCTTGCGCTGCACCGACATCGCAAACAAAATGCCGAACAGCAAATTAAATCCACCAAGCACAGCTGCCGCTCCCCATAGTGGCATATAGCCGATTACCAATGAAGCAAGCAGAAACGTTAAGACGCTTTGCAGCATTGCCGCATACATTTGCAGCTTGCGCTGCCGCCAGCCAATACTGCGCAGCCGGTAAACCTCTTCAAGATCGCCCTCGCACATCATCCCCCATAGATCAGGGCAATGAGGCATTCGGAAGGTCACTCCTTTGCCGATGACGGCAATGTGGCGATAATCCGAATAACCGGGGAACTGAGCGAACAAATTACTGCCATTGCGAATCGTGCCTGCGACGCCAGGATGCAGCTCGCCCGTTGCCGGATCGGTAAAAATAATTTCCAGCTCAGTATGTTCCTTAATTGATACGGTACCCCAGTCTGTCGTTACGCCATCCTTTAAATTTTCGCCATGTGTGAATGTACGATCCTCAAAGCGGCTGCGGGACAACGCAGTTCCAGGCACAATATTACGCTGCAGGCTAGGCTCTGCCATAAACAAATAATTGTCGCCTGAATCCGGATATACATGCCCTGACTCACGCTGAATCAAATCGCCCAGCACATCGTTAGGCACTCTCCCGCATAAGGTTCCGATTCTGCTGCCGTTCACATGCAGCGGCTGCATGAACATGATCGTCATTTTGTCGTGAAAAGAGGACGTTCGAGCCCCTAGCTTGAGTGTCATCACGTCTTCGAAAGGACCAAAGAAGCAGCGTCTGCCCGCTGGGCTGCCTATTTGAGTGTATTGCATACCTGGAGACAGGGGACTGCCCTCTCCATAATGTGTGCCGATATGTGTGGGATAGGTGGAGTGAGCTACATGGTTGTGGTTGTCTAGGAGGAACAGCTCCGTAAAATCCGTACCCCTCGCATAGGATCGTTCGAGCAAAGGAGCTATCCATTTCTGCTGTTCTTTTGAGAACGCAGCGGTTTGCAGTGCGGATAGGCCATCCGCTAATTGATTCGACAGGCGCTCCATATGCCCCCAATACTCATCCGCCCATTGCAGCAGCAGCTCTTTGCGAGTATCTGCAACGCCTTCGAAAATGTGCTCGACATCTTCCTTAATGCCAGAATTGAGCTTCCATGATACCCACAGTGGAAACCCCGTCCTTGTACCTAGCCAATCAAACATACGCACTCCCCCTATGCCCTTCCTTAATCTTCTTATATGTAAAGTATATTAACATACATTTCCACCGTTTTCATAGAAAAATGTTAGCTTTTTTAACCAAATATGTTTAGATAGCAGCGATTTGAGCGAAAAAAAACCAATCATCTGCACGAATTCCGTACATTTGATTGGTTTGCTCATTATGTTGAATGATTAGTTCAAAAGGCTCATTTGATAAATATAAATGAAAATCCATTACTTCTTGAAAAATGATTTAAAAGCCTTCCAGCGGTTTGCCGCAGCACTGCCCTGCCAATCTGGCGCATCAGCAAGGGCCTCATCCCTTAATAGCAGAGCAGCATTTTGCTGAAAATAATCCGACCATTCCACGCCCATAACCTTCTGTATTCGGTCATACGCTTCCTTCAGCCTAAATCCTCTGCGCTCCACATTATGCGCATCAGATGACACAAGATGAATAAGTCCCGCTTCACACAGCTTCCATGAGGCTCGCTCCACCGTCTTGCCGAAAGCGCCCAGCAGGGAATGGCTCGTCACTTGCCCAAATGCACCAAGCCGCACAAGCTCTTCGAGCCGCTCCGGCTGCTGAATGATGGCCGCGTTCCGTTCCGGATGGGCAATAATCGCATGAATGCCGAGCAATCCAAGCTCATAGACGGTTTGCTCCGTATTTTTCGGAATATGGGAGGATGGCAGCTCTAGCAGCATGTAGGATGAACCCGCCAGCGTCAGCAAGCTTCCCTGCTGAAAGTGGTCCAACAGCTCCTGATGCAGCCGCACTTCCTGTCCGGTATGCACAACAAGCGGAATATCCAGCTCCTGCAGCAACTCATTGAGCGTACGAGTCAGCTCTTCCACAGCTTGAGCCGGATTCACATATCTCCCATTATGGTGATGGGGAGTCGCAATAATCGTTTTGATTCCCTCGGCAGCAGCCGCTCTTGCCAGTGCAACCGAATCTTCCAGGCGGGCCGCACCATCATCAATACCGGGAAGAATATGTGTATGAATATCAATCATAGTGGAGGGCTCCTCTCCTGCGTTTGCATTTACAAGGTGAAACGGCCGAAAGCCGTCCTTTGGCGGCGCAGTGCGTTTCATTCCGAGAAATATAGAGAAAGGATGGCGAAATCATATACTTTCCTATATTTCAAAAAACACCGCTAACGCCTCTTACAGGACATTAACGGTGTTTGGGTATCAAGTATTATTTTTTCGCTGTGCCAATACGGTTCATTGCACGCTGCAAAGCAAGCTCCGCACGGCGGAAATCGATCTCATCGCGTTTGGCAGACAGAAGCTGCTCAGCGCGTGCTTTCGCTGCTTTCGCACGATCAAGATCAATATCGGTCGCAAGCTCGGCGCTTTCCGCCAAAATAACGATTTTATCTTTACGAACCTCGATAAAACCACCATTTACAGCAATAACATCAACTTTTCCATCGCGCTTGATTACAACTGGTGCAATACGAAGCTGTGTTACGAGCGGAATGTGGTTTGGCAAAATGCCAAGCTCGCCTTCAACGCCTTTTACACTAACCATATTCGCATTCTCCGCGTACACTTTACGCTCAGGAGTAACGACTTCTACCAAAAAGGTACTCATGTGGATTCCTCCCGCCTTTCGCTACTACAGCGTTTTGGCTTTCTCCACGGCCTCTTCAATCACACCTACATATCGGAAAGCTTCTTCCGGAAGGTTGTCATGTTTGCCCTCGAGAATTTCTTTGAAGCTGCGCACGGATTCTTTAACTGGTACATATTTACCTTTGATGCCTGTGAAAGGCTCGGCAACGTGGAACGGCTGAGACAAGAAGAGTTGAATTTTACGTGCGCGAGCAACGGTCAATTTATCTTCCTCGGACAGCTCGTCCATACCAAGAATCGCGATAATATCTTGAAGCTCTTTATAGCGCTGAAGAATTTTCTTAACGCCTTGAGCTACATTGTAATGCTCTTCGCCAAGAATATCCGGACTAAGGATACGGGAAGATGAAGCAAGTGGATCTACCGCAGGGAAAATACCCATTTCGGAAATTTTACGCTCAAGGTTAGTCGTTGCATCCAAGTGGGCAAACGTCGTTGCTGGAGCTGGATCCGTATAGTCATCGGCAGGTACATAGATCGCTTGGATCGAAGTAACCGAACCTTTTTTCGTTGAAGTAATACGCTCTTGCAGTTGACCCATTTCAGTTGCCAGTGTTGGCTGGTAACCTACCGCGGAAGGCATACGACCTAGAAGGGCCGAAACCTCGGAACCTGCTTGTGTGAAACGGAAGATGTTATCGACGAACAGAAGTACGTCTTTGCCTTCCTCATCACGGAAATATTCAGCCATTGTCAGACCCGTTAGAGCTACACGCTGACGTGCGCCTGGCGGCTCATTCATTTGTCCGAATACCATTGCTGTTTTGCTAAGTACGCCGGAGTCTTTCATCTCGTGGTACAAGTCATTACCCTCACGCGTACGCTCACCAACACCCGCGAATACGGAAATACCGCCGTGCTCTTGTGCGATGTTGTTGATCAGCTCTTGAATCGTTACCGTTTTACCTACGCCCGCGCCGCCGAAGAGGCCGATTTTACCGCCTTTTGCGTATGGTGCCAGCAAGTCGATAACTTTAATTCCTGTTTCGAGAATTTCCGATTGTGTCGACAATTCGTCGAAAGCAGGAGCTTCACGGTGAATAGGAAGATTGATTGAAGAAGTAGCATCGCCAGCTTCATCGATCGGTTGTCCCAGTACGTTAAATACACGGCCGAGTGTTGGAGCGCCAACCGGAATCGTGATTGGAGCGCCAGTATCAATGGCTTCAGTACCGCGTACAAGACCGTCTGTTGTGCTCATCGCTACAGCACGGACTTTATTGTCACCGAGGTGAACAGCGACTTCAAGCGTTAGATTAATATCTACACCGCCATTTTCGCCCTTCTTCTCGATTTTGACAGCGTTCAAAATTTCCGGCAGGTTGCCGCGTTCGAACTCTAGATCGACGACCGGACCCATGACGGATACAACGCGTCCTTTTTTCATGGTATTCCCTCCTGGTTCCTTCTTGTTACTAGCAAGCAGAGCAGCCTCTCTCAGGGCTTCTGCTTGCGTAGTGTGTTACCTAAGATTGAGCAGCATTCGCTCCTGCAACGATCTCGGAAATTTCCTGTGTGATTGCCGCTTGACGAGCACGGTTGTACGTAAGCGTCAAACCGCTGATCATCTTCGTCGCATTTTTCGTCGCACTGCCCATAGCCGTCATCCTAGCACCGAACTCACTTGCCTTGCCGTCCAGCAAAGCGCTGTAAATAAGCGTCTCCGCATATTTAGGCAGCAATGCCTCCAGCACGCCTTCCGGCGATGGCTCGTATTCGTACGCTGCTGTAGAAGCTGCGCTTCCATCTACCGAATCAAGCGGCAGCAGGCGCATTTCCGTAGGAATTTGGGTAATAGCATTAACGAATTTATTGTAATACACGTACAGCTCGTCAAAAGTGCCGTCGGCAAATTTCTGAACTGCTGTCGAAGCTACGATCTTGATATCTGCAAACGTAGGAGCATCCGGAAGACCGGTTACTTCTTCTACGATCGGCATATTGCGGCGGCGGAAATAATCCCGGCCCTTCTTGCCGATGACGAACAATACGAAATCATCGTTCGACTTATGCTTGCTGCGAATCGTGTCCGTTACCTTACGAAGCACGTTGGCGTTGTAGCCGCCTGCCAGACCACGATCAGACGTGATGACAAGATAACCTGTCTTTTTGATCGGACGGGTTTCCAGCATTGGGTGCTTAACGTCTTTCGTACCAGCAGCGATGCTAGCCACAACTTCCTTCAGCTTCTCTGAATACGGGCGGGATGCCTGTGCAGCTTCCTGCGCTCTTCTCAGCCTGGAAGCTGCGACCATTTCCATCGCCTTCGTAATCTGCTTCGTATTTTGTTTACTCTTGATTTCGCGTTTAATATCGCGCATACCTTTAGCCATTTGGTTTCACCCGCCTTTGTTGCCTCGCAGCTTTCCTGTACGCAAGCTCGGATATAGAGCCGCGCAAGCTATAAGGGATGGCTGCGAAGCCTAATGATTGGTACGAGCAGCATATATAAGAACTTAGAGGAACCTATCGTTCCTCACAAGCTCCAAAATTAAGCCGATACGGCAAAGCTTTTCTTAAATTTGTTGATCGCATCAACAAGGGCTTTCTCGTTATCAGCAACCAGATCCTTCGTATCGCGGATCGAATTGCCGATTTCCGGGTGATTGGAATCGAGGAACGCCAGGAATTCTTTCTCAAAGCGCAAAATGTCAGCAACCGGAATTTCATCCAGATGACCTTTAACCGCAGAGTAGATCGAGATTACTTGCTTCTCAACCGGCATCGGCTGGTTAACGCCTTGTTTCAGGATTTCCATTGTGCGAGCACCACGGTTTAGACGGGCAAGCGTTGATTTATCAAGGTCGGAACCGAATTGCGAGAACGCTTGAAGCTCACGGTAAGCCGCAAGGTCAAGACGGAGCGTACCGGCAACCTTTTTCATCGCTTTAATTTGTGCGGAACCACCGACACGGGATACCGAGATACCAACGTTAACCGCTGGACGTTGACCGGAGTAGAACAGATCCGCTTCCAGGAAGATTTGACCGTCAGTGATCGAGATAACGTTCGTCGGGATGTAAGCCGATACGTCAGAAGCTTGTGTCTCGATGAAAGGAAGGGCAGTCAAGGAACCGCCGCCTCTTGCATCGCTCAGCTTAGCTGCGCGCTCAAGCAAACGGGAGTGAAGATAGAAAACGTCACCTGGGTAAGCTTCCCGACCCGGTGGACGGCGAAGCAGCAAGGAAAGCTCACGGTATGCTGCCGCTTGTTTCGACAAATCATCGTAAATAACGAGTACATGCTCGCCTTTGTACATGAAGTATTCGCCCATCGAGCAGCCTGCATAAGGAGCCAGGAACAAGAGTGGAGCTGGCTCGGAAGCGCCTGCAGTTACAACGATTGTATATTCCAAAGCGCCGTGACGGCGAAGGGTTTCTACAACGTTAGCAACAGTGGATTGCTTTTGGCCGACAGCGACATAAATACATTTTACGCCGTTGCCTTTTTGGTTGATGATCGCATCAATCGCGATCGCTGTTTTACCTGTTTGACGGTCGCCGATAATAAGCTCACGTTGACCACGGCCAACTGGAACCATTGCGTCGATCGCTTTAATACCTGTTTGCATAGGCTCATGAACCGATTTACGGTCGATAACGCCTGGAGCTGGAGATTCAACCGGACGGGAATGCTTCGTGTTGATTGGACCTTTGCCGTCAAGCGGCTGTCCAAGCGGGTTCACAACGCGGCCCAGCAGCTCTTCGCCAACTGGAACTTCCATGATACGGCCTGTACGTTTTACTTGATCGCCTTCACGAATGTCCTTGTAAGGACCGAGAATAACGACACCGACGTTGCTTTCTTCAAGGTTCAATGCCATGCCGACAACACCGTTGGAGAATTCGAGCAATTCGCCTTGCATCGCATTTTCCAAACCGTGAACGCGAGCGATACCGTCACCGATGCTAATAACGGTGCCAACATCCACGACTTGAATTTCGGATTTATATTGTTCGATCTGCTGCTTAATCAGCGTGCTGATTTCATCAGGTCTGATACTCAATTCGCTCACCCCTATCTACAGTGCTTTAGATTTTAACTGTTTTTCTAACCGTTCAAGCTTGCCGGACAAGCTGCCATCGTAAAGGCGGTCGCCAATGCGGACCTTCACTCCACCCAGAAGGGCAGGCTCTACGACTTGCTCAGCAATAATGGTTTTGCCTGTCAATCCGCCAAACTGAACTGCAACCTCTGCCAGTTCTGCGTCATTCAAAAGACGAGCTGTATATACCGTCGCATGCGCTTGCTTAAGCTCATCGCCTGCGATTTTTGTAAATGCTTCGTAGATTTCCACAATTAGCTCCTGACGCCCGCGCACAAAAACCAGCTCCAGCGTATTCAGCAGCAATTCGGAAATGCTTCCACCGAAAGCGGCTTTAAGAACGGCCAGCTTCTTTGAAGCATCAATATTCGGATAGCTTAGAAACTTTTGGATTTCCAGATCTTCTCCAAGCGATTGTGCAATAGCTTGCAGCTGCTGCTCTACCTCAGAAATAATGCCGCCTTGCTGTGCAAGCTCGAACAACGCTTTGGCGTAGCGCTTCGCTACCGCTGCGTCCCGGCTCATTTGCCGCTTACTTCTTTCAGGTATTGATTAACAAGCTGCTCTTGTGATTTCTCATCGACTTGCTTCTCAATGATTTTCGAAGCGATTTGAACGGAGATGCCGCCAACTTCAGAACGAAGTGCTGCAATTGCCTTGTTTTTCTCGCTTTCGATGTCTTTAAGAGCATCATCTTTCAAGCGCGACGCCTCTGTCTTAGCAGTGTTCACGATCTCATCAGCTTGCTTGCTGCTTGTAACTCTCGATTGCTCAATAATTTCGTAAGCCTCTTTACGAGCCTGCTCAAGAGCCGCTTTCTGCTCAACCATTTGCTGCTCAGCTTGCTTACGGCTGGATTCAGCTGTATTCATCTGTTCAAGCACGAGCTGTCTCCGTTTCTCCATAACGCCGAGCAGCGGACCGAATGCGTACTTGTTCAGCAACCAGTACAATACTAAAAAAGCTACTATCGCATATACTGTCGATTCCCAATGCAATGCCATTAAAGCCACTCCTTTCTTACCACAAAATTGTCACAATCACAACGAAGGCGAAGAGGGCTAGGCCTTCCCCGCCAGATACGTGTTTAACTTATTTAAAGAAAGCAAGGAAGCCAATAACTACGCCGATGATCGGCACAACTTCGACGATACCTACACCGATAAACATTGTTGTTTGCAATTTACCTTGAAGCTCAGGCTGACGAGCGATACCTTCAACTGTTTTGCTGACGATCATACCGTTACCTACACCTGCGCCAATTGCGGCCAAACCAACTGCCAATGCTGCTGCCAATACTTCCATTTTAAAAATCCTCCTCAATAATATCTCGTTTTGGTTTTGTATTGCTAACCTAGGGGGTAATTAAATCCTAGGCATCAAGCTTAACTTAATGGTCTTCCTCGTGAATTGCGGCCTGTGAAATGTACACCATCGTAAGCATAGTGAACAAGAAGGCCTGAATTGCGCCGACAAAGATACTGAACGCTTGCCAAGCCGCGAGGAACGGAGTACCGATAACCCCCAGCATCAAAATGGTCGAGATCAGCACTTCGCCCGCATAGATGTTGGCGAATAGCCGTAGCGCCAAAGTTACTGGCTTCGAGATGGTCTCGATCAAGTTGATCGGCAGAAAAATTGGAAACGGATGGAAATAGTGTTTCACGTAATGCTTGCTGTTCAATCTCACGCCCAAATAATGCACGAGTATGAATACGATCAGCGCTAGCCCTGCGGTAACATTAATGTCAGCCGTAGGTGATTTCCACCAGGCTAGCTCCAGATGTCCGCCCTTCTCCTGCAACAGCTCCTCTGTAATGCCTAGTGCCGGATAAGCGTGATGGACTTCTGTCACGATACCGAAAGGCAAACCTAGCAGGTTGGAGATGAAAATAAACATAATCAACGTCATACCCAAGGAAATGAAAGGCTTGACGCGATTAAGCGGCATTGCGCTGGCAATCAGATTGTGAACAAATTCGACGGCCCATTCCAAAAAGTTTTGCATCTTGGAAGGGTTGTCCACCGATAAATTGCGCACAGCAAGTCTCGCCACAACAAAGGTGATGATGGCGGAAACCGTTATCGCAATGAACGTTGAAATGTCGATCTGCAGCGATCCGAGCTGCCACACCGGAAATTCATGCATGTAAAATTCTCACCCCTTTCCACTAAAGTTTATTTCTATTATGAATATAAGCTGCTACCAGAAGAATAAAAGGCATAACCATACAGCCAATTAATGCGGCTGGCATGCTGAAGTCTTCCGGAAAGCGATAAGCAACCATGGCAACCAGCAGCACCATAGCGATGCGGCTTCCAAGTCCCATACCCATTCTGCGAGAGGTTCCTCCTGCTGCTTTAAGCGTAATCATTTCCACTCTGCGCCTCAGTAAAAACGCATTCATGAAACTCGCTGCAAGACCCAGTAGAAGACCGAGTGCAACTGTTCGCCAGTTCGGCATAAACGCCCAGACAATCAGACACACACCCATCATGAAGAGTAGCGACCTTACTGCAGTGTTCATTATTTTATCCATCGGCATCCTCCATTACCTTCTTCACAAGCAGAATGCCTGAGAGAAGACCGACAGCCAGACCGACCAGTATGCCTCCAACCGTCCAACCCGAACCTCCGCCAAAGCGTTCACCGAGCGACGATCCGAGAAAGTACCCTAAAAAGATACAAATAGCGACTTGCAGTCCGAGCCCGCCGACAAGACCTGCGGCAAACAGCGGATTGTCTCTTCTGTTCTTTTTATCCATGGCCCATACCCCTGTCAATCCTCATTTATTTTATCCAAGCGGCGCAAGGTTTGTCAATTGATAATCCTGTATAGTTTTACTGTACAGATTGCCCAAAAGCCAGTCAAATCAAGCCCTCAGAGCCGACAAAACCATACAGTACAACTGTATGCTGTGCATTGCGCCGCTATTTATAAGACCATGTGTAAACTATGAACGTTGTGTGAACGGATCGGGACGCTCAGAATTTCTTCCAAAATGATGCAGCAAAGCTTGCACGATACGTGTCGAAGCCTGTCCATCACCGTATGGATTTGCCGCATGGCTCATCTTTTCATACAAGGAAGCATCGTTAAGCAAGGCGCTTGCCCGGCTGTAAACAACCTCTTCATCCGTACCCACAAGCTCAAGTGTACCCGCCTCAATACCTTCAGGACGCTCTGTTGTATCGCGAAGCACCAGCGTTGGCACTCCAAACGAAGGAGCTTCCTCCTGAAGGCCGCCGGAATCGGTCAAAATCATATAGGCATGTGGATAAAAATTATGGAATTCAAACACATCCAGCGGATCGATAAGCTGAATACGCGGATGGCCGCCGAGAATTTCCGTTGCCGGTTCTTTGACGGCTGGGTTCGGGTGAACGGCATAGACAATGGCAACATCCTCATGCTCATCGGCAATGCGTTTTACCGCACGGAAAATATTGCGATGCGGCTCGCCCAGCGACTCGCGGCGATGCGCCGTCATCAAAATCATCCGTTTGCCCTTCGCCCAGTCGATAACCGGGTGAGCAAAGGAAGGATCCACCGTGTATTGGAATACGTCCGTTGCCGTATTTCCCGTCACATAAACCGTCTTTTCCGACTTGTTCTCCTTGAGCAAATTGCTAGCCGACCAAGAAGTCGGAGCAAAATGCACATCAGACAACACGCCTGCAAGCTGGCGGTTCATCTCTTCAGGGTACGGGGACAGCTTGTTCCAAGTCCGAAGGCCCGCTTCCACATGACCAACCTGGATTTGCTTCAGGAAAGCAGCGTAGCTGGCAAGAAACGTCGTCTGTGTGTCACCGTGCACCAGCACGATATCCGGCTTTGCTTCCGCTAAAATCGGATCAAGGCCCTCCAAAACGCGTACGGTCGTTTCCGTTAGCGTCTGGCGGTCCTTCATCACATTCAAATCATAGTTCGGCTGGATTTCAAAAAAATCAAGCACCTGATCCAGCATATGACGGTGCTGCGCAGTTACGCAGACGATAGATTCAATATCGTCCGAGTGCTTGTTCAACTCAAGAACAAGCGGCGCCATTTTAACTGCCTCCGGGCGCGTACCGAAAATAGTCATTACTTTTAATTTGGACAAAACAATTCACTCCTATAATCTGCTTGCGCCAGGCAGGCGCTAATTAGTGCCGAACATGCGGTCGCCCGCGTCGCCAAGACCTGGAACAATATAGCCCTTCTCGTTCAGACACTCATCCAGCGCGGCAATATAAATATCGATGTCCGGGTGCGCTTCCTGTACGGCCTTCACGCCTTCAGGCGCAGCAATTAGACACATCAGCTTAATATGCTCGCAGTCGCGTTTTTTGAGCGCAGTAATAGCCGCGATTGCGGAGCCGCCAGTAGCCAGCATCGGATCCACAACAACGAGCAGGCGATTCGGAGCATCCGTCGGCAGGTTGATATAATATTCCGTTGGCTGTAGCGTTTCATGATCGCGGAACAAGCCGATATGACCAACCTTTGCAGCAGGAATAAGCTTCAAAATACCCTCTACCATGCCAAGGCCGGCGCGCAAAATCGGAACAAGACCCAGCATGCGTCCCGATACGACCTTCGATGGCGTCTGCGCAACCGGCGTCTGTACGGTAATCGTTTCAAGCGGGATGTCCCTTGTAATTTCATATGCCATTAATGTTGCTACTTCATCAACCAGTTCCCGAAAATCTTTCGTATTCGTATCTTTATTCCGAATAAAGGTCAGCTTATGCTGGATTAACGGATGGTCGCAGATGACCAATTTGCTCATGGAGCGTTATTCCTCCTGTGTGATAACGTATTTCTGTATCTGTAGACACAATCCCGTATATTATAGCATTGTAAAAGGCCTGATGCATCCTGTGATTTTTCACTTTGAAAAATCGTCCGTTTTTAGCTGCTGCAGCCGCCGCCACAGCCGCCACCGCTGTCTCCCCCGCTACTGCCTCCGCAGGAGCTGGATGAGTCGCTGCCGCTGTCATGGCCGCCGCTGGAATCATCACGGTCATGAGAGGAGCCCAATCCGTCGCAGCCGTATGTCGACGACCCGCTGCCATTTGCATCTCTTTGGGCTTTTGTCTGCGCTGCATTCATTTGCTCGGCAAAGTCATTAGGCGAAGAAGCGGATATGGAATGAAAAATGAGCATGCCGGACAGCATGCCTGTCGCTCCAACTACCGGATCATAGCCGCCCTTCCAGGAGGAAGAGGCGCCCACCGGATAAGGCTTAACCTGCTCATCGCTATTATGTAGCTGCGATTTCAAGCGCCACTGCAAATAATCTATCGTCTTCTGCATATCGGGGTATGCTGCCGCTGATTTGGCATTAAACCATTTTTCCGTCAGCGCCTGCTCCGATTGCTCTGCAAACTCATCCGTCCACTCGCGAGGAAGCGGCGTCTTGAAAAAGGCGCCCCACACCCGACCGCTTGCCGGCGTTTGCTGAAACAGCTCTGTGTATACCCAGTCAAACCAGGCCCGGCCATCGACATTCGGACGTTCATTTTCAGCGTGCGGGGCATGATGAATCAGCCCGCCACAGAAGGATGTGCAAAACTGCTCATACTCCCGCGTAAACATCAGCATTTCATGCCAGATGAGATCCGCACGGCCGCTGTACATCGGAACTCCCCGAAGCAGTCCGCACATCAGAAAAAATCGTTTCAGCTCGAAAAAGGTCCATTTCCATTCCTTATCGGACAAGCTCGGCAGCTGCTTGAGCACGCGATCCTTGATCCGGCTTTCAAAATCATTCGTAAGGGCAGCCTCAAGACGTTCGGCAGCCGGACGGGCAGGATGCTGGTAAGGAACTCCCAGCGCAAGCGGCGGCTCCTCAGACGGCCAAGAGGCTAACGACAAGCTTCGCTTGCCCAGCGAATGGCCATTATCATTTCTTTTTCGCGAACGATTGGCTCGGGTTACGATTACAATTACAAGTACGATAATTACAACGTAAATCAGAACGAGAAAAATCGTATTGCTCATGGCTGTACCATCACCTTCCATTTAGCTTTGTCTGTACTATTGTAGCATGCCGAATGGTTTTGCTGCATAATATATCTACCAAAAATGAATAAAAATCCCTTTTAATAATGGAACGAAAGCCTTCATACGCTTGTTTATACGCAAAAATGCCGCATAGAGGCCGAAGCCCTATGCGGCATTTTTCAAAAGTTTAAGATTAGTATTTCAGTTCTGGATAAAGCGGATATTGCGATGTCAGATCGCGAACGATTTGGCGGGATTTTTCAAGCGTTGCCTCATCCTTCGGATTTTTCAGCGTAACAGCGATCACTTCGCCGATTACTTTCATCGCTTTCTCATCCATGCCGCGCGAAGTGGCAGCTGGCGTTCCAAGACGGATACCGCTAGTGATGAACGGGCTCGTTGGATCGAAAGGAATCGCGTTTTTGTTAGCTGTAATACCGATTGAATCCAGCACGTGCTCGGCTTCCTTGCCTGTGATGTTCAGGGTACGCGTGTCGATCAGCATCAGGTGGTTGTCTGTGCCGCCGGATACGATGTTAATGCCTTCAGCAACGAGCGTATCGGACAGAACCGCAGCATTAATCACAACGTTTTGCGCGTATGTTTTGAACGATGGCTGCAAAGCTTCGCCGAGCGCTACTGCTTTAGCCGCAATAACGTGCATCAGAGGGCCGCCTTGTGTACCTGGGAATACCGCTTTGTCGATCGCAGCTGCCCACTCTTTGCGGCACAAGATCAAGCCGCCGCGAGGACCGCGAAGCGTTTTGTGCGTTGTTGTTGTAACGAAATGTGCATGCGGCACTGGGTTAGGATGAAGACCAGCAGCCACAAGACCTGCAATATGAGCCATATCTACAAAAAATAGCGCGCCTACATCGTTGGCGATTTTAGCCATTTTTTCGAAATCAATAATACGCGGGTATGCAGATGCACCAGCTACGATCATGCGAGGGCGGTGCTTGAATGCCGCTTTGCGAACTTCTTCATAATCAATCGTGAAGGATTCTTCATTTACGCCGTATGCTACAAAGTTGTAAAGCAAGCCGGAAGCATTAACCGGGCTGCCGTGCGTCAAGTGGCCACCATGTGCCAAATTCATGCCCAGTACCGTGTCGCCAGGCTTAAGCGCCGCCAAATAAACAGCCATGTTCGCTTGTGCGCCGGAATGCGGCTGTACGTTGGCATGGTCTGCGCCAAACAGTTCTTTTGCACGATCGCGTGCGATATCTTCCACGATGTCCACATGCTCACAACCGCCGTAGAAGCGTTTGCCTGGGTAGCCTTCTGCATATTTATTCGTCAAAGCAGAACCCAAAGCTTCCAGAACAGCTTCGCTTACGATATTTTCTGATGCGATTAGCTCGATGTTATCGCGTTGACGCTGTAATTCCAGTCCCATTGCTTTCAAAACCTCTGGATCTTGTTTACGTAGATTTTCCATTTTAATTGCCTCCTCAGTAGTGTGTACTTGTTATATAAATAAGGATTAAGCAGGATATGCTCGTCAGATACATGCTCTACGGGATATACGCTCGATCCGCCAATAATAAACGCTTATGAAATACTAATGATTAATCGCAAGTCCCGGCCGACTGCTCCGGAGTCAACACAACAGCATCACGGCTGTCTGCCACGCCACCAAGCTCATACACCGCACGCACACCGCCAATCAGCTTTGGCCGCGTAACCGCCATCGTGACATGCGCCTCGCCAATGCTGCGGATAGAAGGCCGCACCGGAACCGCTACTCTGCGCAAATGCATACCGATGAAGGTATCGCCGATATCTATGCCAGCATGAGCGGCTACCGTCTCGACGAGGATAGCATCGCTGATGTGCCGATAGGCGTAAGCCGCCATGGAGCCTCCTGCCTTCGGAACGGGAACCGCTGCGACCTGTTCAAGCCCATAGCGTTCAGCGGCATCACGCTCGATAACGAGCGCACGGTTTAAATGCTCGCAGCATTGATATACGGGATAAAAGCCAATGTCGCGGCGCACTGCCTCCACTCCAGCGAAAATTTCCGCAGCAGCTTGAAGTGTGCCCGACGTTCCAATGCGCCGGCCCAGCACCTCGCTCGTGCTCGTGCCGATGACGAGAAGCTGTCCAGCCCGCAGGCTGCCCGCTGCCGCAAGCTCGCGAACGATCGTCTCTACTGCACTTGCTATCGCTATCGTTTCCTCGTTTGCTCCCATCGCAGGCGACCTCCTTGTCTGACTAACCGTTTCCATGCAAGCATGGAACAACGCCTTATTCCGCGCTCATTTAGCTTAAGCGTTATATTTTTGCTCGATTTGGCCTACTTTATCAATGCGTCCCGCATGGCGTTCGCCGCCGGAGAATGGCGTGTCCAGCCAAATGCGAAGAATTTCCTGTGCAACACCTGGGCCAATGACACGCTCACCCAGTGCAATTACATTCGTATCATTATGCTCGCGCGTCGCTTTGGCGGAAAATAAATCGTGCACCAGCGCACAGCGGATGCCTTTAACCTTATTAGCGGCAATCGACATGCCAATGCCTGTTCCACAAATGAGAATGCCGCGGTCCACTTCCCCGCTTGCCACCTTTTCAGCTACAGGCAGTGCATAGTCCGGGTAATCAACCGATTGATTGCAGTCACAACCGAAATCTTCAATTTCGTGTCCAAGCGATAGCAGAAATGGTACAATTTCGTCCTTCAGCCGATAGCCGGCATGATCGGCCCCAATGGCAATTTTCACGTATAAACCTCCTCCAAAGTATGACGATGCTGCACTTGCATTGATACTTGCGGTGCTCGGCACATGAACTCCGCTTCCGCAATTCGACGCTTTTATTATACCTAAATTTGTCCCAAAAGACGAAAAAAGAGCATGACATGCTCTTCAGCATGCTGCTCTTTGCCCAGGCGACCGGCCGTATGTTCCGATGCTCCACCGTGGTTACCCACTTCCGTCGCCAGTCACATCGGAAACCGTATATCTGTACCCATCATAGCCGAATTATTTTGAAAAATCAATCGTTCCTGCACCTAAATTCGCGCTTTCCCTTTTGCGTCGCCGCAGCTATCCGCTTATTCCTGCTTTAAACGCAAGAGCAGCAGCTGCAAGCAGCTGCGAATTTCCTCGGCGCAGCTTTTGTAATTCCCAAGTGTTCCGCCAAACGGGTCTATAATATCAAAGCTCGGTATGCGGCGCTCCAGCGCTAGCAGACGATTGCGTTCGCCATCGCTTAACTGCTGTCCCAGCGTCTGCTTCATATGCAGCTCCGTGTACAGCTGCTCCAGCTCCCTAATGTCTGCCAGTACACCTGTATCCTGATTTACATACTCTTTGAGCGTATGTGCTTTGTCGACGGCTTCAGGAAACCATTGGAGCAGTCCTCTTTTGTGGCTGGCGGTCATCGTCAGCACGAGGTCAGCCCATTTCACCGCTTCTCCAGTCAGCGCGCACGAAGAGCTCTGATGTTCAATGCCATAACCGCGCAGCACCTCTGTCGCATGGCCGGAAACGGCCAAACCATCGATCGTCGAAATGCCTGCCGAACGTACTTCAATCGCTACGTCCTGCTGGCCCGCCATATTTTTCAGCATCGCCTCCGCCATCGGAGAACGACAGGTATTTCCCGTACAAATGAACAAAATGCGCTTCACGCCGCATGCCCCTTTCTATGTGTACCAAGGTGAAACGGCTGCCCTTGTCCTCTGGCGGTGCAGCTCGTTTCAGTCCGAGAAATATTTGCGTATTTATAGATGTCCAACTTATAAATTCTTATATTTCAAGCATAAACGGCTGAAGCCGTCCTTTGGCGGCAAAGCTTCCGTTTCGCGATGAAATACAATTCTATTTATACATGTAAACTTATAAATCATTATATTTTCAGAAAATAAATATTAAACCAAACACGAGCAGCACCGCGCCGCCGCATGCTTCGCCATAGCCGCCCAGCTTATGACTGACCCTTTGTCCCAGCAGCAGCCCTATGATCGACATCATACTGCCAAAAAAACCAAACAGCAGCACCGTCAACAGCAAATCGGCTGCAAACATGCCGAGCGTTACGCCAACGGAAAAAGAATCAGCGCTGACGCCAAGCGCGAACAGCATCGTTCCCCAAATCGTGCGGTGATCAAAGGTTTGTGCATCTTCTCCCCGCAAGGAGCTATAAATCATATGCCCACCGAGCAGCACCAGCAGCACACCAGCAGCAGCCGTTGCTACATGACCGAGCATGCCGCTGACGAATCCCCCAGCGTACATGCCCCCGAGCGGCATAATAATATGAAATAAACCGATAATGGCACTTAATCTTATCATATGGAGCCAGCGAATGCCGCGCAGCCCAATTCCAATTCCTAGTGAAAAAGCATCCATGCCAAGCGCAACCGCCATAAGCAGCAGTGTAACAAATTGCCCTCCAAGCATATGGCTACCCCACAAAACGATCTCCCCCCACGTCCGCAAACATTAATACTTCAACATATGCGGGCATGGGGACAAACATACTATAGCTTGTTTAATCGATCCTGGAGCTATTCTTACCCTTGTATCATGTTAGGCAAACTCCAAAGCTTGATTCACATAACTGCATAATCGGCACGACAGGCACAGGCTTCAACTATCCTAGTGAAAAATAGGGCACTGGCTTAAGCTTGTTTCACCCTTAAACCTGATTAATGCGATGGCCAGCTGCCTTGAGCAGCCGATTCATAAGCGCAGCTCCAATACCTTCCGGCACGCAGCCTTCTGCCCAAATTCGCTGCACGCCAGCAGCATCAAACTGGCGCAATGCCGCATATAGACGATGCGCAGCCTGCTCCAGCTGCTGCCCACTCCCATAAGTGAGCACGAGGGCGGAGCCGCCTTCCATAGCAGCGGCCTGCTCATTGAACACGAGCACGCCTGCTTTCAGTCCAGCGTTTGCAGCCTGCGACACCTGCTCCTGCATATAAGCAACACGCCTCGCGGCTGAGCTTCCTTCCACGATGCTAAGCTCGCCCTTAGGCGCATAATGCGTGTATTTCATACCCGGGGAGCGCGGGGCGGCAAGCTCCTCCGCTGCCGATTCGGCATCCGCAGGCGCATCAATCTCCGCTTGCGGCGCCGCTTGGCGCAGCTGCTCCACCGTTACGCCTCCGGGGCGCAAAATACGAAGCACCTGCTCGCCCATCAGTTCAATGACGGTCGATTCAAGGCCGATGCCTGTAGCGCCGCCATCGACAATGCCGCCGATACGGCCACTAAGGTCTTCAGCCACATGCTCGGCGAGCGTTGGGCTGGGCCTACCTGAGCGATTAGCGCTCGGCGCGGCAACTGGACAGCCAGCGGCTGCTAGGAGGCGCAGCGCTACCGGATGGGAAGGCATCCGCACGCCGACCGTGGACAAGCCCGCCGTCACAAGCGGCGACACCACTCCCGGCTGAACGGGAAGCACAAGCGTGAGCGGCCCCGGCCACAGCTGCTCCATCAGTTGCTTCGCAAGCAACGAATAAGGCAGCACCAGTTCATCGAGCTGCGCAATATTTGCGATGTGAACAATAAGCGGATTATCGGAGGGGCGGCCTTTGGCCTGAAAAATCTGCGCCACGGCCTCCGAGCTGCGAGCATCGGCCCCAAGACCATACACCGTCTCCGTCGGGAAAGCCACGAGCTCTCCACGGCGAAGCAGTTCCGCTGCTTCCGCGATAGAAGCCTCCGCGTATTGGTCCGTCATGCGCCATACCTTCGTTGTAGTCATCTCTATCCTTCAATCCTTGCTCTGTTATAGTCATCCTTCTAGTTCGTATACTCCCGTTAGTATACCATACGCTTGGATAAAAACGGAGCCAGCAGCATAACCGCAGCCCACGGATGCTCACTGGCTCAAATCACTCTATTGGCTGCTGTATGCTAAGGTGTGCATGCAAACGTAAGTAGACCTGCCACTCCTTGCTCAGAGCTTAATCGAGGCCAATCTCATCTGGCGAATTGATGCCTGAAAACCGAAGCATGTGATTGTTGCAAAGACCGCGGTCGCTGAGCCAATGTGGCTAAGCGGCATTGCCGAAACCGTGCAGCTCCACACGGTCCCTCCTTTTTGGAGGACTGAGAATCCGCTATTCTCGCTCTCGACTCGATTTCTGACCATAAGCGGACAGGAAATCCGTTATAATGCTCATTATCCCGTCAAAATGGCTAAAGGCAGCGCATTAGCGGCTCCTGAGTCCGCCACCGTTGCCTTTCCGGTGATCTTGTTGATATAGCGGCTTCTCTGTCCGCCAATTCTATCTTTGCGCAGGGTGTAACCACCTGAAACGATGAATATGATGCTAACTTTCAAAAAAACATGTTCACCTTTATGAGGTATGACATTCCTAGTAGGAGAGGCATTACGTTTGACACTACATTCGATCTGAATCTGGCTTACTTAAGTCTGCATACAAGCCCTAAGCAAACAAGCTTTGCACCCAAGCAATCAGCTTTTGCAGCATTTCCCAAAGGAAAAACTTTGCTTCCGGCGCTTCGCCTTCCGCTGTGTTAGGAGCAGAATCCTGCTTGGCATGGACAACTTCGCCGGCATTTTCTTTTTGTACGGACGCCTTTTCTACAGATGCTTTCGCTTCTTTCGATTCTGCCTTGCTTGCTGCGTTTGCTGCCTCCACCTCGCCATCGGCGGCTACCGCTTCTCCGGAAGCTGCGTCGATGAAGCAAAGCGGCGGAAACAGCACGCACCACCAGTTTTGTCCTTTGCCTTCGCCTAACGTAATGAGCAGCGCTTCGTAGCTGCCTGCGGGATATACTTCACTTCCGTACATTTTAGTAGGGAAAGGAACCTGGCCAAGCTCAATGTGAAACTCATAATCAAAACCCCGGCTGCTCAATACTTTGCCAACCAAAAGCTCCATCTCGCCCATATGCTGACGCATCGTTGCACGAGCTTCCTCTATTGTCTGCGGTCCAGTCACCCAGCTGTTCATCGCCTCGACCACAGCATCACGAACGACGCGTTTAACTGCCTGATCGGCAGGGGCGTCGGAATTAGCCAATATGCGGAGCCTGATCGACTCCTCCGGAATATGACTGCCAGCTACAGCGGCATCTACCTTTTGCAGCTCCCAGCTCATCACAAGTACAGCAAGCACCACCATAATAAGAACAACGGATCTACGATAAGAAATACGGGAATAATTGCGGGACATACACAAGCTCCTCTCGATGGCACCCGTCGGTACCTCTGCTTGCGTTCCGGAACGTATCTATCCGTAAGTATGTCCGCGATTCCCGTTCTATAAACCTCGAAACTATTAAATTTTAATAGACAAGTGTAAACGGATGTCGCCAGCCTGTAATGCAAAGCTACCGTTTCGCGATTAAATATAAGCCTATTACAAGTGTGTACTTATACATGCTTATATTTCAAGCGTAAACAACTGACGCCGTCCTGTGAGGGCACGGCGCGTTTCAGTCCGAGAAATAGCAGAACAGTAGCCTACAAGTGAGATTGTTCATCCTGCCTAGCCGTTAGTGCGAACCGCGATAACATGGCGGTCAATGCCGCCATAATCCGTAATCGTCCGCACCTCGTCCCATGCTCCCGCTTCCCTTAGAAGCTTCGCCACCGCCTCCGCTTGGCCCATGCCCAGCTCGAAGGCGACGATGCGCGGCAGTTGCCTTAGCAGCGGCAGCTGCTCTACCATGCGGCGGTACGGGTCCAGCCCGTCCGCTCCGCCATCCAGTGCGAGGTGCGGCTCGTAATCCCGCACCTCGCGCTGCAAGCCCGGGAGGTCATCCGCCGGTATATACGGCGGATTGGACACCAGCACATCGACGCGGAGGTCTGCCGCGCCGAGTGCTTGGTCTGCGGCGGCGCCGCCCGTTCCGAGGAACGGCGCCAGCAGGTCGCCCTGCACGAACGCCATGCGGCCTGCCGCTCCATGGCGGGCCGCATTCGTGCGGGCGACAGCCAGCGCGTCCGGCGAAAGATCGGACGCGCACACGCGCCAGAGCGGACGCAGCGCAGCCAGCGTCACGCCGATGGCGCCGCTGCCCGTGCCGACATCAAGCACCGTCGGCCGCGCAGCCCAGCCCTTCGTAGCGTCCTCCGCTATAGCTGACGCGCCCTCTGGCTCCGCATGCTCGCTACCGCTATTGCTCTCAGCGGCAGCAAGCCCCACCTCAGTCGCACCTTCCACTGGCGCGTCCTCTGCTTCCGCCTGTGCCGATTCCGGCCACAGGCGATCCGCCGCCTCAAGCACAGCCTCGACGAGCAGCTCCGTCTCGGGCCGCGGAATTAGCACGGCCGGCGTAACCGCAAACGGCCTGCTGTAAAACCACTGCTCGCCGATGATATATTGCACCGGCTCGCCATTCCCTTTTCGCTGGGTGAGCTCGTCCCATGCTGGAGCCAGCTCACTCGGGAAAGGGTCGCCCCCGTCGCGCAGCAATTCCATACGTCCGATGCCGAGCAGATGCAGGAGCAGCAGCTCCGCATTATTGCGCGGCTCCTCAACGCCCTGCCCCGCCAAAAACGAAGAAGCCTGCAAGCAGGCTTCTCTAATGGTACAAGGCAGCAAAACGCTCCACCCCTTGTTATTGTCGCCCATGTATCCAACGTCCCTTTCTTTACTTCCCTGTACACTCAGCAATAAAACGCAAAGCCGCATAAAAGGCAGGCTCTCCAAGCACTAATGCTCGAAAACCCTGCCTCTTCATGCAGCATGCCTTAATCGGCAGCTTACTTTGGAAAGTACTTAAGTTAGTTCAGTTCTCTCTCCATAATGTCCGCTTGCTCGGCAATCGTCAGCGACGAAATGATTTCAGCCATATCGCCGTTCATTACGGAATCCAGCTTATGCAGCGTAAGTCCAATACGGTGATCCGTCACGCGGCTCTGTGGGAAATTATACGTGCGAATCCGCTCACTGCGGTCGCCCGTTCCGACTTTGCTTTTACGCTCGCCGGCATATTTCGCTTCTTCCTCTTGACGCTGTACATCAACAATACGCGCACGCAATACTTGCAGCGCTTTAGCTTTGTTTTCATTTTGCGATTTGCCGTCTTGGCAAGTCGCCATAATGCCCGTCGGTACGTGAAGTACCCGGACAGCGGATTTTGTCGTATTAACCGACTGGCCGCCTGCGCCGCTGGAACAGAACGTATCCACCCGAATATCCTTGTCGAAAATCTCGACTTCCACTTCCTCAACCTCCGGCATAACCGAAACAGTAGAAGTAGACGTATGAATACGGCCGCCAGATTCCGTTACCGGAATACGCTGTACCCGATGAGCGCCGCTCTCGAATTTCAGCTTGCTGTAGGCGCCTTTGCCCGTAATCATGAAAATAACCTCTTTAAAGCCGCCCAAGTCATTTTCATTAAAATCCATCAGCTCTACACGCCAGCCTTGCGTATCCGCAAACTTCGTGTACATACGGTACAGCTCATAAGCGAATAAAGCTGCTTCGTCGCCGCCAGCTGCGCCGCGAATTTCCACGATAACGTTTTTGTCATCGTTCGGATCTTTCGGCAGAAGCAAAATTTTAATTTTTTCTTCCAGCTCTTCCTTGCGGTCAGACAGCTCATCAATCTCCATCTTGACCATCTCGCGCATTTCGTCATCCAGCTTCTCGCCCTGCATAACCTTCGCATCGTCCAGTTGCTCCGACACTTGTTTATATTCAGTAAAAGCTTCATAAGATTGTTGCAGATCGGACTGCTCCTTGGAATATTCCCGCAGACGCTTCGGATCACTTGCTACATCTGGATCACACAGCAATTCACTCAGCTTCTCGTAACGATCAGCTAGTGCTTGTAAACGGTCCAACACCATCATTCACCTCTGTTATCACACTTTGATACTCCATTATAACATATGCGCAGCATTCTATCGACAAGCGAATTACTGCCGCCGCGCCCAGTTTTCTACTTCTCCGCTTGCTATCCTCGTCTACTTAGACGAAAGAGCCTCCGAATCCGCTCACAAAGCAGACCGAAAGCTCCTTCTTGCCTCAAAAATCTAAACGTTGAAGCGGAAATGTATAACATCGCCGTCTTTTACGACATAGTCCTTACCTTCCAGGCGAACCTGACCACGCTCTTTCGCCACGTTCATCGAACCGGCAGCAGACAAATCGTCAAACGATACGATCTCGGCGCGAATAAAGCCACGCTCAAAATCCGTATGAATAACGCCAGCTGCCTGCGGCGCTTTCGTTCCGCTGCGGATCGTCCAAGCGCGGACTTCCTGCACGCCTGCCGTAAAATACGTATAAAGGCCAAGCAGCTTGTAAGCCGCACGAATTAGACGGTTAAGTCCCGACTCCGCAAGACCAAGCTCCTCAAGGAACATTGCCTTGTCTTCGCCTTCCAGCTCAGCAATCTCTTCCTCAACGCGAGCGGAAATGGGCACCACTTCTGCATTTTCAGCAGCTGCAAACTCACGTACTTTATTAACGAATTCATTATTGTCCGTATCGGCAACTTCTGCTTCGCTAACATTGGCTGCATAAAGCACAGGCTTCATGGTCAGCAAATGAAGATCGCGAATAAGCAGCTTCTCGTCATCGGACAGCTCCAGGCTGCGCGCTGGCATATCATTGTAGAGCGCTTCTTTTACACGCTCAAGCACTTCAACCTCTTGCACGACTTTTTTGTCGCCGCCCTTGAGATTTTTGCGGGAGCGCTCGATCTTTTTATCCACGGAATCAATATCCGCCAAAATCAGCTCCAGGTTAATGGTCTGAATATCGTCGATCGGGTCGATTTTGCCCGCTACATGCGTAATATTCTCGTCTTGGAAGCAGCGAACGACATGAACAATCGCATCGACTTCACGGATATGCGCCAAAAACTTGTTGCCAAGTCCTTCGCCCTTGCTCGCGCCTGCTACCAGACCGGCAATATCAACAAACTCAAACGCTGTAGGCACGATGCTTTTCGGCACTACAAGCTCAACGAGCCTATTCATACGCGGGTCCGGTACCTCTACAACACCAACGTTAGGATCAATTGTACAAAAAGGATAGTTAGCGGATTCAGCACCCGCTTGCGTAATTGCATTAAACAAAGTCGATTTGCCGACATTCGGCAAGCCCACGATACCAGCTTTTAAAGCCATGCGTAAAGACACCCCATTTTCCGAAGTAACAAGCTCTCGTCATTATACCCGATGCGTATAAACAATAAAAGGGCGAGTTCGCTGACGCGCTTAGCAAAATGCTCCTGCTGCGATGTTGAAACAACCCGTTCCAGCCAACTCACGGACAGAATTTTCAAGTTAGAATCCATATTCAAATTCATATTTGCTGTTTATTTCTTCCCAGAGCTTCTGTTTGATTTCGGCCGGTTGATCCCCACCCGTTTATAAATCGGGATACCAAACGCTTACCCTAGCCATTGTATCCATGAGGGACATCTGCTTGCAAGAAGGCATTGCCAAGCTGGCCATGCCGCAAATCGGCTGCGGACTCGATAAGCTCCAATGGGGCCAGGTAAGAGAAATAATTAAAGATGTTTTTGCCGAAACGGCCATCGAAATTGTTATATGTACATTGTAAGATTAGAATAAAAAAAGCTGCCATTGCCAAAAAGCGCGTAGCTGCCACCGTCCGTTTGCCCGTCTCCATCAGACGGGCAAACCACCTTTCATTCCAGTGCAATACCGCTGTTTCTTATTTCTTGCGGCACACTGCCACGACGTACATCGGCTCGCAGCTTTTGAAGCGACTGAGCGGAATCAGCTCATGTCCTTCCGACTGCAGTACCCGCTCCAGCTTCCGACCCGGCTCCAGCTGGAACATTCGCCGCAGCCCATTCATCGCTGCCATACGGGAATCGTCGATGGGATTTTGTCCATACAGCTCCACAATATCGTAATGAAGCAGCAGCTCGCCTGCCAGCTCTGCTGTCCTATACTCAAATTGATGATAGGGATTAAATGGCCGCTCCTCAAAATAAAGCGCCGGATTCGTCACCGCCCGATTCGGTGTAGACACGATGAATAATCCCCCAGCCTTTAATACGCGCGCTGATTCCTTGATCCAAGCCGCCCCATCTGCAACATGCTCTATCGTCTCGAAAGACACCACTGCATCAAATACCTGCCCGTCAAATGGCAATTGCAGTACATCGCCTACCGCAAAATATACACCTTCTCCGCCATAATCCCGCTTCGCCAGCTTCACCGAATGTTCGTCGATGTCGATGCCAACAACCTCGCTCGCCCCTGAACGTTTAAGCAGTGCAGCTCCATAGCCTGCCCCGCAAGCGGCATCCAGCACCCGCAGTCCGTCTACAACATGTGATGCCAAGGTATAACGGGCAAGATGCTCCTCGTATACATCCTGATATTGCTGTTTAACCTCGCGATTTATTACAAGCCTTTCCCCACTGAAAACAACATCATTTTGCTCGCGAATGCCCTGTTCATTTAGTTGGGCATTCCCCGCGCCAGCTCCACCTATCTCTTCAGCTCCCTCTGCCAACGGCGCTTCGTCCTCTTGCGCCGCTTCCGAAACTGTACTCACCGTTGATAGCTCCTCTAGTTCCTCTATCGCAGCTTCATCGCCTACATAACTCGCAGTCGGCTCAATCGACTGCCTATCCTGCACAGCCCAGCCGTTTGGCGCTGTAATTGGCTTGGCGCGGCGGCCGAAAGCAAGCAGCTCGCTCGCTGTCAGCCTGCCTTTCAACTCCTCATTAGTCAGCGCAATTACCTGCTCCAGCCCCTCCACCACACGACGCTCCTGCTCAGCCAGCTCTTGACCGTCCTGCACAAGCGCAATCGCTGTCCGAACTAATCCAGCCTGCCCATACAATTCCCCCAGCTGCTCTGCGCCATATAGGCAGGCTGCCTGCTGCTGCGCACCGTGATTGCTTGGTGACAAATAATGACGTATATAGCGGTAATAGTGGCGATTAGCAAACGATCCGATCAGCCAACCTCCCGGCTTTAGAAGAGCCGCGAGCTGCTTCAACTGCTCCAAATTTCCATATTGATGGGCATCGCCAACAATAATGCCATCCATACTGTCTGCCTCGAGGCCCCAATCCTCCGGCCGCTCCGTATCATACACTTTCACTCCGATGGCGGCAGCAACCTTCGCGGCACCAGGGTTTTTCTCCACCCCGAGCAGCTCTGCCCGCGGCAGCCGTTTCTTCAAGCGCAGCAGGGTTGCCCCGCAGCCACAGCCAATTTCCAGCAGCCTCGCGGGCGCCGCCCCTTCATAAGGCTCAAGCTGGGGCTCAATCAGCGACACCATATCCGAGCGAATGACGAGTGCCTCCGTCGGCTGAAAGCCCCATTTTTCCACAAAACGTCTGCGGTTGCTTTCATAGGCTGCTTGATACACGGCAGGCTCCGCCTTGAAGCTCGCGCCTCCCCGATGATGGATGAACGTATCGTCGCAGAGCAGGAGCTTATAGCCGGCGAGCCGCAGCCGCAGCGAATAATCGTCATCCTCAAAATTTCCGATACCAAAGCTTTCATCCAGCCTGCCAGCTGCCTCATACGCCGAGCGGCTCAATAACAGGCAGAAGCCTACCAGCTTGGCACGCTCCTCCCATCTATGTGGTCCGTGATCGTTCCGCCGCAATTGGGCGAAAGCATCCAGCTCCTCCAAGGACGCATACTCCGCCGAAACCTCGCTCCAATAGGAGGCTGAATTCGTAACTGGACCTACTGCACCGACTTTGCTATCGCTAAGCAGCGCCTGCCTCAACCCTTCGAGCCAGCCGGGCGTCACAACGGTGTCGTTGTTAAGCAGCAGCAGATGGCTCCCTATCGCTTGCTCCAGCCCCTGATTGCAGCCCCTTGGAAAGCCTTCATTTTCCGCATTGGTGGTCACTCGCATATCAGGCTGATCCAACGCCCATTGAACCGTTCCATCGTCGGAGCCATTATCGATTAACAGTATTTCATAGCTTCCTGCTTCCGTATGCTTGCGTATGCTGTCCACACATTGTTTTGTATAATCCAACTGGTTGCGGGTAACCAAAATAATGCTCGTTATTTCCTTCGTCTGCCCCTCCACTGATCCCTCTCCTTCATATACTCAATAGCCTTTTGCTCATTCCTTCAGCATATGTGCGCAGCAGGCGATCAGTATAGGCGGAAGGCGCTCTGCCGATTTCAGCGCATGCTTCCAGACGCATCGGTCATACTAATGCAGGGATAGACCCACAAAGGAGGTGCGGCACAATGGAAAACAACACCCATAAAGGCAACTACAAAGGCACGACCAAAACACACGCAAAAAATCAGGATATGGCCTTCGTAAACGACAATATCAAAGATACGAAATCCGTCTCCAACTTCTCGGACAAAAAGCAAAAAACGGATTAACGTTCCACGCATCCAGTAAAAAAGAAAACGGAAGAGCGGTCAGACACTTCCTCGTCTGCCCCTAAGCTCTTCCGTTTTTAAAACCGTTTTCTAATAGATGCTGCGCCTTTGTGCAGCTTAGCTGCAGGTTAATTCCGAATCGGCGCTTCCTTCAAATCCGCTCGCGTTTGCAGGTAACGGAAAAATGCCGTTGCCGCCTCTGCTCGCGTCACTTTACGCTCCGGAAGGAAGCTCCCGTCCGACAGCGACATAATATTCAGGCCGACCACGATTGCCGCCTGGCCTTTTTTCTCTGTTTTGTCCGCATCCTTAAAATTAATATTAAACAGCTGGTCATAATTCGCCAGCGTATTGTAGCCCAATGCCCGCACGATCAGCTCGGCCATTTCCTCACGGTCTACCTCACCCGCCGGATTAAAGGTGCCATCGCCAATATCAATCAGGTTTTGCTCAAGAGCGCTTTGAACATAGACATAATAGCCTGATCCTTTCGCCACATCGTTAAACGCCACACTGCCCGCCTCCGCGTTCGCCATTACAATCGGGCCGCGGCCGCTGTTCATGGCAAGCACGAGCATTTTAATCAATTCGCCGCGTGTCACAATTGCATTTGGACGGACCTTGCCATCCTTCACATCCAGCGCCTTGTAAGCAACCATCAGCTCCAGCTGGCGCTGCGCCCAGTGGCCCTCCACATCAAGCGCCTTAGGCTTCTCGAGCGCCGTAACCTCTCCACTTTCGCGATTCCGCCATTGCCCGCTTTGGGCATCCAAAAATACGGATTCATCAATGGCAGCGGGCACAAGGCGGTAAACAAGCTTTACATCTGTCTTGCTTTCCACCTGTTCGGAATCTAGTTCACCGGCAGCCAGCATCAGGTTGTATTTTTCGATAGGGATCGGCTGGCCTTGCAGGGAATATTCCCGCTCTACATAATACGTCAGTTCTGTGCGATAGTAGGTAAGCCACTTTTCAATCGCTTCCGTTTTCTCGATGACCTTTGGCGCTTGCGCGGGGTAGTCGAAGGAAGCGAACTGGGCATCATACATCGTCACTTCGTTCGTCCGGGCATCCACATTAACATTGACCCGATCATAGGACACCGTCGCTCCCTGAATTTTACGAACAAAAGAAATGTAGTAGGAAGTAATCGTTCCGGCAGGCGCCTCGCTGTACTTCGCCAGATCAGGCTTTACAACGTACAGCTGGGCTGCCGCCCACGGAAGCTGCTTTTTAACCGTATCTATTGCGATTTTCTCCGCCTGCTCATAGGACAGGGAAGGCTTCACCGACGTATCCCCGCCATCGTAGGCATAGGCGTAATAGCTGCGAATAATCCCCGTCTTGCTATCTACGGTTGCCGATACAGAGCCCGTCTCTCTGGCTCCGCTTTTCGTCGTCCAATTGAGGTTCCAATACGATTCGTTATGGCCTGTTGTATCGTCGCTGTACTCATTGTAGCTCGTATTTGACAGCACAGCGCCTGTTGGCAGCTTAAAAGTCGACTCTACGAGTGCAACTGCTTGTTTATCGGTCAAATTGCCCGCTTTTGGCGCTTCGCCGAGTGCTGCTGGGGCAATTGGCGTTGCAGATACGCTGCTTGTCTGATCATATAGCTTCTTAATAAGCGAGCCGTCTAGTGCATTTACCGCCAAGCCGCCCATCTCGTAGCTAAGCAGAGGGGTGTGCTGGCCTTCTGGACTATAAGGCACAATATATTGCAGCTCTGGCTGGGCAAGCTCGCGAAGCTTCGCATTTGCCTGCGCTAGCGTAATGCGCGAGTCTGCTTTTGGGAACTGCAGCGTATCGTCCCATTGCAATTTATAATTGGTAATATGGCCTTCACTGTCCACATCGAGTTCAATATAGTTGTCTACATAAGGAATGTCGTTAACCATTCGGTCATAACGAATATTATGAACAACCTCGCCTGTCAGCGGGGGAAGCACCTGCGCCCCGTATTCGGGATTGTAGCGCACCTGTCCTACGTAATCTGCTGCAATTTGCTTCATGAAGGAAGCAGCAATATCCTGGGCAGCCGCACGCTCTACCTTGAGCGGATACGTCGGCTTGGAGCTAGGATTGTCTATATAGGAATTAAAGGACAGCAACTGGCCGCCGTCAGCATCAATTTGAACATAAATGCTGCCCTTATGCTTGCCGCTTACTTTCTTGACGAAATCAAGACCCCAAACATTACGTTTGCCCTGTGCCAGCACGCTGACCGCCAAAGAAGCGCCCTGCAGCGTGTATTCCTTCGGAATGCTCACAAGCTCGCGCGCCAGCTTCTCTGCCTTATCCTTCGAAACCGATACATTCGCCGCAGAATCCATCGAACCCTCCCCGGAAATATTGTCTGCCAGAGTAGTCTGGCGATCAATCGTCACCTTCGCTCCATTTGCAAAAGCGGCGGTAGGTACACTGCTTGTTATCGCAACTAGCGCAACAAATGCAATCAACCGTTGTTTGCTTCCCATCTCCTGCTTCCCCCTCCAATACATTCCTGAATATCCTATAGACGCCCGAGCTTTGTGGGAAGTTGCGTCTTTTTGAAGAATAATTTGCCCAAGCGTAAACGGAGTTATCATCCTTTAGTTTCCTTATACAAAAAAAGAAGCCGCACACCGATGAATCACCGGCAATGCAGCTTCCCTTCATTTAATCCATGTCCGACCAAAGGTCTTACAGTTGATTGTTGATTTTTGTTTTCAACGCATCTTTGCTTTGCAGACCTACCATTTTGTCAACGGGCTGTCCGTCTTTGAACAAAATAAGCGTTGGAATGCTCATTACGCCGAATTGCGAAGCCAGTTCAGGCTCTTCATCGACATTGATTTTTGCAATTGTAGCTTGGCCTGCAAGCTCAGTTGCCAATTCTTCAACGATTGGAAGCTGCATTTTGCAAGGTCCGCACCAAGGTGCCCAGAAATCTACTAGAGATACGCCGCTCTCTACGTTAGATGAAAAGTTGTCTTTCGTTAATGCTACTGCCATTTCAATCATCCTCTCCAGCTGTGTTGTATGATAAGGGAATACCCCTCACACCGTCTTTATAATCAGTTGCCTATTCACATGCATGAATCTGGCCTAGCACATCCTGAATGGTCGTGTGACTGAAATGCGCTTCAAGCTGCTTCTCCGCCTCACAAAAAATCCGGAACATCACTTGGTTCATATTGGAGCCAACGACGCACTCCATGCCCGGATCGCCCGAGCACCAGCTTGGAATAAGCGAACCTTGCGCCATCACTCGGTAAACATCGGCAAGCGTTACTACACTCGGATCAATCGTCAGCCGATAGCCGCCGCCCGATCCTTCGCGCGTATCCACATAGCCGCTGCGGCGCAAGCCGCTCATCACCTTGCGAACGCGGGCCGAATGAGTCCCAACGTTGACGGCAATCATTTCGCTGCTTGCCATGTTTTCCGGCAAATGAGCTAAATATACAAGACTGTGTACGGCAATTGTAAATTCGCTGTTCAATGTGAACGGCCTCCCTGTTTAGTACTGTAATTTTATCAATTACAGTTCAAACTGTCAATAGTCCGTTCCGCTAAAATTCATGATTAGGATGCGATGACACTCGATCTATTATGCATTGGCCGTTTATGCCGGCTTTAAAAATTAAAAGTCATCGGATTGGAGCCATAACGGCGGCCTTCGTTCAACCCATCAATTGCCGCAATCTCCGCTTCCGTCAGCTCAAAATCAAAAACGTCGCCATTTTCGATAATGCGCTCTTTCCGAACGGATTTAGGAATCGTAATGACGCCCTTCTGCAGATCCCAGCGAATGACAACCTGCGCCGGGCTTTTGCCGTATTTGCCAGCCAGCCCCTGAAGCAGCGGCACATCTAAATTTCCTTGCATGAGCGGGCTCCAAGCCTCAAGCTGGATGCCTTGCTCGCGGCAGAAGCTCTGCAGCTCGGGTTGTGTCAGCAGCGGATGGAATTCCACCTGATTGACCATCGGCTTAATTTCGCAGCCTGGCAGCAGCTCGTCGAAATGCGGCAGCAGAAAATTGCTCACGCCAATTGCCCGAACGTAGCCATCCTTATAGAGCTTTTCCAGCGCGCGATACGTTTCCGTAAATTTTCCGGCTACTGGCCAATGAACTAAATACAAATCTATCACATCCAGGCCTAGACGCTTACGGCTTGCTTCGAATGCTTGCAGTGTCGTTTCATAGCCTTGGTCCCGGTTCCATACTTTTGTCGTAATGAACAGCTCGTCCCTTGCAATACCACTATCGGCAATTGCACGCCCCACACCCGTTTCATTGTTGTAAGCGCTTGCCGTATCAATACTGCGATACCCTGCCTCTATGGCGTAACGCACAGCGTGCTCTACCTCATCGCCTTCTTTTGACAAGTATACGCCAAGCCCCAGCCGTGGCATTTGCACCCCATTATGCAGCGTTGTTACTTCCGTGCTAATTGCAGCCTTAGTCATTTTTGTTCCTCCTGTTCTTTTTGAAAATATAAGCATTTATAAGTTTCACACCTATAAATACGCTTATATTTCTCGGACTGAAACGAGCCGCGCCGCCCGAGGACGGTGACAGCCTTTTCACCTTGAGAAAAGTGATGAACGATAGCTTTAAAACTATTTTCCACAAAATAGTAACAACAAAAAGCGGGTGGGTCAACCTATTGCTGTGGCTGAAGGCGCGATGAAGCGGCTTGCTGCAGGGATGTCTAGCCTGTCGGCAACGTGATATAATAGATATTAACGTATCGAACGGAGTTGATTATTGATGGCGGAACTGCTTAACCCTCGAAATGACTTCTTGTTTAAACGTATTTTTGGTAGCGAAGAGAACAGAGATGTACTGCTTGCCTTCCTTAACCGGACCTTTACAGAAGCAGGAAAGCCACCATTAACGGAAATTACTCTTCTTAATCCCTATACAGAGAAAGATGCTCCGCGAGATAAACAATCGATATTAGATATTCGAGGCAAAACTGCCGAAGGTGAACTAATCAATGTTGAAATGCAATTATTTAATAAATATGATACTGAGAAACGCACTCTTTTTTATTGGAGCAAGCTCTACAACGGACAATTGCAAGAAGGTCAATCTTATAAACTGCTCAAAAAATGTGTCACAATTAATATACTTAATTACTCATTTTTACCTAACGAACAGTATCATAACGTATTTCATCTTCGAGAAGATCGCAGTGGCATCTCCTTAATCGATGATATAGAACTGCATTTTTTAGAATTGCCTAAACTTGATGACCTCGCTGTACCTGTTGAAAATGGCGGATTGGTTAATTGGCTCCTTTTTCTAAAGAGTACGAATAAATCCAATTGGGAGGTGCTCACCATGAACGATCCTGTATTAAAGAAAGCTATGAATACACTTGAGTTCCTTAGTCAGGATACAGAAGCGCGCCGCTTGTATGAAGATAGGCAAAAATATTTGCACGATGAGGCTTCCATGATTGAAGGCGCTTTAGCAGAAGGGGAGGCCCGTGGCGAGCGAAAAAAAGCAACCGAGATCGCTTCCGAGCTTATAGCTCTTGGAGTTGAAGCGCATATTATTGCTAAAGCATCCGGTCTTACTGAGTCTGAAATCTTAAACATGAAAAAAATCACTTAGGACGCTAAAATACGATTATCTCAAAAAAAGCGGCAAGCCCCTCCAATTAAGTGGAGGGACTTGCCGCTTTTTCATTTAAAATTACTACTTTGTATTAACCCTTATTCGCCCCGCCAAAGCTAAAGCCTTGGGACATAAAGCGTTGGCCGAACACATACAGCGCGACTGCAGGGATCGTGTAAATGATCGAGAAGGCGGCCAGCTTTCCGTATTGCACGATGCCATTTTGCCCAAAATATTGGTAAATGGTCACGGCAGCAGGAAGCTTCTGTGGGCTTTGCAGCAAAATAAACGGAACGAGGAAGTTCCCCCAGCTGCCAGCAAAAGCGAAAATGCCTACTGTGAAAATACCTGGCAGCATCAGTGGCGCAACGACTAGGCGAAGCGTCGTCCAGATGGACGCGCCGTCCACCCAAGCAGCCTCCTCCAGCTCCAAAGGCACGGAATCCATGAAGTTTTTCATCATCCAGATGGAATATGGCAGTGCGGATGCAGCCAAGAACAAAATGGTGAAAAACAAGGAATCTTGAATTTCCATAAACAGGAAAAATTGATACACCGGAACCATAACCGCCGTAATCGGCAAGCCTGTTGCGAACAGGATTACATACATAAACGGGCGTTTATACCTCAGCTGATAACGTGACAGCGGGTAAGACGCCAGCCCTGCCGCAGTGACGACAAGCAGTGCTTGTCCAAGCGCCAGCAGCAAGCCATTGCCGAAAGAGCGCTGATTGTCAGAGCTCGCTAGCGTAGACGTATAATTGCTTAGCGTTACCTCATCAGGCACCTTCAAAGCAAGGGTTGCGGCTCCATCGAAGGAAGCCAATACGAGCCACAACATAGGAAGCAGGAACAATAAAGCGATAAAACTCAAAATAATATAAGGAAGCACCCGGCCGACCATAAACCGATTCATTCTGGGGCGCTTGCGTACGTTGCTGCTCATTCTCGCGTCCTCCTTTTAATAAACCATTATCCAAGCTTTGCGCATGGCTTACAGCTTCACTTTTAGAAGCTTCATATACAACAGACTGGCAACAATACCGATCAACAGCAGAACAAGCGAAATAGCTGTGCCGTAGCCAAGCTGATAGTTGACGAAGGCCTGATGATACATATAGATTGGCAGCGTCTCCGTTGCATTTCCCGGACCGCCACCTGTCAACGCATAAATAAGCGTGAAGGAGCCTAATGTTTGAAGTGTTACGAGTACCATATTCGTTACAACAGAACCGCTGATCATTGGAATGGTAATGCGGATAAGTCTTTGCCAAGCCGAAGCGCCATCAATCATTGCCGCTTCCTCAACCTCTTTAGGCACGTCGCCCAGTGCAGCCTGGAATACCATCATCGAGAAGGCTGTTCCATGCCATACGTTTGCAATAATAACGGATACCATCGGGAATGTGTACAGCCAAGCTATAGGTTCAAAGCCGATGCCTTGAATGAATGCATTAGCCGTTCCCGTATCATTCAGAAAAGCGAACCAAACAAATGCGCATACCACTTCCGGCGCTACCCAGCCAGAAATAACGATGGAGCCGACAACACTGCGGAATACGCGGTTTCTGCCATTCATTAGAAACGCAATAAGAAAGCCCATAACTTGCTGGCCAATAACGGCCGAGAAAATGAGGAATAGGATGGTGTTGCCTACAGAAGTGCGGAATGTCGCATCCTGAAACATATTCGTGAAGTTTTGGAATCCAACAAACTGCGTATTCGCTGCTGCCGCTCCGGTCAAAGCCATATTTGTAAATGCGAAATAAAAAGTTAAAACTGCCGGCACGAAGAAAAAGAGTAAAAGCAGCAGCCAGCTAGGCGATAAGAATAGCGCCGCCCTCCACTTTTCACCGCCGTTCCCTTTCCTTTTCGCTTTGGGAAATCGCGAGTTTATCGCTTCCATCTGGTATCCTCCTGACTGAATTTGAAAAAGACAAGCCGATTGTTGTTAAGCAACAATCGGCTTCCCAGCTGTGTGCTACTTCGCCGCTACTTTATCAGCGCCGACTGTTCTTTCTACGCTTTTTGCATATTCTTGCATGGCGGCTTCAGGAGCAAGTGAGCCCGATGCCACTTTTTCAACCATTTCTTGAATGGAAGTCGATACTGCTGGATAATTCGCATTAGTAGGACGAACGTGCGTGTACGTAATAAATTCAGCAGCTACGCCATACAGCGTGCCAGGCTGGCCCGTGTATTCTGTGTCAGCCGCAACGTCGGTACGAGGCGTTAAAGCGCCGTCCAGCATAGCGAACTCTTTGTTGTGCTGTTCATTAGTTGCCATTTTAATAAATTCGAAGCCCAGCTCTTTCTCAGCGGATTTCGCGCCAACGCTAAGCGTCCAGCCGCCAGACATCGATGTGAAGCCAGGATCTTGGCCTTTTTCTGTCGGCATTTTCACGAAGTCATATACATCAAGCGCTTCCGGCCAAGGCTTGCCGCCGCTTGCCGACCAGTTGCCTGTCAGCCAGTTGCCGTTCAGGACGATTGCTACCTTTTGATTCGGCATCAGATCTGTCTCCAATACTTGACCTGCTTGTGCAGTCAGTACTTGAGACATTTTTGGACCCATGCCCTCGGAGTAGATGGAGTGAATGAAGTTCAGCGAGCTCAAAATGCCCGGGCTTTGTGTAACCCATTTGCCATCTTCATAAAGTGTATCGTCTGTTCCGTAAAGCAGCATTTCGAACGTTTGCATCGTTGTTGCTTCTTGGCCTGCTTTACCAGAGTTCATCCAGAAAGGAATAATGTCTGGCAGCTTGGACTTAATGGTGCGGGAAGCGCTCAGCACTTCATCCCAGCTCTTAGGCTCCCAAGGCACAGGCAGACCTGCTTGCTTGAACAGCTCTTTGTTGTAGTACAAGCCGCGAACGTCAGTAGAGAAAGGCACACCATAAATTTTGCTGTCCGTGCCTGTTACAGCCGCTTTAATACCTTCGTTGAATTTGCTCCAATCTTCCCATGCATCCACAGCAAGCGGCTCAAGGTAGCCGGCTTCGCTGTCGGCATTAATCATGAAGGAATCTTCAGCAAGCACCTCAGGCGCCGTTTTTCCATCCATCATGAGCAGTGGAATTTTCGTTGCATATTGCGAGCCTTCAATCGGCTGCAGCTCAACGGTAACGCCAGGGTTCGCTTTTTCAAAATCAGCCTTCACGCTAGTCAGCCACTTGCCCCAGTTATCCGTCTCATTCCATTTGCCATAAGCAACTTTAACCGTCTTTGTTGCTCCGGATGCGGAAGTTGCTTCTGCGCCCTCCGTGCTATTTGTACCTGCATTTCCTGAACATGCTGCAGTGAATACAGTTAAAGCTGCAACCGTACCTGCCAGAATTGTTTTTTTACCTGCCATCTTGATCGCTCCCCTTATTGTCCGTCTGTTACGCTTATTATTTGTTCCTATATTGAACGAGCATTCATGCTCGATGGAACCTTAAAGCCGCAATACGTCAAAATCAATTCGCTAAACAAGGCATTGGCCCAAGAGAACCATTCGCGCGTATACTCGCTTGGATCATCTTTATGAAAGCCTTCATGCAGAAAATCAGTTCCAGCATCCGTGCTTTCCAGCACGTTCAGCAGCCGTTCAACCTCTGCCTCATCTTGTGAAGTCAGCGCTTGCATAGCCAGCGAAATGTGCCATATATAGTTTTCCGGGGTATGAGGGCTGCCAATTCCTTGCGCCGCCGTACCTTTGAAATAATAAGGATTATCCTCGCTCAGCACGAAGCGTCTTGTATTCAAATATATCGGATCATCCAGCTTGCAGCAGCCGAGGTAAGGAAGGGACAGCAAGCTTGGCACATTCGCATCATCCATCAGATTGTAGCCGCCAAGACCATCTGTTTCGTAAGCGAAAATTTTCCCGAACTGCTCATGCTCGACCGTTGCATACTCTTCGATACCGGATTGAATTTCCTGACGGAGAGCAACCGCCTGCTTCGCCAGCACTTGATTGCCAAGCACTTCAACCGCCATTTCCGCCATATAATCCAGCACAACGACTGCAAACATGTTCGAAGGAATGAGGTAGCCGTAGTCACAAGCATCGTCGCTTGGTCGGAAGCCCGACCAGGTCATTCCCGTTACTGCGCTTGGCGTGCCTTTGCCTTCATTAAGCAGCGTGTCCGACGGCGGGCAATCCGTTCTTTGGAAACGATAGCTCGATTGCTGATCATGGTTCTGCTCTGTTCTCCACACCCGCAAAATGCTGGAGCAGGCTTCTTTAAATGCCTCGTCCAAATGCGCTGTAGTTCCAGTCGTCTTCCAAAGAAGATAAGCAAGCTGAATCGGATAGCAGAGCGAATCAATTTCATATTTGCGCTCCCATAGCCAAGGAGACATTTCCGTTAGATCCTTCTGATGCCCCTTGCTGTTGGCGTGCTCATTAAACGCATTCGCATAAGGGTCCTGCAATATATGTTGAATTTGCCGTTTGACAACGCCTTCAATTAAACGGGCCATCTCGGCATCTTCATTCGCTAAAATTAAGTACGGACGAACCTGCGCCGCGGAATCCCGGAGCCACATCGCCGGAATATCACCCGTAATGACGAAAATAGCACCGTCAGGCTGAGGCTTCAACGTCGTTGTTAACGTATTGGAGAAACAATTTGCAAACATGCGGGCCAGCTTCGTACGGGAACCCAGCTTTCCTTCTACTTCCTGGATTAACGACTGCACCGATGTCGGCAGCGTTTCCATTACTTCAGTCATTTCATACATCCCTTTCTATTAAGCGCTTTCAAGAGGTTTATGTACCGATATTAATCTATATTTCATGGTATGTCAATATACTATGTTATATTATTTATAAACAAATAGCATACTAATCATTCTGCTAGACACAGCTCCAATTCGAGCCCATAAGGCATAACGATATATAGCAGAAAACCCTTGCTGTCTCGGTTGACAGAAGGGCTTTGTCCATCTATATGCTGGTATTTAGTTTCTCAAATAAGCCAGAAAATATGCAAAGCATATACAACCTGCCCAGCAGCCCGTTTTTCTATTGGGGTGCTGACCCTGTCGATTTGCCAGGGACAAGCTTTACTTGCAGCGATATTTTGCTTGGGAGCGTGGCGCCTTGAATAAGTTCCAGAACATTATTGACGGCGAGGCGGCCAATCTCCTTCTCATTCTGCTCCAAGTGCGTGAACGGATACAGCGCCGACGTGCTCTGCGGGCTATCAAAGCAAATAATCGAAATTTGCTGTGGAATTTGCAGGCCCATCTTTTCTACCGCTTCCTTCGCGATGAGCGCCAGCTCATATTCCATCGCAAACAATGCGGTAATTCGGGGATGCTCGCGCAGCATCTGCTGAATGATTTTCACATATTTATCGATGAGGTGGCTGCTGGAATTGTCATTGGACGTCCAGTTCATATCGGTCAGCCAGGACGAGCGGTCCAGCAAAATACCGCCTTCGGCATGCGCCTGCACAAACCCCTCAATCCGTTCCTCAATCGCTACATTATCCGTCACCCGCGAAGCAAGCAGCCCAATATGGCGATGCCCGTGATTAAACAAATGCTGTACACCCATTTTCGTCGCTTCCACATTGTCTGAGCTGATTGCCGTTGTGTCCGTCCATTTCAAATAACGGTCAACCAGCACATGCGGGAATTTATCTATGACCAGCTTCAAAATTTCCGGGCTGAAGTTTTGCCCGCGCGTCGGATAAATAATCAAGCCATCTACCCCGTATTGGCGAAGCATTTGAATCGCCTTCTCCTCAACATCGGGCTGGGAAAAAGAGATGCGCAGCATCAAATAAACGCCGAGCGCCTGTGCCGTCCGTTCCATCTCCGACAGCATTTCCTTGCCATAGCTGTCGCTAAAATCCTCCATAATGAGCCCTAATACAACTTGCTGTGTACGAGCAGCAGCAGCCACTGGATCTTGAGCAGGAGGAGCTTCCACCTGTTCCTGAATGGCATGCTCGATAACGAAAGAGCCGCGGCCCGGCTGACGCATAATATAGCCGTCCTGAACGAGCATATCCAGTGCTTTCTTGGAGGTAATCCGGCTGACTGAAAATTCCTCCATCAGCTCCTTCTCCGAAGGGATGCGGTCACCGACCGTATAATCTCCGATTTGAATCTTTTCGCGCAGCATCAGATACATTTGTTCATATCTAGGCTTTAAAGCGTTCATGCCTTCCATTATACATTCACCTTCAGCATCTATTTGGTCGTACTGGGACGATGTCGTAATTATACATATCCACCTAGTATACTATGTCATGTCATTTCTGGAAAGCTTATAATGCCGCTTCCGGCAAATGCAAGCTTATCCTTCGGCCCTTTGAATAAATCTGTCATGGCAGCGGGAGGAACCGGAATATATATAGCTTGAACGGATAATCTGTGCAGAACTCGGAGGTGCATAGGATGGGGCTGCTGTGGCGGCGGTGGGTTGCCATCAGAACCGAAAGCGGTTCTAGGGCGGATATCATTGACCGATTGGAGGCTCATTTGAAGGCAAGCGGCATTAAGGCAAAAGTTACTCTTGAAGGCAATTTAAAAAGGCTTCACGTGCTTAAAAAGGACGTTGAAGCCGCTCAGCACCAGTTGGACGCTTTCGACGCCGAACCTTAAGCACAGGCGCGGGCCGGGCACGCATCGATGGATGCGGCTGCCCGGCCGCGCAGAGCTATCTGGATGAAGAACGCACCCAGCGATAGCCTTTGCGGACACCATTCATGACCCACTCAGGCACAGGCATGGAATGTTTGGATAGAAACGGCATGTAAATCCGGTTGTACGCTTTTTTCAAGTCATCCCACATCATGCAAGGCTCTTCTTTAAGAAAATCGGATACATCCACGACAAGGCCGCGGTCATCGCTCGATACCATTACATTTTTGCCATGAACATCATGTGGAAACAGTCCCTGCTCACGAGCGTAATCCAAAGCTGCATCAATTTCCGCAATAATGCGGTCCTCGATGATTACACCCTCAAGCACACACTTGTATAGCGTTTTCCCTTCAAGCCTGCGCAGCATCAAATATTCCAGATCATTGCTTTTGGATGCATGGTAGCAGGTGGAATATGCAGGATGATTACCCAAACGGCGATAAACTTCCCTTTCCGCTTCCCAGCCTTCCCTGCCCGGCGCATACACCTTCACGGCTATATCCTGCGCATCCCGATGAACGAATACACCAGCATAATTTCCCGCCCCAAGCAGCTCCCAGCCTTCCGGCAATACATTCACTTGAACGGGCTCGCCATGGTTAATGCTTTGGAGCTTCACGCCTGCAAGCAGCGTCCGTTCGGTCATCTCAATCCATTTCTCCAGCCGTTTCTCTTCCATACCTTGTGCCTGCCTCTCTCACCATGTCTATACTCTATTCTATTATTTTAAATCGGAAACGGCGAAAAGAAAAGAAGAGCGACATAGGATCGCTCTCCTTCTTTAGGTTTATGGTCTATTATTATCCATATCGCAACTATTAACCTACCAGCTTGAGGCCAATGACGCTGCCAATAATCATGAGGACGAAGAAGATTTTACGCCAATCGCGTGATTCTCCGAAAAAAATCATCCCCAGAATGACGCTGCCGACCGAGCCGATTCCCGTCCAAATGCCGTATGCGGTACTGATCGGAATGTCCTGAAGCGACCGCGACAGGAAGTAGAAGCTGATGAAGCCGAAAATAATCGCTCCAACCGTCCCTCTCCACCGTTTAAAGCCATCCGACAGCTTCATGAATGTGACGCCGCCGACCTCGCCAAGGCCGGAAATAATAAGAAAAATCCATGCCATTTTATTTTCCGCCCCTTCCCTGCACGAGCGGTGCTGATTTCAGCGCTTCCGGCGCCGATCCATCAGATGCCTGCTCCTGCTTCGGCTTTTCGCTGGATACGAGCTTAAGTCCGATAATGCCGATGATCAGCGTGCCGACCAGCAGCAGGCGTTTAATATCCGCAGACTCGCCTAATACCAAAATGCCGAACACGACCGTACCCGCCGTACCAATTCCGGTAAATACCGCATAAGCCGTGCCAATTTCCAGCAATTGCATGGAACGGGCGAACAGCACAAAGCTAATAATAATTAAAATGACTGTAATGACGCTTATTAGCGGGTCTGTAAATCCTTTCGAATATTTAAGACCGAAGGTCCAGAATACTTCAAATATGCCACCGAGTATGACATAAAGCCAAGCTTTCATATTAATCTCCCCCTGTTAACTTGCAATGAAGCCAAGATGACTAAGCTGTCGTCCAGTCTTTCTCTAGCATTTCCCATACGGTCTGCTTGCGCGAGCTGAATACCGACTGTTCATAAATCTGATTCGCCACGAGCAAACCATCCAGCAGCGTATAAAACACCGCAATCATATTCTCCACATCCCGCTGAGGAAAAATGCCTGCCTGCTGCCCCTCCAAAAATAATGCGCCCACAATAGCGTCCACCCGCTGCTCATGCTCCAAAAAATCGACGCGGAACTGCTGCTGCAAATGCTTGGGCGGCATTAGCATCATCCGTTTCAGAAACCATTGGCCGACCGTCAAATGCGGAAAGTCCGTGAAAAAATCGTACACCTCGCGCAGCCGCTCCAAAACAGGCCTGCCTTGCGATTGCTCCATAAGCTCCTCAAATTTCATGCCCTCTTCGGCAATAACATCCGCGCAAAGCTCTAAAAAAAGCTGCTCCTTCGACTTAAAATGAGCATAGATAGATGGCGTCTTAATCTGAACCGCCTTGGCGATATCGGACATCGACGTTCCTTCGTAGCCAAATTCGGTAAAGATCGTCAAGGCAGCATGCTTAAGACGCTCTGCCGTTGCTTTTGATGCTGGCACTTGTATGGTGTCCTTTTTCATAGCCTCATTCACCTTTCGGCAATCATTCTTTTTACCTAACGAACGTTAGTTAGTCTTTCAATATTGTATGACGCCTTTATCTAAAAGTCAAGGCTGCAGGCTTTAGAAGAAGCAAATCGTCCCCGCTCCTCCTTCCATCCTGTACACACAATTGCGGCGGCGTTTACCTTTATATACAAAAAAAGCCCCCTGCCGCTTGGAAGCAGCAGGGAGGACTTCTTTATTCCTATATTCCAATATTCCTATGGCGAGGCGTTTGTTATCCTCGTCAATCTTATAGTTTTGCTACGCTCACTGCGATTTTTTCCATTTGCGCCTGAGTCAGCACTTGGTCAGGGGAGCTGATGGTGATCGTACGGTCATCGAGCTGGAAGCTAAGCATTGGCAGATCGCTCGGCGTATACCATTTTGCTTTTACCCCGTTCGACAGCACGACCTCCTTGCTTTCATAACCTTCCGAGTAGTCTCTTGGAGATACGTTGACGTTCATATGGTTGAAAATTACACTAACCCCGTCGCCGCCAGCAAACGATTTGACAAAAGCATCTCCGGCTGCCATCTGCTTAGGTGCATATGCCGTTTCGAAGCCATCAAATGCAGCGAAATCCTTCTTGATCGCTTTTATTTGCGCATCGCTGTATTTAACCTCCACATACTGCTCGGATGCTTGCTGCCCTTTGCCAATCAGCACCTGATTGTTTTTCGAATCATATTGAATCGGTGTATGGAGCGCTCCGGCAAGCGAGCGGACAGGCAGATACATTTTATCCTGATACATAATTGGCGAAAGCTTGTGGCCGTTCTCATCTTTAAGGGTATAAGCAGCTCCGTCGACTTTGACACTAATATTGCCATTCAAATAGGCTGAAATTTTTTGGAGGCTAGCTCCAGCATATACGCCTGCTGCGCCCGTCAATGTCATTCCAACAACTACCATCGATACGATACCTTTTTTCATGTTGTTTTTCATTTTTATGATCTCCTTTTGAATACTCCGATTTTTTGTTTTATCTCTATTTTTATAATTTCAATTATAGGACGCTACTGCTGTCCCTCCTCGTTTGCCGCTGCTGCGTCCTCCCTGATGAATACAGTATATAAAGCGGATATCTCAAGACTACGTCCAGCTTGTATCTAACTTGTAAATAATATTCCCCAATTACAGCGTGCCTGAATACTTTAGCAGACAGCAAAAAACAGCAGGGATTCATTACGACATTTTAGCGCCGTGAATCCCTGCTGTTTTCTATTTTCCATTTAAAAAATCAACCGATCCCCCGGACTCAGCGAATAAACGCCCTCATAGCCCTCTTCCTTCAACACCGCAAGCAGCCCGTCGGTTCTTGGCTTAACCGCATGCGCTAGCACAGTGGCGCGGCTAGGCACCCGCTCCAGCATCTGGCGGACATCCGGCAGGCCCTGATGCACCTTATAGCGGATATGCTGCACGGATAGCCGGTAGCGCGACGGGCTACTCCCACTGCCGCCACTGTCCTCGCTGCTCCGCAGTGCCACCTCGCCATAAGAGCCTGCAGCGAGATGTCCGGTCAGCAATACGGCATGGTGGGCGGCACCCGCAAGCTGCTGGTAGTACCACCGCGCAACTTCTGACTGCATCATGCCATCATTCGTAAAAATCAGGGCACTGCCCTTGCAGGCAAGCGCCCTTAAGCGCTCCTCTTCGCTTGCGACAATCGCAAGCCTACCACTCGCCAGCAGCGCCTCCATACGAGCCAGCGCTCCGCCGCCCAGCCATTCCGGCAGTGCAGCCAGCTGTTGGAGCGGCTCCATCAACGCCCGCTCTACGATAAGCTGCACCTCTGGGAAGCGCTCGCTCGCCCACACCAATAGCTCCTGCCCTCTCCCGCTCGTCGGCACCGGATAAAGCACTGAGCCCTGTGCCCGCAGCACCACCTCGGTCTCCCGTTCCAGCTCCGCCAGCCGAACTGCCTGCGAATCCGGATTCGCCCCGTACGCTGCGTCGATGATCGCCAAATCGGCGATACATCTTGTCTCTGAAATCGGACGGTGGGCGGCATCCGCCCCTTCTCTGCCCCCGCCAATCGCTCCGAGCCGCGGCTCATCTGCCGCAAGCAAGCCCGATTCGGCAGTATAATCGCCTGAGAAATACACCAGCTTGCCATGCCAATCAAGCGCCAGCCATACCGCGCCTGGCAAATGCCCGCTGCGCCCCCATTTTAGGCGCAGGCCAGGGAACACGCTGCTCCATTCATCAGCGGTGGATCGCTCCTCCAAATAGGCATAGCGGATAGCCGCAATATGCTCATCCCCATAAGGGAGCTCGGCAGCCTGTGAGCGGGCATAACGATTCCACGCCTGAAAATAACCCGGAAGCTGCTGCGCTGTCACGCGGCTCGTCCATACTTCACCTTCATAACCAAGCTTATACAGCAGCGGCAGCGCCATGGAATGATCCTCATGCGCATGCGATAAGAATACCGCTTTCAGCTGCGGAATCACTTCCGGGCTAATGAGCGGATATTGTCCGCCGCCTTCTTTTTTCCCGCCGCAGTCCAGCAACACCGCTTCGTCTTTATATTGCAGCAAATAGCTGGAGCGTCCATGTTCGCCCGCTCCACCCCATATGGTCAGTTGCATCATCAGCTATTCCACTTTCTGTTGTGAGCTAAAAACATTCATCGCCAGCAGCAGTATGGTTGTGACGCCGACCGTTATGACGGCCATCGCCATCCCCATCGACACCTCTCCCTGCTCAAACTGGGCAAAAATATAGGTCGCCGACGTTTTCATCGACGGCGGCAGGACGAGCAGCGACGCCACCAGCTCCCGATTGGATATTGTGAACGTCATCATCCAGCCCGCCAGCATGCCGGGCAGCAGCAGCGGCAGCAGAATTCGCCGCAGCACATATAGCTTGCGCCCTCCAAACACTTGGCCCGCCTGCAGCAGCATCGGATCGATTTGCCCGTAGCTCGCTTTCACATATTGCACAGTGTAAGGCAAGAACAAGATGACATACGTTAGCACCACCATGCCGTATGTATTGTAAAGCGGAATCGGCATCCACTTCGCATTCCATAACAAAATCAAGCCTACGACGATAACGATGCCCGGCACTGTATTCGGCAGCAAGCTGAACAGATCAACCAGCTTCTGTCCCGGCGTACGCGAACGCTGCACCGTCAGGGCGAACCATGTGCCCAGCACGACGGCAATCGTGGAAGCGACAATCGACAGGCCGAAGCTGTTCAATAGCGCATCCAGACTGGAAGACCCCGGCGTAAGCAGCTCCACGTAATGCTGAAGCGTCAAATTGTCCCATGCGAGGCCGACGCCGCGCAGCTTCAAGAGGGATGCCGTAATAATCGAAAAATAAGGAATGCCGATGGAGGCAATGAGCAGTACCGCAATGTACAGCCAGCACAATATCCGGCCCCAGCGGCTCATCGTCGCTGTCTGCTTGATGGCGCCCTTGCCGCCGACTAAACGATAGGAAAAGCGGCTGCTAATCGTGCTTTGGATGTACCACATCACAAGGCAAGCCGCGAGCAGCACCGAAGCAAGGGAAGTTGCCTTGCCAAAATCAATCGGCCAGCTGGAAATATATTTATGGATTTCCGAGGTCATGACGTAAAAGCCGATTTTGCGGCCAAAGGTCGCGGGCGTGCCGAACTCGGCAATCGTTTTTACAAAAATGAGCAGGCTGCCCATGACGTAGCTGGACAAGAGCAGCGGCAGCACGATGCGCCGCAAGCGGTACAGGAAGCCGCCGCCATGTACCGCTGCCGCTTCCTCCATGCTTCCGCCGATTTGCAGCAGCGCATTGCGCAGCAGCAAATACAGAAACGGAAATAAATGCAGGCTCATAATCGCCACCATGCCGCCAAAGCTGAAGAAGGCGGGGGTAATGGCCGAGGATGCCGGAATGAATTGCTCCATGTAGCCATTCGTCTGCATGAACAGCATCCAGCCCATCGATCCAATGTAAGGCGGCGTCATGAAGGGGATGAGCAGCACGATATCCAGCCACTTATGGCGGCGCAGCGGCGTCTTCGCCATAACCCAAGCCAGCGGGAAAGCAAGCACCGTCGTCGCCGCGATGACGCATAATCCCAGCCAAATCGAGTTAAACAGCACCTCGCTAAGCTCGCTCTGCCTAATAATTTGCAGCGGTGCCAGCAAATCCAGCTTCTGGTCGGTATATAAGCTCGTGCCGAATACGATCAGCAGCGGCGCGAGCACCAGCATCCCGAGAAGAGCCAGCGCCAGTCCCATGCCGAGCCAAACATAGTTTTTGAACAAAGAGGATTGCATCGTCAGACCACCTATCTATTACCTGTCTATTGCCAGCACCGCCTGATACCTGATGCCTTAGGGCAGCAGATATCAGGCGGCTGGTGTTCGCTTTATTTAAACAATTGGGTAAACTTCGTCGTCACGCTGTCGCTATTTTCGTTCATCCACTGCCAGTTCACCTTAAAGGTAGGAATTTCGGCCACACTTGCACGGTCCTTCGCTTCCACATCCGAGCGGCCTGGGAGCAAATATGCGCCAGTAACCATTTTCTGAGCATCATCGGAAAGCAGATAATCGATAAAAGCTTTGGCATTGTCGGCATTTTTGGTCGTGCCGACAATGGCAGCCGGACGCGGGCTAATAACGCTGCCCTCTTTTGGATAAACAATATCAACCGGCTCGCCAGCCGCTTTCGCTTTGTACGCCATGTAATCAACGCCGGCGGCTACAACAGATTTCGCTCCTGTAATAACCGGATCAAGCGCTTCTTGATTCGCGCCTGCCATCGCTACGCCGTTTTGCTTGTAGCTGTCGAATAGCGACCAGCCGCTATCGCCTGATGCGCTCAAGTAGCCGGAAATAAAATCAAGTGCCGAGCCAGACAACGATGGATCGGGAATGTTGACCTTGTCCTTCCACTCCGGCTTAGCCAGATCCGCCCATGAAGCAGGAGGCGTCTGTACGAGCTTCGTATTGTACACAATGCCAAGCGCAGAGGCGCTGTAGCTGAAATATTGCCCGTCTTTATCCGACCAGTCGGCAATCAGCTTGTCCGCATTAGCCGCATCCGGATAGCTCATCAAAATGCCTTCCTCTTTCAATCCCTGCATCGCCGGAAGTGAAGCAAGCACAAGCACATCAACCGCTGGATTGGATTTCTCCGCTTCCATGCGGGCAAGAATTTTGCCCGTTGCGCCTTGGAACATCTCGACCTTCACGCCAGTCTTCGCTTCAAAGCCTTCCTTTATTTTGTTCGCAAGCCCTTCTGGCCCTGCGCTGTAAACGACTACGCTGCCGCTCAGTTTAACCTCTGTTTGCTGCGGCTGCTCTGCTGCTGTAGAAGCGGCTGGTGCCGAAGGTGACGCAGACGCTTCACTGCTTGCTTGTCCATTGCTTGCTGCTGTTCCGCAGCCTGCCAAGCTGACTCCCATAAATGCGGTTAAAGCAAGCATCATGCCTTTTTTAGCTAATTTCATTGGTAGGGCCTCCCGATTGTTCTCATTTTTATTTGTAAAACATATAACCCACTCGTTTATGACACCACTTCGTGCACATGCTCCGGCGAGGCGTAAACTTGCACCTTATCGCCAACGAGCAGCCTTGACGGCGAGTAGGCCGTCCAAGTGCCCAGATTCTCCTGCATCTCAAGCTCTACCTCATAGCGGTCGCCCATGTAGCTGGCATGCCGCACCTCCGCCTCGAAGCGATGATCCTCAGCATGCGCCTCGCGAAAGCGCACATGCTCCGGCCGCAGCATCCACTTGTCCTTCATCAGCCAATTGGACTTGCCGATAAAGCGGGCGACGAAGGGATGCTCTGGGGCGCTGTAAATTTGCTCCGGCGTCCCTTGCTGCAAAATCTCGCCGCCTTGCAGCACAACAACCTCATCCGACATGCTCATCGCCTCCGTCTGGTCATGGGTGACGTAAAGCGCCGTCACACCCGCTTCCTTCACCAGATGGAGCAGCTCTGCCCGCATTTCATCGCGCAGCAGTGCATCCAGTGCGCTGAGCGGCTCGTCGAACAGCACGAGCTGCGGCTTCATGACGATCGCTCTCGCAAATGCGACACGCTGCTGCTGTCCGCCGGACAATTGATGGGGATAACGCTTCTCCATACCCCCAAGACGGACGGTCTGGAGCGCACCTAGCACCGCATCCTGAAGACCAGCCTTCATGCCGGCAGCGCGCAGGCCGAAGGCGACATTTTCAAACACCGTCATATGCGGCCAAAGCGCAAAATCTTGAAACACCATTCCGAATTGCCTTTGATGAGCTGGCTTATTGATCCGCTTCACTTTGGAATAGTAGCACTCTCCATTCACATGAATCTCGCCGCCATCCGGCGTCTCAAGTCCTGCGAGCATTCGCAGCAGCGTCGTTTTGCCGCAGCCCGAGGGGCCGAGCAGCGTTGTAAAGCTGCCTTTGGCAATCGATAAGCTGGAAGGCCGCAGCGCCTGAACAGCGCCGAAAGACTTTTCCAAATGATTCATTACGATATGTCCCATATGCATTAACCTGCCTGTCTATTAAATGACTGGCGGAGCAGGCAGCCGAGGCTTCCTTGTCCGCTAGGCTTTAAGCTTGACCTCAGTATAGCCCCCGACTATTCGTTGTTTATTTGAGCTGTGTAAATGAAAGATTAACTTTTTAGTGGATTTGTTTTAACATTCATCGAATTTTTCTATGCTACTTTTATAAGTAGTGGCAGAAAAGCGGCTACGCTGCATGAAAAACTTGACTTCCGATCGCCATTAGCCTTGAATTTATATTAATAATTTTCCATAGGAAAAAATTCAAGGCTAAAAGCATATGCTTACGATGCTGCTTTCCTACGGAAAGCTTTAAGCGAACGCTATCGCTTCTCCAGTTCAAGCTTTTCATTTCACTTCTCCTTTCCGCCACAACTTTACACTTATCCGCTAATAAGTAGGAGGCAACCGCCTGTGAATTTATTGAAGCTGAAAATTATTGAGCTGCTCGACAAGCATAAGAAAATTACTCCCGTTGCCCACGAGCTGGATCTCAAGCAGCCGACCATTACCTATCATATGAAAAGCCTGGAGCAGGAAATGGGCGTCAAGCTGTTCGAGACGCGGGCGGATAAAATGCTGCTGACTGCGCCTGGCAAAGCGCTGCTTCATTATGCAGTACGCATCAACAAGCTGGCGCAGGAGGCCGAGCGCGTCGTTATGGAATATGGCAGCCTTGCCCGCGGGAAGCTAACCATTGGAGCGAGCTACGTCCCGGCCACCTATGTGCTGCCGGAGGTGCTGAGCGATTTTTCAAAACATCATCCGGGCATTGAGATTTCAGTGCTGGTGAAGCCCGCGCCTATTATTAAGGAAAAGCTGTGGAACCATGACATTCATCTCGGCCTCATCTCCTCCGAGCCGTTCGAGCAGCCCTCCTTGTCCACGCATAGCATTTGCGAAGATGAGCTGGTCGTTATTTTTGCCCCTACTCATCATCTGGCTGCTTATGAAACGCTTAATCCGGGGCTTATTGCAACCGCAAATTTTGTGCTGCACGGCGAGCAGTCCAGCACACGGGAAATGACAACGCGATGGCTGAACAATCACCGCATTGACCTCATCGGGCCCATTGAGCTCGATTCGATCGAAGCCATCAAGCAGACGGTGCAGCAGGGCGGGCACATTGCTTTTATTTCAGAGCTTTCCGTGCAGGAGGAGGTTCGGAAAGGGCAGCTGCTTATGCGCAAAATTCCTAATACCCGCTTTCAGCGCTCGATTTATTGCTGTTATAACAAGGACCGTTATGACTCCCGGCTGACCGAACAATTCATTGATACCCTCCATAGAAGCTTTAAAAATTCTCCGTCCCCATCCATTAATTATTGGAAAAATTAACATAAATCGTTTCCGTTATTGATTCCTCACGAACAATAGCTCCCTAAAGTAGAGCTTGTACTTCCATTATGAAGAGGAGCTGAGATAATGAAACATTGGTTAACGAAAGCAGGCACGATGGTATTGAGCGCAACGCTGCTGCTGTCGGCGTTCCAAGCGCCCGAGACGGTACAGGCAAAAAAACAGGAAGCAAATATGGTCCCATCCTACGAGGTCAAGCTGCTGCTGGATTCCACGCAAGTGTTGAACAGTAATTTAACGCTAACCTCCGCGGTAAGCTCCCAGTTCAATCTGACCACTTCGAGACAAACCAATGTAGAATATTTCGATACCAATAGTCTTGGTCTGGATGATGCAGGCTGGAATGCGCGTTTTCGCAAAAAAGAGGATAAAAACAACTACGAGCTCACGTACAAAAAACGCTATCCCGTACAAAATGGCAACATCAATGCAGCGCTGACGCTCGCCAACACAGAAGGCTTCGACATCACCGATGACAATTACAAGGCGGAGATCGATTGGGGCTACAGCAAGCAGACGCTAAGCATGTCAGTGGATAAAAAGGTGACTAAATCCTTGAATGGCGCACTCGGACTCCCATCCGAATCCGCAGCTCGCCAAATGCTGCTCGACGAGCTGCCAGGCAAGCTGAAAAACTGGGGAACAAGCAATTGGGGCAAGACGCAGCTGCAAAACTCGCGCTCTTACGGCCCTGTTCTCACAACTAAGCACACAGGAACGTGGAATGGCCTTGAGGTGGACGTTGAAATTTGGCCCATTCGCAATGCTGCGGGTACAGGCGTAGAGCCAATCGTGGAAATTTCCTTCAAAACGGATGAATACAGCGTAGCTAATACGAACCGCACCGCGCTAATCAACAGCTTGAACAGCCTGGGCTGGCTTGTGCCAGCAGACGGGCTGAAAACACAGCTTGTATTGGAACGTTATTAAATAACTAGGTTATTGAAAAGCAGAAGACCGCATAGCCACCTGTCGAAACAGGTCGGTTATGCGGTCTTCTTGTTCATAAATCTATTCAATGATCGGCTCACTAAGCAAAGTGAAGTGGACTGGTTAGGCGCCGATTAAACTTCCATGATGATCGGAAGAATCATCGGCTTTCTTTTCGTTTGCTCATATAAGAATCGTCCGAGCGCGTCTTTTACATTAGATTTTAGCGTCGTCCATTGATTGACGTTGTCGCTAATTGATTTATTAATGGTGCGGGATACAATGCGGCCTGCTTCGTCGAGCAGACCTTCCGATTCACGTACATAGACGAAACCGCGCGAAATAATATCCGGACCTGACTTGATTGTTTTATCCTGCTTGCTGATTGTTACTACGACAACGAGAATGCCGTCCTGCGACAAATGCTTGCGATCGCGCAAAACAATATTGCCGACATCGCCAATGCCCAGGCCATCGATATACGTATTGCCGGACGAAACTTTGCCCGCTTTGCGTGCTTGGCCATTTGCAATTTCGACCACCTCGCCGTTATCGACAAGGAAAATATTTTCCTTCGCGACGCCTACTGCTTCAGCAAGCTTCTTGTGGTGAAGCTGCATCCGGTATTCGCCGTGAATCGGAATGAAATATTTTGGAGCCATCAGATGAAGCATCAGCTTCAGCTCTTCTTGGCTGGCATGGCCGGATACGTGCATGCCTGTAGCAGCGCCCTGACCGTAGATAACGTTCGCGCCAAGGCGGAACAGCTCGTCTACAGTACGGCCAATGCTCCGCTCGTTGCCCGGAATCGGCGTAGCGGAAATAATGACCGTATCTCCTTCCAGAATTTCAATCTGGCGGTGATTGGAACGTGCCATACGCGTAAGCGCCGACATTGGCTCGCCTTGGCTGCCCGTGCACAAAATGACGACCTGATTGTCAGCATAACGGTTCACTTCATTCGTTTCAATAAGCATACCGTCAGGAATATTCAAATAGCCTAGCTCAGAAGCAATCGTAATCATATTGACCATACTGCGGCCAATAATCGCCAGCTTGCGGTTCGTTGCGACACCCGCGTCAATAACTTGCTGCAAGCGGTATACATTCGATGCGAACGTCGATACGATAACACGGCGCTCTGCTTTGCGGAAAGCGTCTATGAAGTTCGCTCCGACGTTTCTTTCCGAAGGCGTGAAGCCCGGACGCTCTGCATTTGTGCTCTCCGATAGAAGCGCCAGTACGCCTTTGCGGCCAATATCAGCCATGCGGTGAAGATCAGCATGGTGATCATTAACCGGCGTCTGATCAAACTTGAAGTCGCCTGTGTGTACAACGACACCTTCAGGCGTATCCAGTACAACACCGAGGGAATCCGGAATACTGTGGTTCGTACGGAAAAAGCTTGCAGTTAGCGTCCCGAATTTCAGCTCGGATTCTGCATGAATCAAATGTCTTTCCGTTGCGCCCAGCAGGCCGGCTTCCTTCAGCTTACCTTCGATCAGTCCCATTGTCAGACGACTTGCGTAGACAGGCAGGCTAAGCTGCTTCAAAATATAAGGTAATCCACCGATGTGGTCTTCATGGCCGTGCGTAATTAGCAGCGCTCTGACCTTGTCCTTGTTCTCGATTAGATAAGAAATGTCCGGCACGATAATATCGATGCCCAGCAGCTCTTCATCGGGAAACTTGGAACCGCAATCAATGACAATAATATCGTTAGCGTATTGTACTGCGTACATATTTTTCCCAATTTCACCTACGCCGCCCAAGGCAAAAATGGATAGTTTGTTTTCTGTTCTGTTATTCAAAATAATCCTCCTATTTTATAAGACTGACGACGATTAATATACATCAAACTAAAAAGATCCGAACCAGTCACTTGTCACCATTATAGCACGAAAATTTAATAAAAAGGAAATAGGCTTATATGCCTTTTATTCCTTGTTCATTCGACCCAAAATGTAAAGCAAGCCTTTAACAAACATTCCCATAAAAACCGATGCCGCTACCGTGCATAAATTCAGCCCGTGAATATAAACAACGAGCAAACCTCTGGATGTCACTTCATCAGATAAAGGGAACAACAGCCCAAGCCCATACGATAAAATGACCGTAATGGGTACCCAAAGCACCGGAATAAATAGCGGGAAATACCAATAGTGTCCGCCAAAGCTTCGAACAATGGCTATCGTATAAAGCACGCCAAGCAGGACCAGCAAAGTGAATACACCATTCAAAATCGTCACGCTGTAAGCCGTCGCATAATACAAAGTATTGCCGATTAACGAGAAAATTAAGCTAAGCAGTATAACCCTCCGCATAGCGAAACCGAACGGCGAACGATTTTCCTCGCTCATTACGGCTTTACAATGTCAGCGATTACGTTAAGAAAGACGTCCATTTCCTCATCCGTACCAATACTTACCCGCAAATACTGATCAATGCGAGGCTGCTTGAAATATCGAACGAGTACGCCCTGCTCGCGCAGCTTGCCAAAAATCGTTTCCGCCGCTTGATCAGGGTGGGAAATGAACAGGAAATTGGCTGTGGAATCGGTCACGACAAAGCCGAGTTCCTGCAGACGCACAGCCGTCTGTTCTCTAGTCTGGTTCACCTTAACTGTAATCTCCTGGAAATATTCCTCATCTTCTATAGCCGCAACAGCACCCGCAAGTGCTAAACGATCGATCGTATAGGAGTTGAACGAATTTTTCACACGGTTAAGACCATCGATAAGCTCCTCGCTACCAATCGCCCAGCCAACCCGCAAGCCAGCCAGCGAACGCGACTTTGAGAGCGTCTGAATAACGAGCACATTCGGATAATCGGCAACTAGCTTAACGGCCGATTCGCCGCCGAAATCAATATAGGCCTCGTCAATGATGACCACTTGATCGCGGTTATGCTCAAGGATCGAGCGGAACTCGTCAACCGGAACAAGCATCGCTGTCGGAGCATTCGGATTTGGAATGACAATGCCGCCATTCTCACGCGTATTAAATGGCTCCAGAGGTATACGGAACTGCTCATCCAGAGGAATTAAATCCGCCTGCAGCCCGTAAAACTCGGCATACACTTTGTAGAAGCTGTATGTAATATCGGCAAACAGCACCGGCTTTGCAGGATCGAAGAACGCCGCGAAAGCGAACGCCAGCACCTCATCGGAGCCATTGCCCACAAAAACCTGGCTTGGGGAAACCTTAAAATAAGAAGCCAGCGACTGCACAAGCGCTCCGCTCGTAGGATCAGGGTATAAGCGCAAATCCTCATTTGCCGCCGCTTGGATCGCCTCAATCACCTTCGGTGAAGGCGGATACGGGTTTTCATTTGTGTTGAGCTTAATATATTGCTTGTCCTTTGGCTGCTCGCCCGGCACATAAGGCACTAACGATGCCGCAAGTGGGCTCCAGAACTTACTCATGAGTCAAGCTCCCTTCATTCGATTAACGGCCCCTGCCGTTTGTCCGTTTTATTCATCCTCATTCAGCATAAAACATTTTGATGCCGAATGCATCCACTAATTTGCGATTATGCCAATAACTAAAAAAGGCAATACAAGAATCATTACAAGCACGAATACGGCGAACATAATGATTAATGAAACGCCAAGTGAACGCCAAGCTGAAAACTGATGGGCCTCACCGACCGCATGCAGCATAATAATGAACACCCAAATGGTCAAGCCAATTTTAATAATCGCGAACAGCAGGCTAAGAGCCATCAGCACGCCGCCTGGAAGGTCAAGCCCCGAGGCCAGTCCACCCGAATATACAAGCGTATCGGTAAAGCTCCTTCTTCCTAATAGCACAAACTGCGGAATCCAAAGCAGTCCGATTAATACGGAAGGCGCCAAAACGCCACGGGCAAATGCAATGTACATCTGATGTCTGGTGGCAGTGCCGCCGAACCACGAGCCCACCCATTTATACAAAACGCCGGATAAAAATAATCCCCCGATTCCAAGCGGTGCGCCAACTAAAACCGCCAGCAGCAATAGCAAGCCCAAATAAATATGATTACCCCACTCATTATCCGCCCCTGTATCCAAAAACTGAAAGATGCCACTGAATAAAGCAATTACAACAAGCGACCAGAATGGTCCCGGATTCTTGAGAAAATGCCTAACCGTCTGACGGGGATGAATCCATACGCGAAACCAATATTTCCAATTTCCTTGCTGCATCATTTTTCCCCTTTCGTCCTTTCTCCAACTCGCAGCCCCATAATAACCAAATCGCGCTCCACCCCATCCAGTTCCGCCACTTTCGGCATGTACGCCCATTGCTCAAAGCCGAACTTGCCAAGCAGGCCCAGGCTAGGAGCATTGTGGGCAAAAATAAAGCCGAGCAGCGTCCGAATATGCAAGGTCGGACATGCCTCCAGCGCATGCTTCAGCAGCATGCTTCCCAAACCGCGTGCACGGTGCTGCTCGTCAATGTAGATACTGATTTCGGCTGTTGCCTGATAAGCGGGTCGTCCATAAAATGACTGAAAGCTGAACCAAGCCAGCAGCTCTCCATCCTCTTCCACTACCCAGAGCGGCCTAGTATCCGGCGCATGCTCGTCAAACCAAGCCTGCTTTGCTTCCACCGTTGACGGCTCCAAATCCGCTGTAACCTGGCGAGATGCAACCGTTGAATTATATATAGCTACAATGCCGGACAAATCCTCCTGCACGGCATCGCGAATACGATACGTTTCCCCTGCCATAAACCGCTCTCCTTAGCGTCATATTATCAACATTTTACCACCGCAGCTGGAAATTGTCTGCCTACCTTGCCGCTTCAGTCGCAAGCCATCGTTGGCTTAACACAATGCGCGCAGCACATCGTCAATTTTTCTATGATGGGAAAGCACGCCATAATTCATCCACGACAAAAAATCGACTTCATATACGCTGCCATTTCGCACGGCGGGCAGCGACCGCCAGAGCGGCGATTGCAGCAGCTCGATTTGCCTGCCCGCAATCGTATCAATGGTAATAAACAGATGTTCGGCGTCAAGCAGCGCCAGCTCCTCCATTGACAGCTCAACGAACCGCAGACCTTTAGCCAGCTTTTCTACGAGTGAATGCGGGCTCAGCCCTAAATCGCGATAAAGCACCGGGCCGGTGTAGCCATGGTCAGGACCGCCATACAACTGCACTCTATCGGCCGACAAACGCAAACAAGCGACCGTCTGCCGCTTCACCGCCCGCAGCAGCTTTGCCTTGGCGGCAGCCGCTTTATTTTCATAATCAGCAATAACAGGGCTTACTTCCTCAGCCTTCCCGAGCAAATCCGCAATGCTATGCAGCGTTGAACGCCATTCCTCGCCTTTATAGGAAAGCTGGATGCTCGGTGCAAGGCTGGCAAGCTTGTCCATGCCCCACCGTTCAATGCCCGTATCCATCAAAATAAATTCCGGCGCAAAGCTAGACAAGGTCGCCTCGTTATCGGTGTCCACATTAAATTCTGGCACATCATCAAGGCCAAGATATTCCTGCCGCCCCCAATGATCGTGGCTGAATTGCATAATGGGCCTGATGCCAAGCGCCAGCAAATAATCCTCGATAAAAGGTGCAAAGACCCGAATATTTTCCCGCTGATGGCGGCGATATTGGCCCGGTGTAAGGCCAACTGACTGCTTGAAGCGGCGGCTAAAATAATATTCATTGCTATAGCCGACGCTTTGCGCGATGCGGAACAGCCGATCATCCGAGCTTGCCAGCAGCTTTTTCGCCTGCTCTACACGTACCTCGTTCAAATAATGCAGCGGAATTTCGCCCGTCAGCTCCTTGAATAGACGGGAATAGCGCCAGCGCACCATGCCTGCATGATCGGCAAGCTTGTCTACCGTCAGCTCTTCCCGGAAGTTTTGCCGAATATGGGCAATGGACTGTTCCATCGCTCGCCTTTCGCCGCTTTCTGTGCGCAGAGGCAGATTTTGCTGCATGATGAATAATAGAAGCTGCTGAAATCTGATGTCATGACGGAAAGCTTCCAGCTCATCCTCCACTTCCCGCTTATCATGGAGCGCCTGCAGCTCGCTCATACAATAGGAGAAAGGCTTGCAAGAAACCTCGCCCAGACAAGGAAAAGGGACAGCCGTGGGCTCCGCTCCAATTCCATCAAAGGCAAGGTAGTAGAACGACAGCCCCTCTGCTCCGCCCTCAAATCCACCAGCTGCAAACTCCATCCTCGTACCCGGGCCAAAAATAAAACAGGCGCCACGGCCCAGAGCATGCCGCTCGCCATTTACGTAAAGCGTTCCAGCTCCGCCCGTCACTATCAAGATGATATGGTCATCAGCGGTGGGCAGCACCTGCTCCTGTCCATTTTCTACGTTCCTATATTGTATAGCAGTCAGCCTATAGAATATCGCATGGCGCAACTGCGGCTTATTTTCCTCGTCGCTCAATTCATATCCCCCTTAGGATGTCTTGGCAAACAGCACGTGTTATGCCTGTACATGCCAAAGTAAATGAGAATGATTTTCACAACTAGTATAAATGAAAAAAGAAAGCCCATCAATGCACAGATGGACCTTCCTCTTCATTTCTTGAATAGGGCAGCTACTCAAGCGTTATTTATTTGACGAACATTTTCAAAATATCATCGATTTTCATGGCATTTGCTGTTATGCCACCGGACTGCCAATAGGATCTCTCCACCCGGTGTACATGCCCTGCCTTCACTGCGGGGATAGCCTGCCAAATCTTGCTGTCTAGAAGCTTCAGCGCTTCCTGATTTTCAGGTGAATCCCAAGTTCCATTGGACAATAAAAGAATAATGTGGTCGGCATCGAGATCCGGTAAGCTTTCTTCTGTTAAAATCTTTTGAAATTCCTCCATATCCTTCGACCATGTATTAGGCGTAAGACCCAGATTGGGATATATGGAGCCAATAAAACGGTTGTTCACGCCGAACAATGCGAAGGTGCTATCTTCCACATTCAAACGAATGACCGCTACGGATTCATCGCCAAGCGCTGTATGGAGCTTCTCCTTGGCATCGGCTATTTTCTGCTCGTAAGCACTAATCACACGATCTCCCTGTTCCTTCATATTCAGGACGTCCGCAATGGTCGTCAAAATCGCTTGAGAATCAAGCAAAATACTTTCCGGCAAACGGTAGGTAGGGGCTATTTTAGAATATAAATCGTATTTGGCTTTGTCTGCCCCGCCGTCCAATATAATTAAGTCCGGTTCCATTTCAAGCAGCGCTTCAATATTGCCCGAAATATCAAACGTTGGCAAATCCAGCTTCAAATATTCCTGCGTCCCCCAATTCGGGTGATACCACTGGACAACTGGCGTTACACCAAGCGCCGACAAATAGTCCTCCAAATAAAGTGCCGCTACGCGCTTCGGATGTGCCGGAACCGTTACCTCGCCAAATTCGTCCTGAAGCACTCGCGTTTCCGCTTCCTGCTCCGCAGCTGCCGACTCATCCGCTCTAGCAGGAGACGGGCTTACAGTAGCCGCTGCATCGCTAGCCTCCGTATTAACAGCTGTCTCGCCTTGCGAACCGCAACCCGCGAGCGCTATGATAACGGCTAACGCCAGCAGCGTGAGCACCGTCATTTTACCCTTGAACCTCTTTTTCCCCCATTGCATCATCCCTGTTCGACTCCCCTTTAAATCAGTGATTATCATTATCAAATGACGAGATCAAGTTTAGCCTATCCCCCACCCTGCCTTCAATGCACATACGCTATAATTTTCTTATACAAACGCTATTCGGCATAGCCTATTCGCCTCGCCCCCATCCAACCGACCTCTAGATATTCCAGCACCTGCAAAAATATTGTTAAAAACATGCATTTATGGGCATCTAGAAGCGTTCCCATATGACATATGTCATATGGCTTTACTGACGTTTATGACTTATGGCGCATGACATTTTTCTTTACAATATAAATATAGCTAGCAGGTTACGGGCATCTTTAACAGAGGATGTACGTCTTGTTATTGAAGGAGGAGCTTCATTATGGATCAGAAAGCCAAGCAAGCGAGCTTGAAAAAGAGTCTTGCCCCTTACGAAAAAGTGAATATGAAAACCAGCATACGACAATTAATCAATACTTTACTCCCACTCGGGTTTTTCTGGTACGCGGCGTATGCCGTCATGCCAATCTCTTATTTGCTCACGATTGTTTTTTCCTTAATTACTGCAGGCTTTGTCATTCGGACCTTTATTATTTGCCATGATTGCTGTCACGGTTCATTCTTCAAGAGCAAACGGGCAAATGCTATCGTCGGCACGATAACAGGGATTATTACCCTCGTCCCTTTCCAACAGTGGAAATACAGCCACTCCATCCATCATGCAACGAGCAGCAATCTCGACAAGCGTGGTATTGGCGACATTTGGATTATGACCGTAGATGAATATATTGCAGCAACGCCTTTGCGCCGCCTTTTCTATCGTATTTACCGCCATCCGGTCGTTATGTTTGGCCTTGGCCCGATTGCTGTGTTTCTTATTCAATACCGTTTCAACCGTAAAGGCGCTAGACGCCAGGAACGCCTCAACACGTATTTGATCAATGTTTCGATTGTTGCTTTATATGCAGGTCTTAGCTGGCTTCTGGGCTGGCAGGCATTCGTCATGGTACAGCTGCCCGTTATGTTTTTATCCGGACTGTTCGGCATTTGGCTGTTCTACGTTCAACATCAGTTCGAAGATACGTATTTTGAAAATGAAGATGAGTGGAGCTACGTAAAAGCAGCCGTTGAAGGCAGCTCTTATTACAAGCTTCCCCGTCCATTACAATGGATTACCGGCAACATCGGCTTCCATCATGTGCATCACCTGAGCCCGAAAGTGCCTAACTACTATTTAGAGGATGCGCACAACTCATCCGTTCCGCTTCAGCAGGCAACGACGATTACTCTTAAAACTAGCTTGACGGCACTGCGTTTCCGCTTATGGGATGAAGAGAACAACATGTTCGTCAGCTTTAAAGGCATGAAGCATCGTCTGCGCAAGCCGCGTGCGGCAAGCACCAAGCTGGATACAAGACGCGTTGGCTAGCAGGTACAAAGATATACACACGAAAGAGGCTGCGCGGAACCAAATGCGCGAGCCTCTTTTATGTTAAAATAGCTTCAAAGCAGCTCCTTATGCTGTAACAGCGATTTGAAAAGGCGGGACGCATATGCAAAAATGGCATCATATTTTTCATAAAAATACGGGAATCAGCCCCTATGTATGGGTCGTTTTTTACATCCTGCCCTTCTACTTTATTTTCCGCAACTCATCGCCCTACCAAGCGACTTCCGGTATTGTGATGATCGTTTTATTTTTCATCTGCTATATGCTTTCCTTCATGTCCAAGGGCTGGCAGGTTTATTTCTGGACCAGCATCCAAATTATTATTTCCATCGCGATGACGCTCATGTTTGGCTATGTGTATTTCTCCATCTTTCTCGCTTATTTTATCGGCAATATCCAGAACCGCATCGGCTTCTTTACGCTGTATTCCATTCATATCGTCACGACCTTCCTGAGCATCAACTATGGGCTGGCTGTGCAAAATCCGGTCTTTCTCGCGCAATTCCCCTTCGTGCTCATTAGCTTGATCGGGGTCATTTTACTTCCGGTCAATACGTACAACCGCAATAAGCGGGACAAGCTGGAAGGCGAGCTTGAGCATGCCAACAAGCGGATTTCCGAGCTCGTCAAGCTGGAGGAGCGGCAGCGGATCGCCCGCGACCTGCATGATACGATCGGGCAGAAGCTGTCGCTCATAGGTCTGAAAAGCGATCTGGCGGGCAAGCTGATGCAGAAAAATCCCGCCAAGGCGCAGGAGGAAATCGATGATGTGCGCCAAACGGCGCGCACGGCGCTCAAGGAAGTACGGGAGCTTGTTACGGAAATGCGTGGAACACGGCTTGAGGATGAGCTTTTTCGGGTAAAACAAATTTTGAAGGCTGCTGATATCCAGCTTATAGTTGAAGGCGACCCGTCGCATACCGACACTTCACTGCTTGCCGAAAATGTCGTCAGCATGTGTCTCAAGGAAGCGGTGACGAATATTGTCAAGCACAGCTCCGCTACCAAATGTCTGGTCGAGATTGAACCAACCCGCACGGAGCTCATTGTCCGCGTTCAAGACAATGGCACGGGCATTGCTACGGGCGGCAAGGAATCGCGCAGCTATTACCGAGGAAATGGCCTTAGGGGAATGAAGGAAAGACTGGAGTTTATTAATGGCAGCCTGGACATTATTTGCAGCGACGGCACGATGCTCGTCATTAAAGCGCCAAATGTCGTCCAGAAGCCGGAAAAGGAGTCCTCTCTATGATAAGAATTGTAATCGCCGAAGACCAGCGGATGCTGCTGGGGGCACTCGCTTCCCTGCTTGAGCTGGAGGATGATATGACCGTGGTCGGTAAAGCTGGAAATGGCGAAGAAGCGATCACGCTCGTCCAGTTACACAAGCCGGACATTTGCATTATGGACATTGAGATGCCGGTCAAGAACGGATTGGAGGCAGCAGAAGAAATTCGCCAGCTGGGCTGCAAGGTTATCATTTTGACCACCTTCGCCAGAAGCGGCTATTTCGACCGTGCGCTCAAGGCCGGCGTGTGCGGCTATTTGCTCAAAGACAGCCCAAGCGAGGAGCTGGCCAGCTCCATACGCAGCGTCATGACCGGCCGCCGCATTTATGCGCCCGAGCTGGTGGACGACGCCTACGGGCAGGAAAACCCGCTCACCGAACGGGAGAAGGAAGTGCTCGGCCTCATCGCCGACGGCAAAAATACGAAGGAGATCGCCGACCAGCTTTATTTGACCAATGGCACCGTGCGCAACTATATTTCCGTCATTTTGGATAAGCTGGGCGTGAGCAATCGGATTGAGGCGATTACCCGTTTTAAGGAGAAGGGCTGGTTTAAATGAAATAAAGCCAAGCTGTAGCCTTTAATTCAGCTTAAAGCTACCGAAGAAATTTTACCTTTTACGAATTTAGTAAATAAATACCGCACAAGCGGTCCTACAATCAGGAGCTGTAAGGGCAGAGCAAACACAAAATTTTTAATCACTAAGGAATAGTAACTCTCAAGTAAGGAGCTCCCATTGAGGCTGTTGAAATAGTAAGCCGTCCCCAAGCCATATAGCGACATGCAGAGAACCATTCCAATCACCATGAAAAAAGATAGTGACACAACGGCAAATATCTTTTTAGATTTGTCATACGGGAGAGCGAAAGCTATCTTCTTAGCTATTGGGCCGACAATAACGATTTCGAGCGAGGCAGCCACGATAAAGCATACAACCAATTGAAAAAGTATTTCTGCTACAGTCACTGTTCCAAACAAGCCATTTGTATAGAGATTATAAAAGGTCATGAATATGACCATCCCCAAGCACATCATCAAACCAAAATAAAAACCTTCTTTTTTAGTAGCTGGCAATTTCCATCATCCTTTCTGTTTACCGTTGTAATTATATAGAGAGCGGATAGCTCCACATAAGTGAAAGCTTTGTGAACTTTTTCATAATATAAAAAAAGCATGCTCTTTCCCGCAGGTAGCGGTACGGAACATACTTTTCTTGGTTTGGCCAAGCTTGGCTTGTCGATTGGCCGCTTTAAAAAGCTGGCACAACCGCCACGCCGTATTTGTCCTGAATGAATTTTTTCACCTCGGGCGATACGAGCACCGCATCCAGCTTCTTAATTTCGTCGCGGTTCTCATCGCCGCTGCGAACAACGATAATGTTGGCGTAGGGCGATTCTGCATCCTCCCGGAACAGCGCAGTATTCGGATCAATGCCCGCCTCCAAAACCAGGTTCGTATTAATAATAGCACCATCTACATCGGGCAATACCCTTGGCAAGGTAGCCGAATCCACTTCCTCAAACTTGAGATTTTTAGGATTTTCTACAATGTCCTTCGGCGTTGCCTCGTACGTATTTTCCAAGCCTTCCTTCAGCTTAATCAGCCCTTGCTGCTCAAGCAGCACCAGCGCTCTGTATTCATTCGATGGGTTATTGGGAATCGCAATGGTGGCGCCATCCGCAATGTCATCCTTCGATTTCAGCTTCTCGGAATAAAAGCCAATTGGCTCAACATGAACCTTCGCGGTTACTGCAAAATCATAACCCTTCTCCCCTTTAATCGAGTCCAGGTACGGAATGTGCTGGAAGTAGTTCGCATCGATCTGCTTCTCAAACAGTGCCGGATTGAGCTGGCCTTCATCATCGAGCACAACGATTTCCAAATTCACGCCCTGCTCCTTAAGCAGCGGCTTAACAAACTCCAAAATTTCGGCATGCGGCACTGGCGCAGCCCCTACTTTAAGCGTGACTGCCTCCTGCGGGGCTTCTGAAGCGGAAGCTTCCGGCGACTGGGTCGACTCGGCAGGGCTTGCGGAGACACTTGCTTCCGGCGAGCTTGCCGGGGCATTATTTGCTGCGGTGCCGCAGCCTGAGACGATAAGGCTGAACATAAGAATAAGGGCGGATATAAAGGTCCATTTCGTTGTTTTCATCGTTTTCATGGTTACTCTCCTGCTTTCTCTATTTAGGTTTGAGGGGAGCTAAGGCTACCCCAGATGACGTTTTTTCAAAATCGCTTTAGCCAAGCTATCGCCTGACAGTTGAATGATTTGCACCAGCAAAATAATGACAATAACGGTCGCAATTAAAATATCCTCGCGAAACCGCTGGTAGCCGAAGCGGATAGCCAGGCTGCCAAGTCCCCCTGCGCCAATCGCTCCTGCCACCGCTGTAAATTCCGTAATGGCGATGACAGCGATGGTCATGCCCCGAACAAGCGCCGGAAGCGCTTCGGGAATCAGTACGCGGAATATAATCGTTAGCGGCGTAGCTCCCATCGCTTTGGCCGCCTCAATTTTACCCGCGCTTACCTCCTTCAAGGAGTTTTCAATAATACGGCCCAGGAAGGGCGAAGCTCCGATCGATAATGCGACGATAGCTGCTGTCGGGCCAAGCGAGGTGCCGACAATGAGCCGGGACAACGGCAGCAGCAGCACGATTAAAATAATAAAAGGCAGCGAACGCACGCCATTAATCGCCGTCCCCATGATTTTATTGATGATTGGCGCCTCCAGAATACCCCCCTTCTCGCTGACGACGAGTGTAATGCCTAGCAAAATACCAATGATCAAAGCAAATACCGAAGACCAAGCGACCATATACAGCGTCTCCAGCAGTCCCTCCCCTAACAGCTCGAACAGATCATCTCTCATATTCCTGCTCCCAGCCCCTCCATAATCGACCGTTTGTCACGGTAATAGTCGATAATACTGACGAATCGGCGGGCAGTATAGCTGACGGGATTCATAAACAGCTTGTCAACCGTCCCTGTTTCCACAATAGAGCCCTGCTCGATGACCGCCATATGGCGGCAAATATGCTGGAGCACATCCAGCTCATGCGTAATTAAGACGATCGTCAGCTTCAGCTTGCGGTTAATATCCTGGAGCAGCTCCAGAATGGAGTAGGTCGTCTGCGGATCAAGCGCTGAGGTCGCCTCATCGCTGAGCAGCACATCCGGCTCATTCACAAGTGCCCGGGCGATGCCCACCCGCTGCTTCTGCCCGCCACTGAGCTGGGACGGATACATATGCTCCTTGTCGGACAGTCCAACCAGCTCCAGCATCTCCCGCACGCGCTCCCGAATGAACGGCTTCGGATAACCGGCTATTTGAAGGGGAAAAGCGACATTTTGAAACACATTTTGTGAATCTAGCAAATTAAACTGTTGAAAAATCATCCCAATCTTGCGCCTAGCCAGCCGCAGCTCCTTGCCAGACAGATCCGTCAGCACCTTTCCACCGATTTCGATCGAACCCGAATCAGGCTCTTCGAGCCGGTTCAGACAGCGGATCAACGAAGACTTGCCTGCCCCACTAAAGCCGATAATGCCGAAAATATCCCCCTTATCAATCGTCAGGTTAATGTTGTCCAAGGCGGTAATCGTGCTGCTTCCGCTTGTGTAGGTTTTGTGCAAATCCTTTATGACGATCATGCTGAAAAACTCCTCTCCTCCCTGATAAGCAAAAACGAATTCGTCGTCCTTCCGGGACGAGCGAAGAGCTTTGTCGGAAAATTCTAAGCGGATATAAGGATGAAACTTATATATTCTTAGAATTCAAGGTGAAACGGCCGAAAGCCATCCTTTGGCGGCGCGGCGCGTTTCAGTCCGAGAAATATAGAGAAAGTATGGCGAAATCATATACTTTCCTATATTTAAATAAAAAAAACCAAACTTCAGCACCGTTTAATCCGCTCGGTGGAGAGTTTAGTTTCCAGTGTTCTGGTCAACTAGTTATCGGGCTTATCGCCAAAAACCAACTATTCCTATTTGTTTTATAAATTTAAAGCAATTGCCCGACGGTGTCAACTTCTTTTTTTGGCAATAATCGGGATTGACGCTAGAAAATGAAGGTGATAAATTAAAGCAAACTATTCCACCCTGTTCACTACAAAATTAAATCCATCTATCAAGGAGGAGCTTGACATGTCCCAACAAGCCGCGCGGAAGCACAGGCAAATAAAATTATCCGCCTATTTGGTCGGCACAGGCATGCATGTGGCGGGCTGGCGCCATCCGGGTGCCCAGCCGGATGCCAGCATCGATATCGACTATTACCGGAAGCTCGCCCAAACCGCTGAACGCGGAAAATTCGATATCGCTTTTATCGCGGACAGTTTGGCAATTAATGAGCAATCCCACCCGAATATTGTAAACCGGTTTGAGCCAATTACCCTGATTACCGCTTTAGCGTGCGCCACGACGCACATCGGTGTAGTCGCCACCGCATCAACCTCATATATTGAGCCTTTCAATCTGGCCCGGCTGCTCCTGTCTGCCGATCAGATAAGCAAAGGCAGGGTTGGCTGGAACATGGTCACTACACGGGATTTGTCTGGGAATACAGCGCGTAACTTTGGCAGAGATGAGCATTTCGAGCATAGTCTGCGCTACAGGCGGGCGGAGGAATTTCTTGAAGTCGTGCAAGGCTTATGGGATTCTTGGGAGGACGATGCCTTCGTCCGCGACAAGGAATCGGGGCAGTTTTTCCACAAGGAGAAGCTGCATCGGCTCCAGCATCAGGGCGAGTTTTTCTCGGTGGAAGGACCACTAAATATTGGCCGCTCGCAGCAGGGGCATCCTGTGCTTGTACAGGCCGGAAATTCTGAAGCCGGACAGGACTTCGCCTCGCGAACGGCGGAAATCATTTTCTCGATCAAGCACAGCAAGGAAGAAGCGCAGGCATTCTACCAGTCGTTTAAAGGGAAAGCAGCTAAATGGGGACGCAAACCTGCGGATATTTATATTTTGCAAGGCATTTCGCCGATTATTGGTGATACCGAAGAGGAAGCGCGGGCGAAGCTAAAGCAGTTGGAGGCGTTGATTACAGAGGAACAGGGCATCGGCTTTCTGGCGGATTATTTTCAGGGAATCGACTTCTCCGGCTGCACGCTGGAATCACGTGCTGTTGAAGTCGGGCTCGACCGCATTAAGCTGAACAAAACGGACTACCTCAAGCATCAGCCGGTCATCGCCCGGGAAAATCCGACACTGCGTGAGGTGTATTCCTTTCTCACAGGCTCGTTCAGCGGCGACCATCTCGTCGGCACCGCCGAGAAAATCGCCGACACCTTGGAGGAATGGTTTGCCGAGCAGGCGGCTGATGGCTTTATGCTGATGGCTCCGCTGCTGCCGGATGGGCTGGAGCTGTTTGTCGACCGGGTCGTGCCAATTTTGCAGCAGCGCGGCCTTTTCCGCACCGACTATGAAGGCGTTACGCTGCGGGAGCATTTTGGCTTGCCGCTGCCGCGCAATCGTTTTGCTAGAGCAACCAGCCATTAATAGGCAATGCCGCCGCCCCTAACGCTAGAGGGCTCTATCGCTTCTGCTCTGCAAGCCCTTCGTTAAAGCTGTCGCATAGCTGGAATAGTTCGTCCGCCCGTACAAGCTTTTCCAGCCAATGCGAGGGAACAGATGATAGGCCGTAATAGATGCCTGCAAGACCGCCTGTTACCGCGCCTGTCGTGTCCGTGTCTTCCCCTAGATTAATAGCGCGAAGCACGGCTTCCGCATAGCTGCCCGTCGTAAGCAGGCTCCAGATGCTTGCTTCGAGTGTATGCATGACATAGCCCGACGAAGCAATGCTGTCCTCGTTCAGATTTGCCAGCTGCCCATTAAGCAGGCGTTCAAAACGCTCCAGATGACTATCCCCTGCATAAAATAGCTGAAACGCCCGATTCGTTGCAGCATAACTCTCCTGTGGGCTATGGTCCTTCAATAGTTGTACGGCATACTCCGTGTAATAAACACAGGCCATAATCGATAAAGGATGCCTGTGGGTTAACGACGACACCCTGCCAACCGCAGCCGATCGCTCCTCTATGCTAGCATCTAGCAGCCAGTAGGCCATTGGCAAAATACGCATCAATGAGCCATTGCCATTGCTGTATTCGCCACTGCCGCCTGCCAGCTCAGGCTCTACCCCACTCGCAAGCCGGGCAATCGCCTCGCTCGTCGCTATGCCTATATCGAATACCTCGCCATGCGGCGTCCAGCGCTCGCCCCGCTTCCATTCCACGAAACGCCGCGCCACATCATGCACATCAACGCCTTTGCAATGAGCCAGGCTCTCCACCAGACATAAGGTCAAGGACGCATCATCCGACCAAGTACCCGGCGGCTGCTGATGCGAGCCGTAACCGATCATATCCATTAGCGGCTCCTTCAATAACGCCTTCCGATTGCGAAACTCCACGGGAACCCCTAACGCATCCCCGATGCAAAGCCCTATTAACCCTGCTTGAATAGATGGATTCATTTCATAAACCTCCTGCTGCTGCCAGCTTGTTCTAGCAGAATATTAAACTTTGTCGCTTACTTCCCAACAAGGCCATTATGCACAAGACCGCGAAAAAAAGGCAGCTGCTGCGGATGGCACGCAATCAAATAGGGCTCGCTGCTCATGCCCGTGAAAGGCCTGCCCTCAAAGTCGGTAATGCTGCCGCCCGCCTCGCGCACCATGAGCATTCCCGAATAAAGGTCCTCGCCCTCCGAGTTGTACAAAATAATCGCATCCAAATCGCCCTTTGCCAGCATCGTCCATTGCAAGGTAGGCGCCCACAGCCGCATCATTCGCTTGGTGCTCCCATCAAGATGCTGGCGCAGCCTCACCGCCCGCGGCTCTTGCTGCACTTTATGCCCTTGAATCCAGCCAACTGTCGCTCTATTGAAAGCACGCGGCTCACCTAATCTAATGATTCTGCCATTGCAGCGAAAACCGCCGTTTGCCACCGCCTCATACAAGCGATCCGTCATCGGCTCATAAATAACCGCCATCACAGCCTCCCGCTGATACATGAGCGTAATGGAAACGGCAAATAAGGGCATTCCGACGGCAAAATTGTTCGTCCCATCCAGCGGATCAACGAGCCATAGCCAGTCGCTTGAAAGGTGGTTGTCTCCTGCTTCCTCCGATATGATGTGATGCTCAGGGAAGCTCTGCTTAATTTTGCCCAAAATAATCTCTTCCGCCCTGTGGTCGGCTTCCGTCACCAAGTCCCCATGCTTGTCCTTTTGCTTATAGGTACGGGTATCCAGCTTGTCAAAAAGCTTCTTCAGCAATTCCCCCGCTTCCTTTGCTGCCTCAACAGCGACTCGCTGCGACTCTCTCACTACTGCTCGATCCAATATAAAAACCCCTCTTTCATCCACTCGCTGAATTAGGATGCATAGCTCAACAACACGATAGGCAAAATAAAATCCTTCTCGAAATGAAGAAGGATTTTATCCACTGTGACAACCACGCATCACCTTAAAACTATAGGCTGCCGCTGTTATTATTTATTATTATTCTAATCCTGATTTGTATTTCGGAATTGGTTGGGCAATGGCGGTGGTGACGTTTTGGTCAGCTGAATTTGGTTCTCTGCATCATGAGGGCTGCCTGGAGGATTGATAGGAGCAGGAGCCCCTTGCTGGTAACCGTTCCCTGAAGGTCCATTGAATACAAGCTCATTCTTTTCTTCCACAATAAGCTCCAGTCCACCAAACTTCTTAGCAAGCACACCATACAGAAGTGCAATAACCATGCTGATAACGCCGTACATTCCAATGATAAAGACCGGCATAATAGTATAGGCTAACCCAATGCCCCATAAGCCAGGCTCGCCTACCGCTATTCCGATCAGCAGCATCGCTAATCCTATTAAAAATAAAAGTGCGGCAGGGATAATGGTAATATAAGTGACCGCTTTCAAAGCACTTATCGTCCCTATTCCTTTTATCTCCAGTTTCTTCATTCATTTCGCTCCTGTCTTTGTTTTGGCTGAAAATAATTTAAACCACAATAAAAATTCCAACAACAGCTAAGCTCAGCCCAGGCCGATGCATGGATGTTGTCGTGAATTTACAATATCATATAGAGTATCCCCTAAATTTGTCAACCCAACAGCCGGAAGAAGCTCCCCAAAAGCCCCCTGCCTGCTCGTATTAAATAAACTTCTGCCGTCTAAAATCTGATTTTAAAAAACGACGCTTATTGATTATGATAATGATTATCAGTAAAATGAAAGAAACATGTGGAACAGACGATGAATGGGGGTGCAAGATGGAATGGAATGAGCATGCTCATTTATGGACACAGGCGTCGGTGAAGCTGATGGATGTCAGGTTCGTGTCGTTGCGGGGAAGCGATACGCCGCCAGTCTATCAGCTTCCAGCAAACGGCTTCCTCTTTGCCGTGCGCGGTGCGGCGCACATCGCACTTGATTTTACGGAATATGAGGTGAACGGCATGTTCGCGCTGCATGGCGGCAAAGGGATGCTGCTGGATATTCGCCTCGCAGCAGAGCAGTTTGACTACTATCTTGTTCTGTATAAAGCCAATGTTCCTTTGCCCGGCGACCCGCACAAACACCCTATCCATTCGCCAGCCTACCCTTTTCAGGTACAATACGGCTGTATTCCCTCCTATCCATTGTCGCTGTTCGACAAGCTTGAGCTTCTCTTGCATGCTTGGAACACGCTGGGGAATGTGGAGAAGCTTCATGCCAAAACCTTATTCTATCAGCTCATATATGAGCTTACACGGCAGCTTCGCGAGCAGGCGGTAAAAATCATTCCGGCTGATCCAGCCGAACAGGCTTTGCGGTATATCCATGAGCATTACGCGGAACCCCTTACACTTGACAAGCTGGCGTCTATGCTGGATTGCAGTCCCAGCCATCTCTCACGTATATTCAAGCAGCACGCTTCCTGCAGTCCTATTGAATATATGATTCGTTTAAGAGTGGGCAAAGCTCGCCACCTGCTCAACCACACGGATGCGAGCTTGCAGGACATCGCTGCGGCTATCGGTTATTCCGATGTCTATTATTTCAGTAGAATATTCAAGAAACAGTCCGGTTTATCGCCGCTTAAGTATCGTGAGCGTGAGTCGGCGGAGCGCAATAACATCAAACAACATAATCCATTCCTGATGCTAAGATCGTCCATTGTTCCAGCCAAGCTCAAACGTTATATTAAAGCTCGAAGTGATAATGGTTATCAATACGAGAGCAGAGGGGATTTTCAATTGGTTAGGAACAAAAGAAACTCAGCGGCGTTGACACTACTGGTATGTCTCACGCTGCTATTGAGCGCGTGCTCAGGAACGGCAGCAGGAAATCGGGCAACAGGCAACACTGGTGCAGCAAACAATGCTGTAGCGACGTCTGGCAATACTGCAGGCAATGTTGTGCAATCGGAAGCGACTACTATGAATTACACGGGAGCAGACGGCGAAGTCGAGGTTCCCCGCAATCCCCAACGAATTGTAGTCCTCACCCACGCTTATGTCGGCTACTTTATGGTGCTTGGCATTAATCCGGTCGGGGCGCCGAGCATGACGATGGAGAACCCGCTATACGAAGGAAAAATTGACGGAATGGAAGATATCGGAGCATGGGGCGCTTTCTCGATCGAAAAAATTATCTCCTTGAATCCGGATCTTATCGTAGCGCTGGCTAATACGGAAAACCTGGATGAGATTAAGAAGATTGCTCCGGTTGTTACCGTAAACTATGGAGAGAAAAATTATAAAGAGCAATTAATCGAATTCGGCAAGCTGACGAACCGCGAGGATGCGGCCAAGCAGTGGGTTGCTGGCTGGGAAGCCAAAATCGCCGAGGCTAAGCCGAGAGTGCTGCAGGCAGTTGGCGATAAAACCGTATCGGTGCTAAGCCCTCACAATAAAGGCGTATATATTTACGGCGAAGGCTTTGGACGCGGAACCGAAATTTTGTACGACGAGTTTGGGCTCAAGGTACCTGCTGACTTCGATGTCAAGCTTGGCTCCAAGGAAATTTCGCTTGAGAGGGTCGCCGACTTCGCGGGAGACTACATCTTCACTACGCCAGATACAAGCGAGAGCAGTGACACAAGCCCGACGTATGAAACGGAAATATGGAAAGGGCTGCCGGCCGTTCAAGCGAACCGTGTTTTCTACATGGAAAAAGGGTCTGCTGCATTTAATGATCCAACGACACTAGAAGCGATGCTTCCGTTTATTGTAAACAGCCTCACCAATGGAGAAAATGAAGATGGAGCATGAGGCTCTCGGCGTTCGCTCTACGATTACAGGCAGAAGAACGATCCGCGATTTTAACGGCGAGCCGCTGACAGAAGCAGCGATTCAGCAATTGCTGGAGGACGCGGTGTGGGCACCGTTTCATTCCTCCAAAGAGCCTTGGCGTTTTATTCTATTTACGGGAGACGGCCGAAGCAAGTTTGCGGATGCTGTAAGGTTAACCCAACCCAAGGAGATGCTTGAAAAATGGGGCACTTGGATCGAGACGCAATACTGCTCTCTTATACAAGCCCATCTAATTGTCGTCGTCAAAGCCCATCCCCGGCAAAGAGAGTGGGAGGAAGCGCTGATGGCTGCTTCCGCTCTCATTCAAAATGTACAATTGCTGGCATGGGAACGGCAGATTGGTGTCGTATGGAAGACGCATGACTACAACTGGGATCCCCGATTTCATCGTGCTATTGGCGTTAAGGCGGATGAGAGAATTGCCGGCACGCTGCATCTCGGCTATTTTGACAAAACACCGAAAGCAAAGCGCAGAACCCCCGCAGCCAAGCTGCTAACCTGCTTTAGGGATTAGCCGCCTGAATGGCGGGCAAAGAAGCATAGCTCAGGGCTGGCCCTGCCTTATGCTTCTTTTTCTTGCCAGTAAAAAAAGCCGTGAAGACTGCCTGACAGGCAGACGTTCACGGCTTTTGCTTTTAAGCTGATGCGGTACTTATGCTTTGGCTGGATCGAAAGAGCTTTTCAGCGAAACGATACGGTTGAAAGCCAGCTTCTCCGGCGTCGTATCCTTCGGATCTACATTGAAATAGCCGTGACGGAAAAATTGGAACTTCGCTTGTCCTTCGGCATCCTTCATATTCGGCTCCACGAAGCCTTGAAGCACCTCAAGGTTATTCGGGTTGATGCATTCAAGGAACGGCTTGCCTTCCTCTTCTGCTTCATTCGTAATAAGAGGCTCGAACAAACGGAAGTCTGCCGGAACTGCCTGTGACGCCTCCACCCAGTGAATCGTGCCCTTTACCTTGCGGGCGTTGAAGCCCGAGCCGCTTTTCGTTGCCGGATCGTATGTGCAGCGAAGCTCAATAACGTCGCCCGCTTCATTTTTCACAACCTCTTGGCAAGTAATGAAATAAGCATGCTTCAGACGCACCTCATTGCCAGGGAACAGGCGGAAATATTTATTCGGCGGATTTTCCATAAAATCGTCCTGCTCAATATAAATCTCGCGACCGAACGGAATTTGACGAATGCCCATGTCTTCGTTCTCGGCGTTATTCTCTGCATCGAGCAGTTCGGTTTGGCCTTCAGGATAGTTCGTAATAACGACTTTGAGCGGTCGCAATACCGCCATCGTCCGAAGCGCCTTAAGCTTCAAGTCCTCACGGATAAAATGCTCCAGCATCCGCTCATCGACCGTGCTGTTCGCCTTCGCAACCCCGATCTCGCGACAGAAGGCGCGAATAGCTTCCGCCGTAAAGCCTTTGCGGCGCAGACCACTGATCGTCGGCATACGCGGATCATCCCAGCCGTCTACCACTTTCTCGTCGACAAGCTGCTTTAGCTTTCTTTTGCTCATCACGGTATTCGTGACGTTCAGGCGGGCGAACTCGTATTGACGAGGCACTGCCGGCATCTCGCATTCGGCAATAGCCCAGTCATAGAGCGGACGGTGATCGGCGAACTCCAGCGTACAGATGGAATGCGTAATGCCTTCAATTGCGTCGCTGATCGGATGAGCATAGTCATACATCGGATAAATGCACCAAGCATCGCCAGTCCGGTGATGGTGGGCATGAGCGATACGGTACAGCACGGGATCACGCAGGTTGATATTCGGCGAAGCCATATCGATCTTCGCTCTCAGCACCTTCGAGCCGTCAGGAAATTCTCCTGCGCGCATACGGGCAAACAGATCGATATTCTCTTCTGCACTGCGCTCACGGTAAGGACTGTTTTGCCCAGGCTGTGTCAGCGTGCCACGCGTCTCGCGGATTTGCTCGGCGGACAGGTCGCATACGTATGCTTTGCCTTTATTAATGAGCAGCACTGCGCGATTATAAAGCTCTTCGAAATAGTCCGAGGCAAAACGCAGCTCGTCCCAATCAAAGCCCAGCCACTTTACGTCCTCCTGAATGGAATCGACGTATTCAGTATCTTCCTTAACCGGGTTCGTATCGTCAAAACGCAGATTCGTTCTGCCTTTGAAATCATCAGCCAGCTCAAAATTCAAGCAAATGGACTTCGCATGCCCAATATGCAAATAGCCATTCGGCTCCGGCGGAAAGCGCGTCACGATTTCCTGGACATGGCCGGTCTTCAAATCTTCGCTCACAATATTTTTTATAAAGTTAGAGGATGACAGCTTTGTGTCCACGTTGTTTTCCATTGTGACCAACCTTTCCCACGAAAATAGATATCTTTCTATAATACACAAAATCCCGCAAAATTATAAGATCATCCGCATGGTTAATAAAATAGATGGCATGTGATCAACCTTTGTTTTCATAGGTTCTATCAATAACGTATTTGCTCGCGGCATGGCGCGTGCTGCCAGTAGCCCTTGCAACCTGAACGGATGGTGAAGACATCATGACTGGGAAGCCGATCGTTATTTTTCCCTACAGCCGCTTTGGAGCGTTCCCGGCGGCGGAGCGCGACTGGCTGGCTAAGCTCGGAGAGCAGCGTCAAATCTATATGATCGCCGAGGACGCGCTCCCGGGCTGGGCAAGCGCCGCGTCTATCGTTCCCCTATCGCTCGCTCGTCTGCCTGAGCTGGATTGGGACCGCACCTGCGCGCTTGTGCTCCATCCTTGCTGGACACATATTGCAGCACCGCTTGCATCGCGCAGCCTGATCGCCTATCTTCCCGATTCAGAGCCGCAGGAAGCAGAGCGATGGCGCTCCTATCGCAGCTGGCTGTGCGCGCGGGCGACGCTCGTCGTTGCTGCCACCGAAGCCTTTTATTTGGAGCAGGCCTTTTGCCGCCGCGATATTTTCCTGCTTGATGGCACCGATGAAACGTCCGATCTGCTGGCGAGACAAGCGATTGAATGGCATATCGACGGCTATGAATCACAGATGCTCATACGGCTGCAGCAGCGCTACCGCGCCATTTGGCATGAGGAGCAAGCCGACAAAACGCGGGCCGCGGGCCGGCTTGCTGAAGCAAGGGAGCAGGCAGATACGGCGGCGCTGGAGCAGAACAATCGAGCTGAAGGTGAGCAAGAGGCTGCGACGCTGCGACAAAGTAGGCAAGCGGCGGCGAGGGAGGAAGATGATCAAGCTGGCATTCCAGCCGGTTATAGGCGAAGACTGACGGACCAGCTTTTTTTCCATGCGGTGTATCGCTACTTGACTGGCGAAAGTCTGCGAGCGCAAGGCGAACTGCTCGCCGCCTTTGAGCAAGCCGTGCTGGATGGGCGCGAGCAGGCGCTGCAGCATATTTATCGGTTTCGTTCCGCCATGCAGCTGGAGCTGGGATTGATAGATGAAGCGGTGCGCACCTATCTGCACACAGCGCTTTCTGATGAAGAGCAGCTGCAGGGCGAGCGGCTGCTCCGGTGGATGGACGGCGGCAAGCACCACCTAGCAGAGGCACTGCTGTACCAGCTCAACGATGATTATCGATCGGCGATTACAAGGCTTGAGCCACTGCAAGCCGATCCGGAAGCCCGCAAGCTGCTTGCTGAGCTTTACCTGCAAAGCGGCAGGCTGGAAAGCGCCTACCTGCTGCTGTCTAAAGAGCCGCTGGGGAGCATAGCGGAACGCGAGCAGTTTCAGCTGATGACCGGCACGGTGCTGCTGCTCCAGGGCAAGCGCCATGAAGCCATCCATTGCTGTCTTATCGCGGCGGAGACTAACATCGAAGCGCTTGGCAACATCATCGAGCTTGCCAAGCTCGATCATATCGTAATGGAGCAGGCGCACCATCGCGATAGGGAGGTTCAACCATGAGTGGCTTAAAGCCATTTCGCATCCCTCGCAAAACGACAGGCAATAAGCTCACCGCTATTATGCAAGTACGCAATGAGGAGGGCCGCTATTTGGAATCGCTGCTTGCCGACCTGTCCAGCTTCGTCGATGAAATCGTCATTGTGGACGATGCAAGCACCGATGCAACCGTCGATATTTGCAAAGCCTGCCGCAAAGTTGTGAGGCTGGTGGAAAATGAGGAGCGGCTGTTCGGCTGTGAATGGCGGCTGCGCCAAATGCTGTGGCGGGCAGCCGAGGAAACCGAACCCGACTGGCTGCTGGCGGTTGATGCGGACGAATTTTATGAGGATACCGCCAAGACTGAAATGCGAAGCTTGATCAATCAGGGAGCGTATGACTGGGTAGCTTTTCGCATGTATGATTTCTGGGGGTCTGTGACGCATTACCGAGAGGATGCCTGGTGGAATCTGCATCAGCGTCCGACGGTGACGCTCACTCGCTACTTGCCCGGCTATCATTATGCCTATCCGCAATGGGCCCATCATGTGCCGCGACTCCCACTCACATGCAGCGCGCTTCCCGGTGCGCTGACGGAGCTGCGCATTAAGCATTTCGGATGGGCGGGAAGTGCGGCGCAGCGCCTTCAAAAATATGAGCGGTACATGCAGCTTGACCCGGAGGGCCAATGGGGCAGCCTCGCCCACTATGCCTCGATTCTTGATCCGAACCCCCGGCTTGTTCGCTGGGCGGAGCGAATGATACCGAAGGGGGAGTAGAAGGATGGGCAATGGGGAAGCACGGGCCGACGTTACGATTTTGACCCATAGCTATTTGAATGCCTATCAGCAGCAGTATACCCGGCCCTTCGGTGGCGGGCTCGAGCGTTATGTAGGGCTGCTGTGCCGCACCATTGCAAGGATGGGGCTGCGCCCGCTCGTCTACCAGCTCTCTTATTATGGAGAATTCTCCACCAGCTACGAAGGGAGTCCGGTCCGCGGCTGGACGTATGAGGTGGACGCATTGGCTGCCGCCTTCGAGCGTATGGCGGATGCCGCCGAGGGTCTCATTATATATGCCAGCTGCATTTGGCAGCCCATTGCCTACCGTTCTGGCAGCATCGGCATCTGCCATGGCATCAACTGGGATTACAGCCGCATGGAGCTGAAAACGAAAGCGAACATCGCCGCCATAATCGGCAGCGCCATCCGCCAGCTCGACCTGATCGTGTCGGTCGACTCGCATTTTCAAACCTATTGCCGCGCCACCTGCGAGTTTGACGATTCCTCCAAAATAGCCTTGCTGCCAAATCCGGTGGACACTAGCCAGTTTCGGCCAAAAAACGAGAAATCGGCAAATCGCCTGTCATCTAAAGAAGCTGCGGGTCAGACCTATGGAAAAGAAGTAACGGCCCCTAAGCCGCTGCGTGTGCTCTATCCAAGGAGGCTGAGCTATGAGCGCGGTGTTGTAGCGATGATGCTCGTAACAGACAAGCTGCTGGACCGTTTTACAAATGTGACCGTGGAGTTCGCGGGGGAGCTGCTGGACCATACTCCTGTCGCTGCCGCTTTTCAGCTCTGGATAGAGGCCCAGCCGCATAAGGAGCGGATCCTCGTGCGGACCTACAGCTTTGATACCGTGCAAGATGCCTATCATGCGGCAGATATTGCCGTCATTCCTACGCTTTATTCCGAGGGAACCTCCCTCTCGTGCCTTGAAGCGATGAGCTGCGGCGTACCCGTCGTCTCCACGGATATCGGCGGGCTCAATGACATCGTCATCGATGGTTTGAACGGGCGCCTCGTGCCGCCTCGCTGGGTGCCGCTTTACGAAGCGATATGCGACTTGCTTGGAGACGCCTCTCTTCGGGGCGAAATGGCTGCTGCCGCACGTCAAACCGCGCTCGCCTTCGATGAAGCGAGATGGAGCAGCAGGTGGGAGCGCCTAATTGCGGCCCAGCTTGAGAAGCTTGGGCAGAATGCAGCGACCTAACACCAGAGCATTGACGCTGTGAAACTTTTTCAACTACAATCATCATGCCATTCATAAAGGAAGCGACTGCCATTATAGCAGCCGCAAGGGGAATAAGGCCGAGCTGATGCGCTGCATCAGCTCGGCTTCGCTTTGCAGCGGCGCGGGCGCGGGAATGACGCCGCGCGCTGCGGGGCTGTCCGCCCGGCCGCCGCATAGCAGCCGGGCGCGGGACGCGTAGGCGGCGGCTGCGCCGGAGGCCGCCGCGCGCGCGAGCCAGGGCGGCGCGGCAGTGGCTCGCGCCGCCGTGAAGTGCACAGCGGCAGCAGGCCAGGCGCCTGCCGCTGCTGCGAAAGCGCCCGCGGCCAGCTTTGCTGCGGGCGCGAGCAGGGCCTCGGCCAGCGGCGAAGCTGCTGGCCGGCGGCCCGGGCTTGCAGCCTGCATGCGCAGCAGGCTGCACCACGCCAGCGGCGGCGCATCCGCCGGCGCGCCGCTGGCGCAAAGCGCTGGCCAGGCGCGCACATGATGCAGCGCCTGTGTCACCAGTGCGGAGTCGGCTCCGCCTCCCGCACTAACTGAGTCATCGCCCGCTGACGAGTCCAGCGCAGCCGTATAAGCCTCCCGCCATTCCCCGACGGGCAGGCTTTGCCATAGCTGGGAACCGCCAGCCTTGTCGCCCTGCTGAACAAGCAGCAAGCCACGCCAAAATACATGCTCGTCACGTTCCACCAACGCCCCAATAAGCTGGGCGGATACCTCCGGCTGCAGCTCCAAGCCAATATAAGCAAGCTTGCTCAGCAGGTGGTTCAACAGCGTCTGCTGTTTCAGCCCTTCTCCCGCCTGGCCTCCCTGCTTCGACGTTTCACCTTTATCTGCTTGAAGAAGAATTGTGCTCGCGAGCAGCCATTTGCTGCGTAACCCTTCGTCCCACGCACCTAACAGCAGCAGCCGTTCCCAAGCCGGAGCATAGTCTGGCCTCGCCTGAATTGCGGACACGTAGCGGTCAGCAGCCGCTTGCCACTCATACATCCGCTCATGGCAAAAGCCTGCTCCGCACATGGTCCGGTAGCTCCCTGCTCCCGCGGCTGACGAATAAAAGCTGGATGCCGTTCCAAGCTTAAGCGCTATCTCCAGCTTTTTTAACGCTTCCTCAGCAAAATCCAATTCCAGCAGTGCTGCCGCCCAAGCTTCATATAAATCAGGGAAGTCGGCGTAGCCGAATGCCTCGACTCCCCTTTTCACCCAATGCGCCGCTGCTTCCGCCATCCCCATTGCTAGGCAAGAGCGGCTCAGCTTAAGCAGCACATCCGACGCATAGCCGCAATCCGGCAGCAGCTCGGCGGCCAGCGGTTCGAGCCAGCCAATCGCTTTTTCCCAATCGCCATAGGTACAGCATTCCGTGCCCATTGCATAGCGCAGGACGGGATCTGCGGGATTACGCCGCAAGGCGTTTTGCAAAATAGCGGCGTTCCGTTGTTTTTTGCCCCGTGCGGCTATAACCTCATCCCGATAGCCCTCATGACGCACGACAACCGGAGCAAGCGGCAGGCCGCCCCGTTCCAGCACAGCAACAGCTGTCGCCGTCTCCTCATGGATAGCGCCTGCAAACCGAATCCGCTCATCGTTGCGGAACAGACGGCATACCGCGTCCGTCAGCTCATCTTCCGCCCCTTCGCACCCTACCCGGCTAATAAGCTGGACATAATAGCCGAATCGCTCCTCATCAGCAAGCAGCATCCGCCACTGTTCCAGCTGCAGCGGCTCCAGCCGTTCATCGGCGTCCAGCACTAAAATCCATGGCTGCACAGCTGCCTCCAGCCCTTTGTTGCGAGCCTGTGAAAAATCGCTATGCCATGTGGCTTGCAGTACCCGTGCGCCATATGATTGCGCGATTTCCACCGTCCGGTCAACCGAACCCGTATCGACGACGATCATTTCACTGACATAGGGGAGGACGGATTCCAAGCAGCCCTGCAAAAACCTTTCCTCGTCGCGAACTATCATGCACAAGGATATAGGCAGCTTTTCTGACTCTGCTGTCCTCGCTTCCTCCCACCATTCGTCAACGGCACCGCCTTCACGAAACGCTGCTTCCACATCTTCCCCCTTCATCTAACCCCTCCCCGCCGCTTCGCTTTCCGTCTACCAGCCTTCCTCACCCGGCAACAGCAAACGGGCAAGCTGGACCGCCTCTTTCCTCAAGCTCGCTCGACCATCCTGACCCGCCTGCCGCAGCTGCTGGTGCTTTGCCAGCCATTGATCGGCTCGCAGCCACCACTGGCGGGCGGTTACAGCTCTATTCCTCCTTTCCCTTTCCCTTTCCCCTGCTCCATCGCCTATGCTCCACTCCGCATCCCTTACGAGCTGCTGTGCCAGCTCATCCGGCAGCGGAAACCCGCTGTAATCCTGCCGCTCGATAGCCTCCGCCTGCTCACGAAGCAAACGGCGATGCTCGGGCTGCTCCTGCAAATCCGCCTGCCAACGCAGCCAATCGGCAGCTGCAACGGGGCAGCCGGAAGCCAGCATAACGGCGGCAAGCTTGCGTACAGCTCCCTCGTTAGGGCAGCCGATACGTGCGGCAAGCACGGCTAACAGCCGTTCTTCCTCGCCCGCCGCGCGAAAATACCTGCACAGCCTGAACAGTGGCGGCAGCAGGCTCGGCTGCTGCCGCAGCGCCGCCACATAGGCGGACACCAGCCCTTGTTCATCTAGCAAGGCTTCGCTGATGCGCCCTAGCAAATAGGCGGTGCGATACGTCCCAATGCCCTCTTCTGTATGGTAGTGGGCAGGCGCGCCTGCAAGCTCAAGCGCATGCTCTGCTGTCTGGGCCGCTTCCCGCAAGCGTCCGAGCTGGGCGAGGCTAAGCGCCCAATAATGCCACATATCCGTATAATCTGGATAGCGAGAGATACCGTCCGCTGCGACCTCGGCGGCTTCGTCCCATTTTTCCAAGGCATGCAGGCTTCGCACTTCATATTTGATTACGAGATGAGCATAGTTTAAATGCGCAAATACCTGTGAGCCGCGCGCCCTTCGAAAAGCATCCAGCGCCTTATCCGCCTCGCCCCGCCGCAAAAACTCCACGCCTATATTGTAGTGGTGAAACGTATTTGACGGCTCCTCCGCAAGCGCGAACTGGAGCAGCTTCATATTGCGTTCCAGCTTATTTTTCTCTAAAACATCCTGCGCCCTGTAGCCATAATGATGAATGACGACATCCGTCATTTGAAATTTCGCTTCCGGGTTTCCGCGTAAAATCGCCGCCGCGATTTGCTCATGTATCCGCCCTTCGAACCGATGCTTCTCGGCATTGCGGAACATGCGCAGCACCGGATGAACGGTGGAGCCTGACGATTCCTCATCGCCAATGACGTTCCGCACCTGAAGCAAGAGCGCCATCAGCTCCTCATCTTGGGCCCACACCCGCAGCTGCCTTCCGCCGGCCGCATCCAGCGATTCATCGGCATCCAGAAATAAAATCCATTCCCCGAGCGCCTGATCGAGCCCAATATTCCGCGCCTTGGAAAAATGCTGCTCCCACTCCGCCCTTATGACCGTCGCTCCAAAGCTCTGCGCAATTTCAATCGTCCGGTCCATTGACCCGGTATCCACCACAATGATTTCGTCCACTACGCCTCTGACGCTGGTCAAACAATTCGGCAAATGCTTCTCCTCATCTTTAACGATCATGCATAAAGAGATCAGCTTCCGCTGCCCCGCCATTCGCCCGCCTCCTCTGCATGGCATTCCAGCTCGTGTGCCAGCCGAGCGCATTCACCCGTGCAAGTGCTGCGCGAAGCCGCTCCTCATCCTGCTCGCCCCAGCTGCCATCCCAGCCTCGACTGCCGCTATATTGGCCGGGCTCCAGCGCTGCAATTCCCATTTGGAGGCAAGCTGCCGCCGAGCCAAGCTGCACACGATCACCATACTCGCCTGTCTCGGCCATATTTTCGAACAGGGATAAGGCTTCGCCGTAAAGCCCTTTATCATAAAGCAGCTCCCCTAGCCGAAATTGCTGCCCTGCGCTCATTCCGCCCTCTCTGGCATACCGGCGAAGCATAAGCTCCGCTGCCACATCGACATATCCGTTATCATAAAGCAGCTGCTCGCTTTCCAATTGCAGCCCCGGATGGCAAGCAGTGAGCCTTGCGACCAACGGAAGCATATTCAGCTCAATGGCCTGTTTTACATAGGGGGCAGCAGTCTGCTCGGCGAGCTGATTCCACCACTCTTTTTCCATTGAAAAAATACGTCCATTAGCCTGCTCCTGCCCCAAAAAGCGCTGCAGTGCTCCAAGACCTGTTCCTTCTTTTACCGTTTCACCAAGCTGCCAGCAGCATAAAGTTCCATCGAGAGCCAGCGAATGCAGAACAGCCTGTTCATCCGGCCCCTTTAAAGCTTCTCGATCTGTAATCGGTATACGGGCCAGCCAAGACTCCCAGAGCGCATTTGCCTCCACGTAATGACCGCAGGCCATGAGGCATTCGCCAAATTGGCGGATTTCTTCCACACACCAGTCCGACTGCTCTGTTGAAAAAGAATCCCGTTCAGGCATTCCTTCCTGCCCTCCCACAGCAGCAATCAGGCCCGCCTCATTCGCGCCTTCCATCCACAGCTCTCTGGCGCATTGCCAAGCGCCAATCTGCTGCATGACGGAGGCTAAGCGTTTATTGGCCGCATCCCGCCTCACTCCAATGGCGCATAAAGCCCTCAACCGCTGCGCTATAGCCGTATCGCTCCAGCCAATAAGCTGAAGCGTATCCGCCATGCCTACAGCCGCTGGCTGATGCCATGCTGCAGTGAGCGCCAGCTCATATTGCCCTATTGCCGCCTCATGGTTGCCCATACGCTTCAGCACCTCCCCCCATGCCGTTCGAATCAACGTTCCATCTGAGCCAAGCTCGGTAATATAATCGCCAGTGGAGACTTTATTCTTGTTTATATCTAGCTGACCTAATACCTTGGTTGATATAAGAGCCGCCGTCTCATAGGCCTGTGCTGCTTCTGTAAGCATGCCAGCAGAAGAGAGTGCCTCTCCCATGAGCCAATGGAGGTCTGCATAGTTTGGGTAACGCAGCACTTCTTCGCGGAGCAGAGCCATCGCTTCCTCTGGCATTGCGAGTGCGAGCAGCACTTTTGCATAGTCCCGAATGAGCGAAGGGCGATAGGGTGCGTTTATTGGCACTGCTGCCCAAGAAGCACTTAGCGCAGGTTCAGCCTCAGCTGTTCTGCCCAGCTGACACATCGTCACCCCGTAGTTGTAAAGACAAAAAGGATCATGAGGCCGCTGGGACAGCTGCCTGGCAATGATCCGTAAATTTCTTTCCGCTTTATTTTTGCGGGCAATGACTGAAGGCGTATACCCGTCGTGAACAAGCGTGAGCGGTGTTTGAAGCAGCGGCCCGTCTATACTTTTCGCCTCAGATGCACGCCCACTCTCAATGGAGCTGGAAATAAGCTGTTCATGAATTTCACCTTCATAACGGTAGCCGCGGTCAGCCCGAAACAACCTAAGCGCTTGGCTGTAAAGACAGTGGTCTGCCGAATAGTCATCATATAGATGACGCATCGGCAGACGGAGAGCTGGATTTTTCGTATGCTGCAGCTCTTGCCTTAACGCTTGACCCGTCTCGCCTTCCAGCCATTCGTCGGCATCCAGCACCAAAACCCAGAGCGTACGCGCCTGTTCAAGTGCCGCATTGCGGACGCTGGAAAAGTCGTCCTGCCACTCCACAGTCAGCACTCTGGCTCCATATTGGCCGGCCAGCTCTATCGTGCCGTCTGTGGAGCCTGAATCTGCAACGATAATTTCGTCTGCGATATATTTAATGCTTTTGAGACAGCGGCCCAGCACATCCACTTCGTTGCGAGCGATAATGTGAACTCCCAGCAGCATGACGAAAGCCCTCCTAATTTAGCTGCCCTGACCGTTGAAAAATACATCCAGCGTCGTCGACGAGCCCGCCAGACTGGAGCGGTACGAAAGCCGCGTGTATTTTAAGAAACGCTGTGGCACCAGCACATCCACCGATCCTGTGGCAATGCCCGTTACCGTTTCAACATCCGTATACCAGTTCGATCCGTTAGCGCTAATTTCCACACGCGCATCTGCACGACCGGCCCCCGGTCCCCGGTTGTATACGAAGAAGGAATAAGTGCCAAATACGCTGGTTGTAACAGCGGTCAATGCCGTATATGCGTCTGCTGTTACAATATTCAAGCTAGAGCTTTCTTGGAAGCTCCTTTGTGAAATTGACGTTACGCTGCTCAGTGTACCCGTCGTGATTGTCGCTCCATTTACCGCCGTCAAAGTTCCCGCCGTAATCGTCGCTCCCAATACAGACGTCAAGGTCCCAGCTGTGATTGTTGCTCCGTTCACTGCACTCAACGTTCCCGCTGTGATCGTTGCTCCATTCACTGCGCTCAATGTTCCCGCTGTGATTGTCGCTCCGTTCACTGCGCTCAATGTTCCCGCTGTAATCGTTGCCCCGTTCACCGCACTCAATGTTCCCGCTGTAATCGTTGCCCCGTTCACCGCACTCAACGTTCCGGCTGTAATTGTTGCTCCGTTCACTGCGCTCAATGTTCCCGCTGTGATCGTTGCTCCTTCTACTGCCGTCAACGTTCCAGCTGTGATTGTTGCTCCACTCACTGCGCTCAATGTTCCCGCTGTGATCGTTGCTCCGTTCACCGCACTCAACGTTCCGGCTGTGATCGTCGCTCCATTCACTGCGCTCAATGTTCCAGCTGTAATCGTTGCCCCGCTCACCGCACTCAGCGTTCCGGCTGTGATCGTCGCTCCTAATACTGCTGTCAACGTTCCAGCTGTAATCGTTGCCCCGTTCACCGCACTCAGCGTTCCCGCTGTGATCGTCGCTCCTAATACTGCTGTTAACGTTCCAGCTGTAATCGTTGCCCCATTCACCGCGCTCAGCGTTCCAGCTGTAATCGTTGCTCCATTCACTGCGCTCAATGTTCCGGCTGTGATCGTCGCTCCTAATACTGCTGTCAACGTTCCAGCTGTAATCGTTGCCCCGTTCACCGCACTCAGCGTTCCAGCCGTGATTGTTGCCCCATTCACCGCACTCAGCGTTCCCGCTGTAATTGTTGCTCCGTTCACTGCGCTCAATGTTCCAGCTGTGATCGTTGCTCCTTCTACTGCCGTCAACGTTCCAGCTGTAATTGTTGCTCCGTCCACCGCGCTCAACGTTCCCGCTGTGATCGTCGCTCCGTTCACTGCGCTCAATGTTCCGGCTGTGATCGTTGCTCCGTTCACTGCGCTCAATGTTCCGGCTGTGATCGTTGCTCCGTTCACCGCACTCAATGTTCCAGCCGTGATCGTCGCCCCATTCACTGCACTTAAAGTCCCTGCTGTGATCGTCGCCCCATTCACCGCACTCAACGTCCCTGCCGTGATTGTCGCTCCATTCACTGCATTCAGTGTTCCCGCCGTGATTGTCGTTCCCAAGACAGCTGCGATGGTACCAGTGGTAATTGTCGCCCCCATCAAATTGCCAATTGTACCGTCCAGCATAATGTTCAGCAAGTTGCCTGATGTGTCTGTTGCAAGGGGCTGAGCCGTTTGTGTGCCGTCTTTACCAAATATTAATGTACGTAAATTATCCGGATTCGGATTAAACGTCGAAAAGTTTGGCATGCCATCACCTAGTTTCCATTTAGTATTACAGGAAAGAGATAGAAGAATGCCCGTATGTCCTTCCCCGTTCGCTTCCTCTCTATGTCCATGTGCTCACACTGTATGTACATTTGAAAGTCTCGGAGACGGCAGCTGTCCGTATAAAATCCGCCTTTTCTTCACAACGTGCGGCATGTCCCCATACCTATAAGCGCTAATCCCCATATCCTGTCATATATCGATTTGATTTAAGAGGTGATAGAATGACCAATAATGCTGTTTTTAATAATGAAAAAAGCCCCTTAAGCATGCTCATCAACAACGCTTATACCTCACCAGCCATCATAGCGCCGCCAGAGGAAAATGCAGCTGTAAACGGCCGACTGTTTATCGTTACAAGCGGAAGTGCCAGCATAAGCGCTGGAAACAACCAGCTCATTCAAATTACGAACCCTTCCGGAAGTGGAAGATCACTGTACATCTCCAGTATCTCCGGCGGTATTACAGCTGCCGCCACCCTTAATTTCTATTCCACCGGTACAGTCACCGGGGGAACAACGCCCACACCATTTAACAGCCAATTCGGCAATGCAACAGCGAGTATTGCCACTGCCCGCGTCGCTACGGGGACCATAACCGGATCACCCACGCTATTTATGACCATGCTGCTCGCAGCAGGTGTATTCAACTTTACGTTTACGGGAGCCATCATTGTGCCGCCAAACCGGGCTATAACGATTTCCGTCGGGACAGGTTCCATTACCGCAGCCACCAACATTGTGTGGTGGGAGGCCTAAATGCCGAACCAGTCTGTTTTTAATACATCCAATACTCCGCTGATTGGGCAAGCTGCGAACACCATAAATAAACTGGGCTGTTACCTCCCTTCAGATGCGGCCACTTCAGCAGCAGTTGCTGGCGCCTTCTCCGTCTATGCTGCCAACAGTGCCTCTCTTGGGCTTCTGGGCGGAACCGTGAATACGTCGCTTCAGGTCGTTAATCCCGTTGGTAGCGGTAAGCGGCTTTTCCTCGATCAGGTTTACTGTTATATCAACGTTGCCCTAAACCTGCTATCTGGCTTTAGCGGACAATTAACCATTTTTCAAGGAGGCAGTATCGGTACTTCTACATCGCAAACACCCGCAAACCTCGTGCTTGGCAGCAGTGTTGCAAGCGTAACGACATCGTCTTCATCCATCAATACCGTAAGCGGGGGAACGATTTATCAGGTTTATGCGCTGTATCCCGGCCCGTTCCAAATTCCGCTAGGCGGCAAAATCGTCGTGCCGCCAGGTCAGACCATTACGATCAATGTGTTTGGCTCCCTAACCTTGCTAGGAATACTGGGCAATGGCGCCTCTGTAACTTGGTGGGAGAAGTAGCATGGGCTGCAAGCTGAGACAAAACAAAAAGGCCGTCCCAAACATCAAATGAATGATGCTTGAAACAGCCTTATGGCCTATTTTAAAAAGCTACAGCAGCTTCTCAATATCTTCCTTCATGTTGAGTGGCTCGTCGGTCGATTCAAAACGTTTGACAACCTGCCCTTCCCGGTCAATGAGGAACTTGGTGAAATTCCATTTGATGGAGTCTCCATCCATAAAATGCGGCAGCTTTTCGGTCAAAAATGCACTAAGCATTTTGCCGCTAGCTTCAGTTGTATCAAATCCATTAAAAGGCGCTTCAGCCGTCAAATAGTTGAATAGTGGATGCGCTGTTTCATCCCGTACATCCGTCTTCGCAAACAATGGGAACGTTACGCCATAGTTCAACTGGCAAAAGCTTTGTACATCCGAGTTTTCGCCCGGCTCCTGCTCGCCAAATTGATTGCTTGGGAAACCGAGTATTTCCAAGCCTTGATCCTTGTACTGCTCATAAAGCTTTTGCAAATCAGCATATTGGGGTGTAAAGCCGCATTTGCTCGCCGTATTGGCAATAATAACGACCTTGCCTTTATATTGCTCCAGGCTAACTGTCTTTCCTGTAATCGTATCCGCTTGATAAGTATAAATGGACATGAATGCACACTCCTATTTGTAGATTCGTCTATCTGTCTTCCAACCTGTATTCCTATTTGGCAGCTGTTGCGGAACACACTTTTTCGTTAATCCGTATTTGACTTATTGCCCAGCCAATCTACAAACAGCGCATAATCCTGCTCAACTTGATTTGCATAGGACATCGCCCACTCTGCGATGAAGCGGCTAAAGGACTCTTCGTCACTTCCCATCGCTTTGACGATTTCATGCTCGCTATGGTAGTCCAAAATGCCGTTTTGCACATCAGAATCCGCTCGCGCATGCAGCTTCGCGGTCAGTTTGCCCATCGTCTCTGTCACGATTTGCATATCCTCCGCCGTCTCCAGCGATTCAAGCTTGAGCCGCTTCTTGTAGGGAGAACGCTCCCGCACATAAAACTGTCTGCCGCCTATCGTCAGATGGCCGAGGTATGGATCAGCCTCATGGTGCATGGCCTGCTGGGTCATCGTCACGCGTTTGCCCTGATGCTCAAACGCTGTCCAGAACGACTCATCATAGGGCAGAAAATAAGCCGGAACCGCAATGCGCACCTCTTTCACTTCCAGCACAATATCATCCTCGTGCCCTAGCTCGCCGCTGCCCGCTTCAATCAGTACATAAAAACGGTCCAGCCCGATTGAGGCTGTTCCAGAGCCATGCTTTACGGCTATATCTTTAATCTGATAGTGAGCAGCCTCCTGCGCATCATCAGCATGCAGGCTTTCTATATATTGCGGCCAAGCCTCTATAAGCGCAGCGCGCTCTTTTTCCGTCGGAGCGACGATCTCATCCGTATGTGCGAACTTGCGATGCTCCTGTACAAGCGCCGTAACCTTTTCCAAAAAATGCTGTTCCTTGCGTTTGCGCAGCTTGCGAAGCAGCTTTCTCACCTTGCCGCTTGCTCGCTCCTCATCCATTATGAACGATGCCGGATCATCCTTGCCCTTGACGAACTTCCACATTTGTTTCGCATAGGCTCGCAAATAAGCCTCGATTTGATGCTTCTGGGCATCCTCCGACTCGCCTTTCATGCGGCATACAAGTGCTATGCTGACCGACATGCGCAGCAAATCATATAAATAGGAGCCCAAGTAGCCCTCGTCAAAATCATTCACATCATACACAAGCGCCCCTTGCTCATTGCGGAAGGCACCGAAATTTTCAAAATGCAAATCGCCCTGAATCCAGGTCGGACGCTCTGCCGGCGTGTGATAGGGAAACCACTCCCTCGTCACATCCATATAAAATAAATAGGCGCTGCCGCGAAAAAAGGAAAACGGGCTTAGCGACATTTTGCGGTATTTCTCCTCGCGCTTCTCCGTGCCGAGTCTCATGATTTTATGATCAAATTCATTAAGAACGGCCGTAATCGTCCGTTTCCGCAGCCTCTTTTGCGTAAGCTTTACACGTTCTGTCAATGCTCTATCCATGCCGGTTCCCCCTTAGATAGCTCTATTATTTATACGATTTCATCTATGAAGAAAGCTTGTACAATCTGAGATAATCATTGACCATTGCCAGACGCCACGGAATGATCATGCCGAAGGCCACGAGATAGAACAATGCCCCCGTCTGCGGAATCGACATATATTGCTCCACCACGCTATGCAGCGCCAATCGAATAATGAATAGGGTCAGCATGATGAAAATAAAAGCTTTGGAACGCCTGACATAAATATCGGCATTAATCCGCTCCAGCCTGGTCGATACGACCAGCGGAAAAGAAAAAATCAACAGGCCTGTCCCGAAGGCAGCTAAACCCCAGCCCCATGGAATATGAGTCATAGGCGCCAGGAACATCATAAAGCCGGTCGACATGCCGACTGGCGGGATAATGATTTTACGAAGGGTAGTCGGCTGCTTGCCTGCCCGGATACGCAAAAAGATGAGCATAAGCCCTGCGATAGCCGACATTATAATGAAGCCTACCTGAATCGTTTCAGTAGACAGCTGCACCGCCCTTTTCCCCCTTGCTCTTTAAAGAATACCTTTTCTTTCTTTATCCTACTTCAAAAGACAGGCCGCTGCAAATATTGTCTAAGCGCTTAGAACCGCTGGTTCTAGTGCTTTCTAATTGAAGCGGGCAGCACCTCAGATGTCATCCATTTATGAAGAAAGAGATAACTAAGCAACAGCAGTAGTGCGACAAACCGTCAAAAAAAGCAGAAGTCCGTAATTTGAGACTTCTGCTTTTAACTTTTATTACCCAACTAAAAACAAAATTTATCCAAAAATTGAAACATATTCTCTTTTTGTGCATCTAGTAGTATGAACTGCCTAATTGGGAGGGGTAGGTTTTATAGAGTTAGTCTGTACAAGCACATCAAGAGAAAAGTAAAAATCTAATTTCTAGCGTTGTTTAATGCCACCGGGAATTAAATCCTATGCTTCTTACTTTGTTTAGGTAAAGCAAAGCAGACAGCTTTGAGTCTACGGAAGTATGGTGCTTTATGAATAGCAAAATAAGAGCAGCTCACTTTGAATGGAGGTGCTCTCTTTATTTTCAGCTATCGCGCTTAGAGTTTTAATAAACTATTGTTTAATTTTGATCTTTCTTATAATTTTATCCAGTAATAGCCCGACTAAAAACCAAATAAAAGGTGTAGATAGGTAATATATAAAATTTGGAATATTGGCTTGTCGAACAGACGGATAAGATTCATAGATCCAAAGCATAGGGCTGATGAAAAATAACAGAATGTTTTTATCATCCAAACCTGAAATATTTATAACAATGCCTATTGTTGCAACTAGAGTAAGCCAGAATCGAAAAGTTTTAACGACCTTTCCCATCATGTAACCCCCCGAAAAATTCAATTATATTTATAAGGATAGCACACAATTCAATAACATCACAAATTATTATACGCACTTCCAATACGCTTTATGACGAATCAAAAAAAGGAGATTATTCGAATGAAAATAAAAAGAACGACGGTGACTGTAGTTGCCTCCATATTACTAGTATCTTCCATAGTTCCTGCAGTCATGGCGTTTGACAATAGTTCGCAAGAGTCGGATTCGTCGATTAAACCCAGCCTTGCTTCTATAAAGCGCTTTAACCATGTGGATAAGCTTGTATCCTTTGAAAGCAAGAACAGCATTCAAAGGAGCGCTACTCAGGAAGAAACTGATGCCGCATTGAAAAATCAAATAGCCTATTTGAAGTCATTAGACTCTGGTTCACTAATTGAGACCTTGGGTGAGCTGTCCTTATATGACGAGCAAAATTTTGAAAGGTATGCGGAAGTGATCTTGCCTGAGCTGAATAGAAAATGGGGTGGGACGGTTCCGAATGAAATTACAGAAATATTTGCCGATCAAAACTATTCACCAAAGTTCAGAGCATTTACTTTAGATGTTCTGGTAAACTCTGAACAACAATTAAGCTCTACAAATCTGGAGCATATCCAGAATGTTATTCAAGACAAATCCGAAGACGCGAATTTACGCAGTTTCGCCTTGAAAAATCTCAAACCTGAAAATATGATTCAAGCAAGTGCCTTCAAAACAGAACAATCCACGAATTTATTAATTATACTTCAGGATGAAAAAGAACCAATTGAAGTGAGAGCTGCGTCTGTTACGGCAATGCGAAGACTGAACGATCCTAATTTCCAAACCGCGCTCGATACACTGGCAAAAACGAAAACAAGTGAAAATGATCCTCTACTCCGTACGTTGTTTACTAGCGCGGCCCATGCAGGCAAATTAGATAATTATATTGAATTGGTTCAAGAAGTATTGAATCAGAGCACAGACCAAGAATTGTATGAAAGTGCAGTTTACTCCGTTGGAGTCGAGGGCGGAGAAGATGCTATACGACTAGTCATGCAAAATGCAGGGAAATTCAGCGGAACAGGTGAGGATATTGTCCGCTACGCTCTATTGACGAATTCCAACGATATCCTTTCCTTATTAGATAGCAAAGAGAATCAAGATGTTATCGTAGCTATTAAAGCGGCAGAAATGATTTATTTTGGCGAAGCCTATGAAAAAATCAAGGGAATTCATGCTTCTTCTACAAACCCGGAAGTGATTAATGCAGCCAAACATGCCTTGGAGAATATTGATCCTAATGATCTAATTGATCCTTACAAAAGCGGTAAATGGGGAGGAAACTAACTATGTCTAAGATAGCCACAATCAACAAAAAATTTATTTTCGCCTTCTTCTCGTTATTTCTCCTGTTGGGTGCAGGGTTGGGTGGAAATAGTGTCCATGCTCAAAATGGTGGAGATGCTGCTTATCGAAATGGTGGATGGCTTACTTTTGGAAATAACCATGCGGGTCTATACTATGGAACAATTAACAGTACACACTATGTTTACGAAATTCAGGGCTATGGTACAGGTTCAATTAAACTCAGCACATTGAGCACCTTTGAAGCTGGAGAAAGCTTTTATGGATATTTTACAAACCCTTCAATTACGGCAACCAAAAGGACTCAAATTCTAGCTACTGCGGCAGCAATGAAGAATAATACAGATATAGGATACACCGCAGGTGCACAAATGACTTATTATGATAATTCATCAAGTGGATACGTTGATGTTTCCAATATTGGTAATATCCGATGTGATGGGTTGGTAGAATATGCGTATGAATGGAATGATCTATGGGTTTGGGGAAAAGCAAATCCGAACACAAGCGCCGGTACACCCACTAATTTTGACATATCTCAAAAACAAAATGTAGCGGATCATGCAAATCTGGGATTTGATGATCCATGGTTTGAGGTTAGCCCCAGAGTGCAAAGAGGGGCTGCCGATGTGAGTAATCCTACCAAGTGGACTCAGTTAAGACCGAGGACTTCATAATATAATATTGAGTGCTGCTCCACTCCCTTCCAATGGCCGCTTTGCTAACCTTGTTAACTCGTATTTATGAGTTAACAAGGTTTTTCTTTGTCCATAAAGTCATAATTTTACATAAAAATAGAATATTTAAAAATTCGGTTTGTATACCTTTGATTTTAAAAATACAAACATTTCGAGGGAATATTAGAGAAAACGGAAATGTCCGCCTAGAATATCAACTTCTAGAGCGCGTGCTGCGGGAATGCGATACTCTGTTTGTTAAGTCAAACAATCGTTCTGGCCGGAACAAGAGAGAAATTAAATAAGAATGGCAATGGCTAATCGACGCGAAGATTCATGTCATTGTGATCTACATTCCTATTCTGTATACGCGGAAGTATCAGGAGCTGGAGGGGAACAGACAACTCATTATGGATTTGGTGCTTCAACTATTAAGCCAGCTTACTGCAGAAAAATGCAGGGGCATCAAAAAAGCATAGGCTGATGGAATTTCTGTTGTGATTCAGTATATAGCTAAAGCGCTCGACATGGAAGGGGAGGCCCTATCGAATCTATTCCTCTGATCCACTGGCTACGCTCTGATTCAGTAGATTCTCACTTCTATGTTCCCCAGTCAATTGATCCGTTTGACTGGCTATAAACCTTACATTTGCAAAACGAAAATTATCTTTTGCAATCTCTTCCTCGCGAAGCTTACCAGCAAAAGGAGAGATATCCTTAAATATAAATTTATGAATATCACACAAATGAACTCGATTAAACTTCCCCTTTAGAGGCCTTAATTGAAGTAGCCTTAATCGATCCAAGGTTACCATTCTTTCAAAGGCATCTAAATTTCTCTGCTCTGTAAAACCAGGTAAGTTTATTCGAACATCACTATCAGGATAACAATAAATCGAATTGCTTTGCTCATACATTTTTCGCAATTTCCATGGCAAGAGCTAGAAATTCATTGTTTTTCACTTCACCGTTAACCCTTCTCATGAGTAGCTGTTCTTCTCTAGTAGTCAGAAACATGCCTTCAATTGCAAGTGACGCTTTAGCATTAAGCAGTGCATTAAGCTTTTTTTCATGAGTATTTCTTCTCACAACCAACACCCGCTTTTTGTAGCGATTTACTACATATATATTCACTTAGCTTGTCCACCTTTCCTGAGACAAATACTCTTTATATGTAATTATAACAAAAAATCGATTCAATAGTGATAAGTGATTAGGAGCCAAATCTCCCACCCAACATTCAGTTGCCATTCAGGCAACCGAAAAATTGAAGGCTTGTTCGATCCTGAAATCGTGGCTGGCCTGCCTGCCATTGCAAGCATTGCCGCAGGACATGATTTCTCTCTGGCGCTTGATGAACAATGAAAATTATGGGCATAGGGCGTCAACAACAGTCAGGCGCCATGAATTGATGCAGTTGATTATAACTCAACGCCTAAACTGACGAGCTTGACTAATCAACGCGCACTTGTTCAACTGGTGCGCGTTAATTCAATTCAATGATACCAATCGCTTAGTCTACCGAATTCAAAATGGCATGATTGAATTTTATGCTTTTCGCACACATTATGGGGATAAATAACGCTTTAACAAACAATAGAAAAAGCTATCCCTGAGGCCGTTCGAAAACGGCTGAGGGGATAGCTTTTTTAATACCCTGCCTTCTATTCAATACTAGCACTAGGCAGTATTTATACGAATTTAGTTATAGTAATTTACGGTAGGCGCAGGCTCGATTCCATTTGCATAATAGTAATTCAAACTACTAACAAAATCGATGACCTTGTTCGTATTCAAATCATAAACCAATATATTTGGATTGCCGATTGAATCTAAAAAGCCAAATCTTCTTGGTGTCGTTAGCCCTTTTGTATCCGTAAAGGACGAGAAATATTGCGTTGGAGGACCTGAAGCGAAGGTCGAATAGTGATACGTGAACAAGGTATCCTCCTTCAATACAATAAGTACAGCATTATTGGAGCTTGCATAAGTAGACTGATAGTTTACAGCCGTCGTAATATAATTCACCCGTGCATCCGAAATGCTATGCGTGCGTGAATTATAGCCGCCTCCATAAGAGAAGTAATACACTCTCTCCCAATCCAGCTGCGGATTGCTATTCGCTGCATCTGATGTATTTGCAATCAATTTATTGTTGAGATATAAATCATTATTCGAATACTTCCATACTACCGATTGCAGAAGAGTTGAAATTTGAGTATAAGATAGGGCACCACTTGGAGCGGAAACATTGGACTGGACATTATACGATGCCCCTACTGTACCTGTGGAAGTAACTAATAGTCCAAAGTCGCCTGCCGGCACATTATTAGCAGCCGACAGATTGCCGCTTGTATTGCCAATGCCCGTCGGATAAGCGGTTCCCGTGCTCCAATCAATTTGATACAGATCTACACGATAGCTGGCATTGGTAGATTCCGTCCGAAAAATAATGCTGCGTGCCGTAGCCACACTGAAGAAATAAAAATTTTGCGGGTTGCTTGCCGTTAATGAGCTGCTATGGAACAGAAGATCGCCTTCCACATTATAATTCAATCGGCTTGCTGCATTGGCCGGCTTAGGCTTTTGCAAAAGCTCTGACGGACTAAGCGCTAGACCGCTTTCCCAATCCGTTTGTATACTTTCGACTTCCCCAATCACCTCAGGGTCTACTTGAACAGTAGGCAGCAGCCCTGAATGATTAGAAGGGACGGCTTCAGCTGAAATAGGAAGAGCCATTACGAAGAACAGCAGAAGCACTAAAAAAGGCGTAGTCACGTATTTTCTTTTCAATGTCATGGATGATACCTCCAGCATCTTTATTATTTTTTTCTCCAAAAAAAACATGCATCATACGACCATAACTGATTATTCCCCACTAAAAAATGGACTCCTCCCCTGTCTGCTTATTAGGTTAAATCAATTATGTTATAAAAAAAGAAAATAATGTTAATCTCAACTTATACTTTAATCCACTTTTCACTAACAATCAATACAATTTTATACAAAAATACCTTTTCTATCGGTATGATAGATGCATAGAATAGCAGCACTACACGCTGGATAAAGCTTGACGGCGGTTCCAGCCTCGTTTTAGAATATAGTTAGTCGACAAACTAATTTTAGGCTTACATGCTCAAATAGAGAGGGGTGCCGCTATGCCATTTCGCAGAGGGCCTGATCATATTACTCGGATTTTCCGCCATTTAACTCGCCAGCATCAGAAGCAGCTGCATGCTCAGCTCCAGGATTATGATCTTTATCCGGGACAGCCGCCGCTTATGTTCGCCTTGGAGCGCGGACCGGGAAGGAGCCAGAACGAGCTGGCACAGGAGCTTGAAATTAAAGCGGCAACGCTGACCGTGATGCTGAACCGGATGGAGAAGAATGGAATTGTCCGTCGGGAAGCCGATCAACGCGATCAGCGCGTGTCGCGAATTTTTATGACCGACAAAGGAAAAGCGATGCTTGGCAAGCTGCGGGAGACGCTTCACCTGCTGGAGGAGCAGTCTCTGCAAGGCTTCAACGAGGAAGAAAAACAAATCCTCAAAGGGATGCTGCACCGAATTGGCGATAATTTAAACGCGATGAACCCTACCGAGGGTAATCAGAATTAGAGGAAGTGGACGATGATCAAGCTTGCGCGATATTTAAAACCGCACTGGATAGCTGTATTGCTCGCCCCGCTGCTGATGGTTTTGGAAGTATGCATGGACCTGCTCCAGCCTAAGCTGATGGCGAGTATTGTCGATGAAGGCATCATAAAAGGCGATTTAAGCCATATCAAAATAACAGGCTTATATATGCTTGCAGCCGCATTGGTCGGCCTAATTGGAGGGGTTGGCTGCACGGTATACTCCAGCATCGCATCGCAGAAATTCGGAGCCGATCTGCGCGGTGATTTGTTCCGCAAGGTACAGACCTTTTCCTTCCGCAACCTAGATGAGCTAAAGACTGGATCATTGATTACGCGGCTTACGAGCGATATTGTCCAGCTCCAGACGATGGTGCAAATGCTGCTGCGTATTTTTGTCAGGTCGCCGATGCTGGCCATTGGCAGCATTATTATGACGATTGCGATTAGCCCGAAGCTGGCGCTCATTCTCGCCATTGTCGTTCCGCTGCTGTTCATCGTCATGTTTGCCCTTATTCGCTCTACACTTCCGCTGTTTGCAAGCATGCAGTCGAAGCTGGATGCGGTAAACACGGTGCTTCAAGAAAATTTCACCGGCATTCGGGTCGCCAAAGCATTTGTGCGCTCCAACTATGAAAACGAACGGTTTGGCCGTGCCAATCGCGATTATACAGGTTCGGCTATTAAGGCGATGCAATTGGTTGCCATTAATATGCCGATTCTCACTTTTATTTTGAATGCGGCGATTGCTGCCGTGCTCTGGTATGGCGGTCTTGATGTGCAAAAAGGCTCGCTGCCTGTAGGCGATTTAATTGCTTTCATCAATTATGTGACACAGGTCATGATGTCGCTGTCGATGATCGGCATGATGCTCGTCCGCTTCTCGACAGCAAAGGTATCTGCACAGCGCGTGCAGGAGGTGCTGAACACGTCATCGGAAATTCGTTCAGCCGAATCGCCCGCCCAACATAACAGCGCGGTGGGAGAAATCGCATTCGAGCATGTTTCATTCGCTTACGCGGGTGCATCTGCGTCTGAAAGGGCGTATGAGCTGCGCGACATTAGCTTTACGGCGAAGCCGGGACAGAAGCTCGCACTGATTGGCGCAACCGGAGCTGGCAAGTCTACGCTGGTCAATCTGATTCCACGGCTGTACGAAGCTACGCAAGGTCGCGTGTTTCTGGACGGCATTGATGTCCGCGACATGGAGCTGAGCAGCCTGCGCAGCCATATTGGCATCGTGCTGCAGGAGTCGATTTTGTTCACGGGCACGATTCGTGAAAATATTTGCTTCGGCAAGCCAGAGGCCACCGAAGACGAAATGCTTGCCGCCGCCAGAGCTGCGGCAGCCCATGATTTTATTACCCGCCTTCCCGAAGGCTATGACACGCAGCTTGGCCAGCGCGGGGTCAATTTGTCTGGCGGGCAGAAGCAGCGGCTTTCGATCGCTCGCGCGCTGCTCCTCCAGCCGTCAGTGCTTATTCTCGATGACAGCACAAGCGCCATCGACATGGGGACGGAGGCGCAGATCCAGGCTGCACTGAGGCAGCTGATGCATGGACGAACCAGCATTATGATCGCGCAGCGCATCTCCTCCGTCATCGATGCTGATCACATTATCGTACTGGATGAGGGGCAAATTGCCGCACAGGGCACCCATGATGAGCTGCTTCGCTCCTCTGGGCTTTACCAAGAAATTTACCAGTCGCAGGCTGGCAAGGAGGCTACCGTTCATGGCTGATCTAAAGCATAGCTCCACTAGCGAGCGTCCGCCAACGCCAGCAGCAGCGCCTGCTCTGCCAAGCCTCGGAATGCGCGGTGGTCCTCCGGGCATTTCAACTGCAAAAGCCAAACCCAAAAATACGTTTCAGACGCTGCGCCGAATTTGGAACTACTTGAGCCGCTACCGGGCAACGCTAATGAGCGTGCTGTTTGCAACGATAGGCGCAACGCTGCTGTCGCTCGCCGCGCCGTATCTCATCGGCCACGCCATCGACCAATACATCATTCCGCGCAGCTATGACGGACTGCTGTCGCTATGCTTCCTGCTGCTTGCCGTATATGCGGGCAGCTCCGTGTTGACCTGGCTCCAGCAGAAGCTGGTGGTGAGCGCATCCCAGAATACGGTGCTGGACATGCGCCGCGACCTGTTCGGACGATTGCAGCTGCTGCCGCTTCGCTTCTTCGACGGCAAGACGAACGGGGAACTAATGAGCCGAACCACGAACGATATCGAAAATGTCTCCAGCACGCTCAGCCAAAGCGTCACGCAGCTGTTATCCAGCGTCATCATGCTTGCCGGCTCGCTGGCCATTATGCTGTCGCTCAATGTGTGGCTGACTCTGCTCAGCATGGTTACGATTCCGCTCGTGCTGCTGTTCACCAAGAAGGTGGCGGGCTTCACCCGCCGCTTCTTCTCCAAGCAGCAGCAGCATTTAGGCGAGTTGAACGGCTTTATCGAGGAAACGGTAGCCGGGCAAAAGGTCGTTCAAGTGTACCGCCGCGAGCAGCAGGCCGCGGAGCAATTCGATAAAATGAACAGCGAGCTTACGAATGCGAGCATTCAAGCGCAAATTTATTCGGGAACCATCGGACCGTTCATGAACGTGATGAACAATCTCAGCTTTGCGCTTATTGCCGCCGTTGGCGGCTTTATGGTGCTGAATGACTGGACGACAGTCGGCATCATCGTCAGCTTCCTGAATTACTCGAAGCAATTTCAACGTCCGCTCAACGAGCTGGCAAATCAGTTTAATTTGCTGCAATCTGCCGTGGCGAGCGCCGAGCGCGTGTTTGAGCTGATTGATACCGATACGGAATACGAAGGTGACGGCACCAAGCAGCTTGAAGCATGCACCGGCCATGTCCGCTTTGACGACGTATCATTCGGCTATCGTGAAGGGCATCCGATCTTAAGCCATGTATCGCTGGAAGCCATGCCTGGACAAATGATTGCTCTCGTTGGTCCAACCGGGGCCGGCAAAACAACGATCATTAATTTGCTAACGCGCTTTTATGATATTGACCATGGGACAATCACAATCGATGATGCCAATATTCGCGAGCTGGACCGCAACAGCCTGCGCCGCCAGCTTGGCATCGTGCTTCAGGACGCTTATGTATTCTCCGATACAGTGCGCGAGAACCTGCGCTACGGGCGGCTTGACGCCACTGACGCGGAAATCGAGCAGGCAGCGCGGCTGGCGAACGCCCACAGCTTTATCAGCAAGCTGCCGCAGGGCTATGACACGCCTCTCACCGCTGGTGGCGGCAACCTCAGCCAAGGGCAGCGGCAGCTGCTTACCATCGCCCGCGCCGTGCTTGCCGATCCGTCCATCCTCATACTGGATGAGGCAACAAGCAGTATTGATACGCGGACAGAAATGCATATTCAAGCTGCCATGCGCAAGCTGATGGAAGGGCGCACCAGCTTTGTGATCGCCCACCGTCTCAGCACCATTCGCCAGGCCGATCAAATTCTTGTCATTGCGGACGGCGGCATCAAAGAACGAGGGACGCATGACGAGCTGTTAGAACAGCAGGGCTTCTACTATGACCTGTATATGAGCCAGTTCCAGCGCAGCGGCTAGAGCTGCAAGCGAGGGCAAAGAAGGCGAGCGGAGATCACTCCGCTCGCCTTTGCTTTATTTTCAGCATGGTCTGTCTATTTGATAAAATCGTTCAAAGCTTCTTCTACTTTTTCAATCCGCCTGACAAAATAAGCAGCAGCTGCCGTTTGGGAAGGAACATATGCGCAGCCACATATAGGATCAATGGCGGCAGGGCAATCCAATAGCCATACCGCCCCCCAATTGTCCTCATGACCGCCTCTCCTGATTGACTGAGTATCTCCGCACTTCTTGTCATTTGCATAAACATCATTACAGGCGACCGATGCGTATCTGTAATGTACAGATAGGAAGGCACGAAGTTGCCGTAATTCAGCGCCGTTTGGAGCAGCAGCATGCCGCCTGCAGCAGACAGCAGCGTGAAAAGGGACAGCTTGGCTTCCAGCCGCAGCACAGCGGCAACCGCCCAAACTGCCGCTGCCGAGAAGCTGGTAACTGTTATAACGGCAAACAAAGTATTCAACATCCCCATCTCTCGAATGGTCATATAACTGGATATTTTAAATGGTTGAATGGTTAACAAAGTAATGATTGAAAGGGCAATAGAAGCTGACCACACGATTATTTTTTGCTTGGATCTAAAGGCCCCAGCCATCGCCATTGCAATAACGACCGCCGGAATCGCTCCTGCCAGCGAAATGAGAAAATATAATAAAATGGAAGTGCCAAAAGACGGCCATCCCCGCTCAGGCAATGGCTCAAACGAACCGCCTTCCACCCAATATGGAAGAAAATACATGACTGAAAATAGAGCAAAAACAGCTACTGCTGTAATAGCGCGACTCACATAACTACCCGCCGCCTCATGCCTTTGTTCCCCGCGAAAAGTCGCCTTATACAGCAGTCTCAGCGGGATGAACAAAACGAGCAAGGACACCGCCGACAGCAGCATTTGCAGCACATTGACGGCAGCGCTGGAACTGAAGTTGGCCTGCATCAATCCTGATCTTAATATATACGTATCCAGCACATCCATCGTTGGCATAGTTATCGGATTCGACAATAGATAAGTCATGGAAAATAGACCGCTACCTATTAAAGCAAGCGATGAGAGTGCAAATAAGCCCGCCCCTTTAATAGGGAGCCAAGCATCCCTGCCACTCCGACTTTCACTAGCAGCATAGATGATAGCGATAGGTATACCCATATACTTCAAAGCGCTGAGCAGCGGATGCAAGAAGCTCATCACGGATTCCTGTAAAAAAGGCTCGCTGCCGAGCACATACATCCACCAATGGCTATAAACACTGACAGGCAACAAAACAATTAATGCGCCTAGCATAACTGCTCCCTGACGCAGCTTGGAAGGTAGGGCAAGCAGCGCATATCCCGCTAGAACCGCAAGCACAAATACGAAGCCCGCAAACTTGAAGTTAAAGGAAATTGTGTTGCTTATGACATGCATAAACTCAGATGATTCCATTAAAGCTTGGAAATGCTGGAACCCCACCCAAGCCGAGTCCATCATGCCAGCAAACGGTTTATAAGCCTTCAAGCTAAATATAATTTCCTTCCCAAAGCCGACCAATGCCATCAATAAACCGATACACAAAACAATCAAGGATACTAACGTATAAACCTTTGATCCTGTAGTCTCGCTAGCATTTTTTGCAGGAACTGCATGCTCGGAATATTGGTTTTCAGTACTCATCGCTGTTCACATCCAGTTTTTATTTTATCCGTCAATTCCGAAACAATATTACCCATAATGCGCAATTATTACAACCATTTTATAAGGATTATGAAAATAAGCGTGCCAAGCTCCACTCCTGTTAGTCGGAAGGGCCAAATATCATGCAAACAGGCGGGCCCCCCACTTTCCGGAGGACACCGCCTGTTTGTGCTGCCTATTTTCTACCGTTTCATTCTTCGTTAACCTATAAAAGCATCTCTTCCCGCCGTACTTTGGCTCCGCTTAACGCTGTGGCATATGCTTGCGAATATCTACGCCAAGCCCTTCGGACAGTCTCATCCCAAGCTCCACGTTGGCGCGGAAAAAGTTGCAAATGGCACGCAGCTGAATATCCGCATTCGTCTGTCCCAAATCATTAACCAAATTTTTCACCAAATTGTCCTGCTGTGGCCCCGTAAGGGAAAGATAGCGCTCGCCTGCCTGCGTGAAATCATCGGTTTTATCGATTTTTTGGCGACCGGCAAAGCCGTGAACAGGCACAGTATGGTCAGCGTGACCCCGCTCGGCTTCCTGCGGACTTGTGCTTGAGCTGTTCGGCTCATAATTGACGCTGGAGGAATCGGCTTTCATCGTCATCGCTCCGTCGCGCTGGTGATTACGGGCAGGCGCATACGGACAGTTGACCGGAATGTGCAAATAGTTCGCACCCAAACGGTAGCGCTGTGTATCCGGATAGGAAAATAAGCGGCCTTGCAGCAATTTATCCTCCGACGGCTCAATGCCTGGCACCAAGGCGCTCGGCGAGAACGCCGACTGCTCTACCTCGGCAAAATAATTTTCCGGGTTGCGATCCAGTGTCATCGTACCGACTTTATGCAGCGGGTACATATCCTCTGGCCACGTCTTGGTTGGATCGAGCGGGTCAAAGGAGTAACGCTCCATATGCTCAGGAGGCAGCAATTGCACATGCAAATCCCATTCCGGGAAGTCTCCTTTTTCGATGGCATCATATAAATCCCTTGTCGCATGATTAAAATCACGCCCCTGCATCTCCGACGCTTCCTCAGCGGTGAAATTGCGCACACCCTGCTTCGATTTCCAGTGGTATTTCACATACGTCATCTTGCCCTCGGCATTTTGCCACTTGAACGCATGCACGCCAAAGCCATCCATTTCACGGTAGGTCGCAGGGGTGCCATCATCGGAAAACAGCCACGTCAGCATATGCGTCGATTCTGGCGACAGCGTCATAAAATCCCAATAGCGGCCGGGCTCCTGCACATTCGTCTGGGGCGATGGCTTCAGGGAATGCACCATATCGGGAAACTTCATCGCATCACGAATGAAGAACACCGGAAGATGGTTGCCCACAATGTCCATATTGCCCTCTTGCGTATAAAATTTCACCGCAAAGCCGCGCGGATCACGCGCCGTCTCAGGAGAACCTGTTCCATGAATAACGGTGGAAAAACGGACAAATACCGGCGTCTCCACTCCCGCCTGCTGTAAGAAATGAGCTTTCGTATGAGCAGCCATGCTGTTCTCTACACGGAATACGCCATGTGCGCCTGCGCCTCTGGCATGAACAACCCGCTCTGGAATCCGCTCGCGGTCAAAATGCGCCAGCTTCTCCAGCAGATGATAGTCCTCCAGCAGCGTCGGGCCGCGCTGTCCGGCTGTGCGCGAATTTTGGTTATCGGCAACAGGTGCGCCTTGATTGGTCGTCATGTAGTTCGCATTCAATTGGGGATTCGTATTAGTCATCGTTTTTACCTCCGAGTTGAATTTAGACTTGGTCTAAATATTTACCCTTATTATAGCGAGGCCAAACGATGCCTGTCATGAATATTGGATGAACGTATGATGAAGGTTGGATGAACACGCCGCAACAAAGCAGGCCTCACCATAAGACACCCATACATCCAAACCTGACAAGAAAGCCATAAAAAAGACCACAGAAGGCCGTTAGAGCCATTAGTGGTCTTATCATTAGGTATCATTAGGAGGTTACAGCTTCATCCGCCAGCCGGTAGCCTGCGCCACGCACCGTCACAATATATTTCGGCGCTACTGCGCTGTCCTTCAGCTTTTTGCGGAGCGACTTAATGTGCACATCGACGACATTGCTGCCGCCGAGAAACTGACTGCCCCAGACCGAATCGAACATCGTCTCCCGCGAGAGCACGGAGCCGTCGGACGTAATAAACATAAGCAGCAGATCGTATTCGGTCTTCGTCAGATCGATGCGCTGCTCACCGCGGAATACGGCCATTCTTTTCAGATCGACCGTCAAATCCTTGTAGTGGTAGCCGGATACGACGACGGGGCTCGACTGCGGTTGCTGGTCCATCATGCGGTTGATCTGGTTAACGGCCTCCTGCGGTGCAGCCGGCCATTCAATCATAGCTGCGGCATCTGGCAGCAGATGGCGGATCACGCCTGCCGGTGCGCCCGCTAGGAACAAAATCGGCACTCCTTTAAGATGCGCCGTATGCTGCAAAGCAGCCTGCAGCGCTTCTACCGCATCCGTATGTCCTTGTACATACGGCGTCGCATCATAGATCAGCAGCTCGGGCTGCAAGCTGTGCACGAACGCTTTATTCAAATCATGCAGCGTAAATAAATCAAAGCAATCTGCCGCAAGCAGCTGCAGAAGACTATGCACCCGCTGCGGGAACGGGCTGACAACCATAACCCGCTTCGTCATGGAGCAGACCGCTCCTTCCGGCAGAATGCCCTCGCCAAGCTGCTCCGTAAAATCCGGCTCAAAGCTGTCCTGACGTGGCCGGGCGAGCTTTTTCCCATTTAAAGCTGTCTGTTTGTCCTGATTCGTTACGACTGGCTCGCGCATGACTCGCAAACCCCCTCTAACACAATATGTGAATGGTGAATAATGAATCTGGTTTCCTCCGCAACTCGGCGAGTCCACTCCTGCGGCACCTCAATCATTACTTCTTCAATACGCCCACATTTGCTGCACATGACATGCTGGTGCTCTTCCGTACGCCCGTCGTAGCGGCTAACCGCCTCACCAAGTTTGAGCTCGCGGATAACCCCCGCATCGGTTAAATAACGAAGCGAATTGTAAACCGTCCCGTAAGCAAAGTTGAAGCCTTTGCCCCGCAAACGCTCAATGATATCAGCGGCTGCCGGATGGTCGTGAGATTGCTGGATAACGTCCAAAATCGCCTTGCGCTGGACCGTTAAATTTAGCTTTGCCATAAGGCCTTCATTCCTTCAATTTTTGATTTAGACTAAGTATAATTCCGTTGTCAAAATCGGTCAACCCCAACCCTATGCCCTAATGGCCCATTGCCAAAAGCAAGCCAAATCCAAATACCCAGGACTTTGTAATCATTTTGCGAAAAATGAGGAATTGTAATATTCTGAATATTTACAAATTTCAAATAATAAGATATGATGTATCTATCCTAAACGAGAGGGGATAGCCCGTTGGAGTAGCGTAAGCGAAGCATGTCTCCCATTTAAGTGGAAAGGAGATTGCAAGGATCATCCGGACATGTGGGAACTCACCATAAGGAACAAGCAAGAATGCTGCACCGTCACTCAATCTAATAATACAAGTAATACAAGCAATACTTAACTTTGATAGTTTGGTTTTCAATAAAAGTTCATTCGGTTGTGGCAAGCGCAATAATGAATGGAAGTTGTAAATGGAAATGCGAACTTTGGAATGGAGCGTTTAATAAATTGAATAGAAGTGAGTCTGAAAGTTAAAGGGATTCCGGTTATCATCGATAAGCGGAATCCCTTTATGCTGTCTACAGAATTGGTGAGAGCAGCCGGCTAATCGACTCCTTGAAGCGTTCAAACAGCGGACGTTTTGCAAACTCGTCTTTCTGGAGCTTGATGCTATTTTCAATATCTGCCTCGAAAATCTGCTTTAATTGTCCCGCGGTACTTTCCTCATAAATAAAAGCGTTCATTTCAAAATTCAGCTTAAAGCTGCGAATATCAATATTCGCTGTTCCCACCGAAGCAATCTTCCCATCGATGACAATCGTTTTGGCATGCAGGAAGCCTTTTTCATACAAATAGCATTCAATGCCGCCTGCCAGCAGCTCGGCAATATAGGCACGGGTCGCCCAATAAACAAAGAAATGGTCGCGTTTTTTCGGAAGCATTACCTGTACCTTTACACCGGATTGGACGGCAATTTTCAGGGCGGTCATTAAGCTTTCGTCTGGCACAAAATAAGGGGTTTGCAGGCAAATCGATCGTTTCGCCGAATAAATCATTTTAATATAAGCATCTTTAATTTGCTGAGCCTCGGAATCTGGGCCGCTGGCTACAACCTGCATCCCAATGCCGCCGCCTTCTTTGACCACTGGAAAATAGCTGCGATTCAGCTCCACCGTTCCGGAGGACGCGAGATTCCAATCCATGAGAAACTGCGCCTGCATTTGATGCACGGCATGTCCATTCACCCGCAAATGCGTATCCCGCCACTCGCCGAAATGCTTGTCCAAACCCAAATATTCGTCTCCCACATTAAATCCGCCAATATAGCCGGTCATGCCGTCAATGATGGCCAGCTTGCGATGATTGCGATAGTTCAGCTTTAAATTTACATAAGGAATGCGCGAGGGGAAAAAGGCTTGCGCCTTGCCGCCCGCTTCCCGCAGCTTGTTGAAAAACGACCGTGGAAGCCCCGAGCTTCCGATGTGGTCATAGAGAAATTTGACCTCTACCCCTTGCTGCGCTTTAGCTACCAATGCTCTGAGCAGCCTGTTGCCCAGCACATCATTACGCACAATGTAATACACCAGATGAATATGATGCTCTGCGGAGGCAATATCAGCAATTAACGCATCGAATTTCTCGTTGCCTTCGGTATAGATGCGAATGGCGTTATTTTGCGAGAACAACGCATAGCTGCTGACCAAATTCATAAAAATCATATCCCGGTACTCATTCGTCTCGGCATCATGAAAGACGGTGTGGCGATCCTGAAGCTGAAGCTTCTGGCGCTCCACGGTATCTTCAATGATGCGCTGGCTGTCTCCAAGCAGCTTGAACAGCTTGCGTTTGCGTAATTGCTGGCCGAGAATCAAATATAGAATAAAACCGAATACAGGTATGAAAGATAATACCATGATCCAAGCCCAGGTAGAGCTGACGTTGCGTCTCTCCAAGAAGACAAGGGCGAAAGCGAGCAATATATTCAGCAAAGTGAAGATGAAATAAAAGTCTTGAAACATAGTCATCGCTAAAGCTCCCCCGTTATGCCATTTATAACATGCACATTTTTTTATAATTAATCAAATCATACTCTATGGGCGGTATATGTTCAAACTTGAAAGTATGCTACAATTTTTCAAAAGAACTGCTGGAGCGGCATGGGAGGAACAACTATGGACTTACGAAAGCTACGATTGGACGAACCTGCGCTGGGAACTTTCAGTGAAGAACGTGACGAGTATGAACGGGATTATGCGCGCTTGATTCAATCCCCCGCTTTTCGCAGGCTGCAGGGAAAATCACAGGTGTTCGGCGCTGGTTCCGGCGACTATTACCGCACGCGGCTAACGCACTCACTTGAAGTTTCACAAATTGCCCGCGAGGTTGCACGGAGACTGGGCAAGCAATATGCCTTTTTAGCTAAAAAAGAACATCCCGGCCTGATGCTCGATCCTGCCGTCGTTGAAATTGCGGCGCTCGCCCATGATCTTGGCCATCCGCCATTTGGCCATAAAGGCGAAGAGGTGCTCGATCACCTGCTTCAGGAAGAGCATGGCATGACCTATGAGGGAAATGCGCAAAACTTCCGCATCCTCATGTTTCTGGAGAAGCGCGCCGGCAGCGGCAGCGGGCTTGATCTGACTGCAGCCGTGCTGCTGGCTACAAATAAATATCCCTATTCGCTGGATGAGCCTGGTCGGCTTAAAGGGCTGTACAGCTCCGAATGGGCAGATATTGAGCAGCTGCGCGATTCGTGGAAAATGCCCAAGGGCCGCTCCACGCTAGAAGCGCAGCTCATGGATTTATGCGACGATATCGCCTATTCCACGCATGATATCGAGGATGGCATCCGCGCAGGCAAAATCCAGATGAATCGCACGTTTTTTGAAGACCAGCGCCTGATCGACCATCTGGTACAGGAAATTGTCGAGGACCAGGGCAATATGGAGGTCGGCTGGCATCAGGTCGATATTCCCGCGATGGTGAAGAAGGTGCTCGCCGCTTATTTAGAGCAATGGGAAGAGCTGTATGGGCTGTACGATCAGGAAACGTCGCGCACACGCAGGGAGATGAAGGCGCGCTGGGTCAGCGTTTTTGCCGGAAAGGTCGGCATTATTGACTCCTCTACACCAGGCTGGAAGAAGGTTACCTTCGTCAAGGATGGACAGCAGGATCTAGAGCTGCTCCGGACGATGGAAATTCTCAAGAAGCTGGCGTGGGTGACGCTGATTAAAGATTTCCGCGTCCAGCGTCTGCAGAAACGCAGCGAAATTATGATTCGCAGACTGTGGGAGAGCTTCCGCATTCCTGAGAATGGGCGGCTGATCATTCCGCCAGACTGGATTGCCAACTATGAGCAGCACAAGCAGAATTGGACTTGGCCACGCTTCGTCGCTGACTATATTTCCGGTATGACCGACGCTTATGCGGAGAAGGTTTACGCCGAGCTTTATGCCAGCAAATCTGGCTCGATCTATGAAATGGACTAGCGGTGATTTAAAGCGTCGTTCTAGTGCTTTTGGTGAAAAGAGGCTGCGCTGCATGAAAAGGTTGACTTCCGATCGCCATTGCCCTTGAATGTCTTTGAATAAGCCACCACAGGTGGACATTCAAGGGCAAAAGCGAACGCTGACGCTTCTACAGTCCAACCTTTCCATTCCGCTCCGCCTTTTTCACCGTCCTTCTAGAAAAGACATTTTAAATATACTGCTTAAGTATGGTACTTAAGCACAAAAAGAGATGAAGCGCGTCAGCTTCATCTCTTCCTTTTTTTCCATAATGAATCGGAAGCCTCTGTGTAATAATAACCCTCACAGGAAGGCTTTGAAACGCCACAGTTACTAATGCTAAATTACTTAAGCCGGATTAAGCTCAGCGCTGCAGGCCAGCTCCGTTATATAGTCGAAGAAACGCTCCGGCTCCACATCGTACACAAGGCTGACCGGACGGCCATCCATCGCTTCAATGGTGCGCCCTTGGCTGGCGCCATGAGCAATCGCCTTGCTGTGCACCGTCTTCATTGAGACGAGGCTTGTATCGCCCACCGTAGCTGTCGTTAGAACATCCCATAGATAATACGTCGAATTCGTCTCCATATAAACAAGCGGCGGACAGGCTGCATAACATTGTCCGACAAAATCCATGCCCTCATGACGGCGCAGCGATGCCCAGCGATTGCGGATTGGCACCGTCAGCGGCACTTTATTGGTGCTTTCCAAAGCAACGAGGAAAATAGGAATTTCGCTTGCCCATACCCGCTCGACCGCTTCCGGGTCCCAGAACGCATTCCATTCGGCAGTACCATCATGCTCCGGCTCCTGAACATTGCCTTTCTCATTGAACGTTCCGCCCATCCAGACAAGCTTCTCGATCTTCGCTTCTATATCTGGCGCTTCATCTAATGCGCGGGCTAAATCGGTGAGCGGTCCCGTGAACAGCAGCGTTGTTTTCTCATCCGAGGCACGAATGGCCTCAATCATGTGATGATGCGCTGGAAGCTCCGCTTCGCGCGTCTTGATCTGCTCCGGCTCGTTTAAGATCGGCAGCGCGTCGACGAAAAACGTATGCATCCGCCATTCCGCAGGGAACGGATTGCGTCCGCGGGAATTGGATCTCGCAACCTCGACACTTGCCGAGGCATCGCCACGTCCAAAACGGTCGATGATTTTACGGCTTGCTTTCATGCCAGGCTCCAAATAGCCATCAGCCGGGATGACCGATACGCCGACCAGCTCCACCTCTTTCATTTGCAATACAAGAAATAAAGAAACGAGATCATCTACTCCCGCATCATGATTGTAATAAAGTCTAGTTCCCATCCGCATCCATTCCCTTCACTTGTATAAAATGATTCTTAATTTGTCCATCCTAAAGCTGAGGAGGTGAGCTGTCAATGGCAAAGGACATATTGTGCTTTCGTCAATTCCTGCAAGTTCTGGATCGCAGGCAACCACTGTGGAGCCGCTTCGATTTTTGTAGCAAGCAATCACGGCAAACGGGCATCCGTTTCTACGGAAACAGACTGCCGCACGTTCGAATCAAAGATCTAGTTATCGTTCAGAAGCAGATAGCAAAGCGGCAGTATGATCATAAAAAAGCAGCGTTTGCCCATCTGAGTTCATTCCCAGACTGGGTAAACGCTGCGCTTCCGCTATTAGTTGCTTACTGGAATGGCGTTGTAATACTCCTCCAACGTCTCGTCGTTATCCGTCAGTTCCTTCGCCAGCGCCTTGCCTACATAACGAAGATGCCAAGGCTCATATTTGTAGCCGGTAATTTTATCTTTGCCTTCGGGATAACGGATAATAAAGCCATATTCATAGGCATGCTTGCCAAGCCATACCGCTTCATCCGTACCGCCAAAGCAGCTTTCGGCTGCACATTTGCCGTCGCTTCCGGATACGTCAATCGCAAGCCCAGTCTGATGCTCGCTCGTTCCTGGGATCGCGCTGTACGTTCTAGCTTTCTCCAGTCCATCTCTTTTCACATAACGGTCGAACAGCGACTTTTGGGTCGCCTGTGATCGGTAGGCCGACACACCCGCTAAATAAATTTTATCCTTCTTCGCTCCTGCGAACAGCTCTTCCAAAGCATCCGCCGCTACTTTCCGCATTTTGCGCTTATCGATTTTCTCGCTGAAAATAAATGCCACATCCGGATATACCAGCTCCGAAGGCTCATAGTCATCCGGGAGCTTGTTTTGCTTATTCACTAGCGCCGTAACGCTCTCCGGCTCCGCGACAACAGCTAAGCCCTCATCCAAGTCCGAGGACGAGCTGCCGCTGGACGGCTTTGCTGTTGCCTTCGGCGTTGCTGTCGGCTCTGGGGTCGGCTTCACAGTCGGCGACGCTGTAGGAGCAGGCGTGGCCGCTTGCGTTTCTTCGGCTGTTGGTGTTTCCTCCGCCGTGGCCTCCGGTGTGGGACTGTCCTCAATCGGCGACAGGGACGGCGAAGCGTCCACCTCGTCAGTTGCCTCTACTGTCGGTGAAACAGCTGCTGTATTACCAGAACCAGGCGCCTCAGCTGCCGTTTTATCAAACTTCACAACTACTATAATAGCCATCGCAATTAAGCATAAGGAAAATAAAATAACGACCGCTCTTCTGCGTTTTCTCTTCATGATGCACTCCTTAAATGGTTTAATTAACAGGAAAAAGGTGTAATAAACCATTGACCTGTTCTTTTTATACTATACCTAATAGACTTCGATCTGTCTTAAAAGGTTGCCGAAATTCCCAATGTAATTTTTGTGAGCCTGTTTCGCGAAAACGCGGCATAGGGTTATTTTTGCATTTTGACATTCTACTATGGGAAGAGGCATAATTAAGTATGAATTTATCGTAAATTTACGAGGAACTCGGCCCTTACTTGTCGAGGAAAGGTAGGAGATATTTTGACTTTATCTGCACCAAAACGTCTATTCAGCACCAGACCTATCATTGCTTTCTCCATTATTGTTCTTTTCAAAAGCTATCTCACGTGGATGGTTGTATTTGGAAGCCCGTCGTGGAGCACCCTGTTCAAGGAGGTTCCATTTGCCTTAGTCGTCTTTTGTCTTATTGAATGGTTCGCAACGAAACGCAAGCTTACTTATTATTTAACAGCCAATTTACTAATAACGGCCATCCTCTTTGCTGTGCTGATGTACTATAAATATTACGGCGTCATCGTCACCACCTCTGCCTTAAAGCAGGTCAATCAGGTAACGGCGGTCAGCAACAGCGTATTTTCACTGATGGACCCGTATTATTTACTCGTCTTTATCGATGTGATCCTTATGTTTTATTTTCTCATGCGCAAGCAGAAGGCGCAGTATTGGAAAACCGCCAGCCAGACTCGCTTAAGCAAAAGGATGTTAACAAGCGTTTTCGCGGTATCGCTCGGCCTGTGCTTGTTTAACATTTTGCCGAATAGTGCCAGCATGAACGAGATTGTGAAAGCCGAGCAAATGGGCATTCTGAATTATGAGGCCTATACGATTTTTGGCAAAAAAGAACCGGAGCTTGTCGATTCCTCCACGATTACGCAGGAGAAGATCAACAGCCTCAAGACGCTGGAGCCGGTCGCCACGCCGCAGCTGCAAGGCGCCGCCAAGGGCAAAAACCTGATTATTATCCAGCTGGAATCATTCCAAAACTTCCTCATTGGCCTTCATATTGACGGCAAGGAAATTACGCCGAACATGAATAAGCTGGCGAAGGACAACTATTATTTCAAGCATTTCTACCAAGGCGTGGGACAAGGCAATACGTCCGATGCTGAATTCATTGTAAACACGTCCTATTATATTCCGCCAAATGGCGCCGCTACCCAAGTCTATGCTGGCAAGGTACTGCCGAGCCTGCCGCGCGTTTTGACGGAAAACGGCTATGATACAGCGACGTTCCATACGAATGTCGTGGAGTTTTGGAACCGCGGCGAGCTTTATCAGGCGCTTGGCTTCAATCGCTATTATGATAAAGCGTTTTTCGGTGAGGATGATACGGTATTTTTTGGCGCTTCCGATGAGGTGCTTTATAAGAAAACAGCGGCAGAGCTTGCGAAAATGGACAGCAAGGACCAGCCCTTTTATGCCCAAGTCATTTCGATGACCGCTCACCACCCCTTCACGATACCGGATACGAAGTATCAAATGGAGCTGCCTGAGCGCTACGAGGGCACGTTCGTCGGCGACTACATTCGCGCCCAGAACTATGCGGATTACGTGCTTGGTGAGTTTATTGACGATCTCAAGCAGCGCGGCCTCTGGGATGACAGCCTAATCGTGCTATACGGCGATCATCTGGGCTTGCCAATTTATTCGCTGGATCGCGATGATAAAGAGTTAATGGCGGAAATTTACGGCTATGAGTACAGCTATACCGATATGATTAATATTCCGCTTGTTATTGCTTCACCTGGCATTACCTCGCCTAAAGAGTTTGATCAGCTAGGCGGGCAGGTTGATTTGCTGCCGACGATTTCGAACTTGCTTGGCGTTTCGCTGGATAAACAAATTCATTTTGGCCAAGATTTGTTGAACAGCACCTCATATAACCTGCTGCCACAGCGCTACTATTTGCCGACGGGCTCCTTCGTCAGCAGCAAGGAGCTGTTCCTTTCCGGCAGCGGCTACGATGATGGCACCCATCACCCGCTGGCAGGCGATGGCATGGAAAGCGCCAAGGAAGCAACCGAGGATGAATACAACCGCGCGCTGGAACTGCTCCAGCTCTCCGACAGCTACGTTAGCCAGCTGCCAGACCGCGAACCGCAGAACTGACGCAAACAAGCGGCAGGCAAGGCCCAAGCGTAATGCTCGGGTCCTGCCTGCCGCTTTATTTTTCACAAAATCGCTTGTCATCTATCATGCTGTCTGCCTACTGCACCTATTAGGCCTGCTTCGCTGCCTCCAGCACTTCTTGCACATGGCCTTCAACGACGACGCTGCGCCATTCTTTCGCCAGCTTGCCCTCTTCGTCGATCAGAAAGGTTGAACGCTCAATGCCCATAGACTCCTCGCCATTGCGGCTGCGCAGCTTCCATACGCCAAACTGCTCAGCAACCTGATTAGCGGTATCCGAGAGCAGCAAGAATGGCAGCTCATGAGCCGCTATAAACTGATCATGCGACGCCAGATCATCTGGGCTGATGCCAATGACTTCGGTATTGAACGTTTTGAATTGACCATTGTAATCTCTAAAATCGCAGGATTCCGTCGTACAGCCCGGCGTCATATCCCGCGGGTAAAAATATATGACCAGCTTCTTGCCTTTATAGTCCTGCAGCGATACGTCCGTACCATTCGAGGCTGGCAATGTAAAATTCTCAACCTGTTGTCCAATTTGCACTTGCGTCATGTCCAATCAGCTCCTTTGTAATGGATATTGCACCTTGCTTACTCAAACAACGATAGCATGTCCATCAGCGGGATGCCACAAACTCATAGAAAAGCGGGGTGTTCATGACAAACTCGTGAATTTGATGCTTATCATTATAAATGGAATAAGCAAGCGTCAGCTTCATAAGCGCTGCATCCACCGACATATTTTCGATAAAGGCTACTCCCGCCTGCTGCAGGGCAACCGACGACGCGTAAAGCGTCTCCGAGCTGTCCTTGAGCGGACACAAATACAAGTCTACGCTATGCTTGGCGCAATAGCCGGCAAAAGCAAGCAGGGAATGGCGCTCGCTCCCACTCGTGTTCGCCGTGCCGGAGTGGAACAGATCGTGAACGACGGCCTTCGGCGCTTTTTGCCCAAAATCAAAATAGTCATAGGTCATGCCCAAAAACGGCTTCACATACAGCAGACCCGATTGCAGCTTATCCTTCCCAGCGGTGAACGGGCTCGGAGCAGGCTTGCGAGAGCGAAGCTCCTGCGGAGATGGGTTGTAGGGATGCTCATTTACGATCAGCTTGCCCTCGCTCATCATGCCGTAATGCACGTCATACGGGCATTCCAATTGGTCAGTGAATGACACCGCCTGCGTTACGCGTGTACCCAAATACACGATAGCCTCGCCTGCACTGTTTTCATAGACGACGTAGACCCCCTTCAGCTTCTCGCCATCTATAAATTCAACGGCTGAGGCAAAGTTCCGCAGTCCATTGCTGCGCGGATCGCCAAGCGGGTAGTTGCTCGCCACCAGCACAATCGGAATGGAACTATCACAAAAAATATAGCTCAGCATTGCAGCCGAATAAGCCAGCGTATCCGAGCCATGGGTGACGATAATGCCGTCATAGCGGGATAGGTCTGTGCTGCGGATCGTTTCAATCAACACATTCCAATCATCCGGCACTACGTTTTCGCTAAGAATATTTAGCGGCTGAACGCATTCCAGCTTTACAGACTTGCGGTAACGGGGGCCCGATTGATAGCCTTCTATGATTGCATAGGAGCCTGCTTCGCGCACGCTAATCGCTCCCGCGCCAGATTTGCTGCCAATCGTCCCTCCCGTGAAAATAACAAGAAGATTGCTCACTTGGTTTCCTCCATATCCAGCGGCTTTGAAGAACACCCTTCGCACCAGCCGCCTGTTCATACCAATTCCCATTCATTCTACTATCTTCTCCGCAAGCTGTCTAAACCTATACGGGGCTGCTAGAAAAATTACCCGCCCTTCGCCGCGACACCCCGATTTTTCACAGCGCCTGGCTTTTTCTTGACGATTGCCCGACCCAGAAGCAGGCCAACGGTTACGATTAACGTCGCGCCATACATGAATTGCACGAGGCCAAGCTGTGTATCCGTCCCAGCCAGAATGCCATGAAACAGGGCCAGCAAATAGATCGGATAAGCTAGCATATGAATAACGAGCCACACTTTGCGTTTCAGCTTCGGCCTTAGATCCGAGGTCAAAATGAGTATCAGCATGCCGTAAAGCGCAAGTGTGCCTATGCCATAGACGACCGGATGATCGTGTGCGGTAAAAGGAATCAGCAGCTCGCTCCATGTAAATGGCGTATACGTATCGATGACGAGCACTGCCATGTGCAGCAGCGCCAGCAGCGTTCCTCCATTCGTGAAGCGGATATGCCAATTGTAGACGCGGGCTTTGCTTGGCCCTTTCACAAACGGATAGCTGTACAGCATGCCCAGCGACATGCCGACGAACAGCATTAAATAAGAGCCAATACCCAGCACCCGTGTCATTTGCCATGTCGGCCAGCTTAAAATCCATTCTGTCATGCTGATTCCTCCTTTTCGCGTTCGATCATGCTTTCAAGCTCGCTTTTAATCCTGCTTTCGCTGCCGTTTCTGGTCTCAGCTGTCTCCTTCGCGGTTGCTGCTCTATGCAGCTGCTGCGGGATATGCCACTCCAAGCCAAGCTTGCGGCTTTTTCCATGCTTCACAATCTCTCCATTGCTCATAAAAATAACGGCTTCAAAGTCTCGCGCATGCTCGTCCATCAGCCGGATACCCTTGTCAAGGCCGCCGATGCACAGCGATTTCGCCCATATTTCACAGGCGACGGCATCAGGGCCCGCAACTGCTGCCTGAACAACGTTACTGACGCTTGGCTGCATCGTCAGCGGATCGATCAAATGATGGGCGCTTCTGCCACCCGCCTCCCAGCGTCTGCCCAGAGTGCCCGAGGTCGCAACTGCGCCGTTAGCCAGCAGCAGCTCCCCGATTGCAGCTCCAGCTTCCCATGGATGCTGGAGCTCAATAATCGCTGGCTGCGCGGCTTCGTTCCCGCTGTTCCACGCATACAGATCGCCGCCCGCATTGACGATGCCTGCCGGAACCCTTCTGCTGCGCCTCAGCCAATCGGCGAGCTTCTGCACCGCCCAGCTCTTCGCGATGCCGCCCGCATCGAGCCCTGTTCCTTCGGCGAGCTTCACCGCCTTCATGCCATAGTCCAGCTCCAGCTCGCCAGCCGGGCTCAGCTTCCGACGCTCCGCACCGCCCGCATTCGCCTGAAACGTCTCCGCGTGCTCGAAGGACTGCGAATAACCGGACGCCTCCAGCCCCGGCAGTATTCGCAGGTCGAACACCCCCTCCGTTAGAGCGCGATAGTGCTCCGCCGCTACAATAACCTCAAACAGCCAGTCCGACACGACAACCCAGCTGCCTGCCGAGCGGCCAAGCCTGCGCCATTCGCTATCCGGGCGGAAGCGGCTAAATCGCTGCTCTACCACTTCGAACCAGTCGCGAGCGCGGTCGGCATAAAAGGCCGTTGTGCGGCGATCATCCGCAGCATAATCCAGCAAAATTTCGACATTCGTGTTCATCGCCCGAAACCGTATCGTCCCCCGCCCGCTCATGATTAGGACCTGCCTGACTGCGAGCGCATGCTGCCCGAGCTGCTGGAGCTGCCGCTTCCACTGCTGCTCCGGCTGTCTACGCTGCCGCGGCTTTCTGAGCGGGAACTATCCGCTCCACTTTCGCTGGAGCTGTCTGACCAGCTGCTGCCGCTGCTTCCATCATTCCAATCCGAGCTGCCGCTCTCGCCGGGCCCCGTGGACAACCATTGGTCCACCTTATCCTGCTGATCGCCCTGCTGCTCCGTTCCAGAGGCCGCGCTGCCTCCAGCCGCCGCCGTTTGCGCTGCCTGAAAAGCTGCTGTATTTTGCACCGTACTGAATAATATAAAAATGCCCGCCGCACTTGCGGCACCAAGCTGCCATTTTAACCATTTCGAATTTCCACTCATCCTGCTCCACCTACCCTACTCGTTGTAGTTTAGCTAAGTATAGGGAGGCAAGATGAAGGCAGTGTTAAACGAATCTGAAGAAATGCTAAAAGAAGCCCTACTCTACGATGCCTACTTCACCTGTATATAACAGAAAAGAATGCGGCCCTAGGACCACATTCTTTACCTGCCTCTATTTCTTCGCCACATACTTGCGAATATCGAAAGCAACCGCAGCGACAATAATCATCCCTTTAATAATGAGCTGCCAGTACGGGCTTACGCCGACAAAGGTCAGACCGTAGTTGATGACGCTGAAAATGAGCACTCCAGCGAGAATACCTCGCACGCGCCCGACACCACCCGCCGTCGATACGCCACCGACGACGCAGGCCGCAATCGCATCCAGCTCGTACATATTTCCGTAGTTGTTCGTAGCTCCCCCAGTGCGGGCAGCCTCCAGCACGCCTGCCAGTCCATAAAGCGCGCCCGCAATCGCATAAATATAAATCAAATTCCGCGATACATTAATACCCGATACATTAGCCGCTTGGATATTGCCGCCGATGGCGTACATATTTTTGCCCAGACGTGTGTTGTTGAAAATAACCCAGACGATAAACGAGACGACAATCGCTATAATGACGATATACGGGATCGAATAGGTGCCGTTCGGCCCGATATACCCGGTCCCCAGCTTGCTGAATTCCTTGCTTAAGCCTCCAATTGGCTGCGACTGATTCGGCTTCATATCGAAGTAAAATGAGTTTACGCCGTATACGATAACCATTGAGCCGAGCGTTGCAATGAACGGCGGAACATGAAATTTTGCAACAATAATGCCGTTAATCAAGCCAAAAATCAAACCGACGACAATCGCCAGTATAATCGGCACAATAATTGGCAGCTCCGGCAGATTAGGGAAAAACTTGCGCGGATAATCCGACATTTGCAGCATCGATGCCGAGACAACGGCGCTCAAGCCAACAATCCGCCCAGCCGATAAATCCGTTCCTCCCGTAATGAGCACGAACGCTACGCCTAAAGCGATAATGACCCGCGTTGACGATTGCAGTAAAATATCCCGCAGCGTCGTAATGCCGATAAAATTAGGGTCGGCTACAGCTATGCCGACGATAAGCAAAACCAATATAATATAGATCGCATTTTGGGAGAAAAAATGCTTAACTCCCTTTGCCTCCAGTGCATTCATCGTATTCACTCCTCCAAGTTGTCCTGCCCGCCATTATTGTGCGGCAAGCCGCATAATTTCTTCTTCCGTCGCCGCTTTGCCGTCCACGATGCCAGATATGCGTCCCTCCCGCATGACGATGATGCGGTCGGACATGCCGATCAGCTCCGGCATTTCGGAGGATATCATAATAATGCTTTTGCCCTGCCTTGCAAGCTCGATCATGAACGAATAAATTTCGTATTTCGCTCCAATATCAATGCCGCGCGTCGGTTCGTCCAGCAGCAGCACCTCCGGATCGGTCAGCAGCCATCTGGCGAGCAGCACCTTCTGCTGGTTGCCGCCGGACAGGTTGCGAATCAGCTGCTTGGTCGATGGCGTTTTGACCCGAAACTTCTCTACGCTTTGCTGCGACACTTCGCCAATCCGACCATTGCTGATTAAGCCATAAGGCGTCTTGAACCTGCTTAAATTCGCAATAACCGTATTTTCCGCAATCGTCAGCACAGGAAAAATCCCGGTAACCCGCCGCTCCTCCGTGAGAAGCGCGATGCCTTGGCGAATGGCGTCAGACGGCGCCTTCACTTTGATTTTTTTGCCACGCAGATGGATGCTGCCCTGCTTAAGCGCCCGCATGCCAAACAGCGCCTCAATGACCTCGGTCCGCTGTGCTCCTACAAGCCCGCCTAACCCCAAAATTTCGCCCTTGCGCAGCTCGAACGAAACATCCTTAAACGAATGCGGATGCACCGAAGTTAGGCCCTCTGCCCGCAGCAGCACCTCGCCCGGCACGTTCGTCCGCTCCGGGTAACGATTCGATAAGTCCCTGCCCACCATACGGGTAATGATTTTATCGATCGTCAGCTCCTTCGCTTCCCAAGTGCCGACATGCTTGCCATCGCGCATAATCGTTACATCATCTGAAATACGCAGTATCTCTTCCATTTTGTGGGATATATAAATGATCGATACACCGCGCCGCCGCAGCTCATTAATAATGCGGAACAGCTGCTCCACTTCATTGCCCGTGAGCGAGGAGGTCGGTTCGTCCATGACGATAACCTTCGAGTGAAACGATACCGCTTTGGCGATTTCCAGCGATTGAATTTTCGATACGGACAGGTCGCCTACCTTTTGTTTCGGATGAATATCCATCTCCAGATCTTTGAGCAGCTTCACCGTATCCTCCTGCATTTTGCGGTGGTCGATGAATTGCAAGGGCCCCAGACCTCTGGTCGGGAATCGCCCGAGCCAGATATTTTCCATGACATCGCGCTGCGGCACCGGGTTCAGCTCCTGATGAATCATCGACACCCCGAGGGCCAATGCGTCCTTCGAGCTGTTGATTTGCACGAGCTTCCCACCGAGCATAATCTCGCCGCCATCGGGCTTGTAAATGCCGAACAGACATTTCATCAGCGTCGATTTCCCTGCACCATTTTCACCCATTAAGGCATGTACCGTACCGGGGCGCAGCTTCAGCGTCACATCGTCGAGCGCCTTCACGCCGGGAAAAGATTTGGAGATGTTATTCATCTCTAGCACATAAGCCGGATGCTCTGGCATTTATGCAACACCCCTTTACATACAATTAAGTTAAAATTATCAAGTTATTAGTCAGAAAAAGAGCAAGGGCAGCGCCAGCCTAAATGATTCCCTTGCTCTCCTTATCCGCTAACCACCGCCACCCCCGCAGGCAGCCGGCTTAGCGATTATTTCAGCACTTCATCCTTGTTCGCGCTCGTTACCTTCTGGTACGGAATCCACACGTATTTCCCGTCGGTAATTTCGAAGCCTGTGTTATCCTTGCTTGGCGTCTCGCCAGCAGCCAGTACGCTTGACAGCTCCACCGTCGCCTTGCCTTGGTTAACCGCATCGTTGAGCACTGTGCCGAGCAGCGTACCTTCATCCAACGCCTGAATGGCAGGAGCGGTAGCATCTACGCCGACAACCGGAATATATTTATCGCCTGTAAAATAGCCCGCTGCCTTCAGCGCTTCAATTGCACCGAGCGCCATATCATCGTTGTTGGCGAGGACGGCTTCGATTTTATCGCCATGGGAAGCGATGAACGCGGCCATTTTTTCCTGGCCTTTTACGCGGTCCCACATCGCTGTATCCTCCGCCAGCTTCTCGACCTTAATGCCTGCATCCTCAATCGCCTGCACGGAAAACTTCGTCCGCAGCTCGGCATCCTGATGGCCCGGCTCGCCTTTGAGCATGACGTATTGCAGCACGCCGTCGCCGTTCTTATCCGCTTCCGGATGCGCTTTCCAGTAATCAACGATGAGATCCCCGGACATCGTGCCCGATTCCTCTGCCTTCGCTCCAACAAAATACACCTTATCCCATTTCGCCATATCATCCGCCAGCGGCTCGCGGTTAACGAACACGACCGGAATATCCGCGGCTTTGCCTTTATCAATAATGACGCCGGCTGCTGTGCGGTCTACCGGGTTAATGATCATCGATTTGACCTTCTTGGTGATAAATAGGTCAACCTTGTCATTTTGCGTCGGCTGTGAGTTTTGGCTGTCTACGATATCCACCTGCACTTTGCCTGCCGCCGCTTCCGTAATCGCGTTGCGGACGCCCGTCATGAACGTATCGTCGAACTTGTAAATCGCCACCCCAACCTTCGGCTGGTCGCCGCCAGTTCCCCCTGTGTTACCGTTTGATGCCGAGCAGCCTGCCGCTACCGTCAATGCGCCGATCAGCAGCGCAGCTGTTACCTTTTTCATTTCATCATGACCTCCCCGATTTTTGGTTCATGCTGATGAGCCTGTGCAGCTCTGTTTCTCTTTCGTGTCCTCATTATGGCTGAAACGGGGCCGGAAACGAATGTAAAATCCTCATCATTTTTATTAAAATCCTCCTTACTTCTGGATAAAGGGAAACAGCACCCGCTGATTTTCAGGCCAAAATAAATTGGCGCCATTGATCAGCTTGGTCTCCATTGCAACGTGGGACGGCACTTCCTCGCCTCTGAGCGCCAACACGGCATTTTTGATGCCCAGATAACCGATGCTGAATGGATTTTGCACTAGAACCACCTGCAACTGATCCTCCTGCAGCAGTTCAAGCAGCTCCATCGAGCTGTCGAAGGCGATAATTTTCACTTTACCGCCGCCAAGTCCCTGCTGCTTGATTTCCAGCGCGGCAGCAACAGCCGCCTGCACATTAAGCGCCAAAAAACCATCCACCTGCTGCTTGTTCAGCAAACTGCTGACAACGCTCCGGCAGTCTTTATTCCGCTCCACGCATGGCTCACTGCCAATTACCGTCATCCCGCTCTCCTCAGCCAGCGCCTCCCGAATGCCCGCCTCGCGGCTCTTCTGATTGTTATCATCCGAGCCATCCGTCAACAGAGCTACGCTGCCCTTGCCGGCAAGCAGTTCAACCATTTTGAGCGCGGCAGCGCGTCCAGCCTGATGATGGTCAATCGTAATGATGGAGCTAATACCGCCGGTATCCGTCTCCGTATCAATGGCGACTAGAGGCAGTCTCGCCGCTCCCCCCGCCTGTACAATGCCCGCAATGACCTCATCATTGCCTGCGGCGAACACGACTGCGTCGGGATGATGTACCATCGCCAGCTTCGCCGTCTCAAGCTGCTGCTCCGGGCTGCCCAGCTGCTCCGGTGCGGAAATATGCAGCGTCACATTGAACTCCTTCGATGCGGCTTCGGCGCCCATGACGACGGAGTTCCAGTAGTCGCCGTCCAGCCGCTTGAGCAGCAGGCTGATGTCGATATTTTCACGCTGAATGGCGCTGTCCTCTGCCCGATGCATGGTGCAAGAGCCCAGCAGCAGAGAAGCAACTATAGCCGCAATGCACAGCATTGCGATCCTTCCCAACCTGCGGTTTACGCTCATCCTTCCTCCCCCCTTCCTTCAGCCTCAACATCCGCCGGCTTGAATGGAAACCGGATCGTCACCGTCGTTCCCTCCTCCAGCTCGCTCTCAAACTGCAGGCCATACGGCTCGCCGTAAAATAACCGAATCCGCTCATGCACGTTGCGCACACCAACGCCGGAGCCTGCGCCGGATGCCACGCTGGATGCAGGACTCGGCTTGGTTGTCCCGCCAGCCTCTGCCGTGAGCAGCGCAGCCAGCTGCTCGCCACTCATCCCGAGCCCATTGTCGCTTACCTGCAGGCAAACTTGCCCGGCTTCGATCCATGCCCGCACCGTAATTAACCCTTTATCGACGGATGGCTCAATGCCGTGCATAATGGCATTTTCCAGCAGCGGCTGCAAAATCAGCTTGAGCGACAAGCTAGGCAGCGCAGCCTCTTCCACGTCAAACAAATAATCGAATTTATTTTTGAAGCGGATATTCTGAATGATGAGGTAGTTCCTCGCATGCTCCAGCTCGCTCGCCAGCGGAATCATTGGCTTGCCTTTGCTAAGGCTGATGCGGAACAGCTTGGACAAGGATGTAATCGTCGTCACCACCTCCTCATTGCGGTTCATGCCGACCATGCGTACGACCGTATTGAGCGTATTGTATAGAAAATGCGGATTTATTTGCGATTGCAGCGCCTCAAACTCATATTTGCGCTTCGCCTCCTGCTCCACGACAATTTGCTGCATCAGCTCGCGAATTCGCGCTACCATCAGATTAAAGCGTGTGGATAGCTGCTCCACCTCCAGCGGACCGCGAATGGCGGTCATCGTATGGAAGTCGCCGCGCTCGACATTTTTCATCGACTTCTCCAGCTGCCGGATCGGACGGGCAATAATGCGCGAAATGAGCCACGACATCGCAATGACAAATACGAGCAAAAGCAGCAGCAGATTCAGCAAATAGTCGTTCAGCTCGCGCTTTGTCGTAATCATTTCGTCGGTGAAGGACACCCCGACCACCTTCCAGCCGATGTTGCCGATCGTCTGCACCGTAATCATTTTATCCTCGTCTCCAGATTCGTCATGAAAGCTGCCAAACGTATATTTCAGCGCCTGCTCGACATTTTCGTTTTTCAGACCGGCATAGATGAGCTGCTGCTGCGGATGATACACCATATTGCCCGCGCTCTCATCCACAATGTAGACGTAGCCCTTCTTCCCCAGCACGACCCGCGAGGACAGCTGATTGATTTTGTTAAAATTGACGTCCAGCAGCAGCACGCCATGCTCCGTTTTCCCGCTCCGCGCTACGGTAATGCCCTTGCTAAGCGAGACGACCCATTTGTACTGCATTTTGTACATATTCTGCACATGAGGCAGCGAGTAGCTGAGATGATTCGGCGTTTGCAGCGCGCTTTGGAACCAGCGCTGATTGTAAAGACTCAGATTTTCCTTGAGCGCAACGCCCGGAATGCTCATCATGACCTCGCCGTCATGCCCAATGACCGCCAGCGATACAATTTCTCCCCGAATGCCGATAATCGTATTTAGCTGGCTGCGCAGCTCCTCTTCGTTCACATCGCCGCTGCGGCTGATCGTATCGTGGATAACGCCGTAAATTTCCGACATGCCCTGGATATAATCCTCCAAGTTGTAGCTGACCTGATCGACGACCTGCTGGGTATTGCGCAGCGCATTCGTCTCCGCGGTCTGTGAGAACTTGTTGTACAGCAGCACGCTGACCATCATAATCGCTGCCGCCGAAAAAACCGACAGCGCCACTGAAATGAGAAACTGGATGCTGCGCTTTCTCATGGCGCTTCCGCATTCATCGCCTGATTGCGGTAATCCTTGGCGGAGACGCCGACATTTTTCTTAAAGCATAGGGAAAAATAATTTGGGTCCGAGAAGCCGACCTTCTCGGCAATTTCAAACGTCTTCAGCTCTGTTGCCCGCAGCAGCTCCTTCGCCGCCTCCATCCGCAGCTGAAGCAAATAACCGCCGAAGGTCAGCTTCACTTCCTTCTTGAACAGGCTGCTGAAGTAGCCCGCGCTAATATGCAGATGGCTGCACAGCCGGGCAATCGACAGCTCGCTGTCATGGAAGTTTGCCTTTGTATAATGCACCGCTTCCTCAACCAGCTGCTTGTAGGAGCTTTGCCTGCGGCTGGCGATATGATGGCGAATTTTCTCGCAGAGCGACATATACCAGCTTCTCGTCTCCTCAAGCCCGCTAAGCTGCTGCAGCTCCGCATAAATTTGCAGCTCGTAGCCCGCTATTTCGTACAGGCTCAGCCCCGCTTCCTTCACCAGCTTCATAATCGCCGTCATCATCTCCAGCATGTACAGCTGGTACTCCCGGTAAGCGGCATTAACGCCTTCAATCTCATCAAAAAGCGCGGCCACCAGTTGCTCCAGCTCCTCATGCGTACCTACGCGCAGGCACCGGACGAGCGCCTGCTCCTTGAGCTCGTCGAATTGCAGCTCCTCGACGTAGCGCGTTTCCACATCGTCAATGCAAATGATCCGGTTGCTGCCCACCAAATTATGATAATCCAGCGCCTGCTGCGCCTCCCCGTAGCCCTGCTTCAGCTGCGCGACATCAGGAAGCGTCGAACTGACCCCAATTGTCACTGGAAAACGCAAGTATTTCCGGATATTTTGCAGCATTTCAGCGAGGCCGCCCAGCGTCCGCTCCATTAGCTCCGGGGCGCCTCCTCCCTGTCCAACTGCAAGCAGCGCCACCTGATCCTGATGCAGAAAAACCTTGCCCAGCCCGAGCCGGCCCCACACCTCTTCCGCCACATTGCGAAGGGCAAACAGCTTGAGGTCGAGATCGCTGGAGGCCGCAAGCGAGCTTTCAGCCGTCCGCAGCGGAACGCCGGGAAGCGCTTCCAATACATGCGTGTGCAGCACGGACACAATGTACGCCTCCCCCGCCAAATCGAGCTCATATTTCGCCGCCTTCTCCTCTATCTGCCGCAGCGGAAGCTTGCGGGAGAGGAGTGACGACAGGAACAGCTCTTTTACGACCGGCAGGCTTGTACGATAATGCTCCTGCAGCAGCTGCATATTTTCCCGTTTCTCGCGCTCATCATTCAGCCGCTCCTTCACCTTGTCCATCACCTCAAGCAGCTGCTGCGCGGAAAAAGGCTTTAAAATATACTCATCCACCTGTAGGCCGATTGCCTGCTTGGCATATTCAAATTCATCATAGCCGGAAAAAATAACGATGCGTGTCAGCGGATACGTCTTCCTCGTCCATTCCGCCAGCTCCAAGCCATTCATATACGGCATGCTAATATCCGTCACGACGATGTCCGGCTCCAAACGCTCGATCAGCTCCATCGCTTCCCGGCCGTTCGCCGCCGTATCTACGATTTCAAAGCCATGGCGCTCCCATGCAATTTCCTGCAGCAGTCCGCTGCGCGTCTCTTCTTCATCATCCACCAGCAGCACTTTATACATCGTTTATCCCCCCGCTATTTAAATACGCGGCCGAGCAGCCGCAAAGACCTGATTCTGTCAGCATGCTATTTATCATATTCGTTTCCGTGTTTTCTGGAAAGAGGGGGTGCTTTTAGTAAACAAGCGTAAACGGCTTAAGCCGTCCTCCTGGCGGCAAAGCTACCGTTTCGCGTTGAAATGTAGAGAAAGGATGGAAAAATCATATGCTTTCCTATATTTTAAAAGAAATCACGAGATAAACCGACCCTGCTAAAGATAACTCTCACTGTAAGCGTTTAAAATCAGTCTAATCCGCTGCATTCGCTCTCTTTTGCGGCGTAAGCTTCCTTTACAGCACTCGCGGCGGGGGAGTATGATTCATAACATGATTGAACCTTTTTTGATCGCTGAGTCTTCGCGCATTAGGCGAAGAGCGGGGGAACCAAACGCACTGCAAGTGTCCGATGTGAGAGTCGGAGGCCGGCAGCGCAGGGGTGAATCGTTTGCAGGAGTATCATGAAACTCCAGGCAAATGTAGGGCGACTCTCACCGCCCGAATCCGACAGCTAACCTCGTAAGCGCAGGTGTAGAGAGGAATGGTGAACGATTGTGACCTTGTAAATTAGGCCACAGAGCGTCATACGCCTCTGTGGTTTTTTGTTGTCTTTTTATGAAAATAGCACTCGCAACATCGGCAGATATTTTGTTTCAATCGCTGAGTTCTGCACTGCCGCAGAAACGGGGGAACCATCGACGGCTCTCTGTCGTTGTCCAATGGACGATGGCAGGAAGCGTCACGGGGTGAATCGCAAGGGCACGATAAGTGCCAAGCGTAGGGCGTCTCTCGCGCCCGAATCCGACAGCTAACCTCGCAAGCGTCAACGGGAGAGGCCACACTTACACTAATCGCAGGCGAATCAGGGGCGTATGATGCCCGGATGAAGGAAGCTGCGGGTGAAGAGTCCTCTTTGCCCAAGGCTTCTTTTTTGTTGCCTTTTTTCCAAAATAACTAGGAACAAAACGAAATAAGGAGCGCTGCAGCTATGCTGGATATCGGAATGGCTTTGACCTTAATCGCAGCTTTCGGGCTGATTGCCGGATTTATACGCTGGTGCGATCGGTCCATTAGCGAAACGGAGGAACGGGGATGATTGTCATATTGCTCGTTACAGGAGCTTTGCTGGTGTATCTTGTCTACGCCTTGCTTCATCCGGAGAAATTTTAGCAAATAACGTTTCATCATTCATTGATAGCAAGGGAGGAACAGCTGTGGACGTCCTGCAAATGGCGGTAGTCATCGGTATGATCATGCTGATCGCAAAGCCGCTTGGGCATTATTTATATTCCGTGTTTTCAAACGTTCCGAATCGTACCGACAAGCTGTTTGGACGAGTCGAAGCGGTCATTTATTCCGTGATCGGACTCAAAAATCGCCAAGGCATGACCTGGAAAAAATATGCACTCAGCTTTATTACACTCAATTTCATACTCGTAGCTATTAGCTACGTGCTGCTGCGACTGCAAAGCGGCCTGCCGCTTAATCCGAACGGGATCAGCAGCATGGAGCCTACGCTCGTCCTAAATACGGTCATCAGCTTTATGACCAATACGAATCTCCAGCATTACAGCGGTGAGACGGGGCTGACGTATTTTGCGCAAACGGCGGTCATTACGATGATGATGTTTACATCAGCCGCCACCGGCTTTTCCGTTGCCGTCGCTTTCGTGCGCGGCATTACGAGCAAGGGCGGAACGCTCGGCAACTTTTTCGAGGATTTCGTCAAAGCGCATACGCGGATTTTCTTCCCGCTGGCAATTGTCATTACGCTGCTGCTTGTGGCGCTGCAAGTGCCTCAAACGCTTAGCCCCACCTTGACCGTTACGACGCTAACGGGCGCGGTTCAGCATATCGCCATCGGGCCAGTTGCGTCGCTGGAGTCGATTAAGCATCTTGGCACGAATGGCGGCGGTTTTTTCGGAGCCAACTCCGCCCATCCGTTCGAAAATCCTAGCCCATTGACGAATGTCATTGAGATTTTGTCCATGTGGGCGCTGCCTGCCGCGCTGCCCTTCATGTACGGCCGGTTTGCGAAAAGCAGCAAGCAGGGCTGGGTTATTTTTTCGGCGATGATGGCGCTGTTTCTGATCTTTCTTACGATTTCCTATACCGCTGAAAAAAGCGGCAACCCGCTGATCGCCACGCTCGGCATCGACGCTTCGCAAGGCAGCATGGAGGGCAAGGAGGTACGCTTCGGCATCGCCCAATCCGCGCTGTTCACAACGGTAACAACGGCGGCCACGACCGGCTCGGTCAATTCAATGCACGATACGCTCACTCCGCTTGGCGGACTCGTTCCCCTTGCACAGATGATGCTGAACGTCGTCTTTGGCGGCAAAGGTGTCGGGCTCGTCAATATGCTGATGTATGCGATGCTGACGGTGTTCATTTGCGGGCTCATGGTCGGACGGACACCAGAGTTTCTGGGGCGAAAAATAGAGCCGCGAGAAATGAAGCTGATTGCCATCGCCATTCTCGTGCATCCGTTTATTATTCTCGCGCCAACGGCGGCAGCTTTCCTGACCGATCTGGGGCAAGGCGCTATATCCAATTCCGGATTTCATGGCATTACTCAGGTGCTGTATGAATATACGTCCTCGGCCGCCAACAATGGCTCCGGGTTTGAGGGGCTTGCCGACAATACGCCTTTCTGGAATATAACGACCGGACTCGTGATGTTTTTCGGCAGATATATGTCGATGATTGCGCTGCTGGCTGTAGCCGGCTCACTTAGCCGCAAGCAGTGGGTACCAGAAACGATTGGCACGTTCCGCACGGACAATTCGCTATTTGCGGTTATGCTAATGGGCGTCGTTATTTTGATCGGTGCGCTCACGTTTCTGCCCGTTATTGTCACAGGGCCAATTGCCGAGTTTTTAACGATCCGTTAAAGGGAAATGAGGGGTAAGCGTTATGAATGACCACCGTGCTAAAAAACGATTCACAAGACCGCTTCTGACCGAGGCGCTGAAGATGAGCCTCCTCAAGCTGAATCCGGTTCATATGATAAAAAATCCGGTCATGTTCGTTGTGGAGATTGGAACGCTGATCGTTCTGCTCATGACCGTATTTCCAGGCTACTTCGACTCGCAGGAACGCATCGGCTTCAATTTGACTGTCTTCATTATTTTGCTGTTTACGGTGCTGTTCGCCAATTTTGCCGAGGCGTTAGCAGAAGGCCGCGGCAAAGCGCAGGCCGGCTCGTTGAAAAAATCAAAGCAGGAAATGATGGCGAATAAGCTGCTGGGCGACAGCATTCAAATTGTCCCTTCTACGGAGCTGCGCAAAGGGGATATCGTCATCGTCTCGCAAGGGGAAATGATTCCCGGAGACGGCGAGGTCATTGAAGGCCTTGCTTCCGTCGATGAATCGGCTATTACCGGCGAATCAGCACCCGTCATCAAGGAGGCCGGCGGCGATTTCGACTCCGTGACGGGCGGGACGCGGGTGATCAGCGATCGCATCAAAATGCGAATCACGAGTGAGCCTGGCGAAACGTTTATCGATCGGATGATCGCTCTCGTCGAAGGGGCAAAGCGGCAAAAAACGCCGAATGAAATCGCCCTGAACACGCTGCTCATCAGCCTGACAATTATTTTCCTCATCGTCGTCGTCACGCTTGGTCCAATTGTCGCTTATGTGGGAATCAATCTAGAAATTCCCGTTCTAATCGCCCTGCTCGTCTGCCTCATTCCGACGACGATTGGCGGCCTGCTGTCCGCCATCGGCATTGCGGGCATGGACCGGGTCACCCAGTTCAATGTGCTGGCGATGTCCGGAAAGGCGGTCGAAGCAGCTGGCGACATCAATACGATGATTTTGGATAAAACCGGGACGATCACCTTCGGCAATCGGATGGCTAGCGAAATTAATCCGGTGGGCGCCGCTGGAGCAGATGAAGCAGCGGCATGGGCCGCTATTTCCTCCCTGCAAGATGAAACGCCAGAAGGACGCTCGGTGCTGGAATGGATGAAAAAGCACAACAAAACCTATGATGGCGCGCTTGGCGAAAACGGACAATTCGTTCCTTTTCAGGCCGAGACGCGCATGAGCGGCATCGATTTGGCCGATGGACGGCTCGTGCGCAAAGGAGCCGTTGAAGCGATTCGCGGGTGGGTGCTTGCCCAAGGAGGAGAAATACCCGCTGATCTGGCTCAGGAGACCGAACGGATCGCCAAGGAAGGCGGCACTCCACTTGCCATCGCCGTCGATCAGCACATATTCGGCTTGATTTATTTGAAGGATACGGTCAAGCCGGGCATGAAGGAACGGTTCGACCAACTGCGAGCGATGGGCATCAAAACCATTATGTGTACGGGCGACAATCCGTTTACAGCGGCAACTATCGCTAGAGAAGCAGGCGTTGACGATTTTATTGCCGAAAGCAAGCCGGAGGATAAAATCGCTGTCATCCGCCGCGAGCAGGCGGAAGGCAAGCTGGTCGCCATGACGGGAGACGGAACGAATGATGCGCCCGCACTCGCGCAGGCCGATGTCGGCCTGGCGATGAACAGCGGCACGACGGCCGCCAAGGAAGCTGCCAATATGGTTGATTTGGATTCCGATCCATCTAAAATTATTGAGGTCGTATCGATCGGCAAGCAGCTGCTTATGACGCGCGGTGCGCTCACGACCTTCAGCATTGCCAATGACGTTGCCAAATATTTCGCCATCATTCCAGCGATGTTTATGCTGGCGATTCCGCAAATGCAGGCGCTGAATGTGATGCAGCTCGGCTCGCCGCTGTCGGCGATTTTGTCCGCGCTCATCTTTAATGCGATCATTATTCCGCTGCTCATTCCGCTAGCGTTGAAGGGCGTCACCTACCGTCCGCTCAGCGCCGCCCGCCTACTCAGCCGCAATCTGCTCATTTACGGACTCGGCGGCATGATCGCGCCGTTCATCGGCATCAAGCTCATCGACATGATGGTTCATATTTGGATTTAATGGTGCCCAAATGGGCTGCGGCATTTTAATGAAACGAACTGCTAATTAGAAAGAAGGGAATTGTGCTATGCATGCTATTTTAAAAAGAAAACGTCCATTGCCATCTATGTCATCTGCTTCTTCTTTATCAGCGGGGCCCTCTTCCTTCTCCGTAATCGGGGTATCGCTGCGCGCCAGCCTGCTTTTCCTGCTTCTTTGCGGTGTCGTGTATCCGCTTGTGAGCACGGGAGCCGCGCAGCTGCTGTTCCCAGCTCAGGCAAATGGCAGCCTGCTCAAGGATAGCACAGGCAGCGTCGTTGGTTCGTCGCTGATCGGTCAGCCTTTCAGCGATCAGCGCTATTTTCAGGGGCGGGTATCGAGCATAGATTATAAGGCGGAAGCCTCCGGCTCTAATAACTATGCCCCCTCCAATCCGGAGCTGCTAGAGCGCATGAAAGCATCTATCGCCCAGTGGCAGCAGGATAATCCGGGCGTTCCGCTGGAGCAGCTGCCCGTAGCGTTAATCAGCAACTCCGGCTCTGGGCTTGACCCGGATATTACCCCGCAGTCGGCGCTCGTGCAGGTGCCAAGGATCAGCAGGCTGACAGGCCTGCCCACTTCCGAGCTGGAAGCACTTGTTAAAAAGCATACGAAAGGCCGCGCGCTCGGCCTCTTCGGTGACCAACGCATCAATGTGTTGGAGTTGAATTTGGCTTTATCCACACGAATCGGCAAATAAAAGAGAAGGCGGGAGCAGGATGCCACCGTATCAACGCAAGACGCCGGAGGAGATATTGGCTTCTATCTCCCGGCTGCATAAAGGACGCCTGAAAATCATCATCGGCTCGGTCGCGGGCTCCGGAAAAACGTATCATCTGCTGCAGGAAGGCAGGCTGCTGAAGCAGCAGGGCATTGATGTCGTCCTTTGCGTATTAACGCCGAATCCGCTTACGGATAGGAATCAAACGGTGCTTGAGTCCGAGCTGGAGCAGGTCCCCAGCATTAAGTGGCAGCGCGATGGCAAGGAGCAGCAGGATTTGCCGCTGGAGGCGCTGCTTGCCCGCAACCCGGAGGTCGTGCTCGTCGATGGCCTCGCCCATCGCAACCGTATGTGCGCCCGCTTCCAGACGCGACTGGAGGACATTCAATATTTGCTGGAGCATGGCATCAGCATCATTACGACGATTAACGTGTACGAGCTTGAGGGCGAGGACGGGGTTATTTTCAAAATGACGGGCATTCGCGCGGAGGAGACGGTCCCGGCGGATACGCTGGAATGGGCCGATGAGGTTCGCCTCATTGATGTATCTCCTGAGACGATGCTGAGCCGGATGGAAGAGGGGCTGCTCGGCAGCCCTCTCCATCCGGCTATGCGGCTGCGCGGCAATCTGGCTGTCCTGCGCGAAGTCGCGCTCTGCCTCATGGCAGATGGTGTTCACGAAACGCTGGAAAAACATCGCGAAGCGCTGGGCTTAAGCGGCCCGTCAGGAGTTGCCGAGCGGATTGTCGTTTCGGCGCAATATCACTTCAATGGCTCCCTATATGTGCGCCGAGGCCAGCAAATTGCCAAGCGGCTGCACGGCGAGCTCGCCGTCGTCACCTTTCGGCTGCCGGGCCGCAGCCTGCTGAGGGAGCAGCAAACGATCAAACGCTCGATGCAAAAGCTGGTGGCGAAAGTCGGCGGCACGTTCGAGGAGCTCCCTCTAACGCATGCGCGCAAGCTACCCTCCGCACTTGTAGAATATGCAACGCGGCAGCATGCAACGCGCATTGTGATGGGCCATTCCAAGAAAAAAGCACGGCAGGAGCGTTTGCAAGGCTCCATCGTCAACCGCGTGCTCCGAAAAATACGGAACATCGACGTGTTTGTGATGACGGATCGGGCGGAGCATGAGGGAGAACGAATTTTGCCCGTTAAAACCCGCTGGGGCGGGCAGGAGGCGCTTTTTCACCGGCTGAATACCCGCGAAATAGAGGAACAAGCGCAGCTCATGCGCCAGGGTACGTTCAAAATTTATATCGGTGCCGCTCCCGGCGTCGGGAAAACGTACAAAATGCTCCAGGAAGGCAACATTCTTAAGCGCAAAGGCGTGGATGTCGTCATCGGCTGGCTGGAAACGCATGGACGCAAGGAAACGGCGGAGCAGGTCGGCGGCTTGTCGATTTTGCCCCGAGCAGCTATTCCCTACGGGACAGTCAGGCTTGAGGAAATGGACACAGCGGCTCTTATCGCTCGCCGCCCCGAGGTTGTGCTTGTCGATGAGCTTGCCCATACGAATGTGCCGGGAAGTAGGCTTAAGAAAAGGTACGAAGATATTTTGCTGCTGCTGGAAAACGGGATTTCCGTTATTTCCACCGTCAACGTGCAGCATGTTGAAAGCTTGAATGATGCGGTTGAGCAGCTGACTGGTGTACGGGTGAGAGAAACGGTGCCGGATGCGATTTTACAAATGGCTACTGAAATTGAGCTAATTGACGTTACGCCCCAAATGCTGGCGCAGCGCATGCGTGAAGGTAAAATTTACAGGCTGGAAAAGGTTGAGCAGGCGCTGGGCTCTTTTTTCAAAATCGGAAATTTGATTGCCTTGCGGGAGCTGGCACTGCGCGAAATTGCAGATGATGTTGATGAACGGCTGGAGTCATGGAAACGCGGACCTTCGCTTCGAGGACCTTGGCGCAAGCGCGAGGTGATTTTTGTATGCATCGATTTGGGTGATCAGGCGGAAAGGCTTATTCGCCGCGGCTTTCGCATCGCTCACCGCTTGAAGGCAGAATGGCATGTCCACTATGTGCACAGCAGGAAGATCCAGCAAACCGAGACGCAGCAAAAGCGGCTCCAAACACTACGGCAGCTATGCGAGCGGCTTGGAGGTCAACTAGCCGTAAGTGTTGCGAACAAACGCCAAGAGATTAGCGGGATTTTGCTGCAAAAAATGAACGCCCTGCAAGCAACTCAGCTCATTATTGGGCAGTCGCGCAGGAAGCCGTGGCAGATGCTCTTCCGCCAAACGATTGTGCATGATATGCTGCGCTCCGCCCGGCATATAGATATGTTAATTGTTGCTAAATGGGAAACAGAGCCCATGCCGCCTAATCTCGGCACAGACCCTGTTAAAGATGTATAAACAGGCTTACTTACGGGGGGCGGTCATCTTTTCGAGCTGATGGAGCGTTGCAGCAGCCTTAAGCCGGCTGCAACAACGCTCCAGCTGAAAGGAGTTCCTAATAAGCCGTGTTTCCAGATTGGCTGGTTTTGCCGGAAGCAAAGCCTTTGAACAGCGTTGGTACGTTGGAATAACGCGTATTAGTGATTTTGCCCGTTGTCGAGCTGCTGTCGGTGCGCAAAATTGAATCCTTTACCTTGGAAATATCGCTATTTGATACATTCATGGATACCGCATAGGATGTGCCGCCATTTTGACGAACGAGCTTGCCGATGTCATTGGCCTTGAAATTTTTAATATTAATTGTGCCGGATGCATTCATTTGAAACACCTTGTCATAGGCTTTGTATGCGCCGCCGCCTGTAATATTAACCGTACCGGAAGATTTTAGCGTCAAAGCGTCCTCGCCTACATCCTGCCAAGTCACATTCTCAATATTACAGCTGCCATAGCAGTGAACACCGTCTGCAGCTGGTGCGCCGATAATCACATTTTTCAGCGTTGCTCCTGCTTCCAGACGGAATACTGGCTTCTGGCCCTCAGCCTGGCTGCCATCACCGAGCGTGCTCGGGTTCGCTACAAAAACTTTGCCTTGACCATTGTAGGTTGTATTTTTAGGTACAATAATGGTAGCGTTTACAACTTCAGCCGCCGCTACAGGGGCAGGCTGCACACCAGCAATTGCAATAATAAGGGCCACAGACAATAGAGCACCGATCCATTTTTTCATCGAATAAACTCTCCTTTATTCCATTTAATTTGGTTGTGGTGAAGCCTCATCCTTAAATGCCTCTACTTTTATGCAAATAGATGTGCACCTCCGTTTGCATCTACCAAAAGACTACCTAATTTTTGCCATTACAGGAATAATCATTAGCTCAGTAGTTGTCCAAATGGCCCAAAATCCCTTATTCTGTAACAATTTGCGCAGTAACCTGTGATGAATGTCACAATCGATTGCGCCTCTCTGTGTTATTCTAACCTCAGTAAGCAGCAAGAGGAGTGATGGCTCATGGAAACAGAAGCGCTACGCAAAGTCGAGCAGCTCGCACAGAAGAAGCATATGATTTTTAAGCAAAGCCGCATTCGCTATATTTCCAGGTCCATGCTCGCCAGCATGTTCATCGGCTTTGGCGTTATCGTCGCCTTCAAGACGGGTAACTTTTTTTACGCCGAGCATTCTCCACTCGCTTATCCGATGGCCGCGCTTACGTTCGGAGCTGCTATTATTCTCATCGCATACGGTGGCGGCGACTTGTTTACCGGCAATACGTTTTATTATTCGTTTACCGCTCTCCGGCGTAAGCTCAAATGGACCGACGCTATCAAAATGTGGCTGACAAGCTACGGTGGCAACCTGCTAGGCGCAGCCGTGTTCGCGCTGCTCATTATGACAACCGGACTGTTCGACAGCGAGAAGGTCAATACGTTCCTGCTCAGCGTGGTCGAAGCAAAAATGCATACGTCGTCAATGGAGCTGTTTTTCCGGGCGATTTTATGTAACTGGCTTGTCTGTCTCGCCTTTTTCATTCCGATGGGCATGAAGCATGACGGGGCAAAAATGTTTTCGATGATGCTGTTCGTCTTCTGCTTCTTTATTTCGGGCTACGAGCATAGCATTGCCAACATGTGCACCTTCGCCATCGCACTAGTCGTCGACCACCCAGACACGATTACTTACGGCGGCGTCATTCACAATCTTGTGCCTGTCACACTCGGCAATCTGATTGGCGGCGGCGTTTTAATGGCATATATGTATTATTTCGTTAACAAGCCTTATTTCGACAAAGAGGATCACACGCAAGAGTAAGCACACCATTAGACGGGGAGAGATCGGATATGAAAAAATCAAGAATTGTTGTCATTGGCGCTGGGGCTGTAGGCTCGACAACCGCCTATACGCTTCTGCTTCGCAACCGCATGGATGAGCTGGTGCTCATTGATGCCAATGAGAAAAAAGCGATCGGCGATGCGCTCGACATGAACCACGGCATGCCGTTCCTTGGCGGCACGAAGGTATGGGCAGGCACTTACGAGGACTGCAAAGGCGCGGACATCATTATTATTACAGCGGGTGTAGCGCAGCGTCCGGGCGAAGAGCGCATTCAGCTGCTGAAGCGCAACGTTGCGATTTTCGACCAAATTATTGATGAAGTCTTGAAATATAATGACGATGGCATTCTGCTGATTGCTTCGAACCCCGTAGACGTCATGAGCTACTTCTCCCTGCGAAAATCACGCTGGCCCGTTAACCGCGTCATCGGTTCGGGTACCCTGCTCGACAGTGCGCGCTTCCGCTATCTGATTGGCGAAGAGCTGAACATTGATCCGCGCAGCGTCCACGCGCCGATTATCGGGGAGCATGGCGATTCCGAGCTGCCGGTATGGAGCCTGTCGAACGTTGCGGGTACGGAGCTTGGACTGAACGACGAGCAGAAGGACCGGATCTTCACCGGCACACGCGATGCCGCTTACCAAATTATCGAAGCAAAAGGCGCAACGTATTACGCCATCGCTTTGGCGCTTGACCGCATCTGCACCGCTATTCTGCAGGATGAAGGCGCTGTGCTGAACGTATCAACCCTGCTCGACAACTACCTCGGCGTATCCGATGTGTACATCGGCGTTCCATGTGTCGTTGACCGCACCGGTATCCGCAACGTTCTGGAGCTAACGCTGTCCGACGAAGAAACGGCGCTGTTCCAGAAGTCGGCAAACAAGCTGAAAGGCTTGATTGAGTCGATTCGGGATGAGATGGCATAAATTTCTCCTTAATACGCAACACCAGACCATGTGTTTAAAAATAGCTACTTAGCAAAGAAACCGATATCTCTTTTTGAAAAAGAGGTATCGGCTTCTTTGTTTTCTATTGAATGATGTGCTCATTTATTTCTTAACTTATGCCTTACTGCTAATCCTGACCGTCGTTGTTGCCGCATCCCATTTCAATTCATCCTCCTTCAAACCGGATTTTCACTCCCACCTTAAGGCTAAATTACGAAGGTTAAGTAAATCTTAGATGAAATGGAAGGTTTGCTGAAAGTTTCAGAGGTTGTGCACAAAAAGAAAAACACAAGCAGCCGCTCTGCTTATGTTTTTAGGAATGCCAAAGCCTCTTCAGTCCAGATCGGGTCGAACCGGGATCGGCTGGGCTGGGTGAAAAAACGGCATGCCCGCCTTAACCGGATGCAGCAGCGGCTCAAAGCCGGGAATTCGCGCCTCGATGACGTCGCCATCGCGAAGGACGACTGCGCCAGGCGTCCCGGTCAAAATGACATCCCCGGGAAGCAGCGTCATCACCTGCGAATGAAAGGCGATGAGGTAGGCTGGCTGGTAAATCATATTAGCCAGCACATTGCGATGGGCAAGCTCGCCATTGTGCCAGGTTTCCACTGCCAGCTGAGGCAAATCCGCGAATTCATCACGCGTAATCAGCTCCGAGCCTAAGCCAAAAAAGGTATCGAAGCTTTTGGCCCGCGTCAGAAAACGCTGATGCTTGGCATGAATATCCGCAGCCGTTACATCGACGGATACGGCAAAACCTGCTACGAAGTCCAGCGCCTCGGCTTCGGTTATGTTTTTGCAAGTACGTCCAATAATGAGCGCCAGCTCAGCCTCCGCCGTTACATGCTCCGTCTGCTGGGCAGGCAGCTCGATCGCCATATTCGGACCGATAAGCGACGTATCCGGCTTCATAAAACTGACGGGATCGGCTTCAGCGAATAATTTCTCGCGCTCAACCGTTTCTTTTACATAATTCATGCCAATACCCCAAATTTTGCGGGGATGGCGATATAATGGCGCAGGCATTATCGCTTCTTTGGGCACAGACTCCATCGCTCCGAGCTTTTCTCGACCGACCCCGCTATACCATGCCGTCAACTCGTCCAGCTGACCATCTTTCAGCAAATCAAACACATTGATGGCCCATTCTGTCTGCTCCAACTGATTAATCGTATGGAGCAGCACATAGCGATCGTCAAGGTTGATGCACGCTTGCTCGATACCCTCGTAATGGATCGTTACCAGCTTCATCTATGTTGCTACCTCCCCTTCATTTCCGCTGCTAGGTCTCCAGCTTCGTTCCCATAAATTCGCATGCTGGTCTATCCATCGCAGCAGCTTCAAATCCTGCCCTGCACCTGCAATAATGGATAAGCCAATGGGTGCACCGTCCACCTCGCCAACCGGAATCGTCACCTGCGGCAAGCCCGACAAGCCGGCTATACAGCAAAGCTGCATCGTTAAGGCACGCTGCTTGTCTGCCGCATCTCCGCTAATGTCGCGGTCTGGCGCCGTTCCGGGAATGGTTGGGATGAAGAGCAGGCTATCCGTACCGAGCAGCTCATGCAGCTTGGTACGAATACTGCTCCGCTCCTCTACCTTTTCCTCGCTATCTTCGCTCTGCAAGGTGCTCGCCCAGCGAAATCGCTGCGCTATACCCGGGCCAAAAGCAGGCTGCTCGCGCGTAATCCACTCGCCATGCGACTGCCAAATTTCCAGCCCTTGAATGGTGCGGAATACTTCCAGCCACTGCTCCAGTCCTTCAGGGGCTAGCGTCAGCCGCTCGGCACTTGCCATAGCTGGCTCCAGTTCAGCAACGAGCTGTCTCAGCTGAACAGCACTGGCAGATTCCGCCTTGCTCCATGCGTCTTCTCCGATCAGCAAGCGGCTGAACGGCAATACGTCCGCTGCATCGATTGTTTCCGTTGTGTCCGCAGCGAGCAGCAGCTCGCCAACCTTCAGCAGCAGCGCACTGCCTTGCGCCATCCAGCCTACCGTATCAAAGCTCGGAGCCAGGGGAATGACGCCATCCATCGCAACTGCGCCATGCGTCGGCCTAAAGCCATATACGCCGCAGTAGGCAGAGGGCACGCGAACCGAACCGCCCGTATCCGTTCCGAGCGCAAAATCCACCGCCCCCGCTGCTACGGCCACGGCGGAACCACTGGACGAGCCGCCTGGTATGCGGTCTGGCGAAGCTGGATTAATCGGTGTGCCGTAATGGGCGTTCTGCCCATTGATGCTGTACATCAGCTCATCGGTATGGGCTGCTCCGGTCAGTGTCGCTCCGGCAGCAAGCAGTCTTTCAATCGATGAGGCGGTATAATCCGCTGCTTCGTGCGTGCGCAGCCAGTCAGGGTTGCCAGCGCTGCTGGCATGCCCTTTTATCGCGAACACATCCTTAACCGCAAAGCGAAGGCCGTCTAGAATGCCCTTATGAGTTGCTGGAAGCGTGAGCTCCGGCTTTATAAAGGCGTGATACGTATCGTTTATTTTATGCTGCATGATTGCTGCCTCTCCTGTTCTGCCGCGATTCTGCCGCTGTTCTAGCGATACGGCCCATTTCTGTATCATTGATTCTGTATCATTAACTACCTGCCTACCAGCCGATAGCCGCGCCATCACTGCGTGGATCGGCTCCGCCGCTAATGACCCCATCCGGACTAATCGTAATGGCATGGGCATGGCCCATAATGCCATCGAACGCCTTCATGCGGCGAACATCATGTCCAGCTTTCTCAAGCTGTGCAATAACCTCGCCTGCCATGCGACTTTCTACTTTCAGTTCCTGCGTTTGCGTCCCCCATGTGCGGCCCCATACCCAGCGGGGCTCATCCACCGCCTGCTGCGGATTCATGCCAAAATCAATCATCCGCGTAAGTATTGCCACCTGCGTCTGGGGCTGACCTTCGCCACCCTGTGTGCCGAACAGATGGCTTGGCTTGCCGTTCAGGCATGCCATAGCCGGCATCAGCGTATGGAAAGTCCGCTTGTGCGGCTCCAAACGGTTCACGTGCTGGGGCTCCAGCGAGAAGAAGGACCCTCTATTTTGCAGCAAGATGCCGGTATCCCCCGCTACAACACCCGAGCCAAACTCAAAATACAAGCTCTGAATGAAGGAAACCGTGTTGCCCTCTTCGTCCACTACCGCCGCATAGGCCGTATCATTGCCGACAGGCTTCGTATCGATAGAGCAGGCCTCATCCAGCTTAATAGAAGCTGCAAGCTCCTTTGCATAGGTAGAGCTCAGCAGGCGCTCAAGCGGAATTTCCGCAAAAGCAGGGTCCGTCAAATATAAATTGCGGTCGCGGAAGCCCAGCTTAAGCGCCTCAATCATGAGGTGGTAATACGTGTATGAGCCATGCCCGTAGCTTTTCAGATCATAGTTCTCCAACATTTGCAGCGCCATTAGCGCCACAAAGCCTTGTGAGTTTGGCGGCACCTGATACACCTCATGTCCCCGATAGGAGCCCATAAGCGGTGTTACCCACTCACCCGAATGCTCGGCAAAATCCTCCTTGGTCAGCAGCCCGCCGCTGCCTTGTAAATAAGACGCGATCCGCTCCGCAATATCGCCTTTATAGAAAGCATCGCGCCCATGCTCCGCAATGGCGCGAAGACTCGCCGCGAGGTCGCGCTGCACAAAGCGCTCCCCCGCCTGCACTGCGTACCCTTGCGGCAAATATACCGCTGCTGTTGCTGGAACTTGTGCCAGCATCTCCGCATGCTGCACCGTATTTTCATATTGGTCCGGCGACATCGGAAAGCCGTCCTCTGCATAACCAATGGCAATGCCGAGCACCTGCGCAAAAGGCAGACGTCCATATTGGCTGTGCACGGCATGCCAGCCGTCAACCATGCCCGGAACCGTAATGGCGCTGCGCGGCCCGCGGACCGGAATCGCAGCTTCGCCAGCATAAGCTTCGCGCGTCGCGAGGCTACCTGATCGGCCGCTGGCATTATAGGCTTTCACCTGATGCTCCTTATGTGCGTAAGTGAGCCAAAACGAGTCGCCGCCCAGTCCTGTCATATGCGGGTAGACAACAGCCAGACAAGCGCTGACCGCAACGGCAGCATCAAAGGCATTGCCGCCCTGTTCTAGTATTCGCGCCCCTGCTGCCGAAGCAAGATGATGCGGGCTTACAACCATGGCCTTCGTGCCGGTTATCGGCTTGTTCATGCGATCTCATCCTTTTGAGTCAAGTTATCTGACATACTCTATTGAGTATTAAAGTAACATGGCGGCTCGGCTAGTGGCAACTAGAAAATTCTTTTTGCCCAATATCAGCAAAATTTATATTGATAAGGAACGAATTTGGTTATATATTTATTCGTATCGTAATCTAATCAAACTTATAACATACGTTTTGACATTTTAGCTCAATAGAGCAAAAGGAGCTTTTCACATGCAATCCAAAATGCCGCCCGCCCAAGCGGAGCACGCCATTGACGATATTGATCGTAAAATCATCGCCGCCCTGCATATTAACGGGAGAATATCTTACACCGATTTAGCCAAGGATATCGGCCTATCACGCGTAGCGGTGCAAGCCAGAATCAATACCCTGCTGGAGCATGGCGTCATTGAACGCTTCACAGCTGTCATTAATCCGGAGAAGATTGGCGTGACGGTATCGGCTTTTTTCAATGTCGAGGTGGAGCCTAAATTTCTGCATGAAGTAGCAGATCGCTTATCCGAGGAGCCTGTCGTCACCAGTCTGTATCACATGACAGGCCCCAGCAAGCTGCATATGCATGGCCTGTTCACCAGCAATCAGGAAATGGAATTATTTTTGAAGGAAAAACTGTATCCGCTGCCCGGCATCATGAGCGTCGATTGCCAGGTTTTAATCAATCGCTATAAAAGTAGAATGGGAATGAGGCTGTAAACATGGAGACGACAACAAGCACCAAGGCTTATGGACAGCTTTCCTGGGCGATGTTTAAAACCGGCATTTTCGGCTTTGGCGGCGGCCCTTCCGTTATTCCATTAATTCGACATGAGGCTGTGACTCGCTATGATTGGATTAACGATGAGGAGTTTGGCGAAATTTTGGCGCTGGCCAATGCTTTGCCCGGACCGATTGCGACCAAAATGGCTGCTTATCTCGGCTATCGGCTGCAAGGCTGGCTGGGCGCGCTCGCCGCTGTACTTGCTCATATTTTGCCTTCGGCTATCGCGATGATCGCCTTGCTTTCCGCTGTACAAATTCTAAGCGGCTCCGCTGTTGTGCAGGGCATGATCGCTGCGGTCATACCCGTTATTGCGGTCATGCTTGGCGTGATGGCTTATGAGTTCGGCAACCGTGCGGTAAAGGGACTGGGCTGGGTAGCTGGACTAATCAGCTGTGCGCTCGCTTTTCTTCTCCTGCAGGTTGTGAATATTCAGGACGCGGTCGTTATTGCCGCCTTCCTCCTCTATGGAGCGATGCATTTCAAAGCTGCCGCATGGGTGAAGAAGTGGAAAAACAATCGGCGCGATAAAGGCAATAATACGAGCGCGAGCGCATAAGGAGCAGACACTATGGATTGGTTAGATTTAATTATTGGTTTTTTTCTGGCAAATATTTTAGGCTATGGCGGCGGCCCTGCTTCCATTCCGCTTATGTATCATGAGATTGTGGATCGTTACCAGTGGTCAACCGATGCTGAATTTTCAAACATACTTGCGCTTGGCAATGCCCTTCCCGGGCCGATTGCTACCAAAATTGCCGCATTTGTCGGATACGATGTATTCGGCATTCCGGGCATGGCAATCGCGCTTGCAGCAACGATTATCCCTTCGGCTGTGGCGCTGATTTTTCTGCTCAAGCTGCTGCAAAAGCATCGCCAGTCTCCCATCGTCAAAGGCATGACGCTGCTCGTTCAGCCCGTTGTCGCCATCATGATGCTGCTGCTCACATGGCAAATGGCAAGCACGGCCGTACAATCCGCCGGCCTCTGGCAGACACTCGCCATCGCTGCCGTCGCCTATTGGGCGATGGAGCGCAAGAAGATCCATCCAGCGATTGTCATCTGCGTAGCCTTCGCTTACGGCGGCATTGTGCTTTCGCAGACAATGGCTTAAGGGAAGCAGCATGACTCCTTCTGGCATTCATCATGAAAAAGAAGCGGTCCGCACATTCGCCAGCGCGTTTGTGTGGGGCCGCTTCTTTTTCCATTCTATTCTCCGCTACTACTGGTTTTTAACCGGATAAATGCCATCAGTCATACAGATAATGTAATTGATCGCCAAGTATGGCTGCATATTATTGTGCGCTTGAGACCCTCCGCTTGCAGTTATAGCGTTCGGATGCATGCTCGCATCCGGTTGTTCCTCATTATACACACTAACTGTAGTACCGCGCGGTGTAGTCGCCCATATATTATTGGATGAATCCATCGTATTGCCCGTTGTATGAGCATTCAGCTGATGTGTATGATTTGGCATTTCAGAGGTGGTAATCGTTTCTGTCATGCTGCCGCCCTTTTCATAGCACTGCCTCGGAGTCAGACCTGCTCCGCTGCCTTGATGTATCGGTACGAGGCCCCGCAAATCAGGCAGTGTAAAATACGTTTTATTATCCGTGCCAAAAGCACCTCCTAATACCGAGTATAATACTTGATTGTGCGGGAGAGAAACCTGCTGCCCATGACAAAAGGCCCAGCCCTCCGGAGCGTAGTTTCCTGTAAATAAACGAATTTCTCCAATAAAAGCGTCCATGTCAAGCCTCGCTTTCTGATTCTAATTAATTTTTCGGCGGATAAGTACCTGAAATTGCAATGCAAAAATTTGCGACCGCGTAGGGCTGCATATTGGAATGGGCCTGTGTGGCGCCCGTCATCCCGATTGCCTTAGGCGACATGTAACCGTCCGCCGTGTTGCTGTAGGGCTTTGCGCTGCTTTCACTCCATACATTGGAGGCAGCCGCTCCTTTTGTACTTGTGGCCGAGCTGGCAGACAGCGAATGCGTGTGTTGGGGAATTTCATTTATCGTCAAGGCATGCGTTTCTGTTCCGCCGGTCGAATATACAGGGAATACTTCGTCTGTTGTTGGATTTATGGCAGCCCTTCCCTGCAGATTTGGCAGTTGGAAGGTGGTTTTCCCATCCCCACCGAATTTATTGCTAATAATCGAGAATAAAGCTTGGTGCTCACTCACTTTAAGCATTTGTCCATTGCATTGAGCCCAGCCTGCGGGAGCGTAGCCGATTGCAAACAAACGTATTTCGCCAAGAAACCATTCTTCCATATAATTCCTTCCTCCTCTTAATTATCGATGATCTTAGAATTGCTTAATGATCCATCATAGGGTAGGTGCCTTGTATGCAAATAATATAAGTTAGCGCCATGAAAGGCATCATATTGTTATGTGCCTGATTGCCACCTTCTGAGGACAAAGCCGCTTGTTCCATTGCAGCGTTCGGCGCTGCTGTTCCTTCATAATATTGCTTGACCGTGCTCGCAGCCCAAAAATGGCCGATCGGCGAAGCCTCATCGCCTGCAGACTGCTGGGCTGCCGCTATATGCGTATGGGCTGGCAACTGTGCCTGCGTCAGCTGGACCATTTCCACCCCGCCTTTATCTTTTAGGGAAAATGTACTGCCTGTTGAGCTGGTACCCATATGAATGGGAACGCGCCCTCGATAGTCAGGTAGGGCAAACGTTGTTTGCCCGTCCCCACCGTAGGTTGCGCCGATAAGGGTGAATAACGCCTGATGATCCTGAACCTTCAGCACTTGCCCATTGCATAGTTCCCAGCCCACTGGCGCATACTTGCCGACAAATAGCCTGATTTCGCCTAAATATGAATCTGCCATTTTAATCTCCTCCTCGGATTTTTTGTTCTGTGCCGATTGTTTAGCAGACTACCCGTTGATTAAATCAGCCTGCAGCAGCAGTCTGCGAATGAGTGCAGCAGCCTCCGCACGGGTAATATTGTCCTGCGGATGCAGCTGTCCGGAATTACCCGTCACAATTTGAAGCTCAACCGCAGCGGCCATAGCGTCTTTTGCCCAACTGCTGATTTCATTCTGGTCCGCGAAAGCGGACAGCTTATCCATAGATCCCGAAGCACTCAGCTTCGTATAAGATACAGCTCTTGCGATAATCGCAATTGCTTCCTCGCGGGTAATTGTCTTCAAGGCGCCAAATGTACCATCAGCATAACCGGTAATAAGGCCATAAGCCGCCGCTGTTTCCGTATAACCGGCATACCAGCTTTCGGCTTGCACATCTGCAAACTTGCTTTGACCTTGTCCAGTCACTGGACGCAAGCCTAAACCACGTACGATAATCGCCGCAAACTCAGCGCGGGTAATAGAAGCATCCGGAGAGAAAGCCGTCTCGCTTGTCCCTTGTACAACCATACGGGAAGCCAGGTCGTTCACCTCATCGCGGCTCCAATGCTGCGCCAGGTCCTGCATCTCCCGTGGATGCCAGATGACCGAATACGTACTGTTCGTCAGACTGTTAATTACTGCATAATACTTCCCGTTCAGCATCGTAATATTGGTAGGCACATGATAGAGCTTTCCATCGGAGTGCAGCACGACTCCTGTCGTAATACGACTCGCATCAGCGCCCTCCGGCATTGGAATCATCATTTGCACATAGCCGCTAAAGGCGGAAACATCCGTCTTCTTTCCGCCGTACGAAGCTGTAATATGGAATTCCAGCGGCACAGCAGCGATCTCCATGCCTTGGCCAGATGCCGCGGCGTATACTTTATCGGATTCCGCTTTTGCCGATTTTGCTATCGTGATGCTGAAAATAATATCCTTCAAGCTGTTCTTCGCTCCTAGCTCCTTGGCAATCGCATCAACAGGGATAAGCGATGCCGGGAATGCATAGGAGGCCGAGGTCGTTTGTATTTCAAGTGTCGCCGTTTTATCTGTCATTACCTTGAGCAGTTGACCATTTAGCAAGCTGTTCACGCTGTCTGCCGCTTCTGTATACGGAATCGTGACTTCGCGATTGGATTCGGACTCCAGCTTTTTAATGATTTTGTCGTTCTCAAGCGTCACCGTCGCATAACGCAGCTGATTGCTGGTGAACGTCTGCACCGTAGCCGTCTGCTCCTGCTTCACTCCGTCTACATATACTGAAATTCCGGTTCCCGCTGCAACTGTCCCCGTTTGAACGGAAGTGCCTGTTGAAGGAGTTGAACCTGAACTTTGCTGGGCGCGGGTCACCTTCACCAGATAAGTACGACTCGGCTTGGAGGTGTCGGCCGCTGCAACTGTGACCGGAATTTCATTCAGCCCGACATTTAATTGCACGGTAACCGGATTGTCTGCCGATTGGTCGTTTATCGTCACCGTGGCAAGCGGATCAAAGGCTTCAGCTGTAATTGTCGTTGCTTCAACTGCGTAAGCTACATTTTGCTCGTAGCTCAGCGTCTCCTTGTTGAAAGCAGGCGACAGGCTGCCCGTGCTGGTCGAAAGCGCCCCTAATTCGCTAATTCCATAAGGTGTAATATTTACTGTAACAACGGCTGGATCGGAATCCTCCTGTCCATCCGAAGCTGCATAGGTGAAGCTGTCTGTCCCTAGCTGACCCGGGCTCGGCACATAAACAAACTCATCGCCGTTAATAATCGTCACGCTGGAGGACTTCGCACCGGTTGTGAGTATACGGAAGGTCAATGAATCTCCGTCCACGTCAGTTGCATGCAGCTTTTGGGTCAAAGATGTCAGACTTTCTACATCGTAGCTTGCATTCTCAGCTATCGGCCGGTCATTCACCGGCGTGACCGTCACTTGGACTGTAATCGGATCGGATTCATCTACCCCGTCAAAGGCCTTTATTGCAAAGCTGTCGTCTCCGTTAAAATCCTGATTAGGCGTGTATGTCAGCTGATTGCCATTGGCAATAACCGCTTGACCGTGCTCCGCCTGAGCATCGACCAGAAAGGATAGCGTATCCAGATCCTCATCCGTACCCGACAGCGTCAGGCTCAATACATCGTCCTCATCCATTTGCTGAGGAGCAATCGCCGTTACAACGGGCTTGCTGTTCCCCACAGTCACCGTAAAGCTGGATGTGCCTTCCGCCAGACTGCTGTCCAATACATGAATTGTAATGGCAGCTGAGCCTTGCATTCCTTGAGCCGGCTCCACTGTAACCGTGCGCTGCTTGCCACTGCCTGCTAGTGTAATTCCGCTGAGCGGAACAAGAGCGGTATTGCTCGATTCGGCAGTTACTGCAAAATCGCTCGGCTCTGCGTCAGGATCAGTAATGGTAAAGCTTAGAGCCTGCGTAGCTGTATTTTTACCTATGCTTTGATTGGAAATCGCACTTACCGTAGGGGTGTCATTCACCGATGTCACAATCAGGGACGTCTGACTGTCTACTACTGGTGCAGCTATCCCATCATCTACCGTCACCGCTAAAACAACAGTCTCCGTCGTTCCCGGAGCAACCCGGTTCGCCTCCGGAGTAAATACCAATTGGCGAATGGCTGTCGTCAAATCATCAGCTGTTCCGCTCGCCTTATATTGACTGCCGACCAGACCGAAGCCGGCTGCTTGAAGGGAGACGGCTGTAAATCCGCCTTTTGCCGCAGTATCGAGTGAAATGCTGACCGTCAGCGTCTGTCCAGGGTCCGCATCCTCTATGGATACACCAGTAAAGGGCTGTTCCGTCTCCGTATCCAACAGCTCATATGGAGCGGCGGCAATTCCCGTCATTACAGGAGCATCGTTTACCGAAGTGATGGTGACCGATATCGTGCTGACCACTGTGCCTCCGTTACCGTCACTTACTTCAACTTTAAATACATCCTGACCGTAATAATTAGCGTCCGGAGTGTATTCCCACGCTCCGGTCGTCGCATTAACCGTTGCAATTCCATGGGTAGCCTGCTGCAAAAGGGAATAAGTCAGCGTGTCACCCTCCACATCGTTTGCCGATACTTGTCCGGTAACCGCTGTGTCCTCATCAGTCGTTACGGAATCATCCACAGCTGTTGGCGGATCATTCACCGGCGTCACAGTCACGGTAATGGTACTGGTCGCCATGCCTCCATTGCCGTCGCTAACCTCAATCTTGAATACGTCCTGTCCGTGATAATCCGCATTAGGAGCATACTCCCAAGCTCCGGTCGATGGATTGACCGTTGCTGTTCCGCTGGCTGCCTGCTGCGATACCGAATACGTCAGCGTGTCGCCATCCGCGTCCGATGCCGTCACCTGGCCGGTCGTGCTTGTATCCTCATCGGTCGTTGCCGTATCGTCCGACGTTGTCGGAGCTACATTTATATTCACAACCGTTACACTTATCGTACTCGTTGCTGTGCCTCCATTGCCGTCGCTAACCTCAATTTTGAAAACATCTTGACCATGATAGCCCTCATCCGGGTCATATTCCCATGCTCCGGTTGTCGGATCGACCGTTGCCAAACCATGAGCTGCCAGCTGCGAAATAGAGTAGGTCAGCGTACCGCCTTCCACATCGCTTGCCGTCACCTGGCCCGTCGTTTTCTCGTTTTTATTGGTTGTCGCGGTGTCGTCGCTCGTGACAGGCGGATCGTTCATCGGCGTCACAGTTACGGTAATGGTGCTGGTTGCCGTACCTCCATTGCCATCGCTAACCTCAATCTTGAATACGTCCTGTCCGTGATAATTCGTATTCGGAGTATATTCCCATTCACCCGTTGACGCATCGACCGTAGCCGTCCCGTTCGTTGCCTGCTGCGACACCGAATATTCCAACATGTCGCCATCCATATCCATTGCCGTTACCTGACCAGTCGTACTTGTATCCTCATCGGTCGTTGCCGTATCGTCCGACGTTGTCGGAGCTACATTTATGTTCACAATCGTTACACTTATTGTGCTCGTTGCTGTGCCGCCGTTGCCATCACTAACCTCGATCTTGAATACGTCCTGACCATAATAACCGTCCATCGGGGAATATTCCCATGCACCTGTCACCGGATCAACGGCTGCCGAACCATAAGCCCCCTGCTGCCAAATGGAATAGGTCAGCGTATCGCCGTCCACATCGCTTGCCGTCATTTGACCCGTCGTCGTCTCATTTTTATTCGTTGTCGCGGTGTCGTCGCTCGTGACAGGTGGATCATTCACCGGATCGACGGTGATTGCAACCGTGCTGGTTGCCGTCCCCCCTTTGCCGTCACTTACCAAGACCTTAAATACATCCTGACCGTAATAATTCGCATTCGGAGTATACTCCCATGCCCCCGTTGACGCATCGACCGTTGCCATCCCGTTCGCTGCCTGCTGCGACACCGAATAGGTCAGCATGTCGCCATCATTGTCGGAGCCAACAATGTTACCAGTCACGAATTCATCCTCATTAACCCATTCTGTATAGTCAGGTACCGTTGGCACTTCATTCGTAACAGCCTGTTCATATACAATATATGGATTGGCATCAAACCGGTACCGGTGAACTTCATCCGGTATATCACCAATCAAGCTTTCCGCACCTGTCAGAAAAAAGGTAAGCATGCCGTTTGAAGCCTGATTGAAATAGTCAGTAATATCAAGGGAGAGCAGATCACCGGCAGCAATCGATCCCAGATGGCTATCCAGCAGCTCATAGGTGCTTGGGGTGTTTAGCACCTGATTCATGGTCGGCCAGCCCGTATGCATTTGATCGTTACTGGTCGGGATAGAAGCTGACTTGTACGCCCACACCTTGGCAATCGGAGTACCGCGAATTGCCCGATCCTCCAGGCCTGTGCCATAGTCGTTGCCTACTTTGATTTTCAAATACGCCTTATACCCTGCAGGTACGTTTGCGGTTTTGTTGAACCTCAAATAGGCGTGATATTCCTTGGTTCCGCTATGTTGAATACCAATATAATAAGGAGCTCCTACATAAGCACCATACGTAAAATCATGCCCGGCTATAGACGCCAGCGGCGGTCCGGCCAAGGAGCTTGCATGCACCGTTCCAGTTCCATATAGTCCACCAAATATAAAATGGATGGCTACGATAGCAGTCAATAAACCTATGAATCCCTTCTTCTTCACGCTTTCCTCTCCTTATCCTTATGCTTTTTCCGATCCAAATCCAATTATTTTCACCCTAATTATACCAATTGCCTCTGAACGCATTCTGAACGAGGAGCCACCCGCTGCATCTGCCAAAATAGCAATTTCTCTGCCGCCAATACAAAAAAAACCTCCTTATCCGATGGATAAGGAGGCTTAGTGAATGGTTCATAGCTTAATCTTAAGAATGATGCGAAATATCCTTCGTCGGTGAATAACGAACCTCGTGCTCGCTCTCATTCATAAACGGCCAATAGTTGGCTTTGCCGAACATGCGCACCATGACTGGAATGAACAGTGGCAGCATAATGAGTGCGTACATGAATAGTCCACACAATACGAGTGTCGCAATTTGCAGCAGGGACATAACCCCAGAAGGCAGCATCGCTGCAAAAGTACCGCCAAGAATAATGGCTGCCGACATAATGACGCCTCCCATGCTCTTCATCGCCTTCAAAATCGCCTGGGTCGGCGAAAGATCGCGATATTCCCGGAAACGGTCCATTAGGAAAATGCTATAGTCGATGCCCAGCGCGACCAGCATAACGAATCCGAAGAACGGAACCGCCCAGCTGATGCCCGAGTTGCCGAGCAAGCGGACGAAAATCACTTCTGTTATCGCCATAGAGGTATAGAAGGTCAACAAAAGTGATGCCATCAAATAAAGCGGCATAACAATAGAGCGGAACAAGATGATCAGAATAATCGTAATGCCGATCAGCATCAGCATCATTGTACGAGAATAGTCCTCTTTCGAAATATTGTTCAAATCATGGTTGGAGCTCGTCACTCCGCCTACTTCATAGTCCGCCTGTGCATAGGCGGTGCCTTGAATAGCACGGCCAACTGCGGCTTTCAAATCGTCGATTTTTTCCATTGTCGCCATATCATACGGATTGCCGCTGAAAATGACATCGAATTTAGCACTCATACGATCTTCGGACATATACACATCCAGAGCCTGCTGGAATTCGGGCTTCACGATTGCTTCCTCTGGAATAAACCAGCCCGTCATTTGTTTGTTTGGCGAGGAACCAAGCTCGCTCAAATAGTTTTTCGCTGACCCAAGCCCGTCGCTAACCTGCGTAATGCCATCCACGCTTTGATCAAGTCCGTCCGTCAGCTGGCTGAGCTGGCCGTTCAAATCGGCAAAGCCTGCTTGCAATTCGGATTGCCCGCTTGCCAGTTGGTCAGCCCCCTTCGTTATGTCAGGAACCTTCGTTACAATTTGGCCTTGGCCAGCCGCGGCCTGCGCGATGCCCTGCTGAAGCTGGGAAATGCCTTGTGCCAGCTTCTCCAAACCTTTTGCAAGCTCGCCTTGGCCAGCTGACGCTTGGGAAAGTCCCGCATTCGCCTGCTTCAGCCCTTCATTAATGCCGCCCAGTTGTCCATTAATTTGCGTCAGCTGCTCGCTGAGCATGCTCGCTGACTGCTCCATTTGGGAAGCTGCGCCTAATACCTGCGCATAATCAGCATCGCCTGCCAGCTCAGGGTACTTCTCGCCTAAGCCGCTAATGCCTTTGTGAAGATCCGCAAGTCCGCCTGCCAACTGCTGCTGCCCAGCCGCAATGCCGCCGTAGGCTTGTGACAGCTGGCCGACGCCCGCTTCCATCTTCTCATAGTTCATCAATAGCTCTTTGCTGGCCGCTGCCAATTGATCAGCGCTAGCTTTCGCCTGCTTCAAGCCTTCAGCAAGCTCACCTGCTCCAGCGGAGCCATCATTCAGCCCTTGCTGAATGCGTTTCAAGCCATCTCCAAGCTGCACAATGCCGCTTTTCAAATCCTTCGTTCCCGCAGCGAGCTTGCCTGCGCCTTCCGCCGCTTCATTAAGCTTTGGCCCGTTTTCACTCAGCTTGGTGCTGGCTTCAGCAAGGCCGCTGCTTATTTTCCCAAGGCCTTCCTCGCCTTTGTCGAGGCCATCCTTCAGCGTACCTACTTGATCAGATACCATTAAATCGTCAAGCTCTTCGCCTGTTGGGCGGGTCGCACTGCGAACAAGCGCTACACCTTCAACCTTCGAAAGCTCACGGGTAATTTGCTCAATGGCCGCCAGTCCATCCGTTGTATCCATCGGTACCGCTGTTTTCACCACAACCGTAGAAGGCAGCGATTCACCAGGCCCGAAGCTTTCCGAAATGAGGTTAAATGCTTTAACCGAATCATATTTGTCGCCAATTTCATCGAGCGAGTTAAAGGAAACATTGCCCTTGTACGCCACTAGAAAAGGAACCGTCAGCACCATAACGACAACCAGTGCCCACAGCGGCTTGCGCAGCGAGAAGCTGCCAACAGCTCCCCAGAGCCCGCTCTCCTTATGCTCAAGCGAGCCTTTGGATGGCCAGAACAGCTTAGCGCCAAGCACCGACATGAAAAACGGAACAATCGTAAACAAGGCAATCAGCAAAATCGCGATGCCAATCGCTACTGCAACCGCCGAACGATACAGCACGAAGGTTGAAAAGCCGATAGAGGCAAAACCAACAAATACCGCAAGACCAGAAAACAATACTGTCTTGCCCGCTGTTTTGTAGGTTGCCAAAATCGATTCCTGAATATCTCCGCCCCGATGCGCCAGCTCTTCCTTAAAGCGGCTGATCAGCAGAATGCAATAATCCGTACCAATTCCGAATAGAACAGCAACTAGGAAAATTTGCGTAAAGTTCGAAAGTGGAAAGTCAAAATATTCCACAAGAAACGCGACGATGGATTGGGATAGCAAATAAGTAAAGCCCACCGTCAGTAATGGTACAATCGGCGCTACGGCCGAACGGAACACTAGGAATAATATAATCAAAATAAAGCCAACGGTTATAAACTCCGTCTTCTTCAAGCCCTCTTGTGCGCTTGTCGCGACATCGTCACCGATAATCCAGCCGCCTGTGTAGTAATGCGTCAATGGAACATCCGAAACGGCGCTGTACAGCCCCTCTCGTATTCCCGACAAATCACCACTGGATGTGTCTACCTTCACAAGCACAAGCAGCGTCTTGCCATCCTCCGACAGCATTTGTTTTTTAAGCTCTTCCGTATCAAAATGCGTCGTAATCGAGGTAATATGATACTGTTCCTTTCCAGCCTTCAGCTTCTCCACACCTTGCTTGGCGGCTGCCAAGTCCGCATCGGATAAGCCTTCCGGATCATGGAACACAAGCACGGTGGAAGAGCCATTTCCGGCATCCTTTCCGCCAATCTCCTCGATCATTTTCTCGGCAATCGTAGAAGAATACCCTTGCGGAACAGACACTTGCCCCTTCTCACGAACGAGCCCTTCCATATTCGGCGCGCTCACCATTAAACCGACTGTGACAAGCAGCCATACAAGCATGAGTACCCATCTTAGTTTTATTACCGTCTTCATTGCTTTGTTTCTCCTCCTTCTATCCCGTGCGTGCCAGACATAACTTTAGCCAGCTTCTCATAGGTAGTAATAAACTGCAGTGCTTCCTGCTCATCAAAATGCTGGATATGCAAGGCCAGCATCTCTTGAATTTTCAATTCAGACTGATCGGTCAGCTGCTCACCCGCCGGCAAAAGCTTCAAATAGGTAACTCGCCTGTCCTTCGGGTCCTGCTGCCGTTCAATGAGCTGTTTATCGAATAAACGTGTCGTTAGTGCCGTAATGGAGCTACGTCCCACGCAAAATGTATCCGCAAGCTCGGACGAGTTCGTCTTTCCCTGCGTCCGCAAATAACGAAGCACCGAATATTGCTCGACCGTAAGCCCCTCCGGCATCGCTTCCCGGAACAAGCTGTTTATTTGACGATTGACGGCAAAATAGGTCGCCTCATACCGCGCAATAATGTCCAGCAACAGCTTTTGATCTACCATCCCACTTCCTCCTTTCCATTTATGCTCTCTCTTTAAAAGGTTCTACAATGAAATAGTTCACTGATAGAACTATATCAAAAACCACCCGAAAGCGTCAAGCAGTTGATTTTATAAAAAAAGTAAAACACTAAATCAAATAAGCCCGTGCGCAATCGCATGGGCTTCAGGAATCATTTAAACGTACGGTCTTCGTTTAGAGATTAAAATTATTGCTTCAGGATTCAAACAGTAAAGAATCCATAGGCTCCCACTTCGACGCCTTATTAGCCGGAAGCATTCCAAAAACGATGCCAATCAGCATCGAGAATAGAACACCGCCAACGATCACATACATGGGAACGAATAATGGCAAATTCGTAACTAGCGAGATTAGCTTTGCTCCGCCAACTCCCAATCCTATCCCTATAATTCCACCAAAGGTAGTCAAAACCGCCGATTCAATTAAAAACTGCAGCAGAATGTTCCCTCTTGTTGCACCCAACGCTTTGCGAATTCCAATTTCCCTTGTCCGTTCCGTCACCGAAACGAGCATAATATTCATGACACCAACGCCCCCGACAAACAAGGAAATGCTGGCTACTGAACCTATAATCGCTGTCATAATTCTCGTAATAGATGCAACTGAATCTTGAATTTCCTGCATATCTAAAACCATATATTCCCCTCGACCATGCTTTTCCTGATTCAGAGAGTTCAGCACTTCTACTGAGGCTTCTCCTGCCAATTGCAGAACCTCTGCACTTCGAGCCTGAATGGTCAGCGAATCTATTTTACTTTCGCCAAATAAAGATGGCCAAACGGCATTAGGAATCAGGATCTGATACGCTCCAATATTAAAAATACTTTTTTGCTCCTTAAACGTGCCAATCACTTTAAATGCTGTACCTTCCAGTTCAATAATTTTTCCAACCATAGCGTTATTCGGATCTAAGCGTTTCACCGTTTCCTCGCCAATAAGCGCTACCTTGCGGGCCTTTTCAAACTCTCTGGCTGCAATGTTACGGCCTGATAATAACTCCGTTTGATTTAAACTAAAATAAGATTCAGATGTACCATTCAACTGAACCATTAATGTCTTATCAAGGTAATTTAAAGTAGAAGAGGTCCTATTATTAGCGATAACCCTTTCGATTTCAGGGATTTTTTCCAAAGCTAGCACGTCATTTTCTTTAAAAGCCGGTTCACCCGGTTCTTCAGAGAGAATATTTCCTTCTTCATCTACAGATTGATATACGATTTCTAATGTATTATTTCCGTTTCCTACAAAAAAAGTTTTAAGGGATGCACTTCCTCCCTCACCAATCGCCACAATAGCTATAACGGAAGCTACACCTATAATGATTCCAAGCATTGTAAGCACTGACCTTGACTTATGTGCGTATAGGGCAGAGAAAGCCATTATTATACTTTCCTTTATTAACATGATTTTATTCTTCTATCATCAATAATTACCCCGTCCTTCAGTACAATCTTTCTATCCGCATATGCTGCTACATGATTATCGTGGGTTACCATCACTATCGTTCTTCCCTCTTTATTCAGCATCGCAAACAGCTCCATTATTTGCTCACTCGTTTTAGAATCCAATGCTCCTGTTGGCTCATCAGCAAAAATAATTTTTGGGTCATTGATAATCGCCCTTGCGATAGCTACTCTTTGTTTCTGTCCACCTGATAACTGGTTGGGATAATAATCCTCCCGATTTCCTAAACCCACTTTATGCAGAGCTGCCCGTGCTTTTTCTTTCCGCACACGTTTGCTCACTCCTGAATATACCAATGGAAGCTCAGCGTTAAGAATCGCGCTTAGTTTAGAAAGCAGATGGAATTGTTGAAATACAAATCCAATGTACTGATTGCGCAGCCGTGCTCGTGCATTTTCACTAAGAGAAAATACATTATGGCCAAAAAAATGATAGTCACCTGACATCAATTTCAAATCCAAAAGCCCGCATAAGTGCATTAATGTTGATTTTCCAGACCCGGAGGCTCCCATGATCGCTACAAATTCACCAGACTCAATGGAAAGATTAATATCCATTAATACAGGAACTTCATTTGAACTTAACAAATAGGATTTATGGACATTGTTAAGGGACAGCATTCCATTTCACTTCCATTCCTTCGATCCAATCCGCCTGAGGGTTTCTAACCACTGCTTCCCCTACTTGAATGCCAGATACAACTTCTTCCCAGCTGTCATCTATTAGGCCAAGTTTTACTTCTCGCTTACGGATTCTATTCTGTTCGACAACATACACATAATTCTTATCATTCTCAACAAGCACTGCATCAAAAGGTATAGCAACAACATTTTGTTTCGTGTTTAACTCAATTTCCAAAGATACATGAAAACCCTCTGGCAAATCCTTGTCATTGTCTTTTATTGAGACTAGAAAAGGATAAGAGGTTACCGCACTGGATTGGCCATCCATAGATTGAATGGGAGTAAAGCTGAGCGTTTCGACAACCCCCAACCATTCTTCTTCAGGCATTGCTTTAGCATGGATTTTAACCGCTTGACCAACTTTAACACTGGTTGCATCAAACTCAGTTAATATCCCTTTTATTGCCGGCGGTTGAGCAGTTATAATTTTCATCAGCGGTCCTTCAGAATGATATTCAAGAATATTCTTTGGATTATTTATTTTAACCATGCCTGCCACTGGGCTTGTAACTTTAAAAACAGCTTCCTTTTTTTTCAAAGCCGCCATTTTCATCGTGTTACTCTCTATTTCCAGCTCTGTAAATTGGATTTCACGTTTGCGCGCTGAAATCTTTTTTTCAGCATTTTTTTTAGCTAATTCCACATCAATTCCTTCTGCTAGCTCCTGCCTAAACTCGCTTTCTATTTCATTTAAATTTTCTTGCTTCTCTTGCAGAGTGAGCCGCAGACTGCTTTGGAGATTCTCTAGCTGCGCAAGGTTTAGGAGCCATTCATCATTGGAATATTCAAATAAAGGATCCCCTTTTTCAACCTGGGCACCTTCCTCAACATGCCATTTTTTAATTTCTCCCTTGGTAGTGTCCTTGTAGATTTCCGCTTTTTCATTAGCGATAACAATACCCGAAGCCATTAATGTCTCTGATATGGGTTGCGCGGCCGCCTTTATCGTATCCACATGGATCATTTCAGAATGAGAAGTTCCGGTTCTATTAAGTATAAAGATATTCCCTGCAATAATCCCAGCTATAATAAGGCTTACGACTATAACAATCCTGTTTCGTTTCATGATGCCGTAGCGAATCCCCTCCTCTAAATCAGTGCAACAACGACATTAATAACGAATAAAAATCCCCATATTGCAAAGGATGATAACACACCTTTTTTCATCGTCGTATGACCAATAAATGAAATTCCTAATCCAATTAAAAAATAGCTCCACACCTCTAACAAATCTATGCTTGATAACAAATTGATTAAAAATTCATTGGTGGTGATCTGACTCGCAAGCAATCCCAAATTGGTAATCGTCCCGGTAGAAACAGGACTAGACAAACTTAAATCTCCCCAATTCATAAATGCCAATTTCAATCCCTTGCCAATTAAAATAGGTACCTGCGCATATAATAAAACCAAAAAAAGCTGTTTCTTACTAAATGATAATTTAAATAGTTTCGTACTAATACGCAATAAAACAAATGTGACCAACAGAATCACGAATGCAATAATGGTCGAAAAAAAGGTTGTAATGATTTGCATCAATTGCATAACAGAGGCTGGCATTTCCAAGCCACTTTCTCCAAGTATTTTCTGTACTTCGTCCGTCATTATGAGCTTATTGGATACAAAATAATTGAAGGCATAATACAAAATAAAAAAAACAAATATAATACCTTTCATGCGATATGTAGGCTGTATTGTACCTAATACTTCAGCTGGAGAATATACAACTTTAATTAGATCAAATAAGCTTTGTTTTTTTGTTGCGTTTTCCGGTGTAATTGAAGCTTGATTAATGCTCACCACGCTCACTCCTAATTTATGCTTTCTTATAGCCTTTATCTAACTGCCGAGGTCACAAAACCCTCTATTAATGCAGCGACTGATAACATCAATATGATCCATCCCGTCATCCTAAAGTAAAAACGCCAATCTTTCTTTGATTCATAATAAAAAATAAATCCTTTTAAACCAATAGCACCCGCAAGTAATAATGCTGGCAGTTCAAGCACACCATGCGGAAGCAGCTTTAATAGAAGGGTGGCTAATGAGACGCCTTCTGCTAGCCTGCTAGCAATAACAGTCCCTATCCAAAGCCCATTAATGAATAAAACGATTAGAGTAGGCAATCCAAATAGAAATAAACCGGATGCCAAAATCACAGCAACACCGATATTACGCATAAAGATACCAAGAGAAGCTTCAAATCCTTCTTTATGGTTCACTAAAATTTCAGAGGATTCTAACCAGTCTTTATCATGCATAGAATAAACAACGATGCTCCCGCTCACTGCTCCCATTAAAAAAAAGAAAAAAGCACCCCAAAAAAAATATTGAAATTTCAAATTTTCTATTTTCAAGATTTTTCACCATACTTTACATACTAAAAAATATGGGGTAAGATAAATTAAAAAATCATTTATCTTACCCCAACTCGAAAAAGGTTGTTAGCCGCGCATGGTAACCCTAATTACCATGCAACTGCAGCTTTAGTCGTCATTTTCATCGTAGCTGTTCTAATAGCAACAATAAGGCCTGCGCTGATTCCAGCAGAAGCAAAAATCGAAACTAGTGCGACAACAGTGGCTCCAGCATTTATCGCGGTAACGATAACTGTAGCCCATGCAGTAGATATACCTGCATAAGCAGCCAGGTTAGCAACCAATAATTCCAACATATTTCTCACCTCCCTTCATAGCCATTAGCTGTCTGATCCTTATTTGTCTTTAAAGGTCCTTCCGGACAAACCCATCAATACTACGATACAAACAATCAAAAATAATGCATATAACCAATGGCCTTGGTAAATTTGCAGCCCCAGAGGCGGTAATCCCAACAATAAGATCATAATATATATCAGTATTTTTGTATTTTTCGATTTTGCTTTACTCATATGAATTCTCCTTTATGTCTTGATTTGAGACACATAGTATTGTTCTAAAGAATCGCTTTGTTCCAACACCTCGGATAAGCTGCTTTTATCTAATAAACGCCCCTCTTTAATTAAGATTACTTCGTCACAAAATTTCTCGGCAATCTCAAGTTGATGCGTTGATAGCAAAACAGCTCCTCCTTTAGCAGCGTAATCAATAAATATTTCACGGGCCAATATTGAATTATGCGGATCTAACCCCGATATGTACTCATCCAATAATAATATTTTAGGTTGCTTCAATAATGCGACAAGTAACGCTAGCTTCTTCCTATTGCCAAGCGAATAGTGTTTGATTCTCTTGGGAATTTCTTCTGTAAACCGAAATCTCTCAATTTCCGCTGCTAGCTGACTATCTGTCATTTTCAACTCGAATAATTCCATTGAAAATTTAATATATTCCATCCCGCTCAATTCATCATACAATAGCGGGTAATCTGCAATTATTGATACTTGACTCTTTGCTTTTTTCCAATTTTCATGTATAGAAATTCCATTAATTAAGATTTCTCCTGACGTTGGCTTCATTAGCCCCGCTGCCATATGCAAGGTTGTCGTCTTCCCAGCACCATTCGGCCCTAGAAACCCGATTATTTTCCCGTTAGGAACGGTTAAAGACAAATCAGACACGATCGTCTTCTCATTCATTACTTTATTAACATTAGACAATTGCAAGCTCATGATACTCACCTATTTTTTTATAAATTAAAATCATCAATATAAAGCCGACGGTCGTGCTTTCTTTTGACATAAAACAAGCTTCCTATCAATACTGCTAGTATCGTGATTGGAGAAATGACAAACTGGATAATGAGAAAAGACGTTTTATCCATATAATCTGCAATATAAAATGCCAACGGCAGCAATAGACAAGGAATAACAAAACTAAGCATGCACATTCTAACTATCGTGTTCACTGTTGTCCTGTCTGCAAACTCATCTAACTGCTCTTTATTGATGAAATTGTAATGCGGACTGATAAAGCCAGCTATTTGATGGACGACCGCGAAGCATAAGTAATTAACGATATGAACAAAAATCATCATTAAATATCCTGCATGACCTCCAAGGATAATAAACACAAGCTCGCACAAAACAAATTGCGGTAAAGAAATAATTAAAAATAATTGGAGTTTCTGCATAAACAAGTTCCATATGGTTTGGCCTGATGATAAGTACAACGAAAGTTTTTTTCCATCACTGTCCAAAGAAAAATGCCCCAGAAACGAATCGAACAATAGCGCAGACAACTGGAATATGATTATGTATGAAACCATAGTTGTTACTAAATAATAGACTTTATCCGATTCCGTATATCTGATTAAGGAACTACATACCCCAATTAACCCCCAAATCAACATTCCCCCAAACAATCCGGAAGCACGCTGCAGCGTATAGGAATCCCGGCAAAAAACTTTAACTCGTGCAATGATGATTTGTTTATTCAACCGAACAAGTCCTTTTGCAAGAACCAAAAACATTTTTTCCAGCCAAATTGGTTTTTCAATAACTCTCGTAGAAATTTGCCTTTCAGCCATTCTAGCTAATAGAAATAAAACAAATATAGACGTAATAATCCATGCGCTCCAATATATCCAGCTGATTAATTCACTGCTAGCAACAGCTATTCGAGACATGAAATTGTGCGGCCAATATTTCCAAAGAAATAGGTCGAAAATATAATTTAATCCTTGTTGTAAAATCCGTCTCCCTTCGAATAGCCATTCCTCATATGCTTTTTGATTTATTACTCTTCCTAAAATAGGAAAAGTATTTATCCAAGGCGATACTGCCTTCCCAAAAAAATAACCAGCTGTCAAAATGGCTATTTTCAATATTAAGGATTGTATAATTAAATAGTTAAAGTATCTTTCATTTCTTGTTTTCCTGATAGTCAAGTAATTATGAATGATAGCTATTAGCTGTGTTTGGATAATATATGTAACTATAATGATCAAAAATGTAACTAAACCTTGTAAAAATGAAGGCCTTGTCACAACGATTATTGCGATTAAAAAGGGGACCAGGCTTGTAAATAAGCGTTTAATATTCCAAACCATCTGTTCATAAAACAAAATAAATTTCTTATCTTGATTATTCCAGAAGACATTCTGAAAAAGATAATCATCACCGTTATTGAGTTCCCATTTCGAAGCCTGAATACCTGAAAAAATCGAAAAAATACAAAATTGAACGAAAAAAATTGTCCAAATTACGTTCGTTTTTTCTTGAACAGTTAATGCACTAATTCCATTAATAAGATTTTCAATTTCTTCATTGTTCAAAAAAGTAACTACTTCTTTTAAATTGTCGCTATGAAGAATAAAAATAAATATCACAGCAAGGTAAATAGTAAGATTGAAACAAATTTTAAATAATTCTAAAAATAGAATGAGTACAAATTTAATTGTTATTTTACTCCATTCGTTTCTCCAACGAATTTTCAGCCTCCACTTGAGCCATACCAACAATGAAATATCAGTCATCTCCACATATTTTTAGTATTTTTTCCATTAACTTCATAATTAAGATTATTACAAATTCAAGGAACTGTCAACCATTTTTCCAATTTTAATTAAGTATTTTTAATGTCTAAATCCAAATACTCAGATTATATATTACTATGTTTGAGCCAATAGAAATTCTTCGCAAATGACTGTCGAAAAAAACAGAATATTGTCTAGTTATAATTATTTATTATAACAAAAAATGTTATAACTTTTCCGAAAAAGAATGATTCCAAGAGTATTTTTTACCAATCAATTTCATCCATTTAGCTCTTGACTTGCTTTTACATATCTCAGCAGTTAGTTGCGGTGCTTGAACAGGACGTACGGTGTGGAGCATTTACAAACCTCTACCGATCCGATTGGCAAGGAAATACAAGGAGCGATAGCGATATTTCCCGTGAATCTGAAACGAATTTTGAAGCTCATAAGCTAAAAGGAGCTTGCAACCTAGCAACGCTAACGCTAAAAAAGACGACATTCATTCGCAAAGCTCCGAATAATGTCGTCTTTATTGATGTGTTTGCTTCCTATCTTCGGGGAAGGGTAGGTTTTTCAGTGGCCTCGACATTTCCGAGAGATTTCGACATTGCTACTATAATCCTCATTTATTCAAAACCCTCATTTAGCATCCACCTGTCTTAGCGACCCATTCAGTTCTTCTTCGAATGCTTTTAATGCGTCCTGAACGCTTATGTCACTAGCGACAATGTCAGACATATATGTGGGTGCAATTTCATCCAATTTAGATATTAGTGGAAGTGGAAGTTCGCGAAATTGATTAATTAACGTGTTATTTACACGAGTAAGCTTATAAAATGCCGCTATGTTTTCATCCTGTTCTTCACCAATAATCCTAGCGGGCAGTTCTGTAACATTGATTTGAGGAAGAATCTTCCCATAATCGTTGCTGGCAATATATTTTATAAGTTCCCATGCCTGATCAACTTTATTGGAGTTTTTAGGTATGGAAAAAATCGCATTCATGTATATTCCATTCCCCATACCAGGGTTCTCTGGGCTAGCTGGAAAGGGTACAACCCCCCATTCGAACTGATTATCAGAATTTTTATTTTTCATTAATGTCTGAAGCATGGTCGATTCATCAATTGCCATCGCAATGTTTCCAACAAGGAAAGGGTAGGTCTGTTTCTCCATTTCACTAATTACCGTTGAGTTGCTGCTTACGCTTTGACTTCCATCATAGCAAACCTGATTCTTGAAACACTTTGTGACCCCGTCAAATATTTTCTCCCAAGAAGGGGAGCTCAATGTAAAGGTATTCTGATTATAAAAGGATAACCCACTGCTTTCACCAATAGTTAGCGCCATCATAAAAGGTGTAGATATGCTTTTATAATATAAGCCCGTCTGGCGATCTTCTTGACCTTCTTCGCCGGGGAACCGCTGTGCCAACTCAAAAACATCATCCCACGTTACTTGATCATTCGGATAAGCGACGCCATTTTGATCAAAGAGCTTTTTGTTATAGTACAACGCTTTCCCTGTAAAAGCTGCTGAAAGCCCATACAACTGATTTTGATCATCAGTTAAAAAATCAATCACCGCAGGGGTATATGTTGTAAGATCAAATTTATCTTTTTGAACAAAACCTTCCAAAGTGGATAGCTCGCCTTGATCAGAGAGAATGGCATAAGAGTCCATATCAATTGCTATTACATCCGGATTTTCTGTGGAGATCAGCTCTTGAATAGTGTCTGTTATATTTTTATTATTTTCAAGCCTTTCCATTATCGACACAACATTTAATGTGTAGTTTGGATGGGTTGCCAAGAAAAAGTTTCCGTAGGTTTGGTTAAAAGCTTGACTATTAAAGGCAAGCACCTTTAAGGATTGCTCTTCTTGAGGCCCTTTATTTGCAGTTTGACAGCCTATCAAACATAACAATATAATCCATATTAAATTATACATTTTCATTTATATATCCCCCGCTTTTTTATCCGACGGAGAAGGTCGGCCGTTTCTGGTAGTGGAAAAAGCAAAGATGTCGCATTCGGCTTCACAATCCGTCATACAAATTAATAATAGTACTTGATTTGGAAATCAAGAAAAATACGCCCTTTCAATTATACCATCACATTCCAATTTTATCCTTTCTTTTCATCAAATAAAGACACATTCCATCCTTTGACGAATCAAGGCTGGGGAGCCGCAACATGCGATTGTTGCTGAGACCCCGCAGCCTGGGACGCTCATTCCTTTTTTGGAGGACTGAGATTCCGCTATTTTGTCTTTTGATCCGATTTCAAGCTGTAAGCGGACAGGAGATTCGTTATTGCCCTTATCATCCCAGCAAAATGGTCATTTGCAGCGCGTTAGCGGCTCCTGAGTCCGATGCCTGTGCCTTAACCCGTAATCCGGTTGAAATAGCGGCTGCTGTGTCCACCAAGTCTATCTTTGTGCAGGGAGTAGATCCTTGAAACGAAGAGCATGAAGTAGCCTTTCGGTGCGTAGGATTCAATCAGAAGGTGTGACATTCCCAGTAGGAGACGCGATACGTTTATCGCTGGCTTCTATCATGATCTGATTCATTTACTTTTGCATACACGCCCTGGAATACTTATTCAAAAAGAATAAATTTCTATTCCTCATTAACAAATAGGCTGTGTGAAGGTCCTGTTATGAACCTTCACACAGCCTATTATCAAAGTTTTGCCCTACACTGTTTACCTTATTAAGCTGTTTGATCGGCAGAAGCTGTTGCGGCTGCATCCGTAGATTCTGCTGCCGCATTATGCTTCCCGTGCTTGCCTAGACGTCCCTTCCCATCGCCTTCCGGCTTCTTGAACTCGCCATTAGCAAACTGGGTAACACGCTCCGTGAGGGCAGCGATTTTCTCATCATATTGCTCCTGTGTCAGCTTGCCATCCGTGAGGGCTTGATCGAGACGCGTCTTTTCCTCCGCTACCTTTTGGTCAATCACTTTTTGCACGTCTACGCCTTTTTCAGTCGCAATAGTCGCCAGCGATTTGCCATCCTTCAGCTCTGCTTTTAGCTCATCGACTGTCACACCAATAACGGCCGCTGTTTCCTCGCTTGCGAAGCCGCCTTTGCCGAATCCTCCTTTGCCGCCGCCACGTTGGCCGCCTTCACCGCCAAGGCCAGCTTGGCCATTCGAATCCAATATTTTATCAGCTATTGCCGAGCTATCCCATTGCTTGTCTGCTTTTGTCGTACCCAGCGTCTTGTCTGAATTTTCACTTTGAAGCTTTTCTTGGCGAGCAGCAGCAGCTGCATCAATCCATTCCACCAGCTTGGCCTTCAGCGTCTCGCGGTCTACGCCCTGAGCGGAAGCGACCTCGGCAAGCGTTTGCGTTTGGAGCTGCGCACCCAGCGTCGCTTCATCAAGCTTCAAATATTCAGCAAGCTGCGTTTTCCACTGTCCAAAACCGAAAAATCCGCCCCTGTGCTTGCCTGCTTCACGCGTTTTTCCGCTTCCATCCGCATTGCTTTGCGTGTTTGTATCCGTTGAAGCAGCATGGATAGCCGGTATGGCCAGCGCACCTCCGCCTAAAACCAGCGATAATGCAATTGCGCTTGCGACGATCGTTTTCGTACCCTTCATGACTGTATTCCACCTTTCAGTTGAATTTGCCTTACATTTCCTATCATAGGCATCCATTCTTAGCTCAGTTATAAACCCAGCTGAATATTACCTGAAAATCATGAGGATTTATTCAGAAAAAAGCACAAAAAAAGACGGAGCCTCATCAGCTCCGCCCTGCATCCTATACGATCCTGCTCCATGCTCATTTTCGAAAATAAAGCTTTCAGCCCTACGCCGTTACAGGCGCTCCCAGCTGCAATTGATACATCGCGAAGTATTTGCCGCTATGCTCCATCAGCTGATCATGGCTGCCCCGCTCAACGATCTCGCCATGATCCAGCACCAAAATTTGATCGGCCTGGCGTATCGTCGACAGGCGATGGGCAATAACGAACGTCGTGCGCCCTTTTTTGAGCACATCAAGCGCCTCCTGAATAATCGCCTCTGTCTCGGTATCGATGCTCGCAGTCGCTTCATCCAAAATCAGAATCGCCGGGTCATACGCGAGCGCCCGGGCAAAAGAAATCAGCTGGCGCTGGCCCGCGGACAGCGTGCTGCCCTTCTCGATAACCGGCGCATCGATGCCGCCGGGAAACTGCATAAACATCTCGTAGGCGCCAACATCGCGCAGCGCCTGCTCTACCCGCTCCCGGCTAATTTCCGGGTTGCCTAGACTGACGTTTGACGCGATCGTTCCCGTGAATAGGAACGGGTCCTGCAGCACGATGCCCATATGCTGGCGCAGCTGCTGCTTCGGAATATCCCGCACATCGCGTCCATCAATTAAGATGCTGCCTTGCTTTAAGTCATAGAACCGGAACAGCAGGTTGAGAATGGAGCTTTTGCCGGAGCCAGTGTGTCCTACAAGCGCTACCGTCTCGCCCTGGCGAGCGACGAAGGAAATGTTCTTGAGCACATAATCTTCTTTTTTATAGGCAAAGGTCACGTCCTTGAACTGCACTTCGCCCTTGTAACGCTCGATTTTACCGCTTGCAACGTCAATGCCTTCTTCATCCATCAGCTTGAATACACGCTCCGCTGAAACGCGTGCCGTCTCCAGATTGGAGAGCTGGTTCACCACGCCGACAATCGGCTGGAACATCCGGTTCATGAGATCAATAAAAGCATACAGCGTACCGACGAGCAGCACTGTGCCGAACCAATTGCCCCAGAACATCCAAATGACAACCAAAAACATAATGTTGCGGATGACCTGAACCATATTATGCGAGGTGATGGAATTTAAATGAAGCAGCTTGTTTTGATATTTAAAATAATGATTATTCAGCTCATCAAATTCCTCCAGCGTCTCTTTCTGGCGGCGGAAAGCTTGAATGATCGGCATCCCTTGAATGGCCTCATTGATCATGCCGTTAATTTCGCTGAGCTTAGCTCGAATTACCTTATTGTAATGCGCCGCAAAGCGGCGATATACCTTGATCCATACGAGCAGCAGCGGCACAAGCGGCAGTGCGAACAGCGCCAGACGCCAGTCGAGAAAGAACAATGCTACATAGATCGCCGACATATAAATGATGGCTGAGAAAAAGTTCGCCAATACCGAAACATACAGCTCTCGCACCGCCTCGGTGTCATTCGTAATGCGTGATACGACTTGACCTGCGGCCAGTGTATCGTAATAATTGACGGGCAGCCGCTGCGTATGCTCGAATACATCATTACGCATGCGGCGGACGATGCTGTTCGCTGACGTCTGCAGCAGCAGCCTTTGGCCATAAGTCAAAAATCCGCCTATGAGCAGCAGCACGCAATAAAGCGCCGCAAGCTTAATAATGCCCGGTGTTTCCGGCTTGTAGAAGGCGAACAGCTCTTTTGCGGACAAGGCGGTTACAGGGAAAGTAACCATCTCTCCTGTCGCTTTGCTTGTAAGGGTCATCTGCTGCCCCTCTACCTTACGTTTTCCATCCTCGAAGGGCAGCTTCCCTTCAAGCCAATAAAACGTTCTTCCCGACTGCAATATCCGCACACTATCACCCTGCGGCTCTCCAGCCGACAGGTGATCCACGCGTTTGTACCATTTTCCATTATGCTCAACCGCGAAGCTGTCCTGCTTCGCCGTCTCATACCATGTCTTCTCAATGCCAAGTATGTTTTGATCGATCATGCGCTTGGCAATGAACGGTCCCGCGAGCTCTGCGGTTACCGCTAACAGCAGCAGCACAAGAGCTCCAATAATCGGCTTCTTATATAGCATGGCGTATTGAAACAATCGTTTACCTGTTAAGCCCATTGTCCCTAGCGCCCCCCATTTCCTTTGCTTTTCTTACGTTGTATATTAGGACTCAATAATCGACTCCAGCTGCTGGCGATCATATTGCTCCTTGTACCAGCCGCCCGCTTGCAGCAGCTCCTCATGAGTGCCTTCCTGCACAATGCGGCCCTCATCGAGCACAATAATCCAATTCGCATGCTGAATCGCGGACAGGCGGTGCGTCGTAATAAGCGTCGTTTTGCCGGCACGCTCTGTGCGGATGCCCTCGATAATTTCCGCCTCCGTCTTGCCGTCTACGGCAGACAGCGCATCATCCAGCATTAAAATTTCCGGATCGGCGATGAGCGCACGCGCAATACTCACACGCTGCTTCTGCCCGCCTGAAAGGGCAACCCCCTTCTCACCGACCATCGTTTCCAAGCCTTCAGGCAAAAACTGAATATCCTTCGCAAAGGAAGCCCGTTCCAGCGCACGCTGCAAATCCGCTTCGCTCGCCTCGCCCTTCTTCCCAAACCATATATTGTGGCGGATTGAACGGGAGAACAGCACGGGCTGCTGCGGCACATAGCCGATCCAGCCGAGCAAGCGCTGAATTTCGAGCTTCTCAATGGGAACATCCGAGACGGAAATATTTCCGTGTCCAATTGGATATTCGCGGAGCAGCTGCTTGAGCAATGTCGTTTTGCCGCTTCCTGTGCGGCCAACAATACCTAACGTCTGGCCTTTGCGAATCGAAAAGGAGACATTAACCAAATTATCGACCTTCGACGAAGGATAACGGAAGGTCACCTTACGGAATGAAATCGTCTCTGGCTCTTCCACTGCAACTACTTCTGAAGCATCCTTTACATCCGGTTTGTAGTTTAGTGATTCGTTAACCCGATCAAGCGAAGCATTGCCCCGCTGCATAACGTTAATCAATTCTCCGATCGCCAGCATCGGCCAGATCAGCATCCCCAAGTAAATATTGAACGAAACCAGCTCGCCCAGTGTAATTTCACTTTTGAACACCATGTAGCCGCCATAACATAAGCCGATCAAATAGCTGAGGCCGATAAGAATTTTCATCGTCGGCTCGAACAGCGCATCGATGCGGGCAACCGCAATATTTTTCTCATAAACTTCGTCCGTCTTGCGGCTGAACTGCTGCTGGCTCGCTTCCTCCTGTACGAAGGCACGAATGACGCGCACGCCAGACACCGCCTCCAGCACCTGGTCATTCAGCTCGCCGAAGGAATCCTGCGCCTCCATGAAGCGGCTGTGAATTTTGCCGCCGAAATAGCTCATCGCCAGCGCCATAAGCGGCAGTGGCAGCAGTGCAGCAAGCGTCAGCTTGAAGCTGATTGTCGCAATCATCACCGCGAGAATGGTGAACATAAAGAAGGTCGAGTCAATGAGCGTCAATATGCCGAAGCCTGCTGTGTTAGAGACAGCCTTCAAGTCATTCGTTGCCCGAGCCATCAAATCGCCAGTACGATTACGCTCAAAAAAGGTCGGCGACATTTTCATAAAATGCTTCATCAGTTGGGAACGCATAATGCGCTCCAAAAGGAAGGAACCGCCGAATAATTGATAAAACCAAATATAGGACATGATATAACCTACAATTGTAATGGCAATCCAGCCGCCAATGATGAAATAAAACTCTTTGTCAGCAAGTGATCCCTGCGAAATGCCATCAATGGCATAGCCCGTCATCCAAGGCGGAATAATATCCAATACGCCAACCAAAATGAGCAGCACGCCCGCTATCGCGTAGCGCTTCCAATCCATTTTGAAAAACCATCCAAGCTTCTTAAGTACGATAAACATAGCGCTGCTTTGATACCTCCCCATATCCATCCAAACGTTTATTTTTCCCACAAAAAAAGGAAACGCATCGGTTACACGATACGCTTCCTTCGCATGCATCATCGACCTCTAGCGGGTCGAAGGCATTGAAAAAGGCGCACGGCTGCATCGAACGCAACCATACGCCTTTGATTTATGGGAAAGCTCCCTTATTCATCAAAGAGAATTAACGCACGGATGGATTACGCTCATTAAATTGTTATTTACAAAATCAAACTCTGTTGTGAGATGTGCAGTAAATTTACGCATGAGTCATAATCCTCCTTTCAAGTTGTTTAATCTTCTGCCACTTTAACACCGCTTGTAAATGCTGTCAATACCTTATTTTGAAAACAGTTGTGCCCATTTTACGGGTTTACAAGGTTCATTTTACCTTAATAAGCATTTTTCAACAGCAATCCTCTAAATTTCGCATGAATAAGTGTCGAATTTGCAGGATAGCAGGAATGGTCTGTCGAAGCTATTCAGCTAGCCATCTAACGAAGGCACCATTTTGGAAAAGAGGCAAATATGTTCAGTCTATCTTCATTACCCCGCCATGATTCATCAAGCTGGTATCGCATTATGCTCAATGTGTATTGGGTATTATGTATACTAGCGCTTACCTGTCAATACACGATATTTGCTCTCCAAAATACTGCGCCGGATGAAACCTTTTTCTCAAACCGACTATTTTCATATGACATCCTGCTACAAAACATCCTCTTGCTTCTCGTTATGGTGTCCCTTGAAGTCATTATCCGCTATGCAAGCCGCTTTATTGAGAAAGCACTCATTATCGGCGCTCATCTCATTACGATGAGCTTCTTATTTTTTTTAAACGCCCAGCTTTTGACGGCACCCGCCCTGCTGCTGCTTCCAATGCTGATTACGGTGTTATTTTTGCGGCCTTATTATTTATTTGTTTCTTTGCTCGTCTCGATGCTTTATCTATCTTATATTTATTTTTCTTATTATTATGATGAAGGATTTACTGATCTCGATGCCTTCTTCTTCGCAGGTATACTAATTGCCACAGCACTAGTAGGATTCGCAATTATACATCGGGCGAGAGGCTTGCTTGTCACGCTCAACCGTACGCTTAAATCCGAGCAAGAGCTGCTGATCAAAAATATCGTGATGGATCGAATGTCGAAAATCGACCCGCTTACCGATCTGTATAACCATAAAACATTTCATGAATATGTGGAAAAGCTCATTGAATACCAAGAAGCTAACCCGTTCAACTTCCAGCTCGCGATTATAGATATCGACAACTTCAAGCAAGTCAATGATACTTACGGGCATTGGGTTGGCGATATTACGCTTAGACAGATGGCTGCGACGCTGCTAAAGCACTTGAAAACCGATGATTTTGCCGCCCGTTATGGCGGGGAAGAATTTATACTCATTCTCCATGAAGAGAGCCTGGAGAAGGCGCTTGCGCTCGTTGAGAAAATTCGCGTGTCCATCGCCCAGACCAAAATCGCCGAAATGGACAATCATTCCGTCACCGTAAGCATTGGCCTGCACGAGCATCTCCCTGGCGAATCCAAAGAGGCGAGCTTCCAGGAAGCGGATCAAGCCCTCTACGATTCGAAAAATAGCGGCAAAAATAAAACGACTATCCGATAACTTGCTCGGATAGTCGTTTTTGCGCCGGCCGACGTCTAGCGCACGCTCCCTCTACGCGCCATAAACACATAGAACAGCACAGCGATGATGCTTGATGCTGCAATAACGATGCCCATCGGCAGCGCCGTGTGGCTGCCGCCCAGACCTACCATCGGCGCAGCAATGGCGCCAATGACGAAGGATAGCAAGCCGATTAGCGCCGAGGCGCTTCCGGCTGCTTTGCCTTGACTTTGCATCGCCAGCGTAAAGCTCGCCGTCTGGATGACGCCGACGCTGGATACGACGAAGAATAGCGGAATAAGAACGGCAATCAGCCCAAGATCAGCTAATATGACAAGCAGCAGCGCGACACCGCCAATGGATGCCATGCTGAGCCCAACGATGAGCAGCTTCGTTTCGCTCACCTTGCCAGCGAGCCTGCCAGCAGTTTGGCTGGCAATAATGATGCCAACACCATTAATAGCAAAGCATACACTGAACATCTGCGGCGAGACGCCAAAAATCTCCTGCAGTACAAACGGAGAGCCCGATATGTAAGCGAACATCGCCGCGGTTACAAAGCCTTGGGAAAGCGCATAGCCCATAAATACGCGGTCCCGGATTAGTGTACCGAAGGTGCGCAGCGTGCTTTGCAGCCCACCCTTTAATCGATTTTGCTCCTGCAGCGTCTCCCTAAGCCCGAGCCACGACGCAAACAGCATTACAACCCCAATGGCGCCAAGCACAAGGAAAACACCGCGCCATGATGTCCATTGCAGCACTTGTCCGCCCGCAATCGGTGCTGCTATTGGCGCTACCCCGTTCACCAGCATAAGCAAGGCGAAAAACTTCGTCATTTCGGGCCCGTCATACATATCCCGTACAATCGCTCTGGACAGCACAATGCCGGCTGCCCCGCCCAAGCCCTGCACGAGCCGCAGCAGCACGAACGTCTCAATCGAAGGCGCGACGATACATAGCACCGAGGCTATAACGTATACGATGAGTCCAATCATAAGCGGCTTTTTTCTGCCATAAATATCGCTTAAAGGTCCAATGATGAGTTGACCCACTGCAATACCAAGCAAGCAGGCTGTCAGACTCAGCTGCGCCATGGAGGCGCTAGCGCCAAAATAATTCGCCAGCTCCGGCAATGCCGGCAAATACATATCAATGGATAACGGAGCGAAGGCAGCTAAAGCGCCAAGCAGCAGCGCCATCCTTATGCGTGCAGAGGAAGTCGGCTGCTGCTTCGAAATCAACACCTGTTGTTTCATCAAATTGTCTCTCCATTTCTATCTTCCATTTACGTGCTTATATTCTGTAACAATTATAATTACAACGCGCATTAGGTGTCAATGCTTGGGCGTTACGGCGTTAGGGCATTAGGGCATTAGGGCATTAGGGCATTAGTACATTAGGACATTAGAGCATTAGTGGGGATCAGCGGCCTTAGCCTGATCGATTTGCTCAAAGAAAGGGCGCCCAATTGGACGCCCTTTGCTTGAATCGGCCATATATTCGGCTAATTCGATTATTTGGTTTATTCCGCTACTGGAATGCTGTTTTTCGCCCGATTTATATCATTGGAGTTGACGAGTTGTGGCAGCATCTTCTCCGATTCTTCCATAGGAGAATTGCATTGCAGGCAAGTGGGCGACTGCTCGAACGAAAAGTTTGCACGCATCCAGCCATTGCAAACATCACTCGTACAAGCCCATATTTTCGTGCTGACCTCAGGGACTTCCTCTTGAAACTTTTTCCGACTATAGATCGTCAACGCCTCCTTTAATTGGACATGCTATTGCCATGATAAACCTGTTCCTGCTTCTAGCGTTTGATAAATTACGAAATTCCATACATAGGAATTGAACGCAAATGATTACCAGCCGCCTCGAGCCCAAGCATTGAATCGTTGTACATCTGATCATCGGTACGCCTGAATAAGATAAACCAAGGCACCCTGTCCTTCATTCGCATAAAGGATGTATATGCAGCAGCGGGCGATTTTATTAAAATATAAGAAAGTATAAGCTTTCTCTTTATACTTAGCTTATATTTCACCGCGAAACGTTAGCATTACCGCCAGAAGACGGCGACAGCCGTTTCACCTTGAATTCTAAGCATTTATAAGTTTTATCCTTATCACTTAGAATTCTTCGACAAAGCTCTTCGCTCGTTCCAGAAGGACGACGAAGTCGTTTTTGCTTGGCCCCGCTTTACAGCTTGTAGCCGTAGTTATGTGGAATATATTCAATCATCGCTTTCGCCTTGAACGCAAGCTTGCGTTCAACAGCTTGAAAGCTGACGGATTGTTCCTGTACGTAGAACCAAATTTTGACCGTTGGCTTATCCTCATGCTCTTGGAAAAGAAAGACGTTCAGCTCTTCCTTCCACGCAAGCAGGTTGCCCAAATCAAGCTCCGGCGGCGTCGTGACCGTGAATGCCCATAAATCAGCAGCCTGCTCAATGTGATAATGAACGTCATACTTGCTGGAATCTACAAAGGTTCTTCCTCCAACCGCATGCTTGATTAGTAACGTTTCCTTCATCGCTTTCTCCCCCTCGCGCAGAAAATTCCGTCCTTAAGGCATATCAATGAGCATGACGAATGTATCTTCCTTCGCCTTGATCAGAATTTCCGGTTCAAACTCCGCACGAAGGCTGTCTTTCGCCATCATATTAATGTTATTGACGTCGGCAGCGCCCTCGATCAGCATCAAAAACACACGCCGGCCTGCCTTTTGGCTGTAATAAAGGCGTTTTCCTGCCTCAACACGGCCCAAATGAATCGACATGTCCTGATGAATCATCGCTGTGCCGTCCGTCCCTTCCGGCGTGACAATCGGCAGAAAAGCATTGACCAGCTTCTCCTGATCGTACCGATGCACCTCATAGGAAGGCGTCAGCCCGCGCTCGCGAGGCATAAACCATAGCTGCAGAAAATGTCCCTCTTCGGTTTCTGAATCATTGTATTCTGCATGGACAATGCCGGAGCCCGCTGTCATCCTCTGGATTTCCCCGGCAGAGGTAACCTCCATATTGCCCAAATTATCCTCATGCTTAAGGCGGCCTTTCAACACAATGGTCACAATCTCCATGTCGCTATGAGGATGCGCTCCGAAGCCACGGCCCGGCGCAATCTCATCTTCGTTGCATACACGCATGACGCCGAACTGAGCGTTATCCGGATCATAATAATCACCGAATGAGAAGCTGCGTGAGCCCCTCAACCATCCAATATCAAAAAAGTTCCGCTCGTTCGCAGGATAACGCTTAATCATCGTGCAAGGCCTCCTTTTTACACTTAACTGTCCGCATGCCAAACCATACCTTACACTTATTGTATCATACTTCGTTCAAAACTGTCCCATGCAGCTCCTCAACTTCTCTGTACCCGACTTTTCATTCCGCTTGGAGGCTTCAGCCGGATCGAATTCTAAATTTCTCTACAGCGCTGTCCTTTGCTCTGAAAATAAAAAAAAAAACGCCCCGAGGGTTGTGAGGCCTCCGGAACGTCTATTGTATATGGAGCTTAAGTTTTTGCAGGAAGCTTTTTACCTTTTGCTTTCTTCTGCGTTGGCGCTACAGCCTCTACTACTGGCATAACTGGCGTTATAGGCATCGGGTACAGCCGCTTCGAAAGCATGGTTTGTAAAATCATGAACACTCCGCCAACGACCCAATAAAGCGGTACAGCAGCAGGTGCGGTAAATGAGAAAATACCCATCATGATCGGTGAAAGGTAACCGAACAGCGCCATCTGTTTTTGCTGGGCAGGGTCCATGCCGATTTGAGATACGCGGAACTGCACATAATAGATAGCAGCGGCGAGAAACGGCAGGATGTGATCCGGCGCACCGAGCTGGAACCAGAGAAAGGAATGCTCCGCCAGCTCCGGCGTCATTTTGATTGCATAATACAGTCCCGACAAAATCGGCAGTTGAATGAGCATCGGAAGGCAGCCAATGGCAAGCGGATTAAACTTGTGCTCGCCGTACAGCGCCATCGTTTCCTTTTGCATATTCGCCTGCGCTTCAGGCGATTTGTCATTTTTGTATTTTTCCTTGATTTGGTTAAGCTGCGGCTGCATGACGCTCATCTTCTGCTTCATTACCTGCTGGCTCTTGGATTGGCGAAGCATAAGCGGAAGCAGGGCCAGACGAATGAGCAAGGTAATCGCAATAATCGCCATGCCAAAACTGTCGTTAAAAAACTGCGCAATGTGTTGAATTAAATAAGAGATGGGGAATACAACGTAATGGTTGAAAAATCCTGGTGTCGCTGAGTCAATCGTTCCATTCGCCGCACCACAGCCGCTAATGATGAGCAGCAGCCCGATAATAAGGATAAAGCGGTATTTTTTAAGCAATTCCATTGTATATTTAGATAACATATATATCCTCCTCGTTTGTTTGGATGTTGCTTCACAAACGAGGAGCTGCAATCTGTGGGATCACCATCAGGCGCTTCTTTTCTTTTTACTTTTCGTACAAGCCAGAGGGCAACGGTATGAGCCCGCTGAACCGTTGGCAAAATACGTGCAGGTGCTGGCGCATGAACCTTGTCCTTCGACCATCGGGACGGCTCGCTTGCAGCATGAAAAGTGAAATACGCTGCATAAGCGAACGTGCAGATAATGCTTACAGAGAAAAAATACGGTATAATATCATGCAGCTCGAGCAGCTTCTTCACCTCCAGACTCAAATCGGTTACTCTTGTAGTATAAAGCAACCATTCCTGATATTCCCTCGTCTAAAGTCTAGGTACTACCTGCACCAGAGACTGTTATAGCGAGGAGCTCGCAGGCGATAAAATAGATCTAGTCATTATTATACTGGGAGGTAAGCTATTTTGTATATCACCTTGGTTCATCTTACGCTTGGTTGTTTATTCCTAGCGCTGCTGTTGTCTTGGATTGCCGGTAATAAGGCCTCCTCCCTGCTCTACAGCAAATCCGAGCAGCAGCTGCACCAGCGTGCCAAAGACTTAATCATTTGGACAATTGTACTGTCCATCCCAGCAGCAGCGGCATTGGGCGGAGTCGTCACCATGGCCGTCAAGCTCCCACCGGATTATGATTTGGGCATGCTCATCTGTGTACCTATCCTGACCCTGTCGCTTGCGCTGCTGTGGGCTAGAAGCATTCCCAAGCTGCTCAGAATGCGCAAAAATACAGGACGGAAGTCCAGCGACCCATTGCCTGTACGCATGCTATATCGCGCTTCAGAGCCCGCGTTCATCTTGCCTTACCAGCTGCTGTCGCTCTGTACGCTAACGATCTTTTACCTGACCTTATGCGTCGCTGTATCGCTGCATTCGATGCCACTTGCTCTCCCGCTTACGATGCTCGGCTTCGCTGCTGCCGTTCTCTGGATGATTCACGGCGAACGCAGCAGCAGGGTGACCTTGCCGAAAGCGAAGCTCCAGCGCCGTCCAAGCGAGCGCATGGTACGCAGGCTGGCTGTAGCCATTGCTATTGTGCTGCTTGCAGGAACTCCTTATTACAATGCTTTTGACAAAATCGATTTGCCGGAAGCGCTCACCATGACCAACAGCGCCGACAACCTGCACTCATTCGGTTTTTACATTGAACAATAACAGAGCAGCAAACGGCCTCCTTCTACGGGGCACATCGGGACAAACCTGTGCTATGCATAAATGACATCGCTCCAGTTAAAAATAACCCTCGCCTAATAAGGCGGGGGTTATTTGATGCTAATGAAGAACCATTCAGTTGTGCTAGTTATTAGCATGCGGCACTCTCCGAAGCAAAATCCCAAAGCGGGGAATGGGTAAAGCCTTCCTTAGCCCGTACAACATAAAACGGAGAAGCACCCTGCAATCCCGCACTGACGCTGCGGAAGCGGTCAGATACCTCCATGACGATCTTCTGCTCGCCCGAAGCATGGTCTGCCCCTGCGGCAACTGCCGCATCATAACCAAAGCTGCTGGCGAAATGGATCGCACGTACCCGAATATCTGCTGCGCAAAAGACTCGAAGCATATCTGCTGAGCGATCCGTGCTGTTGTCATTTACAAAAATCAGTTCGTAATTCTCGCCAATGGGCGGAATAATTCGTTTTAGCCGCTTGTAGGTGTCGTAAAGCATTTGCTCATCATTATACACAGGAATGACTACGGAATAAGTGACTGGCTCACGCATAACAGGTCCCCTCCCGGCTTCGAATGCTGTTTTAACAGCTTATCCTTCTACTATACATGATTTTTCTTAAGATTCCCTTAATTCTAACTGATCATTTTTCATGAATTTATGATGAATTTTGTCAGATTGTTCCTTATTCACCCAAAGCAAACCAAGTTTCCACCGGCTTGAAATATAGATGACCATCGGACCATGGCTGAAAATGCAAATCCATTCGCGATTCGCTCCAGTCCGCAGGCGTTCCACTTGTCTTTAGCTTGCGCGGCAGCACCGGCTCCTCCACGACAGCCGGAAATTCCTGATAGCCGAACAGCAAATTTTCATGCAGCGCGATGATTTCATATTTGGGACCATGAAACGCGTGCTCCTCCTGCAGCTGGTAGTGGAAATAAATGTAGCTCGCCACCATCTCCGGCTTCAAATGCGCCACGCGCCCGACGCGCCGCTCCACCGCTGCCTTGCGCCGCCAATGCTCCGGGCTTGCTGGCGCATTGAAATGAAACACATCAATCATCGGAATCCATAAGCGCTTCTCGGCCTGTCCGGGCCATGGCTCCAAGTAACTGCCTAGCTCGCGCATGAGCTGATCGGGCGCTGGCGGTTCATCCATCAGGCTTTCTACATATAAAAAAAGATTCCGCTCCCATTTAAACAAGGCCGCTGTCATGAATTTGCCTTCCTCAATCCAAGGAAGCAGCTGCTCTCTCAAGCGTTCCACAGAAGCGAGCGCTTTCATTTCTTCATCTGCAAGCAGCTGAGCCCGCGCTATCACTCTTTCCATCGTCGTCCCTCGCTATCTTATGCTATATTAAATGCCAAGCATGCTTATGCCTAATTGCACGAATTAAACGTTGAACGGAGTGACTTTAGCTTATGAAATATAAACGTCTCGGCAATAGTGGACTAAAAGTATCCTCTCTCGGCCTCGGTACCAATTCCTTCGGCTCGCGGGCGGATAAGCAAAGCTCTATCTCTATTATACATGCTGCACTTGGCAGCGGGATAAACTTTCTGGATACTGCCAATATTTACTCGGGCACCGCATCCGAGACCATTATCGGCGAGGCGCTTAAAGGACGAAGGCATGAGGCCGTAATCGCCACTAAGGCCGGTCTGCCTCGCGGCCAAGGCGCGAATGAGCGCGGCTCGTCCCGCTATCATTTGCAGCTTGAGCTGGAGCAGAGCTTGCGGCGGCTGCAGACGGATTATGTGGATTTATACCAAATCCACACCTTTGATCCGGAGACGCCGCTGGAAGAAACGCTGCGGGCGCTCGATGATATGGTGCGCGCCGGCAAAGTCCGCTACATCGGCGCATCGAACTACGCGGCCTGGGAGCTGATGAAGGCGCTCGGCATCAGCGACCGCCTGGGCCTGAATCGCTATGTGTCGATTCAGACCAGCTATTCGCTCGCCGACCGGACGCCGGAGCGCGACATTACGCCGCTATGCCTCGACCAGGGCGTCGGCATTATCCCTTATTTTCCGCTAGCCGGCGGCCTGCTGACCGGAAAATACAGCGAGCAGCAGAGCGCACCGCAAGGGTCGCGGCTGGACAAAAACCCGGACTTCGCCCGCTTCTTCACGGGCGAAGGCTTCACGCTCAGCCGCAAGGTCGGCGAGCTTGCGACTCAGGCGGGCTGCACGCCGGCTGTGCTTGCCCTGCACTGGCTGATGCAGCAGCCAGTGCAGGGCAAGCGTTATCGTCGGCGCGACGAGCGCAGAGCAGCTGGAGGCCAATCTGGCCTCAGCCAGCCTTCAGCCGGAGCCGGCCATCCTGGAGCGGCTGGATGAAATCAGCCTGCGCTTTAAATATGGCGAGCCATTCGCGCTTTACAGGCTGAGTTAGTCGATGAGCTTGGAGGAACGGAAAACGCCATAGCATACCCTTGAGGCAGCACAGCTGGTTATGGGCCGGGAGACAGGGGCTATTTTTCATAAGAAGCTGTTGCTCTGTATGCAGCCCTATCGCTGCTATATCGGAAAAACCTTAAATCGACTGCTGCGGCATGCCTTCACGGGTGCGCACCATTTCAATGAACAGCTCCGCCGCTTTCGTATGAAAAGCATCTTGCAGCGTAATAATCGAAAAATCACGCTGAACAGGCTGGCCATTGATGGTCAGCCTGTTCAGCGTCCCTAGCGTAATTTCTTTGCGTACAGCCCACTCCGATAGCAGCGAAATGCCGAGACCCGCTTCAACGGACTCCTTAATAATTTGCGTGCTGCCAAACGCCATAGGGTTCATCGGCCTAATATCGTATTGCTCGAACATTTTTTCCATTGCCGTCCGCGTTCCCGAGCCTTCCTCTCGCACAATCCAGTGCTCGCCTCGCAGCGCCTCAGCCTCTATGTCTTGCCGCTCCGCATAAGGATGCCCGGCGCCAACAACGACATACATAGCATCTTGGGCAAAGGGCTCGCATTGCAGCTTGTCCTGCTCCGGCAGCGCTCCCTCTATAATTCCAATATCCAGCTGGCGGGCTGCAACGAGCGCTGCGATGTCCTTCGTATTGCCTATAGTAATCGTTGGTGTAATAAGCGGGTACCGCGCCCTTAGACACGCAATCATATGCGGCAGCACATACTCGCCAAAGGTGAAGCTTGCGCCAATCGACAGCGCTCCGCTTGCCGTGTGAAGCAGGTCACCGAGCAGGCTCTGCATTTTCGCATGCAATCCGCTGATTTCCTTCGCATGGCGATACACGATGTCCCCCGCTTTATTCAGCCGGACGTACTTGTTGCTGCGATCCAGCAGCTTGGCGCCCAAAGCCGCCTCCAGCGACTGAATGTGCTGACTGACCGCCGGCTGCGTCATATGCAGCGCTTCCGCTGCGCGAGTGAAGCTGCGCTCCTCGGCAACAGCTATAAAAACGAGCAGGGATTGATCCATCATTCAAACATGCTCCTCTCTCTCTCTCTTCATTTGCTGTCTGTTCATGAAGTTATCATAAGTATTTAGTTATGATTATAATCATAACAATTTATTTTTCTTATCGTAAGCTATCCCTTATGCTTAATTTATAATTCAGACAGGAAGCATGCGCCCGTTATTTGACGGCATTGGCAGTAGAAGCAGCGGGCTGTTCGCTTACAGGATGAGGATGAGGTGTCAGCTATGAAAGCAGAAATAAACCCGATGATGATGACGCAGTCCTCCTCGGAAAAGACGGAGCCTCAGGGATCGTTATGTAGGGGTGCAAAGGGGCATACTGCGGCTTGGCTGGGCGGGGTAGCGCTGACAGGTGCTTTTGCCTCCACAGCTTATGCACTCGCCATGCTTCCCGGCTTCAGCCGCATGGGCCCGATGGCGATTGCCTTAATTGCCGCTGTGCTTTTTCGCCAGTTCGCTGGATATCCAGCTTTTCTCCGCCCTGGCATTCATTTTTCCGCCAAGCAACTGCTGCGGCTTTCAATCATATTGTTTGGACTCAAGCTGAATATGATAGTGCTGCTGGAGCAGGGGGCCGGCTTGCTGCTGCAAGCCGCCGCCACCATCCTCTTCTCCGTCCTCTTCACGCTGCTGCTCGCCCGCAAGCTCAAAGCCGATATGCCGCTGTCGCTCTTGCTCGGCATCGGTACAGGCATCTGCGGCGCGGCAGCCATTGCGGCTGTATCGCCGATTCTCAAAGCTCGCGGCGAGGATACCGCCGCAAGCGTCGGACTCGTTGCGCTGGTCGGCACGATTGCCGCGCTCGCTTACACCGCCCTCCTGCCGCTGCTGCCGCTAACCGCGGAGCAATATGGCGTTTGGGCAGGCATCAGCCTGCATGAAATCGCTCATGTGGCGCTTGCCGCAGAGCCTGCCGGACAGGATGCGGTTGCTCTGGCGCTGCTAGCAAAGCTGAGCCGCGTGTTTTTGCTCGTACCCGTCAGCTTTATACTGATGGCAATCATGAATCGCCGCCACCGCGAGATGGCAGCGAGTCCTCAAGAAATGAAGACCCGGCCTGAATTTCCATGGTTTTTGCTCGGCTTCATCGCCCTTAGTTTATTCGGGAGCATGACTGCTGGAACTCCGCTGGAACTGCCCGCTCGCGCCTTAAGCGGCATGTCCACGATTACAACCATCCTGTTGACGATGGCGATGGTTGGGCTAGGGCTGAACGTTAATCTGAGAGAGCTGCGCTCCCGGGCGCTTCGCCCGCTGCTCGCCATGACCATAACGTCGGTTCTGCTGTCGGTATTGTCCTTACTGTTCATTATGTGGCGCTAGGGCGCGTGCGCAAACTTGAGTCGACATACTGCGCCTCGCTTTGCGCATTTTTAGGCCGATCTCATCTGATGCTGCATGGTTCAGGAACTATAGCCTGCGAATGTTGCTGTGACCGACCACACCTAGCTTGCTCGCCACTTGTCCACAACTTGTACACAACTTGGGCTGCTCGCTCCTATGTTGGAATGTTGGAGGACTGTGATTCCGGTATTCTGGCTGTTGATCCGTTTTCGGGCCGTAGGCGGACAGGAAATCCGCTATTGCCCTCTTCATCCCAGCAAATTAGCCATTTACAGTGCATTAGCGGCTCCTGAGTCCGCGGCCTGACCCCAAACCCGTGATCCTATCGAAATAGCGCCTGCTGTGTCCACCAAGGCGGTCTTAGTGAAGAAAACAAACCACTGAAACGAAGAGCATGAGGCTGAACAGCTCCAGCCTAACTAGCTAATCTAGGCGCATCTAGGTATCTAGCGCATCTAGCTTTGCAGAGCCTTCCGCACGCTCAAAATATATTTCGACTGCTCCAGCGGATTGACACCGCGCCGCTGGCGCTCGGCTTTCACATCAAGCGGGCAAGGCTCATAACCAGCGAAAAAGGTGGCGATCGTGCCGCGACCTTTCGTCAGCGAGCTGAGCTCCACCGCATATTCCAGCGAGGTCGCTGCGGGAATGCGCCCTTCAATAATCATCCTGTCGCCATGCAGCACAGGCGCACCGAATGTGCCGCGCATCAGCGACAGGTCGTTCATTACTCGGCCCCCCGCCTCCTCGGGTACGACGATGCGGAACTGAAGCATCGGCTCCAGCAGCCTTGTACCCACAGACGCGAGCCCATTCATAATGCCCATTGGCGTTGCTACCGCAAAATCCAGCGGATGTGTATGCCACACATGATGCTGCCCTTCAATGAGCGTCACTTTAAGGTCAACGACCTCCCAGCCGTACAGCCCTTGCTCCAGCGCCTCCGGCACGCGCCGCGCCACCTCGCTTTGGTATTGCGGCAGCAAATCCTCGGAGCGCACCACCGAAGCATATTGCAGCCCGCTCCCCCGCTCGCCCGGCTCCATGCGAAACCGTAATACCGCCCAGCAGGGCTTGGGCATTAAATAGGAAATATACCCTTCGCCCACTTCCTTTAGCGTCTCCTTATAAATAACCGACGGCTGGCCGAACCGCACTGCAAGTCCATACCGCTGCTCAATAACACTCGTCAGTATTTCCAGCTGTATCGGTCCCATTACCTTCACATGCAGCTCCCGCTCATCCTGCAGCCACTGCACATTCAGCAGCGGGTCCTCATCGGACAGCTCCGTAAGCGCCTGTACCATTGCCGGATAATGCTGGGCATCGCCCCAATGGGCTTGAACGGTCAGCAGCGGCACAGCGAGCCGTGCCTCCTCGGGAACGGCATCCGGGCTGCCGATAATATCGCCGATCCGCACATGGGACATACCGCACACGGCTGCAATGCCGCCAGCCGCAAGCTCCCCGGCATCTTCGGAGCGGAAGCCGTCCATTTTGCGGATTTGCGTCACCTTCTCATCCATTTGCTGCGTGAAATTGCGCACGACATCACGATTGCGGATTTTCCCTTGATACAGCCGAATGTAAGCCATCCTGCCCATCACCTTGTCACGCTCAATCTTAAACACAATGCCCGAAGGCGGCGCCTCCGCCTCGCCGCCCGGCGCAGGCAAATACTCGATCATCGCGTCCAGCAGCGCCTGCACGCCAATGCCTTTGCTCGATGCGCCGTACAGCACCGGATGCACCTCCGCTCGGCGCGCCATCGCAGCGGCTTCCGCCCGCCACTGCGCCAGCGGCACTTCCTCGCCGCTGACATACCGCTCCAGCAGGCGCTCGTCCCGCTCCGCCATCGCCTCAAGCAGCGCCGTGCGCGCACCTTCATCCGCGCCCTCCGCCCACAAATCCTCCGCGCCAGCGAACTGCTGCTCGCTGCCAAGCGGACGCTGCACCGCGAGCAGATCCGCCGTCAAATAGCTGCGGATATCGGCAAGCACCGCTTCGTAATCGGCGCCGACGCGGTCCATTTTATTAATATAAATCAGCGTGGGGATACGCAGCTTACGCAAAGCATTCCAAATCAGCTCCGTCTGCGCCTGCACGCCTTCCACTGCGGATACGATCAGAACAGCGCCATCCATCACCCGCAGCGCGCGCTCCACCTCCGAGAGAAAATCGACATGTCCTGGCGTATCGACCAGCTGCACATGCGTACCCTGCCACTCCAATGCGGTCATTGCCGCCCGAACTGAAATGCCCCTTGCCCGTTCAACCTCCATGGAATCCGTTATCGTCGTTCCCGTATCGACACTGCCGAGTGTCCGTGTGCGCCCGCTGACATAAAGCATATGCTCGGTCGTCGTCGTTTTGCCAGCATCGACATGTGCGAAAATCCCGACATTGCGCCAATTCGCGCGGTTGTTTCCCATCCTTCTGCTCCCCTGTCCGCCTGGATCATCGCCGTACCGCATGGCGGCTTTATTTTGCTTTTAGCGTACCGCGATAGCGGTTTCACGTCAAATTCTGCGGCGCCCTCCACCCACCGTTTCCCCACCAAAAAAAGTAAAAATAATAGGATGCTTTTCCCTCTCTATCGTTGTACAATCTTATTTGCAAGCGCTTACTTTTTTGCCGCTCCTCTATCCACATGACCCGAGCAAAGCCTAGGCCGGGCTCCGATCAGCCAAGCGGTCCATGCTTACGCCGATGCTTGCGATGCCCTCATCAAATTCCAAGGAGGTTTTTTATGATGAAAAGCAAGTCCCGGCTTTTGCTCGCGTATGTGCTCACCGTCGCTCTGGCTCTCAGTCTGATGACCGTCCCTGCTGCCGCTGCTCCTGTCACGTTCGACAATGGCGTCCAGTTCAAAGACACCGCTGGCAACCCGATTCAAGCCCACGGGGGCGGCATTCTCAAGTCAGGCAGCTATTATTACTGGTTTGGCGAAAATCGCGATGGCGTCAATTACGTTTCCGTCTATCGCTCAGCGGATCTGAAAAACTGGGAGCTCCGTGCCCATGTTCTCAGCAAAACCTCATCGCCCGAGCTGGCAACCGCCAACATTGAGCGCCCCAAAGTCATTTTTAACGCGGCTACGAATAAATATGTGATGTGGATGCACAAGGAGAATGGCGTGGACTACGGCGATGCGCAGGTCGCTGTTGCATATGCCACCAACATTGAAGGCCCCTATACGTATCAGGGCAGCTTCCGTCCGTTAGGCTACGATTCCCGTGATATGACCGTCTACAACGACAATGGCACGGCTTATCTCATCTCTGCCACCCGCGTCAACGCCGATTTAAATATTTATCGCCTGACCTCCGACTTCCTTGGCATCGACTCGCTCGTCTCTACCCTATGGGTCGGTCAATACCGTGAAGCGCCTGCCATGTTCAAGCGGGGCAGCACCTACTTCCTCGTCACCTCCGGGGCGACTGGCTGGGCGCCAAACCAAGCGAAATATGCGACAGCCAGCAACATTTCCGGCACATGGAGCGGCCTGACGAATGTGGGCAACGGCAACTCCTTCAACTCACAATCTACGTATGTGCTGCCGATTGAAGGCTCGTCCACTACTTCGTTTCTGTACATGGGCGACCGCTGGGCCGGGGCTTGGGGCGGCACGGTCAACACCTCGGAATATGTGTGGCTGCCGATAACCTTCCCTTCATCCACCACCATGACGCTGGACTGGGCTGACCAGCTTACGATTGACACGGCGACGGGCACCATCACCGGCACTGTAGCGCCACCTGTCAACACGACGTCCTGGTATAAAATCACTAACCGCTCCAGCAGCAAGCTCCTTGGCGTCACCAGCGGGGGTACGACGGACGGCGTGCAGATCGAGCAATACACCGATGGCGGCTGGACGAGCCAGCACTGGCAGTTCACCGACGTAGGCGGACGCTACTATACGATCAAAAACCGCAACAGCGGCAAAGTCATGGACATCACCAGCAGCTCGGTCGCAGACGGCGCCACTGTCATTCAATATACGAGCAACGGCGGGCTCAATCAGCAATTCCGCATTCTCAGTGCCGGAAGCGGCTATTTCAAAATCATGAACGTCAAAAGCCGCAAAGTACTTTATATTACGGGAGGCTCCTCCGACAACGGTGCCGACGCCATCCAGTGGACGGACGATAACAACACGAATAAGCATTTTTCCTTCACGACGACGAGCTAGCCTGTTTTTGCCGCCATAATATTCGCTTCAAAGCAAACAGATGACCCTGCCTGCGCAGAGTCATCTGTTTTTAATAGATTAGGACACATCCCCAATTCCCTATTCGCCTTCAATTCTGTATTCATCCTTGCGGAGGCATCGTTTTATTTACATGCGAGGTATCGCGGAAATCAAAAACCTCATTTTTCGAAATATCCAATGTTTCTCTGCCAATTTTCACCACGCCACTGTGAGCCCACTGAATCGCCGGACTGCGGTCATAATCATTAAAGTAGATCGTCTTGCTCTTCCCACTCTCCATATCCACAACTTCAGCTCGTGCTGTTCTATAAAAAAGCCCATTATAGTGATACGTCCGAATTATATATTGACCATCTGGAGAGACGACAGCGCTTGGATTCAACTCCCCTTTTGGAAGAAAATCAAGATTATTAAAATGATTATAGCAATATATCCCTACCACAAAGGCACCGATTACTGTCAGCGTCAAGCTCACCTTCGGCAGCTTTTTAGATTTTCTAATTAGACTACCTACGAACAATAGGATAAAAACCAATAAACAAATAGCCGTGGTAGCAGTCACCGCCAGCATTAGATATAAAAGTACATCATACATTTTTTCACTCATGTAGCAGCATCCTTTCCATGACGTGCGATACCAGCAAAGACAAGCACAAGGACTGGATGCGCGCGGATGCTCTCTCTTTTCTTGGCGGACTGGCATTCCGCTATTTTAGCGTTTCGAGCGATTTTAGCAGGTGAACGGACAGGAAATCCGCTATTCCCTTGATCATGGCGTCAAAACAGGGGTTTGAGAACCAATAGCGACGCCTGAGTCCGCAAACACCTCCAAACCCCCCGGTTTAGACAAAATAACGTCATCTGTGTCCTCCAGACCAGACTCCACCTTGATCAGACTTCCCTCCTACAATTAAATAACACCCTTCGAGCATTCATCCAAACAGCCGCGGAAACCCAGGGGCCGCAAGGACGAATTTCGAAAGGGTGTTGTCTTTTCTCAAATGGCTAGCCTCCAAGCATGGAAGGCTCCGCTCTTCCTATTTCACTGCCGGAATCAAAATCTTCTGCCCAATGGATAGGCGATTCGGGTTCGCCAGCTTATTATAGGCCGCAAGCTTCTGCCAGGTGGTGCCGTGATTTAATGCGATGCGGTACAGCGTGTCGCCGCTTTTCACAATATACACCGTATCCTGCGTTGTACCGGTCGCCGGCTTCATCGGTGTCGTTGGCGTGGTCGGCTTCGTTGGGCCCGGCTCCGTTGGCTTCGTTGGCGTGGTTGGTGTCGTCGGAGTCGTTGGCGTGGTCGCGCCAGCGGACAAATTAATTTTGAACTCCGCATAGCCGTCATCGGTTTCGCCTACATACGACAAAGCGTCAAGCGAATCCGCGAGCGTCTTGGCAGCAGGCGACGTTTTGAACGAAACGTTGACGTCCTCTTTGATCGCCGCGAGCGACCAGTTGCCGTCAGCGGCAGGGTCAATCGTCTTGTTCGAGCGAATATAATCTATGACAACCTGACGGTTCTCATCTGGCGAAGCCAAAACGATCCGTTTGCCATCCGGATTCGCGAACTTGCTCGACGAGGCGCGGTAATTATTCGACGCTACGATAAATTTTTGCTTCGGATCAATCGCTTTGCCATCAAATTGCAGATTGACGATACGGCTCGATTTTTCACTAACCGTCGTTCCCTTGGCATCATATTTGGCTGGCTGGGTCACATCGATTTGATACGTTACGCCGTCAATGACGTCAAAGTTGTAGGTCGGGAAATCCAGATTGACCAGCTCTTGCTTTGCTGTCGACAATGCATCAATCTGGTTGAATTGCCCAGCGGACCATTCCAGCCATTCCTTCAGCTCGGCACCTGTAACTAATACAGCGTTAACGGTGTTGGAGTACAAGTACAGGTCGGCTACGTTTTTAATCGCAATATCACCAGCCGCAATATCCGTGTAATAGTTCGGGCCTTGGCGTCCGCCTGCCTTGAACGGCGCACCTGCGGACAATACCGGTATGCCCTCGTATTCCGTCCCTTGCATTTGCTTTTCTACATACCATTTTTGCGCGTTTGTTACAATTTGGATCGATGGATCATCCTGCACGAGCGCAAACCAGCTGTTGATTGGCGCCGTCGTCTTGCCTACCGGGCCGCGAATATAGTCGAGCGTATGCTCATGGTCTTCTTCTACGGCTTCCAGCACCTCTTGATCCGCTTCTACAAGCGGCTGCTTGTTCACCGCATCAAAGATCGGCTTAACCTCAACCTTGGAGTCCACAACCGACCATTTGCCGCCCGCCAGCTTCAAATCAAGGTCAATAATGCCGAGATTATTGCCCCAGAAGCCCGGCTCGACCGAAGGCACGCCGTTAATCGTCCCTTTTTCCAAATCTACGCCCGGCTTGCCCTCGAACGACTTGTCCGGGAACACCTTGTGGGCGTGGCCGAACAAAATCGCATTAATATCCTTGACCTTGCTAAGATACAGCACGGAGTTTTCCATATTTTCAGCCTGCGGAATATCCTCAAAGCCCGAATGCGGAATCGCAACAATGATGTCGGCACCCTTCGCCTTCATCTCGGGAACGAACTTCTCCGCCGTTTTGATGATATCCTTGGCAATAACCTTGCCTTCGAGATTCGCCTTATCCCACTGCATGACCTGCGGCGGCACGAAACCGATGACGCCTACTTTAAGCTTATGTGCTGCGCCGCTCTCATCCTTCACTTCCTTGTCTAAAATCAAATAAGGCGTGAACATATTTTTATCATTTGATTCGTCTTTATCTTTGTCATCCACATAGATGTTCGCATTGACGTAAGGGAAATCCGCCCCCGCCAGCGAATTATTCAGAAAATCCAGCCCATAGTTGAACTCGTGGTTGCCCAAATTCCCAGCATCGTAATCAAGCAGGTTCATCGCCTTGTACACCGGATGCGTCTCGCCCTGCTTCAGCGGGTTAATAACCGCCGTGTAGTCGCCAAGCGGGTTGCCCTGAATCAAATCGCCATTGTCAAAAAGCAAGCTGTTCGTCGCCGCTTCGCGCGCCTGCTTGATGAGCGTCGCTGTTTTGGCAAAGCCATACTCATCGGTCGGCTTGTCCGCAAAATAATCATAGTTCACCATGTTCACATGCAGATCGGTCGTTTCCATAATACGCAGCTTTACTGTGCTGCTGTTCACCGATGCCGCTGTTGCCGTAAAGGGCATTGCCACCAAACCAACAGTAACCGCAATAGATAAAGCACTTCTCCATACGACTGACGATCTCAACAAATGAATACCCTCCCCAAAATGACTGAATTCATGTAATGATCGCGTTATGTAGGCCGAGCTTTTGGACGATCATTCCCATCATTCCATTTATTTTAGATGAATTATCCAAATTTGTCATGCAGAAAAAAGAGGGATCTCTCCCTCTTTGCGTTATATACGTGTAATATTTTATTGTTGGGTCAAAATAAGCGGACCATCCTTCGTAATCGCAATCGTATGCTCATACTGGGCAGACAGCCTTCCATCCCGCGTCCGCGCGGTCCATCCATCAGAATCCAGCTTGCTGAAATAAGTGCCCGCGTTCAGCATCGGCTCAATTGTGAACACCATGCCCTCTTTAATTCTAGGCCCTTTATCCGGCGGGCCATAGTGAGGCACCTGCGGATCCTCATGCATGTCCTTCCCAATACCATGGCCGATAAAATCACGCACGACCGAGAAGCCTTCCGCCTCCGCATACGACTGAATCGCGTGAGATACATCGCCAATCCGCTTGCCGATTAGCGCTTGCTCTATGCCAAGATACAGCGATTTTTCCGTTACCGCCAGCAAATGCTTTGCTTCATCGGTTACTTCCCCAACCGCATAGGACCATGCCGAATCGGCAAGCCAGCCGTTCAGGTTGACGACCATGTCGATGGTCACGATATCGCCTTCTTTGAGCTTTTCCTTCTTCGGAAAGCCGTGGCAAATAATATCGTTCGTGGAGGCACAGGTCGCATATTGATAGCCGTTATAGCCTTTTTGCTCCGGCGTTGCGCCATTTTGCTTCATAAATTTTTCCGCGAACTGGTCGATTTCATGCGTTGTGATGCCGGGCTGAATGAGCTTGGCAATTTGCCTATGGCATTCCGCCAATATTTTACCCGCCTCATGCATGCGGTTGATTTCCGCCTCGGTCTTAATAATGATCATTTCCGTTCCTTCTTTCCATCAAATTAACCCGGCTTCGTCCCGGGACTTCGCCAGAAGCTCCGCTAGAAGCCACATGCCTATGCCCATCGTAGCATATTATGATAAATATGCGAACATGGGCTGGGCCATGACGCTGCTTTTTCGCTTGCTTCCTAGACTTTAGTCTAGTCCGCTGCTTTACCTCAAGCATGACGACATACTGCGGGGGGCTGTGCTATGCTATTGTAGCTAAGAAAAACAACGGATAAATAAACAAAAGAGGAGAGATAAGAAAAATGTTAAAGCGCTCGATTATCGGCCCCGCCCTTATGCTGATTGGTGTATTTCTTTACTTCAACCAAGGCCAGTCATTTGGAGCAGGCGCTGTGTTCGCGAATTTTTGGGCCAGCATGTTCATCATTCCGCTAGGACTGTTTTTCCACTGGCTGTATTTTGGCGTGACAGGTGGCAAAGGGGTCGGCCTGCTCATCCCGGGAGGCATTTTGTTCACCGTTGGACTCGTCTGCCAGCTCTCCACGTTATTCTCGGCGTGGCATATTCTGTGGCCAGGCTTCATTCTGGCGGTAGCCGTCGGCTTGTTTGAATTTTATTGGTTCGGCAGCCGCAACAAGTGGCTGCTTATCCCGATTAACATTTTAGCCGTCCTGTCGCTGCTGTTCTTCGGCGTCTTCTCGCTGAGCGCCGCCTCCGGACAACTTGCCACCGTGCAGCCGCTGCTCGCCATTGCTCTTATTATTGTAGGAGCCTTCGCGATGCTGTCGCGCAAGAAAGAGCAATAATCGATTAGACAACAGCCTCCGGCTCCGCTTGAAGGGATCGCCCTTCTATAGCGGAGCCGGTTTTTTTATGCCTTATGCTCCCGTTTGTCCCTCATCGACATCAATATAGAGCATTTATAACTATTTTCCAAATTAATATTAAGCAGTAAAATAGTCTCTATCTCCTCTCACAAACAAGGAATTTGCCTTTAAGATGTCAAATAATACAGAAGCATCCGCGACCATGGCCAGGAGGAATAGGATTTGTCGATCAGAGCGAAGCTCGTTTGCCTCATATCGGTTACCGTTACCGTGATTTTGCTACTCAATATTACAATCTACTATATGTCTTCCAAGGATGAGCTGCAACGGAACGCAGAGCAGCAAATGCGCTTTATTGGCAATCAGATAGCCGTCTCCATCGCCTCGGCCGAGCAGAACAGCCAGTTGACAGAGGACGCGCTGGGGGAGCGTCTGCGCGCCGTCGCGATTGCCATACAAAGCAAGCTCGATCCCGATATTAAAAATGTCCGCAACAGCGAGCTCCTCCAGCTAAGCAAGGAGCTGGGCGTTGATCACATTACGCTGTGGATCCAGACGAAAGACGATATTTTATCAGTCCGCTCGACGAACCCCGATGAGCTCTATATGAGCCCGAAAACATGGAACTACTGGTATACCGCCTTTACCCAGCTATTCGAGCAGCATAAGGTTACGATTCCCGAAGGACAGAAGCTGGAGAATTTTTGGGCGGGACCGATCAACTTTGGCACCTCCGACCCCGATAAAGTGTTTAAATGGGGCAACTATTATGACGGCACGACCAACTATATGATTAATCCTTATATTCATGCGCAAACTTTTTTGGACAGCAAAAAGAAATATGGTGCGGATGCCATCGTGGCCCAGATTATGCGTGATAAAAATAATATTCTCGAAGTGACCGGCTTCGACCCTGCCTACTTCGGCAAGGCACCTGCTGTCAGCATTAAAAATGGAACCGTTGTCTATAATCTCGATGTTCGCAACATTATTTTTGGCCAATATTATTATAAGGACTCGGTTAATGACCACCTAAATACGCTGAAAGCAATTGAGAAAAACGAAGTCGTTACCATTGAAAGCAAGCTGAACAGCAAGCAGGTCATCAAGAGCTTTATTCCCGTTCAGGGACCCAAGCCGTACGTTATTAGCATTACCTTCAACAACTCCGCTCTGCAGCAAACGCTCATGCGCCAGGTTTTGACGCAAGGCGCAATATCTCTTGGCCTGATTTTGGCGACGGTGCTGTGCAGCTACTTCATTTCCGGCTTTATGGTCCGCTCGCTTAATCAAATCGTCTGCAAGGTCAATGAAATTTCCAATGGCAACTTCGGCGCCCGCATTTCCTTAAAAAGCAATGATGAATTCGGTGTATTGGCTGATCGCGTAAATGCGATGGGGCAAAATCTTCATACGTATATGAACCGGCTGACCGAATCGGCGGAAGAGCTGCGGCAGACGAAGCAGTATTTGGAATCGTTCGTCAATCATACCTCTGATGCGATTCATGTCTCCAACCTGCACGGCTCTGTCATTCAGATGAATAAAGCGTTTGAGAAAATGTATGGCTGGACGGAGGAGGAGCTGCTTGGCCAACCGCTGGACAACATGCCGCCTGAGCTTGCGATGGAGGGCACCTTTATGCTCGAGTTCATCCAGCAAGGCGGCTCCGTCGCCGATTACGATACGATGCGCTATGACAAGAGCGGCAGGCTGCTCGATGTGAGCATTACCGTCTCTTCGATACGCGATGAGCAGGAGCAGATTATTGCGATTGCGACGATTTCGCGGAACATTACAGCGCGCAAGCAGACGGAAGAGGTGCTGCGACGCTCGGAGAAGCTGTCCGTCGTCGGGCAGCTGGCGGCTGGCGTCGCCCATGAGGTGCGCAATCCGCTAACGACGCTGCGCGGGTTTGTCCAGCTGCTGAAGAAAAATGGCCAGCTGGCGCCCGCCTACATCGATGTTATGCTGTCTGAGCTGGACCGGATTAATTTTATCGTCAGCGAATTTCTTGTGTTTGCGAAGCCGCAGGCGAGCCGCTTCCAGCGTGCCAACATTCATGAGATTATGCGCGGCATCGTTATGCTGCTCGATTCCGAGGCGAATATTAGCAATGTCCAGTTCACAACCCGTTTTGATAATGAAATACCCGAATTGAAATGCGAGGTTAATCAGCTAAAGCAAGTATTCGTCAATATTATTAAAAATGGGATCGAAGCGATGCCGGAAGGCGGCGAGCTCGACATTGACCTGTCCTACACGCCAACTACCGGCATTATTATCCGTATTACCGACCATGGCTTCGGCATTACCGAGGACAATCTGTCACGGCTCGGCGAGCCGTTTTTCACAACGAAGCAGGAAGGCAACGGGCTTGGCCTGATGGTGTGTTATCAAATTATTGCCAATCATCGCGGCACGATGTCCTTCCAAAGCAAGAAAGGCATTGGCACGCAGGTAGAAATTCGGCTGCCTGTCATACAGGACGTGCCTCCGACCGGATAGCAGGCTGCGACTCACAAGCACAAGGGAAAGCAAGTGCACGCTGTAGCATATGTACGATCTACAAAAAAAGATGGGGCAGCTGCTCGCGCTGGCTGCCCCGTCTTTTTTGCATTTTTCTCCCGCACATCCATTTCCTCAATAGCCATGCGATTCGCAGTAATCCAGAAAGGCTTTCATATCATGCGACGCGATGAGCGGCACCACCTTCTGAATGCGCATCGGCGGCCAATCCCACCATTTGATGCGCAGCAGCTTGGCAATAACTTGGTCGCTGAAGCGATACCGAATGAGGCCTGCTGGGTTGCCTCCAACGATTGCATAAGGCGGAACATCCCTCGTTACCGTCGCATTCATGCCGATGACCGCTCCATCGCCAATCGTAATGCCAGACATAATGGTCGCATGTGTACAGATCCAAACGTCGTTGCCGATGACGACATCACCATTTGTTTGCGGCTGGCCGGTAATGTGCAAATGCTTCGATAAAAAGGAAGTAAAAGGATAAGTCGATACCCAATCCGTACGATGGTTGCCTCCTAGCATGACTGAAACGCCTCCGGCAATACAGCAAAATTTGCCGACTGTCAGCTTCGTTCCCTCCCCCCAGGAGAAAACATTTGGTTCACCGAAGGTGTATTCGCCAATTAGCGTATGCCCATCCTTATGCTTTGCAGGGAATACCGTTCGCAGCAAGTCCATGTCCACTCTATCACTCCTTCCATACGGTGCAGCGAGCTAAAATAATATATTCAACAGCTTGCCTTTTCGCTTCCGCTCCTCTACAGAGACAGGCTGGACTTCTATCCCCGGCGCTTAGTATGATGGAGAAACAGGAAGCTTAGAGAGGAGCAGCTCACGATGACGATACAGCCAGCAGGACCGGTTCCCGAACTGCAAAATCTGCTGCTGCTTGACCGGATGAACGATTATTCGCAGACAGATCCGCTTTACCCATTCGCCCTAGATGAGCTGCTGTGCCGCAGCACCGGACAGGGCGGACCCGCGATATGCCATATTTGGCGCCACGAGCGCGCCTTCATACTCGGCCTGCGCGACAGCCGGCTGCCGCTGGCGGGCGACGCCTCCCGCTGGCTTGAATCGCTCGGCTACAAGGCAGCGGTGCGCAACTCCGGCGGTGCGGCGGTGCCGCTTGATCCGGGCGTCGTCAACATTTCGCTCATTTTGCCCAAGGCGAATACGCTCGATTTTCATTTTCATCAGGACTTTGAGCTGATGTACAGCCTCATTCGTTCCGCGCTCGCCGGGGCTGGCGTCCCGGTCGACAAAGGTGAAATCGCAGGTGCGTATTGTCCCGGCGATTTCGACCTCAGCATCGACGGCTTCAAGTTTTGCGGCATTGCGCAGCGTCGCCAGGCACACGCCTATATCGTGCAGGCGTTCGTCGTCGCCGAAGGCGCAGGCCAGGAGCGGGCGGCGCTGGTCCGCTCCTTCTATGAGCGGGCAGCGGGCGACGCCGAGCCAGGAGCGCATCCGCTCGTAGAGAGCAGCAGCACGGCCAGCCTCGAAGAGCTGGTCGGCTTGGCGCAGGGCGGCGGCGCGGAGCGCTTCGCGGACGCCGTCAAGCAGATCATCCGCAGCGGGCAGACGGCGGATGGCCTTGCCGAAGCAGCGGCTCGGCTCCAGATGCCGTCGCCTCAGCAGATTGAAGACATGGCGCTGCGCTTGCGCGGACGCTATGCGACCACGCAGACGTAGCGCCTATGGCTAGGCGTGGCCAAAGCATGGCCACACATACAAAATGCCTCCTGCCCTGCTGCGAAGCAGCATAAGCAAGAGGCATTATTAGGGTCATGATGATCGCGGCGTTCTGCGAAATATAATATAAATGACCTCGGAGAAGACGAGTCCGATGGCGATAGAGCCTGAAATCATGAAAGCCTGCATGGCAAGCTCGACAGCTACGACATATTCCTCCTGCACAATATGGCGCATCGCATCATAGGCGATTTTGCCCGGCACAAGGGGAATAATGCCCGCCGCGCTAAATACAATGATTGGCGTACGATAATGCTTCGCCATTATTTGGCTAATAATGGTCACCACGCAGACGGCCAGCAGCGTCGCCGGAATCGTCCTCATTTCAAACGCGCTGCACACGGTATAGGTAAGCCACCCCGATGCGCCGACCAATCCGCACTGTACCAAGCGATGCTTCTGCACACCGAAGATAAGGCTGAACGCAGCGCAGGCCACGAAGCTGACGGCAAGCTGTTCAAGCAGCTGTACAACCATCGTTTCTCCCTCCTTTTAAGGCTACGGATATACGGACAACACGAAAGCAATGCCAGCACCGATGGCAAAAGCAATAAGAAAGGCCTCAGCGCCCTTGGACAAGCCCGAGACGAGATGCCCCGCCATCAAGTCCCTTACCGCATTCGTAATATGAAGGCCGGGCACGAGCGGCATAATCGAGCCGATAATGATTTTATCCAAATTATGCCCGAAGCCGAGCCATACCATTAGTACAGCGAGCGAACCGCTAATGACCGCCGACAAGAAGCTCGCGAAAAAAGTAATCGGCATTATGCGGTGCAGCGTCAGCAAGCACAAAAAGCCGATGCCGCTCGCAAGCGCCACCGGAAGAAAGTCGTTCCAGCTGCCGCGGAACATAATCAGGAAGCAGCCGCTTGCAATAGCGGCAACCAGCACCTTAAGCCAAGCCGGATAATCTTCCTTCGCCTGTTCAATATCCTGCAATTGCTTATAAGCCTCATGACGCTGCAAGCTTCCTTGGCAAATGCGCCTGGAAATATCATTGACGAGCGTCACCTTCTTCAAATTCGTCGAGCGTTCCGAAATCCGAACGAGCCGCGTCGACTGCGCAGCGCCATCCAGCGCAAAAATAATGCCCGTTGGCGTCACATAGCTGTAAGCACTCGCCACACCGTAAGCCTCGGCGATCCGGACCATCGTATCCTCAACCCGGTACGTCTCCCCGCCATTTTGCAAAATAATTTTACCCGCCAGCAAGCAAATGCTCGCAATATCCTGACCATCATTGTTAGCGTAATCCATACGTAGCCAGCCTCCCTAGCTTCGCAGCCTCAGCACTTTATCACCGGATGGACGACAAGCGTCTGTCCGCTTGCAAGGCCCATCCTTCCTTTAATGCGAGACTGTATGCTCTACAAAGTCCGGTTTCACCAGCGCATGCCGTTCCCACTTCCGGCTCTTCCACCGGAAATACATAATGACCGCGCGCAACCACTCATCCGTCGCAATAGCCAGCCAAATGCCCGCCAGTCCCATGTCCAGATGAAAAACAAGATAATAACCGAGCGGCACGCTTATGCCGACCATCGTAACCATCCCAATCCAGAGCGGAAACTTCGCATCCCCGGAGGCCCGCAGCGAATTGACCAATATAATATTGATCGTTCGCCCCGTCTCCAGCACAATGCTGTACAGCAGGACATTTGCTCCCAGCCGTATAATGTCAATATCATCCGTGAATAGGCCCATCAGCTGCTCGCGGAACAGCAGCACGAACACAAGCATAACCATCGTCGCTCCGCTGGCCCACAGCACGCTTGCCAATACCTGCTTGTACGCAGCGTCGCTGCGCCCGCCGCCGACGTAGCGGCCTACCATAATCGCTGTTCCCATGCCGACCGCCATCGCGAATAAATAGATCAGCACCGATATATTCGAGGCGTATTGCCGAGCCGACAAGGACGCTTCACCGAGAAACGTCACATAATACAGAAAGATCATCTGGCAGCTCTGGTACATCACCTGTTCAAAAGCCGATGGAACACCGATCTTTAATATTTTGCGAATAAATTCCTTCGACATCTTGAAAAAATACTGCAGCTTCACCTTAAATACCATAACCCGATTCATCAGCCAGAAAAACACCAGCATCGCCAGCAGGCGGCTGACAACCGTCGAAATGGCCGCACCTTCAACACCAAGCTCGGGAAAGCCGAACTTGCCAAAGATTAGCACATAGTTGCCGACTAAATGTATAATATTCATTCCCAATGATACCAGCATGGCTTCCTTCGTGAAGCCGTATACCCGAATAATTGCAGAAAGTGAATTAATAATCGCCTGTAAAAAAATAAAGCCGCCTACAATTCGCAAATAGCTTTGCGCATAGGCCAACACTTCCCCTTGCAGATGCAAGCCCTGCAGGATGACATTGCCGAACAACAAACAAGATAAGCTCATCAGCAAGCCCGCCAAAAGATTAAGCGAAATCGCCAGCGCCGACAGCTGCGCAGCCTCGACCAGCTTCCGCGAGCCAATATATTGCGCGACGACAATCGATGCCCCGTTGCCGATAACCTCCATAACAAGCAGCATAATGTGCAAATATTGATTGGATGCACCTACGCCGGAAACAGCATTGTCGGACAGCTTGCTAAGCATGAATGTATCCGCCGTTCCCATCATCATAAACAAAAATAATTCCAAAAATATTGGCCAAGTCAAGAAAAAGAGACTATTGTCCCGATCCCGCTTAACCCCCAGCTTAAATCCCAAGATGTCACCTTCTCCAGCTCATAATCCCAAGCGTAAACGGCGCTGTCGCCGTACTTAGCGGCGCGGCGCGTTTCATTCCGAGAAATATAGAGAAAGGCTGAAAAAAATCATATACTTTTCTATATATCTAAGAAACTCAAGGTATCTTAGCATACTTGCCTGGCAAATGCACGAACTAAAGCGGGTTTTATCGGCCTTTTGCTGTCGAAGATAGATGAAAGCGGTTTATGCTTAACATTACCATTCAAATCGCGTATCCTTAAAGGCAAAAAATGTGATACCATTCTATGTAGATCATTTAGCAACCTGAGAGCGCTTCATTGCAGCAATACCTAATTATTAACCAACTGGAGCCATACAACTGATGAATATGACTATCTCCAATTATATTGTTATTGTAACGATTTCCAGCGTACTCAGCGCCTTGCTTGCCATTTACGGATATTTAATAAAATCCAGCTTTGCCGGAATGAGAGCCTATATCTGGACCTCCATTTGCTCAGCTATTTACACCTTCGGCTTTGCCTTTGAATTGGCAAGCGATTCGTTAGCCGAAATTCGCTTCTGGATTGGCATTGAATATTTGGGACTGCCTTTCATCTCCCCCGCTACGCTAGTGCTCATTCTGTACTTTACTGGAATGGATCGCTTTGTAACCCGTAAAAACCTGATCTGGCTCTTTACGATTCCCTTTATTACTTTATTACTGGTCGTAACGAATGAATGGCATCATATGTTTTACCGTTCTATTTTTCTTCGTCCCAATGAATCGGTCATTGTAGCCGATATCGTCTTTGGGGAATGGTATATTATTAATGGGAGCTTCACGTTCGGCTGTCTGGTCGTAAGCGCGTACCTGCTGCTTCGCCAATGGAATCACGCCAAAATGGTGTACCGCAAGCAGCTTTTAATGATGGCAGCTGGCATTTTCATTCCCATGACCGCCTCCTTCATGTATTTGCTTGATCTGACGCCTTATGGCATGGACATCGTACCGCCGCTCATGTTTATCACTTCGATTTTGAACATTTGGGCGATTTTGACGTCAAACATCTTGAAGGCCGCGCCAATTGCCCGAGAACGTATTTTCGAAAGCATGCGCGACGGCGTTATTGTGCTGGATATGGACGGGCGAATTGTAGATTATAATCGATCTGCATCACAGATGATCGCATCGCTGAAGCCTACTGTGATTGGGACACCTTTCGAGGATATATGGCTGTTCCATACGGGACAAGCCGCTGATTTCATTCATTATGATGAGGAATTTAAGCATCATGAGCGGGAGGTGCGCTGGATTCAGCTGCATACGAGCGTGCCGTCGTTCTATCTCGTGCGCTCATCCCCTGTCCACAGCCGCAAAGGCGAGCTGATCGGGAGAACGATTGTACTGATGGATATTACCGAGAAGGCGATTCTTCAGGAGAAGCTGAAGCATATGGCTACAATAGATGGACTGACTGGCATATACAATCGGACCTATTTTTTAGAGCAAGCAAGACTGCTGCTTAACAAAGCGCTGCAGGACCAACAGCCGTTTGCGCTCATTTTGTTCGATATTGACCATTTCAAAACGATAAATGACCGCTTCGGCCATGACATTGGCGATTTAGCCCTCTGTCATGTCGTAGCGGTCTGTCAAGAACAGCTTAGCGATAGCGATCTATTTGGACGTTACGGTGGAGAAGAATTTATTATTTGCCTTCCGGCTGCTGCACCCGCTGAGGCAGGGGAGCTGGCCGAGAAGCTGCGCCGGGCAATTACAGACAGTCCGCTGCTGACACAAGCTGGCATGGTTCCTTTGTCTGCAAGCTTTGGCGCCGCTGGCATAACAGCGGCGGAGCTTGCTGAACTAGACGAGATGATTCGCGAGGCCGATAAGGCGTTGTACCAATCCAAGCATATGGGACGCAATGCCGTTCATATTTTTAGCAAATGAGGGAAATCACATGCAAATCACGATATTAGGCGCTACAGGCCGCGTCGGGCGGGAAGTCATGCTGCGCGCCCTTGCGGATGGACATCGCGTCCATGCCTTGGTGCGCTCGGCAGACAAGCTTGAGCTTTCGCATCCGCAATTGACAGCCATCGTCGGGGATGCCCGCGAAGAAGCTGTGCTCAAGCAAGCTGTTGCTGGCAGCAGCGTTGTCATTAGCGCGCTAGGAACGGACGGCGGGGATACACTCTCCGCCTGTTTTCCACTCCTTCTTGCTGTCATGGAGCAGCAAGGAGTCCATCGTTTAGTGACGGTTGGAACGGCCGGCATCTTGGAGAGCCGCAGCGAGCCCGGGCTGCTTCGCTATCAATCGAGCGAATCGAAACGCCGATCTACTCGAGCTGCCGAGGAGCATCATGCTGTACTTCGCCTGCTTCAAGCATCTGCAGAGCCGTTCAATTGGACGCTCGTATGCCCAACTTATTTGCCGGATGGGCCATATACTGGCGTTTATCGCACCGAGCAAGACTATTTGCCCGAAGGCGGGCTGCAAATTACCGTTGGCGATACCGCCGACTTCACCTATCTTGAGGCAGTCAGCGGCACCTTCTTCCGATGCCGGGTTGGCTTAGCCGAGTAGCTTTTTAATATCTTCTACAAGATCCTCCGGCTTATCATTCGGCCCAAACCGTTTGACCACTTTCCCATCCCGATCTACTAGAAACTTCGTAAAATTCCACTTGATTGCCTTCGAGCCCAGCACCCCGCGAGCCTCATTCGTCAGGTGCTGGTACAGCGGGTGCGCGCCATTGCCGTTTACATCGATTTTGCCAAACAGCGGAAAAGATACCCCGTGGTTAAGCTCGCAAGCCTGCGCAATTTCCGCATCGCCCTCCAGCTCCTGATTCATAAACTGTCCGCTTGGAAAGCCTAGAACCGCAAGCCCTTGCTCGCCATACGTATCCTGCAATTGCTGCAAGCCTTTGAATTGTGGTGCAAAGCCACATTTCGTAGCTGTATTTACGATCAGCATTACTTTGCCTTTATATGGCGCCAGCGTCTCCTGCGCACCTGTAATCTTCTTCACTTCGATGTCATAAATGGACATAGGAATAACCTCCTTGAATTTTTAAAAACAGCGATTAGGCTGATAGTATAGCGATTGATTTTGATAAATTTAATTTTATACAATTTAATTTCAATTGTCAAATCAGCTTGCCGAAATAGGCTGCTATGCATACTGCGTCTTCTTTTGACAGGTTCCGCATGCAATGCTACAATAACTTAATTAATTGCACACAATTGATTACTTCGCATAACCTTGGTCCGGAGGGAGAGACAACTAGCATGAATGAAGATGAATGGATGAAGCTCGATAATCAGGTTTGCTTTTCCTTATATGCCTGCTCGCGGGAAATTACAAAGCTGTACCGTCCTGTACTTTCTGAGCTTGGCTTAACGTATACGCAATATGTCACCCTGCTGTCCTTATGGGAACAGGACAAGGTGACGATGAAAGAGCTTGGCGCGAGACTGCTGCTCGACTCTGGTACGCTGACCCCGCTGCTTAAGAAGCTGGAAGGCATGAGCCTGATTACCCGCATTCGCGATAAAGCCGACGAGCGCAATCTCGTTATTCAGTTGACGGATGATGGCCGCGAGCTTAAAAAACGGGCTGCCGAAGTTCCGAAACGCGTTTATGGCGGCTTGGACATTACGCCTGAGGAATTTCATGCCGTTCATAAGCAGGTACGAGACCTGCTTGGCAAAATAGATGCCGCACAGCAGCCGACCTAACAGGCTTTAGTCGGCCGCTATAACCGATATCTAAAGGATAGAAGAGCAGATTTAACGCTGCCTCTTCTATCCTTTTTTTTATTTTCATTGCTGCTGCCTGTTGACGATTCGGTTGATCGCATGTATAGTTGGTTACATGAGTAACTAACCAGTTTGGTGGTGGACAATATGAGCTTAAGCATCGACGATAGCAGACCGATTTTCATGCAAATTGCCGAACGCATCGAGGACGATATCATTCAAGGGCTGCTGCCTGAAGAGTCGCAGGTGCCTTCGAAAAATCAATTTGCAGCCTTTTACCAGATCAACCCCGCCACAGCAGCGAAAGGCGTCAATCAGTTAGTAGATCAAGGCATTCTTTATAAGAAACGAGGGATTGGCATGTTTGTTGCAACAGGTTCAAGAACCGTATTGATGGAGAAGCGTCGTGAGCAGTTTTTCGAGCAGTATGTCGTGACGATGATGCATGAGGCAGAGAAGCTGGGCATTACGGCGGAGCAGCTGTCAGATATGATCAGAAGAGGAGGAACCAAGCCATGAACCCTATTGCGGAGCTAAAGCAGGTTACGAAGGCTTATGGAAATTTCAAAGCCGTTAACGAGGTCAGCTTCATACTGGAGCCAGATAAAATATATGGTTTGCTCGGACGCAACGGCGCCGGAAAAACGACGATTATGCACATGCTGACGGCCCAGTTGTTTGCGACCAGCGGCGAGCTGACCGTCTTTGGCGAAGCCCCTTATGAAAATAACCGTGTGCTGAGCCAAATTTGTTTTATTAAGGAGAGCCAGAAATACCCCGATAATTACAGCCTGCTCGATGTACTCGAGCTGTCCGCCGCTCTGTTTCCGAACTGGGATCGCACCTATGCGAATACATTGGTTCAGGATTTTCAGCTGCCATTGAAGCATAAAATTAAAAAAATGTCGCGCGGCATGCATTCCTCCGTCGGCATCATTGTTGGACTTGCGAGCCGCGCCCCGCTGACGATTTTCGATGAGCCTTATTTGGGGCTGGACGCTGTGGCCAGAAATATATTTTATGGCCATTTGCTGGAGGATTATGCCGAGCATCCTCGCACAGTTGTCCTTTCCTCCCATCTGATTGATGAGGTTAGCCAGCTTCTTGAGCATGTGATCGTCATCGACAAGGGTACGATACTGATTAACGAGGATGCCGAGCTGCTGCGGGGTCGCGCCTTCACTGTAGCAGGCTCCGCTGCCGAGGTCGAGTCGTTTCTCGTCGGCAAAACTGTTATCTCCCGCGACCCATTCGGCGCCTTGCTGTCCGCCACAGTAGATGGCACGCTGCGTGCCGAGGATCGCAAGCAGGCAATGGCGAAAGGGCTGGAGTTTGGCTCCGTATCTCTGCAGCAGCTGATTATTCATCTGACGAATGGCAAAACCGAACGAAAGGCGGCTGATTTGTAATGAACCGCACTTTAAGCGTAATCAAGCTGCATCAACGCGATAAATTTTCCTGGGTTTTTATCCCTCTATTCATTCTTGGCTCCAGCTTTATTGTAAATTGGCTGATAAGTATGATGATTTCTGAGAACACCTTGTATACAGGCGGAATCGCATCCCTATTGGTCTACATGTTCGTGCTGGGCATAATTGTAGTCGCACAGACCTTTCCATTTGCGATTAGCTTCAGCATTAGCCGCTTCAATTATTTTACAGGGACCATCGTGATGGCACTTCTAGTTAGTTTCGGCTCGGCGCTGCTGCTGCTGCTTATGTCTATTATCGAAAATCAGCTTACGAACCACTGGTGGTCGGGCTTATATTTTTTCCACCTGCCCTATTTGTCTGACGGAAATTTACTCGTACAGCTGCTCACCTTCTTCCTGTTCACTTTGCATTTGTTTTTGTGGGGATTTGTATTCGGCAGCTTCTACCGCAAGTTTAATAAAAACGGCTTGCTGATCCTCTTTCCCGCTTCTTTACTTGGCTTCACCCTCGGCTTCTATATCATCACTCAAAATCAATGGTGGGTCGATATTTGGTTGTGGCTCACCAAGCATACCGCCTTCGGCCTCTCCCTTTGGCTGATTCCGTTCATCCTGCTAAATGCTCTGCTATCCTTCCTTATGCTTAGAAGATCAACGATATAAAAGCTTGCTTGAAAGGGGCCGCTTCATCATTCCAGGCAACGGGTGATAGCGGCTTTTTTCTTATCCACGCCATGCCATTTTAAACTATGCATTCCCCCGATTCGTGCATATGCGGTATCAAGTTGCGCTGCGATTGAATACACCAATAGTAAGCGAGCGTAAACGGCTTTGCGCTACAGCATAAAGGGGGCTGCTATCTATGGACGGGCATAGCGTGAGCGCAAGCTTAGAGGGCTTCGAACGGCTGGATGTGATGGAGGATGCGACGAGCGGACTCAAAGCGATCATTGCCATTGATCAGACCAAGCTTGGCCCTGCATTGGGCGGCTGCCGAATGTGGATGTACGCGTCAGAGGAGGCGGCCATTGGCGATGCTCTTCGACTTGCGCGAGGCATGACATACAAATCAGCGCTGGCTGGCATTCCATACGGCGGAGGCAAGGCCGTCATTATCGGCAACCCTGCCATGGACAAAAGCAGCAAGCTGTTCCGCTCACTCGGACGTTTCATTGAACGGCTGAACGGACGCTATATTACCGGTATGGATTTGGGTACAACCCCGGCGGATATGGATGAGATTTTGCATGAAACGCGCCATGTGACCGATGTGACCGGCTCGCTAGGGGCAACGGGCAATTTCACGGCGGAAATGACCGCCTATGGCGTATATATCGCAATTCGTACGTCACTTAAGCAAAAATATGGCTCTGAGCAGCTGCAGCAGCGCACCGTTGCTGTTCAAGGGCTTGGCAAGGTCGGCTTTGCCCTATGCCGCTATCTGCATCAATCAGGCGCACAGCTCATTGTTGCCGATTTGGATAACAGGCTGATGCAGCTGGCAGCCTCGCAATTCGGGGCTGTGCCCATTGCTGTTGATGCCATCCATAAGCAGCATTGCGATGTTTTTTCCCCTTGCGCACTTGGGGGCATTTTGAACGATTTGACCATTCCCGAGCTTGAGTGTCAGATCATTGCAGGGGCGGCCAATAACCAGCTGGCGGAGCCCCGTCATGACGCGCTGCTGGAGCAGGCGGCCATTCTCTATGCTCCCGATTACGCTATTAATGCTGGAGGCATTATCGTAACCGCAGCCGAGCTGGATGGCAGCTCCGCCTCCTATGCCCAAAGTCAGGTCGAACGCATCGGCGATACACTGGCCCATATATATGCAAGGTCTGCAGGCACCGCGCCTGGCACACTGCCGCCAGCTGCGACCGCAGATGCGATTACGCGTAAGCTGATCGGTCTATAACCTCTGATACTTGTTCCTAGTCCTCACAAAACCATTGATTCCAGCCAGCAGCAGCGGGCTGCTGGCTCAGGCAACGGGATTATAACGATATATGCCTCTTCTTTTCCCTCACCATAATGTGGAAACCAATGATAGGTCTATTTCGTATTAAACAAAGACGCGGCCACTGCATCACACTTACATATTTAGTCACAGCTTCATCACCCACTTATTTTTTCATGACCTTATATTTCTTGCCAGCAACAAGGTAAGCCCAATCTGAAGGAGGACTGCATTTATTTTGAAAAAACATTTGGCATCAACCATCGTATTTTCACTGCTGCTCATGGCTGCTTTTCCCGCTATGACGGCCGCCGCAGAAAGCATGAAGCTGTTTATTAATGGAAGCGCCGTTTCCGCCGCAGGCGAACAGCCTTACAAAAACCAGAACACAGTCATGATCCCACTCCGCAGCACAGCCGAGCAGCTAGGTTTTAAAGTGACTTATCAGAAAGCAGGCTCCGAAATTGTGCTTGAAGGACAAGACCTTGCCGTCATTTTCAGTACCGGGAGCAGAACCGCTGTTGTAAATGGGAAGAAACGCTCATTCGATGCCGTATCTGTCCAAAAGCAGGGACGTACTTATGTGCCGCTCGCTTTTTTCGATAAGGCACTCGGGCATCAAGCCAGCTTTGACAGCGGCACACAGCAAATATTCATTACGACAGCGCAGTTTGAGGCTGAAAGCTGGATCAAGCGCGTGACTGAGCTGCTAAACAAAGGAAACTACCAGAAGCTGTCGGATGATTATTTTTCTAGTGATCTCAAGGCACAGATTTCCGTAACAGCACTCGGACAAGGATGGGATAGCATCAAGGAACAAGCGGGCAGCTTCGTTCGCTCAGAAGACATTGCCATATCTGGCGTATCTGGCGAGGTGACCATTATTACGGCTACCGCTGCTTTTGAGAAAACCAGCTTTAATCTGACACTTTACGTCAACATGCGGAGCAAGCTGCTCGAAGGCATGCTGATTACGCCAAAGCCTATCGAGAAGGAAGCGCCAGCTACGATTGTTGAGGAAGAGGTTACCGTCGGCGAAGGCACTCCTTATGCGCTGGGTGGAACGTTGACTCTGCCGAAAAATGCCACTGGCCCGCTGACAGCGGTCGTATTGGTTCAAGGGTCTGGTGCATCGGATCGCGATGAGGCAGTAAGCGGCTATACGCCATTCCGTGATATCGCTTGGGGACTTGCTGAGCAAGGGATTGCCGTACTGCGCTATGATAAACGCACATTTGTTTACGGCAGCAGCATGACGACAGAAGCTTTTATGAAAATGACCGTAAAGGAAGAAACCATCGACGACGCCATTGTTGCGGCCAAGCTGCTCAAGGCGGATAAACGGATTGATGCCTCAAAGGTGTATGTAGTCGGTCATAGCCTTGGCGGCATGCTCGCACCACGCATCGATGCGGAAGGCGGCGACTTTGCCGGACTTGTGCTGCTTGCTGGCTCGCCGCGCTCACTGTGGGAAATCGTCTACGACCAGAATCAAGCTGTTATCGCTGCTATGGATGATAAAGATCCAGCCAAGCAGAAGAATACCCAGTTCATAGAAGCCGAATACAAGAGGGCACAAACTTTGGATACGTTGACCGATGCGCAGGCGCAGGCGACGACGATTTTCTCAATGCCCGCCTATTATTTCAAGGAAATGGACAACCATCCTGCGAGCGAATATGCCGCAAAACTGACGAAGCCGGTACTTGTCCTGCAGGGCACGGACGATTTCCAAGTGTATGCGGATAAAGACTATGTACGGTGGGAGGAGCTGTTCAAAGGGAAATCGAATGCTTCCTTCAAGCTGTACCCGGGCCTTAACCACTTTTTCGTAGATTACAGCGGCGAAGGAGAAGGCACGGTGGCGGAATACAATCATGCAGGCAGCTTCGATGCAGAAGTCATTTCCGATATCGCCAAATGGCTGAAACAGCACGCTTAGCCCTTATCCTTCATTCCATAAAAAGTACCGCCAGCTTGGACAAGGGAGCTTTATGCTCCCTTGCTGCCAGGCTGGCGGTTTCTTTTTGAAATATAAGAAGGATATCGTAACGCTATCCTTTCTCTATATTTCTCGGAATGAAACGCGCAGCGCCGCCAGAGGACGGCGACAGCCTATTCGCCATTGAGTCGTTCCTCCATGCTGGCAGCGAGGCTAAGCAGCTTGTTCATCGTCTGCCAGTTGCGCGAAGTGGCGGCCACGCCGAGCTTTTTTTCCAATAAATTATTCGAAAACATCGACTTGCGCACGCTTTGGCGGCAATAAATATACACTTCGCTATCGTGCAGGCGATAGTCGTCCACCTCGCTGCTGCAGGCGAGCAGCCGCTGCTTTCCTTCTTCAGCAGGCGTGTCAGCGAGCAGCGCGACATAAATATTTTCACCCTCATGAAGCTGATCTGCATCAAAAGGGCTGCTTGCGACAATCGCCGCCAGCTCGGTGTTGGTACGTATGACGACTGGAACGTCGAATCCGAATACCGCCATAATTTCCTGCTGAATTTGCTGGCGCAGCTGGTCGGCTGGAGCATTCGCTTCGAACAGCACATTGCCGCTTTGAATGTACGTTTTGACCTGCTGCACGCCAAGCTGCTCAAACATCCGCTGCAAGTCCTGCATTTTGATGATTTTATGCCCGCCGACATTAATGCCACGTAGCAATGCGATATAAATGGCCATCCAACAGCACCTGCCCTCTTCTCAATAATCCTAAGTATAGCATGCACAGCCCTACGCGCGAACGCTGCGGCACTTGTGATAAAATAGAAATAAACCTAGAGATACATACCGATTAAATAGAGGAAAAAGGAGCATGGAAGCATGAAACAGGAACTGATGGAACGCTTTATTTCTTACGTAAAAGTGAATACGCAATCCGATGACCGCAGCGAGACTTGTCCGACAACCCCAGGGCAGCTGGTGCTTGCCGACCAATTGGTGGAAGAGCTGCTGAAGATCGGCATGGAGGAGGTAACCGTCGACGAGAATGGCTATGTGATGGCTACACTTCCTGCCAATACGGACAAAACGGTGCCGACGATTGGCTTTCTCGCCCATATCGATACCGCGCTGGATTTCACCGGTGAAAATGTTAAGCCGCAAGTGGTCGATAACTACGACGGCGGCGACATTGTCCTGAACGAAGCTCTGTCCATCGTATTGTCTCCGTCCGCTTCGACTGAGCTGAGCCAATATGTAGGGCATACGCTGATTACGACCGACGGCACAACGCTGCTTGGCGCTGACAACAAAGCGGGCATTGCCGAAATTATGACAGCGATGGTGTATTTGATTCAGCATCCTGAAGTGAAGCATGGGAAAATCCGCGTCGCCTTTACGCCGGATGAGGAAATCGGCCGCGGGCCGCATCGTTTCGACGTTGCTGCCTTCGGTGCAGATTATGCCTATACGATGGATGGCGGACCGCTTGGCGAGCTGCAATACGAAAGCTTTAATGCTGCGGCTGCCCACATTATTTGCAAAGGCACGAACGTGCATCCCGGCACGGCTAAGGGTAAAATGATCCATTCGGCGAAAATCGCCATGGAATTGCACAGTCAGCTTCCTGCTGAAGAAGCACCGGAATTTACTGAAGGCTACGAAGGCTTTTATCATTTGATTCAAATGAGCGGCGATGTGGAGAAGTCCGAGCTGCGCTATATTATTCGCGACTTTGATCAAGAAGGGTTTGCTGGCCGCAAGCAAAGGCTTACGAACATCGTCAGCGGGCTTAAGCTCAAATATGGCGAGTCCAGCGTAGAGCTGAACATTCGGGATCAATATTTTAATATGCGGGATAAAATCGAGCCGGTTATCGGCATCGTTAATCAAGCAAAGCTGGCGATGGAAAACCTCGGCATCAAGCCGGATATTAAGCCGATTCGCGGCGGTACCGATGGCTCGCAGCTTTCCTATATGGGGCTTCCTACGCCTAATGTGTTCACTGGCGGCGAGAACTATCATGGCCGTTACGAATATGCTTCGGTGGATAATATGCTGAAAGCCGTCCAGGTCATCGTGGAAATTGCTAAGCTGGCGGAAGCAGAAGCTTAAGCTTAATAGAACAAACGCAGCGCACGCTATGACTTTTACAAGCAAAAGAACCTTCGCTCTACGCCGAATACGGGGTAGTCGAAGGTTCTTTTCGCTTCGCCATTTTAATTCAAATGACTAGCAGCGTAGTATTCCATTACAACGTCGGACGATCAATGGAGAAACGTTCGCCAAGGCCCGCATAATCGCTGCCCGCAAGCCTGGCAATAGGCGCAAGCCGACCTGAGTCAATATAACCGCGCTCATCGTAAACCGTCTCGTCCAGATGATAGAATACCACCTTGCCGATCAGCAAATCGCAAGCGGGAGCATCGTCTGTTCCGCCGAGCGGAATAGCTTTCTCAAGTACGCATTCCATCCGAATTTTCGCTTCAGCTACACCAGGCACGGCAATGCGAACGCTTGGAACAGGCGTAAGTCCTGCTGCTGCGACCTCGCTTTCCTCCGGTGGAAGATTGGCCGCCGTCACGTTCAGCTGTTCAATATACGATTGGTCGGCAATATGCACGACGAATGAGCCTGCCTCGATCGCATTGCGGGCGGTATCCTTCTGCTGACCATCTGGCTTCCGCTGTACCGAAACCGATAAAAGCGGCGGATTGGACGATACAATATTGAAGTAGCTATATGGCGCAGCATTGAGTACGCCTTCTGACGACAGCGTCGTCACGAAAGCAATCGGCCGCGGTATAACACTGCCTGAAAGCAGCTTATAATTGTCGCGGGCCGAGCGCTCAGACGGATCAATGGTTACCATCATGGGCAGATGACCTCAGCATACCAAGCTGCCGCTGCTTCGACTTCGCTGCCCGTCAACTGATGGCCATAGTTTTCCCAATGTACGCTAACCGCAGCTCCTGCGCTGGACAGCATCGCTTGCAGCTCTTCCGTCTCCTGCGGCGGGCACATCTGGTCATTGCGGCCTGCTCCGATGAAGCAGGAAATACCGGTCATATCGGGAAGCTCGACGCTGCGAAGCGGAACCATCGGGTGATGCAAAATCGCGCCGCGGAAAGCATCCTTGTAATGAAACATCAGGCTGCCCGCAATGTTGGCACCATTGGAGTAGCCGATGGCGACGAGGTTTTCACGATCAAAGCCATAGTCAACGGCCGCCTGATCCAGAAAATCATGCAGCTCCTTCGTACGAAGCACCAAATCCTCCTCGTCAAACACACCTTCGGCGAGTCTGCGGAAATAGCGGGACATCCCATTTTCAAGTACGTTTCCTCTTATGCTGAGCACCGATGCTGTAGGATCAATCCGGCCAGCCAGCGGCAGCAAATCTCGTTCCGTTCCTCCGGTACCGTGCAGCAGCACCAAAACTGGCGCCGCTGCATTCGTACCTTGCTGATAAATATGCTTCATTGTCCATTCTCCTCTCATTGCGGTACTTGGATAGGCGGCAGCAGCCGCACAATGTCCTCGCGATGCTGTTCAAACCACTCTGGCAGCATCAATTTTTCACCAAGATGTTCTGGCTCCTCATCACGTGCAAAGCCTGGAGGATCTGTCGCAATCTCGAATAATATGCCGCCTTCTTCGCGGAAATAAATTGCATGGAAATATTGTCTGTCAATTATTGGTGTAGGGTGGTAGCCATTTGTCTCTACATGGCTTCTCCAAAGTGCATGCTCTACATCATCTTTCGCACGCCATGCAATATGATGCACCGTACCGGAACCGCCATGGCCAGGTTCAACACGCTCAATCGGAAGATCAATGATATTGCCGATATCTGCCGATGATCTGAAACGCGCATAACCAGCATCCTCACCGATTTTGCTAAGTCCCATTACCTCTTCCAGCAAACGGAACGTTTTTTGCGGAGCAGAGCTGTACAAAATGGCGCCTCCAAAGCCTTTAATGGCTTTGTCTGTCGGTACTCCCGCATAAGACCAGTCGCTCAGCGGGCCTTCCTCCCGAGCTACAAGCTCAAGCTGCAAGCCATCAGGATCAACGAATTGGACATACGACTCGCCGAACCGCTCTGTTTCGGTAAATGGTACTTCATATTTTGCCAAACGCTCTTTCCAAAAATCCAGCGCTCCCGCAGGAACAACATAAGTGGTTACCCCAACCTGTCCGCCGCCAATCACACCTTTACGACCGTGTGCAAAAGGGAAAAAGGTCATGATCGTGCCTGGACTGCCGGCTTGATCTCCGAAATAAAGATGATATACTTCCGGAGCATCGAAGTTGATTGTTTTTTTCACGAGCCTCTGGGCAAGTACGCCCGCGTAGAAAGTAACCGTTGCTTGTGCGCTCGATACGAAAGCTGTAATGTGGTGAATGCCTGCTGTTTGTTGTGTCATTATGAACACTCCTCTATTATATCATGGATTTGAGAATCTTTAAATTAAGATATCAGGGCTGAGCGATGACAATAAGTGACTGTACAGGATACTAAGCAGCTTCTACTTAAATGCATCCTGCGCGTGTCTTCCGAGCTTCTTGAGCAGCACGCTCGCCAGCTTCTGTTCCTCTAACGTCAAGCCGCTAACCGCTTCTTTAATAATAGTTGCATGTGCCGGGAATACTTCCTCAATAAACTGCGTGCCATAGCTCGTTATTTCTGCGAAGATGAGCCGGCGATCATCAGCCGAAGCTCTACGCTGCACGAGCTGCTTCTTCTCAAGCTTATCTATTACGTAGGTAATGTTGCCGCTGCTCATCAGCACCTTGCCGCCAATTTGCTGCAAAGGCTGTGCACCCTTGTGATACAACATTTCCAGTACGCCGAATTCGGTACGATTCAAGCCATGCTTGCGAATGTCCCGGTCGCCGTGGGCGTTAATCCATTGGCTGGCCCGGTTGAGCGCAATGTAGAGCTTCAAGGCGCTGTCTTCGGCTTCCTGCGGTGACACTTTCGTCTTGCTGTCTGCCTCTTTCATTGCCCTCACCTCCTTGCATTTATTATCTTAAATTTAAGATACTACAATTAAAGATAAAATGCAAGCTTTTGCTTTAACTTTTTTTCACCCTCTTTCACGCCTGCCCGTTCACTCTATACTTGGCGTTCATTATGATATAATGGAGAGTATGACCTACAAGTCAATTTACTGTACAGGAGGTTATTGTTATCATGACCCATTCACATACCGTTCCTCTTTCCATTCTTGATCTGGCTCCCGTTGTTGAAGGCGGCAATGCAACCGACGCTTTCAAAAATACACGCGATCTCGCCCAGCATGCTGAGCGTTGGGGCTATCAGCGCTATTGGCTGGCTGAGCATCACAATATGCAAGGCATTGCCAGCGCTGCTACCTCCGTTCTCATCGGTTATGTTGCCGAAGGCACCAATAAGATCCGAGTCGGCTCCGGTGGTATTATGCTGCCCAACCATGCGCCGCTTATGATAGCCGAGCAATTTGGCACACTTGCCTCGATGTATCCAAGGCGCATTGATCTCGGGCTTGGGCGTGCGCCAGGCTCTGACCAGGCAACTGCCCGTGCGCTGCGCCGTGGACTTAATAGCAATAACGGCCAAGACTTCCCTGAGCTGCTTGGCGAACTCCGCAGCTTTCTAAACCCTTCTATAGAAGAAGGCGTTCCTGCGGTTCGCGCTTTCCCAGGCGAAGGACTCGATATTCCGATCTGGCTGCTAGGCTCCAGCGGCTTTAGCGCTCAGTTGGCAGGGCAGCTTGGCCTGCCGTTTGCTTTCGCCAGCCATTTTGCGCCGGACTATTTAATGCAGGCTTTGCAATTGTATCGCAGCAGCTTCCGACCTTCGGCAGCGCTGGAGCAGCCGCATGTCATGATTGGCGTAAACATTCTCGCGGCTGATACGGATGAAGAAGCACGCTTCCTCGCTTCCTCGCAGGAGCAGCAGTTCCTGAACCTCATCCGCGGCCAGACGAGCAAGCTGAAACCGCCCGTTGCGAATATGGATGAACTGTGGAATGAGCAGGAGAAGGTTGTCGTCCGCAGCAAATTCAGCTTCGGCGCAGCCGGAAGCAAGGAAACGGTACGCCGCAGAATCGCCGACATTATTGAAAAGACAGGTGCTGACGAGCTGATGATAACAGGTTCCGCTTATGATCATCAGGCACGCCTTCGCTCTTTTGAATTGATTGCTGAGATTATGAACGAGGGTTAAGGCTGTTTCATCTTCAATATAAATATGTCATAAAAAAGTACCCGCGGACTGAACGCCTTTTTAAGCGTCAATCTGCGGGTACAAATTTATGACATTCCAAACTTATAATAGCATTTTGATTATTGTACTATCTTAACTGGTAACAATCGATTCATTGTCGTTCCATCTCCCAGTTGACCACTGCCATTCCCACCCCAAGTCCATACACTCCCGTCCTGCTTAATCGCTGCGCTGCTTGCCACTCCTGCATATATACTTTTCACGTCTGTTAAGCCATTCACCTTCACGGGAGCTACTCGATCTGTGGTCGTTCCATCTCCCAGTTGACCCTGCGTATTTCTTCCCCAGCCCCATACAGTTCCGTCACCCTTAAGCGCCAGGTAGAACGCTCCTCCTTCGGCTAACTCCACTATTCCACTCAACCCTGCTACTTCTGTTGGATTACTCCCTGTACCCGGACCACTCCATATATATACCTTCCCGCTTTCCGTAAGAGCCATAACTTTGTCTTCTACCACTATCGAACTTACTCTCTCCGGTATGGTCATTTGGATAGGCGTGCTATATGTTCGGGACACTACCCATACGGTTCCATCATTCTTCAGTGCCGCTACTTTATCACTTCCTGCTCCGAACTGGCTAATACCTTCCATTCCGTACATCTTCTGAGGGGCGACTAAAAAGTAATTGTAGTTATTAATGAACTGCCCCCATGTCCACACGGTTCCATCTTTCTTCAAAGCATAGCTGCTGTAGCCATACCCATTTGCCGCCACGGCAATTACATCTGTTAAACCTGTTACTTGCTTCGGTTTTTTCTGACTAATTTTGTCACCTGTTCCCAATGAAGCATATCCGTTCTCTCCCCATGCCCATACGGTTCCATCTTCCTTTAAAGCCAGCGTATGCCCATAGCCTGTTGCTACATTGACGATTCTGCTCACATCAGGCACTTGCGTGGCTGTCGCTTTTGCATTGGTTGTTCCGTCTCCCAATTGCCCTGAGTTATTATTACCCCAGCCCCATAGGCTTCCATCCGCCTTCACGTACATCATCTGATTTCCAATCGCCATGACATTCTTAGAAAATTCTACTTTAACTTGTAGCCATCCGTAATCACTCCACTCTGACCACAACGAATCATCCTTTACCCTCACCCGTACTTTTAGCATCTTATTTGAAGGTAATGCTGTGTTGACTACCCAGCTTCCTGCTTTAGTTCGCAATGTCTGCTCTACCTCACCGGAATCTGCTACCATCACGCCCGCTCCGTCGGTTATTTGCACTTGAAAACGACTAAATACCGTTAGCGAATCCGTATCTATTTGCTCCCATGCAATAGACGGTTGATCAATATTCGTTACTACTGGCTGGCTTTCCGTACCTAGTGGGTACTTCAAGGTCAACGTAGGCGCTGTATTTTCCCGCATCTGGACAACAGTTGAACGATCTACTGTTGTACCATCTCCCAGTTGACCCTGCGTATTTCCTCCCCACGTCCATACACTCCCGTCCTGTTTAATTGCTGCACTGCTTGCTACTCCTGCATAGATACTTTTTACACCTGTCAGACCGGTTACTTTCACCGGAGTCACTCGATCAGTGATCGTGCCATCTCCCAGTTGGCCCTGTGTGTTCCTTCCCCATCCCCATACGGTTCCGTCACTCTTTAATGCTAAGGTGAACACTCCTCCAGCTGCTACTCCCACTATTCCGCTCAGCCCTGCTACTTCTGTTGGATTGTTACCGGTATTCGGGCCGCTCCATGCCCAGACCTTCCCACTTTCGGTGAGAGCAAGTACTTTGTCTTCTACCACTATCGTACTTACTTTCTCCGGTATGCTCATTTGAGCAGGATTGCTTGAAGTACTACCTACCACCAAAACTGTTCCGTCATTTTTCAATGCAGCAAATTTGGTTGTACTTGCCGATATTTGACTAATCCCTTCCATTCCGTACATCCTCTGCGGCACAACTAGAGAGACATTGTAGTTATTGATGAACTGCCCCCATGTCCACACGGTTCCATCCTTCTTCAAAGCATAACTGCTATAGCCATTTCCATTTGCCGCTACGGCAATCACATCTGTTAAACCTGTTACTTGCTTCGGCTTTTTCTGGCTAACCTTGTCACCTGTTCCTAATGAACCGAAGGTGTTATCTCCCCATGCCCATACCGTTCCATCTTCCTTTAACGCCAGCGTGTGCGCATAGCCTGTTGCTACATTGACGATTCCGCTCACATCAGGCACTTGCGTGGCTGTCGTTTTGGCATTGGTCGTCCCATCTCCCAATTGCCCGGAGTTATTGCTTCCCCAGCCCCATAGACTTCCATCCGCTTTCACGTACAACATCTGGTTTCCAATCGCCATGACATTCTTAGAAAATTCTACTTTGACTTGCAGCCATCCGTAATCGCTCCACTCTGACCACAACGAATCATCCTTTACCCTTACCCGTACTTTTAGCATCTTATTTGAAGGTAATGCTGTGTTGACTACCCAGCTTCCCGCTTTAGCTCGCAACGTCTGCTCCACCTCACCGGAATCCACTACAACTACCCCAACTGCATCGATTATTTGTACTTGAAAACGACTAAACACTGTCTGTGAATCAGTATCTATTTGCTCCCAAGCAATAGATGGCTGGTTAATATTCACCACTGCAGGCTGACTTTCCGTACCTAGCGGGTATTTCAGGGTTAACGTTGGCGCTGTATTCTCTAGCATCTGAACAGCGGTTGAGCGATCCGTGGTCGTTCCATCTCCCAGCTGACCACTGGTGTTTCCTCCCCACGTCCACACACTTCCATCTTGCTTAATTGCTGCACTGCTTGCTACTCCTGCATAGATACTTTTCACATTCGTTAATCCATTTACTTTCGCAGGTACTGCTCGATCTGTGGTCGTTCCATCTCCTAGCTGGCCCTGCGTATTTCTTCCCCAGCCCCATACGGTTCCATCACTCTTAAGCGCTAAGTAAAATGCTCCTCCTACAGCTATCTCCACTATTCCACTTAACCCTGCTACTTCTGTTGGATTATCGCCTGCGCCCGGGCCACCCCAAGCCCATACCTTCCCACTTTCTGTTAGCGCAAGAACTTTGTCTTCTACCACTATCGCACTAACTTTTTCTGGGACAATCATTTGAGCGGGATTACTTGTCGTAGTTCCTACCACCAAAACTGTTCCGTCATTTTTCAATGCAGCAAATTTGGTCGAACTTGTCGCAATCTGACTAATCCCTTCCATTCCATACATCTTCTGCGGCACCACGAGATGGGTATTGTAATTATTAATGAATCTTCCCCATGTCCACACCGTTCCATCTTTCTTCAAGGCATAACTGCTATAGCCATATCCATTTGCTGCTACGGCAACTACATCGGTTAGGCCTGTTACTTTCTTCGGTTTTTTCTGATTAACTTTGTCGCCTATTCCCAGAGAACCGAAGGTGTTGTCTCCCCATGCCCACACACTTCCATCTTCCTTTAACGCTAGCGTGTGTGCATAGCCTGTTGCTATATTGACGATTCTGCTCACATCAGGCACTTGCGTGGCCGTCGTTTTGGCATTGGTCGTCCCATCTCCCAATTGCCCTGAGTTATTATTTCCCCAGCCCCATAAGCTTCCATCTGCCTTCACGTACATCATCTGATTTCCAATCGCCATGACATTCTTAGAAAATTCTACTTTAACTTGCAGCCATCCGTAATCACTCCACTCTGACCACAACGAATCATCCTTTACCCTTACCCGTACTTTTAGCATCTTATTTGAAGGTAACGCTGTGTTGACTACCCAGTTTCCTGCTTTAGCTCGCAGCGTCTGCTCCACCTCACCGGAATCTGCTACCATCACGCCCGCTCCGTCGCTTATTTGTACTTGAAAACGGCTAAATACCGTCAACGAATCAGTATCTATTTGCTCCCAGGCAATAGATGGCTGGTCAATATTCACGAATACTGGCTGACTTTCCTTACCTAGCGGGTATTTCAGGGTTAACGTAGGTGCTGTATTTTCTAGCATCCGAACAGCGGTTGAGCGATCCGTGGTCGTTCCATCTCCCAGTTGACCGCTGGTATTCCCTCCCCACGTCCACACACTCCCATCCTGCTTAATCGCTGCACTGCTTGCCATTCCTGCATAGATACTTTTCACATCTGTTAAGCCATTTACTTTCACGGGTGCTGCTCGATCTGTCCTCGTTCCATCTCCTAGCTGACCTTGCGTGTTTCTTCCCCAGCCCCATACGGTTCCGTCACCCTTAAGTGCCAGGTAGAACGCTCCTCCTTCGGCCACCTCCACTATTCCACTCAACCCTGCTACTTCTGTTGGGTTATCGCCTGCACCTGGGCCGCCCCATGCCCATACCTTTCCGCTTTCTGTTAGGGCAAGCACTTTGTCTTCTACCACTATCGTACTTACTTTTTCTGGGACAATCATTTGAGCAGGATTACTTGTCGTAGTTCCTACCACCCATACGGTTCCATCATTCTTCAAAGCTGCGAATTTGGTCAAACTTGTCGCAATCTGACTAATCCCTTCCATTCCATACATCTTCTGCGGCACTACTAGATGGGTATTGTAATTATTGAGAAATCTCCCCCATGTCCATACGGTTCCATCTTTCTTCAGAGCATAGCTACTGTAGCCCTGTCCATTTGCCGCTACGGCAACTGCATCGGTTAGGCCGGTTACTTGCTTCGGTTTTTTCTGATTAACTTTGTCACCCGTTCCCAAAGAACCGAAGGTGTTATCTCCCCATGCCCACACGGTTCCGTCTTCCTTTAACGCTAGCGTGTGGGCATAGCCTGTTGCTACATGGACGATTCCGCTCACATCAGGCACTTGCGTGGCCGTCGATTTTGCATTGATCGTTCCATCTCCCAATTGCCCGGAGTTATTGTTCCCCCAACCCCATAGGCTTCCATCCGCTTTCGCATAAAGCATCTGATTTCCAATCGCTAGTCGCTTTATTCCATTTGAGACTACAAAAATGCTGTCAAGAGGTTTACTTTCGCTAGATATATTTCCAGCAGCATCATAAGCCCTTATAGAAAAAATATAGAGCCGGTTAGAAGTCAGACCCCCTACTTCAAAGCTTGTAGAATCTGTCGTTCCTATTAAATTAGAGCTCTCGTAAATATGATAGCCTGTCACCGCAATATTATCCTTCGCTTCTTTCCATGACAATTTCAGCTTCGCTGCTGTTTTTTCACTCTCACTTAAATTTGTCGGTGCCTCCGGAGGAGTTGTATCCGGCATCGTCCGAACATTTAAAATTGAGCTAAACTCTGACGCATTTCCTTTGGCGTCCTTAGCTTTAATAGAAATATCATACGAAGTATCAGGCATCAGCTTTGTAACCGTATAGGAGGTAGAAGCAGAAGTGCCTGCTAGTTCTGTACCCATATAGATATCATAATTTTTTACCCCAATATTATCAGTAGATGCTGACCATGATAGCGTTACGGTTTGATCTGTTTTAGTCAGCAATTGCAAATTAGTCGGAACGGAGGGCGCTTCTGTATCCGCATTAGTCACCACCGTTATTGCTGTACTGAAACCAGAAATATTACCCGAGGCATCCTTGGACTTGATGGTAAAGGAATATGCTGTCTCTGGAACCAGCCCTGTTACAGTGAATTCTGTAGATACAGAAGATCCAGCAAGAACATTCCCGTTCTTATAAACATCGTAACCTGCGACGCCAACATTATCTGTAGACGCTGCCCATGACAAGGTAACCGACTTTTCTGTTTTTGATTTAACGACTATCTCTACAGGAACAGTTGGCGCTTGTACATCACGATTAGTAATAGCAACTACTTCTGCACTTGAATTCGAAGGATTACCTGCCTTATCTACCGCCTTAATGGAGAATCTGTATGAAACATTAGGCAGCAAATCTCGAACCGTAAAATCCAACGTTTTTGAAAAACCAACCTGCTTGGCGCCTTCATAAATTTCATAGCCTTTTATACCTTCATTATCTGTTGCAGCCTGCCAAACCAAAGATACTGTCGTTTCTGTTTTTCCAGTAACAGATAGAGCAGTCGGCACAGTTGGTGCAGTAACGTCAATATAAGAATTATCCAAATACTCATCAGCTGGAATTTCTTTCGTTAGATGAAGCACTTGCACGTTTCCATCACCGTTGAAATCATACAAAATATCCGTCTGATTCGTGACCTCTTGACCACCTGTAAACTCAAACTTGATTTGGGACTCATCATTAATGTCCAGATTCTGAATCAGATTCGTGCGAACAGGAACAGAGGATTCGTATCTTGTTACACCAAGGTTCACTTCCCCCTCGTCTGTTCCAACAATATCAAATTTCACCTTTACTCCTACTGATACAAAAAGAAGCTTTGATTCGCCTACTATTTCATAAGTTAAGCCCTCAATATTGTTCACAACAAAACCATTCTCATCCACATAGGCTTTGTTGCCATAATGATCTGTTACTACGACATTAACAGGGCATAAAATATCTATAGCGTCACCTTTAATATCTGTTAATGAAGGTTTCGGATAATTATAAGCAGGCAATGGGTCATTGTCCGCTACGATGCTTTTGACGATTTTGAACGCGCTGGATGGGTTTGCCCCATCAGGCCTTATAAGACCTATATGCGATCTTTGTAAATAATAGTTTGTTGAGGAACCTTGCTCATTGAAGTTTGCACTGAGCAAAGGGACAAGGCTGTCCCCTAATCCCCAAATAGCCTTGTAAGAAGGTTCAGGATTACGATTAAGGCCTTTGTGTGCCACAAATTTTAGAATAGTTTTCTTATCATGATCGTAGTAACCGGCGATTCGGTACTCTTTAATCGAGGAATCTAGTTGTTTATTCTCAATTGTATATCTAAATGAACTGCTATCCTCAGGTACCTCATAAATACGATTATTGTGATTATTTTTAACATATTGAACAGTGTCAGAATAGGTATTTATATTTTGAGCTGGTCCAGAAAGGCTAGCTACACTAGTATACTGATAAAAACTTTTGAACTTACCTCCATATAAACTATTATAAGCATTTACATATTTCTGACCGGGTAACAATTGATAAACCGCAGGGAAGTTTTGAACCATTTCTTTGGATGCTCGTTCAGAGAACGGAACCAAGCCATATTCAATTACCCCAAGATCATCTCCAACCATGAGTCCCTTGAGTGCAGTAACTGTTCCCAAGTTAGGTGAGCCCATATTTATAAAATTTTTCACCTTATCTTTAGCTGTAGGGTCTGTAAGTAAATAGTATCTAGCTACAATCCCTCCTGTACTGTGTGTTACAAGATTGATTTTTTGATTGCCTGCTGATTCAAACTCAGCATCGACCGTGTTTTTTACAAGCTCAGCTGCTAGCCGTAAATCTCTTCTCCAATCATAGCCTACTTGCACAACCTTAATACTATTATCTTTTAAATATTTAAAAAATACTTCGCCAAAATCTTTTTGCGCAAATTCCTCAAACACTGTTCCATGAGTAGTACCATTATTAGGTTCGCCAGTACTAGACAATCGGAGTGGGTTACTTACTGGATTCACCAGATAGGCAGGCCAAACCTGATCACCATCCTTAAAGATTCTTGTATTCATAAACCCAGGAACATAAACAACAACCTTTTTCTCAGGACTGACAATAACGATTTGGCTCCTGGTCTGTGAATTGCCTGCTTTATCATATCCCGTCAATTCAAATATATAGTTCCCAGCTGTTGTGGGCGTATACTTCTGACTAGTTGTATTTGGCGGAAGATCCTTATTTAATAAAAAAACACCATCTCTCTTCACTATAAAATTCAGCTTCGTAACCGCTATATTATCGGATGCTGAGAAATTAATGAGAATCTCTTTATTTTCATAATAAGGTAGCGCTGTTGCCACAGAAATCCAGACCGTAGGATTTATTGTATCTGCTAGTGTTTTCATAGCAAACGCATTACTAAATTCGCTTAGCTCCCCGCTACTATTTTTTGAAGCAACGGTAAAATTGTAAGTAGTATCTGGATCGAGACCCGTGAAGCTCTGATAATTATTGCTTGTTGTTGTGAAATATTGTCCATTTTTGCGTATACTAAAATCTGCTCCTACGATTCTATTCCATTTTATTGTCATGGATGTTTCCGTAACATCTGTTGCCGTTATCCCACCAGGAACAGGAAAGAGTGTACTTTTGTAAATAATTGCATCATCGCTTCTCTCTCCCGATGCATTAGTCGTTAATACCTGCATGACATACTGCGTGTTAGGCTGCAAGCCAGTAAATGTATAGCTCTTGTTCATGGTAGTAGTGACCGTACTGCCGTTAAGTCTAACGATATACTGCAGGCCACCACCCATATCGTTCCAGTTAATTCTAATACCGCTATCTGAATAGCTGCTAATATGCAGACCCGTAGGCTTTACTGGCGTGGCATTGGATTGAGTTGCAGTAACATATATGGTAAAGAAATCTGTTAAAGTGGTGCCTGAATAAGCATATTTAATTTTGTACGTTCCTGGAACCGTACCGGAAGAGGTGTTCCAAGTATATTCAATAGGAAAATTTGCGCTTACATCAGAAAATTCTATACCGTCAATTTTAACGCCTGCTGGATTAAAGACGCCAATATATACTCTGCTCTTTGGATCAGAAAGAGTTAAAGAAACCGTAGCGCTTTCTCCAGGCACGATGGACTGTCCATTGCCACTATGCCCATAGGCAAGAATAGAAACTTCACCATCCTGTGCCTCAAATATTGGGGGAACCCATTCTTCATCCTCATTTGTAGCAGAGCCTAAGAAAATAGGAGGGATAGGCTCATCATTAAGGCCAATTGCTTTTGCAATGTTTACTATTCCGCTACCATAAGAAGTTTGCTCCCCTAACGGTGTCGCACTTCCATATAAGGTGGATTGGAGTTCGGAAGGCGTTTGTTGAGGATTTGTTGAGTATAAAAGCGCAGCCGCTCCTACTACAAATGGAGCTGCAACTGACGTTCCTGATACGACACCGTAATCGCCATCATAGGTTGTGCTTAAAATATCACTGCCAGGGGCAACCACGTTCAATTGTGCGCCCGTACTTGAATAAATCGCGCGTTTAAATGATCGGGTAACCGCACCAACGGAAACAACTTCCTCAAAACGTGCTGGATAAAGCTCAGTCTCTTCCCCTGCGCCTGCGTTCCCAGCAGCAGCTACAACCAGTATTCCCGCTTCATTCGCCCGAATGACCGCTTCGCGCAGAATCTCGCTAGATTCCATACCGCCAAAGCTGATGCTAATTATATTCATATGATTATTAATAGCCCAGTCTATGCCATTTACGACTTGCGCATACGTACCCTTGCCTGCTGAATTAAGCACTTTTACCGCATACAATTCTGCATCAGGAGCCACTCCCGCTATTCCTTGACCGTTTATTTGCGCGCCAATAATGCCTGCTACGAATGTACCATGCCCGTTGTCATCGTCGTATGCTGCAACCTCGCTTACAAAAGATACTCCGCCGTTCACACGAAGATCAGCATGTTCTGAAATTCCGGTATCCAGAACAGCGATTTTTGCACCCGCACCTTTCATCCCTGCCTGATGCGCCTGATCTCCTCCAATGGAATAGAGGCCCCAGCTTATAGAATCACCATCCACGTTTCGATATGTATAAGCATCTCCCTCTTTGACAGGTACTCCCTCCGTCAGCATACTTACAGGGCTATTGGGTTCGATGTATTTAATTTCAGGGTTTTGTTCCCATTGTTCCTTCTCTGTTTCGGTAAGTAGTACAGTCGCTATTTTACTATTTGGCTGTTCTTCATTTTGTTCCATTACCTTGCTGCTATCCATCTCTGCTTCTATGAATTCTTCAACATCTACTTTTTCCTCAAAAGCGATCATGTACTCTTGAACTTCTCCCATATCCTCATATACCGATTCGACAACCGACGGAATCACTACATTCGTATTTTCAGTCCCTGCTTCGATTATGTTTTGAGAATGTGCTACCGGCGTAAGATCAAAGATTAGCGAGAAGATTAGCATAACGGCTAAGATGGACTTGATTTTTGGCATTTAAACTTCCCCTTTTATATCAAATATTTTCAGTAGATAAAAGGTATTTACATAAAATAAACAAATTGTCAATTAACAAATGATTGGATAATTCATTAATTTTAGTTTATCATTAAAGCCGTCATACTTAGTTTGAAAGGGAACCTTGTCCCACATATAACTCGAATAAAACCGGCCAACAAGCAGAATGGTTTTTATATGAATATAGTGAAAATAATCATTTAAACAAATAATTTTAATTTTAGATTCTATTTTTTTTCGCAATATCCAGAAGTTTTCATTGTATAATTCCTATTTATAACCAATGTAGTGCAAATATCAGCATTTTCATTTTCTCGATAAATAATATCCCAAGAATTATTGTGTTTATCGTACCGTATATAATGAAAATTTAAACCTTCGTCTTTCATTTCCTCCTTCGCATACTCCAATGCTCTTGCTTCACTCATTGGAGGAACGTAATTCCACCATAGCGAAAAACAAATTATAAATAATAACATTGATCCAATTATACAAAAAAAATATCTATTTTTTTTCTTTCTTATCGATTGTGAACGTTTGAAATAACGGATGTGGTAATACACTAAAATACAAGTATAGAAAAAATGGAGAATTTGAAAGACATACATCCACATCGTCATTGAACTTCCCTTTAATTCGCTATAAAAAGTTTGATCCAATAACAGAAAAGACAATACTCCTGTAGACAGAAACATATAAAAAGACCACAAAAACCAACCCACATGCAAGACAATTCCGATTAAAATGTAACGAGAATCTTTCACTTTCAGCCCCCCTGTCTATATCTGACCAACTCTCCGCTTTCCAACCAAAGCTCCCCTATTATTACTTGAAAATTTTTCAATAATCATATTCGACCAACTAGTAAATAAGTCCTCTATTTTATGAATATTTTGTCGTATATTATCATCTATATCCTTTTCAGGGAATTTGAATTCTCGTTTAATAAATCCATATCCCTTCTTTATCAACTGTACCTATTATCACTGCCTGATGCGCCTAATCTCCTCCAATGGAATAGAGGCCCAGCTTATAGAATCACCATCCACGTTTTGATATGTATAAGCATCCCCCTCTTTGACAGGTACTCCCTCTGTTAGCATACTCACCGGGCTGTTTGATTCGATGTATTTAATTTCAGGGTTTTGCTCCAATTGCTCCTTCTCAGATTCAGTCAACAACACTGTGGCTATTTTACTATTTGGCTGTTCTTCATTTTGCTCAACAACGCTTCTTGCAACTATCTCTGTCTCTACAAATTCGTCAACATCTACTTTTTCCTCAAAAGCGATCATGTATTCTTGGACTTCACCCGTGTTCTCATATACCGTTTCAGTTACTGTAGGACTCACTACATTCGTGTCCTGGACCCCTGCTTCAATTATATTCTGAGCATAAGTAGTTGGCGTGATATTAAAGATTAGTGAAAGCGTAATTATAGCGGCTATTATGGATTTGATTGTTCCCATTTAATATTCCCCTTTATCTTTAGATGACTTCGCTAACCACTTTATAATTGATTTTTTGACATCTAATCGTTCGAACAAGCCCCCATACCCGAATCTCTGTAAATCCTTCCTATATTTATAGTTATACAAGCACCACCGTTTATAGGCTTATACCTTACCTGCCATCTATTGTTTATTGAGTCATATCTAATTCGATCAAACTCATTATATTTTAATTGATTCTTCATTCTTTCATTAGCATACTCCAACGCCTTCACCTCACTCATCGGAGGAACATAGTTCCACCACAGCATATAGCCCGTTATAAAGAGCGCCATTGCCCCTAATATGCTCAGTAAGTAAAACGTTTTCCGTTTTCTCTTGGTCTGCGAACGTCTGAAATATCGGATGTGGAAGGCTACCAGCAAACAGGTGTAAATCAAATATAATATCTGATAGACATTCGCTCTCTGCGCTAACTCCTCTCCTTCCGAACCGCCATTCCAGCTTTCATACATTAAATGGAATGATACTTCACCGACATACCAAAATAAGTGAAATCCAAAAAGGAACCAACCCACATGTAGAAAAATCCCGATTACAATGTAGCGAGAGTCTTTCACTTTTAGCCCTCCTGTCTATATCTAGCCATCTCTTTCCAATCCTAGGAAACACTCATCCACTTTTACTTGAAAATTTTTGAATAATCATATTCGACCAATTAGTAGATAAGTCCTCTATTTTATGAATATTTTGTCGTATATTATCATCTACATTCTTTTCAGGAAATTTGAAATCGCGTTTAAAAATCCATGTCCCTACTTTATCAACTGACCTATTATACCTGCCTGATGCGCCTAATCGCCTCCAATAGAATAGAGACCCCAGCTCACCGAATCGCCCTCGACGTTTCTATACGTATAGGTATCCCCTCTTTGATAGGCACTCCCTCCGTTAGCATACTCACTGGGCCTATTGGGTTCAATGTATTTAATTCAATGTCCTCATACACCGATTCAACCACCGAAGGAATTACAACATCCGCATCCTCAATCCCAGCTTCAATTATATTTTGGGAATGAGCAACTGGCGTAAGATGAAAGATTAACGAGAGGATTAGCATAACGGCTAGAATTGACCTGATCTTTGTCATTTAAACTTCCCTTTCACATTCATATGATCCCAAGAACAAGAAAATAAATATATAAACGAAACAATGAGTTTTCAGGAATTCTGTTGCTTTACCTAAAATTAAAAATGACCTTTAGGAATTTCTTTCATAGTGCTACCTCTCTCAATTTAATTTTGTGAGCACGTCCCTCCTCCTCGCATATCATATCCTTTTCCAATAATAACTGTCGTACATTGATCAGATAGATTCAGTATTCTATACTCTACTATCCATTCATTACTCATTTCGTTATATTGAATAGAGTTAAAATCTAAATTTAATATAGAACCCGCTACTTTTTTTTCTGCATATTCTAGCGCTTTCGCCTCACTCATTGGAGGTGAATAATTCCACCAGAGCAGAAAGCCTGTTATAAAAAATATGGTCACTCCCATAATAGAAATTAGATGAAGCAGCTTCTTTTTCACTACCGTCTTTGAACGATTAAAATATCGTCCATGGAAATACAGTAGGCTAAAAGAGTAAAGAACAAACATTATTTGTAACATATACATCCTGTTTGCTACTGTCTTCGTTCCTTCTAGTCCGCCACCCCAACTATCATAGATCATCATAAAGCTTGCTTTTCCGATATACTGCAACAAATAAAATCCACATAAAAACCAACCTACATGTAAGATAATTCCGACTACCATGTAGCGTGAATCTCTCATCTCCAGACCCCCTGTCTATAAAAAAATCTTCCCCCTTTTGAAATAATGCTCCGCAAATTTAAACTTACAATATTTTTCAATTATCACATTCGACGATATAGTAAAAAAGTCCTCTATCCCTAAATATTTTGTCGCATATTAGAATTTACTGCTTCTATTAAATCGTTCTTATACAAAAAGGCATTGATGACTTGAGCCACACAGGTGGATTCAAGCTATCAATGCCTAACTTACTTATAATCTTATTTACTGGATTCAATATCCCAAGTCTCCGACTGTTCGAAACCATTCATCAGCAAAAAAACGTTAGTGTGGGAAAATATCCTATTCCACCCAAACGATTGGCTGCTTCTCATGAGATTGTACGCTGCTTGGAGGGCTGCTAAAATACGACCCGGAATGTCGTACCCTCCTCGCTTGATTCAATCTCGATTTCGGCGCCATGATGCTCCGCAATGCTGCGGCACACCGCAAGACCAAGCCCGGTTCCCGTTTCCTTCGTCGTATAAAAAGGGGTGAAAATCGCCTCTATATGCTCCTTCGGAATGCCATGTCCTTGATCGGCTACTTCCAGTATGACATCGCCCTGATTCATTCTCGTCCGAATGGTCAGCTCGCCGCCGCTCTCCATCGCTTCGATTGCATTGCGTGTCAAATTCAGCAGCAGCTGGCGGATCTCCTTCTCCTCCACGGTAACGGGCTCCGTGGCATGCAGTTCAAGCACAATTAAAATGTTGGAGTAGGCCGCATCCGCTTCCAGCAGCGGCAGTATATTCGAAACGAGAACATCCAGCTGCTTCTGTTCTTTTTGCACAAAACGGGTATTCGCCAGTGATAAATATTCTGAAATAATGCCGTTCGCGCGATCGAGCTCGCTAATCATTAAATTTAACGTATCGCGGTAAGAGGCGAGCGTCGTATTTTTCTGCATCAGCTGTAAAAAGCCTTTAATCGTCGTCATCGGATTGCGTACCTCATGGGCGATACTTGCCGCCATGGAGCTGAGCAAATTCAGCTTGTCCATAAGCAGGAGATGCTTTTTGGCTTTGCGCAGCTCCGTAATATCGATGGCAAAGGCGAGAAAATAACGCTTGTTCTTCAGCTCAAGCACTTCGCCCGATATGACGCCATAGCCCGTATCCCCAGACTGCCGCAGAAAGGGAAGCTCGATATTTTCTAATAACCCCTGATCTGGAATCGCTTGCAAAATACTATTTACAAAATGGGAATAATGTCCCCGCCGCATCGTCTGCGAAAACTTCTGATTCATCTCTATAATCGTCGCTGTTTCCAAATCTATTAAAAAGTTCATCGTCGCATTCGTATGAAAGGCGCTCGTAAATTTCAGGTTCGAAAGCTCCAAATGCTCCTGAGCTCGGCGGTATTCCGTTACATTGCGCCAGCTGCAGGCGAAGCCATCACCCATTTTATAATAGAGCACATCGTAGCTTTCTTCATCGGTCAGCCACTTATTGTACACTCGTTCCTGCCGCAAAACGGGTTTGCCACTGCTCGTCACCTGCTTCAGCACCGCCCTGATCTCTTCTGTAAAATCAGGAAAAAGCTGCGACCACAGCCGGCCCACAGCTTCATCTTTCGAATAATTCATCATGCGGCAAAAGGTATCATTCATGTACTCCGACCGATAATCAATAATGTCTCCACCTTCGTCCCTGACTGTCTTATAATAACTGAAGCCATCCAGCAAATTGTCGAGGCAGGAACGGTACCATAGCTCCTGTGCCGCCAGGTGCTGCTCGAAGCTTTTCTGATGATGCACATCACGCCCTATGACATAAAAGTACATGTTGATCTGATCCAGAGAGACATTCCATTGCAGCCATTTATAAGAGCCGTCTAAGCAGCGGAATCGATTTAAGTACCCGCTTAGCTCCCTGCCTTGTATCAATTGTGGGACTAAAGTATCCATGGATGCTATGTCATCGGGATGCATATACGTGTAAAAATCTTTCATACTATTCAATAAGACAGGATAGCCCAGCATCTTCTGCAAGCCACTGTTATAGTGCACAACGCGGCCGTTGCAGTCCATGACCACAAGCATGTCAAAAGATAGCTCAAATAAATTTTTGAAGTGATCCACCGCCGCAATCTCCTTTTCGCAACAAACTGTTTTCCTGCCTGGCAGGCAACTAGCGCACACGCTTCAACCCGATATTTATCGATTATTGTTATATTATAGCTTATTTTCACCCGCTATGAGTTCCTTTATTTAGGCGAACCAAACACCCCTGTTCTACTAATAGAACAGGGGTGTTTATGAACTGTATCGTTATTCTACTTTAAATTCGCCAGCTGCTTGTGCCAGCTCATTGCTCAAGCTTTCGATCGTTTCAACCATCTCCGCAAGGTTCTGTACCATTGCCGATTGCTCCTGTACCGTTGCTGTTACTTCCTCCACGGAAGCGGATACCTGCTCGCCGGAAGCCGACAAGCTTTGCGCTGCGCCAAGCACGCCGTCTTTATCCTGCTCTATCGCTTTCAGCTGGACAGCAATCGTCTTGACCTGCTCAATGATTTCGCGAATATTATCGGTAATGTAGCCGAAGGTTTGCTGCGTCTGCTGCACACTGCTGTTATGCTGCTCCGATATGGACTCTATCGCCTTCACACTGTGGTCGCTGCGCTCTACGTATTCAATCGTCTGAGCAACGATTTTATTAATATCTTGGGATTGCATCGACGTCTGCTCCGCCAGCTTGCGAATTTCCGAAGCGACGACCGCAAAGCCGCGGCCCTGCTCTCCTGCTCTTGCCGCTTCAATGGAAGCATTCAGCGCGAGCAGCTGCGTCTGATTAGCAATGTCGGAAATGGCTCCTGTAATTTGGCGGATGCCCGATGAGCTTTCCGCCAGCTGTGCGGTTACCTCAGAAATGTTGCGCACCTCCAGCTCGCTGCGATGGTTGATTTCCACCAAAGCTTCAATAACCTCATAATTGGCTTTGAATACTTGAGCTACGGAATCTGCTTTCGTTCTAATTGCCTGCGACTTGCTGCTTACGTCAGCAATCTTGTCTCCGACCTCCATGAACTTATCGACGATTGATTCCGTATCGTTAGCCTGTGATTCCATCGCCTTGGCGATTTCCTGCGTCGTAGTCGACGTCTCGGCGATCGAAAGATTTGTTCTTTTTGACGTCTCTTCAAGCTCTGACATGCTGTTTTGCAAGACGGCAATCGAGCCGTTCATGCTCGTAATAAGCTGCTTGTTGCGTGAAACCATGACATCAAAGCTATCAGCAAGAACCTTGAACTCCCCACTGTATTTGCCAGTAGCCACCACAGTCAAATCGCCTGAGGCCAGCTTTTTGAATAAGGTTGTCAAGCGGCTGACTGGCTTCGTAATCAGTAGGGATATCCCGATACCAACGGCAATGGAAATAACAATGGCAAAAAGCAATACGATGAACATCTGTTCCATCATATGATTCAATGGTTTATTTACGTCGCTGGACGCATCCTCAATAATAATGGACCAGTCCGCAATCGGCGTTTTGGAGTAGAAGGCGACCTTATCCGGGAATAATAGCTCATTTTTCATTATTTCATTGCTTGGCGGCAGCTCCAGCACCGCCTTATAATCTTCGGTTTCAAGCACCGTACCAACGAGCGCCTCATCACCCGAATGATAGATTACCATACCAACGCGATCTAAAATAATGACTTTGCCCTCGTCATTAATTTTCACATTTTGCAATTTATTGACGAAAAAATCAGTAACGAGCGTAACAGCAACAACGCCTTGAACGGCACCCTGCTTGTCCATAACAGGAGCGGCAAGCACGGTTACCAAGTTGCCTGTGGATTTGGACACCAGCGCATCGCTCACCGCAGCCTTCCCTTTAATCGCCTGCTGAAAATAATCACGGTCCGAGCGGCTGTTATTCAATACAGATTCGTTGCTGCTGGCGACAATCAAACCATTTTTGTCCAAAACTAAAATGGTTTCCGTTCCCTGCATACCTTTAATACTCGTTGTTAATCGTTCATTTACGCTCGTTAAAGCGGTATTGTCAGCTGTGAAAAACTGCTCCTCCGCTACCGAGCTGCTATTGTGCAAACTCACTATATCAAGAATAGGGGCCTGAACCGACAGCAGAAATACGGATTGCTGCGCCAGCTCAATCGACGAATACAGCCCTTCTCCGATGCGATCGGAGGTAGAACGAATTTCATCCTTGCTCTTATCAATTGTAATTTCCGCTGCGATGCGATAGCTTAAAATGCCCGTTGCCGCAAGCACGATACATACCAGCAAGCAGATCATGACGGGAAGCTTAACGCGAAATGACAGATTAGTTAAAAATTTCAATGGACTAGATGCTTTCATCTCGTCACTCTCCTCTAGCTTAAAGTAAACCCTTTTACCTAGTTATATCGGTTAACTCAAGAAGGATAGTAAGTGCCAAGCCCATTAATTAAAACAATAATTGTAGAATAGCCTTGCCATTTCATGGCGCTAATCAACACGTCATTTCATAACAAAAAGCACAGGGAACGCTTTCGTCCCTGTGCTTAGCCGCTTGCTTACATCGAGGAGCCGAATTGAATCCACGCTTGCTGGATTTCGGTAATCGTCTGCTCCTTCGTTTTTCCGCCACTAATGTAGCTCTGCATCAGCTCACCAAATTTTTGATGGAACGTGTCGAGAGAATAGTTGACCGACAGATCGCCGGATTTCTCCGTCTTCAATATCTCTTCCATCTGCTTCGGCATATCCAGATCCGGCAGCGCTGCATCTTTAATCGGCGGAATGACCTTCGCGACTTCCGAAAACCATTTTTTACCGTAGTCGGAGGTATACAGCCAGTTGAAAAATGCAATTGTTTCCGCCGCAACAGCGGAATCCTTGTTAATGCGCAGCGCCTGATCCGCTCCCGTTACAAGCAGCGCTTGCTCCGGCTTATCGCTGACTGGATAGCCTGCGATGCCGATCTCGATGTCAGGCGTAATTTTCTTGATCGCTTCCTCGTCCCATGCGCCCTTGCCCGTCATGAAGGCCGCTTTGCCTGAAGCAAAGTCACTTACTTCGGCGTTGCTGTCACGCTCGAGCGGCTTATCTGTCCCGTGTTTCACGGTCAGATCGATGAAATGAAAGAAATTGTCGCTCAGCATAGGATGGTCTTTAAAGGTCGTTTCACCCGCGATGAACTGACCCACCAGCTCTTTCGGCGTGGTGCCCGCATCTTCCGCTGCTGCGTTGACGAAGTTTTGGAAAATATGCTTCCATACCCACCACTCTTTGTAGGCGTTGGCAAATGGCGTGATGCCCTTCGCTTCCAGCTTGGCAACCGCATCCTCAAGCTCTGCTGTCGTCTTCGGAGCGGCAGTAATGCCCGCGTCCGCGAGCAGCTTTTTATTATAAATCATCATCATTAAATTGCCCTTGACCGGAAGTCCAAGCACCTTGCCGTCGCTCGATGTCATATTAACACGTACCGCATCCATCATAGCTGCCGCAAGCGGCTCATTCGTCAAATCTGCGCTGTATTCAGCAAAGGTGTCAATGTCGCCGCCCGCCGTCGTCTGGAATACATCCGGCGTGCTTCCCGCTGCGATTTTCGACTTCAGCACCGTATTGTAATCGGCTTGCATAATTTCCAGGTTGATCGTGACGTTCGGCTTTACTTTTTTGTATTCGGCAATGTAAGCATTAAACGCATCGGTATATTCGGGAGAAGCGGTGAACATGTTGATCGTAACCGGCTTAGCCTCATTCGCAGCGCCGCCAGCCTCGGCTGTGCTGCTCGCTTCCGGCGTAGTGCCGCTGTTGCTCGTGGTGCTGCCATTGCCGCTGCCGCAAGCAGCCAGCATGACCGAAGCCAGGACGATACTGGTGGACATGGACATGATTTTTTTGAACATGGTAGGGCCCCCATTTCTTTTCGCTTGGAATACAAGTCTTCGCTGCTTATTCTAAAGAAAAGGATAGGAGATAAACATGCAGATAAGTGGTGTATTAAGGGTAAAAAAGTGGTATATGGCTGTGGGCTCCCCTAACCATTCCCCTTGCTGCTCCGATATTCCGAAGGCGACAGGCTGTAATAATTGCGGAACGCCTTGCTGAAATAATTGTTGTCCTTGTAGCCGAGCAGCTCGGAAATATCTTGAATTTTGAGAGCCGAATCGTCCAGCAGCTCCCGCGCTTTATCCATCCGCACCTTCTGTACATATTCATGAATGCCGCAGCCAAACTGCTGCTTGAACAGCTTCATCAAATACTCGCGGCTGAGAAAATATTTATCGGTATATAGCGAGATTTTAATATCCTCAAAATAATAACGGTCGATATGGGCTTTAATATCGGCAATATCGAATGGCTTCTGCACGGCCTGCGCTGCCCTCAGCTGCTCATGGTAGAAGCTTAGCAGCCGCTGAAGCAGCGCGGCGAACTGCTCGAAGGTGGCAAAATCGAGCGAAAGCCCCCAGCTGCGAAAGCTTTCCTCGCTGCCGGCCGGCAGCCGCTCCTGCGGAACGCCAAGCGCAAGCGACAGGTCGCCAAGCAGCACGATGCCCTCGCGAATGATGCGATCGGCCTCGCCCAAGCTCAGCTTGTCCGCCTCCTGCCAGCTGCGGGCCAGCTCGCTGATGATGCTGCTCGCCTGCTGAAGATTGTCGCCCGCCAGCGCTTGGCGGATGACCGCCATACGCCCCGGCAGCGACAACCCCTCCTTCGGCTGCCGCTTCTCTGTACCCGTGGCAGCCGCTCCCGACGTGCGGCTACCGCTGCCATTGCCGCTGCCGTCGCCGTGATGCTCAGCCGCGGCAGCTCTAACAGCTGCTGCTCCATTCATGCGCAGCAGGTCCATCTCACCCAGCGCTGTGCGCGCTTCTTCGAAGGAGGCGGCCATGTCCAGCGCCTCCATTACCGGGCCGCCGATGCCTGCGGCGACCCTAATGCCGAATAGCCGCTGGAGCGTAGCGGCTATTGCATTCACCTGATGCAGCGCCCGATAGGCTGCATCGGCTGCACCCCCGCCATTCATGGTCAGAATGGCGAACAGCTCGCGCTCCTGCTTCGGATTCGCGAAGCTGAACGCTTGAAAGTGCGCGCCCGCCACCTCATTGACGACGTTGCTGACGGCGAAATGCAGCAGCTCCGTATCGCCGTGGAAGCGGCTGCGCCTGACCTGGTCTAGATTCAAAATGCGCAGCAGCACAACGACGAAGCGATTGGCCTTGTCGTCCGCGCCAATGAGCGGCAGAAACGCTTCATTCGCCTGCTGCTTAAAGCTGCGTTCGAGAATGGACAAATACATCTTCTCCTTGAGCCCTGGCAGCGACAGGTTGAGGGTAATATTTTGCGCAATAAAATCGCTCTCCTGCCTGCGCTTCGCCTCCAGCACATCCATTGCCTTGCGCAGCGCCTGATTCAGCTCTGTCCGGTTTACGGGCTTGAGCAAATAATCGACGACTTTGGAGCGAATCGCCTGCCGCGTATATTCAAAGTCGTTGTAGCCGCTGACGACAATGGTCAGCAGCCCCGGGTACTGCTGCTCCACGGTTTGCAGCAGCTCCGCCCCGTTCAGGCCAGGCATCTTCATATCGACGATAGCCAGGTCCACCTTATGCTCCGCAAGCATGCGCAGTCCGCTTAACCCATCTGCAGCCTCCAGCACCTGCTCCACGCCAAGTCCATCCCAGTCGCCAAGCAGCCGAATGGCCTCGCGCAGCGGCTCTTCATCATCAATGATCAGCACCGTATAATTCATGAACCGTTCCCTCCTCGCCGGGGCAGCCGCATCGCCAGCTCCGTCCCCGCTTGATCGCTCTTAATGAGCAGCTCAGCCTCTTCCCCATACAGCAGCTTCAGCCTCGTGTAAAGGTTGACGAGCCCAATGTTGTCGCTCTCCCGCTGGCCCCATTCGCGCCGCAGCGAAGCCTCCACCTGGCCCAGCCTGCCTTGCGTAAAGCCCGGCCCGTCATCCTGAACAGCGATCAGCGCTGTTCCGTCCTCTTGAATGGACGCCTTAATGCCAATGGTGACGGTGTTTGTTACCTTCTCCAGCCCATGCTTGATCGCGTTCTCGACCAGCGTCTGCACCGAAAGCTTCGGAATCTCAAGCTCCATCAGCGCTTCCTCCCACTCATAGACGACCTGCAATCTAGCGCCGAACCGCGCCGTTTGCAGCGCCATATAACGCTCAATATGCTTCAGCTCCTCGCGCGCAAACACAATATCCTTCCCGCTGATGCAATAGCGGAACGTCAGCGCCAACGCATCGATCATATCCGCGACGTCATACGTTTGATGCTTGAGCGCTTTCGTGGAGATCGCTTGCAGCGCATTGTACAGAAAATGCGGATTGATCTCCGCCTCCAGCGCCTTTAAAATCGCATGGTTTTCCGCCAGCTTCATCTTGTAGCGCTCATTAATCAGCTCATTCGTCCGCCTGACCATCAAATTGAAATGGCGCGATAAATAAGCAATTTCATCGCGGCCCTTCACCTCGGCCTCCGCGTCAAAGCTGCCTGCGCTGAATCGGCTCATTTGGCGGGATAATTTCTTGAGAGGCTTTGTGATAGCGCTCGACATCAAGCTGACGAGCACGACTGCGAGCAGCAAAAACAGCACGCCAATGGCATAGTTCAGATTGCGCGTCTTCGTCGCGGCCTCGTAAATTTGCGAATAAGGAATCGGCTTAATCAGCTTCCAGCCGCTTTTCTCCGCCACATTGTAAATAATTAAATATTTCTGCTCCCCCTGCACCCAAGTAAACGGCCCACTGGAGGCTCCAGCCAGTCCATCTCCTCCACCCAGCTTTTGCAGCACACCTGCGTCCCGCAGCTCCGTGTAGAACGCTTCATCGTCCAGCTCAAAAGGCTCATTATCCGGGCTGACATACAGCAAATGCTGGCCTTCGCTAAACGGTATATCCTTCACAATCTCGTCCTTGACTGAAGCGTTGTAATAAAAAGAAAGCACCGCCTGCGGCTTGCGCGTCTTAATCGAACGCATGACCCGGTGATACGCCATAAAGCTGGCCTGCTGAATTTCGGCGGAATAGCCGAAATCCGCCTCCGCACCTGGCCCCGACAGCGATTGATACGCTTGATTGCTCGGATCTGCCATCGCCTTGGCATACCATGGCTGCTCCGCAATGACGGTGTTCGTTCCCGTCCGCACCGTTATATTGTAATTTTCTCTCGTTATCGCATAATACTTCTGCTTCTCTACGACATACAAGTAGATAGCCTCCAAGTCGCTGCGGGAATAAAACAGATTGCGCAAATAATTTTCAACATACATCTTGGAGGAATAGTCCTCTGACTCGTGCATGATGGCATAAGTAATTTCATCGTAGCCGATTTGCGGCAAGGAAATTTGCTCGATGCCCTTCAGATAATCCTCTAAATTGCGGCCAACGAGCAGCAAGTTGTTCGTTGTACTATCGATGCTGTTGCCGACCGATTCCTTCTCAAGCATCTGGTAGGAGATGAAGTTAAGCGAAGCCACAACCAGCACAATGACGCCCGTAAACAGTAAAATCAGCTTATTGACCAGCCTTCTGGCAACCAGCTCCCGCCAAAAAGAAAGCAGCTCCCACACCTTGCCCGCAATCGCTTTCATCATCGTTTCACGCTCCGCATACAGTTCACCTTTTTACCCCTAACTGTTTTCTATAATCCATTTAGACGGGCAACCGTCTGCTCTATAATACACATTAAAGCTAGATTGGAAAATGCTTTTTCCAGCGTAAGCAGCCGTCGCCATCCTCTGGCTGCGAGGCTCGCAAGCGTGGATGAAATAGACGAATTGGGGTGCATCATATGTTCAAAGCATTAGGTAAAAAGTGGGGCGGAAAGCTGGAATTTACCTTATTCAGCCTGCCTGTACTGATTTGTATTGCCATTGCCTTTTATATTCCTTTTGCCATGACCATCCGTTATTCCTTAACCAAATGGAACGGTATTTCCAAGCATCCGAAATTTATTGGGCTCGATAATTTCAAGCAAATTTTTCTGAATGATGCGAATTTCACCAGCTCGGCGTGGTTTACGATTAAATACGCGGTGCTGTACATCGTGCTTGTCAATGTACTGGCGATTGGGCTTGCGGTTCTGCTCGACATGAAGCTGCGCACGACCAATTGGCTGCGGGCCGCTTTCTTTATTCCTTACATTTTGAGCCTCGTCATCGTCGGCTTTATCTGGAAGTTTATTTTCATGCAGGGCTTTGAGTCGCTGGGGGAAAGTACAGGCTGGGGGATTTTTGATTTAAGCTGGCTTGGCACGCCGGGGCTTGCCTTTGTTTCGATTTTGCTCGTATCGATCTGGCAATCGATTGGCTTCTACCTCGTTATCTATATCGCGGGGCTGCAATCGGTGCCGGGAGATTTGAAGGAGGCGGCAACGGTAGACGGCGCGGGGCCATTCCGCACCTTTTTCAACATTACGCTGCCCCTGCTCGCCCCTTCGATTACGATTGCCGTCTTTATGGCGCTGACAAATTCGATCAAGGTGTTTGATGTCATTTTGTCGCTGACGGGCGGCGGGCCGGGCGGCTCGACCTACAGCATCGCCTATGACATTTACCGCGATACATTCCAGAACAATCTGTATGGCTACGGTACGGCGAAAGCGCTCATTCTGTTCGTTGCCGTGCTGTTCATTACGATCATTCAATTAACGCTGTTCAAGCGCCGGGAGGTAGAAGCCTAATGAGAAAAAATCGCCCAGTCGGACGCTACGCGCTGGAAGCCGTCATGCTTCTGCTCTCGCTGCTGTTTCTATACCCGCTGTTTCTGGCCATTAACAACTCGTTCAAAAGCTTTGGAGAAGTGATGAGCGATGTTATCGCGCTGCCGGAGAAAATTATTTTTGAAAACTATGCTTATGTGTGGCAGTTTATCAACTATCCGAAGCTGTTCATGAACAATCTGGTCATTACGATCGTCGGTCTCGCGGGCATTATTCTCGTCTCGTCTATCGCTGCCTACAAGCTGGCGCGTACCAAAACGCGGATGAGCGGCCTGATCTATCTGCTCTGCATTATGCCAATGCTCATTCCGTTCCAGTCGATTATGCTGACGGTGCTCCAATTCGCCAAACAGCTGCATTTGTCGGAGAGCACCTGGGGACTTGGCGTGCTGTATTGGGGCTTTGGCGCTCCGCTTGCCGTCTTTATTTATCACGGCTTCGTGAAAGGCATCCCACAGGAAATCGACGAAAGCGCGACGATGGATGGCGCCTCTGGCTTTCGACTATTTTTCCTCGTCATCTTTCCGCTGCTGCAATCGGTCACGACGACCATCATTATTATTGATGTGATGTGGATCTGGAATGACTTCCTGCTGCCGCTGCTTATGGTGAACGGCTCGCCGGATACGAAGACGCTGACGCTTGCGGCATACACGTTCGTCGGCCAATATACATCCGACTGGCAATATGCAATGACCGCCATGGTCATGGCCGTGCTGCCTTCGATTATCGTCTTTATTTTTCTGCAAAAATACATCGTCAAAGGCGTCGTTGCCGGAGCGGTGAAAGGCTAAAACTAGCGAAATTTGAGCAAGGAAAAGGCCCGTCCTTTACGAAGGATGGGCCTTTTCCTTATTTTTCTGTTTAGTGATTTAGTTTTGTCTTCTGGAAGCAATCATGATAAAATGCTTGAACACTGCACGGGATGAAAGCGCTATAATTCACATTTACTTCCTAGCATGCATGAAAGGGTGGGCAAATTGGGACGCTGGAGAAACGCACGTTATCAGACAAAGCTGCTCATTTTATTTTTTCTGCTCAGCAGTATCCCTGCTTTCATTATAGGAGCTGTCGGCTCAACGAAGTCATCGGGTACGTTGGAGGCGCAGACGACGCAGGACCTGAAGGTCATATTGGCACAGCTCAACGCCTCCATTGAACGGCAAATTAGCGACTTTGACCGTTTCAGCATGCTGCCTTATTTTATGCCGGAGGTGTTTTCCTTTCTGAACAAGCCTGCGATCTCGCCTGAACAGTGGGGCACAGAGGAGATTAACGCCCAAAAAACGATGGCCCGGCTCATGAGTGCCTATCCGTCCATTAATTCCTCCATTAACGGCTTGATGGTTTATGGCATGAACGGGTCGATTAATGGCTACCGCATAGATGGGGACAGCACCATTAATGGGGCCTATGACGCCAAGGATGAGGACTGGTATCAAGAGGTGATGGCGGGGAAGGGCCATTTCGCCGTGACCGGCATTCAGAACATTCAGCAGTTTAAAAGCAATTCTTTTGAAGCCATCATTGGAGCTCGGCTGTTGATGGACGAGGACTACAAGCCGCTGGCTGTCACAGTGATGTTCATCTCCCCGCGCTTTATTTCGAATCTTGTACGCTCGCTAGAGCTGCCAAATGCGCAAGTAACCGTCATAGATAGAGACGGTCATTTAATTTATGCCTCGAATGCCATGCTTGCAACTGAGCTTCAGAAACACGCAAGCCAAAATAATCAGCATGACGAGTGGGAAGTTTCCATTGATGAACAAGCTGGAGGCAAAACCTTTAGCGGTGTTTCCTTGAAAAGCGATTATCTGGAATGGCAGATTTATATGGGTGTGGACAAGGATGCCATGCTGCAAAGCAGTCGTTCCATTCAGAGCTTTACGATGCTGATTATTATTTGCGTTGCTGTACTGGCGGCCGTTTCCTCCCTCCTAATCGCGCGAGGGTTTTCCCAGCCGATCTCCAGACTTATAAGCTCCATGCGCAAAGTAGAAAAAGGGCAGTTTTTTACGCCCGAGGCGCATGGCCGCTCCGATGAAATCGGCCAGCTTGAAAGCAGCTATGGCCGAATGGTCATTCGACTGGAGGAGCTCATTCAATCCATTGAAGAGAAGGAACGGCAAAAGCGGCATGCCGAGCTTTACGCGCTGCGGGCCCGTATTCAGCCTCATTTTTTATACAATACGCTCAATTCTATTCGCATGCTGGCTGTGCTCCAGCAATCTGGGCAAATCGCCAAGCTGATTCAGTCGCTGAATAAGCTGCTCCATGCGAATATGAAGCTCGACAGCGAGCTCGTTACATTCGAGGAAGAGATTCGGCTGCTGCGCGACTATGCGACGTTAATGGATTTGCGCTATACGAATGTATTTGATATGGAGTGGCATATTCCGCCCGAGCTGAATCAGGCAGCCATACCGCCCATGCTGCTGCAGCCGCTGCTGGAAAATGCGATTTTTCACGGGGCCAAGGGGCTGGAGAGGAAGCTGCATATTTCGCTGGAAGCCCGCCTCGATCAGAAGGATAACCGCCTGCTAGTCATTGAGCTGCGGGATGATGGGAGCGGTTTCGATAGTCCAGCCTTAGAGCTGCTGAGGCGGCCGCAAAGCGATACCGGCACACAAAATATTGGGCTGCGCAATGTGCAGGATCGCATCCGGCTGCGTTTTGGCGAGGAATATGGCTTATGTTTTGAGCGCACAGAGACACTTACGATCGTGACGGTCAGAATGCCCTATCGGATATTAGAGAAGGAGGAGCATACGGATGTGGAATCTGCTCGTCGTTGAAGATGAATCCATCGCAAGACTAGGACTGCGCCATATGGTAGATTGGGAAAAATACGGCGTTCATTGGAAGGCCGAAGCCTCGAATGGGGAAGAAGCACTGCTGGCTATGGAGTCCGCGCAGCCTATCCATATTATCCTTACGGATATTCGAATGCCCGGCATGGACGGTCTCACTTTTGCCAAGAAGGCGCTGGAGCGCTATCCCGACGTGCAAATTATTTTTATCAGCAGCTACGATAATTTCACCTATGCCAAAGAGGCCCTTCGCCTCGGTGCCGTCAACTATTTGCACAAGCCAACGATGGATGAGGAGGAGATTGGCGCTTCCCTGCTCAAAGCTTCGGCGAAGCTTGCGCATACCACAGCTCCCCAGCCGGCTTATACGGAAGAGGAGAAAAATCAATATCTGCTGTCGCTGCTCGATGAGCATACGTTCCCTGAACAGCCGCTGCTGGCAGAGCTTGCGCAGCCTGCCTATGAGACGGGCTTTCGGCTGACCGTCTTCCGCAAACGCGACGATGCCGCCCCTATGCAGGACGCCGGGCATTTGCGCTTCCGCTCCCTCCAGCATCTCATTGCCGAATTTGTTACGAAGGAATGGGGCGGGATCGTCTTTCATCGCAATTACCGCGAAGTAATCTGGCTTTGCCCGCAATATGCGGGCTCAACGGGTGCGGCCCGGGCTCAGGGGCATGGTGAACACGGCGATACCGACAAAGAGGACAAAAAGTGCCCCGCCGAATTAAACAAGCTGCTCGATATGGTACGGCAGAAAACGCTGGAGCTGCTGAACGTAGCGATCATCTGCTCCGTCAGCTCGCGCTACGGCTCCCTCCAAGAACTGCCGAAGGCCTATATGGAAACGCTGCTGCAGCTGCCTTTAAACGAACAAAGCGATAATTTTATCGTTCGAAAATCGAAGGCTTTTATCGACCAGCATTTGCTGGAGGACTTGACGCTCGTAAAAGTAGCGGCTTCCATCCATGTCAGCCCAAGCTATTTAAGCCGCATTTTTCAAAAGGAGATCGGGGAAAGCTTCAGCGAATATGTCATTCGGCACAAAATCGAGCATGCACAGCAGCTTCTGCGCACGACAAGCTATAAGGTATATGAAATTTCCGCGGCTATCGGTTATATGAATCCGCATTATTTTAGCAAGCTGTTCAAAGAACGCACGGGCGTTTCTCCACTCGAATATCGCAATCAATAAGGTTTTTCTAAAGCCTTGCGCCTCCTGCCTCCTGCCTCTTCCCTCCAAGAGAAGAACTCAGGGGGCTCTTTCGCTTGTCCGCCTTTCCCTATTGAAGCATATGGGCATAAAAGCATAGGAAAACGCATCGTTCGTCTACTTACAGGGGCGCATTAGCAGGCTTAGCACAAGCAAACAGTCATAATAATGCTCAAAAAGATGCTTTGGACAGCTACGCATGAGCAGCAGCATCCTATAAAATGAAGCCATTCACCAAATACCATGTATTTTTATGATCAGAGAAGGAGGAACAGCATGACTCGCACATGGTCAGAGCCTTTCGAGGCTGAGCAGTGGAATCGTTTTGAGCTTCGCATAGAAGGGCCGCAGGAAGGAAATCCCTATAAGGGCGTTGTGCTCAGCGCCGAATTTCAATTCGGGCATCGGTCTGTTAAGGTTGACGGCTTCTATGATGGCAATGGACAATACGTCATTCGCTTCATGCCGGATTGCATAGGCTCATGGTCCTTCACTACGAGCAGCAGCACGGCGCAGCTGGATGGCCTGCAAGGAACACTCATTTGCACCGCCCCCACATCGGCCGAAAATCATGGACCTGTAAAGGTTGATCAAATTTATCATTTCAGCTATGCCGACGGAACACCCTTCTATCCAGTTGGAACAACTGCTTATGTATGGAACCATCAAGGGGAGCAGCTTGAACAGCAAACGCTGCGCTCGCTGAGCAAAGCACCGTTCAACAAAATTAGGATGTGCGTGTTTCCCAAGCATTATGATTATAACGCCACCGAGCCGGAGCATTTTGCTTTCGCAGGGTCCTTGCAGGAGGGCTTTGATTGGGAGGCGTTCAATCCTGAATTTTGGCGCCGCCTGGAATCACAGCTGGAGCAATTACAGCTTCTCGGCATTGAAGCAGATTTAATTTTATTCCATCCCTATGACCGCTGGGGCTTCTCGCGCATGGCTGCTGAATCGGACGATTATTATTTGCGGTACGCGCTGGCAAGGCTAGCCTCCTTCCGCAACATATGGTGGTCGCTTGCCAATGAATATGACCTACTGTTCGAGAAGAAGATGACGGACTGGGACCGGTTTTTCCGCATCATTCAGGAGCATGATCCTTATCAGCATCTTCGCTCCATTCATAACTGGCATAATCCCGAAATCCATTATAGAAGCAACCTGCACTGGTATGATCACGGGAAGCCTTGGGTCACACATGCCAGCATCCAGCATGCCGATTTGAATTTTGTAACAGAATGGCGCGAGCTGTACCGTAAGCCAATCGTCATCGATGAATGCCGCTATGAAGGCAATCTGAATCACGGCTGGGGCAATCTTACGGCAGAGCGAATGGTCGAATGCTTCTGGGAAGGAATGGCTCAAGGGGGTTATGTCACTCATGGAGAAACGTACGTTCATCCAGAAGATATCATTTGGTGGTCGCATGGAGGCGAGCTGCATGGAAGCAGCGCGGAGCGGATTGCATTTCTGCGCAGCATCATGGAAGAAGGGCCAAGACTCAATACGAGCCGCATTAATTTCAAATGGGATGCTTCTGCCGGCGGCGTGGAGGGCGAATATTATTTGATTTATTTTGGCGCCAGCCGCCCCGCGTTCCGCAGCTTAACGCTTCCGGAAGGCGCAGCATTCCGAATTGATTTAATTGATACCTGGGCGATGTCGATATCGCCGCTGGAAGGGGAATTTGCGGGGGAATGCAAGGTGCCGCTTCCCGGCATTCCTTATCAAGCGCTGCGCATCAGCAAGATTTAAGTGTAACGGTTATTTTGATGTACCACTATTTGATTGACCACTAGAGGGGGATTCTCATGACAAAAAGATGGCAAGCATTTGTAGGCTTATTAATAATCGCACTTATTGCAGCCGGCTGCTCTTCCAGCGGCGGCACAAATTCAGAGGCTGGCAGTACGAGCGGTACAAGCAGTTCAGGCAGTGCAAAGAAAACCGTCGTATCCGTGTGGGCTTTGCAGGAGCACACCTGGATTGACGGAGCTGCTGCTGACTTTAATGCGGCTCATTCTGATATTCAAATCGAGGTTAGCAAATATGCCGTTGACCCGCTGAAAGAGGCGCTAAAGGTAGCTGCTAACTCAGGAACGCTCCCTAATATGTGGTTTACATGGGGCGGTTCTCTAGGTTCCTTTTATGCCGAAAATGGACTTACAGCTGATTTGACTCAGATTGCCAAGGATCATAATTGGCCTTCGCTTTACAATCAAGCTGCTATTGATATGGGAACCTACAACGGTAAAGTGTCCGGCATACCCTATCACTTAAATGCCGTGGATATGTGGTACTCCAAAACAGCCTTTGACAAGGTTAAGCTTACCGCTCCTACCTCCTTTGAGGAGTTTGAAGGGCATCTGCAAGCGTTGAAGGATGGCGGTATTATTCCACTCTCGCTTGGCGGGAAAAACGGCTGGCACGTCATGCGTCTGACAGAGCAACTGCTGGAGCATTTTGCAGGACCTGAGCTGCATGACAAGCTGAACAGCCTGACTGCCTCGTGGAACGATCCGGCCGTTGTTCAAACGTTCGCAAAGCTCAAGGAATATAACGATAAAGGCTATTTCCCTAAAGGTTACGTTGCCCTTGATCCAACAGAGGCTGTAAATCTCTTCTATCCGGGTACTACAGGAATCGACATTGAAGGCACATGGCTCGACGGCAATATTGCAGCAGCCGGGTTTAATGTCAATGATTTTGATGTATTCAAGTTCCCTACCGGCCGCTCATCCGTATTTGCCGAAATGTTCCAAGTCAGCGCCGACCTTGATCAAGCGACGCTTGAGGCTACCATTAAAGTAGGCGAATATTTGACTGGTGCTGAGGTAGTCAATAAATATATTGATACTTACGGCACGCCCGCTGCTCTTAATGTCACCTATTCGGAAAACACGCCTCACCTGAAGCCTCTGCTCGATATGGCGACGAAAGGCAGCTTCCTCATTACCGACCAAGCACTTCCGCAGGAAGTCGTACAAAAGCTGTTTGAAGCGCAGGACAAGGTCGCTCTAAAAGAATGGACGCCTGAGCAGGCTGCGGAAGGAATGGAAAAGGCCGCTGCTGACTATAAGGCTAAAAATAAAACAAGCTAGGCCGCATTAATGAAGCGCTGTAAATGAGAAAAGAGATGGAGCGCGGCTGCTTTGCCGTCTCCATCTTGATTCGCAAGGAGGAATGAAGCTTGAAAATCGGCGTATTAAAGCCCTGGCTGTTTGTGTTTCCCGCCCTTTTCATCTATATTGCCGTTATCTTTATCCCAACGCTCTACACGCTGTATCTCAGCTTCTTTAACTGGAACGGCGTTGCGCCTACGAAAACCTTTGTCGGCTTAAGCAATTATACCGAGCTGCTGCTGCACGATTCCGTCTTTCCAAGAGCAGTCGCCAACAATCTGTTATGGACGCTCGGCTCTTTGACAATCATTATGGGAATCGGCCTGATGCTGGCGATTTTATTGAATCAGAAGCTGAAGGGCCGCATCATGTTTCGCGGTATTTTTTATTTCCCTTACGTATTATCCGGGGTCATCGTCGCGACGATCTGGACATGGATGTACAATCCCATGCAAGGATTTTTCAATAAAGCGCTGGAGCTGATTGGACTTGGCAGTTGGGCGCAGGCTTGGCTGGCGGAACCTAAATTCGCCCTCTATGCCGTGTTCGTTGCAGCTGTCTGGAATGGCGTTGGGCAGCCGATGGTGCTGTTTCTCGCTGGACTACAGACGATTCCACAGGACCCTTATGAAGCCGCAACGATTGATGGTGCCAAGCCCCGGCAAATGTTCTGGTTTATTACCGTCCCTCTGCTGCGGGAAACGTTTGTTATTGTGGTGGCCATCACGATGGTATCTTCCATGAAGGTATACGATTTAATCTATGCAATGACGGGCGGAGGCCCGGCGGAAAGCACCCATGTGCTGGCTTCGTGGATGTATATTCAGACGTTCAAATTTGCCAATATTGGCACAGGTTCAGCCATTTCCATGTTTTTAGTTCTCATTACGCTGGTCATTATTATCCCTTATGTTTATTACACCACTAAAAAATCGCATTTGTAATATGGAGGAAGGATGGTGTCCATCCGATGGAACAGCGCGTTCATCCCGTCAGTAAGGTACTTAAATATGTTTTAGTCGTTGTATTAGCAGCCATCTTTCTGCTGCCCGTTTTATTCATTGCCTTTACGGCGCTAAAGTCGAGCAGCGACTTGCTGACACGTCCTTTTTATATGTTCCCCGAAAAGCTGCAATGGCATAATTTTGTGCAGGCTTGGGAGCAAGGGCGTATGAGCATGTATATGAAAAATACAGCGTTTATCGCCTTAATCAAGGTTCCCCTTGGCATTTTGATTGAAGCGCTCGCCGCCTTTGCCCTGACGCGGCTGGCTTTCAAGGGAAGCGAGTGGCTGTTCGCCTTGTTTCTCATCGGCATGATGGTTCCCATGCAGGCTACGCTCGTTCCGCTCAATATGATTCTCAACAAGCTTGGGCTTGTCGACACGTATCCCGGCATTATTCTCATTTATTTGGGCTTCGGCATCCCGTTCGGCATTTTGATCCTCCGTGGATTTTTCCGCACCATCCCTAAGGAAATTGATGAGGCTGCACTGATTGACGGCTGTGGGGTCATGGGGAAGTTTTTCAAGATCATTATTCCATTATCGATGCCCGCCATTGCAACGCTGTTTATTTTTGATTTTATGGCCACCTGGAATGAATTTCTGCTGGCCCAAATTTTTATTACCAAGGATTCGATGCGTACCATTACGACAGGGCTGCTGGCATTCCGCGGCCAATATTCGGCGAACTACCCTCTGATGAACGCAGGCGTGCTCATTTCGGTCGTACCGGTGCTCATCGTCTATGTCGCGTTTCAGAAATACTTCGTATCCGGCCTCGCTGGTTCCGTGAAAGGATAGGCTGGAAAAGAAACCGTCTCCTCGGCATACGGCAGCTTCACGCTGCCATTTTGCCGAGAAACGGTTTCTTTGCGGTTGTTTCTGCTACTATCGTATACTGGGGAAAAGGAATAGGCTGGAAAAGAAAAAGGAGAGGGGAAATTCAATGAATGTACATGAAGAAATAGAACAATTAAAATATCAAATGAAGCTCATGAGGACGATTATGGCAAAAGATGAGTTTCCATTCTACCTATTTTTATTGGATCATGATTTCACGGAGCAGCAGACAAGAGCGTTGCACGATGTGCTTTATATGTTAAATCATCGCATGAAGGGGACTGCCTCCGATAGCGATGAGCATAGCATCCGCTTTTATAACGCAAAGGTTGCCGACATTCAGCAGCGTCACACGCTATTCTCCAGTCCAAACCATCCTTTGTTTGCCGATGCTCCCCCATCCTATCATGAGTTTGCTGCCTACGTTTCGGCTGTTATGCCGGAGGATGTAAACACCGATTACTTGCTTATGGCTCTGAACAATCAGGAGGTTTATCCCGACCTATGCCGCCTGCTATTAAATCAAAAATAAAGCCTTTCTTAACGACTCCAGCCTGCTGCATGAGTCCGCGACAGCAGACCGATCCTATTATTATAAGCTTGGCAATCTACCGTTAGCTGAAAAACCGCACCTTGCCTTTAAAGGCGATGGCGCAGGCGGCTCTGTCATCAGCAAGCACGCTGGCATTTTGCAATATGGCTGTGGAATTGAGCCATTGGCAAGGGTCGAGCCTTTTTAGCTGCTCCAGCGTACTCAGCCTGCGGATTTCCAAGAGCGGGCCGGTTAGCACCCATAGCTCATCGTTTTGTTCATGAATAGCAAGCTTAGAAGCGACGGACCGCTCAATGGCGGCCGTATGCAGCTGCTGTGCCCGCTCCACATCCCAAACGCTGAGCAATCCATGTTTCCAACGGCTATGATCCTCCGCCGAAATGAGCGTTGCACCATCTTCGCTGAACGTTATCGCGCTGACTGTAACACCTTCCTCCAGTACAATCGCCCGCCGCTGAATCGTATAGACGCCGCCCCACTCACTCATGCTGATTATTTTAATCGTATGATCGCTTGCCGGATAAGCAAGCATGGAGCTGCCATGTGCAAAAGCAATCGTATTCGCAAGCGCCATGCGACCATGATCTTGCACCGTCACAAAATCATGATCGAAATATATGATACTGCCGCTATTCAGCTCCCATACAGCAACCTCCTGGCCAATAACGCCGACCGCCAGCATCCGCTCATCCTCGCTGAAGGCAACCGCACCGATTCGTCCTTCGCGAAACGCATGCTGCAGCACACACTGTCCACTGCTTGTTTCTATAACAAACACGGTGTGGAAACACGACATATCCACCTCATCTACAAATGGAAGCACATCGCCCTCGGCCACCGGAATAACGACGGCATAACGGCCATTGCCGCTAAAGCTGACATGCGTATAAAAGCTCTGATCAGGCGCATCACGAAGCGGCTTCTGTATGTCAGCACAGAACTCCCAATGCTGCTCCAGCTTCCCGCTATGTACATGAAAGAGATCTATAACACCAATTCCACTGCCAATCGCCAGCAGACTGGAGTCGGGACTAAAGCACAACGCAGCCCTATCTGCTGCAGCTTTGCTTTCAGTACGATCACTTACAGCTTCCCCATCTCCTCTGTCGATTACAGCTTGAAGCTGGCCATCCGCTGTAAGCCACACGCGGACGATGCCGTCATTATAGAGGACGGCTGCCAAGCTGCCCTCGGCATTCAGCGCTAGCTCGCAGATGCCGCTTTCTTGCCCCGCTGCAAGCTCCCCGAATTGCTGGAAGGTTGAGCGGCTGCGATCAAGCTGCTCCCACTCCATCCGTGCTTCGCGAATGACAATCCACTGCTCCAATTCGTCTAACAGCTCTGCTACGAACGGCGTGCAGCCTTTCTCTCGCTTAGCCAAATTCAGCTTCTCTCCCGCATCCACCACGTTGTAATCCTCATAGTCCATTAGCGAAAAATAATAATAAATCGCCGCCCGCAGCTGCGTATCAAGCTGTGCGCCATACTCCATCAGCCTGGCGAAGCCGCGCCCTGCTGCAAGCTTGCTCCCTAGCGCGTAATCCAGTGCTGACCGAATGAAATTCAGCTGATAATTGGTTGTATAGCTGTGATTATAAATGCCATTCCACGTATACAGCAGCGATTGAAGCGCTGGGTAATGCGCCTCTGCTTCCTCCGCATGCCCGCTGTAAAGCTGCGCTTCTACATATAAGTACAGCGTATCAAAGCCTTTCTGGCAGCCCGCTTCACTTCTAATATCAGCGGGAATGGCTACCGCCTCCTGCAACGCTTGAATGGACCGATGAAATTCACCGGTCCTGTTCCATTTTTTTATTTGCTCCAGCTTGCTTCTATTGATCATTCGCCTTCCCCTTCCAATCTAACCGTTATCCTCTCCTCTCGCACAAAAAAAGGAACGGCGATCCATCCAGTGACGGGGAATTCGGCATTTACATGACGCATTCTCGGCTAACGAACGCTTAACAGCATTCAGCCTTTAATGGCGATATAAATACGAACGGCTGCTTCCCCATCCTGATAATCATTTTTATCATATCGCTCAAAATCACCCGTATACGCCCGCTGCTCGGCAGCTGTCTCATAATAAGCCCAAATTTCCTGCCAAGCCTCGATGACAACCTGCGGCATAGGCCCTCTCCTCGTCTCAAAAACCCGGTACATAGAGCTCGGCACAACAATTTGCTGTAGGTTTGCTGCGGCAGATGCCCCTGTTGTTTCTGTTGTCATGGGCAGGTCTAAATCATAGGCATGTCCGATGAAAGCCGTGTAAGCGCCGCTTGCATCCGTTTCATAGTCCGTATATACCCCATAAATAAAATCGTCTTGAGCTTGAGCCTCATTGGAGTGCGTACCCGCCAGCTGAAAATACTGTGTCCAGAGTGCAGGAATTCGCCCATTCGGCCCCGCTTCCTCCTGATTTGTTGTCCGAACGCCGATGCCCGCCAGTTTCAAGGTCCCTTGCTGCTCCACTATTGATTTCATCATGTCATTTCCTCTTTTCCATAAGCACAGCGGCTAAGGTGCGAGCCATTCACCATGCTTACTTAGATTTACCCAAAGCTTATCGCATCTTATCAGACAGCTATATGTCCGGATTCAATATTGTAAATTAATAGCTTTCATAAATAAGCCGTGCCCTGCGCTTCACTTCTTCAGCGGCATGAACGGGAGCCAGCACCTTAACATGCTGGCAGAAGCTCAGCAGCAAGCCATAAAACCACTCATCCAGCGAAAAAGAGCCCGCCACCTGCAAGCTGCCATCCGCTAGCTCGGTAATAAACACGCTTGGAAAAGCATCATATACCCGATGCTTGACCTGCGGCTGAAAGTGCAGAAGCATCTGCGTCTCCTGTTCTGCTCCCCAGTCGCTGCGCCAGATCAGCCCTTCCAATTGCGGCGACTGCCGCGGCTCGAAGCGTTCCAGCCTTAGCGACAGGCTGAGTATGCGCGTCAAACGAAACATGCGAAAGCCCTGCTTCCCCCGGCAATACGCCTGCACATACCACACGGAGCCTTTCATGATGAGCGCTGCCGGCTCAACCTCCCGCTCGCTTTCGGTCCCGGCCGAGCTGGCATAACGCAGGCAAGCCACCTTGCTTTCTGTAATCGCTTGTTGGAGCAAGGCCAGCTTGGGCTTCAAATCCAGTCCCGCTCCCCATGATTGCAGATCAAACACCAGCTCCTCGCCCTGCCTGGCTTGCTCCTCATGCGCTGCTTGAGGCAGCAGCGCATTCACTTTGGCGAGCAGCTCATGATAGGTTTGATCATCTAGGGCTGAGGCAATTCCCTTCACTGCAGCAAGCAGCGCCTTCCATTCCTTCGCGCTTGCAAGCTGCCGATTTAACGTGTATTGCTCCATAATTTCGTAACCGCCGGCTGCACCATGGTGCGAGACGACAGGAATGCCAGCTAGACTCAGCGTATCCATATCGCGGTAAATCGTTTTGATTGATACTTCAAAACGCTCAGCAAGCTCGGTCGCATTCCAACGCTTCCTGCCGAGCAGCAGGACAACGATGCTGAGCAATCGATCTATTTTCATACGGACCCACCTGACTTGTAGCATTTGCCCGCTTATTGGGGCTTATTTGTATTCCGGTTATTGACAGCTTTATAATGGAGAGGAGAAACGAGAAGCGATTTCCCTAATGAATGGAGAGATTAATGATGACACTAAGCGGAAAAACAGCGATCATTACCGGCGCGGGCAAAGGCATCGGACTTGCTATTGCCCATGCACTCGCGAAGGAGGGCGTAAGCCTTGGACTTATTTCCCGCACGGCATCCGATTTGGAGACGCTCGCCGATACGTTGAAAGCCAGCTATTCGATACAGGTCAGCCTTGCGGCTGCGGATGTATCGGTTAATCAAGAGGTTCAGGCAGCTGTTGCCTCGATTACCGAGCAGCTTGGCCCTATTGATATTCTAATCAATAATGCAGGCATTGCCAAATTCGGCACTTTGCTGGATATGGACCCAGAAGAGTGGAAGAGCATGATGGATGTCAATTTATTCGGCACCTACAATGTGACTCGCGCTGTACTGCCAGATATGGTTGCCAGAAATAGCGGCGAAATTATTAATGTGGCCTCCACAGCGGGAGAGCGAGGCTTCGCAACGGGTTCGGCCTACTGCGCTTCCAAGTTCGCAGTGCTGGGCTTCACCGAATCGCTGCTGCAAGAGGTGCGCAAGCACAATATTCGCGTTACAGCCCTTACGCCAAGCACGGTCAATACCGAGCTGGCTACGAAAGCTGGCCTCAAAATCGGTGATGAGGACCGCATGATGCAGCCCGAGGATGTTGCAGCTTTGGCGCTTGCCGCTATATCGCTGCCGCCACGCGTCTTCATTAAGACGGCGGGTATCTGGACGACGAACCCGCAATAAAGTTAATGAAGGATTAGACAGACCATAAAAATGAAACAGCGGCGGACTAAGACTGAAAAAAGCCTTAGACTGCCGCTGTTCTTATTGGACTAACGAATTCGTTAGCTTATTCCTAAGGAACTCTAGCTTGAGGCTCAACAACCATATTGATTCTTTACAATTCGCCGGCAGATTTGGCGCCTTGGCTATGCAGCCAATGAACCAGATCAGCAGCAGAACTGCGTTGCGCCGCATCCAGCGGGGTCAATCCATCCCAAACCGAAATCCAGTTCAGTTCAGCGCCTCGGCCGAGAAGATACTCTGCAGAGCTCCGTTGTCCACCGTGGCAAGCGCACCAGAAGGCGACGGTAATCTTGTCCGGAGGTGAAGAGCGACTTGCTCCCCAAGGGTATCGTTCTGAAAGTGTGGAACCGGCGAAGTAAGCCTCAATTGCAGCCATTTGTCCTAGCGCAGCCGCATGCCAGAGTGCGATTTGTGCTCCACGTTCAACCAACCTATGCGCTGCCCGCCACTGTGCGAACGCTACTGCATCATCCAGTGGTGTGCCGCCTGCGATCACTGCACCTGGCGCTTCGATATCGGCACCAGCATCAAGAAGCGCATCAAGCACTTTAATGTCATCGCAACTCGAAGCCCAATGAAGCGGTGTCTCGGTGTGCGCTCCAGTGAACCGAGCGTTAACCTCCGCACCAAACTCGACTAACGTACTAACAGCAGCCGCACCGTTAGGAAAGTGACCGGGCCAGTCGGTCACGACATGCAAAAGTGTTCGAGACATTCCACAACTATTGTTTTCGTTGTTATTGTCTCTACCGATCATTCTTGCCGTAGCCAAGCCCGGATTCTCTTCAAGAAGTCGTTTCAAAGATGGGATATCGCCAGTGTGGAGCGCTTTAACAACAGTTACTGCCAGCGTTTCATCTTCGTAAATAAATTCCATATCCAGATCTCCTCACACACTTATATAATCAGTTCTATATCTGTCCTTCAAGGATTGTGTAACCGTTTGAATTGTATACTGTCTTAAATTTAAGCTTCGCAAATTCGCTGTACTTGAAGTATTCGTGGAAGGATAATAATGTCCTGCCCGTTAGCTTACACCCCTATCCAATCTAAACCTTTATTTTCTTTTGATAGGCGTGTGTTCATGCGGATATTCGCATCCGCCGCATGACTCCATTCGCACAATTGTGGGCTAAGAATCATGTAACGACGCAAAAAAAGACAAGGAGCGAGGGATTCGCCCTCTTCCTTGTCTTTTTCATAGCTATTTTAAGCAGATGGTTCCTCTTACTCAAAACTTTATGCTTCCTTTAGGCTTTAATCGCTCTTAAGCTTAAATCTATGCCAGCCATTCGAACCCCGCTGCCAGCGTTTCTCTTGAGCTTCCTCCTACGTACACCTTAAACTGCCCTGCTTCCACCTCGTGAGTCATAGCTGCTGTCGTAAATTTCAAAGGCTCTTCTGAAATGGTGAAGACCGCCTTGCGGCTTTCTCCCGCCTCCAGCATCAGCTTTTGGAACCCTTTCAGCTCCTTCACCGGACGAACGACACTACCGTGAACGTCCTGAACGTACAGCTGCACGATTTCTTCTCCAGCTCTGCTGCCTGTATTCGTCACCGTGATGGAAACCTCCAGCGTGTCGCCCGCCCGCAGCTCAGAGCGGCTAAGCGCAAGCTCTGAATAAGCAAATGCCGTATAGCTGAGGCCATAGCCAAATGGGTACAAGGGCTCATTCGGGCCATCCATGTATTTGGAAATAAACTTCTGGCCGCTGTTGCTCTCCGTAAGCGGACGGCCGGTTCGGAAATGATTGTAATACACAGGCACTTGGCCCGTCTTGTATGGAAAGCTCATCGTCAGCTTGCCTGATGGATTGTAATCGCCCAGAAGAACATCCGCTAAAGCATGCCCCGCTTGCGAGCCAAGGAACCAGCTTTCCACTATCGCAGCCATGTGGTTATCAAACCATTCCAGCACCAATGGACGGCCATTGGTCAAAATAAGCACGACCGGCTTACCTGTCTGCGCAATTGCCTTAGCCAGCTCCAATTGGGCATCTGGCAGCGTCACATCCATACGAGATGCCGCCTCGCCAGACATATCGCTGCTCTCGCCCAACGCCAGCAGCACGATATCTGCTTTGCGCGCCTGCTCCACGGCGCGCTCGATGCCTCCGGCCAGCGGCTCATGCACGCCGCAGCCTTCTGCATACAGCAGCTGCTCCGGTGCGAAGCCCTTCGCTGCCAAGCCTTGCAGCAGCGTCGCCGTTTCACTCGCGAAATTGGAAAACTGCCACGGCCCGAGCAAATCCCGGCTGGCCGCGAACGGCCCGATAACTGCCAGCTTGGAGCCATACGCTAGCGGCAGCACGCCGTTATTTTTAAGCAGCACAATGGATTTGCGGGCTACGTCACGGCTTGCCTCCAAATGCTCAGGCGACAAATAATGCTTGTACGCTTCTTCTGGCCTCACATAACGATAAGGGGCATCCATAATGCCGATTTTAAATTTATAGGTCAAAATCCGGCGCACCGCCGCATTCAACTGCTCTTCCGTCACCCTTCCTTCTGCCAGAAGCGCCGGAAGATGCTCCTCGTACAGCCTGGTCACCATTTCAATATCCATCGTTGCATGCAGCGCTTGCGCGGCAGCCTCTTTGCCGTTCTCGGCAGCGCCATGGACGACCAGCTCATCAATGGCCGCATAATCGGAGATGAGCATGCCCTCGAACCCAAGCTCCTCCCGCAGCAGATCACGCAATATGCGGGTATTTCCAGCAATCGGAATGCCATCGTACAAATTAAAAGCATTCATGACCGATCCGGCGCCGGCCTCAATGCCCGCACGAAAGGGCGGCAAAAACACGTCACGCAGCGTACGCTCGGAAATATCGACCGTATTGTAATCCCGGCCTGCCTCGGCCGCTCCATACGCAATAAAATGCTTCAAGCAGGCAATCATTGTGTCCTGATCCAGCAGGCTTTCACCTTGAAATCCCTCTACCTGAGCTTTAGCAATGGCAGCGCCAAGATACGGGTCCTCGCCCGCTCCCTCAACTACCCTGCCCCATCTGGCATCGCGAGTAACATCGACCATTGGCGCATGATTATACGTAATGCCGGAAGCTGCGGCCTCCTTTGCCGCGATTGCGCAGGCTTTGCGAATCGCCTCCATATCCCAACTGCATGCCCAAGCTAGCGGCACCGGAAAAATCGTCTGATAACCGTGAATCACATCGGCATTAAACAACAGCGGAATACGGAGCGGAGACTGCTCGACCGCAATTCTTTGCAGCTCCAGTACCTGACTCATATCGAATGCGCCTAATATTGAGCCAATCTTCCCTTTTGCGATCAGCACCTCAACCGGCTCGCTCTCCACATCGCCGCCGAACGAGAAGTTCGACGCTCCGACCTGGCTCATTTGTCCGATTTTCTCCTCCACGCTCATTCGTTCCAGCAGCAGCTCCACTTGCTCGGCGATTTCCGCCTCCGTTCGTTCTACGACTGTTCCGCCCTGCACCTCAGCAGCTTTCGCTAAAAGGGAATCATTGCGAAAGGACGGATGCCCTTTCTCCCCTTCGAGCGGAAAGGGACCGCCAAACGGTAAAGTCACCATGCCTGTGAGCGATGTTTCTCCAAATATAAGGTGAACCGTCATATTCGCCCCAAACATCGCCAGATGACCGGTTGCCTTAAGCTCATTGCCTTTGCCTCCCTCCGCTTTCAGGCCGCCTGCCTCAAAGCTGTATATGCCTGGTACCGAATGCACAGCAAGCCGGTAATCGCCGTCCCATTCCTCTACTGTAAAAATAAACAGCGTGGAGCCTTCCCCCATTTTCACATGCCCATGCCATACGCCCTTCATCGCTATCGTCCTCTCTTCATTAAAAGTGCTGCATTTGATTAGTTTGACTATAACCTTTATACATCCACCCTCACTACCGATAAGACGACTATTTATTAGTACTTTTGCGACTAGAATAAGGGGATGCTTCGACACATCCACAATCATGGGATTCGTTTACTTCTGAATAAAAAAAGCTTCCGAATACGCCTAAATGGCGCTTCGAAAGCTTCTTTTAATTATACGGCTTAATCAACGTACCCAGCCACACCTTGATCCATCAAATATTCCATTTCCAGATCAAGAATCGTCTCAACCATAAGCTCGTCCAGCTTCACATCACGCTGCTTCAGGATGTAATCGACCAGCTCATCGCTGTCAACTTCAACCTCGCCAGAAGCATTCTCCTGCGCATTGTTAATGAAGGTCATTTCATGCTTAAGCACCAGCTTTACATCCGCTTCGGATGCCTTCGCCTTACTCGTTATGTACGCGATCAGCTGTTGCTCGTCGATTTGGTCATTTCCTTGCTCGCTCATCTGTCATCATCTCCTCATGGGCTGTCTATTGTCATTGTATCACAACGGCCCCTTCGTATCTAAGCATGCTCAGCAGCTAAACAAATTAAGCCTGCTCTTTCTCAAAAGTAAACCTCTGAATTTCGCCCCGCAGCACATTAGCCATCTGGCTCAGCGCTTCGGCCGAAGCTGAAATTTCCTCCATCGATGCCAGCTGCTCCTCGCAAACGGCAGCCACGCTTTGAGAATTGCCCGAAATGTTATTCGCAAGCACGACCAACTGCTCCTCGGTTGCGAGCTGCTGCTCTGTCGAAGCGGCCAGTTCCTCCGCCGATGCCGATACTTCCTGAACTTGGCTGGTTACCGTACGAATAGCCGCATACACCTGCTCAAAAGCTTCGCCTGTCTGATTCATATAAGCGGTGCTGGACTCAACCTCACCGGAGCCCTTCTGCATGGACACAACTGCGCCGTTCACCTTGTCCACCATAGCCCGAATGGATAATGCAATTTTATCGGATGCTTCACCGGTCTGCTCAGCCAGCTTTTTCACCTCGCCAGCAACGACAGCAAAGCCTCTGCCGCCTTCGCCTGCCCGTGCCGCCTCGATGGATGCGTTCAGCGACAGCAGGTTTGTCTGATTGGCAATCTCACGAATAAACTGTGTAATTCCCTCAATTGCCCGCGATTGCTCGCCAAGCTCGTAAATGACAGCAGCAGATTGATCAATGGTCAGGTGGAGCTGCTTCATTTGGCCAATCGTCTCGCCGAGCAGCGCACTGCCGCGTTCTGCTTGCTGTAAGGCAAGCTCGGACGATTCCGAAGTAACCGTAGCTGAATCGGCAATACGCTGAATGCTGATGGCGCTCTCTTCAATCGCCTGCTTATTCTCATTAATGCTCGCAGACTGCTGATCCGATGCTTCCGATACCTCCTGCACAGACTCCGCTATATGGTTGGAAGCCATTACTGCCTGCTCTGCCCCGCCAGAAAGCTCCTTCGACGCTGCTTCAACCTCCACCGCATTATGATTGATGGCCAGCATCAGCTGTCGCAAATTTTGCTTCATTCTATTGAAATCCAAAGCCATCGCTCCGATTTCATCTTTCTGTCGCAGCACAATATCTGCTCCCGTCAGGTCGCCATCTGCGATTTGCCGCGCTGCCTGGGCTACCTTCTGTACAGGACGGGCAATTATTTGTCCAATGAGCAGCGCCAGTGCGATACCAAGGACCATAGCAACGATGATTGTCGTCAAAATGATCGTCTTCACTTCGCTCACTTGCTTCGTTAAAACGGTTCTGCCTTCATTCAGCAGGTTCGTTTGGTATTCCTCCAGCTCATTAGCTGCACTCAAAAACTTCTCTGCAATTGGCACACCTTTTGTTTCAAGCAAATAGGATACTTGATCCATATCGTCTTGTTTTTTGGCTGCAATAAATTCCAGTGCCGCCGCATTATAATCTGCTTCCAGCTGCTTGAGCTCCGCCGTCAGATTGACCGCCGTCTGCGTTTTAACAGAGGTCCCCAATTGGTTTATTGTATCGGCAAAAGATAAGCGATTCGCTTCATATTTATCCAACTGGGATGAGCTTCCGGTAATTAAATGACCCCTTACATAGCTGAACTCACTCATCGTCAATTCCTTAAGCTTATTCACCCAAATAATTTTCTGAACACGGTCATTCAGCAAATCCTGATAAGCCTGATTAAGAGACGTAAGCTGAAACAAGCTAATCATTCCAACTACCAAAGTAAGCAATAATACTGCTGCAAAACCTGTAATTAGCTTTTTTCGAATGTTCACATGCAAGCGCTCCCTTTTATCTTATGTAATAGTTCTCTTTACCTATTAAACCATTTTAAACATGACGAAACACCTAATTTCAACAAAGTTCGACTTTTGGACACGAATTATACCCTTTATTCTTGTTTCGAATTCAGTTAGAATGTTTCAATGTGTGTTAGTAGTCGGCAAATACGCATGAAACAGAGGAAATCGCAGGATTATTGGAGGCTTATATGCAAAAGGAATCATCGAACGTCAAAATTATTAATGCTGATCCGAGCGCCCTAGGCTTATTCGGACTAGCAATCGTCACCTTGGTCGCATCATCCCAAAAGCTCGGAATTACAACGGGCTACAGCTTCGTTATCCCCTGGGCCATCTTCCTGGGCGCATTCGCCCAGTTATTCGCTTGCATTCAAGATTCCAAGCGGAACAATACATTCGGTACGACAGCTTTCGGCGCGTATGCGTTTTTCTGGTTTGCAGTCGCAACAAGCTGGATGTTTAAAATGGGTGTCTTTGGCACCGCGCTCGCAGGCGATGTTGATGGCAAGCAGCTCGGCTTCGCTTTCGCCGGCTATCTCGTATTTACTTTGTTTATGACCATTGGCGCGGTTGAAACGAACCGCGTGCTGCTGATCATTTTCTGCTTGATTGATCTATTGTTCCTAGGACTTACGCTCGATGCTTTCGGTGTTGCACCTGAAATTTTCCATACGCTGGCTGCCTACTCCGAGCTCGCTATCGGCATCGTATCGCTTTACGGCTGCGGCGCTTCCGTGCTCAACGCTCATTTCGGCCGGAGCTTCCTGCCGATTGGCAAGCCGTTCGGCATTTTCAAGCCACGCGCTTAGCTGTGCTCAAGGTGAAACGGCTGTCGCCGTCCTTTGGCGGCTCGGCGCGTTTCAGTCCGAGAAATATAAGCGGAGTATAAGGGGGAATCTTATACTTTCTTATATTTTCATTAAGCCGCCTCCCGCGCCGATTCGCGGGGGCGGTTTTTTGATTTATTTTCAAAACGAATCAAACTTGGGTATAACTACGTATAAGCATTACATCCTGCATTTGCGGGCTTAGAATTTAGATGGTTGAAGCTATGAAGCTGTTAAGCAATAGATGGATTTTATGAATGAAAGGGGCAAATGATAATGGATAACTTGATTACAGGCCAGCCTTACCGCTTTAAGGATGAACAGGAGCAGCAGACGGCACCCGAGGATACGCCGAATGTGAATGAGTGGACGTCCAAAATTGGCGATTCCGCCAAACAGGAAAAGTATGTGAAGCAAGGCTTTCTGCGTAAAATTAAAAAACACGCCAAAAAAATCCCTTTCGCGAAGCACGCCGTTGCTATGTACTACTGCGCTGTTGACGCCAATACGCCTACTTCGGCTAAAGTCATTGCCATTGGGGCGCTCGCTTATATTTTGCTGCCGATTGATTTGATTCCGGATTTCGTGCTCGGCATTGGCTATACCGATGATGCAGCAGCCTTCTGGGCGGCATACCGCAGCATCAGCATCCATGTGACGGACGCACATACGGAGATGGCGGAGCAGTGGTTTGCGAAGTAAACGCAAACTAGGCAACGGCGGCTTAGCCCGGACGCTTGCCCTCGCAGCCTCTGCTGGCGCAGGGGCTGGCTTGCTGATCGGATTGTATATGAAGGCCGTTCAGCAGTTGACCGGACAAACCGTCTACACGCTGCTGCTCAATGTCGATTATATCCCGCTGCTGAACGAGCTGGCGCTATCCGAGCTATGGGAATTCGCCTTGCACTTGGTCGTATCTGCACTCGTCGGCATCGGACTAGCTCTCTTCTTCAGGATCTTTCGCTGGCCCAGCGTACGACAAACCTATGCTGCAATGGCAGTCAGCCTGCTAATCGGATTGGCGCTTTTTCCGACTACGCTTTTATCGGATCGTACGCCGTCCATCGGAAGCGGCGCCGCGTGGACTTGGTGGCTTGTTGGCCATGTCATTTATGGGTGGGCGCTGGGGGAGCTGCTCGCGATAACACGAAATGTTAGTAGGGTAGGTAAAAGGAACCGAGGGAAGCAACGTCAAACTTAATATATGCTTTGGAAAAATGCGATCACTGGATCGCATTTTTTATTTGTAGTGGAATCCCTTTAATAAATTAAAAATTAAATATTCTATAATATTTAATTTTTAATATTTTTCCTTTTGTTTCTTTATAATTTTATTGCTATCAAAATAATGGGTATGGTACATTGGGACTATCTGCTTAGAGCTAAATATATTGCTTAATTTATCAAAGGGATGGGATCACTATTTATGAATATGAAATCTGCTAAATGGATCACGCTGATTGTTCTTGCTTTATTTCTACAAATTGTATGGCCGGGCTCTCCTATGCAACAAGTACATGCTGCTGCTTTAGTTTCAGGAGATTTTGAGTATGAAAATAATGGAGATGGGACAGCCACCATTACAAAATACGTAGGAAGTGCGGGGCATGTCAATATTCCAAAATCCATCAATGGATTGCAAATAACAGGAATTGGACCAGCTTCATTTGCTTATAATTCATTAACAAGTGTTTCTATTCCTGATAGTATAAAATTTATTGGTATACGAGCCTTTTATTTTAGTCAACTAACTAGTGTTTCTATCCCAGATAGTGTCTTCTCAATTGCCTTCGAGGCATTCTCGAATAGCCAATTAACAAGTGTGAACATTGGTAGCATAAAAATAATTGGAGATTATGCTTTTTCTCACAATAAAATAACAAGCCTTGTCATTTCTAAAGGTGTTACTAACATTGAATCAGGTGCTTTTTCCTACAACCAATTAACCAGTCTCTCTATCCCTGACAGTGTGATGACCCTTAATATGAACGTTTTTTCACACAACGAACTCACTAGTATCTCGCTACCTGATAGTATCTATCAAATTTATCAGGATGCCTTTTCATATAATCAGCTAACCTCCCTTTCTCTCCCTGAAGGTGTCTTCGCTGTTGCAGGGGCGGCTTTTTCCAATAATCAATTATCAAAGGTACTTGTTAAAGGCGATTCTACATACATTAATCACGCTGCTTTTAGAGATAATCCATCAGGACTCACCCTAATTGGGTACGACAATGCAGAGCAATTTGCCGATGCCCAAGGATATTCATTTGAGCGATTTGCACCGATTACTGTCGACTTTACTCCCAATGGCAACGCGAATTGGCAACAGACGCATACAACAGATGTAAATATATCTCTTCCCTCTTCACCCGGTACTGAAATAATGAAATATCAGTGGTCTACAAGCGCTGCTATTCCTCAGTCCGGAGCATGGAATGCATTTGACTCCAATGTTTCAATTGCGACTCCTACGCAAACAGGTCAATGGTATTTGCATGTATGGGCTAAGGATTCTCATGGGTTTGACTTTTATTATGAATCCCATCCTTTTTTTATTGATGTTACACCACCTGATATTGTATTGACGACAGCTACACCTTCATCGAATCAGTTGGTTAGCGTCACTGCTTCCGTATATGATTCGCATAGCGGAACCGTTGAAACGAAATGGGCAACCGGCATTCAATCCGTCTCCTATTTTGAACAAAACGGAACAACACTTACCTTAATCGACGACAAAGCTACATTGAGCATAGCGGAAAATAGCTGGCTAAGCATCTATGCCAAAGATCAGGCAGGCAATGAGTATGTAAAACAGGTGCAAATTGTCTCCCCCTCTCCATTACCTAGCGGTGGCGGAGCTGGCGGAGGAAGCCTTCCTATTGTTTCCAGCAACACAGATATTAAACAGGTCAATTTCCTGGTACATGGTAAAGCATTAGTACTGAATAAAACCAGTGATACGGCCTATACCGCAGAAACAGAAGCCAGCCAGATTACCCTCAGCCCTGATGTTGCTGCTAACGCAACGAAAGTTACGGCGTATATTAATGGAAAGTCCGTTAGTCTGGACAGCCCTATTGATCTCAAAGAAGGCGATAACCGAATTGAAGTGAATGTGCAGGCAGCAGACGGGGCGACAAAGACTTACACAATTACCATTGTCCGCAAAGCCCAGCCTTCCGCTCCTAATACGTCTACGTTCACTGATGTGAACGAGCACTGGGCTTCGGAAGCCATTCAGGAAATGACTGCTAGCGGCATTGTAAGCGGCTATCCTGATGGTTCATTCCGTCCAAATGCCCCTGTAACACGAGCAGAGTTCGTAGTCATGATCATGAAAGCCGCAGGAACAAACACAGGTAACAGCGGAGGAGCTGCAAGCTTCACCGACGGTACCGCAATTAGCACTTGGGCAAAGTCTGCAGTTGAAGAGGCGGTCAGCAAGGGCATCGTAAGCGGCTATGCCGACGGCAGTTTCCGGCCAAAAGAACGTATTACACGTGCGGAGCTCGTAACCATGGTTGCCAGAGCATTTAATATTGCTGTTGTTCAAGGCGATTCTAGCTTCACAGATAGTGCAAGCATTCCTAACTGGGCAAGTGGCGCAGCCGAGGCGCTGAAACAAAAAGGGGTATTGCAAGGGCGTAAAGACGGACAGTTTGACGGGCAGGCAGAGGCCTCTCGCGCTGAGGCTATTACAATACTGTGGCAATTATTAAGCAGCCAACCCTAGTTTACGTGCTAAAATGAAGTAAAAACCAGTTTCTTATGAGACTGGTTTTTTTACTGATAGGATCTGCTGCATTCAAAGCAGCGTCCGCTTCACTGCAAAAGCCCCGAACGATCAAAATCCACATCCTCAATAAACTCGATAACCTCGCCATTCGGGCTATAGACGAGCGCATTTCTGACGAGCAGCGGCGGCTCCCCAAGAGCTAACTCCCCAGGCTCTATATAAGACTTCGCTCCATAGGCAAGCGACTTCTGATAGATGACATCCACTTGATCAACATAAAAGGCCAGATGCAGCAGCGCCCCATGGACTACCTCCTCATCAGAAGCAGCTTTTCTCCCTTGTGCCGGAATGACGGCCTCATTATCGAAAATCTCTAGGCAGGTCCGTCCGTCAGGCGAAATCAGCATGGACGCTTCCTCAATCTGAAACGACGGCAAGCTCCAATGATGCCCCACCTTAAAACCTAAGGCCAGCGTGTAAAACGCAATCGTTTCTTGATAATTTTTAGCTTGAATAGCTACGTGCGCAAGTCCTTTTATACTCATCTGCCATCGCTCCCGTTTCGAATATGCCGTTTATTTTACGGGGAATATAGTGATAAATACATAGAATAGATGAGGATATTCGGCTAAAATAGTTTATGTATCACAGTTATTTAAGCGATATAGGCTTATTTTTTAAGGCATAGCCTGGGAGGTGCTTATGATGTATCATCTCATTGATGATATTGATAAAAAAATTATGCGGTTGCTTCAGCAAAATGCCCGAATGCCCATCTCACAAATCAGCAAACAAATCGCCATGTCTCCCCCTTCAGTTAAAGAAAGAATAATGAAGCTGGAAGAGAAAAATATTATAGCTTCATACACAACCGTATTCCGTTTGCAGGAGCTGAATCGCGGAATGACCACCTTTATTCTCGTGAAAACAGAGCAATGCCAAGAGCTGGTCGATTTTTGCCACAACGCTGGCGAAGTAACAGATTTATTTCGAATAAGCGGGGAATATAATTATTTAATCAAAATACAAACCGACTCCGTCGGCGAGGTTGCCGCTTTTCAAGATACGCTGGTCACGCTTGGAGCCTCCAAATCTCATATTAGTATGAAAAATATAATCGAGAACAGGATTTTGCTCTAACGCTTGTTGTTGGCTAATTGCATTGGCTATTGGATAAGCATTTAATGCCCGCTTACGAAAAAAAGCCATCCCGCGAAGGATGGCTTGATCTATCATTAAACGATGTTCAATTCGACTTTAATGTTTCCTCTTGTTGCTCTTGAATACGGGCAAACCTGATGCGCCGCTTCAACAAGCTCCTTCGCCACATCTGCATCTACGCCAACTACGGAAATGTCCAGCTTCGCTTCCAGACCGTAGCCGCCATCGTCTTCTTTGCCGAGCGTGACATGCGCTGTAACCTGCGTCTTCTCAACCTTGATCTTTTTCATTCTTGCGACAACGTTCAAGGCACTTTCAAAGCAAGCCGCATAGCCGCCAGCAAAAAGCTGCTCCGGATTCGTGGCGCCGCCCGGGCCGCCCAGCTCCTTAGGTGCGCGAATTGCTAATTCCAAAATGCCGTCCTCGGATTTAAGCTGACCGTCTCTTCCGCCTACTGCTGTTACTGTTGCTGTGTATAAATTTTGCATATCAATCGCCTCCGTTATTGTTTTGGTGTAGAAAGTTTAAGTTCTGGCGGTGCCGCCAATACGCCGCGTGCAAAGCCAGCGAATGCTGTGTAATGCGCCGATCCATTATGCTCGTCAATCGCCTGCTGATCCTGCCATTCCTCCAGCATCACAAAATGGCTGGGCTGCTCCGCATCCTCATACAGCTTGTAGCTTATATTGCCCGGCTCCTGCTGCGTCGCGGCGATCAGAGTTTTCGCCTGCTCAATAAAAGCCTCACGCGCCTCTGCTTGCACCTTCAGAAAAGCTTGTACAATAATCATCTTTGCCTACCTCCATGCTGTGTGCTGCTACACCCTACTTTCTTATTACCCAAATTCGCAATTGCTATTCCCATAAATGGGAAACGAAGATTGGATGTCAGTTAGGGTTTAATAATAAATTGCATAAAATTTAATTTGATAAAACCAATATTAACGCATCACTGTGCTGCTGTCAACTGCAGTCGCAAAAAAATTCCCGGTCCAGCCTATGACAGGCTCCTCGGGAATTTACTTAACTATACGATATGAAAATACAAATATATAATAGCTTGAACGTTTAAATTGTTATTGTTCCTGCGCTTTTATCTTCATGCTTGTCAAGCAGCACAGGATTATGTGAAAAGTCCATCTTCTGCTCAGGAAACAGCTTCAATGTCTTGCTGTCCCACTCTTCAATCTCTTCAGGATTTATGCCCACGAGCCGTTTGGACGCCGCAATACCTGTAATTCTCTTCTGTTTATCCAGCATATCCTGTGATTTCTTCATCTGGCGGTCTTCCGTAAAGGCGGTAAAATAATGAATCTGTTCTACAGGCCCAACGCCGATCGTTGAGGCAAAGGCGAGTGCACGAAGAGTGGCTCCCTGAAACTGCTTTTTCACCTTTTTCCAAGTGTTAACGCCTATCCCTGTTTTCAATTCAATAATATAAACCTTTACCGCACGATTACCAGAGCCAACCAAATCCCACTCCAATATGATGCCATCCGCACATTTTCGATTCTCTACATAAGTAAGAATATGATCATGCTCTTTAAGCAACCTTATATATTGTTTATCCACTCGCCCTGCAAAATGAATTTCCAGTTCAGCAGCGCCATCCTCCGCCTCTTCCAGCAAACTGAAGCGATTAGAAACAATCTCATAATACGCCCCATTCACCCGACTTAAATCAAAACCGATGTCGATCACGCTATCACTCCGTATAGTTTTGAATAAGATCTGTTTCTGTTACTAACTTGACCAATGTGTCATTAAATGTATCCATTACAAATCCATTCTCTGTTAACGGCAAATGCGTAACCTCTGTAACTCCATTAACCACTTCAAATTGATAGGCGTTGACGATGGAGAGGTCTTTAATAATATCTTGCTCCATATAATTTAGCTTTTCCAAAAGTTTATCTTTATGCTTATGTTGAGCAATGGCTAGTAGATTATTAATCTGCTGTGCCAAATTATCGCTATGTGTCGTCATCCAGATGGATTTTCCTTTGTTGATTAGCCGGAATAAGAAGCGTACCATTCTCCGTTGCAGCTCGGAGTGCAAATGCGATTCAACCTCTTCAATAATCCAAAGCTTGGAGTCTTCTTTGGCAGTTAAGAAAATAGACAATGGGGCAACCTCAGCAACAAGCGAAGAGGTGACGTGGAGTGGATAAGCTTGCTCACCGCCACCCGGCTTAAACCTAAACTGATTACCCATTCCCTTTTCTAGTTGTCCATCGAGTAGCTCCGTATTAAGAAAATTGATTTCGTCCTGATAAAAAGCTGTGGTTTCTTCATTCAGGTCATGCCTTTGCAATCTGCTGAGAAACTGCGCGACAGGGAGCGTCAGCTCTGTACCGCTTGTATCCAGCAAGCTGCCTTCGTTTCCTTCCATTACATATGATCCAACCTCCAGCTGCGTATCAAAGTAACTGCCAATAATGGCACGATACGTCTGCAAAAAACCCGTTCGAGAAGCAGGAAAATAAAGTGGATCACTAGCTATTCTTCGTGCAGAGGCATTAAAATCGAGACATATCATGTTCACTAAACAAAGCTCAAGATAGGTATTGAAAAATTGCTGCACACCTACTGGATGAAAACCTGTTATGATCACTTCATTACCATAGTGAATTTGAAAATTAATAATATTATTAATAGCATGATTTTTTGAGATAATACTATCTTCGTGAGGTAAAAGCTCTTTTCTATATTTATAATAAAAGGGTGTTTCATTATGTCTGCTAATCTTCAAGCTCCCAGCACGCACTGGAAACCTGAAAATTTTATTCAATAACTGTTCTTTGTTCTCATTAAGAATATCATTGAACATATTTAATAACTCATCCTGAGCGGCTTCATTCAGCTCAAATACAGTATCTTGCACCTCATTTGCCTGCTCTAACCCCTGCATGAGGGTTTCCTTGTATGAATTGTAACCGGGATGCTCTGAAAGGTGCTTCCTAATCAACCCTCGTGCCTCGGTCAAAATCCCCCAAAGCAGCATCATTAAGTACGTCTTTCCGCTGTTGTTTTTACCAACAAACAGCATAAAAGGAGAAACGATAACGTTGGCTTCTTTTATTCGACCAAAGTCCTTAACATTCAATTCCCATTGGTTGCTCAATCTACTCACCCTCTCAAAACCTCTTCTTACTATAAAATATGCCCGTTCTGCGCGGCTTTATAACGCTTTATTTATTACATGCATGATTCTCTAATATGATAGCAATAAATGGGTTACCCTACAATGCCGTAATATCGATACTGGTCGGCATTAACACAATCCACAATTTTTCCCTCCAGCAACAAAATCCCAAAACAAACGTTATACATATATAGGAAAACGCATAGGGAGGGTTCAAACTGAAATTTCGGGAAAATACGCAGCTGCACAGCAAAGCTATTATTATTGCCGTCTTATTGGCGGCTACTATAGCAAGCCTCACTTTGGCAGATCACTTAAGAGCGGTGACAGGCCGCGAAATTTATTTGTTTTTGGATTGGGATGTGTTTCTGGCGTGGGTTCCACTGGGGCTTTCCTTAATCATTGAACTGGCAGCTTTTTATTTGAAGCAGAAGCATACAGCGGTGAAGACGCTGATTTTGCTGCCTCTCGGACTGGTATGGCTGCTCTTCTATCCAAACGCCGCTTATTTGATCACGGACCTGCTGCATCCCTTTATGCGGGTTCAAGCCGATGGGGGCGGGCATTTTGTCCGGACAATGGAATTTTGGCAGCATCTTTTTATTTTTCTGACGGCAGCTTCAGTCGGCGTGCTGCTAAGCGTCGTCTCGCTGTACTCGCTGCATCAGCTCGTCCGCCAAGCCTTTGGTGCTGTTACCGGCTGGCTGTTCACTGTTGTTGTTTTGCTGCTCAGCAGCTTCGGTATCTATATTGGCAGGTTTGTACGCTGGAACACTTGGGATGTATGGGCACGACCGCATGTCGTATTCGGCCAGCTCTATGAGATCGTAACGAATGCGAAGGCAGAAGTACTGCTTATCCCCTTCACCTTGTCGATCTTTGCCTTCACTTTGTTTTTCTACGTAGTGCTTTACGCCTTTACTTGGATGAGGCGGTAGTTATCCAGTGTCTGAGTGTTAGAGTGTCTGGGTTCCTAAATGCCTATAGCCCCCTATCCGATTTGGGCTAGGGGGCTCCTTGTCCTTCCTTGAAAAAAGCAAGCAGCTCCGCAGTCATGCTCTGCACAGCATCCTCTTGCGGCATGCGGATAAAGCGGCTGATTCGTATCATCTCCGGCTCAAAAAATCGGATCAGTGCAAGTGCCGCCTGCTCATCATTTTGCTGAACCAGCTCGAGCAGCCTCAGGAACTCAGCATCTGACATAGCTGCTTTAGCGTCTTTCGCTTCCATTTGTTCACCGCCTGCTGGCTCATGTTCAGTGTCTTGGCTACCTGCGCTTCCGTCTTGTCCTGCAAATACAGCTCACGAATGACGGTTCGGCCCAGCTTTGAAGGGAGCTCAGCAAGCAGCTGCTGCACTAATATTTTCTGCTCCATCTGGTCGGAATCGCTATCCGAACGGACGGGCTCATAAGTGAGCGAGCATTCATGCTTGCGCTGCTTTCTCGCTTGATACTGGATGCGCCAGCCGATGCGGTAGAGTTCTTTTTTATAAAAATCAATAGCCGTCCTCGCTTCATCCATCTGCTGAAACCTCCTCTATCGTTATAATCATCTCATTCGTTAGGATAATTATAACAATTATAGGGGTTTATTAGAGGACATCTAGCGGACACAAAGCGGACTGAAAGCGGACCCGCTTGCTACTGGTACTTCTGAGTCTCCTTGAAATATGCCAAATTGTTCGCAATAAACAAAACTAACAGGAGGAGGAACGGAAACAATTGAAAGCTGCTTAGAGCGGAATAGGCAAAGGTGACAAATACGAGCGCATACAGCGTATTATTAATCATGTTGAAGGCGCGATACGACGCTTTATACACAATGAATTTCTCCGCCTCATCCAGCTTGTCCATATAGGCCTGTTTTGCTCCAAAAGGGCGTCCGGTGTCAAAAACCCGCTTCGGAAAATTGCGGTTAAACACTTTAAACAGCAGCGATTGCAGCCGGATATGCGCCAGCACCAGTAATAGCGAAATAATTAAAAGGGCAAGTACAGCCTTGCCATGTATGTCCTCAATAATCATTTGTGAAAGCAGCGTCATGCTCCCAACGATCGCCGTATACGTGCCGAAGGTGTTCAGCATCATGCTGGAGCTGAGCAGCCTCTCCCCCTTATCCTTATCCTCCTCCTGGTTAAACCTCAGACAATACCTTACGCTGGCTGCCCAAGTGCCAATAGAAGCGAGCAGAAACAGCATATGGATGACATCAAGGCGAAAAAGGCCCACCGATATCCCCTCGAAATTCAGCTTCCCTGCATTCGACATTCCAAAATAACTTACTCCAAAACCTAATAATCCACCTATAACAATAACAAGCACCCACTGCAGCCTCTGCGATTTCCCCTTGCTCATTGAAGTTCCCCCTCATCATCCAATATAAAAATAAATTCCACAGGCTCCTTAAACAGCTTCGCCATCTTTAACGCCAAAACCACTGATGGTGAATAGTCGCCCCGTTCAATTAAGCTGATCGTTTGCCGAGAGACATCAATGGCTTCAGCCAGCTCCGACTGGCTCATTCGAAAACGAGCCCTTAATTCGCGAACCCGATTATCGAGCTTCATACGTCCACCTCCATGTGACTAATATACAGGATGCATGACATAATGTAAACTAAAGTTGTCAAAATAATAAATAAAACTTACAAATTATATGCCTCACAAGCATACGAGCCTGCTTTTTCACAAAAAAAGGATTGACGAATTTCCAAAACTAGGTATACTCATATATATATCAAATGGATATATCGAGTAGATACATTATGAATAAATTCAAATACCTGATTGGAAGTGAATCACAATGCTCGAAAACATAATATTGGGACTGTTGATGGAGCAGCCGATGAGCGGCTATGACATGAAGAAGACGATTGACCATTCCGTCGGCATTTTCTATCGGGCAAGCTTCGGAAGCTTGTATCCCGCCTTAAAGCGTCTGGAGACCAAGCGCTGGGTAAGCGTTTCGGCAGAGCTGGATAATAGCAAAAATAAAAAACTATACACGCTGCTGCCAGAAGGCAAGGCTACCTTTCTCGCATGGCTGGCGGAACCGATTCAGCTGTCGCGAAGCGAGCTGCTGCTGAAGGTTTTCTTTTTCGACTATTTGGATGAGGATACCCGCCAGCAGCGCCTTAGTGAATACCAGATGCGTTTAGGTCAGGAGATTGGCAGGCTGAAGGCTGTTGAAGGCATTGTTGCCGGGGAGCTACAGGAAGTACCAAATCCGGAAAACTACTATTACCGCGTATCCGTATTGTCCTATGGGCTCAACTATTTTCTAATGGAACAGAAATGGATTCAAGCGATTAAAGAGAGGAAGAATTTAAACAATGACCGCAACGAACACTAACCCCCTAAATAAACCCGCTTTTTCTGAAAAGAGACCTGTGCTCGCTATCCTTATCATCCAGCTGCTGCTGCTATTCGCCGTATCCGCTGCCGGGGCCTACGCCACCATTAAAGAACTGGATTATACAGCACCTGTGCTGCTATCGTTCATCCCTATTGCGCTTGCCTTAATCATCTACTTAACTTTGCGCAAAAAATGGGGCTTTGCCGGCTTTCGCCCGCTCTCTGCCATTCCGCAAGGCGGCTGGAAGTATTACCTTCCGCTCGTGGCTGTACTGATCGTTATCGGCACGAATGGGTTCAAGGCGCTTACGCCGGGCGAAATTTATTTTTTCATCTTTTTCACCTTGCTTGTCGGCTTTGTAGAGGAGACGGTTTACCGGGGCCTTATTCTGAACATCCTGCTGCGCAAATCGGCTTCGACCGCGGTCATCCTCTCCAGCCTGCTGTTCGGTGTCACGCATATTTTGAACGCTTTATCAGGGCAAAATGCGGTAGATACGACGATCCAAATTGCCTATTCCTTGGCGGTCGGCCTTTCCCTTGCGTTATTAATGGTGAAAAATCGCAACCTTGTGCCGCTGATTTTGTTCCATTTTGTCCATAACCTGATTCAGTTTATTGGCAATGAGCGTACCGCCATCGGCCCAGATCTGCTCATTATCGCGATCCTTGCGGCACATTGCGTTTGGGTAGGCATGAGCTTGAGACAAGGGAAAGCAACAGCATAACGCAGCACTTTTTGGTAAATCCAATTTTCTCCATGAGTTTGAAAAGCAAAGAGACTTCCATAAGCCTCAGCAGCTTAAACAGAAGTCTCTTTATTGATTTGCATGCAAGCGGATCGACTACGTTTCCGAGTTAGTCCGCAAGCACGAGCGGCTCATACTCACCGTCCAGTATGCGGTCGATGAATGCGCCCGGCTTTTTCCTCAGCTTCGCCCATGTCGCGTCAGGCAGCATCATCAGCTCCTTATGCTCCACATCGTAGCTGGCGAATTTCTTATGTGCAGGCACCCAGACGAACATGCCCAGCGGCGAATAATTGTCCATATCCACAAGTAAATTAAGCAGCTTGAGCCCCTGATATTCCAGTTCAGTGACGTCCAAGACCGAACCAAATTCAATATAGGATACCTGCTCACAATCCGGTATTTCAACCCGACTGCTCGTCTCTCCCAGATCGCGGATAATGGCGGCAGGAAGGCCCGCTTTTTTCAGTTGAGCCGCTCGGTTATCGAAATCATGCAGCTCCTTCGGCTCGTAAGAATAGATGAGTTCCATCACTTCTTTATGCTTATAGCGCTTCGCGTCCGTGTAAGCCCGCTCTCCATAGCTGTCTTTAATCGCCGGATTAGCACCCGCCTCCAGTAAATAACGAACGATCGGCAAATGCCCGATGCCAGCAGCCGCTTGCAGCGGCGTTCCGCCATATGGGCGTACCATATCCGGCTCATTAAAATTAACGGGAGCGCCTGCCTCCACCAGCATTTTAACCAAATCCAGACGTCCGCCCGCTGCTCCTCGCAAAGCAAGGCCGCCATGTAGAGCCACATCAATGCCGAGCGCCAGCAGCGCCTCTACCGCCTTAGCATTTCCCCAGCTGACAGCATGAGACAAGGCAGAGCTGCCCACATGAGACACCGCATTAATGTCCGCACCCTGCTCCAGCAAAAACTCGAATACTGGGCGCTTGCCCTGCTTTGAAGCCGTAACGATTGCTGGATTTTTTAAATCATTCAAATCCATGCCTTCGGAAATAAGCGTTTTGATTACTTCAATATTCCCGCTCTTGCAAGCTTGCACCATACGCTCTTCCCATTCCGTTTCCATCAAAACTCCCCCGCTTTCCCAAGCGTAAACGGCCGAAAGCCGTCCTCTGGCGACTAAGCTACCGTTTCGCAATGAAATATAGAGAATGGATGGAAAAATCATATCCTTTCCTATATTTCAAAAAAATTCATTGCTCCTCTCTCTATTTTACCCTTAATGGCTCCTGCAAGGATATATGGCTTTTCCATTCTTTGGAGGCAATGACCACGAACGTATTACGCAGCCAAAACAAAAAAATACCGCTCTTCCAGACGATCGCCCGGAGAAACGGTATTTTGCGCTGCTTATTGAATTTAGCATTTATTCCGCACCTGCCGTGCCGGATTTTTTCCGCTTGCCCGTCAGCTGGAACTGCTCGATTTCCTTGCATATTTCATGCTGCCAATTTACATCCTTGCTCATTGAAGCAAGCAGCGACATATTCGCCAAATAAGCGGCTTCGCTGACATAATTCACGTTGAGCTGCTGGCATTGCTCCAGCTCCGCGGCTTCGCTTGGCGAAAGCTGCCGTTTTTTGCTATGCAGCCACAGCTCTGCCATTCGCTGATGAAACGGGATTACCACTTGCGACCACCACCCTATACGAGCCAGCGTACCCTTTTTAGCCGCAAAATATGCTTTACACCCTTCTATTTTACGTCGCAGCTGCGCAAAAAGCTCCTCCATTGCAAGCCTTTCTTTTCACGTACATACACGTCAAACCTTAACGTTCATAACACGTACACTATCACCGGCTTTAATGCTGCCCTCGCGTTCAACGGAACAGACAATACCTCTGCGCTTGCGGGCGGCAGGAACGAATTTGCTGCGCAGCCCCGCTTGTCCGCTTGCCTCCTCAATCACCTTGCCAGGGGCGATGCACGGCAGATTTTCCCCTTCACAAATTAAGCCGGTACCACCTGGAAACAGCAGCCTCGTCCCAACCGGAAGCTCCGTCAGCTTGTCGATGCCGCTGATGAGCAGGTTAGCGCCTAACCACTCTGGCTTAATAAGCGGCAAACCCATAGCTTCCGCAATGAGCTCACACTCCTCAACTGATACAATGCTGATCTGCCTGCGATTTGCAATCATCGTACCGCGAGAATAAATTTTTTGCCTGGAGTCTGCCGGGCGAAGCAGCCCATAATGGCGGTCGCCCGGAATGCCGCCCAGCTCCACCTCAATGAATGGCACTTCGCAGGTTACGAAAGTCGCCTTCTCCTCTGCTAATAAAACCTGTTTAACCACAACACCCACACCCATACGCGCTCCCCTTTTTAACAAATAGTATTTATAAGTTTCGCTTGAATTAATCCCCGTATCGGATCATTAACAGTCCGGCATTATAAAGGAGTAGATTCTATGGTTTTTTTGATCAAATAAATCACTATAACGTTTTTATAATTCATTTTTCCGTCTCTTTATTTCATTTTTTTGCGACATTGTACTGCGCGGGGATGCTCTTTCTGCTAAACTAGTCTTAGGTATAGCGCTTTCATTCTACTTGCTTTGCGAAATTTCCAGCTATTGACGTAACGTTCATTCGATCGTATTATCGTTGATAAACCGCAGCAGTGTTGACGGCATTATTATTTGCATAAGATGGGGAGGAAGCGTACTTGCGTCTAGATTTTCATTTTAGCTTGGAAAATAAACCTGATTCGATTACTCGGCTGCAGCCGCTGACGCCACTCTTCGGGAAAGGAGATTAACATGACGAATGCCGTTTCTTCCGTGTGGGAAATCAGCTATTATGAGCTGACCATTCGCCTGCTGCTCGCAGTCGTGCTTGGCGGACTCGTCGGTCTTGAGCGCGAATTCGGCGGCCACTCCGCAGGCTTCCGCACACATATTCTCGTATCTCTAGGCTCTTCTACCGTCGTTTTGCTATCCATGTACGGATTCGCGGCATTCGCGAATGAGCCTCGTGTTACTCTCGATCCGGCAAGGCTAGCCGCACAGGTTATTAGCGGCATCGGCTTTCTGGGAGCCGGTACGATTCTCCGCAAGGGCACTGGCATTTCGGGTCTGACAACGGCGGCTTCCTTGTGGGTTGTAGCAGCCATCGGTCTATCGGTTGGAGCTGGATTTTATGTGGCAGCAGCTATCTCTACTACATTGGCGGTGATATCTTTGTTTGTATTCAACAAACTGGAAAAAACATTTTCACGAACAAAACGCATTCATGAAATTAGATTCAAGCTGGCGAAGCACACTTCCGGCTTGCAGGACATAGTAGCTACTTTCCATGAACACGGCATGAAAATTCATAAGCTGACCATATTAGATGATGACGATGATTCATCTGAGCAAATGGGTGGCTCGAAGACGATGAATGTCATTATTCAGGTGAAATTCAAAGGAACAAGCCTTTTCAGCGACCTAACGCTGATGATGGCCTCCATGGATGGCGTTAGGGGCATGGAAATTAGCGGAGAACCGCTTTAATTATAGTGCACAGGCGTGTTAGGAACCGAACTTAAACTTAATATCATTACAAATATTAACATTTATTAAAAAATAAGCAATCCCGAGTAGTTAGCCTCTTGGGATTGCTTATTTTTTATTTTGCCCTCATCGTTCTAATTACAGTAATTATTGACAGCAGGAGCACAGGAATGAGTACAGCTACAGCCTTATTAGCACCATCCAACAGTAGCCAAGTACTAATACCTAACAATAGGATCAAAACTGCTAAAATCCAATAACCCGTATGTGTAATTTTACTTTTTGATTTTTTTCTTATTATAACTGTGATCAAAAGAAATATAACAACATAAAATAAAAGGAACCCATAAATTAGAATATTGCCCAATATCATATAGCCCGCAACTTTCTAGTTAGACGTAGATTCAAAGTAAGGGAGCGGGAGCCAATGTAAGTTCAATGTCACTCCTCTTCCCTTATTATTATGTGACATCGAATTTGCAATCATAAATGATCCTACAGCCACAATTGTAGCTGCTGCAGAGGCAGAGAGACCTGCTGGCGGATTTACAACTGCAATAGCTCCACCAACAACTGCTACTAAGACCCACACCTGACCAGATTGATTTAGTTGATAAACTTGATCAATTGTTTCTTGATTATTAAAAGTTACAGCCACTCCCCACCAATAGAGATTAGCAAAAACATACTTTTGTGCACCTTCGATACTTTTTTGAGGAAATGAAAGGCTTGTAGAGTTTGCATTAGTATTTTGAAGTAGCTTTTTGCTTGCAGCTTGCTTAAAACTATCAATGTTGCTAGAAGGTTGAGCTACCTCAATATTGGCTACCGGTTCACCATTTTCGATTTTCAGTAACTTTTGATCAATAGCATCGTTAACACTATCAACAGCTCTAGAGTACGATTGATACACCTCACTACTATACAATGGTTCTGCTGCTGGATCAATGTAATATAGATTGTCTTCACCAAGTTTAATATATTTTGTAATTGTTTCACCAGCTTGTACAATTTCTTCTGTTAACTCGCTACTTTCCACCTTTAAAATGTGGGATTGGTTAGATGCAACCTTTACATCTAACTGTTTTACAGTTTTAGGGACGTCCGCAGCAAAAGCAGCGGATGGAACAATGCTCCCACATAGCATTGCAAAAGAAGAGAGTGTTACGATTGTTTTCTTGAATCTCATAGTACAACTCCTTTTACTTTTATAGGAATTAAATTTACCACATAAATTATTTAAAATGTATAATTTACCAAAATTAATATGTATCTTTTGTGAACGTCTGTAAGTAAACCCTCTTTCATAAAGAGCAATTATTTGCACTTTAAGCTAGGATCATTATTACAGTTACGCCTCAATATTCATATAAAAAGAAACACGCCCGCTTTTGCAATTGGCAAATAGCAGGCGCACAGGATTAACATATTTCAAAATCCTCAAATCATCTTCTATTATAGTTTGACTGACCTAACCTTAAAGCTCACCCCGATTAGATTGCGTGAACCATATTAATCTCCACCGGTAATATACAACTAAATAAAACATGTACTTGGTAGTTCTAGCGGCGCCTTCCTCACCCTTATTGGTTTTTTGGTTACTAGCTCAATTCTCAGCCCCCATTTTAACCCACCTAGCTTGGCAGCACCCTTAGCTCCCGAGATTCGCGGATATGGCCGATACCCTCCTGGCACATGCCGTAGGGCTGCCATGGGCAGTCCGAGCATAGGCGGTTAATGTCGCCAGGCACAATGCGGCTTGCGACGGACTCGCATACATCGGACCATTTTGCCACACTGCCTATCGTTAATCCGACTTCCTGCAAAATGGCTTTGTCCTTCTGATAGACGCTCTTATTCTGGCAATGGGACGGCTTATCCGCCGGGAACGCCTTGCAGATATCGTCAGGACCATCAATGATTTCAATGATGGTATCAGGCTGCTGGCGCAGCTGCTCATATACGGCTGTCATATTGACGCAGAAGCCCTCCGAGTAGCCCTTGCCCCGATAACCGAGCAGACAAAATAAATGATGGCCTCGCAAACGAATGTTCATGATGCTACTCCCACTCTCCGATTAAATGTTAACCAAATTATATCACAAAGGTTAACATACTTGCGAGCAATGATAGGCGAGTTAATGAACGTATTAGGAGAAGCGATATTCAGAAATTTGCCCGCTAGGGATATAGCCGATATTGCGATACGCTTTGTTTGCGGCTGAGTTTTGAACATCCGCATACAGCATCGGCTCTAAACCACCTTCCACAATAATGGCGCTTACCTCTGCAACCACAGCGCTGGCAAATCCGCGATTTCTCGCATCCAGCGCCGTATAAACCGCATTAATTCTAGCATGCCTTGCTGTACGATGAGCTATCGCTGCCATGGATACAATTCTCTCCGCCTCAACCCACACATATAATTCGCCCGATTCCACCATTTCCGCGGCAGCCGGAATTTGGCTTGCTACCTCCACCTGCTGACCATATGCTTCTTGCGTAAAGGCAGCGATGTAGCCCGCCACCGTCTTAATATCTTCCTGTCCCGCTTTTCTTATGGCCCCCGCTATACCTGTAGGCTGCCGTACGACTGGACACCGATAGGCCTCAAGCTTTATATGCAGGCGATGGCTCTGCCCTGTTAATGGCGGATACACTCTGGCGAAAAGTCCGGCCAGCTCTGGGGTGCCCGATATCCCCGTTACCTCAATGCCTTCTCTATACAGCTGCCCCGCCAGATTTCGAGCTATTCCCTCACGAACCGCGTCGGACAGCTCTGGCGCCATCCACAACCAGCCGCTATTGCTGGGCGTTTTTGCAAAAATCATTGTATCATCCGCCGTCTTCCAGCAGAGCTTCGTTTCCGAATCACAAATGCGGTAAATGATATTATAGGCGACCTCATCGGCAAGGAAAGAACCCTTATTCAGCACCGAATCATCGCATTCAAACCTTTCCAGCATCAGCCTCTCTCCTCTTTATAAAATCGCTTTATTGCTTCGTTTTTGCCAGCTCGCCGATCAATTCTGGCAGCCAATCTTTTATGTGCTTAAATGCAAATCCTGCCGTTTCCGCCTTACTTGTATCCATATACCAAGAAACAGGTACGCCAAACGGCGATTGATGCTCTTCGGATGCTTCTTCAACAATTTTTGCATTTTTACCCACAATTCCTTCAATAATCGACATCATTTGATTCAAGCTAATTCTCCCTTGAGAGCAAGCATTAATTGGCCCTGTAAGATCAGATTTTCCAAGCCATTCGAGGAATTCAGCTGCTTCATCCGAGTGAATGAACGATAGCTCCGCCTCAGGAGCAGGCATGGAAATCGCCACTTCTTTTTGCACATGTTCAACATGAAAGTGCAGCCGGCGGGTGTAATCATCCGGGCCAAGCACAAACGGAATGCGCACAGCTGCTGTTGGAAACGGCGCTTCCTGCATAAAAACCGCCTCAACAAGCCGTTTTCCGTCGGCGTAACTGAGGGAGGAGAAGGTATCCGGCTCGGGCAGCTCGCAAGTATAAGGATCAAAAACCTGCTCCATTAGCGGTTCCTCACCAAATGGATATACGCTCATAGAAGAAGTGACGATGTATTTGCCCGTACGCCCACTAAATAGGCAAGTGGCCTCCCGCGCCTCCTTAGGCGAGAAGCAAATGTTGTCGTAGATGACGTCGAAGCTTGCCCCGCCAAGCGCATTAGCTAGTGCGGCCGCGTCGGTTCGGTCGACACATATGCGTTTTACCGCGTCGCCAAAAGGGTCAAGCTTAATGCCGCGAGTAACGATCGTCACTTCCGCCTGCTGATTAATAAGACGCTGCACAAGCTTTTTTCCGAAAAACCGCGTTCCTCCCAGAATCAATACCTTCACCTATCAGCACCTCCAACACTTTGAATTTTCGTATAGTTCCTGTATTGTATCATTATCGCAAATACTACAGTTAGAAATATAAGGAAATTCTAATTCATTCACTCTATTTTAGGAGGCTGCTATGAAAACCCTGCTTGTAGTCGATGATGATCCCCATATCCGCACGCTGCTGAGGCACTTTATGACGAAAGAAGGCTATCGCGTCGTTGAGGCAAAAGAGGGAGAGGATGCCGTACATAAGCTGAAGGAGCATCCGATTGATCTTGCGATATTAGATGTCATGATGCCGCGGATGGATGGACTAGAGCTTTGCGGGTATATTCGGACGAATTACGATATCCCGATTATTTTGCTGACGGCGCGGGAGCAGTTGACGGATAAGGAGCAGGGCTATTTGCGCGGCACTGACGATTATGTCACCAAGCCATTTGAACCAGAGGAGCTGCTGTTTCGCATCAAGGCGCTATTTCGCCGTTATTCTATTTCCTCCAGCGACAAAATCCAGCTCGGCCGCCTTACCATCGACCGTAAAAACTATGAGATTGCCGATGGAGATGCGATGCTTCTGCTGCCGCTTAAGGAGTTTGAGCTGCTGGCGCAGCTTGCCGAATACCCGGGACGGCTGTTTTCACGCGAGGAGCTCATTCGGCTCGTATGGGCAGCGGATTATGAAGGAGATGAACGAACGGTGGATGTGCATATTAAACGGCTGCGGCAGCGTTTTGCTGCATATGATCAAGACTTCCGCATTACGACAGTGCGGGGAATCGGCTACAAAATCGAGCTGGCAGCGCCATGAAGTCGCTCTACTCTAGAGTTTTTCTAGTAGCTATGGCAGCCATTATTGGCAGCAGCTTTCTCGGTTTTCTGGTGTCTAATCTTTATTATCATAATAAGCTCAAGCCTTATAACGATGCCAAGCTGACCCGCATTGCCCTGCAAATGCAGCAGTTCGCCGAAGCCCAGCCGGAGCTGGCCACTGCTTATCTCGCCAATGCGGCCGAGCTCGGCTATGAAATATTGCTGACGGATGATCAAGGCACCGAGCGTTACTTCGGACGAGCTTTTCGGGAAAAAGAGCTGGCGGATGACGTGCTGCGCACCGTACTCGCTGGTGGGCAATACCATGGCATCGCGGAGTTTCCCAATCAGCTGTTTATTACCGGCTTTTTCGACAACACGCTCAGCAATACGGTGGGCGTTCCGCTGCAATTGGAAGACAAACGGTATGCACTGTTCATACGCCCGGATGTCATTTTGCAATTTGGCGAGCTGCGCAGCTTCTTTGCGATGATTGGGCTGCTGACGGTTGCCTTCAGCCTGCTCTGCTTCCTGCTCAGCACCCGCTATTTGGTGAAGCCCGTCACGAGGCTGACAGAAGCAACGCAGCGGATCGCTCAGGGAAACTACGCCCTGTCGCTGAATACGAAGCGGCGGGATGAAATCGGGCAGCTCGCTGCCCATTTTATGACAATGAGCCACGAGCTTGAGCGGGTAGAGCAAGCACGGCAGGAGTTTATCGCCAACGTCTCGCATGAAATCCAGTCGCCGCTCACCTCCATTCAAGGCTTTGCGCACGCCTTGGCGGAGAAAGAATTGCCCACCGGTGAGCGTACCCATTATGCCGCTATTATTGGCGAGGAAAGCCGCCGCCTAGCGGCACTCACCAAGGAGCTGCTGCTGCTGTCATCGCTGGACCAAGCTGCGGAGGCGCTTCAGCGTAAGCCCTTCAATCTGCGCACTCAGCTGCGGCAGGTTGCACAAGTGATGGAATGGCAGCTGACAGAGAAGGGAATTGCACTCAAAATCGCTGTCCCTAGCTCTCTAATGCTTGATGGCGATGAAATGCTGCTGTATCAGGTATGGATGAATCTGCTGTCCAATGCCGCTAAATACATCCCATCAGGAAGGGCGATTGAGGTGGAAGCCAAGCTGGAGCGAGGCCGCTGTGTCATTCGGGTCACCGATACGGGAGATGGCATCAGCAAGGAGCAGCTGCCGTTTCTGTTTGATCGCTTCTACCGCGCCGATCGGGCCAGAGAACGGGGAACCGAGGGTAGCTCTCACCCAAACAACCGTCCAGGCGACTCCGTCGGCTCAGGACTAGGGCTCGCCATTACCCAAAAAATCGTCCACCTGCATAACGGGACGATTGAGGCAGCCAGCGAGCCCGGTCAAGGGACGACCTTCACCGTGACGCTTCCACAGCCCTAACGGATCGCTTTTGTTCTTCCGCATTTGTAATTTGCCGTTCATACGCCGTTCATTTTCACTTTTTACACTTGTGGCATCACAAGTAGGAGGAATGAGAATGTATTTGGCCCTTAGAGAAATGCGTTTTGCCAAAACCCGTTATTTGCTCATTATGGCGATTATGCTGCTCGTTTCCTTTCTGGTCCTGTTCGTAACCGGACTTGCGGGTGGACTCGCTTATGCGAATGCCTCCGCTGTTGAAAATATGCCCGCCACCCATTTCCTTATGCAGCAGGATGCGAGTCAACGCTTCGCCCGCTCTATCGTTGGGGAGAAGGAGCTTAACAAAGCCCGTTCGGTCGTTGGCGACGCGAATGCCCAGCGGCTTGGCGTGCAGATGACGACGGTAACAGGCGGAACGGACGGAATGAAAACAGATATTACGTTATTCGGCGTGGACATGAGCAGCTGGCTCGCTCCGACTGTCGTCTCCGGCTCAGCCGTCTCCAATACGGGGGCTGGCGAGGTTATCGTAGACCGCAAGCTGGCGGAGGAAGGCATAACCGTCGGCAGCTTGCTGCATGACCAAACGACAGGACTCACGTGGACCGTTAGCGGCTTTACGGAAAATCAGTCGTTCAGCCATACGCCTGCCGTATTTATGAACCTAAGCGACTGGCAGCAGTTGAAGCAGCAAATGGCCGGCCGCGCAGCAGTTGATCCCGCATTCGCCGCCCCATTCAATGCCATAGCCATACAAGCAACGGATACAGAAGCAGAGCTGCTTTCACAGCAGCTTGAAGATGCGGTGATTATTACGCAAAAGCAAGCGGTAGCCAGCATTCCCGGCTACAAAGAAGAGCAAGGCTCACTAATGATGATGATCAGCTTCCTGTTTGTCATCTCCGCTTTTGTACTCGCCGTTTTCTTCTACGTCATCACCATTCAGAAGACGAGCCAATTCGGCATTCTCAAAGCGATTGGCACCCAGACATTCTATTTAGCGCGCAGCGTTGTGGCTCAAGCGCTCGTACTTGCTGCTGCCAGCTTAGCCGTAAGCTGCCTGCTGGTTGCGGTCATGGAGGCGGCGCTGCCCGCTTCGATGCCGTTTCAGTTATCGCCGGCAACGACCTTGTATACTTGCCTGCTTTTTATCGCCATGTCGCTGCTTGGCTCGCTGATTTCCGTCATTCAAGTGGCGCGAACTGACGCGCTAGAAGCAATAGGGAGGACAGCAGGATGACAACGACAAAGCTTATGCTGAATGAAATTACGCGGGTTTATCATGATGGCGATACCCAGCTGACCGTGCTGGATAAGCTTTCGCTTGAAGTAAAAGCAGGGGAGCTCGTCGCGGTAATGGGGCCTTCCGGCTCTGGCAAAAGCACCTTTCTATCGATCGCAGGAGCGCTACTGACGCCAACGAGCGGCGAAGTGCTCATCGACGGCGAATCGCTTGCCGGCAAAAACGGGCAGCAGCTCAGCAAGCTGCGGCTGCATAACATCGGCTTTATTTTTCAAAGCGCTAATCTTCTTCCCTATTTGAAGGTAGAGGAGCAGCTGATGCTCGTCGCCAAGCTGGCTGATAGGGATAAGCGGGCCGCTCAGGCTCGCTCGGCCATGCTGCTGGAGCGCCTGGGCCTGCTGCATCGCCGTTCAGCCTATCCGAATCAGCTGTCTGGCGGGGAAAAACAGCGCGTTGCCATTGCCCGAGCCTGGATGAATGACCCGGCCATTTTGTTTGCCGATGAGCCGACGGCGAGCCTGGATGCAAACCGAGGTCAGGAGGTTGTGGCGATGCTCGCCCGCGAGGTGAAAACGGAGGGCAAAGCCGCTGTTATGGTTACGCATGATGAGCGTGTACTGCATGTATGCGACCGCATTTTACATCTGAAAAATGGCGTATTAGTCAGCGCTTAAGCACCGACATAACGGCCATATGACGATAATATAACGACTATTTGAGCGGGATTTAAGCCCGCAGCCCTAGCTGCCTCAGGCAAGAACAGCCCCTTCGGTGGACGGCTGCCCACATCCGTTTTGGTATAATTTTCTTATACCTGTGTTTCGCACCGAAAGGATGATAGTATGATCGCCAAAATTGGAGATATTTTTGCTGTATATGAAGAGCGGCTTCAGCAATATGCCGCCTGCCAGGTTATTAGGATTAAAGAACAGGCTTCGAGCCGTCAAAAAGACTTAATCGCCGTGCTGGAGCTTGATTGGCACAGCGACCAGCCGCCGACCGAGGACGAGCTGGGGCATATAAAGCCGCTCATATGCAATTATTATTTTTGGAATGACCGGTGGGATTACTGCTTTGTGGACGCCAATGTGCCCCAGCATTATCGCCTAGTCGGCAACATTCCCCCGCTTATTGAAGCGGAATGCAACAGCTATGGCGGCTGGCGGACGGGCGGGAGCTTATATCGGCAGCTCCAGTGGGAGGCGATTCCCGCCGAGCTTCGCGCCCGTTTCAAAGCAGCAGCGGGCTCCAATGAACAGGTGGACATTGCCGGATTCCCGGCAAAGCTGTCGACAAGCACGATACGCCAGGGGGCGCTGGAGCAGCTGGAGGACTGGTCGGAGCTGCATAAGCTGCCCTGTTTGACTCAGATTCACACCACACACCCCTATAGGCCTGAGCTTATCACCTATTTGCAAAGCACACCGTTCGTGAATGAGCTGCATTTGGACGATCCCCGTGCCACAGAGCTGGATTTCACGGGAACGAGCTTAACCCGCCTTATCTTGAAGGCTGAGCAAGTGGAATCGCTAAAGCTTCCTGAAGGGCTGAGCCTGCTTTCCTTAGTCGGTCCCGTTTCCGAGAAGCTGCGCATTTATGCGGAGCATGATGGCAAAGAGCTTCTACTCATGGTGGACAAGCAAGCGACAAGCCATTACGGACTGAGCCAATTAGGAGCGATGAATATTCGCAGAGTCGCGGACATCGATATGGCCGAGCTCGCCGTGCAGTTTCCTCATTTGCACGAGCTGCGGATTTGGGGAGCTCCGGGGTACGCTGCGAATATGGGCGAAATCGCCAAGCTCAAGGGACTGCACACCTTCACAACCTATGATTTGTTCGGCTTCACCGGCGAGGAGTTTCCGCTGCCAGATACGCTGCCGCAGCTCAATATGCTAAGGCTGGGCAGCCTTCCGGCGGATGCCGCCAAGACGATCAAAGCCCGCTATAAAAAAGCGGCCGCAAGCGGCCTTGATCTTTCCGTCACCAAGCCCCGCAAGCCAGAATGGATTGCCGAAAATTTGACCAATCCGTTCCGCGACTGGGATGGGCGCGAGCATATTACGAGCACCAACGCCAAAAAAGCGATGAAGCTCTATAAAAAAATGCTGGGCGAGCTTGGGGCACTAGAGAAGCAAGCCGCTTCCGGCATAAATGCCGCAGAAGTGCATGCTGCTCTGGCGGCACTCGTGACGGATTTTACAGCAACGCTCAATAAAATGGACAGCCGCAGCGGCTTCATCGAGACGATTGAACGCGAGGAGGTTTACGAGGTGCTGCATGATCTGCTGAAAAATACGAAGCCGAACCTCGCCGAAGCCGGCATCAAGATTGATTTAGACACGCTGTTCGACATTTTTGACGCTGAACGGGATTTTTAAATCACAGATCCAGCTTACACTAGACACGAAAAACCGCTTGTCTCCGGGCTTCCGGATACAAGCGGTTTTCGCATTTACCGAGCTTATCTTTAACCTAATTCCGAGCTATTTCTTAACACTGTTGAGCTAGTTACTGCTAGTTACTCATCATCCCCCATATCGACCACATAGGTGGAAGCCGACCGTCTGCCTTCCCGCGATTTGGCGGACACGCGCTTATCAGCCTGTTTTTTTGTGCGCCTATTTACCGATTCCTCTTTACGCGCCATATGCGCCAGCTCCTTTTCCATCTTCTTGAAGTTGGCAAAGCGGCGCTGCTCCAGCGTTCCATCCGCAATCGCCTGTTTGACGGCACAGCCCTCCTCCTTAACATGTCGGCAATCGTGAAAACGGCAGCTCGCAGCCAGCTCCCCAATATCGGAAAAGGTCGTATCCATACCCTCATCGGACTCCCATAATTGCAGCTCCCGCATACCCGGCGTGTCAACGATAATCGCACCGCTCGGCGTGACAAACATTTCGCGATGTGTCGTCGTATGCCGCCCTCTGGCGTCGCTTTCGCGAATTTGCTGGACGCGCTGCTTCTCTTCATCTGCCAGCCAGTTAAGCAGCGTCGACTTGCCGACACCGGAGGAGCCGGTTATCGCGATCGTCTGCCCAGGGAGCAAATACTCGGCTAATGCCTCCCGCCCCTGGTTTTCAAAAGCACTCACGGCATGGACGGGAACGCCGGGAGCTACCCCCTCCACCAGCGCGGTATAATGATCGGGGTCATCACAAAGATCGGCCTTGGTCAGGAGTACAACCGGCTTCGCCCCGCTCTCCCAAACGGCGAGCAAATACCGCTCTATTTTCCGCAGATTAAAATCCTGATTCAAGGCATTCGTAATAAAAACATAATCCAGGTTGGCGCTGATCACCTGCACATCGACCCGCTGCCCTGCCTCCTTGCGTACCATCGCCGAGCGGCGGGGCAGCAGCGCATGAATAACAGCCCTCGCCTCACCGGGGAGCGGCTGCGCCAACACCCAATCGCCTACCGCTGGAAAATCTCCGCGATTGACTGCTTCAAACTCGAACTTTCCGGTGACAACGGCCGCCTGCTCGCCTGCGTCCGTCACATTCGGTACTGATGTGAAAACTGCGCTACGACGCGCGCTGGCACCAGCGGCACACCTCCTGCTGCTATGCGCTGCAGTTCCACTTCCCAATGCTCATTCCAGCCATAGGCTTGCAGCAGCGTTTTGTGTTCCTGTGCTTCCGGTTGTTGCTTGATTTCTTGATTTTCCTTATTCAATGTCAAATCGTATTCCTCCATTTGTTGGATGTTTATTTATTTAGGTACAACAAAAAAGACCACAGCATAATCCTGCGGTCTTTTTCTCGCACAGCGATGCCAAGGAGCCACATCTGTACGCACAAACGCAAAGGGCAGTCTCCACCTTTCGGCGGCCAAAGCCCATTTCGAGGGTGAAATATAAGCCGGTTATAAGCGTGAAGCTTATAAAGGCTTATATTTAAAAAAAGTCCGCAGGACACCAACTTGGTCTCCTGCGGACACAAAAAAGCTTCAAAAACGGCCCAGCCCTGCTGCACTTCCCCCAGCAGAAGCCTTCTGCTCTATCCGTCTTCTTAGCTTAAGTCCGTAGAGACCGACGCCATAACAATTAACTCTCTGCTCATTGTGCTCATATAACATCAGCCTCCTTCTTCAAATTAGTTCCAGTATAGACTTGGAAGACCAGCCAGTCAAGCCGGGCAGCCGCCTTTTTATTGCTTGTTTATTTAGAGACGTAGTAGAATTAAGCTTAAAACCGTGCCACAGGCACGAAGGAGAATGGAAATGGACGAGACGACAACTGGAAAACTAAAAGTATATATGGCAGGCTTTGAGGTGTTTCGCACCGATGCTGTGGGGCTGGGCAAGCAAATGAAGGAGCTGTGCGAGGCATACGGCTTTGAAGGTATTTTTCCGCTGGATAAAGATATTAAGCCTTCACCGACAAAATGGGAGACGGCACAGGCGATTTTCGCCGGCAACGTCAAGCTTGTGCAGAAGGCTGATATTATCATCGCCAACTTGAACCCTTTTCGTGGACATGAGCCGGATTCCGGCACGGTATTTGAGTGCGGGCTTGGCTACGCGATGAATAAAAAGCTGTACGGCTTCGTCAGCGATAAGCGCACACAGGCAGAGAAGCTGCTGCCCGGCATCGATTCGCAAACTGGATTGTATCAGGATGGCATGCAGGTAGAGAACTTCGAGCTGCCAACCAACCTTATGCTGTCTGTCCCGCTGACGATGGTTGAGGGCGGACTTGAGGATGCCTTGAAGCAGGCACGCCAGGACCTTTTATAAATTAGACGGCGCAGGCATGCTATCGCTAGAAGTCAATTAAAAAACAGCCGCTAGCCCCTTTTCTTAATAAGGGCGCAGCGGCTGTTTTAGCTTTATTTTATAAATATAGAAGTGCGCTTAGATGCTGTTCCCGCTTACTTTCCATAATAGCTTTTCAATGCGTCTATAATGCCGAGCGGGTTTTTGCGCAGGTCTTTGGCGCTGAAATAAATATCGCCCTTCACCTCAGGATGCTTCGTATTGTATTTCAATTGCTTGATGATTTCCTCCGAGGTTTGCCACCCTGTTTCTTTCGTTCCCAGCTTATAAGCAGCATGGCCGATATAAAGATCGACGCCTGTGTTCGCCACTTGGGCTGCCCACCAATCCACCACTTTATCATATCGCGCTACCGAGAGGGACATGCTCCAATACACTTGAGGAGCGACGTAATCAATCCAACCCTGCTTGACCCATTTGCGCACATCTGCTGACATACTGTCGTATGCCGTCACTCCAGCATTCGTATCGGAGCCGTTCGCATCCTGCGATTTGTTGCGCCATACACCGAATGGGCTGATGCCAAAATCGACCGTTGGTCTAGCGCTGTGAATCGACTCGTCAAGCTGCCTTACGAATTCATCAATGTTGCTGCGTCTCCATTCCGCTTTGGTCGCGAGCTTCTTGCTGTTATAGGTCTTGAACGTGGCATCATCGCTCAGCGTAATGTTGGAAGGATAAAAATAATCGTCCAAATGTACGCCATCGATATCGTAATGGTTGACCACTTCCATAATGACATCAATTACATGCTGGCGCGCTGCCGGAACGCCCGGATTAATAAGCAGCTGCGAGCCGGAGGTCAGCACCCAGTCGGGATGCTCCACCGCCACATGATTGGAGGCGAGCTTGCTCGTATCTGTATCCGTATTCGCCCGGAAAGGATTGAACCAGGCATGGAACGTCATGCCGCGGCGATGCGTCTCATCAAGCATAAATTGCAGCGGATCGTAGGCAGGCGCCACTCCTTGCTTGCCCGTAAGCACCTTCGACCAAGGAACGAGAGCCGATGGGTAAAGCGCGTCGGCTGATGGCCGAACCTGTACGAATACGGCATTCATCCCCATCGCCTGTACATCATCGAGCAATGCCTTAAATTCCTTCTCTTGCATGGCTTGTTTTCCATAGGAAGCTGTTGAAGGAAAATCCAAATTGTAGATCGTCGATACCCAAACCCCTCTTAGCTCGGTGCCCGCGGCGGGAGTCGGTACGACTACCGGCGGCAGCGGCTCTATTGTAGCAGCAGGCGTTGGGGTCGGGATAGCAGTTGGTACCGGAGTCGCGGTTGGACTCGGCTTCGCTGTGGCCGATGGTGTAGGAGCAGGCGTTGCAGCCGGACTCGCTGGCGTGCTTGGCATCGGGTTAACCATATCTTTGTACAAATTAACAACCTTGGCTTCATTATCCCATCTCACGGCAACACCCAGCTGATTGCTGACAAAACGGAGCGGTACCATTACTCGCCCGCTCACGGTCTGTACCGTCGCATCAAGCGTAATGACGCTGCCGTTGACAAAAACGCTATTTTGCCCCGAAACCATCGTAATAATTGTATCGTCCTGACTAATCGTTACCTGCTTGGCCGCCTGTGACCATCTAACCTGTGCGCCAAGACTTTCACTAATAACGCGCAGCGGCACCATCGTTACGTTCAAATCCTCACGAAGATAGGGAGGAACATCGCTGCTCACCACATCGCCGTCCAGCACAATTTGAATCACCTTCGCTGCCGCAGCTTGTACAGAAGCAGGCGCAATGCCTGCAGGGATCATTAGAATCAATAATAAGGAGAGCAGAAGCGCCCGTTTGAATCTCATTTCCTTAAAACCTCCAGATTTTTTAGTCATTTTTTCCTCTGAATACACTGAAAATATAGACGCTTCTTATCAAGATGAAGTTGCGTTTTTCCGTGAAAAAGCAAGCCCATGGATATAAACCATCTAATCTATAACGGCGATCTTGTAGCCGCCTTCTTTGCTTTTTTGGAAGGTGTAGGTCATCGCGCTGTTCTCTTCGAAACCTGCCTCAGACAATAAATCGACCCTGACAACTACATTGATATTGCCTGACTCGAAGTAAGTGACATCTTCAATTCCCGTAAAATAATATTGATAATAGCTCAAATAAAACTGAAACGGATCCGAATGCGCTTGGTCAAGAAAGCTGCTGTTAAATGCCGTCTGATCCTGCTTCAGCAGCGCCTTCAAATTCGTTTGCAGCATTTCCGCCATCCCTTGCTCCTTCAGCTCGGATTGAGAAGCCTCCCAATCAATATCCATCCCCGGTTCAAAATCGGCGGCCGTGTTGGCGGGGGCATTAGCCGTTTCACTCGGGCTTGAAGCCGCGGAAGACTCTAACTGCTGCGGCGCATTCTCGGCTGCGGAGCAGCCTGTGAGCAGCAGGAGACAAACAGCTGCCGCCTGCACTATTTTCAGAATCACAATAAACCACCCTCTTCTCTCGGTTCTTCTACTCCTATGATCTAAACGCCAAAATCAGGAAAATAGTTTCGATCCGCAGCAGAGTGCTTCGGTACTACAAAAAGTGAGTACTAGTTCAAGGGGAAACAGGAGAATATAATGAGACGTATACTCCCAAGGAAAGGCAAGTGAACGCTATGCTGCGTATAAACATGATAAGAATGGGCTTCCTGATGGGCATCGCATTGCTGCTTGCGGCTATCTTCTATTTATTCGCTGCGAATTGGGACGGATTTAGCAACTCTCAGAAGATGCTGACCTCCGCCGGATTCGTTTTATTTTTCTATGTGCTGTCCTTCGGGTTCTCCCGGAGTAAGCTTCCGCTTGGCTTGTCCGCTTTTCTAAGCGGCATATTTCTCGTCGCAGGCTGCATCGCCTTTGGAGCAGCCGCAGCGCTTGCTGACCAAATTTATAACCTGCATCAGCCCCCTTTCATCATTTGTCTGATTTCATTTCTGCCAAGCCTGCTGCTCGCATGGATTACGCGATACAAGCCGCTATATGTGCTGACGTATATATTGGCGCATTTCACGCTTTATTTTTTATTCGATTATCGTTTGTTTACACCGAATGTGGAGATGAACACCCTGCTGGCTGATTCCACTTTTGTCTTGTTCAATCTAGCTTTGTTTCTGCTAGCACAGACGAAGCGGCTTGCTTCTGAAATCGTTCGGCTGGCGAGCTTTGTGATGCTTCACATTTCGCTGCTTAACCTTGCTGGCGCCTTTGAACATGCTGGCCTGTCGCTCTTCATGAATGTTTTGGATATCGCCGTCATAGCGACCTGCTTCTATTATTTCATGCGCATTCGTCTTGATAAAACGATGCTAACCCTTACCGCATTAGCGGCATCCGCTTATACGGTGGCAAAATTCATCCGTTTCTCGCTGGAGACCGAATCCGTCTTTCGTTTCGTTCTCGGCATCCTGTTCGTTATCGTGCTGCTTACGGCAAACGTGCTGTTTTTCCGCTATATGAACAAGCTAAGCAATAAAACCTCTACTGAAAAGCAAACGGCAGAAGAGGTTAAAGAGTCTGATATGTCTGCTATGGAAGCAGCCCCTCAGCTAGTAAATAGCGCCGCGAGCCGGACCACTGACCATCATCTGCTGGGCAGCATCGTCTCTACGGTCATTACAATTGTCGGCATCATCATCGGCAGCATTTCCGTTATTGGCCTTGTTGTGCTGCTAACGGATGAACATGGACCGTTGAAGACACAGCACGCCCTGTATGCTCTATCGCTGCTGTTCATCGTGCCAATGCTTCTGCTGCCACGCGTAAATACGGTCGTTCGTTATACGGTGTTTACCGTTGGCTTCGCTATGGGGCTCGTGTCCATTGCCTGGATCGAAAAAGCGCCGCTGAGCGTCATCTTCTTAGCTATTGCAATCATCAGCTGGCTTCGCCTGCAAGGGCGCATGCAGCAATTGATCACCTATACGCTGATGAATATTGCCGCTGCCATTGTGCTTTATCAGCTATTCCAAAACATGCAGGATGCATATTCCAGCATCATCATTTCCTTGACCGTGCTTAATGCGGCGGTATACGGCAGCTCATTCGCCAGATCGAATGGCGAGCGGCTCGCCCATCTGAGGGAAGGCAGCCTGCTGTTCAGCTTTATTTTTCTCCTATGGCTGTCATCTCTGGACCCGGTATTTACTTTTTCAGTAGCGATATTCAATGTGTTGGCCTTCATTGTGCTGACAGCTGCGGTGTTCCTATTCATCAAACGCGAGCAAACGCTGGAAACAGCGGGAAGCTTCTTCTTCTGGCTCCTCTTTCTCGCGATCAAGTATTACGATTATTTGTGGACGCTGCTGAACAAATCGGTCACGCTTGCGCTGCTGGGCATTGTCGCTCTCGGCGTCTCCTACTGGTTTGCACGCCGCCTGTTGAAGGGTGGAGATCCTCATGAGGCAAGCGTTAAAATCGAATTTTTCGTTGGAAAAAGGAGCTGGCTCATCGCCGCAGTTGTATTGCTCCAGCTCGGCTTCATCGGCTTTCAAACAGTGGCAAATGAGCGGACACCTAGCCGTATTAACCATGCGTCAGCCCTTGCTGCTCCTGCCAACGTTGCGGCATCCGTAGTCACTGTATCTCTGCCGCACGGTCTAGTGATAGCTACACAAGCTACTCATAGCCACATCAGCTAGCAATCCCAGCAAGCAGTTGAATCATATGCATATGCACAGCACAAAAAGCGCCAAGCCTGCTGGCTTGACGCTTTTTGTGCTTTTGTGCTTTTGTGCTTTTTGTTGATTAGGAGCTTACTCGTATTAATCTCGAAAGAGCGGAGCAACCTGATCAACCTGATCGCTTGCTCATTTTGGCTTCTAGCGGACACGAGATCCGCTATTTGAGGAAAAGAGGGGCTAGATCTAAATGTGCGGACTACAAATCCGTTATTTGTCTAAAACGGAATATACGCAATAGGATAATAACAAAATAAGGCCCCTGGTGTCCGCCTAAGTCCAAAAGTCGTTCATTTATCCGAAATAACGTCTCTGGTGTCCGGCTACTGTAGGAATTCGGCGGTATCATTAGGATATGACTACGGCTTCATTTTCCCTTCCCCTTGCTCGCTCCCAAGGACGGAAGCTGGAACTTTCGCGTCAGACTCCAATCGATTCGCTAGCGGGTAGCGGTTAATAACGAGCTCGCCCATCCCCCTCGTAATTTTCACCTCAGCCGTTTCCTGCGGTTGAAGGAATACGAGCATCGCCTGAATAGCAACATGCGGATCGACGGTGTCGCCGCAGGTGTAGCAGTCGAGCGCGGCGAAGCCCTTCTCGGGATACGTATGGATCGACATATGACTCTCGGACAGCATGACGAGCACCGTCGCGCCCTGCGGCTCGAACTGCTCAGCCTGCACGGATAATATCGTCGCGCCGCTCGCCTCTGCTGCTTGTACCATCTGCTGACTCAATAGATCAGCGGAGTTCAAATGCTCGAATGCAATGCCCCAAGCGTCCATTGCGACATGGCGGCCATATGTTGAATATTCCATCATCAGCACTCCTTCAGCAGCCTATTTTCTTGTTGTTTGTAAAGATCCGGACGGCGGTCATAAAAAGGAGCGACCAGCCCCTGCTCCCGATTCGTGCGCAGCATGGAAAAATCCAGCTCCGCCATCACGAACATGTCCTGATTCAGCTCACCCGTCTCCAGTATGCCATCCTCGGCAAACGGCACATCGCAGGGCGTGAACAGCCCGGCCTGGCAATAGCCGCGGTCAACCTGCGGACGATCCTCATTGAGCTCCCCAACGATGCCGCTGAGCACAACGAAAAGCTGGTTCTCGACCGCCCGAGCCTGCGCGCAGAGGCGCACCCGGTAATAGCCGAAAGAGGTGTCCGTGTAGGACGGACATAACAGCAGCTCCGCGCCTTGATCGGCAGCAAGCCTTGCCAGCTCGGGAAACTCGATATCGTAGCAGGTCAGCATCGCAAGCTTGCCCCAGCTTGTCTCCACAATATTGATTCTGTCCCCTGCCGCCAGCGGCCAGCGTGTCTGCTCCTCAGGCGTGAGATGCAGCTTGCTTTGCGTCTCTATCCGTCCGTCCGGGAAGAACAGGAATGCTTTGTTAAAAAACTTCCCGTTTTCCTTGCAAATATGGGTGCCGCCCAAAATCATCAAGCCCTGCTCGCGGCTGTTTTTTTGCATCAGAGCTATATAATCCTCGGTGTAGCTGTCTAAGTAACGGCAGGCTGCCTCATGATCCATTTCCTCCGTAAAACCCAGCAAGTGTGCGGTCATATATTCAGGAAACACGATAAGATCAGCGCCACGTCCTGCGGTCTCCTGAATGGTAGCCGTGATTTTTTGCCAAAATGCCGCCTCGTCCGCGATGCCCGTCAAGCTATATTGCACAGCTGCTACCATAAATGGCTTCATAAGCGCCTCCTATGCTACGAATGAATTTGCAAGGAATAGATGTCCGTCCTGCGGTCGCGGAACGTCAGCACATCCTTGGACTTGCGGTAGCGCTGTAAAATTTCCATGTCGACTTCGACCATGATAATCGTCTCTGTATTTTCACTACACTCTCCGGCAATGCCGTCGCGCGGGAATGAGGAATCAGCTGGCGTATATACGCCGGATTGCGCATATTGAATATCGACGTTGTCCACATGGGTCAAATTGCCGACCGTTCCCGAGGTAACCGTAAACACTTGATTTTCAATCGCCCGCGCCTGGGCGCAATATTTAACCCTTAGAAAGGTCTGGCGATCCTCTGCGCAAAAGGGGATGAAAATCAGCTGCGCACCTGCTTCCGCTACGGCCCGCGACAGCTCCGGATATTCAATGTCGCTGCTCAGCTGAATGGAAATTTTGCCGCAGTCGGTATCGAATACCTCCAGCCTGTCGCCACCATTGATGCCCCACCATTTGCGCTCATTTGGTGAAATATGCAGCTTGTACTGCTGCTCGATCGTCCCGTCGCGGCGGAATAAATGACCCACATTGTAGATGCGGTTATTACGCTCCACAAAATGTGAGCCGCCGATAATATTTACATTGTATTTAACGGCAAGCTCCGTGAACAGCTCCACGTATTCCGCTGTGAAAGTCGTCAGCTTGCGCACCGCAAGGCTGGGCGACCGGTCATCGAGGAAAGAGAGCAGCTGCATCGTCACATTTTCCGGAAACACGACAAAATCCGATTTATAATCGGCCGCGACATCGACGTAATGCTCGCACTGGGTTGCAAACTCCTCGAACGAGTCGATTTTTTTCATCATATATTGAACGACGCAAATACGCACTGGAAATGACAGCTTGTAATGGATTTTGCTGCTGCTCGGCTTGTAGTCGATATTGTTCCATTCCAGCAAGGAGGCATAGCTCATCGAATCATCATCATCGGGCAAATAGTTCGTCAAAATCCGCTTGAGCGTAAAGCCGTTCATCATTTGAAACGTTAGCACTGAATCATAGATGTTCTGCTGCAGCACTTCCTCCGCATATTCGCGCGGCGTCAGCTTGTCGCTGTATTTGTGATAGCCGGGAATACGTCCCCCTACAATAATACTTTTTAAATTAAGCTTCTCGGCCAGCCGCTTGCGCGCTTCATACAGCCGTCTGCCGATTTTCATCCTCCGGTAATCGGGGTGCACCATAACCTCCATCCCATACAGGCTCCCGCCTCGCGGGTTATGGTTGCGGATAAAGCCTTTATCCGTAATTTCCGAATACGTATGCTGCTCCAAATAGTCGTCGAAGTTGACGATCAGGCTGGAGCAGGAGCCAATAATTTCGCCATCCAGCTCCACGCAAATTTGCCCCTCAGGAAAAATGCGAAGATGGCTTTCGAGCTGGACTTTTTTCCATGGAGCCATATTAGGAAAGCAAATGAGCTGCAGCGCAATAATCTGGTCGATATCTGCCATTTCTATATTGCGGATGATCATCTTTTTCTCAAATTGAGCAATCGGATCGGCTGTCATAGAACGCCTCATTTCATTATTTGTCCTTAGTATACGCTTGAAAGTTCATAGCTGTATTAGAGTACGGTAAATGCATTGTAAACTTCGCTGCATAAGCATAGCATTGCCGATTTTTTCGAAAATATGGAGGTCCGCTCCAAAACGGAGCCGAAATGGGAAAAAGCCCGGCGCACAGGCTGCTTTCCCCACAAGGGAAGGCTTTCTGCGCGCCGGGCTTTTGCCGCGGCAACTCGCTTTGTAAGGTATGAGATGAAGGCAGCCCATTACAGCTCCATTGACTTAGTCAATCTTTATAACGCGGCCCTTTTCATCCAAAATAAACTTCGCTTTTCTAACCGTATCCTCTTTGACCATGCGGACAGCACGAACCACCGGATCGGAATCATCCAGCTCCGTCTTCCAGCCAGCTGTGTTCACCAAAGCCAGCACCTGCTCAAAATCCATATCCTTGTAGCCAAAAAAGCCGCTTTGTCCCGCCCATTCCTTGAGCAGCACCGTCAGTTTATGATTCAGCTTGTCTTCTACCGTTGTATGAATGATTTTTTTTCTAGCCATTGTCCATATCTCCTCTATTTGACCACGAATAAGCTCTTGCGTTAAGCCTTAATTTCGAGCAGTTCATATTTTATGATGCCCATCGGTGCATTCACGCTAATAATGCTGCCCACTTCCTTGCCCATCAGCTCTTTGCCAAGCGGGCTTTCGTAGGAGATTTTATTATTTGCTACATCGGCCTCTTCTGTGCCAACGATTTTGTATTCCAGCTTCTCCGAGAATTCCACATCATTCAAAATTACGGTGAAGCCAATGTTGACCCGGCTCGTATCCAGCGCTTCCACATCAATGACGCGTGCCTTCTTAAGCATTTTCTCCAAAATAATAATCCGGGTTTCCATGAAAGACTGGTCGTTTTTAGCCGAATGGTACTCGCTGTTTTCCTTCAAGTCGCCGTAGCTGATGGCCAGCTTGATCCGGGCTGCGAGCTCCTTGCGCTTCACATATTTGAGATCGTCAAGCTCCGCTTCCAGCTGGGCAAGCCCCTCTTGCGTTAATATAATTTCTTCTCTATCTTTCGACATCTTAACAGCTCCTGTCCAGCATTCTATTGTTCATTCTAACCTAATTCGCCTCAACATGCGAAGACTGCCTTTCGTTAAACGCTGCTTCACAAGGTGAAACGGCTGGCGCCATCCTCTGGCGGCGTTGCGCGTTTCATTCCGAGAAATATAGAGAAAGGATAACATTAGTTCATCCTTTCCTATATTTCAAGGTGAAACGGCTGGCGCTACCCTCTGGCGGCGTTGCGCGTTTCATTCCGAGAAATATAGAGAAAGGATAACATTAGTTCATCCTTTCCTATATTTCAAGGTGAACCGGCTGGCGCTGTCCTTTCGCGGTCCGGCGCTTATAAAAGCTTATATCTTAGAAAAAGCATCCCCTGCCGCCTGTAAAAAAGCAGTCGGAGATGCCCGTATGCCTTGCTGCTGCCCAACCTGCTATGTGCTATCTAGCCGCGCTTTCCTGCGGCACTTGATCTTTGGATGCCTTGATCTGCTTGCTGCGAAGCTGTCCACAGGCCGCATCAATATCCGTACCATGCTCCAGTCGAACGCTGCAGCTGAGGCCATTTTTCTTAATCGTATCATAGAACGCCCGGATCGACTCCGGCTCGCTGCGCTGATACTGGCTATGCTCATCGACCGGATTATAAGGAATGAGGTTCACATTTACGAGCGACCCTCTGTCCGCAACAAGCTCGACCAGCTCAAGCGCATGCTCCACCTGATCATTCATATCCTTGAGCAAAATATATTCGAGCGTAATTCTCCGCTTCGTCTTGGCCAAATAATAATCAATGGCTTCCATCAGCTTCTCAATCGGCAATGCCCGATTGATCTTCATAATACGCGTGCGCAGCTCATTATTCGGCGCATGCAGCGAAATCGCCAGATTGACGCCAAGATCGTTGTCGGCAAAATCCATAATCTTTTTGGTCAAGCCGCTTGTCGAAACGGTAATATGCCGCGGGCCAATCGCCAGCCCCTTTTGATCCTTGATGACCTGCAGAAAATCGACCAGATTCGTATAGTTGTCGAACGGTTCGCCAATGCCCATAACGACCAGATGGCTGACGCGGTCGCCCTGCTGCTCCTTATCCAGATACAGCTGCGCCTTCATCACCTGCTCAACGATTTCGCCGCTCGTCAGGTCGCGGCTCTTCGCCAGCAGCCCGCTCGCACAGAAGCTGCAGCCGATGTTGCAGCCTACCTGCGTCGTCACACAGACGGACAAGCCGAACTTGTGCCGCATCAGCACCGTCTCGATCAGATTGCCGTCGCTGAGCTTGAACAGGAATTTGCGCGTTCCATCCGCCGACTCCTGAAGCGTATGCTCTGCCAGCGTCTGGATGGCAAAATGCTCTGCCAGCAACTTCAAGCATTCCGGATTGACGTCCGTCATTTCCTCAAAGGACGTGACCCGTTTCCGGTACAAATACTCCCACACCTGAGTCGTGCGGAATTTCTTATGTCCATACTCCAGCAGCCAAGCGGTTAGCTGCTCGAAGGTTAATCCATAAATGGATGGTTTCATCATGATTGTTCCTCTTTCCACTGCATTGAACGACCGATCCGTTCTTCTTTAACATTATTGTCCCAAAAATACTACCCGAACACAAGGGGCGTGGAGAAAATGGCTGTGCGGCGGCCATTGGCAAAGATTACTTTTTGGCTATATGGGTACTTTAAAGTACGTACTGTTCTTTCCGCATGCAAGGGTGCATAATTACAGTTGTCAGTGAGTAATGAGTTAAATGCTGCAAATTATATTGCGGCTCAATTATACTTTTTTTTCAGGAGGAGAGTTTATTTATGACAGCACAAAATTTGCAGGATACGGTCACGCTTCATAACGGCGTCAAAATGCCTTGGTTCGGACTTGGTGTATTTAAAGTAGAAGATGGCGAGGAAGTCGTCAGCTCGGTTAAAGCAGCGATTAAAAATGGCTACCGCAGCATTGATACCGCAGCTGTATATCAGAATGAGGAAGGCGTGGGTCAGGCAATCAAAGAAGCGATGGAACAGTACGGGGTCGCCCGTGAAGATCTGTTCGTCACCTCCAAAGTGTGGAATTCCGATCTCGGCTATGAGACGGCGATTGCCGCATATGAGACTAGCCTAGCAAAGCTTGGACTAGCGTATTTGGACCTTTATTTAATCCACTGGCCTAAGGCAGGCAAATATAAAGAAGCTTGGCGTGCGCTGGAAACGTTGTATAATGAAGGCCGCGTGAAAGCAATCGGCGTCAGCAACTTCCAGATTCATCATCTGGAGGATGTCCTGAAGGATGCGGAGATCAAGCCTATGGTCAATCAGATTGAGCTTCACCCCCGCCTGACGCAGCAAGAAATTAGAAGCTTCGCTAGCGGGCACGGTATTGTTATTGAAGCTTGGTCACCGCTCATGCAGGGAAAATTGCTCGATGAGCCCGTTCTGAAAGCCATTGCCGACAAGCATGGAAAATCGACGGCTCAAGTAATTTTGCGTTGGGATTTGCAAAATGGCATCATCACTATCCCTAAATCGATTAAAGAAAATCGGATTATCGAAAATGCCGCTATCTTCGACTTCGAGCTTTCCGCAGAAGAAATGGCACAAATCGACGGCTTGAATCAACATGTGCGCGTCGGTCCAGATCCGGACAACTTTGATTTCTAAATCTACATTAATAATCGCACATATTAACGTTCTAGGCGGTGCGAGCTGCCTTTGGGCCATTAAGGAGGGGGAATGTTCCTCTCCTTTTTTTACTGTCATATTTTCACATGGAGCTTTAAATATATTTCAAATCGACAAATAGCGACGAACTGTCTAAAATGAGTTTAGATGCTTGTGCAGCATGCAGATCAGATAAATCCGGAAGGGGCAGAGGGGCCTTGAGTCTGTCGGAAGTATTAGTTTCATTGGGTGCTTATTTGCTCCCCATGCTTTTATTTTTCTATATGGGTCTGGATGTCCTGTACCGCAACCCGAAGAAGATTGAGCATCAACTCGTCAGTCTTATTATTGCTTGTTATTTTATTATGTTTATGGAGGAGTACGTTCGTTTTCTGCTTCCCATTGAATATAGCCCGGCTCTCACAGCGTTGTGGTTTTCTAACATTGGTATCGCCATACCGGGAATTGGCGTGCATTTCATCTCCAAATTTTCCGGCATGGATAAGCGGCTTCCGCGCTTTGTCTACCCGTATATTTTCTACTTCCCGCTGCTGATTATTCCCTTCAATATTTTTAGTAGTCAAAAATACATCTCCTCGCAAGAGTTCGTTCAAGTCGGTATTTGGAAATATCCCGTATACAATTTCCCTTATTTCGCCGCCATGACGGGCAGCATTCTGATTGCCATTGTGTATCTTGTGTTTCTATTGCTTGGACAAGCTCGGGTTAGAGCCACTAAGGACCGCGAACGGGTGCCTATTTATCGGCTTATGATTGCAGGCACCATTATTACGATGCTTTGGGTTGGTTTTTTTGGCTATTTTCAATTCGAAAATACGCTGCCTCCTTATTCTTATTTATACGGCGGTCTCGTATGGTGCTTTATGCTGCGGCTCGCTATGCAAAGATTCGAGTTTCTCAACTCCAATAAACAGCGATATGAGCGACTGTTTAATTTGAACCCAGCCGCTATTCTGCTCGTTGAGAGCTCCGGCACCATTAAAGAAGCCAATCCAAGTGCGAAGCAGCTGTTTGATCATTTACAGCTGGAGCATGCTGGACTCGACGCGTTAGCTAGTACCGAGCTGAAAAAACGGCTCCGAAACCAATTGGAAATTAAAGAGCTGGAGACGAAAATTCATAAGGGAGACAGAGAACTCACGGTGCTAATTGATGGGGACTATGTGACAGTGGATAATGAACCGCATGTCATTCTTATTTTCCGCAATATTACGCTCATCAAGGAGCATCAGGAACAGATTGCCTTTCTCGCCTACCATGATGCACTGACCGAATTGCCGAACCGTCGCTTCTTCTACGAAAGGCTGGCGGCAGCCATTGCGGAAGCAGAGCGGAAGCAGCAACAGCTGGCTGTTGTACTGATTGACCTGGATGAATTTAAAGAAACGAATGACCGCTTCGGGCATGATGCAGGCGACGCTCTGCTGCGGCACACCGCTGGAATCATTAAAGAAAGCGTCGGCGGTCAAGGTATGGCAGCAAGGCTGGGCGGCGACGAATTTGTCCTATTCATCAGCCCGCTCCCGGCTGCCGATTGCGTTTACGAGATCATTCCTGAGATTGAGGAACGCTTCGCGAGCCGTTCACTGCGCTACGGCAATGAGCAGCTGTTCGCCAAGCTTAGTATGGGGATCAGCCTATATCCGCGAGACGGACTGGACGGGGATTCCTTGCTAAATAGTGCAGATAAAGCGATGTACAAGCTTAAGCGCGAGCGCAAGCTGCGGAAGCACAATGTGGACCAGCTCCCGCAGTCGCAGTCCATCCTGTAGCCGTTACATCGAAGCTGCAAAAGGCTTCAAACGCTCCAACTGACGAAGATGATGACGGAAATGCATTTCGATGAGCAAAAACCATTCCTTGGCGTTCATTTCACCAAAACCCGGATGTGGAATTGTACGATGCTCCGACGCCCCCGCAAGCGCTGGCTCCAGTTCCTTCATCCGGCACAGTACTTCGCCCATTCCTTGTACCAGCTCATCTTTGCTTATCGGCTGGCTAGGCGTGTACTCAGGGGAGGGCTCCACCTGTATACGCATCGGCGGCAGACTGCCCGCTGTAAAAATGGCATTTTTCCTCGCATTCGTTTCGCTTGTTGAATCGCTTAGGCTAACGGGTGCTTGCGATTCATCGCTCAAGCATTGCTTAGCGAAATTTAACTGCATGTATAGCGCACTGTTGATCAGATGAACATATACCTGACCGATCGACCATTCATCCTCGGCTGGCTTCTGCTGCAGCTGCTCAAGCGTGAGCAAGTCCAGCTCCCGTTCATATTGCTCCTTCAATGGTTCAAATTGCTTCAAAGATTGTAACGTGTTTATCAATTTACACAGCCCCTTTAGATAAGATAGGGCCATTATAAGAAAAAGCTACTGACAGCTGCATGTCAGTAGCTTTCCAATATTTTAGCGGCCTCCGCCCGAATTTGCTGGCGCAGCGATTCCGGCTCCAGCACAATGACGCCAGAACCCCAGCCGAGTATCCAGTGCAACAGCTCCTCCTGCACACGAACAAGAAAATTCACGTACAGGCCGTCCTCTGTCTCCTCCAAGGATTCCATATAAAAGTTATTTTGCTCCTTCACTTTATCCGCGATAGAAGGATTCACCCAAATGCGTACGGGCAGCTTGCGGTCATTTTCGGGCGTATAAGCATGCAGATCAAAATCCTGCGGCAGCTTGAAACGCTCATCGAGCAAGGCAAGCTGCTCCATGCGCGACAAGCGGAAATGGCGCAGTGCTGCCCGCAGCTCGCAATAGGCCAGCAGCAGCCAGTTTCCCTGCGATAGTACGAGTCCATATGGCGCGACTACCCGGGTGCTTTGCCGGCCTCCGTCCTCTTCCGCATACGTTTTCCTATAGTGGAGACGTATTTTGCGCTGCTCCAATATAGCGGTACGCAATAGATTGATATTTTGCTTATCCACTCCCCCTGCAAGCGGGTCATAGGGTGCCAGCAGCTTAATGGAAGCGCGGACACGCTGCGTTTCCTCACGGACATGCTCCGGCAATATAGCCTCGATTTTCCCGCGGGCAGCGCCCGCCTTCGACGTATATCCCTCATCAAACTGCTGCTCGACAAACACAGTGCCGATCAACAAGGTCACTGCTTCCTCTACGGTAAAGCTCACAGGTGGCAGAAAATAGCCCTCCATTAGCGAATAGCCGACACCAGGCTCTCCGACAATCGGGACACCGGATTCGCTGAGCGCCTGCATATCACGATAAATCGTACGGACGCTCGTCTCGAATACCGCGGCCAAATCCTCGGCGCGCATTCTGTCTTTACGCTGAAGCTCCAACAAAATCGCCAACAATCGCTCTGTTTTATTCATAAAGCCAGCTTGTCCTCATCGCAAATCCTCCTAGTTCCATGTTGGATGACAAGGGCTGCGCCTGCCCTTTAAACATTCCTTATAAGCCCTTGAGCTGCTCCTTATACTCCGTCGGACTGCACCCTGCATACTCCTTGAATACCTTGGAAAAATAGTGCTGGTCGCTGAACGATAGCACATCCGACAGCTCTTTAATCTTCATCTCCGGCTTCGTTTCCAGCAGCCGGCACGCCTCCTTGATTTTCAAATTCAAGTAGTAGTGGACGAATGTTTTCTCCGCATATTTCTTCATAATTCGGCTGATATAGGAGGGACTGACATGAAATCGCTGCGCGAGATCGGCAATGGATACATGCGAATACATGTTCATCTGCACATACTCGTCAATTTGCTGGAACAGCTCGGAGCCGCTTTTGCGATTTTGATTGTGCAGCAGCTCAAAGCATTGCTCGGCCCAGAGCAGCAGCTGCATGGTAAAGTCTGCAAAGCTGCCCAGCTCCAGCAGCGCATTCGCCTGCTCCGTCAGCTTGAGCTTGTTCCATGGGTCCTGCTCGGAGAGAGAGCTGCCGAAGGCCTCGGTCAGCAGCGCAAGAAAACGCTCCAGCTCCGCCAGGCGAACGTTGCTGCTCTGCCATTTTTGCAGCTGCTCTGCCAGCTTTAAGGCGAAGCGCTCCTTCTGGCGCTGGCGAATCATGTCCACGAAGCTGTTCGAGAGCAGCTCGGTTACACCTGAATCGGCGTTCAGAGGCAGCGCAGCGAGACCGTTATCCAGCAGCAGAGGGCCTGTGACGGATAGCTGCTCCTTCATGAGCCGCGACATTTGCTGATAAAAATCCGCCAAGCCGCTATCCTGCACCGCTTGCAGTTGGCCGCATAGCGAGGCATATAAGCCTTCCCTCAGCAAGCCGCTGCGTGCCGCCTCCATGCATTCATAAGCAGAAGGGTATTTGTCCTTAACCGAAAGATTAACGAGCACAAAAAACTGATAGGGCTGCTGCGTTGGAAAAACCCAACAGCCATGCGGGGCATAAACCTCCGTCAAACTTGCCTGCAGCACGTTCAGCTTCCAGTGTTCCTTATTCGGGGAGAAGGGCTGCTTATGGATGAGAAAGGGCGCTTTCATCTGTTCCCGGAACTCCGGCCCCAGCCTGAGCTCTGCGTGAAAATCGGGATCAACAATATCCTTGAAGCTCCCAGCCTCCCCCGATTGCTGCTCCTTCAGTTGGACGATGACCCGCTCTATAACCTCCTGCAGCTGATGGCGCTCAACAGGCTTGAGCAAGTAGTCAAATACCTGCAAATTCAGCGCTTTGCGCGTATATTCAAAATCATTATAGCCGCTGATCAGCACAACCTTGAGCTGCGGATGAAGCAGCTTCGCCTGCTCGATAAGCTCCAGTCCATCCATTTTAGGCATCCGAATGTCCGTAAGCAAAATGTCGATGCGATGCTGCTGCATATATGCTAGCGCTTCCTCCCCATTCGCCGCTGTTGCGGCAATATGAATCGGCAGCTCTGTCGCTTGCAGTAGCGCTTTAATATTGCGAAGGATCGGCTTGCTGTCTTCTGCAATTAAAGCATGAAACATCGCTCAGCCCTCCTCATTAATAAAAATCCTTCGTAAGTGATGCGATAATCTGAATGGTTGCGCCTTTGCCGGTATCTGCATTGTTGTAAACATTGAAAAACAAGCGGTTTTTGTACATCAGCTTGAGCCGATTGACCGTATTCACCATGCCCATATTGCCAATGCCCGTGCTGTTCGTTTGCAGCTCAAGCGCCCCCGAATCGGAATCATGAATATTCCCGAGTATTTCTTTGATTTTATCGTCGGAGAACCCTTCTCCATTATCACTTATCTCAATCGCCCAGAGCCCGTTATACAGCTTGAAGCGAATCGAAATTCGCCAAGGCGGGTCGATATTTTTAAAAGCATGCTCGATGCAGTTTTCAACGAAGGGCTGAATAACGAGCCGTGGTAGCTGGATCAAGCCCGTCAAATCATCATCGGACTCCATGTCCCACTCCAGATCATCCTCATATTTCTGCTGGACGAGCGACAAGTAATTTCGCGTATACGCCAGCTCGTCCGACAGCGATACATGCTGATAGGGCGAGGATACGACATAACGCAGGCTGTCCGAAAGCTGCTTGCACATATCCTGCACGACCTGATCCTTGCCCTCCTGAGCAGCAATGCTAATCAAATACAGCACATTATGGATAAAATGAGGCGCGATTTGCGCTTGCAGCGCAGAGTTTCGCGCTTTAATCTCCTCATGCAGCGCCAGCTTCTCGCGCTCAATCGATTGCTGCAGCCGCTCCAGCAGCTCCTGAAATGCCTCATTGAGCAAAATCAGCTCATTATTATGCGAGCGGCTATCTACCTTCACATTCATATTGCTGTAGTTGACGCGCAAAATTTGACTGCGCAGCTTGCGAATCGGCAGCAATAAATTTTTTGCAGAAAAATAAATGTAAAAAAAGGAAAACAGCATCAGCGAAGTAATGAGCAGGATGGAAATGTTGCTGATCAAGCTGACGGGGCCGAGCACCGCTTGTTTTGGCGTGACAATATAGGTTGTCCACTCTGAGCTGCTGGATTTGTAATAAGTAACGTAGTTCTGCTCATGATCCATATACATGCCGCTTGCTCCCGATCGCGGCTCCAGCGTAGACAGCCTTTTATCAACCTCGGCATTTTGGGAGCTTGAGATGAGCTGACCGTCCTGCCCTAAAACAAACACCTCGCTGTCAGCTAGTCCCTCCGCTGGCTTTTGCAAATAAGCTTGGTCCAGCTGGATCGATAAATAACCGAAAATTTCCCCATTTTGATTGATAATCGGGCGAATAAAGGAGACTTTACCTGCCTGCTCACGATTGAGCAAATAACCGCTTCTGCTCCAGACTGCTGAAGTCTCGCTGTCTTTCAGGAGCGGCTTTAAAGAAGGCGGCGTCCGGTCATAGCCAATATAAGAGACCAGGGCAGAGCCCTCGAGATTGTAAATAATCATATCCTGAATGTTCAAGCTCGGCCCGATCGCCTGAAACATAATATCCTTCAGCTTGCGGCTGCGGGACAAACCTTCAAAGGTTTGGGAAGCGGCATCATCGGCAAGCAAAATATAAACATCTTTATTGGACAAAATACGTTGAGATAGCTGATTTTGGCTATCGATATAAATATCGAGCTGATCGCTGACCTTCTCTGCTGACATCAGCTTTTCATTTTCCGTTTTCTCTTTAAGCGGTTGAATGACGACGAGGTTGACATAGACCAGAAAGCTGCCAAGCACGATAAGCAGCAGCACCACGAACGTTAGAAAAAACTTGGTTTGCAGACTCGCTGGAAATGGGTTTTTACCGAACTTGCGATTCATGATAGCCAGCTATATTCCTCCCTCATACGCTTTAATGCTCCTACTGTACCATTTCGGATACAGGCGGACAAGCGGGGAATGGTTCAGAATATTACACATGAAAGGTAAATGGCAAACATGTACCTACCCCGCTTTAAAGTCTATAATCGAACCTGTAACCGCATTCAGAATGATTCACATACAATTCAATACGGGGGGATTTAAACATGAATCACAAGATGAAAAAAGCTGCAACGGGCGTCATCGCAAGCTTACTGGCTTTGTCACTGGCGGCATGCGGATCAAACAGCAATAGCCCAGCCGGTACAGCAACCAACGGAGGAAGCGGCAGTAAAGTAACGCTGGAGCTGGCGATTTCGAAAAGCTCGCAGGACTCCGCTTTTGTAGCGCAAGACCTTCTTGATGCTTTTGAGAAAGAGACCAATATTAAAGTTAATCTTCAACTGCTTCCAGCTGAGCAGACAGCAACCGTGCTGCAAACCAAGCTGGCTGTTGATGAAACTCCAGATATTATTCAGTACAACCTGGCTAGCGCCGTAACCGACCTGAACTTGGAGCGCAACTTTGAAATTTTGGATAGCGAGCCATGGGTTAGCCGTCTATTGAACAAAGACGTACTGTCGGCTAATGATCATGTATACAGCTTCCATGTCAGTCAAGACACAGGCATGCAAGGCGTTGTGTACAACAAGGATATGTTCAAGGAGCTGAACCTGTCGATTCCGACAACCTTCGAAGAGTTCCTTGCGGTATGCGAAGCGATTAAAGCAAGCGGTGTTACACCGGTATTCATGCCTTTCAAGGATAACTGGGCAGCCAATATCTGGCCGGGAGCAGCATTCGCGGATTATGCAGCGAAAAATGATCCAACGTTGTTCGATGATCTGAACAGCAACAAGAAAAAATGGACAGACATCCCCGAGTTCGCAGCGCTGCTGGACCAGCAGTACCAAGTGTTCAAAAAAGGCTACACCAACCCTGATATTCTGAGCGACAGCTACGATATGGCCGTTGGTAAATTTTTGGACAAAGAAGTAGCGATGATGTTCATGGGCGACTGGCTGATTGAGAACGTAGCGGAAAAAGATCCTAGCATCCACCTTGGACTGTTCGCGATTCCTTCTTCCAAAGATGCAAGCCTTGGCGCAAGCCCGCTCGGTGGACAGCTGTTCATTCCTAAAAAAGCGAAGCATATGGCTGAAGCTAAAAAATTCCTTGAGTTCATCGCAACCAAAGAGCAAGCACAAAAAATTGTTGATGCACAAGGTTATGTTTCCAACTTCAACGATGTGACGACACCTAAGCTGCCGGACTACAAGCAAGAAATCGTAGATAACTACATTACACCGAAGAAAACCGTTCTGACTACAGATGCGCATATGCTGGTTGACCGCAGCGAGCTTTACAGAAACCTGCAGGATCAGTTTGCCGGTGCCAAAACACCGGAAGAAGTATTGTCTGCATGGAACGACAAGTTTGCACAGCTTATGAAAGATAAAGGCGTTGCCGGATTTTAATTGATGGAACACTAGGCAGAATAAAGTCCTTTCGGGCTTTATTCTGCCCCAAGCTGTTATGGAGCGTGATTACAGATGAAGACAAAAAGCTTATATCCTTATTATCTAATATGGCCGGCCCTATTCATTTATTGTATTTTTTTCGTATTGCCCGCCCTCATCGGCTTGTTTTACTCCTTTACGGACTGGCGGCTTGACCGCGAAACGCTTAAATTTATCGGCTTGGACAATTTCGAACAAATTTTTTCAGATAAGACGCTCGTTCTAGCCCTTAAAAATACTTTTATTTTTGCGATTGTTACGGTTATCGGAAAAAACGTGCTCGGTATCGCTTTAGCCATTGGTTTGAACATGCGACTGAAATCCAAAAATTTGCTGCGCGCGATTTTTTACTCGCCGTCGATTTTAAGCGTTCTGGTTATCAGTATTGTGTTCACACCAATGCTGCGCACAGATGGCACTATCAATAAATTTTTGGAAGCAATCGGTCTGGGTGTCATTGGCCAATCATGGCTGACCGATCCTACTATTGTGATATGGACCGTTGCTCTGGTCTCCATCTGGCAGCACACCGGATTCCAAATGGCCATCTATCTGGCTGGACTCCAGTCCATTTCGAAGGAGTATTATGAAGCAGCGACGATTGACGGCGCAGGCGCATGGAGCACATTCAGCAAAATTACGCTCCCGTTATTGCTGCCCGCCATTAATATCAATCTCATGCTGACGCTCATCGGCGGCTTGAAAGTATTTTCCGAAGTCTTCGTCCTGACTGGCGGCGGACCGGGCAACGCTTCACAGGTTGTCGGAACGATTATTCTCCGTTCTTTCGGAGAAGGCAGCTGGGGTATGGGTACGGCAATCAATACGCTGCTGTTCGCGGCGGTTACCGTTATATCCATTCCGCTGCTGATCTTCATGCGTCGTAAGGAGGTTGCTGAATAATGAGTTATACACGAAAACTTGCGCTTCGCAACTATATCGTCGAAATTTTTCTGCTGGTCGCTTCCCTGATCATTATTGTGCCGCTGCTCATTATGATTTTCGGTTCCTTTATGACCAGCTCCGAGGTGCTGCGCTTTAAGCTCGCACTTCCGGACAAGTGGATGTTCTCCAACTACACGCAGGTTTTTAAAGAAGGTGGCCTCGGCCGTGCCTTCCTGAATGGCCTGCTGATTACCGGCGTATCTTCCATCGTCAACATTATTACCTCTTCAGCCGCCGCTTTCATTCTGGTGCGGAGAGAATCGAAGCTGTCGAGCTTCCTGTATATGTTTTTCTTTATGGGACTTATCGCTCCTATGTCGATCATTACGACGATTCGTGTCGTACAATGGCTGGGCTTCTACGGCAGCATTACAAGCGTTATTTTCATTTACGCCGCTTTGAACGTCGCGTTCAGCGTGTTCCTGTATAGCGGCTTTATCAAATCCATACCGAGAGCGCTCGATGAAGTAGCTTTCCTGGAAGGCGCAAGCATGCTTGCTGTATTCTTCCGCATTATTACACCGCTTATTGTTCCGGTGAATGCGACTGTAGCGATTATGGTGTTTATGTCGGTATGGAATGATATTACGATTCCGCTTTATTTCCTCACTGACAGCTCCGACTGGACAATGCCGCTATCCGTTTACAATTTTTATGGAAAATACAGCCGGGACTGGAACCTGATCTTCGCCGATCTGGTTATGACTTCTATCCCTGTGCTCGTCCTTTACCTGTTCGCACAGAAATACATCGTCAGCGGCCTTACAGCTGGCGCGGTCAAAGGTTGACCGCCACACACCAAGCCCTCGCGCCGGACTGCCATCTCCTGCGCGGGGGCTTTTTTACATCGGCTTTCTGCAGCATGTTAAAAAGAGCCTCTGCCGCTGCGAACGGCAAAGACTCTTAGGGCTCCGACCTGTATTGGATCAGTCAGTGCTGAATTTGCTTTGTTTGATGGACTGCCGTTTACAAGTGCAGTCGTGTCAACGGCTGCTTGGCAGGCCCCTCCATAACATCGCCTTCATAGGAGAAACGCGAGCCATGGCATGGACAGTCCCATGTGCGTTCCCCATCATTCCACTCGACCTCACAGCCCATATGCGTACACGTGGTATCGACCAGGTGAAGCTGGTCCTCCTTGTCTCGATAACCACCCGCTCTTCGGCCATGGAGCGTAATAGCTCCCCCTTCATCTTTTAGCAGGTCTTCTGGCTTTCTATAAACCATTTCAAGCTTTCCTGCTATTAAATGCTTGGCTACATCGGCATTGTCAGAGACCAGCTTTTGTACCGTGTGCCAGCTAATCGATCGTGAAGGAGAATACAGCTCTATATAGGGGCTCTCCTTCTCTTGCAGCAAATCTCTAAGCAGGAGAGCAGCGGCCGTTCCCGTTGTCATTCCCCATTTGCGATATCCCGTAGCGACATACACATTGGAAACAGAGCTTGTTAACGTTCCAATGAATGGTATTTTGTCTCCTGTGACAAGATCCTGCGCAGACCATCTATAGCTGATCTCCTTGAGCTTGAAATGTTCCGCGGCAAACTGCTGCAAGGCTTCATAATGATTAATGGTGCATATACCTTGTCCCGTCTTATGGCTCTGGCCTCCAATAAGAACCAATCTGTCCCCATTGCCGGTTTGAACACTGCGAATAGAACGTTTGGGCTCATCAGCGCTCAAATACATGCCGCTCGGATACGCTTCGTCTAATTTAACACCGAGAACGTAGGAGCGATCAGCGTGCATTCTTGCAAAATAAAACCCGCCTCCGTCATGGAACGGGAAATGGGTACAGCTAACCACATAACGGCAGCTTACATGATGGCCATCTCTTGTGACGACCTTTGCCATTGATCCATTTTCTATATCAACGGCTGTTGTATACTCGAAAACCTCTCCACCTGTGTTCACGAACTCCTTTACGAGAGCAGCCAAATAACGCAGGGGGTGAAACTGTGCTTGCTGAGGCATCGTTAGGGCGCCTAGCGCAGGAATGGGCAAGGGAATGCTTTTATGATAAGAGCTGGGAATGCCCAATGTGTTATAGGCCTCAAGCTCTTTCTCCAATTGAGAGAGTCCGCTGTCCGTGTTCGTGTATATACAGGCGTCCTGTTCCTCAAAGCCACAATCGATATGAAGCTGTTCGACCGTTGATTGAATAAAATGCAGCGCATCCGTATTGGCCTGGTAATAGAGCAAGGCTTTTTCTTTTCCTTCACGCTGGATTAATTCATCATAGATCAGGTCGTGCTGGGCGGTGATTTTGGCGGTCGTATGACCCGTTGTGCCATTCAGAAGCCTGCCGGCCTCAATCAATACAACTTTAAAACCAGCCTTTGCGAGAACATATGCCGTGGTGATACCCGAGATCCCTCCGCCAATTACAGCAACATCCGTTTCGTGATTGTGCTTTAACGCAGGGAATTCTTGGAGCGTGTCGCAAGAAGCCTGCCAATACGCCTCTGGAAACGTTGGAAATGCTTTTGGATTCGTCAAAGCTTCTGCCTCCTTATAGGTTTGCTGATTTTAATATGTTCGAAAAATGGGAATCTATACATAAAAAGGAACCCAGGTTTCCCTGGATTCCTTCTCTTCTTGCCTTATGCATGTCGCTGCCTTGATATGGCTTAAGTTCGGTTTTAGTTCGTCTTCCCTTCGTTTTCCGCTTCCCACTTGGCAATTTCTTCGCGCACACGCGGTGCAACCTCCGTACCAAGCAGCTTGATCGCATTCATCACGTCCTCATGCGGCATTGTGCCCAGCGGCGTATGCAGCAAAAACCTTGTAATGCCGACATGCTTGCGCAGGTTAATGATTTTGCGTGCAACCGTTTCGGGATCGCCTACGTAAAGTGCGCCTTCAATGCTGCGAGCAGCATCAAAGCTGGAACGGTCATAATGCCCCCAGCCCCGCTCTTTGCCGAGCACATTCATAACCGCTTGGGTTGAAGGGAAAAACGTGTCCGCTGCAAGCTGCGTCGTCTCCGCAATAAAGCCGTGCGAGTGCGAAGCGATAGGCAGCTTCGAGGCATCATGCCCCGCATGAGTGGCGGCTCTCTTATACAGCTGCACCAGCGGCGCAAAATTCATCGGACTGCCTCCGATAATAGCGAGAACCAGCGGCAGGCCGAGCAGGCCAGCACGGACAACCGATTCCTGGTTGCCGCCGCTGCCAATCCACACCGGCAACGGGTTCTGAACAGGGCGCGGGTAAACGCCCAGATTGTTAATGGCTGGGCGGTGGCCGCCTGCCCAGGTTACTTTCTCGGATTCGCGAATTTTCAGCAGCAGCGCCAGCTTTTCATCAAACAGCTCATTGTAGTGGTCCAGATCGTAGCCGAACAAAGGGAACGATTCAATGAAGGAGCCTCGTCCTGCCATAATTTCCGCACGACCATTTGAAATGCCGTCCAGCGTAGCAAAATCCTGAAATACGCGCACAGGATCAGCAGAAGACAGCACCGTAACCGCGCTCGTCAAACGAATCTGCTTCGTTTGTGCAGCAGCTGCCGCCAAAATAACGACTGGAGAGGAAGCCGCATAATCCTCGCGATGATGCTCCCCTACTCCATAAACATCAAGCCCAACTTGATCGGCAAGCACGATTTCTTCAACGACTTCGCGTATACGCTGGGCATGGCTCATCACCTCTCCCGTTTCTACATCTGGCGAGGTTTCAACAAACGTACTAATCCCTATTTCCATCGCACAATCCCTCCTGCTTCCACTCTATATTTTTTTAACAAACTCCGATTTCAGCTTCATTGCGCCAAAACCGTCAATTTTGCAATCAATATCATGATCACCGTCGACGAGACGGATGTTTTTGACCTTGGTGCCAATTTTGACAACGAGCGAGCTGCCTTTTACCTTCAAATCTTTAATGACCGTGACTGAATCACCATCGCTCAGCACATTGCCGTTCGAGTCCTTTACAACCTTCTCATCTTCACTGGCATTATCCTGTGCATTCTCATTCCATTCATGCGCGCATTCCGGGCAAACGAGCATCAGCCCATCCTCATATGTATATTCTGACTGACACTGTGGACAATTTGGCAAGCTAGACATGTATTCATGCCCTCCATTCCTGTTACTATAATCGTTACGACTTTACCTTGAAGTTTTATTATAAACGGGAAAATAGCAAGCGTAAACGGCTGAAGCCATCCTCCGGCGGTAAAGCTGCCGTTTCGCGGTGAAATATAAATCCTATTTATAAGCTACAACTTATAAATTCTTATATTTCAAAAAACCATGCTGCACCTCTGCATAGAAAAATCAATGCCTGATTTTCGGCTGCAACGGCTGCCTTGAAGCTATATAATAAAATCCATCAGAAAAGGAAGGGGCGAGCGCCATGATACCTGTTGAACGTTATCCCGAATGCTATCAGGCCTTAGTGGAGAAAAATACTGAACATGAGGGCGTTTTTTATGTTGGCGTCAAAACGACCGGGGTATTTTGCCGGCCAACCTGCCCGGCTCGCAAGCCCAAGTTTGAAAACTGCGAGTTTTATGAAACGGCGCAGCAGGCGCTGCTTGCGTCTTTCCGTCCTTGCCAGCGCTGCCAGCCGCTTTCCCATCCGAATCAGGTGTCAGAGGTTGTTCGCCTGCTCGTTGAAGCGGTAGAACAAAACCCGGAAAAACGCTGGAAGGGTCAAGATTTCAAAAACTTATCCGTCGATGAATCAACAGCGCGCCGCCAATTTAAGCAGCGCTTCGGCATGACCTTCGTCGAATATGCCCGCGCCCGCCGGATGGGAATCGCCTTGAAGAACATTAGATCTGGCCAATCGGTTATGGATACGCAGCTTAACGCCGGCTATGAATCCAGCAGCGGCTTTCGCGATGCTTTTTCCCGCATTATGGGGGCTGCTCCTACTTTGTTGGAGGATGGCAAGGTGCTGAAAGCGGCTTGGATCGATACACGGCTCGGCCCGATGATGGCCATTGGCGACGAGCAGCATTTGTATTTATTGGAGTTTGTCGATCGGAGAGGCCTTGAGCGCGAGGTCGAGCGGCTTCGCAAAAGAACCAAATCCGCGATCATTCCCGGCACAACCGCATCCATTCAGTCTATTGAACGGGAGCTGGCGCTTTATTTTGACGGGAAATTGACGGAATTTAAGACGCCGCTATTTTTATTAGGCTCGCCGTTTCAGCAAAGCGTGTGGGCACAGCTCGTGCAGATACCGCCGGGTGAAACCCGCTCCTACGCTGACATTTCGGTCGCACTTGGAAAGCCGACAGCCTTTCGTGCGGTCGCTCAGGCCAATGGAGCCAACCAGCTGGCCATCCTCATCCCCTGCCATCGCGTTATTAACTCGAATGGTGAATTGGGCGGCTACGGAGGCGGACTATCTCGAAAAAATTGGCTGCTCCAGCATGAGAAACAAGCATCATGCTGAAGCAGCCGCTTCAATTGAGCTATTCGGCTAGAGCCTTCTCGGCAGCAGCCAGAGCATTCACCACTTTATCGCACCAGAGATCGAATTCCTCGTCTTCCTTCTGATGCTCAGCATTGGTCAGAATATGGGCAACTGTCTGCTTGATGCCTTGATCAAGCCGCGTCGTAGCTACAAATTCAGGAACGAGTCTTTTCAGCTTCGCATTGTCAAAAACGACGGAGTTCGCCTTGTCGCCCAGCAAACCGCCTCGGAAATCATACTTGCTGCTCGCAGCCAGAAAATCAGAAGACACATGCACCGCATTCAGCTTCACGCCGAGCGCATCCGCGATGATTTCATAAATTTGATTCCAGGTAACCGACTCATCCGACGTAATATGAATGGCTTCGCCAATGGCATGAATATTGCCCATCAGGCCGATGAAGCCTTTGGCAAAATCGCTGTTATGCGTCATCGTCCATAGGGAAGTGCCGTCGCCATGGATGATGACCGGTTTATTTTCAAGCATACGCCTTGCGACCTGCCAGCTTCCGTTATTGCCATGCACGCCCAGCGGTATCGAGCGCTCGTCATACGTATGGCTTGGCCTTACAATCGTGATTGGGAAGCCATGCTCTCGGTACTGCTTGGTCAAATACTCTTCACATGCTATTTTGTTGCGGGAATATTCCCAATAGGGATTGGATAATGGCGTTCCTTCGGTGATACGATAATCCGACAACGGTGTCTGGTAGGCTGAAGCTGAGCTGATAAACATAAACTGCTTGGTTTTTCCATTGAATAGGCGGTAATCGCGCTCGAGCTGCTCTGGCTTGAAGGCGATGAAATCCGCTACTACATCAAATGACAGATCGGCAATAAGCGCCGCCACCTGCTCCTCATTATTAATATCGGCTTTAATGCTATGTACACCTGCCGGCAAATCAGCATTTCTAGTTCCCCGGTTCAAAAGATAAAGCTCGCATCCACTCTCTACTAACTGCTTCGTAATGGCAGAACTAATCGTGCCCGTTCCTCCAATAAATAGCGCTTTCATAAAACACCTCCGTTAGTATGGTATTGCTGTAAAAGCTGCTTCTTTTCTTCTTTATGATAGCATGGAGCACGTGTGAATACTACGACTGAGCGCTCATTATTCGTCTGAGTAATCCTCACATTGAGCAAAAATACGCTCAAATTTTTCCTCAGCGATTAGATGATGGATGACTTCCTCAATCCGTAAGCGGCTGCACTCGTCGACTAGCAGCATATCGCTGCCCCAGAGATATTTTCCAGATAGGTACTCGCCAGTTTCGCGGTTTTTCGCAGCAAGCGTCTGTATATTGGTGTAAGTGTAAAAAGAAGCGACCCATCTTGTCCCATTTTCAAATGTGACGATAGCATCGGTGTTGTCATTCTGGATATCCCAGTCGTTTTCCCATTGCTCCGCTTCAATCCAAAGCGTGTATGGCTTATCTTTCATTTGAGTTCCTCCCTTAACATCAGAGACGTATTTGATATTTTTAAATGCTAAGTATCCCGAAAATAACCCATTACGGTACAGACAATTCCCGATAACAGAGAAGGGACAACTAAAAAAATAACAAATCCCGTTTTCACCGAATAGCTGACTATTTCTTCTAATGAAAATACGATACCTGGGCTATATATGTAGTAGTACAAATACGGGCTAATAAAGCTTATGACTAGACAAAGCGGAACGATCGCCCAATATAGTCTAAGGCTCAGCTTTGTTTGGACTAGAACAAACAATTTAAAAATTAGTACTGGATATAAAATAGAGACTATTAATGCTAACACTAAACTCATAGCGTCCCTCCCCTATAGGTAAAATGTTTTGTATATAGCTTCCTTCCTTCCTGCCAACCAGCAACATACATAATCTTTCAATAATTATACCGGCTTTACCTTTAATAGACCGTGACGAAGAAAAAAACTTAAACAAAAGCACCGACATTTCTGTCGATGCCTTGTCGATATGTTGGCAGTGCCTTTATGGGAGCTTGATAAACCTGCTTATGCATCTTTTTAATAGATCACTGCTTTTCCTAAGGAATCTTAACCAGCATTTTCCCCATATTCTTGCCTTCAAACAGCTGCAGAAACGCTTGAGGCACTTTGTCGAAGCCTTCGACAATCGTCTCCTCGTATTTCAGCTTGCCTTCGCCAAGCCACTGTCCTAGCGCCTGAATACCCTCCGCCGTGCGGTCGGAGTAGTCACCGAGCACAAAGCCTTTAATAAGCGAGCGCGTCTTGATCAGCTGCGTCTGTATCCGGGGGCCAATGTCGCCCGATTTGCTATTGTAAGAGGAAATTGCACCACATAGCGGAATACGCGCATGCGTGTTCAGCAGAAGCATCACCTGATCGGAGATGACGCCGCCTACGTTATCAAAATAAACGTCGACTCCATTCGGACATGCCGCTTCCAGCGCTTTGCCTAGATCGCCGACCGTTTTGTAGTTAATCGTTTCGTCAAAGCCAAGCTCCTGCTTCAAATAGCTGGTCTTCTCATCCGTACCCGCGATGCCGACGACACGAGCGCCCTTGAGCTTTGCAATTTGCCCAACAATCATGCCGACTGCGCCTGCAGCGCCAGATACGACGACGGTTTCTCCCGCCTTAGGCTGTCCAATATCCAGCAGACCGAAATAGGCAGTCAGCCCTGTAAGCCCCAAAACGCTTAAATAGGCCGATAATGGCGCCACTTGATCATCCACCTTGCGAACGCTGGCGGCATCCACGACATTGTACAGCTTCCAGCCCAGCATGCCGAGCACCTTGTCCCCAACTGCAAACTGCTCGGAGTTCGATTCGACAATCTCGCCCACAACACCGCCTACAATCGGCTCACCCAAGGCAAATGGAGGGATGTACGACTTGCTGTCATTCATTCGTCCCCGCATATATGGATCAACAGATAAATACAGGCTGCGTACGATAACCTGCCCTTCTGCCGGTTGTTCCACCGCTGCGTCCTTCATCGAAAAATGCTGCTCTGTCGGCATGCCCTCAGGCCGTGCTGCCAAAACGATCATCTGGTTATTTAAAGTTTGGTTCATGATTCAAAAACCTTCTTCCTCGTTTTAAAATAATATATCCATTTTAACGGGCGGCATTCGGGTCGCCCGAGCTACCATAAAGATTTTGCTTAACACAGCTGTAGTTGTATTTAAGAAAATAACATACTGGAGGCGAAGTTTCAATGTTCGATTTACATCGAACTGTTTTCACTGAGCCATTTTCACAATTAGCGTATCTATGATCCAATCGGTGAAAACGACAAAACAACCGGAGCCTCCTATGGCGCCGGTTGCTTGACTTGCTTTTGTACCGCAGCCTTACGAGCTGACTACCGCACTTGTCGTTCTAACTCCCGCAACGCGGCCCGCACAGCTCACAGGCGACTTTGCTTTAAACGTAACAATGACACTGTTCTTCTCTCTTGTAAGTGCCTCTGCTATTTCATAGGTTACATAAAAAATATGGCCGATTTTGTTGCAATGGATCGTCTGCTCTCCGACGATCTCATCATCGACCAGCACCTCAAACTCGCGATTATACGACTTGCCTTCATGCTCGAATCGGAAATAATCGCCACCCCAATAAGCTACGCAAAGATGATTTTTGTTCGCGCCATCAACGGCGAGGCGGTAGCTGAAGTATGCATCGCTCACGCCAAACGCTTCTCTCCACATGTGCAGTTTGTTCTGATTATCCGTGAATGATCCATTATAGGCACTCGTCAAGCAGTTGCCTTGAAGCTGATGCCCGATCTCATCCTGCTGACCGTCCGGCTCTACACTATCGATGGTCACCTCATTCAGCTTCTTCTCGAACGCATCGCCCTCGTCATTCAAATTCCAATACAGCGTATAAAACTCATGATGCAAGGCGTAGAAAGGAATAAGCGTAGCCCCTTTTCCATCGGAGGTCACTTCTTTCGCTATATCAAACGTTAGCGTTGCAGCGTCCCGCAGGGTGATGAAATCGGATAAATTTTCACTTTCCGTCCATAGCACAGGCACATCCGCCGTCTTCGTGCTTAACGCCGTCTCATCCACGATTGTATCCTCTGGAAGACCCTCATTGCCAAACTTGCCCGCAAGCACGATTGGTCCATAAAGAAAGGCGATCTTGCTTGTGCTATCCTTGGCGGTGTACTTTCTCAGTGCCATCGGCAGCGTGAGAATGATTTGGTCCCCCTTGCTCCATGTGCCACTGATGGTCAAGTAGCCGGCTTGATTTTCAACATATTTGTGCTCACCGTTGACGACCGCTACCATCTCACCCGAAAGCCAGGATGGCACGCGCAGCTTAAGATTAGCCTCTGCCGTTCCCTCAGCAATAACAAGCTTCACCGTGTCCGAATACGGAAAGCTTGTTTCCTGCCTGATGACTAGCTCTTTGGCTTTCCATTCCAGCTCGGAGGCGATATATAAGTTCACATACAGATCATCCTGATTTTCAAAATAAATCGCCTCGGCATATTTCCCCGGGTTTTCCATGCCCGTTCCCGTACAGCACCACCAAGCGGAATCGTGGGTGCCGTAAATTTTGAAATGGCCCGGCAGCGTCGAGGCAAAATAGGTTTTATTGCCGTTATCCGGGTCCTGCGCGCCGAGGATGTGATTGTACAAGGCATTTTCATAATAATCCATATACGCGCTGTCTTGCTCCCAGCCAAATAAATATTGGGTCAGCTCCAGCATATTATGCGTACAGCAGGACTCCGCCGATTTAATGCCCAAGCTTTCCATATCCATCGCTTCATAATGCTCCGAGAGACTGCTCCCGCCAAAAACATAAGAGCGCCTGCCAGCCACCGTATGCCAGAAAAACTCGGCTGCTGTGCGATAGCTGGTATACTTCTTGTTCTGTTCATAAATTTCAGCCACACCGATGACCTTCGGAATTTGCGTATTGGCATGCCTGCCCTGCAGCTCGTCCCGCTCCTGCTCCAGCGGCGAAATAATGGCTTTATGCGTAAATTGAATCGCTGCTTCCAGATAAACGGTTTGTCCTGTGAGACCATACAGCTGTGCAAATACTTCATTCATGCCGCCATGCTCGCATTCCAGCATATGCTGGGTTTGCTCCTCCGATAATTTCGACAGTCCATCAACCGCCCAATCGGCAAAGGCTTTGACAACGCGCAAAGCCTCCTCATTTCCCGTCATTGTGTAAGCGTCGATTAAACCCTGATAAATTTTATGCACGCTATACCATGGTACCCAATAGCCATTCATACTGAAACCGCCAATATCCGTTCCTTTAAAGGCTTCGATAAATGGCGTTTCGACCAAGCCTCCAACATATCCGCTTCCGTTTGCTGCTTGAATGCCTGCAAGCTCCGATACGGCATAATCCAGCTTCTCTTTTAGCTCCTCGTGCCCTGTTGCCTGATAGGTGACGGCTAGTGCCGACATATAATGCCCGAGCGAATGCCCGCTGATCGTTCTGGATTCCCAGCCTTCGTACCGCGGCTGCTTGGGCGTCAAACCATGCGCCTCATAACATGGGGCGAGGAAGCGGTCGATATCAAGCGCGTGCAGGTAACGCTCACCAACCTCTTGTGACGTTTTAAAAAGTCCGTCAAGCAGCAATACGTCGCTTTGGCTGACGAAGCCTTGATTTATTTTTGTCATATTCGCGAGTCCTCCCTAGACCTAAAATCAGCTATTTGCTATTCTTTACGAATCATTCATGGTAGTATCTTATCAAATAAAAATCGAAATAATCAGGCTCATAATCAAAGAAAAGGTGGATAAATCAGTCTATATGAGTGAAAAGCTGAGTCACTACCTATGCGGTAAATTCATATCCGAAGGCAACTGGTCGCACATAAGACGAAATACACTGCATGATGAGGTTATTATGATGCTGGAGGGCGAAATGTACATCGCCGAGGAAGACAGGGAGTATGTCGTCCGCCCGGGAGATATGCTGCTTCTAAGACAGGGCTTGACGCATTATGGGTACCGGAAAAGCGAATCGCCCGTCAGCTTTTATTGGGTGCATTACGGTACGATGGTGGAGCAATATCGGAGCTATCCAACCCATGTGCCCATTGAAGGGCCTTCGACGATTAATCAGCTGTTTAAGCAGCTGCTGCATGTTTCTTCTTTTTCGGCTGAGGAGGCAAATGCCGCGTTATTGTTATTATTGAATGAGCTTACGCGGACGATTGACCAGCAAAATCATGCCCCACACGCCATCGTCGATAACATTTGCAAATGGATTGATGCCCATTTGCATCTGGACATTAATGTCCGTAAAATTGCAGAGGTGTTCAACTTTAATAAGGATTATATCTCGAAGGTTGTAAAGCGGGAGAAAGGGATGGGCATTAAAGCTTATATTTTGACGCAGCGCATCAGCAGGGCGAAGCTGAAGCTTCTGAACACAAATTTGAGCGTAAAGGAAATTGCTGGAGAATGCGGTTTTTCCGATTATAAGCTGTTTCTGCGAACCTTCAAGCATTATGAGGGCATGACGCCGAGTGATTATCGCAATATTTTATACTCGACACCATTGAATATTTAAAGGTTGAATATGGACAAACCAGCTGGAAGACGTTTAGGAGATGATCGTATGAGTAAAAAGAAGAAAGCGATGGCGATTGAGGCACCAATCCTGCCGGCTGAACTGCCTGTGCTGGAGCAGACTGAGCTGCAATCTCATGCTTTTTTTGAAATGGGCATTATCCAGGATTGCGTATGGGATGGGCAGCAGGCTCGCAAGGTGATTTTCGACAAAATTATTTTCAAAAATGTCACTTTTACCGAGACTGCGCTGAACGAGGTCGAGCTGACGGATGTGATTTTCGACAAATGCGATTTGTCGAATGCCGACTTTAGCGATGCCATTATCCACCGGACCGTGTTCAAAAATTGCAAAATGATCGGCATCAATTTGACTGGCGCTACGCTGCGAAACATGGTCTGGAAGGATAATTTGGCCGATTACGCCAATTTTAGAATGTCCGATATGAAGCAGGTATCGCTTCAGGATAGCTCGATGGGCAAAAGCGATTTCAGCTTTGCAAAGCTGCAAAAACTTGAGCTTTCCCAATGCCAAATTGACCAGGCCCAATTTTCAAATACGAAGCTGGCTGGCCTTGATTTGAGCACCTGCGAATTCAATGGGATTGCCGTAGCCCCCGAGGATTTGAAGGATTGCACTATTTCTCGGGAGCAGGCTTATGTGTTTGTGGCGCTGTTTGGGTTGATTTTGAAGGAGTAGCAGCTCCGCTAGGCTATTCCTTCAAAAATTGTATCATGCCTTATTTCATTCAAATCATCATTAAATACAGTAGCAGCGCCAATCCCATAACAGCGGCAAATATATAATTCGGCCTCGCCAGCTCGAATACCGACTTATTGAAAAGCCCCGCCAGCAAATTGTTCACCGCTGAAGCGGGAGAAATCGGATTGGACAGCCCCCAGCTTCCCAGCAGCAATACGGCGAAATAAATCGGGCTAATCTGTACTGCGGCCGGATCGATACTATTGGCGAGAATCGTCACTAATACAATCGGATGAAGGCCAATTAACGAGGTTGAAGCAATCAGAACGATTGTGAAAATCGAGAACGATAATGCAATCAGGAGCGGGATATGCCCAAGCAGGGAGGGAATCACATTCCCAAAGCCTGTAGCGCTGATCGATCCGCTGAAAAAGCCGGCGGCTAAAAACAGCGTAATCTCCTTTTGCAAAGCGGGCAGTGTGACGGTTAAATGATTCTTCAGTCCCTGCCGGAATGTCGGCAGAGCGCCTTTCGCAAGGCACCAGAGCAGCGGAAAAACGACCGCCGCCATGCAGGTAATCAGCACCATCGGAAGATCAATCAGCTGCTCCAGCAGAAGGATTGCCGCCGTCGCCATCAGCAAATAGATACCGAGCCCAATCGGAAAGGAAGCCCGTCTGCCGTTATCCTTCTCGCTGCTCTGTCCATTCTGACTCTCGACCGCTTCCGTGGCTTCCTTGCTCCACTCTCCTGCTTCCGCAGCCACAAGCTCGCTTACCTCATCCTTCGCTCGCAGCCGCTTGAAATCAACAACCACACTTACCAGCAGGCTGATCAGCGACAGCCCAATTAAATAGGGCAGGAGCGCTGACCAATTGAGCCGGAGCGCCGAGGTAACTAGCGCCATTGCGGCAAAATAGGGCGACCAGCAAATCGCGCCTCCAAAGCCGCGATTTAAGGCATTCGCCAGCAGCCCGGATAAGCGCCCTGAACGCGGCTTAACGAACACCAAGTGATAGACGACGGGAATAGATCCGACGTTAATAAACCCGCCCATTATATGCGTCATAAGCTGTGTGCCGATGAACAGTGCTGTATGGCTGCGCATGCGCGTTTCGTAGAAGCTTTTCAGCGCTGCGACATAACCGGGCAGCTTTACTGGAATACCGAACAAGGGGGCAAATACGAATAAGGTCACCAACGTCGCATTCATGCTCGCGGCTTTAAACCAATAGGCGGCAGCCTGATGCTGCACCAGCATTAGAGCAATTCCGCCAGTCATAAAAAAGAGAGTAAGCCACAGGGCCACTCCCTTAAGCTTAGGCAGCAGCAGGAGCACCGCCAAAAAGGAAAGTCCGCCCAGCACATAAACTAGCGGCTCAAAGTGTGTAAGCTGATGAAAAATAAAAACGGCAGCGAGAGCGAAAACAACCGCTCTGTCGATCACTGCCTTTGTCCCAACCGTCATGACCTTCGCCTTCTCTTCTGCTTCTGCTTACTAGTTAAACTTCCAACAGCTTAAGCTTAAATTGCCGAACTGGTAGCTGCGGTGAATCAGGGATGCTTGACGCAACTTGTCGCCCGAACCCATAGCCAGCAGGAGCGGGATAAAATGCTCATTCGTCGGCACAGCCTCCTGCGCAAAGGGAGCCTGTTCCCTATAGTTGAAAAGCGCCGGGAGATCCCATGCCTCAAGCTTGCTCTGCAGCCAATTATCGAATGATTCTGCCCATTCGTCAATCCCCTCCGACTGCCAATTCAGCCTTCTGAGATTGTGGACGGTGCCGCCACTTCCAATTAAGAGCACATCCTGCTCTCTAAGTGCAGCTAATGCCTTGCCGATTTCGTATTGCTGCTCATTGTTTAAATGGCGGTTGACCGAAAGCGCAATGACGGGAATATCCGCATCCGGATAAAGAAGCTTAAGTACAGCCCAAGCGCCGTGATCAAGCCCTCTTTCCTCATCCAGCACACTTGGAATGCCATGCTCAGCGAACAAGGCTTGAATATCCTCGCTGAGCTGGCGCTTGCCTTCTGCCGGATACGTTATTTGATACAGCTCATCCTGAAAGCCAGAAAAGTCATAAATCGTGCTGTACACTGGGGCAGCGCCAACTGTCTGTACCGCCTGCTCCCAATGGGCAGAGAAAAGAACTATTGCTTTTGGCTTTGGCGTCTGCTCCTTAAAGCTTTTCAACAAAGCCGTATAGCCATTATTCTCTAATACAATGGACGGTGCGCCATGAGCGAAAAAATAGGCAGGCATCATTGTGTTTGTTCCCCCTTATCGTTAGTTAGCCAGCCTAGAAAATCCAGCTGATTTTGTTCCGATACGCCATGGTCGGTCGGATACGTTTTAAAGGTCAAATGCGGCGTCACCGATTGAAAATAACCTGCTGTTTCGTGCCCAATCCGAATCGGAAACACGGAATCAAATTCCCCATGCGACACAAAAACCGAGACGTCTGTCAGCGATTGCAGCACATATTCGGTTTTGACGAACTCAGGTACATAGCCGTTCAGCGCAACAATACCTTTCAACCTGTTACCCATCGTAAGCGCAAGCGTCATCGATAAAATCGCTCCTTGGCTAAAGCCCAGCAAATAACGCTGGCTCGCATCTATCGGGTATTTTTCCGTCGCATACTCAATAAATGCTTCAAGCTGCTGCACCGCCCGGTCAAAAATGTCCCGAATCGGGTTACCTAGGCTCTTCAGCTCATAATATTGGTATCCGGCACCCAGCCTAAGATCGCCTCGGATATTAATGATGATGAACTGGTTCGCCAAAGGTGCTACAAGTCCATGCATGTTTGCCTCATTCGAACCTTTCCCATGAAGGGTGAAAATAACAGGGTATGTTTGGCCTGCACTCGCATGCTCCGGCAGGTGAACGTCATAATGATAAGCGGGGTTCATAATAACCCTCCTTAAAATATTAGTAATAAGAATTAAAGTTCTGTATTACAAATATATAGTGAAACTAGAGCTTTGGTCAACAGAAAAATCGCTGCGCCTACTTATTACGCACGCAAACAACGCGTGCTGATCTAGGATCGGCACGCGCTGCTTGGTTTCTTTTTTAATAATTAGACTACAAGGTTTCCAGAAGCGCTTTAAGCTCGGGATTCAATTGCAATACATGCAGCACCATCGTCAAAGCTTCCGCGCGGGACGCTTGATTATTCGGCAGGAACGTTCCGTTGCCAGCTCCGCTGACGATTCCAGCTGCCGCGGCTTTCTCAATTTGCTCCTTATTCCACACTTGATTAATGTCGGTGAAAGCAGGCGCATTTGCTGCATTCACACGATCAAGGTCAATAATTTTAGCAAGGATTGCGATAATTTCGGCGCGGCTAATTTCCTGATTCGGCTTAAATGTGCCGTCCTTGTTGCCCGAAATCACGCCTGATGCTTGCAGGCTTCCAATTGCTGCTTCCGCCCAGTGGCCCGAAACATCGTTTAGCTCGCTGCTGCCTGAGGTAGGCCCATTTATGCCAAATACTTTGGAAATGATAGTCGCAAATTCAGCCCGGGTAATGCTTGCATTCGGACGGAAGGCATTGTTCTCATATCCATTAACGATACCGAGCTTAACAAAGACGTCAACCGTCTTATTCGCCCAGTGGGAGCCGGTATCCGTAAACTGGACGGTTGTTGGATTAGCTTTAACTTCCTCTACTTGCTTCGCAAGGCCCGTGATAACTTCATCAATTTTGACGACTTTATCGTTAAACTCTAGTTGAGATGCTGGCACCGGTGTCGGCACTGGCGTGGCTGTAGGAGTTGCTGTCGCTACAGGTGTAGTCGAAGAGCCGCCTCCACTACTTCCGCCGCTCGATGGTGCTTGAATAACAACCGCATGCGAGCCATATACAGCCGAGCCATCGGCCGCTGTTGCTTTCGCAGTAACCGTACCTGCGGATACGCCCGTCAATAAGCCGCTGGCGTTAATGGATGCGGTGCCTGTACCATTTTCAACCGACCAAACGATCGATTTGTCCGCTGCATCCACAGGCGCAATTTCTGCCGCCAATTGAATGCTTCCGCCAGTCTGAACAACGGCTTCCCCCGTCAAAGCTATAGTCGAGACTAGAACAGGCGTCGCTGTTGGCGTCGGTTCTGGTGTCGGTGTCGGTGTCGGCGTCGGTGTTGGCGTCGATGTCGGTGTCGGTGTTGCAGGCACATTTATCGTTACGTCCATGCTTCCTACAATACCTGTACCGTCCACGGCAGTTGCTATCGCTGTAACTGTTCCAGCCGATACGGCCGTCAACAGCCCGTTTGCATCAATCGTCGCTGAGCCTGTGCCGTCCTCAACAGACCAGACAACCGCTGGATTAGCCGCATCGACTGGAAGCACTGCTGCATTTATCGCTAAAGACTGACCCACATCGACTGAATCGATACCGCCAGACCCACTCACCTGAATATCTGTTACGACATGAAAAAAGTTGTCCGTAATCAATTTCGGACCCGAGTATACCGCTAATTGTGCCGAATTCACAGGAACATTAACATTGTTATTTTTAATTAAAAACTTCACAAGTCCGTTAGTCGTATTAGAGGACATCCCTCCAGTTGTTGTATCGCTTGAGGCACGATCAGTATCCATATCAACAAAAATGAAGTTCGGATTGCTTGTCTGAATAAATATTTCTGTCCGTCCCGTCACAAGCGTATCATTCGCATCATAAACAGAAAAAGTGACGCTTGTATAATCCGGAAAATTGACGTCCGCATGCAGGGGCTCAGCCAGAGTCATATAATCGACGGCCTCTGTCGGTTTATACGTACTAATGTTTGATAACGTAATGGATTGGCTACCATATGAACGAGTGGGAATCCAGCTAACCTGACCATCAGTCACATAACCACCCATCATGGTTTTATTGGCATAGGTATTTACAGTTACAGATGTTGTTCCTACGTTAACATCCGGTACCTGTGTGACCGTTCCATCGGAATAACGTATAAATACATGCTCCGAGGTATCTGGCAGCCCATTACTATAGGAGACCGTTATGGAGCTGGACGAAGTGATACAACCGCTTAACAAACTGAGAGTCAAAGTTAAAATCAAACCTAATTTCATGATTGAACCTTTTTTCATTGCTTTCCCTCATTCCTTATCATTTTGATAAATGCCCATTAGCTCTAGTATAGTCCATGCCAATGACAGGAAAATGACAAAGTCTTGGAGATCGCAAAGAACCCTCACTTTGAGGGCCCTTAGAGTTATGTTATGGATGCTACACGAATAGGAAGAGGATTTAAACAAAAAATTAAGGAAACTTTTTAACTCCCATCACATGATTAAGCGGAATATATCCAATTTCCCTGCTGTCACTGCTATGATTGCGATTATCGCCCATGACGAAAATATGCCCCTCAGGAACAGTCCATTGTTTATCTGAAACAAAATTCATCGTTTCATTCAGATAAGGCTCATCCAGCGCCACGCCATTGCGATAGGTTTTATGCTCCTTAAACTCCAGCACATCGCCGGGTTTGCCAAGCACCCTTTTCACATAAAACACAGCGTTGTCATTCGTTTTATTTTTCATAAAAAGCTGAAGCAGCGGATGCTCCAATAGATCATCCGTCAAATGCCGCTCTCTGCTCACACGGCTGTCGATCACGACCACATCGCCATATTCCGGAAGCTTGGACAACGTATGTGAGATTTTCGATACGTAAATTCGCTCCTTATCCTGCAAGGTTGGGTCCATAGAATGACCATCAACCTTATAAGGCTGAATAACAAATACGCCAATAATTAATGAAAGTACAACTGCTATGCCGAAAGTGCTTACCCAGCTGCCAATCTCCTTCAAGGCTTTCATCTTGATCACACCATCCTCTTCATCCACATTATAGCTAAATTATACCATTCACTCTAGCACATGAAAACTTGAAGTAAGGCAGCTTCCTGCTTTTCGTTGTATGCTTCTCGTTTCATAGGTCTGCTCCCTGTACAAAAATCAATTTGGCGGACACAGCAGACCCTATATCAATAGAATCACGGGTTATGCAGCAGGCTGCGGACTCAGGCGCTGCTAATGTGCTGCAAATGACCATTTTGCCGGGATGAGGAGGGCTATAACGGATTTCCTGTCTGCTTACGGCCTAAAATCGTATCAAAAGCAAGAATAGCGGAATCTCAGTCCGCACCAAATTCGCTTTATTTACATAACCTAGCCTTCATATAAAAAACCGCTGAAAACCAACCTGCCTAGAGCGAGCTCTTATTCGGGCCGGTTGGTTTTCAGTGGTTTTTATGTGCTAGACCGTATCCTAATTCTTATTGTTATTGTTATTCTTACTCGTTCAGAAAAGCAATCAAAGCTTTATTGAAGGCTTCGGGATGTGTCGCATTCACGCCATGCGGGCCGCCTTTAATTAAAGCAAGCCGGCTGCCTGCAATGGCTTCGTGCGAACGTTTTCCGCTGACTTCAAATGGCACAATAGCATCCGAATCGCCGTGAATAATGAGCGTCGGCACATTTATTTTTGCTAAATCATCACGGAAATCGGTGAGTCCAAACGCTTTGATGCAATCTAGCGTCCCCTTCGGGGAGGCAAAAGCGGCAATATCACGGTTGTACAATCGCGCTGGCTCACTTACCAAATCCGACTTGTCCCCAGCGGCGAAAAAGTTTTTAGTAAATCCATCGAGGAAGGCCAGGCGGTCTTGCTTTACCCCGTCCTCAAACTCTTTGATCAGGGCATCGTCGACACCGCCCTCTGGATTACCCTCGGTTTTATATAGGTATGGCGGGACAGCTGCCGCCAAGACGACTTTTTGAATCCGATCCGTTCCATAAGTGCCCATGTAGCGGGCAACCTCGCCTCCGCCCATTGAGAACCCCACGAGTACAGCCGCTTTCAGGTCAAGATGTTCAAGCAGCTTATGCAAATCTGCAGCAAAGGTGTCATAGTCGTAGCCTTCCCATGGCTGAGAGGATTGTCCAAATCCGCGGCGGTCATAGGTAATGACACGATAGCCAGCGTCGATCAGCGCTGGCACCTGATACTCCCACGAACGTCCGCTCAGCGGCCAACCGTGAATGAGCACCACCGGTTTTCCAGTACCCCGATCCTCATAAAAAAGCTCAATCGGAGCATTATTTTCAGATCCAACCGTTAATTTTGACATGTGAAGCACTCCTTCCAAGTTTGGATCATAACCTTGCAGGCAGCTCTCTTCGTTCTAACTAGTTAGTGAAATTACACACTGCATGCCGTTGCTGCAATATTATTCCCCTTAAAGAGGACAAACCAAACAAAGTAGAGGCTGCACAGCCCGTTATGATTATGCACTTCCACGATCTGCCGCAGCTCTTTCTTACGGCGTCCATTGATCGTGAATAATGCCAACAAGTGCGCGATCATCCCCTATTTTCTCGAACACGAGACGCAGGCTGCGCCAGTCCATCCCCTCAACTGCCGGATCAATACCGTCAATATAATATTCCACGAAGTCATAGCTTTCCTTCGGATACACTTCGTTCAGATTATTGGTCGTTGTGCTTTTCCCCTGAACTTCGTTTAGCGAGATTGTGCCATCCTTTACAAAATCCGCATCATAAACAAATTGTTTATAATAATCGGCATAGGTCAATTGAATCGGCTCACCTGATCCAGCAGACGTCCCCCATACGTATGTTTTGGAATCTTCCATTAAACCGTTTAGCGTATCTTGCTTAAAGGTAAGGTCTGATTCTACGTCAACGTAAGCATAGGGTGAAAAGCGAACTCCCTTCTTTGCATGTACCCAAGCTGCAACGGTTTGCATATCACCTCTCTTAATCGCCTTCATGACGGTTGCCGCCGCTTCCCGCACTGTCGGAGGCTGCCCCTCCACTGGCTCCTCAGGCTCCTGTTCCTGTCCCTGCTCTTGCTGGGACTGCTCCTGCTCTGGGAGCTGTTCAACTGTCGGCTGCACTTGTGGTGCAGCTGTCTCTTCTGCCTTCGGAACCGTGTTTGGCGCACCTGCACAGGCGGTCATCATGAGCGTGATTGCAACCAAAACCATCCATCCTAAGTTTCTGACCTTATACATAAGCCCACTCCTTTGCCTTTTCACATGCGTTCCATCCTATTATTACCCCTTTTATCATTATGCCCTTCGAAAAAATAAAACAGGCCAGCTCATCCGTGAGCTGGCCCCCAACAATCCTTCACAATCTATAAGTCATCTATTACATGCATGCATTTTAAATGCCGCTTACAGCTCGATTACCGTATAGCGAATCTCTTGCTCCTCGACCGGAGCTGCTGCAAACAGCTCGGAATCACCCGCATTATCCACATTTGGCTTGGATACTACAAATCCCTTCAAACGGTCATTTGTCCGCTGCGAGGCGTATGCCTCTGCCTTGCCTTCAACCATCATCTCAATTCTGTTGACGTTGTGCAAATTAACGCCATCGTTAATTGACATGCCCGCCAAATCAACGGTAGGAACCTTAATAGACCAGACGGATAACAGTCCTGGCATAATTCGGGTACGGCCATCACCTACGACGCCGCCTGCCATAAAGCTGCGCTTCTCTCCTTCGGGCTGAAGGTTCACTTCATATTGATACAAGCCTAAGCTGCTTTTATGAATAAAATCATGGCGCCTCGCTTCCCGATCAAGAAAGGTGGAAGAACCGGAATGCATAAAATCAACATATACTTCCCCGTCCGTCTCACGCGCTCCAGGCAGCACAACCCGGCAGCCACTCACCATCATATGTGCTTTTCCGGCGATTTTGCTCCGAATGAGAAGGTTGTCAAGGGATAGAGAGAATACAGCCGCGTCGCCTGCGCGCAGCGCTGCAAACTGCTCCGGGAACGTTTCCTCCTTAAAAATAAACTTAATATTTTCAAACGGCTGAATGGCGCTATCCGCGGCATTCAGCATATTTTTCAGCTTGACGACCACATCGGCATGGATACCGCTCAGCTCTGCGACATGGCTGTCTTTGATTTTCGGGAAGCGATCATCTCCCAAGGTCATATAGCGGAATGCCTGATATTCCTGATAGAGGAAGTCGATCAAGGCAAGCCTGGCCTGACTGAAGCGTTCAAAAATATAATTATGGAACAGCGGCAAGCTTGCATCCATGCCATCACCAAGGTTTTGGCGCAAGCGATCCTCATTGGCATGAAGCTCAATCAGTTCAGCCGACAGCTTCTCGTCCTCTAGGAAATACGCACTGTAGGCTGACGATTTATTCTGATAATCCTCGACAACATTAAGGAATTCATAAAATGTCTTCCGGTATTCCCCCGCTTTTTCGGGAACCTTATCGTAAACCGGCTTCAGCATTTCCTCAAATTCCTCCCGCGACATCGTCATCAGGGTCGTATTATATCCGAAATGATCTTGTGCGTTGTTGATCTGCTTCGTCAGGTCGATCAAGCCGCCGCCCTTCTCCCACAGCGCACGGCCGGCTGCCGCAGTCTTCTTGACCGAATCCAGCGATTTGGACAGTTCCTTCTCCTTCTCTTTCTTTTCCTTCTTAATGGTCTTATCGCTCTTGAAGGTTTCGTCTATGACAATCGTCTTGCCCTCAGTCGCCAGGTTGCTAATCGCCGATGCCAAAGCACCGCCAGCTCTGAGCGCTCCAACTACAGGAGCTACACCCGTAGCCAAAGCAACACATGTAACAACTATATCTACGGTTATCTTCAGCGACTCCACACGCAGCTCGTTTTTCAACGCCTCGACAAACGCCGTCGCTTTCGTTTGCAGCTCCTCGCCTTTGCTGTTTACATCCTTCAGCATCTCGTCGATATAATGCTTAAGCTCGTTTCTCTCTTTAACGAGCAATTCTCGGCGTTTCTCCATTTCCGCTGCTTTGTCCGAGGATTGAGCAAGGGCGTCCTTTATGACTCGTACCTGGCTGTCTTGGTTGCCCTGCACGTTTAAATAATCCTTATATAAATCCTCCGCTTGCTGAGCAGCCGTTATTAAGTTGCCGCCAAGCTCCAAATAGCGGTCGAACGGCATGAGTGGAACCCAGTTCCATGGGTGTCCGAAATAATCAAGCCCTTGACTGAGCTGGGCAATCAGAATAGCCGCTTTGTTGCGCAAAGCCAACCACTGAAGCGAAACCTCCAGCATGTGACTTTTGAAATCTTCAAACCGATGCACCTCATCAGCATATACCTCATGCAGCACCGCGTAGCGAAGCTCTTCAAACCAATCGGCATTCGGCATCGTTTTAAGCAGCCAACTCAGAAGAACTGCCGCTTCTTCCAAACGCTCCTCGCTCGAAGCCAGATAAGCAATGCTGGCTTTGTGCAGCGTAAGGCTTTTCTGCTCTAGAGATCCCATCAGCCGCTGATCGAAAACGAGCAGTTTGGAATCATCCGGCCGATGAACCACATTAAAGCTGCCAAAAAAATCGGTATAATCAATAGACGCAGACTTTCCATCATTTTTCATTCCACAGCGTCCCGGCCTGCCGTCTGCCGCAGCTGCCTTATACTCGCCATCGTTGCCGTTTGTTCCATCTATTCCGTCTTTCGCCCTACGCGTTTTACTTTTGTAATATCTTTTGCTAGTTGTCATATACATTCGCACAGTTTCAGTCTCAAAAAACCAGCCGCCTTGACCGCCTTTTCCACCGGCTGCTCCCATGCCCGGCTTTGCCTGCTCACCGGCCTTGCCCGCCTCGTTCTCCATCGTAATGTAGTGCTCATTGGCGGAGATGACGTAGCCGACGATAATATCTCCTCCGTTGCCGCCAATTCCAGATGCTCCGGCATTCCCGCCTCTCCCCCCGTTGCTGCCGTCGGTGCCTGGTGTTGGATCGTCGTCAAAGAAAATACCAACCTGGTAGTCTACTCCCTTATTACCGCCTTTGCCTTTGCCTCCGTCTCCGCCATTCTCCCCGCGCCCGCCTTGGCCGCCGTTAGCGATTAGCTTTAATTCACCCTTCAGCTCGAAGCTCTCTGCCGCCAATGTAATAGCGCCGCCATTGTAGCCATTTGATCCAGATTTTCCATCTGTACCATCCCCGCCTGGCTGGCCAGGATTGGTTGCCCCTGTACCTTCTTCAGCATGGTCAGTCTTAGTAAAGTTGATTGCGGGTTTTTCGCCTGATGCATCGATTACAGCCTCTCCCTCAGAGGAGATGATACGGGCATTAATGGTAATGTCTTTTCCTTTTGTCTCAAGCTTGCCCGACAGGCAAACGGTATCCGCATGAATAACATAATCGCAATTAGTATCCTTTAAATATTCAGAAGTCAAAGTAAAATCAGCAGCCGTTAAATAAATCGTATTTCCCCTCTTGCCCCGCTGAACATTCGAATACTTTAATTGACTAGCGAGCCATTCCCGCTCCATATTTTGCTGCGTAAGTCTATTCTCACCAATATTACTTTCTGTTGTGGGCATTCCCTTCGCCTCCCTGTATTTTCCTCATTAAATAGCGAAAAACCAGATTACTTCCATTCTTCTATCGGCTATATTCCTGTAAAAGCTTGTAAGCTTTCACTAAATTCATCTTATCAAATCGCTCTGAACGGATTATGAACCATATTCTCCCTGCAAGCCATTTGCTGAAAATAGAATGAAGCAGAAGAGCAGCCCTGCACAGGATATAAAAAAACAGGCTGCCACGGGGCAGCCTGCTATTTTATCTTCTTTTTAATTTTTTACGGTGCTATCAGCAAATTCAAATTATTGACGATTCCAGGCGTGTACCTTTCACCGCTGCCGCCTTCACCAAGCATGCCGTCGGCACCGTCACCCCAAGCCCATAAGCTGCCATCTGCTTTTAGAGCATATGTTGTATTACTGCCCCCTCCGTTGATCGCGATGACATTTGAAATGCCACCAACAATGCCGGGAGTATTTGTATTATTGGTATGGCCAAAACCTAGCTTGCCGCTTTGGTTGCTGCCCCATGCATATACATTTCCAGCTTCATCTTGTGCAAAAGATTGATAATTCCCTGCACCGAGCAAAGTAATTTTCGGCAGATCCTCAAGTTCAACTGGAACCAATTGATTGGCATTTGTTCCGTTGCCTACTTGGCCCATTTGATTAAAGCCCCAAGCATATACACTTCCTGTCACGCTTAAAGCAAGAGCATGCTGGTTACCCATCTTCATGGAAACGATATTAGTTAGTCCCGATACTTGAACCGGAACATTGCTGCTTGTTGTCGTGCCGTTGCCAAGCTGTCCATTTGTATTGTCGCCCCAAGCCCAGACGGTTCCATCAGCTTTTAAAACGTAGGAGGAAGCGTATCTAGCCTGGATTTCGAGCACATGCTCCAAGCCTGGTACTTGAACAAGCGGTGTATAATCCCCCCATGTCCATACGGTTCCATCACTTTTCAACACAAGTGAGTTAGTGCCGCCTTCTGCTGAAATCGCAATAGCATGATCAATCCCATTCACTTTAACTGGTGTGTTGTTTGAGCCCCTGCCCCATTGCCATACGTCGCCTTTCGAGGTCAGAATCAGGGAATGGCCAAAGCCAGCTTGTACCGCAATAATATCACTTGGCAAGTTAGGCACTGTAAATCGGCTAGGAGAAGCTGTCGTCGTCCCATTGCCAATTTGCGCATTCCAGTTAGCACCCCATGTGAGCACTTGGCCTATCGCGTCCAGCACAATGGCATGGTTCGATCCTAATGAGAAATGATTTTGCGGCAAAATAGCAATTTCATTCACTTCATACTCCAGTTCCTCAGAGTCCAGACTCGCTTCCCGCAATGAATCTGCTGCATTTGCGGTTATCGTATGTGTTCCCGGCGCTAAAGCATTCAGTGCAAGCGTCAGAGTATCCGTTGTTGCCGTGCCAGAGGCTAGAATTGTTGTTCCATCTGTGTCGTAAACCGTCACCGCGCTGCCAGCAGTCAGTTCGCCAATCGTAATCATTGGCAAGTGATTCGAATACGAACCGTCTACTGAAATAACAGGCTGCCCCATTATGCTTTCTTGACTTACAGCTTTCGCTACCTGTCCTGTTGTAGGAGCCACTGCATTTTTCGGTGTCACTTCAAAAGTAATGTATTTGCCAGCATCTTCACTGCCAAGCACATACGTTAAGCTTGTCGCTCCATCAATTGCCGTATTATTAATGGTCTGTTCGTAGTCATCCGAGCGATACCACTGATAGGTTGTTCCCTCTTCTGCATCCCCATCGGTATCCCAATAGTAATAATTCCCTGTTAACGTTTGGCCTACTGCAAGTACACCTGTAACTTGAACTCCTTCTACGTATGGAGCAACGGGAGCGTTTTTCACTGCGCCCGTAGCTGCACTTTTAACAGTATCTCCAATTGTTGGTTCTGCTGCATTCGCTGGCGTAACCTCGAAGGTGATATAATACCCCGCATCTTCCTCGCTGAGCACATAGGTTGAGTCATTTGCTCCGTCAATTTGCGTATCGTTCGATCCATTCTCATCATCCGAACGATACCATCCGTAAGCTGTCCCCTCTTCCAAGTCGCCATCTGCATCTTGGTAAGTGTAGTTGCCCGTTAGCGTTTCCCCAACAGTCGCTGTCCCGCTAATAAAAACATCGGATGCCGTTGGAGCCTGTGGTGCTGGTGTTGCTGTCGGTTCAGGCGTTGCTGTTGCGCTTGGCTCTGGTGTTGCCGTTGCACTTGGCTCCGGCGTCGCCGTTGGTTCTGGCGTTGCAGTAGCCGTCGGCGTTGCGCTTGGTGTCGGTGTTGCTGTTGACGATCCAGTTGATCCCGTTGTTGTAGTTGCTGTTGGCGCTGGAGTAGCTGGTGGATTTTCAAAAGTCGTCCCCGCGCCTCCCGTATTAATTGTAGCCAGTACAATTGTACCTTGACCTAACATTCTCACGACCGTATCCAGCACAAGCGTGTTAATCCTGCTCGCTTGGCCAAGGTTAACTGTCGAGCCTGTTGCTCCTGACTGGACATTCAACTGCTGAACAGTACCTGTCGGCAGGTCAACTTGAATTTGCTGAGCGCTGACATTGACCGTGTTGAACGAGCCTTGCAGGGTTACTTTCGAGCCTGCTGGCAGTGCTGCATTTACGTTTACATTGCCAAAGCCCGTTGCTGAGCCAGATTCCTGAATAATGGCAGAAGAATTAATCATAACAAGCGCAACGGTTGTTGAGCCTTCCGACACGATACGTACGGTTCCCGTGCCTGATTTTTTGTCGATAACAATATCAATAAGCACCGAGTCGTTAAAATGAATACTGTTCTCGCCGCCGCCTTGAACGGTGACTGTTCCCGTTACTTTTACGTTATTCAAAAACGCATCACCGTTGCCGATGCCTTCGCCCAATAACAGGTCGCCATTAATGACCATGTTTTGCAGCGTCACGCCGCCTGTGCTAACAACGACATCTTTATTAACCGTCTCAACTCCAGTAGCTGGACCATAAGTTCCCGCCGTGTCATAAACGGTAGCTTGCGACTCCATTGCCCGGTTCAGCGTTACTACCGCTTCTGCGCGAGTAATAAAGGCTGCTGGCTTGAACGTATTGTCCACGCTGTAGCCCTTCATAATCTCCTCAGCCACGACTGCGCCAATCGCATCCTTGCTCCAGCTGGCAAACTGATTCGCATCTGTGAAAGCTGCTGCTGTAGTGCTGGATGCCGGATTAATTTTCAGCAGACGGATGACAATTACCGCAGCCTCTTGACGGCTAATCGGCTTGAAGGCTCCGATTGTTCCATCCGCATAGCCGGAAATGTAGCCTGCTTTCACCGCTTTCGCGATATCGGCATAAGCCCAGTTTGTAGATGGCACATCACTAAACGAAATTTCCGTTTGCTCAGTAAAACCGAATGCACGATTGACCAGTGTTATAAATTCAGCTCTTGTAATTTGATTTTCCGGCTTAAAGCTGCCGTCCTCATAGCCTGTGATCAACCCTTTGCCGATCCACTCCGAAACTTGGCTTTGCGCCCAATGCCCTTCAATATCGGCTGGGGTTGCCGCTGCTGCTGTGGCACCAAATGCCATACCAAACGACGACAACAATAGACATGCTGCAACTGCTGATGATACAAGCTTTTTGACTAGTTTGTTCTTCACGATAGTCCTCCTAATAATTCTTCTTCACTATTGATTGGTTCTTTATTCCTACTAATAAATAAGTATAACTCTACCCAATGACAGCAAAATGACAAACTTCGATAAGGAGTATGCAAATCCGATAGAGAAACGGCAATCCTCAAAAAAAAAAGGCCCTTCGAACGAGCAAAAGCAGCCTTTCCGAAGGAAGGACTGCTTTTGTTCGTTTCTTGGTATATGTTAAAACAAATGTCATCATGGTCAACAACTCAGCCGCCGGCACCTTGATACTTGTTCGCACCATACATCCAGAACCTATAGCCTGCCCAATAACAAAGGGGACCGACAATTGGCACCATCCACATTGCCCATTGTGGCAAAAGGGTGGCATCATTAGATAAAAGGAATGCAGCTGGATAAAAGCTAACAAATGCCAGTGGTACAAGGGCAGTAAGCAATAATTGAATAAACGTTCCGAATATCGGCAAAGGGTACGCAATAAAATCTTTTAATCTAAAGAACAGGGTGAACATAAAACTAGTTCTAATCCATATAAAAGAAACAGCACCGATGATGGTGAGGATTCCAGCATAAATCATAGCACCGCTGACAACGACTAGCATTAAGTATATGTACTCGCTCAGCGTCCATTGCATATTCAACTTCGAGATGGCCCAAATCAAAACAGAACCGGAGATTAAAATATGGGCGATGTACCCTAAGTTGAAGCCTCTGCTTACTAGGTATAGATAAGGATTTACAGGTTTTATAAGCAAAATATCAAACGTGCCCTGTTTAACCTGGCTTTCCAATTCACGCATCTGTACAAAAGAAAAGGACGCCCCTAATGCATATGTAAAGAGACCGATGCTATACAAAAGGGCTATTTCAGGCCAAGTCCACCCAGCTATTGTGTTAAACCTTTGGATAAACAACCAGATTATAATATAGTCTCCGGCATATGCGATGATTTGAGCAAAAGCGGAAAGGATGAAATCAGCCCGATACTCCATTCTTTCTTTTAATAATAAACGAACTAGCTTGCCAAACAACTGCAGTGTCATGAATTTCCGCCTTCCTCTTTATCCGCCCTGCACAACTAAGCGACGCACGGCTCTAGTCCAAAGCCATTGAACGAGGACAAGTAATCCAACGATCCATCCTACCCCCATGGCAAGTACCTGCCATAGCTCGCTGCTCGTTATATTGCCTAAATATATGGCAGCCGGGACATAACCCATGTACTGAAATGGCAGCATTTTCGCTACAGAAGCCCATGTAGGGGGGAAAAACCAAATGGGCAAAAAAGAGCCAGAGAAGATAGTAATTAGGCCTCCCATCATCCAACTAAGAGCAAAATGATTCATAAACCAAAACGCGAGTAAAGAGATCAAATAACCAAGAAGAAATGAAATAATAAGAGCTAAAACCAGTGCAAATAAAAAAGCGAAAAGGTTGGTTGATGTAGCAGGTGGAAGTATTCCGAAAAACAGCCCCGCTATAAGGAGAGACGGTACAACGGTGAAGGCTAGCTGATAGAGCGAATTGCCTAGCCCGTCAAAAAGTAAATATAACGGGTACGATAGCGGCTTGATTAATTCAGAGGCAATCCCTCCCGATTTTAAGCTTCCATCTACTTTACTGCTTACCCCATTTAACAACAGGGCAAAAAGCAGCGTATTGATAATGCTGTATGTAATCATTTGTTCGGCCTTAATACCCACTACGCTGCCGTTTCCAATAACGGCTCGCCAGATTTCGACCTGGATCAGAATCGTGACAAAGTTGCCCAGTAAACGGAGCCAAACCTCCGAACGGTAAGCTAGCTGGTTAGAAAAAGCTTTCATTGTGAACATAAGATACATTCTCATTCCTAATCCACCTTAACCAATTTGGCGTTTTAAATCCGCTTCAGCCAGTTGTTGATAGAGCCGACGGATAACAGAATCGATATCCGCACTTTCAATTGAAGCATCCTCAACGGGATACTTAGCCGCAATTCGACTCACAAGCTCAAATACGCTTGCATCACTTCTTGCAAAAGAATAGGTTCGTCTTAACCCTTCCTCTTGAAGCAGTGTTATGCCTGGCATATCTATTAAGCCTGGTTCTTCTCGAAAATCAATGACAACTTGGCGTTCATTCCCTAGTCTATTGCGGAGCTCTACAACGGACCCGTCGTAAACGACGCTCCCTTTATTCACCACAATCATTCTCGGACATATTTCCTCTATATCTTTCATATCATGTGTCGTTAAAACGATGGTTACTCTTTTATCACGATTTACAGTACGCAAAAACTGCCGAATTTGGTCCTTGGCGATCACATCAAGGCCAATTGTAGGCTCGTCAAGAAACAGAATTTTGGGTTCATGTAAGAGCGCCATTGCAATTTCGACGCGCATCCGCTGCCCTAGACTTAATTGTCTCACTGGTTTTTGAATAAACTCCTTAATGGCTAGCAATTCAACGCAAAATTCCAAATTCTTTTCAAACGTTATCGGAGGTATCTTATAAATGTACTTGTGCAGATCAAAGGAGTCCTTGACCGGAAGGTCCCACCATAGTTGGCTTCGCTGTCCGAAGACCACTCCAATTTGCCGGGAGTTATCCTTACGCGCTTGATGAGGCACGCTGCCAAGTACTCGCAGCTCTCCAGCAGTAGGCACCAAAATTCCGGTCATCATCTTAATCATTGTTGATTTCCCCGCACCATTAGGACCCAAATAACCTACCGCTTCCCCTTCTTTAATGGAAAAACTAAGATGACGAACTGCCGTTTCTTCTATATACTCACGTGTAAATAAGCTCCTAACGGAACCAAGGAGCCCCGGGAATCTTTTATACTGACGATAAGTTTTGGTGATATCATTTACAGAAATAATATCCATACCACAATTACGCCCCCATTTTTCCACTTAATGATTCACAACCTCTAAAACGGGCATATTGATCCAAAAATCCTTCTGGTACGGCGGCGCCGTTTGCCAATGTGGGATTCTGCCTAGCAAATTATCTATGACCCCTATCATATATCCAATATAATCGCCACTTCCATGGTTTTCATAAGGCAAATAAATGAGCAAGCTCCCATTATCATTTTGAAAATCAGAACAGCCTTGTAGGACATCTTCTTCTCCCGCATGGTCAAATTTAGATCTTTCAACGGGTTGAAGCCTATTATTTTCTTTGCGAATAATGACTTGATGGGTGAAATAATCTGGGCATTCCAGATTGGGATTTATAAGAAAAATCATGATTTCCTGATTTTCAGTAAGGCTATTTAATGTTGCTTCGGAAAGGTTCAAACGGAGTATAAGTTGATTTTCCTCATATTCAAAGGTATAGCGCAGATCAAATTTATTATCGTTTACTAACAACTGCCGCCACTGGCGATCGTTTGTTTTTATGGGGTCGCAATAATTTTTATTATGATCGCTAAAAGCTGCTTTTTTACTCATTAAAGCGATCTTTTTCTTACGCTGCTCTGCATCAAGAAATAATCTCTCTGTTATGCTGATATCCCATTCATAAAATGATGGATTATGATGGATGGCCTCGTCTATTTTTATACAATCAAGAAATGAAAGATCGGTGCCGGCAAATATCTCTTTAATTTGCTTTATAACCAGAGCAGACTCTCTGTTCAATTCATACTTAGCCAACCATTTATTTAAGTTATCCCCTTTCATTGCTTGCTCATATTTTTTCATGAACATGACAATATCAATATAGTTTTTAAGGGCTGGAATACGCTCATCGAAGCCCTCAGCATCATTGAATGCATTTTCAAGCAAGGCAATACAGCTATGCTCGAGATCTAGGGTTTTTACATTTTCATTGCCCTGGATAGGAATAAATTGAGTGGATTCCAGAAAGGATGTGATCTCTTTTATGGATTGATGCAGATGCCTTCCCGTCTCAAGTACAACGTATCTTCCAGAATGGGTCTGTTTCCAAAACTCGAAAAATTCATGACTTTCCGGAGCTTTCAATATAGGCTTATCCAAATAAAAGAAATCGTCTGGGTCCTTCCTGTCTATGTGATACGTATTTTTATTTCCTATGGCACTATGAAAGCCGCATACATTTAACAGCTCATTAATTTCATACATCTCGTTTTCATCAATGAGTAAATCGATGTCCCGAGAGTCCCTCTTATAAGCATCGTCATAGATGAGGATTGATAAAGCGATGCCTTTGTTTAATACAATATTCACATTCATTTCTCTGGCTTTATCAAATAATAATTTAATCTCATTCATTCTCTCATCGATAATTTCCACATGGTTTTGGTATATGGTTTCACATGATTCTTTTAAGCTATCAGGTAGGATAGGAGCTATATTGTCATAGGTTAAGGCAAAAATTTTATGCTGCTGTAACAAATTTATTAAAATAGACCAATCTATATCCTGAAAACAATCAGCCGCTAGTTGATGATTATTTATCACACTTTTTGACACTTCTAATAATGCTGCTTGCTCTCTAGTTAATTTCATATATCCTCCATCATATTAGGGCGTTTTCAAGTGTTAGAAGTCTATCTTTAAACTTTTTCACATTACCATAAGCTTTTCTCATTTTTAAATCGTCTGGATTTATCACCCTTGAAAAAGGTAATATCGCCTTGCTTCTAACGATTAAGGAGAGCGTCATTTCATTACTTGGAATGACGCGATGAAAGCTGCCCGCTTCAAAAAAATAAGTGTCGCCCTCTACTACCTTAGAGCTGCGAGTTAATTCAATTTCTACTTTATCCATCTCAAGCTCCGTGACCTCATATTCTTCGTGGGTATATTCACCGCATAATAGGATGACTGCAAAATTAAACCTATGATCATGTATACTTTCAAAAGGCCATTTATTTTGCGGCCAGTAATGCAAGCGACCACGAATTCCGGAATCTTCGCTGTTCCATAATACATATTTTTCAAATCCCAAAGGATGAATTTCCATGAGTGACGCTAAATTGCCTAATTGATCTTCAGATTCTTGACGCAATTCTGAAAGCCATTCTGTAACCTTCTGTAAATTCACCTGTTCCTTTAGCAAGCCGCACATTAGCTCTAACTCCGCTTTACTTTCTAAGGTATATGCACGATCTACAACTTCAACAAATTTATTTAATTCCATACGAATAACCTCCCTTTGCACTAATGATTTTTTTCACATTTAATACAATTTCAGAGTGAATATCTTGGGGAGCTCTTTCCCCATCCATAATTAAAGCATCCTCAGGTAATACCGTTCGAAAAGCTTCCCTTACATTAATAAAAATAGACGGGTCTTTTTCTTCATATTTTAGATGCCCATCTCGGGCCTGTATTCGCTTAATGGTGATTTCCGGCTTAATATCTAAAAAAACAGTTAAATCTGGCTTGCGTATTGAACCATAAAGGTTTTTAATATCATTTATACACATACCCCGAACTTTGAAATAGGCATAGGAACTGTAAATATAGCGGTCAGATATAATATTAACGCCCGAGTCCAAACGCTGCTCCAAATCATGCATATGGGTTATTCGATCAGCAGCAGACAGCATCGCAATCACCCGCATGTCATGGACCTGCCCATTATCAAGATAGGACCGCACTCTGGGATCATTTCTATATTGATCAGTTGGTTGCTTTGTGTTGTACAATTGCAAATTATTATGTTCTAACCATTTAGTAAGCATACCGATTTGTGTCGTCTTCCCTGCTCCGTCCAACCCGCACATTGCAATTAATAGTCCACTCAAAATGTCATACCTCCATTAATATCTATTGAAGCCCCCCATATATAGGAGGAGGAGTCACCAAGTAAGAAAGCGATTACATTGGCAACCTCTTCAGGTCTGCCGATTGTGTTTGACAAGGTTTTTTTTCGATGATAGTCGCGCCTCTCTAAGGTTTGTACCTTTGACATATCTGTATCTATAATTCCAGGCAATATGGAATTAACCCTTATTCCCTTCGGAGCAAGCGAAAGGCTAAGGCTTTTTGATAGTCCCAGAAGTGCTGCTTTCGATGATGCATACGCAGGGTCGCGACTTCCCACTTTAGCAGCTGTACTTGAGGTGCAAATAATGTTGCGTAAACGATCACAGCCTTGTTCTAGCAATAATTGCACGATAATAAATAAAGAGGTTACATTCACAGCGTGAACTTTCTGCCATAATGATACATCGTATTGCGAAAGACTGAGGTTAGGATATATTCCAGCCAAATGAACAATACCCGTTATGTTTTTCAAATCATCTTTATATAAATCGAATGCTTTCCTTATTTGCTGCTCATCACTTAGATCGCAATGTATAGGAATATCCACCGCTGTACAGCTAGTCTTCAAATCAATACCAACTACTTGAACGTCCCGCTCTTTTAACTGCCTTATTAGCTCTGAAGCTATGCCCCCTCCAGATCCCGTTATTAAAATTTTATCCAATAGATCACCCTTATACATTTATTTTCATTCTATCTCTTAATAAATCTTGCTCAGGCTCTTTCGACTTATTATTCAAGTATTTAAGAACTTTCTGATCGGTTCCGTCATAAACTAGAGCAAATCTATCAACGACTTGAATACCTGCGTTGCGTGTGGCCTCGTATTTCTTTCTATTATTCCCTATAAGCCTAACCTCAGTTATGTTAAAATGATTGAGTATTGCGATAGACGCTCTGTAATTTCTAGCATCCTCCATCCCCGTTCCCAATTCGGAATACGACTCGACCGTATCAAGTCCTTCATCCATCTTATTGTAAGAAAGAAGCTTCGTGGCCAGACCAAAGCCTCGTCCTTCATGAGAGGCATGATAGGTAATAATCCCTTGTCCTTCAGCACTTATTAACTCCATAGCCTTGTCCAGCTGCCATTTACAATCACATCGAGTGCAATTAAACACTTCGCTTGTTATACAAGCCGAGTTAAAACGACATAATACTGGACCTTCCCAATCTACTCCATTGCGTTTTACTACTGCTAGGTGTTCAACGGATTCTGAAGGCGCTTGCAAAAGATCCGTTATACTAAAACGATACAAGTCCATCGTCCCAAAGATGGTATGAATCTTCCCTTTGACTACATGATTGATTACAATATGACTGACCACGATTCTTCACCCCTTCTTCGCTAATTATTCCAACAAATGACTCTTAATATTATAAATCGGAAAATATGTAAACAGATACCTTTACAATTGGTTAATATTTCATATGTTTATTAGTGGTCAATTCAATAGGCTTTCCTATGGTGTATTTTAATGAAAAAAAAGGACTTCATCTCCGCTTCCGAGACAAAGTCCTTGCACTTTAATTCATCATAAAATTTAATAAGCAGCTAAATAATTAATGGCTAAGCCGTACCTCGTTGATTTTATCTTTAGACTCTCTAGCAGCCTTCGCAATAAACTCATAGAGGATCGCGTCTGTTTTCTTCTCTTCCTTTGCACCGTTATAGACGATGCCTCTGGATGAGGAAACCAAGGCGCCTAAACCTTTTGCATCAAAAAAGGGCTTTAAATCATTAGCCGTTCCGCCTTGTGCACCAAAACCTGGAACTAGAAAAATAGAACTCGGCAATGCTTTCCGCACCTTCACAGCATCCATTGGGTAAGTTGCCCCAACAACCGCACCAATAAAGGAGTAATTATTTTCTCCCAGTGTTTGCTGCGCTAATTTGTTTATATCATCAGCCATTTTAATATAGAGCAATTCTCCACTTTCCAGCCTTACATCTTGTACTTCATGCGAAGAGGGATTAGAGGTTTTCACTAGTAAAAATAAACCTTTTCCGTTTCTTCCAGCTTCCTCTATGAAAGGGAGGTAACCATCGCTGCCCAGAAAGGGGTTAACGGTAACCATGTCTCCTGCAAGGGAGCCATTTCCAAGGAATGCCTTTGCATATGCACTCGAAGTGGAGCCTATGTCTCCACGTTTTGCATCATTGATGACGATTAAATTTTTCGATTTGGCGTAGGCAATCGTTTTCTCTAATGCACGAATTCCCTCGCTTCCATAAACCTCATAATAAGCTAGCTGTGGCTTTACAGCTACTACATGCTCGGCCACTGCATCAATCACAATTCGATTATAATGATAAATGGCCTCACCAGCCTTTTGGTCGCTCACTTCACCGCTATCCAACAAATAATCCGGGAAGTATTGCAAATCGGGATCTAACCCTGCTACTAATACAGAGTTTTTATGTATGATTTCTTCAATGAGCACATCAGCGAAATTTTTCATTTTATACTCCTCTTATAAAGCAAGATAAATTTGGTCAGCTTAGTGATTTATTGTATCACACAATGAATACACTGTCTTCCAATCTATACAAATAATTCAGATTTTTCTCTATATATCCTTTCCATCATGCTGCTTCCAGTAAGTATTCAGTTCCCGCAGCAGCCGCTCATAAAGTATAGTAACCTCAAGCGACGGGCTGACACCCATCTCATGATGCAGCATATCCACAAATTTAATATATTGCTGAACTAATGCTTCTTTATTTTTCTGTAGAGAATGGGCACGCATCAGCAGCTTTATTGTCTCTTCATCCAGCTCATTTATAGCAGACTGTTTCGTGAGCAATCGGATGGCTATAGCCGTATCCCCTCTAAGAAGCAAGGCGCTGCACAGCCGCTGGGAGAAGGCAACATACAATTGTGAGAAACGCTCAATCTCACTCCATGCCCAAGGATAGGCGCGATCTCCGAACAAATCCCCGACATAAAGCTGCTCCAGCTCGAGCGCCTGCTCGATATTTCCATCATGAATCGGCCCTATTAGCTTGCAGCCTTCTTCAAAGCTGAACATATCGAAGCGCGCCTCATTCAAATTCAGACCATAGTGAACACCATCGGAGTGCAAGCTCCCCTTAAGTCCATTCGCTTCAAGCAGCTTTCGCAGCTGGTAGGCGGTTGTGTTCAAGTAGCTTTCGGCATTTTTTCGGGGCATACCGCCAAAAATATCCTCAATTAGCCGTGCCCGCGAAACGAGGCGGCCTTTATGCAGCGATAAATAGCCGAACAGCTCAGCACTTTTACTCGTCTTCCATTTAATAATTTCATCCCTGGCGCTGCGGATTTCCATTCTACCGAGACAATTGAACAGCACTTTGGCCGGGGCGGCCTTCTGTTCCTCGGGCAGCACAGCTGAAGCACCTTCGGACATCGCTTTGTGGATGGTCTGTCTCAGCCTCTCCAGTACGACAGGCTTCACCATATAGTCGTAAGCATAGACGCCGAACGCAGGCAGTGCATATTCCTTATGCGAGGTCACAAAAACCAGCTTCGTCCGCCTGCCTTGCTCCCTCAAGCGCTGAGCAAACTCCAGCCCGCTCTCCTTTGGCATGTTAATGTCCATAAAGATCATATCGATGTCCTGATTTTGCAAAAAAGAGAACGCCGCAGCTGTATCCTGAAAGCTGCCCATGATTTCAACTTCGTCTATTTTGCCCAGCATTCTATTCATAATCAAGTGCATGGCTAGTTCGTCATCGATAATGATGACCTTCATCCTGTCCCTCTCCTTTCCGACTGTTTATGGGGATAAGCTGGTGCTAGTGGAGGTAGAGGCAATGAAAAATAAAACGTACTACCCTGCTGAGGCGCCGTGTCGAACCAAATCTCGCCCCCGTTCAAGTGCACGAACTCCCGGCATAAAGTAAGGCCTAATCCAACGCCACGCTCACCCGCGGTTCCTATCGAAGGCACAGGGTAAGCATCCTGCTGCAATAGCGAATCCACCTGCTCCATTGGCACTCCCGCGCCTGTATCGCTAACCGATACGACTATTTTGCCCTCTGCAAGCTCCGCTCTTAAACGAATGCTGCCTCCGTAATCCGTAAACTTAATCGCATTGGACAGCAGATTTCTTATAATGAGATCAAGCATTTCCTTATCGGCGAAAATAAACGTCTCCTGCGGAATTTCCGATATAATACGAATGCTTTTGCTTTCACTGCGAACTTGCAAGAGACGCGCATTCAGCTGTACCGTCTGGTGAAGATCCCGCACCACCGGATTAAACACCATGCCGCCCCGCTGGCTGCGAAACCATTCGAGCAGGCTCTCTACGAGAGCAAACGTCTTCTGAATTTGCTGCCCCATCTCCTGAACGATTTCATCATGCTTGCCCCCGTATTCCTGCAGCTCGTCCTCCATCAGCTCCACTAGATTCAGCGATACGGCGAGCGGATCACGTATATCATGGGCAACTACGCTGAACATTTTATCCTTGAACGTATTGAGCTCCTGAAGCTGTTTTGCATTTTCTTGCAGCCGCTCCTCGTTGCGAACGCTTTCGGTCACATCACTTAATAACAGCATTTTGCCGGCAGGTCTGCGCCGGTTATCGTGTATGAAGGAGAGATGGAGGTTATAAAACCGTTCATCGCCCTCCCTGGCAAGCTGGACTTTAGGATCAACAGCGGGGCCTTGAGCTATTTTTTCAAGTAGAATGGGGTACTGTGCGAATATGTAGGTGGCCGGCTGTCCAATCCAGCTATTGCGGAGGCCGGTTATAACTTTTTTTGCCGATTCATTAAAGCTGGTTAGCGAGTTATCCAGATCGAAGACCATAACGGCATCCTGCATGGAGGCGAAAACCTTTTGCAGCGCCAGCGGAGCCAGCCTCAACATATTAAACTGGTAAATACCCCACATATAGAATAGGCCGGAGACTAGAAATCCAAATGGAGAAATATCATACGGGATGTTAAGAATACCGCTTAAATAAACGAGAGTGAAGCCGTATGGACCCCACGATCCAATAAACATGAGCGCGATTTGTTTTTTCATCCGCGAAGCCGATTTAAAGAACATTTGAATCAAAAGAATCATGCCAATGACAAAAAATGAATAGGCGTATACGACATGAAGCTTATAGAAAGGCCCTTTTTCCAAAACAACTAGCGGGAAGCCTTCCGAAAGATCTAGGGTCATGCTTGTATAAAAGAGGTGATGCCATTCATTGGTATGGTGGGCTAGAAAATTAATGAAGGGTATGAATAGAAGAAGGATGACGAGTTTTTTGGTAACCAGCGCTTGGCGGCCGGTATATTGCAGGACCATAATAAACCACAAAATGGTACCGAAAGGAATACCGATGTATTCAATATGCAACCAAAACCGGATATCCTCCAAAGAATCGCTGACGATTTCAAAAGCATAGCCGAAGGTGTAAAAGGTACCCGTCATCATCCCTAGTCCATAGCTAATGGCAATGGGAAGCTCTCTTCTTTTGAAGCAAAGATAGCAGATAATGAGGGAACAACAGGTGGCTGCCAAGAGCATCGCGGATAAGTACAAGTTGTTTTGCATGGCTGAATGCCCCCGTAGCAGATTATTCATTTATGGTGCACTTCATATCTTATCAGAAGACTCGGAAAAAGAATATAAAAAAAGAGCCAGTCCGCGAACGGACTGGCTTGTGTCTTACCCCTTATAGCTCAATCACAATACATTCGTCAGCTTGCTCGTGAACGTCGGCCACTGCAAAGAGATCATGATCAGGAACCGTTTGTATTGGCTTAGCTGGAAGCTCAAATGCGCGCAAACGGTTATTCGGCGCTTTATCTGAATAAGCTTCTGATTTACCCTTCAGCGTCATCTCGATTTTCTTGACGTTGTCCAGATTGACCCCATCATTCATCGGCATATTAGCCAAATCGACCGTAGGCACCTTAATGGACCACACCGATAGCAGCCCCGGCAAAATTCGGTTTTTATCGTCCCCGACTACGCCTCCAGCTTTAGGTTTGTATTTTTCCACCATACCGCCTGCGCCGCGCCCCTTTTGAAAGGAAACCTCGTATTCGTAGAAACCGAGGGTACTATTATGAATAAAATCATGACGCTTAGCGTACCGATCCAAAAATGCAGTCGAGCCAGAGTGTGTGTATTGGACATGCACATCGCCTTGGGATAGGCGTGCTCCTGGCAGCTCAATTGAGCAATCGCTCACTACCAAATGCGCTTTTCCAGCTATTTTCTCCCGAATGATCTGGTTATTAAGCGAGATGGAGAAGACCGCCGCTTTTCCCTCGCGCAAAGCTTGAAATTGCTCAGGGAAGTTATCCTCGTTAAAAATGAATTTGATATCGGTAAAGGGCTGCGTTGGGCCTTCCGAGGCATTGAGCGCTTTTGTTAATTGGCTAGTAATCTCGGCATGGGCCATACTTAGCTCCGCAACATGACTGCCCGTAATCTTAGGAAAGCGGACATTGCTAAGCATCATATACCTGTAAGCTTGATACTCCTGATAGAGGAAATCAATTAAGGCAAGCTTAGCCTGACTGTACAAGTCATAAATAAACGAATGGAACAGCTGCAGGCTCTCGTCGTCATTGTCCCCTAGCCTGTGGCGCAAGCGCTCGTCTTCGGCATGAATTCTGATTAGCTCCGTTGCAAGCCTCTGATCCTCCAAATAAAGTCCATTGTACGCAAGCACCTTGCTTTGATAATCCTCTACTACATTCAGAAATTCATTAAAATCCTTACGATACTGTCCGGCAGCATTCGGAACCTTGCTGTATACCGGCGCAAGCATTTCCTCAAATTCCTCACGGGACATTGCTATTAAGGTTGAGTTGTATCCAAACACCTTCTTCGCGCCATCTATTTGATTGGACAGATCTACAAGGCCTCCGCCCTGCTTATATAACGTATACCCGGCAGCCGCCGTCTTTTTAACATTGCCAAGCGCTTTTGAAAGCTCCTTCTCTTGCTCCTTTTTCTCTTTCTTGATTGCCCTAGCCCTATCACTCTTATCGCCTTCATTAATGACAGTAGCCTTGCCTTCATTCCCCAAATTGCTAATAGCAGAGGCAATTGCTCCGCCAGACTTTAGAGCGACTACTACAGGAGCAGCACCCGTCGCCAGCGCGACTCCCGTTATGATTAATTCCACTGTGAGCTTTAACGAATCCAATCGCAGTTCTCTACGCAAAGCCTCAACAAAATCGGTCGCGGTCTTCTGGAGAGCTTCGCCTTTGCTTTTTACATCAGCCAGCTTTGTATCTATATCCCGCTTGAGCTTCTCTCGCTCATTAACGAGCTCCTCTCTGCGGTTCTCTATCTCCTTATATTTTTTAATGGAGGTATCCAGCGCTTTTTTTATAATAGCAACCCGACTGTCTTGACTGGACTGGAACCGCAAATAATCCTTGTATAAATCCTCTGCCTGCTGAGCCGCAGTGATGAGATTATTACCCAGCAACAAATAGCGGTCAAGCGGCATAAGGGGAACCCAGTTCCATGGGTGCCCAAAATAATCGAGACCTTGACTAAGCTGGGCTACTAAAATGGAGGTCTTGTTGCGCAATACAAGCCACTGGAGTGAGGTGGACTGCATTTGTTTGCCAAAATGAATGAATGACTTGCTCTCCTCATCATGCTCTGTTTTCAATTCCTCTTGCTCCATAACATATTGAAGCTTATCAAACCATGCGGCATCCGGAAGCGTTTTTAGCAACCAGTCGAGCAGCGTGGCTGCTTCTTCAATTTTATCTTCATTCCCCGCTAAATACGCTATGCCAGCCGTATGCAGGGTAAGTGTTTTTTGTTCCAATGTCCCGAATAAACGCTGATCCATTAAACGTATGGGTTGCAGCTCAGGCTCAAGATGATCCACATGTGGACTACTCTCTAGCAGCTGCGCGGCTTCCACAGCTCCATAGAAATGCTTGTATTGAATAGCCGCAGGCTGTCCATCATTTTTGATGCCGCAAAGTCCTGGTTGTCCATTTAAAGCGGGAACAGCAGGCTGTCCATCCTTTCCTACTTTTCCTTCCTTTCCGCTTGATTCGCGTTCATTACCTAGAATATATTTTGAAAAAGCTGGTAGAGGCAAAGAATTCCAAAAATCCTTATTCTCCTCCATTGCAGGAGGCAAACGCAATTTACGGCCGCCTATACCACCCTTGCCCCCTACGTTTCCCTTTCCCGGAGTTGCTAGCTCGCCAGCCAATCCGCCATTGCTCTCCATTGTAATGAAATGCTCTTTGGATGGAATAACATAGCCTACAAAAATAGTTCCTCCATGGCCTCCATTACCTGATTTGCCTGCATCTCCACCATTACCACCATTGCCACCATTACCTCCTACGATGGCATCCTCAGCAGAAAAACCTGCCTTGGCATCCGCTCCCTCTGAGCCTTCTGCACCTTCGCCCCCGCCTCCGCCATCCTGTCCACGACCGCCGTTGCCACCGTTTGCAATGAGTTTTAGCTGGCCGCCCAAATTGAACTTCTCTGCTGCTAATGAAATAGAGCCAGCAGAGGGGCCCTGCCCGCCGTTTCGTCCATTAGAGCCACTTTTGCCATGTTCACCTAGACCTTGAGATTTCTCAACTAAAATTGCTCCTGGCTTAAAATCATCTACCCGTGTCGTCTTATCGGCCGATGTATCAATAATGACTTCCCCGTCCGATGAAATAATACGAGCATTAATTATAATATTTCTTCCCTTCACCTCTAGCTTGCCCGCTAAGTGAATTGTATCCGCATGAATGAAGTAGTGGACAGACGAATCATATAAATATTGCGAGGTTAAAGTAAAATCATTAGCTGTTAAGTAAACCGTCTCTCCTTTCTGTACGCGCTGGACGTCCGAATACTGCATTTGGTTTGCTGTCCAATTACGTTCGACATGCTCTTGAACAGGTCTGTTTCCACTGATGTTATTCGTTTCAGTTGCCAATCCCTTCGCCTCCTTGAATTTAATTTTTAGTTACAGAAAGCTATGCTAATACAATCAACAAATCATTTTCCCAGCTTTAAAAGCCTATAAGCTTCCAGCTAAACTAATATTAACAAACCGCTCTGAACGGATTTTGAACCCTATTATCCAAATTTCCGTTGATTAATGACCTTTAGGTATTGCCATTCCAATAGAAAAGGCAGCCCCTATATGAGGGACTGCCTTATTTGTTTGTGTGCTTGCTTGCTTGCTTGTTAACATGTTATGGCTTCAATCACGTTATTTGCTTTGCAGCGCCAAAATATTCAGCAAAACCGTTACTGCTTCCGCTCTTGTTGTATAGGCCTCAGGCGCGAATTGGTTATCGCCTTTCCCCTGTACAATGCCAGCTTGCTTCGCATAAGCCACACCGCTTTTTGCCCATGCTGGAATGTCCTGATCATCTGCAAAGCTAGTTGCCGCATTCGCATCCGCAGGAATGCCTGCTGCATTTGCCAGCATCGCTACCATTTCCGCACGCGTAATTTGAGCATTCGGATGGAATCCGCCATCAGCATAGCCTTTCGTAATGCCAGCCTGCACCGCTTGCGCGACTGCTTTTTGCGCCCATGCGCCAATGGTCGCTGTGTCCGTGAAGGTCAGCGGCGCGCCTTCCGCTTCCGGCTTCAGCGTGTTCATCAGCATGACTGCAAATTCTGCACGCGTTACCGTTGCATTCGGCTTAAAGCTGCCGTTCGGATAGCCGCTGACGATGCCTGCGCCTATCGCTTTCTTAATGTTTGCTTCCGCCCAGTGGCCAGCAATATCATTAAATTCCTGAGCTGGATTCACAGGATCGACGATAGGCTGAGCTACAGCCATAACCGCATACTTCGTGAAATGATTCACCGCTACCGTAATCTGGTTGCCGCTAACTGTTCCGCCAACCTCTACCCATGTTTTCTTCACTTCGTCAAAATAGAATACCGAAGCCTTCTGGCCGCTCTTCAGACTGGCTTTGTTGAAAGTAAACGTCAACGTAACCGGATTGCTGAAGTTCTCGGTGAAGTTTTTCAGAATTTCAAAGACCGAGCTAGCCAATACCTCTTGGTTTGTCAGTAGGCCTTGTACATTTTGCAGCTTTTCAATCGTAATTTTCAGTTCCTTCGCTGACGCATTAGCTGGAATCGAGACGACTACTTCGCTATTCAAGCTAACCTCGCCCGTTCTGCCTACTGGAAGCGTCAAATTGCCGTTTGTAGAAATGACCTTGTCCGTGCCAGGTACAGCCGTCGAGCCGCCGCCACCAACAGCGCCACCGCCGCCCGTGTTCGGGGATTCGGCAATCGTGTAGCTTGCGCTCATCACTTCGCTATTTACTTTGCCCGCAGCAACAGCAATCGCTTTAATCGTCAGCGCACTGCTAACGACAATGGGCCCGCTGTACAACGTACTGCTTGTCGTTGGATTGCTGCCATTCGTCGTGTAATAAATAGCCGCGCCTGCTGTTGAGCTGCTCAGCGTCACGCCTGTTCCCGCTGCAACCGCTCCACTTGCCGGGTTTGCCACAGGGCTAGCCGTCGTTTCGCTTTCTGTTACCACCACATTAGTCGATGAAATTTGGTCGGCTTGCCCAACGTTAATCTCATACGTACCGACTACTTCATTCGCCCCAAGGGTAATAGTATCGCTGTACGTGCCGTTGTTAACCTTAGCAACATTGAAGTATAGAATGCTGCGGTCCGGACGGTACACTTTAATAATAACCTCGGACAGGTCTGAGGTTCCTGTAATGTTAATTTGACTGCCAGGATGAATATTTCCTGCTACTGGGCTTACCGTTACAGCGGCCCATAAGGAGCTGGGAAACAGCGATAGGCATAGACCAATGATTAAAGTTAAGCTCCATGTACGTATTCTCACTTCAGACATACCTCTTTTCTATTCAATTAAAATAAAGGCTACTCGCTCTTCCTATCCCTTATTAATCCCAGTTGCGCCATTCTTGGTAACGCTGCTCAAACTCAGTTGCATCCACTTCTGTTACAAGATTATAGCCCAGGTTGCTCGGATCAGCATTGTCTCCTGTAATGAGGAAAACGCGTACCGAGTAGTTCGGGTTTGTTGCCGCATCCGCTAAATTGAAATGTGCGCGATTCGTCTGATAGCTATTCAACCTGTCAGTCGTCACCGAAACGGTGTCCACAGGTACATCGCCATTCATAAGCTGAAAAATGACTGTCGCTTGATCATTATAACTATTGTTAGTGATGTATCTCACGAATTTGACGGATGCGGTTAGTCCGCCGCTCGCTCTGTCAATAAGAGGCTCGCTCATATAGTAGGAATGCTCGGATTGATGAAGAGTAATCTCGTACACCCCATCTATCGTATCATAGGTCTTCACAACGATTTTATTGTCACCTTCTGACAGAATGCTGGCTTGCAGCACAATTTCGCCGTCACTTTGACCAAAAACCCCAGGTGTATAAGTATAGCTTTCGCTTGGTACAGCCACTCCATTTACTTCAATAGAGCCAGGCACCCATTGTGCGTTTGGAGGATTAACCGATAACGTTAAGGCTTTTCCAGTAAAATAGTAATCTTCATTATTATCTAGATATGGCTGGCGAAATGACACAACCGAAACAGGCATGGTTGTTCTTATCTTATCCCCTGTCCGATTGTCTGCAGCATCAAAGCTTATAGTAGCAGTACCTGTGCTAACCCCATTAATATAAAAATACCAACCATTTGGACTTACGGAAGCTATAGCTGTATCAGAGCTTATGAAGTTGCTAAGCGTTACTCCATTGGGTGTTTCGTAAAAATTGGCACCCTGCAAAAATTGATTATAACCAGCTTGTATTCCAGGGAAAACATAGTTCCGATCGACCATAGGAGCCACCGTACCAATATGATTAGCTCCAACCGCTAGTGAAGTGTAGCCTACAACCTCTCCGCTTTGAGCATCCACTTCAACGATAGAAAGGATATCGCCCGCAGCAGCCGGTACAAAAGGATTATAGTTCAGGTTATAACTATAAGAACCCGCAATCGTGCTGAACAATGTTCCTGTTTCAGGCGCCACCTCTGCACTTGCCTTTCCATAGGTCGACCATATTACTGTACTATTTGAATTATAAAGGCCCGTCACTTTTACTTTATCCTGTGTAACGATTCCGCTGTTTGTCTCCAAGGCAACTGCAATGAGATTTGGGCTCACCGAAGCCGGGCTTGGAGCAGCCAAAGCCGCGCTTGGCAGCACAGACAGCGCTACGACCAGCGCCAACATCATAGACAACACGGTGAAGCTAGATTTCCCTTGCTTTTTTACTTTAAACCAACCTTTTAACATGAATCTTTCACTCCCCTGTGTTTTCTCGTTTTCGACATGCTGTTCAATGAGCAACCTTCCTGCTCACGATTCCAGTTCAGTATAATCCACCCCAATGACAGCAAAATGACAAACTCCGACAAAAAAATATTTTCTAAGTGAAACATCTCAAATCTCTCATACTTCCGTTATTCTCAGCTCCAGACTTTTTATGAACAAAATATGAATAAGTAGAAACTTTTACCCTTCTTGCTACGTCTTATTATCGATCCAGAAAATGATGGAAGAACGATCCAGAGGGGATATGAACGTTATGAGAAAAATGGTTTCCGCTCTAGCTGCTTTTGCAACGCTGTTTTTTGTGTTACTTCAGCCTGTAGCGCAGGCAGCAACAACCGATATTAAAATTTATATCGATGGGCAAGTGCTGCAAACCGATCAACCCGCTATTATTATTTCAGGCAGCACCTTTGTGCCCTTGCGCGGGATTTTTGAAGCTTTAGATGCCAAAGTATTATGGAGTCAAAAAACCAAAACGGTAACCGCCACAAAAGGCGATACGACCGTTGTTCTTAAACTGGGTGCCAGAACGGCTACGATTAACAATACAACCGTTACACTGGATGCCCCAGCCCGTTCCATTAAAGGAAGAACCGTCGTCCCTGTCCGCTTCGTCAGCGAGTCGCTTGGCGAAGATGTCAAATGGGACTCAAAAGCAAGAAGTGTACGCATTACTACAGCTGCATCCGTAAGTATTGGCGCAGCTACTTCGGTGAGCGTGTCCACGGTTAGCCAAAATGGGGATGGAAGAGATATGCAAGTTAATTTCACACCTCCATCCGACATGACGAATGTGAACAGCTACCGTATACTCGTCGTTCCGGCAGATAAAGCTGCGTCCTTTAATTTGGCTAAAGCACAAATTGTAGGCGGTACGAATTATACGGCAGTGCCTACATCGTCTGCATACCAAAATAATGTACTAACGGCTCAAACGAGAGATACAGACGGGGCGCTGCTTCGCTCTAATCTCCCTTATAAAGTATTTATTTTGACCGTTGGCAATAACGATCGTTATGCGCTATCCAGCGCTTCCGCATCCATCACCCTGAGCGTCAAATCGACGGTTGATGCTGCATCGAATGTACGGATTAGCGATGTTGGCGACTTCGGCGACGGTCGTGACCTTTCGGTCAGCTTTAACCGGGCCTCCAACGAAAGTAACATTTCCAGCTACCGCGTTATCATTGTGAAAACCGCTAATGCGTCCAAATTCGATTTGGCAGCAGCAAATACGCTTAACAGCTCCTATTACACGACCGTTTCCAAAACAGGCAGCAGTACGATGAGTACAGGCTTCAGCTCCTCGGCAAGGGACAGTTCGGGGGAATTTATTAAAAATGGCGTTGCCTATACGGCTTATGTTCTTTCTATGAGCAGCAGCGTCGGCACAACTACTAATACCTTGTCCTCGGCTTCTTCGTCTGTGACGCTTGGTTCCTCCTCCGGATACACGCCGGCCATTACGAGCGTAACCGATGTGAGCAACTTTGGGGACGGACGCGATTTGCGCGTTAACTTTAATCGGGCATCGGATGAGTCCCGGATTAGCTATTACCGGATCTTCGTAGTAAGAGAGGCCGATTATGGCAGCTTTAATTTATCAGAGGCGAATAACGTATCGTCGGGAAGATATACGGATATTTCTAGAACTGGCAGCAGCAGCTACAGCCAAATCCTCTCTTCCAGCGCAAGAGACGTGAAGGGAAATTCCATTATTAATGGCGTTGCCTACCGCGTATTCGTTATGGGTGTTACTAATAACAGCTCCACCTATTCCAGCACCTTGTCCACTGCCTCCTCCAGTATTGCTCTTTATAGTACAGGGGTTAGCAGTGTAACCAATGTTGGCGTAAACGACGTGAGCGACTATAACAATGGTCAGGATTTACGCGTTTCGTTCACTAGAGCTGGCGATGAGAGCAGCTTAAACCATTACCGTATCTTCGTCGTTAGGACGGCAAATGCAAGCAGCTTTAATCTAGCAGCAGCGAACAGTATAACGAATTCCAGCTATTATACGACCGTTTCCAAAACAGGCAGCAATATTAATCAAGTATTGCCTGCGACAGCGCGCGACGTTAATGGAGCGCTTATCCAAAATGGCGTCAGCTATCAGGTATTCGTTTTGTCGGTTGGAAATGGCAGCTCAACCAGCAATAATGCTCTTTCCAGCAGCTCGATAGCCATTACGCTGTCAGCTAGCGCTGTAACAGCAGCAGCGAATGTTGCTATCAGTGACGTAAACGATCTTAACAATGGACAGGATTTGCTCGTTGCTTTCACTAAAGCAGCTGATGAAACCAACCTGAACCACTACCGTGTGTTCGTAGTTAAGGCTGCTAATGCAGCCAGCTTCAATCTGGCGGCGGCTAACGCCGTGAGCAACGCCAATAATTACACGACAGTAGCTAAGACAGGCGGCAATATTAGCCAAGTGCTCGCTGCAACTGCCCGGGATGTTAACGGCGATCTCATTCAAAATAATGTCAGCTATCAAGTATTTGTATTGTCTGTTGGCGGCGGCAGCTCTGCTGGCACCAATGCGCTGTCCCTCGGTTCAGCAGCTATTACCCTGACGACCACTAAGAGCGTATCTGCGGCAGCTAATGTCGTTGCAGTTGAATACAATAGCGGTCAAGATATCAAGGTTGATTTCGCAAAACCTGTGGATGAAAGCAATATTGATCACTACCGTATTTTCATCGTCAAAAGTGCGAATGCTGGCGGTTTTGATCTGACAACAGCGAACCGGATTACTCAGCCTGATTATTTTACAGCAGTCAATAAAAGCGATACACCAAGCAAAGTGCTTACTCGCAACACACGCGATACAGGCGGGGAGTTCATCCAAGCTGGCGTCAGCTATCAAGTGTTTGTATTGTCCATTGGCGGCGGCAGCTCAGCAGGCACCAATGCGCTGTCTTCCGCTTCTGCGCCTACTACACTGCCTGTACCGCTACCTCCGGCAGCAGCAGCAACAGCGGTTAATGCAACCCTGCTCGCAAGCGGTCAGGATATTCAAGTATCCTTCACGAAACCGGCTGATGGGCGAAATATCTCACAATATCGCGTATTTATCGTTAAAGACGCTGATGCTGGCAGCTTCAACCTCGCTGCGGCGAGTGCATCGGGCAACTATACGTTGTCGCCAGCTGAAGCTATCTTAACGCTATCCAAAAGCACACTCGATGTGAGCGGACAGCCACTAGCGTTTGACACCAACTATCGTGTATATGTGCTTTCCGCAGCCAATAGTGGTGCGAATGCCTTGTCCGATCCTTCGGCAGCCGTTCTAATGCCAACGCCAGTTGCGCCACCAACGGTACCTTCCGCACCAACGCCATCTCCTGATCAGCCTGCAGGAGTTTAGATTTAATGGAAGCAAGATGTACGCAGAAAGGCCGGAAACCCCTCAGTGGGTTCCCGGCCTTTTTTTTGCATGACATGCCTTTCACCCATAAGAAGAGTTTCTCTTCTATTAGGTGTTTTTTAGTTTTTTAGCGTGCCCGATTGCAGCTGGCACTTTATTTATTACCGGCATCTTAACGCCTTCCACTTCACTTTGCTTGACCCGTTTAATAAAGAACGAAAGCACAAGTCCAATGAGGCCGATTCCAACGATAACAAGATAGGCGTCATTAATGCCTTGAATGTTAGCGTGTATCATCATTTCCTTGGAAGCCGTCTGTGTGCCGCTACTCACCATCGTATCCGTCAGATGGGTTTTAGTGCTCGACGTCATGACGGTTACGAGCAAGGAGGTACCAATCGCGCCAGCCACCTGCTTAATCGTATTAGAGATAGCCGTTCCGTGCGCATTCAGTCTGGCAGGAAGCTGGTTCAAGCCCGCTGTAGTAATAGGCATCAGGAACAGTGCCATCCCGATCCTTCGTCCCGTAGACATCAGCAGCAAGTAGTTATAGCTGGTTGAGTCCGTCAAATTTACAAATCCAATCGTAGTTCCGATTGTAATGATCATGCCCACAATCGACAGCCACTTTGCACCAAAGCGGTCAAACAGCTTCCCGGATACGGGCATCATCAGTGCCATAAGCAGAGCGCCAGGCAGCATAAGCATGCCCGATTCCAGTGCTGTATATCCACGCGCATTTTGCAAATATAGGGGAAGCAGCATCATATCAGCATACATCACCATAGTGACAGCGATATTGATAATAGTCGTTAAGGAGAACATATTATATTTGAATGCCCTGAGATCAAGCAGCGGACTGCTAGAGCGCAGCTGCTGCCACGTAAACACGGCCAAGGAAACAATCCCCACTGTTAGCGAAATCACAACTTCCGTGTTGGACCACCCTAGGCTGCCCGCCTTGCTGAACCCATAAATCACCATTCCAAAGCCGATGGTTGAGAAAATCATTCCCCATACGTCGAGCTTAGGGAACAAGCGCTCAGCCACATTTTTCAAATAAAAATGAGCAAGAATAATGACTAAAGCAGCAACAGGAATAATCGCCTGGAACATCGTGCGCCAGCTGTATTCCTCCATTACATAACCCGTGATAGCAGGGCCAACAGCTGGTGCAAAAACAATAGCTAAACCAACGACACCCATCGCAACCCCGCGTTTGTCTGGAGGGAAGATGGTTAGGATTACATTCATCAATAATGGCATGATAATACCGGCCCCAGCCGCTTGAATCAGCCGTCCAACGAGCAATATTTCAAATGAATTCGCTATCGCTGCCAGTATGGTTCCTCCGAGAAAAATAACCATGGCCGATTGAAAAAGCTCGCGTGTCGTAAAACGCTGCATGAGATAGGCCGTAATCGGAATGAGCACGCCATTAACCAGCATATACCCAGTAGTCAGCCATTGGGCTACGGCAGCCTCAATTGAAAACTCGACCATTAAATGGGGAAGCGCGACACTCATAATGGTCTGATTTAATACGGCGACAAATGCCCCTACGATTAAAACGAACAATAGGGGTCCTTTCTTAATTGAGCTGCTGTCAAAAACAGGGTTTGTACTAATCTTACTCAATCCTTTCGACTTCAACTAATTGACAGTCTGTAGTATAATTTACTTAATGTAAAAGATTATAGGCGTCTCGTTTTATGATTACAAGCGACACCTTTTTCATTACTGTTTATTAGTTTACAAATATCTATAATCTGTCGTTTTACTTCGTAATAATCTACAAATTCACTTAAAACCGTCGTATAGACAATTGATTTGAAAATGGAAAGGATCGGTGTTTGCATGCAGGCAAAATCACCAAAAATAGATCCGCGCGTTATACGCACACGCCAATTGATTCGAGAAGCTTTTCTTGAGCTGATTCAGGAGTACGATTTAGAGAAAATCACAGTGAATCGACTTGCGGAGCGGGCGACCATTAATCGGGTTACCTTCTATCTTCATTACAAGGATATCCCGGATATGCTGAATCAGATGGCGGACAACATGAACACACATATTCGTAATCTGCTAGAAAATGATTATGAACCGTCCGGTTCGGCTGATCATGAATGGCCCGAGCTGGTCAAGCTTATTCAGCATTTTTCCGATCATTCAACCTCCTACAAAATACTACTCGGCTCCAGGCGTCTGCCCCTATTTACGGAGCGTCTTTCTGTGCTTATGATGGACTATATTAAAAGTAAAATGAGTAGTCACCATACGTCATCCAAAGCCATTACGCCGGAAATTCCGAATGATATTGCAGCCTGGTATGGCGCCTCTGCTTTTCTTGGCACAATCGTTATATGGCTGCGCAACGATACGCCCTATACGCCTGCCTTTCTTGCCAAGCAGCTTCTGCTGTTGGCTCCATTCAGATCGAATGTAGACAGCTCGTAGAACACGAGCCCTTACTTAAGCAAAATTTGACGCATAAAAGCCGGGAACCCCTTATGGTCCCCGGCTTTTCCCAGCTCATGTATGAGAAGTCCTCTTTAATCCTCTAGCCGTTGCGGGCTGGAGTACTCTCACGCCAACCGTAACGATTTTCCAAGCTATGTACCCGATCATTCCGCCAACGGTGTTTAACAGCAAATCATCCACATCAAAGATGCCAATACCTAGAAAAAACTGGTTGCCTTCAAAAAATAAGCTTAACAGCAGGGAAAACACGAATATTTTTATGCCTAATCCCCCTCGGGATCTGCTTAACTCCGCGATAAAAACACCCAACGGAATAAAGATCAGCGTATTGCCAATTAAATTGGTAAACAGCATCGAGCCAGAGATCGATAATCCATCAATCCCCCTTGAAATTTCATCGAATAGCTTTAGATTCGCTTGGCGCTCGTAAATGAGATACGGGTGGTACAAAAACGTTTTGAAATGATACCACCAAGCATCGAGACCAATAGCGTTCCATTTGAGCAAAATGATTTTAAATAATAAAAACAAATACACAACAAACGCCGATCCTATAAAAAGCTCCCACTTATTCGTTTTATTTGCCCTCTGTTCCAAATGGCATCCTCCTTTATCGTCACAATCTCGCCATTCTATTTATAAAGCTCTCTGTCCGTCGCTGCATAGCCCAGCAGAACCAAGCATATAAAAATGCCCCACTTCGTCATTAACGCGTCCTCCCCTTTCCTTATACTTCTAGGATAGAGAAAACTAGTTAAAAAAAAGTGGGACAAATTTAAAGTTTTTCTTAAATTATGAGCGTACAGGCAATCGCACCTCAAATACCGTCCGCACCACATTGCTCTCGGCCGTGAGGGTTCCCTCATGCTGCTCTACAATATTTCTGGCTATGAATAGGCCGAGGCCCGTTCCGCCCTCTTGATGCGCCCGAGATCGGTCGCCGGTATAATACATTTCGAAAATATGAGGCAAATCCTCAGGAGGAATCTCTCCTCCATAATTAGCGACTTGAATGACCACATGCCCCGTATCAAGGCGCCCATTAATGTCTACGTATAGGCCTTCTTTGCCGTGCCTGGCGGCATTGGTCAACAAGTTCTCAAATACACGGGCCAGCAGCTCCCCGTCGCCATTAATATACAGCTCGGGAGCCACATCCATTCGGGCTGCTAAATGATTTTTCTCAAAAACGGGGTACAGCTCCTCGTTCAGCTGCCTGAGCAGCTCGCTGAGGTCGATAGGCTCTTTCTCAACGGGCAGCTTGCCATAGTTCATGCGCGTAATGTCGAATAGTCCATCAATCAGCTTTTCCAGACGCTGCGATTTGTTGAAGGCAATCATGGTGTAATGCTTGATCTGCTCATCGGTTAGCTGATTATCCTTCACCATCAAATCCAAATACCCCAATATTGAGGTAAGCGGCGTTCGAAGATCATGCGCCAAATTCACAACCAGCTGATCCTTGCTATTTTCGGCAAAATCCCCTTTTTCAACCGCCGCTTGCAGCTTTTCGCTGGCCAAATTCAAATCCTCCGCAATGCTGCTGAACTCATCGTTTGAGGATATCTGGACCCGATTATCAAATTCCCCATTAGCCAGATGGCGGATTCCCTTGGAAATTTCATTGAAATAAGTCCCATATCGCTTTGTAAACCAGAAGAAAAAGACAATAGCCAGAGGGATAAAAATAATGAGGAACACATATATATCCCCCACTTCCCTCATCATCCTCCGGTACAGAGCCAATCGATCCCCTTCGCGGACATCGACATAATAAAGCTGCAGCAGCTTATAAATACCATACGTAATCGCACCGGATAAAAGCATGCTTAAGCCCAGCAGCATAATCATCGTGGTCCGAAAGCTTCTTCTGCTTTTAATCATTGAACGTGTACCCCACGCCCCAGATCGTCTTGATGAATTTCCGCTTGGTCGTATCTTCTCCCAGTTTTTTGCGCAGGGTACGGATATGGACCATAACCGTATTGCCGCTCTCATAGTAGGCCTCGCCCCACACCTGTTTAAAAATGTTTTCCGCGCTAAACACCTGCTTCGGATGGCTCGCTAGCAAATAAAGAATGTCGAACTCCTTCGGCGTTAATTCGACGTCCTCGCCGTACAAGGTGATTTTATGCTGGTCGGGTGAAATCACGAGTCCGCCTAGCTCCAGCACCGCTTTATTCATGACGGCTGGCTGATTGAATTGCAGCGACCTGCGAAGCTGCGAATTGACACGCGCCACCAGCTCCATTGGGTTAAAGGGCTTGGTCATGTAATCGTCCGCTCCCATAACAAGCCCTGTGATCTTGTCCAGATCGGAGGTTTTGGCGCTCAAGAAAATAATCGGCAGATGGTATTGCTCCCGAATTTTACGAGTGACCTCGTACCCATCCATTTCCGGCATCATAATATCCAAAATAGCCAAATCAATCGTCTGCGTTTGCACAGCTTGCATAGCTGCCTTCCCATCGGATGCTTTTATAATGTAATAACCTTCTTTTTGCAGGTGTAAGGCCACCAGATCCGCTATTTCCACCTCATCATCTGCGACCAAAATCGTAATACGCCTCAAATCCCAGCCACCCCCAACTGTCGTTCCTAAAAATAATGATCAACAAGTTCAGCCTATGCTTGTTATTCAAATCTCCCCAGCAGCGCCAATGCCTCTTCATGATCCGGCTCAAGCTCCAAAAATTGCTGAATATAGCTCAATGCCTGCTCGTCCAGCTCCAGCTCAAAGCAGCTAATAGCGAGGCAATAAAACACGGTCGAAACAACCTCATCCTGTTCCTGCTGCACCGATATTTCTAGAAACTGCTTGGACTCTTCATACATTTCCATCTCAAACAGCAGCAAGCCTGCATCAAGTGCCAAGTCATAACGCTGCTCCATGACGTAATAAGACGACCACATCAGCTGGATGCCTCTTAGCAGGTCCTGCATTTCTTCATCATTCGCATCCGGCAGCAGGCTGGCTATTTGCTTCGTGCTCTGAATGAAAAACTCCGCATCATATCCACCCAAACGCCAAAAGCTGAGCAATGGTTGCAGTTCTATGCTGGCGAGATTGCGGTCGACCCACATTTTCATGCTAAAAAACTCATCCGGGCCAAAACGCTCAACAAATCGGCGGTAGGCTAATCTGGTATTCGCGTATGCCATCGGTTGATCCATATGGAGAATACAGCCGACATTTATATTTTTATAATGATGGGGGGGAAATAACGCCTGAGCCCCTCTTTGTTCAAAAACATGCTGAATCGCATGGTAGTTGGCGGTCAATGAAAAGCTGCCATGCAGGAACAGCTCCGGCGGCTCGGCAAATTTCCAGTTATCGAGCAGGTGGTCGCCTTTGTCAGCGGTTATCAATAGAAACCCTGCCTGAGACAATTGATTCAAACGCTCCAAGCAGGTTAGACCAGCAGCAGGAAATAAAATATGCGAATCCTCCAGCTGTTCCTGATATACGGCAATGACATCGCGGTAAGGATAGTCATCTTGCTCATACTCGGGCGCCCGCCTGTGCTCATAATGCAAAGCGATTTGATCTAATAGCTCGGCTGGTTTAAGGGCATCCCGATTGTCAGGATATTCGACAAAAACATCCGCCTCGTATATTTGGCCGTCGCCTACATAAATCAGCTCTTGTGGAATACTGTCAAAAAAATAGTTGGCGACTATAATTAATGGCTGCTCTAATTCCTGTTCTCTAATGGCTGTGCCTGAAACGACGAGGTTTATCGACGTATCATGAACCGCATCAAATCGTGCAAAATCCAGCACGCCCTCGGCGATAAAAGCTTGCAGGGCAGGATGCTCCTGCCAGGCCAGAACATTTTTCATGGCCAAATCGGTCATAATATAGCGGAAAGGGGGAAGGGATATCCCCGCATAGTCTCTCAACTGGCACAGCTCATGCAGCACATGGTAGGCGAGACGACCTGCTCCTGCTCCAAGCTCCACAATAAATACAGGCTCTGATCGGTTTCCCTGATTGGCCCGGTCTTGAAGCAGCCCAAATATCATTTCGGCATAGGCCGAAGCAATCATGGGATTACTCGTTATATACTGAGGGACTTGATCATTATTCCAAGCCTTCATGCCTTCTTCTTCGAAATATTCCCTTTGGAGATGCCATATAGGAGCTTCACTAAAGCGATAGCGTTGTGTATGGTTAACGGTCATTTATATGAATCCTGCCTTCTGAAAGTTAATGCGTTACGTTGTAATTCACCCTACTTGCCTGCACATGACTTATTTTCATAATATCCCTTTTTATGATAGCACATCCCTTACAAGTACGCCGTTTCAAACTGCTCAGGGCACAGCCACACAGATATTTTTAGTTTAAAGGGTTACAACAATCAATAGTCAGATTATCATACAAAAAAAGGACGCCCAAACCGGCGCCCCACTCTAAACGGATAGATTTATTATTCAGATTCAATAAGTCCGACAACAAGATAGATGGGCGCCCTGTAGGGAGTCCTTTGTCCGCTACTTTAATTCGAAGACCATCAAGTCGCGACCTACTGTAATCGGGCCGGCGTAAATGCCAGCCATCCCCTCGATATACGCTTGCTCGGCCTCTGGATTCGCCTCTGGCGCGGGAATGTGATGCGTGAGCACGAGATGCTTGACTCCCGCCCGTTGCGCGATTGCAGCCGCTTCCAGCGTCGTCGTATGATACTTCGCGGGGTTTGACAGCGCCTTCTCGTGCTTCGGATATTGCGCGGTCAAGGAATCAAGCCACGACTTGTTGTACGCTTCGTGAACGAGCAGATCTGCCCCGGTCGCTTGTTTCTCCGTATTGGCCACCGGAATCGTATCGCCTGATATAACGACCGTCTTGCCGTTATACTCGAACTTGTAAGCGATAGCCGGATAGACAGGGCGATGGTCCACTTCGAAGGCAGTAATTCGGATGCCGTCCTTGTCGTACACAACACCCTCGTTGCATTCCGTATACTCGATTAGCGAGCCCGCTTCATCCGACAGATTATAGCTGATTCGGAGCTTGACGTCGAACTCGAAGGACTCCCGCATTTTACCGATGATCTCCTTCGTCGTCTCTGGTCCGTACACTTGCATGGGCACTGAACGACCTTCGAAGACACGTTCTGCGGTAATATGCGTGCGCCAACTCGTGATGAACACGTCGAAGAATCCTCCGTTATGATCGTAATGGTGATGGGTAAACAGGACATCGGATATCCTTTGAGGCATGATGCCCGCTTTGATTAGTTGGTCCACCGTAGAGCCCCCGCAATCAACGAGGAACGTCTTGTCTCCCGCGAGCACCGCGGCTCCGGGCTTCGCTCGCCCATAAAAGGCACGGGGAGAACCCGTCCCGAGCAGAACGACGGTCAGATCTGGGTGGTAGTCTGGCCTCAAATTCATTTGTGGCTGGATATACATCGCTGTCATCGCTGTCAGCCCTCTCATTTTCGTTTTATTTGCCTTCCTGCGTCTCCTTCAGCAGCGACAGATCGTACAAGCCTGCTAGATCCAAGCCATCTGCTCCGACTCCCTTGATATAGCCGGCATCGACCGCTACCTGCGCCATTATCTTCAAGGAATCTTGGTCGATGTTCATCGTCAGATTTAGATGAGACAGTGTGGCCTTGATCAATTCGGCGTCCAAGCCCTTGCCCGTCAGTTCCTTCAACTCGTCGCTAACGAGAGAATATGTGTCGTCTGGACTATCCTTGATAAACTTGATTGCGTCCTCGTTGGCCAAAAGAACGGATTTGGCCAAATTCCGGTGTTCCTTCAGGAAGTCGTCGCTAGTTACGATAATCGTAAGTGGATAATTCCCCTTGTTCGGCGGAATCTGATCCCACTCGACGGCGATATTACCGATGCCTTCGTTCTCGATCTGCGTCCCCCATGGCTCCGGCAATAACGCCGCTTCTACCTGACCTTGCTTCATGGCCGTCAGCGTATCCGCCGGAGCCATCGCAATAAGCTGTACCCCGCTATTGTCCGTCGACACCTCCAGGCCATGCTCCTGAAGAAGCAGACGCAGAGATATCTCATTCGTGCTCCCCTTTGTCGGGATGGCGACCAGCTTGCCTGCCAAGTCCTTTACGCTCGTCACGCCAGAGCCCTTCCTCGTCACTAGCACGGCACCGCCGTTGTTCGCTCCTGACAGAATCTTGATGTTCTTGCTCCTTGTATATTGGTTGATTATCGGGCTTGGCCCGACGTAGCCGATGTCGATCTGGCCTGTCGCCATGGCAGTCGAGAAGTCCGAGCCGTTATTAAAGCCCTGTACTTCGATCCTCACATTAGCGCCAAGACGGTCTTGCAGGTAGCCCTTCTTGATCGCTACGAAGGCCGGAGCATGGGTCACGTTCTTGAGCAAGCCGATCCTCACCGTAATGGGGTCGACCGACTTGGAGCTTCCGTTACTCCCCGAGCCAGAGGCCCCGCAGCCGGAAAGCAGAATCAGAATCAAGACGATCATAAGACTCGAATAAGCCACTTTTCTAAACATGCATCATTCCCCTTTTCCTGGTTAAGCTTACGTTTTGGCAGCATTCAGACCGTACTGGGTCCAGATCCGTTCCTCTATGCGCTTGAAGACGAGGTGGTCGGAGATTGTACCGAGAATCGCGATCACGAGTACGATGCAGAGCATAAGAGAGGTGTCGCCGAGGCTTCGCCCCTCCTCCAGCAGCTGCCCCAAACCGATACCGCGCGCAATGAGCTCACCGGAGACGAGTGCCCGCCAGGCGAACGCCCAGGCCATGCGCATGCCTGTAATGAGCTGTGGTATGGCTGCAGGGATCATCACTTGGTAAAAGAGTCGGAACCCGCGGCCTGTTCCAAACATCTCCGCCGACTTAAGATAAATTGGAGGAATGTTCTTGATCCCACTCCGACTCGCAATCGTCATCGTCCATGTCGCCCCAATCGTCGTGATGAACACAACGGCGAAGTCGTTCAGCCCGAACCATATGATAGCGAAAGGTAACCAAGCGATGCTCGGCACCGTCTGCAGAGCAACGACGACAAATCCGAACGTCTCGTCCAGCAGCCGGCTCCGAGCGAACAAGACGCCGAGTGTCATGCCGATGCCGCATGAGAGGACAAACGCGATGAGGATTCGCCTCAAGCTGCTAAGCGTCGCTTCTAGCAGTTGCCCATTGGCCATCCCATCGTAGAATGTCTGCATCGTCTGCAGCGCCGATGGAAAGCGCCAGCCCCAATGCATTGTCCTATATGCCGTCTCCCAGATTATTAGCAGTAGAATGAGAAAGAGGGCTTTTCTCCAAAGTGTAGTCATTGCCATATTCCTCCTTCGCCACCTTCTCCAGTTCAGCGGCCAACGTATCCATAATCTGACTCTCGATATGATGCAGAAGTGAGTCGCCAGGCTCCCGCGGCCGTGCCGCCTGTACGCGGAACTCCTTCTTAATCCGTCCCGGCCGGGTAGACATGACGAGCACTCTGTCCGACAGTATGACCGCCTCCCGGATGTTATGCGTGATGAACAGAATGGTCTTCCGCGTGTTTAGCCATATTTGCTCCAATTCCTTATGCAGCAGCAGCCTAGTCTGTTCGTCCAGTGCAGCGAACGGCTCATCCATGAGCAGAATCTCCGGGTCCATAACGAGCGCCCGCGCTATCGCCACCCTCTGCTTCATCCCACCCGACAGCTCGTGGGGATAGCGGTCCGCAAACTTCCCCAAATGGACAGCCCGGATCTGCTCCATGGCTCGCTCGCGGCGCTCCTTCTTTTTGATTCCCTTTTGCTTGAGACCAAATGCGACGTTCTCCAGCACGGTAAGCCAAGGATACAGTGCATGGTCTTGGAATACGACGATTCGATCAGGCCCTGGGGCCGTGACTTCCTTGCCGTTCGCTTCTACTCGGCCGTGATCCGTCTGCTCTAGACCTGCTACTAAGTTAAGCAGTGTGGACTTGCCGCAGCCGGAAGGACCAAGGATGGAGACGAACTCTCCCTTTCCTATCTCGAAGTCAATGTCTTCCAACGCAGTATAGCCCGCTCTACCCCGTTGCGCGAACGTCTTGCCTACTCCTTCTACCCGGATCATGCTACCGCCCCCCATGGCTTTCCACATCGTTACAAGTGCTGTTGGAACTCGTTGGTATCGTGAATGACAACCCTTTTCTTCTCATAGCGAATGATGCCTTCCTCCCGCCATCGACCCAATGTCTCCGTAACCGTCTGCCTGCTGCAGCCGATGACATAGGAGATCTCCTCATGGGTAAGCGAAAGCGTGACGACCGTCTCCTTCCCCACACGAACTCCGAGCTGCATTAGCAGTTGAGCCAGCCTCCAGGCAACCGGCCGTGAGATGAGCGTCTCTACGTAACGCTGTGTCTGCAGCAGACGACGGGCGTTGACCACCGTAAGCGCATAGAGGGCATCCGGATGTTTCTTCAGCAAGCTGGTGAATTGGGAAGTCGGAATCGAGAGAATCCGGCTGTCCGTGATGCACCGCGCATAGCGTTGTCTCTTCTGCCCCGTCAGAACCTCGGCCGCACCGAACACCTCGCCCTTGTGCCTCAGGAACAAGGTAATGCTCTGGCCCTCTTGCGCAAACTGCGAAATCTTCACCAGTCCGTCCTGGACGAAATAGATCTCCTGACTTTCTTCCTCGCTCCTGAAAATAAAGGAGTTCTTCTTCATGCCACGAGAAGAGCCAAACTCCTGGAAGAGCTTCGCTAACGCGAGTTGCTCGGCTTCACCGTTATCCGTTACGGTTTCTTCCCAATTGGAGGACATACCCTCTTGGTCCATCGTCGTTCCACCCTTCTCTAGCTGCTGGATAATTCAAAGTTTACCTATCGGTATTCACAATTATAATTCATGGTTTAAAACAAAAAAAGTCGGCTAGCCGACAAAATATAAGACGTATCATTGGTTTATTTGTCGGAGATGGTAGTAACAGAAAAGAATAAGGTGAGGAACGGTCATATAAAAAATACAAATATTCAGGTTTTCGTCGTATACTTGGCGAAAGTTAGTCCATCTCTAAGAACGCCTTTGGGTTCTCAAATCAGCTGTCATTTATTGAAAGGGACAGGCTCAGTTGTATTCAGATACATGGCGCAAAAGAATGATAAATTTAAAGCATTAAGAATATGGAGGCACGAAACAGATGAATTGGGTTAAAGTGATGCTCGTGGATGATGAAGTGCTGGCGATTGAGCATATGAAAAATCTAATTTCGTGGCAGCAGCTCGGTTACGAGATCGTCTGCACGGCGAACAAGCCGTCTCAGGTCATAAGATTGGCGAGAGAGCATCGCCCAGACTTGATTATTATGGATATCGTCATGCCCGGCAAGGATGGACTGGCGCTTAGCAAGGAGCTGCTGGCAGAGGGACTGGCGCTGAAAATCGTGCTGCTTACCTCCCACAAAGAATTTGAGTACGCCAAAGAAGCGCTCAAGCTGGGCGTGTCCAACTATTGGATTAAGCATGAGATGGATGCGGAAACGGTCAAGCGAGAGCTCGGCGGTTTAAGGGAGGACATTGAGACCGATAGGCGGCTCCAGAAAAATGACCGCGGCAGACTGCTCGTTGATTGGCTCGGCGGAAGGCCTCTGTCGGACACGCAGTGGAGGACGGCGACAGCGGGCGTGGGCGAAGCGTTCGATCGGCTTCATCTGCTGGTGCTCGAGCCTGCCCGTATGATGCCACTGCTGCCCGGTGTTATGCCAATTAAACCGGACTGGCCGACGGAGTGGCCCGATGTAAGAGATTCCAGCCTGCTAGCGGCGATCCCCTTTCTAGAAAGCTGCTTTGTTCTCATTTACGGGGATAAGAGCAGCAGGGGCGAGAGCAAGATGCGAGAGCTGCTTGAGGAAAAGGCGGCCGAGGCACGGCGTACGATCGAACAGCTGACGGGCCGCGCTGCATCCATGGCGATGGCGTACGGTTTGCCAAATCGGGCGGACGTTCCCGGAAAGCTCGCTGAAGCATTGAAATGGCTGTCACAGGCGATGTTTCATAGCCCTGGCCACTTGTTCCGATTGAACGAGCTTCAGCGTGAAGAAGAGAAGGCCCCCTTACATCTGGAATGGGAAGAAGGCTTGACGAAGACGAAGGAACTGCTGTCGGAGAGCCAATATGAAGAAGCTGCGCGCGAGGTTTCGGCCTTATTTTCGCTAGCTTTGATAGCAAAGGATGCCAGCGGATTCGCGGACTTGTGTCGGCAGCTGGTCAGCATGTTGAACCGCTATCGCTCCACTTGTGGACTGCCATCTCTAACGGAGACTTGGGCTACTGGACCGGGCACGAGAGCAGATTGGTCCTCGCTTGCGGGTATTCGCGATTGGTTTTTGCAAGAGTTGGATACGCTTGCACAAATGTCAGCCGGACTGCCCACAGTATCCCGCAAGGTGCGCCAAGCGCTGGAGCAGATGGAGCGCCATTACGGCGATCCCGAGCTCGACGCAGATACGCTTGCAAGGCAGCTCGGCATTTCACGCGACCACTTCCGCCACCTGTTCAAGCTGGAGACAGGCAAGACAGCGCTTGACCGGCTTACAGAAATCCGAATGGAGAAGGCCAAGCAGCTGCTGGATGAGGGAAACCTCAAGGTTTATGAAATCGCCGACCGGGTCGGCTTCCGCAATGGGCAGTATTTCAGCCAAGTCTTCCGCAAGCTGACGGGCATGACCCCGCTCGAATATATGGAGAAACGCAGGTGACCTTACAATGCGCATGAGGATACGCACCAAGATAATTGCCAGCACCGTTCTCGTCGTTTCCATTTCGCTTATTCTTAGCGGCTTTTTCATCTATGACTACGCCAAGGATATTATTCGCGAGCAGTCGATCAAGGACAGCCGGACGAAGCTCGCGCAAATTTCGTTTCAGCTCAATAAGATTCAAGAGCAGGTCGTTAAGACAGCGGAGTACATCGTATCCGACGAGGAAATAACAGCTCTCATTCACGCGCCAGCAAGCGAGGATATTGAGGTGAATTACTTCCGCAAGCAAGCGGTGCAGGAGAAGCTCGGGCGGTTTGTGGCGCTCAGCAACTTTATTCTGAACGTCGTGATCGTTACGCCCAAGGAGGAAACCTATTCCAACTATAGCGGTTACGAGGACTATTTCTCCGAGTACTTGAAGCAGGACTGGTTTGTGAAAATGAAAAATTCACGCGCTGCCTACAGCGAGCCGCATCCGTTCTTTTTTATTAGCGGCAACCGTCAGGTCTTTAGTTACGTGTTGAAATATCGCCCCATCGGGCAGGAGTTAGACGCGGAAAGCTATCTTGTCATCGATATCGCCTATTCCGAATTAGCAAACGTCTTTTTGCAAAGCGCGCAGGATTTCGAGCAAATCGAGCTGTTCACCGGCTCAGGCGCCCTGCTGCTTGAGGCTAATGATAAGCTGCCGGAAGCAGACCGGTCGTTCATGACGAGCGTCTTGCAATCTGGCGAGCCATTCGCGGAGGACGCCCGCACGATCGTATTGATGGACGATGCCATGAACCAGGGCTGGAAACAGGCGGCTTTGCTGTCTAAGAGCAAATTATTTATGAAAATTAATCGCGTGTTCTTTTTCTATATCATTATCATTGTTACCGCCATTATTGTAACACTGGTCGTCATGCTGCCCATTATTGTCAATTTGATGAAGCCATTGATCCGGCTGACGAATGCGATGAAGCGCGTCGCGGTCGGCGATCTCGGGACAAGCGTCCATATTCGCAGCGGAGACGAGCTTGAGATTATAGGCACAGGCTTCAATCGAATGGTCAGAGACTTGAAAAGCCTGATGGACACTGCCGTCCAGAACGAAACCTTGAAACGGCAAATGCAAATCGATTTATTGATGGCCCAGATCAATCCGCATTTTTTGTACAACTCCTTAAATACGGTCATTTACTTGTCCCATGCCAATCGTGGGACCGAAGCGGCCGAAGTGACGCAGGCGCTCATCTCCATTTTGCAAAATACGATTAAGACGGGTGAAGGGGCTGTACGCGCACCTCTGTCGGAGGAGAAACGGATCATCGACAAATACACGGTCATCCAGCAGACGCGTTATCCTGGCCAATTCCGGCTCATCTGGGAGATTGACGAAGCACTGCTTGACCGTTCGGTTCCCCGAATGGCGCTTCAGCCGCTCGTGGAGAACGCGATTGTGCACGGCATCATTCCGTCGGATCTAGAGGAGGGCACGATTATTGTGCGGGCTTACCGGGACGGAGAACAGCTTGTCTTGGAAGTGGAAGACGACGGACAAGGCATGACGGTTCCCGAAGAAGGCTGGAGGATGCACATGGGGCAGGTGGGACAAGAACCGGAGCGTACGAGAGGAATTGGCTTGTCCAATATCCAAGAACGGCTGCAAACCCATTTTGGCGCATCAGCGCGTCTGGAAGTATCTAGTGAATGGGGCCAAGGCACCCTTATACGAATTATGCTTCCTTGGACGGAGCAAGCGTAAACGGCTGTCGTCATCCTCTGGCGGCACAGCTTCCGTTTCGCGTAGAAATATAGAGAAAGGATGGAATCATCATATCCTCTCCTATATTTCAAGCGTAAACGGCTTTCGCCATCCTTTGGCGGCACAGCTTCCGTTTCGCGTAGAAATTGAGGGGATCACCGGATTTTATACGAAATCGCCGTTTTGGCTGATTACCGGCTAATAGGGTCCTGAGTTACGATAGCATTGTAAGCACTTACAAAATTATTTTAGGGGGACTCACCAACGTGAACATCAAAAAGAAGAGCAAATGGGTGGGCGGTTTCGTATCTGTGATGATGCTGACTGGGCTGCTCGCAGCCTGCGGCGGCAACAACACCACTGTAGACAACGGTACGGGCAACAATGGAAGCACTGCTGCTCCTGCGGCGTCGACTGCGGCCAGCACCGATCCGACGCAGATTAGCGGCACCGTTAAAGTCTGGGATTGGGATGAAGCGTTCCAGAAAGGCATGATTGTAGAATTTAATAAAAAATATCCGAACATCAAAGTCGAAGTAACCGTCGTTAATCCGAACGATTACTTGCAGAAGCTGCAAAGCGGCATCGCTTCCGGCTCTGACGTTCCCGACGTCATTCTTGGAGAGTCGGCCTACCGCGGCAAGCTGTTTGACCTTGGTGTGCTTGACAACCTTGAAGCGGCGCCTTATAACTTCGACAAAAGCACCATTATAGATTACGTCGTGCCTTACGTCTCTAATTCCAAGGGCGAAGTCATTGCCGTTGATCAATCGCTAACGCCCGCAGGCTTCGCTTACCGGAGAGATTTGGCGAAGCAGTATTGGGGTACGGACGACCCAGCTGAGCTAGAGAAAAAGATTTCAACCTGGGATGATTTCATCGCTGCCGGCAAGGAGCTTAAAGAGAAGAGTGCTGACAAGGTGCTCATGTTCCCTGGTCTTGGCGACGCATTTCTTGCTTTAAAAGGGCAGAATTTTGTTTCCTACGTAAACGGCACAGAAATCGATTTGACGAGCAAGCTGCAAAAGCCTTTGAACCGCTTGTTTGAGATGCGTGATGCTGGCATTATCGGCAAAAATGAATTGTGGACACCCGCTTGGTCGGCTTCCATGGCGAAAGGCGAGTTCATGTTCTATCCAATGGCACCATGGGGAGCCAAATGGCATATTTCAGCGAATGATCCCGATGGTTCGGGACGCTGGGGTCTCCTCAAAGCGCCAGAAGGCGGATTCACCCGCGGTGGAACAGCGATCGGCATTTACAAGGACAGCAAGGTTAAGGATGCGGCTTGGGCATTCATCCAATACGCCTACTTGTCCGAAGAAGGCTCCGCATTCAACTTTAAGACATTCGGCAATATGACCAGCTCCAAGTCATTCTATGAAACTCAAAAAGCGCTCATCGACGCGCCAGGACCTTACGACGAGTTTTTCGACGGCCAAAATCTCGCGAAATATTTTGTCGAAAATATCGTTCCCGATATGAAAGGCGAGGCACAGTCCAAATACGATTCCGTCGTAGACTCTGTATTTAACGCTCTGTACCCGCTATGGATGAAGGACGGATCGGTTACTGCCGACTCCGCACTCCAGAAGTTCATTCAGGAAACGAAGAATAAAGCGTCCGATGCGACCGTTAAGTAAATTTTGGGAAAACGAGGGATGACCGTGAATGCGGAACGCATAATTAAGACTTCCGCCGCATCCAGCAAACGCAGATGGGGGCCACGCATGTGGCCCTATCTTTTCGCCCTGCCTTTCGTGCTGACGTATGCGGCGTTTCAACTGTATCCAGTCCTATACTCATTCGTGCTCAGTCTGCATGACTGGAATGGCATAGGTGAGAAGACGTATGTCGGCTTTAAAAACTATATACAGCTTTGGACGAATGACCCTTTGTTTATTAAATCCTTGTGGAACACCTTGATCATGATGGCTATGTTTATTCCAGTAACCTTGATTCTAGGGCTCACGCTGGCGTATTGGACTTTCCATTTGACGCGTGGCAAGAGATTATTTCAGACAATCAATGTATTACCATATATTACGACACCGGTAGCCATCGGCTTTATTTTCTCTTATTTGTTCGATTGGCAGACGGGAATCGTGAACCTGCTCCTTACGAAAGTCGGACTACTGGACGAAGCCTTTTACTGGCTACAGGACCCATGGGGCTCCAGAGCGATTATCGCTCTAATGGTCATATGGCGCAATCTTGGGTATTTTATGATTATTTTCATGGCTGGCATGACGGTCATTCCGCAAGACGTATACGAAGCCGCTAAGATGGACGGCTCTACAGGGCTTCATACCTTCCGTAAAATCACAATGCCTCTGCTTCGGAACATTATCGTATTTCTCGTCGTCACCTCCGTTATTAACGGCTTGCAATTATTCGATGAACCGAAGCTGCTTTATGGCGGATGGTCAGGCTCGGCGCAGGTCGGTGGTCCTGACAATACAGCACTAACCATTATTTGGAAGTTTGTGGATGAGTCATTTGGTTCCAACACGCGTTTCGGCTACGCTTCAGCTATTGCCTACTCGCTGTTCTTGCTAATCGTCTTATTCTCCATTCTAAGCTACAAACTTACAGCACCTAAGGAGGACAAACGATGAAAGCAGCCAGCATGTGGTTTTGTCTAATTGTCATCTCCCTGCTCTCGCTATTTCCGTTCTATATTATGATCGTAATGGGAACCCATTACAGCGAGGATCTATTCAAAGGGATTCCTATCCTTCCAGGCAGCTATTTGGGGGAAAATCTGAAGACGGTACTGCAGGCCGACTTTATCAAAGTATACGGAAACAGCTTGATCGTATCGATTGTATCCGTCGTACTAGCAACATTTACAAGCACGCTGATTGGCTACGCCGTGGCGAAGTTTGAATTCCGCGGGCGCAAGCTGCTCCAGACCTTCGTTATCATCACCATGATGGTGCCGACCCAGGTTGGATTGATCGGTTATATTATCGAAATGAGACATCTCGGCGTCGGCAATACACTGTGGCCGGTCATTCTTGTATGGGCAGCATTCCCGTTCGGTGCATTTTTCATGATCCAATTCATGCGCGATTCGATTCCGAACGACCTGCTGGAATGCGCGCGCATTGACGGCTGCTCGGAGCCTGGAATCTTCGTCCGCATCGTGCTGCCCATTATGAAGCCGGGTTTGGCGACGCTGGCGACACTGGTGTTCCTGTGGTCGTGGAACAACTACTTGCTGCCTCTCGTCACAATCAACAAATCAGAGTGGTACACGCTCCCGATTTTCATCTCGAATTTAGGCATCGTGCATCGGACTGATTACGCGGCACGAATGACCGCACTTACAATGACGACGATTCCCGTCCTGATTTTATTTATCCTTGGTTCCAAAACGTTCATGAAAGGCTTGACCGCTGGAGCGGTTAAAGGCTAGATATTATTGGCAATATGAATAGGCTCCCCCCTACAGCAACAGGTTTTATGACAAACCTGTCTGCCGCAAGGGGAGCCTATTCGTTATTTTTCTAACTTTAGAAAGGTATCCGACATCCACTTAACAAAACGTTCCTTTTCTTCATATTGCGGATAATGCGCCGATTCCGCATAAGGAAGGAATTCCTTGTGCTTAGCATCAATACTGTCAAAGTAGTCCCTAGCTGCATGGGATGAAGTCATAAAGTCATAGTCCCCCATAACAAAATAGAAGGGCAGCTCCAGCTTATTGACTAAGGTAGGCAATGGATGTTTAAAGACCTCCTCAATTAATATCCCCTGGGATTGGGTCATCCCTTTGTTGTAACGGATGGCATCGAGCAAGTTGTATTCGCTAGTGAACATCAAATTCACCAGAGAACCGTCTGGAATTTTGGTTAGTCTGGATGCCCCTCCGTATTTATTGACATAGTGGCGAGGAGTCAAAGCCCCACCCGTCTCAATAGCTTCCTGCAATTGCTCCAGTTGTGTGGTATCCTCGGCGTTTCCTTCTACTTGTGCCTGTCCCAGAACGTAATGCAGAGCGTCGATCTCGCTTTCTACCGTGTCCCCCATTTGACCGATTCCAATATAGGCTTCGTACTTTTCAGGAGCTCTTGAAGCAGCTTGCGTAGCAAGATAGGTACCGTATGAATGACCGATCAGAATAATCTTTTCCTTGCCCAGCCGTTCCGCAACGTAATCCGTTACCGCCAGCAGATCCTTCACCAGCAAATCAGAGGAAAGATTAGAATAGTCCTCGTTAAAATGATAGGATTTGCCGCTGGCCCTTTGATCGTAGTTAACGATGGTAAACTTCGTTTCCAATAGATTTTGCATGCTTTTTGCAAAGGGAATTTCCGAAGCGCCTGGCCCTCCATGCACATTCAAAATAACCGGATTATTTCGATTGTTGCCCCTAATCATAATCTCTTGTTTGGTCCCATTCAGATCAACGTGCTCCAGCACACTTATACTATTCTCGCCTTTTATACGAGGCGTCCATGTCGGGAAGAAGAGGGTTAGACAGACTAGCGCAATAAGCGCGATGCTAATGATCAAGGTTGGTTTTACAATGTTTTTCATTTCATGCGTTCCTTTCAAATCCATAATCTATCAGCTAATGATTCCATAATACTCCACTGCCGATTATTCTAAATCCATCTCATGGATGAAATAAGGCACCGTCTCTGGTTGTATATGAGAAAATAGGGAGCTCTGCCCTTCCCCGCCCCATGTTCAGTTTTTGTAAATATGCCTCCTTTATAATCAAAAGGATATTTAATCATTGGGAGGTAAGTTGATGAACGCTTCATTCAAAAAATATGCTGCCGAATTCATTGGAACATTCGTGCTTGTTCTGTTCGGCTGCGGCAGTGCCGCTACAGCGGGAGGTGAGCTTGGCTATTTGGGCATTGCATTGGCATTCGGTCTGACTATTGTGGCGATGGCCTATGTCATCGGTCCAATATCGGGGTGTCATATTAACCCCGCGGTTTCACTTGCCATGCTTATTAGCCGCAAGCTAACGGGGGCGGATTTCATTGGGTACGTGGTTTCGCAAATCGCTGGTGCTCTTGCTGGCTCCGCCATTTTGTACGCGATTATTGTGTCCGCAGGCCTGCCCACAACGGGGCTTGGTCAGAATGGCTTTGGCCCTGGGTACGGAATCGGGATTTCAGCGCTGATGGCATTCATAGTCGAAATCATCTTAACCTTCGTATTTATTTATACGATACTGGGCGTCACCTCCACTGAGGGCAATGGAAATGTAACGGGCCTCGTTATCGGACTGACGCTCGCTTTTGTGCATATTCTTGGCATCGCCTTAACCGGAACTTCTGTCAATCCGGCAAGAAGCTTGGGCCCTGCATTGCTGCTTGGCGGCGAAGCGTTATCCCAAGTGTGGGTGTTTCTTATTGCCCCGCTTGCCGGCTCGGTACTGGCCGTTGCCGCTTACAAGTGGCTGAACAGCCCTAAGGGGAAGCAAGCCTAAAATGATTTCAAGCTCGTTTTGAGGAATTTCGGGAGGAGAGGGCTGCTGGGAGGTTTTCCAGCAGCCCTTTTTTCACGTGTATTTTTCCATAAAAAAAGACCCCCTCAATAGATGAGGAGGCGATCACTGATACCATTTATAAATCTGAAGAAATTCCTTTGAAGGGTGGAGGCCAAGCTCATTAAACAACAATTGCGTATAGTGCTCATAATAGCTGCTTATGGACTGCCGATCCCCCATAGCAACGAGAATCTTCAGCAGCAGCAGATTTGATTCCTCTTCAAATTCATTGCGGGCTACCATTCTTCTCATTATTTGCGCCGCTTCTCTAAATCGCTTCTGGTCCAGCAGCCAGCTTGCAAGACGCTTAGCCAAGGAATCATAGATAATGGCTAGTCTCTCCCGCTCCACAGCTGCCCACTCAAAAGATTTATCATCAAACAAATCGCCAGCAAATTGCTTCTCCAGCTCGATAGCCGTCTCTGCATTGGATGCATGGATTTCATATAGAGCCTTCGCCTGCTGCTCAAACTGGATAAAATCGACATCGGCATGATCCAAATCAACCCGATACTGCTCTTGCGCTGAGATGACCACCTCTTTCAACCCATGCGGTGACAAGACTTTTCTAAGCTGGTATGCCGCTGTACGGAGATACGTTTCTGCATTTTTAAGGGGCATTTCCGGGAAAACATCCTCTAAAATACGGGTTTTAGAGGTGCTGCGGCCATGATTGATGAGCAAATAAGCGAATAATTCCATGCTCTTTTTAGAAATCCATCTTACGTCACCTTCTTGCCTGCTGCTCACCTCGAAACACCCTAAGCCGCGAACCACTAGTCGATTAGTCGTAAGATCCTCCGCAGGATGGGAAGAAGCGTCCTGTCTTCTAGCCGCTTGTGTAATGGTCTTGGCCAAGCGCTTTCGGGAAACCGGCTTAACCATATAGTCCAATGGATAAACATCGTAAGCTTCAATGGCAAATTCAGAGTGGGATGTCGTAAATACAATATCCAGCTTAGCACGAAGCGAACGCAAGCTATGGGCGAGCTCGAGACCGTCATCCCCAGCTATCCTGATATCTAAAAATGCCAGCTCTACTTCATTTGCCCGAACGAATTCCAGCGCCTCAGCAGCCTTCTGGAAGCTTCCCACAAGCTCTACGTCGTCCATAGTAGACAACAGCCGCTTCATAGCAAGCAGCATGGCCGGCTCATCGTCAACGATAACCACCTTCATCGCTCTGTTCCGCCTCTCACGCTGAATTGAAATAGGCTTCCTTGTCCTAATTTACTCTCCACCCATAAGTTTCCCCCGCCTAGTTTGACAAACTGCCGGCTTACAAGCAGACCTAGTCCCGCTCCCTTTTCTCCTAAAGTGCCCGTCAATGAGTCCAGCTGCTGCTCACTAAGCAGCCTGTGAACCTGATCCTCATCCATTCCAACTCCATCATCGCGGACTGAAATGATCACCATATCCTCCGATAACTCGGCCCCTATATGAACGGACCCGCCCAGCCCAGTAAATTTAATTGCGTTGGATAACAAATTGCGGATAACTAAGCCAAGCACTTGTTGATCAGCATACACATAAGTCTCTGCAGCAATGGTGTGATGTACATTTATTTGTTTAGCCTCGCTAGTAATATGCAGCAGATGGAAGCATTCCTCTACAATCTCAGACAGCTCCAGCAGCTGTGGCCGGAGGGTCACGTCTTCCCGCTGGCTGCGAAACCACTCCAGCAAATTATTGGCTATGCCGAGCGTATTACGGATCTGACCACCCAGCGCCTCAACGATTTCCCGGTGATCGCTCGCCATTCTGTTTCTGTCTTCTTCTAGAAGCTCCACTAGTTGAAATTGCAAGGCCAGTGGACTGCGAATATCATGCGAGACGATTGTAAACAGTTGATCCTTCAGCTGGTTAAGCTGTGCGATCTGTTCCAGATGGCGCTGCTTCTCTGTTATATCGAAGATAAGGGAAATACTGCCCTGCGTATGCTTGCTCTGCTTTTGCAGCGGATATACGTTTATGCTGTAAATTTTCCTCTCGCCATTGAGCCAAGTGTCAATTTCCACACTGCCCTGCTGCATAGACATGCACAACTTCTGCCATTGCGGCCATGGTGCCAGCAGTTCTGCCATTCCCCGGTCATAAATTTCGGCATGACCCAGCTCTAAAAACCACTGAACAGCCTTTTTATTGCTGTCGATGATCTTTCCTGAAGCATTTGCAATCAATATACTTTCCTGAAGCGTATCGAGTACGGCATCCCTGGCATAAGGAACAATAGAGAAAAACTTATACCGCATGGCAATGACCAGCATAATCATACCTGTAAATCCACAATAAACCGAGAGCCTTAGCAGCCATGACGACATTTCCGGATTCACAAATTTAATAATCTCAAGCACCAGTGGCAATGAACCTAGACCTAGAACCCACATGCCTGGCTTGCGAAAATCATCTCGAATATTTCGCACATAATGAATTAAAAAATAAATACATACAGCCACGATGCTGTAACAAAAGAGCGTAAATAGGATGGAATAAATGGTTTTTGTCGTTATTAATTCGCCATTATAGAGCTCAATCGTGCGAAAAATCAAGTGGAGCTCGGGGTCGAACCATACTAGCAGCGACCATAGCACGAATACCGTGAACAGCAGCACTTTCCATCGAAGCTTAATAACCTTGTCGGAGCCGATCAAATAATACACAAATAAAACTAAGAAAGGCACCATTAAATTAAGCATCGTATGCTGAACATTACGAAAAATCAGCTTTTCCAGTAAGAGAGAACGGTTCTGCTCCAAAATGATAGCACCAGAGTAAATCATTCGGCATACCGTCAAACCGATGAGATAGCCCACTCCGCGCACTCTTCTAAAACCATACTCCGATAATAAAACAATTCCCATCATTATCAATGAAGCAATCATAGAGACGAGCTCTATTGTGGAATCCATATGGAAGGTCCCTCTATATTTGACATAAATAGAATAATCACTTTTTACTCTCTTCATACAGTATACGAATACGAAACCATAGAGCGCAATATATGCCGCCTCCTATTTCAACAAATAAACCTATTATTCGACAGCATGGGATGGGGGCTGAGGTCGCAGCGTATATAGAAAGTCAAAAAAAAGACTGGCCGAGCCTATCATTAATCAATGATAGGCCCAGCCAATCTAATTTATAAATCGGGGGATGGGCACTGCAGCATCGGGGGATGAGTACTGCAGCCTATTAAATAAAGATTTGCTAGATTAATAAAGAATGTTCCAAAGCCGCAACAGCAAGGCAGTAGCTTCGGCTCTAGTTGTCAAACCGGCTGGCATAAATTTATTGCCTTCCCGGCCCTCTATCAGCCCATTCGCACGGGCATTGTAAACATGTGCTTTGACCCAGGCCGGAATGCTTGCATCATCGGTAAAGGAAGCACCTTCCTGAGTGTCAATCTCCCACTTCATTGCCCGGGAGACCATGGCGGCCATTTCAGCCCGGCTTACCGTTTGCTGCGGCCTTAGTGTCCCGTCGGAATACCCTTCGAGTATGCCGTCAGCTACTGCTGTCTGAACCGCCTGTTGGGCCCAGGCTGGAATACTGTCCTTATCGCTAAAAGGCATCGTAATCGATTCATTGCCCATTGGGATTTGAAGGGTGCGAAGCAGCATAAGAGCAAACTCTGTCCGAGTTACGTAGCCATTAGGCACGAAGGTTTCGGCACTCATACCCTCCACAATTCCAAGCTTCGCTGCTTCGCAAATATTTGATGAAGCCCAATGATTATTAATATCTTCAAAGGTACATGAAGAGCCTGCGTTCCCATTATCAGAAATGCGATTAATCTTTAACGTATACGTTTTTATCGTTCCATCCTCGGCTTGAACCGTGATGGTGACACTATTTTCTCCCACTGCTAAAGGAACAGTCTTTGTCTTAAGTACTGGTTCTCCCAGCAGCCTAGCTGTTGCCATGGCATGAGCAGGTGCCATTTGCAGCTCGACTTCTTTGGCATTCGTACTCGTTATATACTCCGTAGTCCCGGGTGCAAATATTGGCGATAGCTCTATAGCCTTACCGCCTGCAAAAACGTTTAAGTACGCCAGATTTGCATTGCTAGAGCGCGTTACGGACGGTGAGGATGGTGAGGATGGTGTGGTTGGTGCGCTCACTACGCTAAAGCTTGCAGCTGCTGCATCAAGCACATTTCCATATTCATTTTCCACCTCGCCCCCAGCCACATGCACTCTGTACAAGCCAGTGTTAAGCGTGCTGTTAAACGTCAACGTGTAGGTTAGCAAAGACTCATCAAACGTTGTCGTATAAGAGGAAAAGGCTTGCCCATCCTTCGTCATGCTGATCAGAGGCTGCGCATTTGCAGAAGTCAGCAGAGACCCATCATGGATCCAATATACCGACTCGCTCACAGTCACGGAGACTTGGGCCGGCGGCACAACGAATGACTGCTGATTGTTAAAGCCACTGAATGCAACGACGGGTTTCGCGGTATTATCCTGTTTAAAGGGATTAGATACGGCATCGACCACATTGCCTACTTTGTCTAAGGCTCGAATGTGCAAGTACCAGTTGCCATTAACATTGGTCTGACTTAATGTATCCTCGTTGTTGAAAGCCGTCCAGCCTCCGGTCGGGACAGCTGTGCCTTGCGTCCACGCATACAGCAGTGAGGAAGGCTCCACGCCGCTTTGCGTGTCACTAACCGTAACTTTGCTTGAGGCGCTTGCTGCAGACGTTACTCCTCCATTTATGCTGAATGCTACCTCTGGTGGAGTTGAATCGATTTCTAGCGCAATCCTGTACGCTTGGTTAGGATAGAAATAAGGCTCGACGCGGACAGGAATAATTGTATACGCTATTGCTCCCGCCACATTGATTGTTGCCGCATTGCCGCTCGTTATAGATTGATTATTCACATAGACCAAAATTTCATCTGGATCTGTCATCGTTGGCGTTATATGGGCACTGGATATCGATTGCCCATCATAATAATAGGTGTACGATGTGACGGAGACGTCAAAGGCTTCCGTAAAATCCCCTTCTTGCAGCTTCAAATCAATCAGCTTGCCCGGTACGGTGCTTTGACCATAATCGTCGTTCCCCCAGGCAATGACGCTTCCATCTGCTTTTATGGCAAGTGAATGCTCAGCTCCAGCAGAGATGGACACCACATTTTGGAGGCCAGCTGGCACACTAATCTGACCGCTAGCATTGCTTCCCCAAGCGACGACGGTGCCATCCGCTTTTAAGGCAAGTGAATGGTCAGCTCCAGCAGCAATGGACATGAACGTGCTATCCAATTGCAAGGCTAGCGAATGGTTGTCCCCAGCAGCAATGGACATGACTTGATCCAATCCAGCTGGCACCGTGCTTTGACCATCATTATCTCTTCCCCATGCAATGACCGTATGGTCCGCTTTCAAGGCGAGCGAGTGAAACTCTCCTCCGGCAATAGCAACTACTTTATCTAATCCGATCGGAACCGTGCTTTCACTATAAACATCGCTGCCCCATGCGGTAATCGTGCGGTCCGCTTTCAACGCAAGCGAATGATTGGCTCCCGCCGCAATCGATGTTACATTTTCGAGACCGACAGGAACGGTACTTTGGCCATTACTGTTGCTTCCCCATGCAGCGATGGTACCGTTCGATTTCAGCGCAAGCGAGTGACTAGCTCCTCCAGCGATCGACTCCACGCTTCCTAGTCCAGCCGGTATCGCACTTTGTCCATCGCCATTGTCTCCCCATGCGGAGAGAGTTCCATTCGATTTCAATGCGAGCGTATGGGACCCGCCCGCAGCAATTCTGCTTCCTTTAATGGGGGAAGCATAGCCTGCCGGAATGTTCTTCTGTCCATTCCCATTAGAACCCCACGCAACGACTGTACCATCTGCTTTCAGGGCAAGTGAATGAAACCAGCCGTTAGTAATCGCAACCACATCATTCAGTCCCGCAGGTACATCCGCCTGTCCTGCACCATTTTCTCCCCATGCAACAACAGTCCCATCCGCTTTCAGGGCCATTGCAGTCGATCTGTTTGCAGAGATCGATACTACTTTACCATCTGCTGCATCAGTGGGTATTACCGCTTGACCGCTTGAATTAAGTCCCCATGCGACGATCGATCCATCCGATTTTAATGCCATCGCAAAAAAGGCTCCTGCGGCGATTGACACTACGTTACTCAGACCAACAGGGACATTCGATGTGGGATTACTCCCCCATGCAATGACCGTGCCATTCGTCTTTAATACGAACGAAGCCTCTTTTCCGGCAGCGATTGAGACTACATCCGTCTTTGCTGCTGGGGGTATGCTCAAATGATCATAGGCATTATTGCCCCACACCACGACCGTACCATCCGCTTTCAAGGCGAGCGAAGAGCCTCCTCCTGCAGCAATGGCTTTTACCCCCCCGCTGCTAATTCATTCGGAATTGTCGTTTCCCCTCCGTTATTGTTTCCCCTCCGTTATTGTTTCCCCTCCGTTATTGTTTCCCCATCCGACGACTGTGCCATCTGCTTTTAGGGCGAGCGAATGATCACTCCCAGCTGCAACAGAGATGACATGGGCAAGGCCGATCGGCACATTCGTTTGGCCCACATTATTGTGTCCCCATGCGACGACGGTACCATCCGCTTTTAACATGATGGAATGGTTAGCTCCTGCGGAAATCTGTACTCCCTTCACGCTTCGCATGCCCTCTTGTGCTGCATTAACGGTATTCCGCCCATAGGGTGTAAGTAATCCCATTAACAGCACGAGGATAAGTACAGGGTAAACCATCTTTCTTACTTGATTAAATAACAATATGTACACCTTCTTTCATGCCAAAAATTTTGGTTGAAATTCCCTTGTTGAAATTTTAACAAATCCCCGTGAAAGAATAATGAAAGACTTTTGGCTAGGTCCCGAAAGAAGCCAGCGTTTAAACTTCTACCCTCTATTATCGGGAATGGCACAACTAGGAGGACACAGCATCCGCTATTTCAACCGAATCACTGGTTTGGGTAAAGGCTGCGGACACAGGAGCAGCTAATGTGCTGCCTACCTTCATTTTGAGAGGAATGTGAGAGCAATAGCGAATCTCCTGTCCGCTTACGACCTGAAATGGGATTAAGAGCTAGAATAGCGGAAGCTCAGTCCGCCGAAAAAGGGATGAGCTTCCAAAACTGCGTGATCTCCGTCACAGTGCTTTCTGTAGCAGTAGGTCTCTGCACTCCCGATAAAACTATCATTGGGATTTTGAAGGACAAGCTGAGGCAGGATACAAGGTAGATTTTGAAAAGGGGTCTGCATGATCTGGGTGAACCAGTTTTTACTGGCTAAACGATAAAAAGCAGCTATCACAAAAGAACGCTTTTGTGATAACTGCTCGTATGAGTAAGCTTCGCAACGCACCGTAACAGTAACCGTAACAGTAACAGTGGCAGAATTTACTCCTTATTGGAGTCTCTCAATCTTTTTCGGGCAACTCCGGTATTATAGGCCGCTTCTATAACCGCCTCTCTTACCTTCTCCACTACCTTCTGGTTGAATACGCTCGGAATAATATACGTTTCGCTCAATTCTTCATCCGTCACAACGGATGCAATCGCCTGAGCGGCCGCAAGCTTCATCGCTTCATTGATTTCACTCGCCCGGCAATCCAAGGCGCCGCGGAAAATGCCCGGAAAGCAAAGCACGTTATTGATCTGATTCGGCTTGTCGGACCGCCCTGTCGCCATAACTCGAACGTAAGGCTCGGCCAGCTCCGGATCGATCTCCGGTACGGGGTTAGCCATTGCAAAGACGATTGGGTCCTGCGCCATGGACTGAACATCTTCGACCTTGAGAATATTCGGAGCCGAAACGCCAATAAATACATCCGCTCCCTTGATCACTTCAGACAAGCTGCCTGTTTCCAGATGCGGATTCGTTAGCTCGGCAAATGCCGTCCAATGAGGATTGCCATACGAGATGCTCCGACTAATGGCGCCTTCGCGGTCCACACCGATTAAATTGCGCACGCCTGCCGCCAGAAGCATCTTCGAGCAAGCAATGCCCGCTGCGCCGATACCATTCACAATGACCTTAATATCCGACATTTGCTTGCCGGTAATCTTGAGCGCATTGAGCAGCCCGGCCAGGATGACTACAGCCGTTCCATGCTGGTCATCGTGAAACACGGGGATGTCCAGCTCCCGCTTTAAACGCTCCTCGATTTCAAAGCAGCGCGGTGACGAAATGTCTTCCAAATTGATGCCTCCGAATGCCGGAGCGATGGCCTTTACGATGCGAATAATTTCTTCGGTGTCCTTCGTATCCAGGCATATCGGAAAAGCGTCCACACCAGCAAATTCTTTGAACAGCATGGCCTTGCCCTCCATCACGGGCATGGCCGCCATCGGCCCGATGTCGCCAAGCCCAAGTACGGCCGTTCCGTCAGAAACAACGGCGATCGTATTGCGTTTGATCGTCAGCGAGTAGGCCTTATTCGGCTGTTCCGCAATCGCTGTACAAACTTGGGCGACACCGGGGGTATATACCCGCGATAAATCATCACGATTTTTCACCGGTATTTTGGAGGTAATCTCAATTTTCCCGCCCAAGTGAACAAGGAAGGTCCGGTCCGACACATGAATGACTTTAACGCCTTGCAGCCTCTCAAGCGATTCGACAATCTGCTTGCTGTGTGCCTGATCGGATACGTTAACGGTAATATCGCGGACGGTGCTCGTACGGCTCGACGAGATAACATCAATTCCCACGATATCCCCGCTTATCCTTTCAATCGCGGCGGCGATATCGCCAAGAGAAGTTAGTTGTTTATCAATTTGCAGCCGAAATATCATGTAGGTGCTGGCACCATTTGTTACGGACATCTCGATCTCTCCTTTTTTGGTCACTCTATTTATGAAAATGGCTTTTTTATCTCTTGTCCAACAGCTCCACTCCCGCAATGCCCGGGTTTGTCATCTCATACGGATCGAGAATGATTTGGAGCTCCTCTTCCGTCAGCACATTGTAAAGCAGGCATAGCTCACGAACCGGACGGCCTGTCAAAATCGCTTCGCGCGCAATTCGGGCTACGACCTCATAGCCAAGATGCGGGTTGAGCGCAGTGATAACTCCGACGCTTTTCTCCACATACTCTTTGCAGCGCTCCACATTCGCTTCGATCTCTTCCAAGCAATGGGCCCTGAAAACTTTGAATACTTGATTCATCATGCTGAGAGATTGCAGCAAATTAAATACAAGTACAGGCTCCATGACGTTAAGCTCCAACTGCCCGGCTTCAGAGGCCAAACAAATCGTATGATCATTGCCGATGACCTGGAACGCCACCTGATTGACGACCTCCGCCATAACCGGATTGACCTTGCCCGGCATAATGGACGAACCCGGCTGGCGGGCGGGCAAATTCAATTCCCCGAATCCGGCACGCGGCCCGGAAGCCATCAAGCGCAAGTCGTTGGCGATCTTGGACATGTTGATCATGCATACTTTGAGCGCAGCGGACACCTCTGTATATGCATCCGTATTTTGCGTAGCGTCGACCAAGTGTTCTGCATTAGTAAGCGGCAATCCGCTAAGCTCGGCAAGCGATTCAACGACCCGCTTAATATAGCGGGGATCAGCATTGAGGCCGGTTCCAACAGCTGTTGCTCCCATATTGACCTCGTACAAATGGCCGCGGGTCTGCTTAATCCGTTTAATATCACGCTCCAAAACACGGCTGTATGCCTCAAACTCCTGCCCAAGTCGAATAGGTACGCCATCCTGAAGATGTGTTCGTCCCATCTTGATAATGCCGTCGAACTGCACAGCCTTTTTTCGAAACGTCGCCAGCATTTCCTCCATCGTCGCCAGCAGCTTCTCAATTAATACGAGCGTTGCAATATGAATGGCCGTTGGGAAGGCATCGTTGGTCGATTGGGACATATTCACATGCGTATTGGGGCTGACTTTAAAATAATCGCCTTTGGTTCCTCCGAGCAGCTCGATCGCCCTATTGGCGATGACCTCATTGGCATTCATATTTATAGACGTGCCCGCTCCGCCCTGTATCGGATCAACGATAAATTGCTCATGCCATTTGCCGTCCATCACTTCCTGCGCTGCTTGCATAATCGCTCTTCCAGTGTCCGGGTTCAGTTGTCTAATCTCCATGTTTGCTGCAACCGCCGCATGCTTAACGATGGCCATCGCACGAATCAACTCTTCATGAATGCGGTAGCCGGTAATTGGAAAGTTTTCTACCGCTCGCATCGTTTGAATGCCATAATAGGCGTCTTCCGGCACTTCTTTAGAGCCAAGAAAATCTTTTTCGATTCTGAAATGAGCTGACATTGGACGTTCCCCCTTGTTATGAGCTTATGAGCTTATGAACTTTTTTTGAGCGTCTCCAAATATTGTTGTCCCTTATTCTGATCATATTGTTTCTCCCATTTCGCCATAACAACCGCGGCAATGGAATTTCCAAGGACATTGACTACTGAACGGGCCATATCCAAAATCCGGTCAATACCCGCGATAAAGGCAAGCCCTTCGAGCGGAATGCCGACAGATCCAAGGGTGGCCAGCAGAACGACGTATGAAGCGCCCGGCACCCCGGCAATTCCCTTCGAAGTCAGCATCAATACGAGCACCAGCATAATTTGAGAGCTAATCGGCATGTGAATGCCGTACATCTGTGCGATAAACAATGCCGTTATCGCTTGATATAAGGTTGACCCGTCTAAATTAAACGAATATCCGACCGGTATGACGAAAGAGGTAATTGATTTCGGTACCCCGAACTTTTCCATCTTCTCCATCATCTTAGGGAGCGCTGTTTCGGAGCTTGCTGTCGAGTACGCCAGTATGAGTTCATCTTTCAAAATGCGAATGATCGATATAAGACTGGTGCCGCATATCTTCGTAATCAGGCCAAGAATAAGCACCACAAACAGAATCATGCCCACATATACGGCCAATACTAATTTCCCCAAAGGCAGCAGCGAGGCGATGCCAAATTTGGATACCGTCATGCCGATTAATCCAAAGACGCCGATTGGAGCAAATTTCATAATTTGATTCGTTACCCAAAACATCGATTCGGCAAGACCTTGGAAAAAAGAAAGAACCGGCTTCCCTTTTTCACCAATAGCGGCAATGCCCAGACCTAGAAATACTGAGAAAAAGATGATGGCGAGCATATCGCCGGCTACTAAGGATTCGAAAATGTTTTTCGGAACAATATTCACAAATGTATCCATGAAGCTATGATTGGTCACTTTTTCCGTTGCTTCCACATAACTCGTGATGTCCGACTTGGCTAACCCCGCCATATTGACACCGGCACCGGGCTGAAAAATATCCGCGATAAGCAGGCCGAAAACAATAGCTGCTGTCGTGACAATTTCAAAATAAAGGATCGTCTTCCCACCCAGCTTGCCGAGCTTTTTAATATCTCCTACACCCGCTATTCCGACAACCAGGGAGGAGACGACAATCGGAACGACAATCATCTTGATTAATCGTATGAAAATGTCTCCTGCCGGTTTCAAGTAGCTTTCGATGGTTGGGTTACCATAAAAGATAGCCCCTACGGCTACCCCTAATACGAGGCCGACTAAAATTTGAAAAGCCAAACCAAATTTTTTCATCATGCTTCCCCTTTTCTATAGGTTATTAAGCGCTTTCATTTTGTGTAGTTTCGGTGTTTCTTTGAATGGTCTCATTGTACGGGCAAGCTACACAAATCTATTCGAATCTACAAATTCGTCATAAGAATTTATAAATTTCGGCATAATGAGGAGACAGAAGGACGCTTTTCACGAAGGAAAATGGGAAATGATGTCGAATGTCTGTTACGTCATGCAAGAAAGGGGGCTGGGATGCAGCATTGAGAGACAAATGGCTTTTGTTTCTGCTCATGGTTGTTTCGGTGCCGCTTGCGGGGGAATTGAATTTTTATCCGTTTCATAATGATTTTCGGGTCAGTCTGGGAACGCCCACCTTCTTTCTGTTTTTACTCTGGCTGAGGTTTCCTTCCCCTTTTGTCTCCGGCCTGCTTGTGGGCGCCGCGGTTACCTTTTTTCGCACGGGGCTTGAGGTGGCCATCGAACCGGCCAGAAGCTGGGACGCTGCTTTTCTGCACCACTATCCGGTATTCTTCTATTATTTGACCTATGCGGTGGCATTTAGAGCTGTACGACTGAATCGTTATCATAATCGCCCCATTATTCTCGGTTTATTAGGCGTGACGATTGAAATTGCTGCATCGCTCACAGAGCTGCTGATACGCTATTCAGTTACGGAGCAGGTCGTGAGCTTCTCTACTTGGAATCAAATTTTGCTCATCGGGATTTTCAGAAGCTTCTTTGTGCTTTCCTTATTCAATCTCGTCATGCTGCGGCAATCGAAGGCGGCCGAAGAGCTGACGCGCAAGGAGAATGAGAAGATGCTGCTGCTCATCTCGGAGCTGTATGAGGAATCCATTCAATTGAAGAAAACGCTGCACAATGCCGAGAACATCGCTCGGGACAGCTACGGACTCTATCAATCGTTAAAAGCTGAACATCCCGCGCCGCTTGAAGAGCTGGCTCAAAAGGCTCTACAAATTGCCGGACAGGTTCATGATATCAAAAAGGACAATCAACGCATTTATGCCGGACTGTCCGGCTTAATCACGCACGAAAGCGAATATATGCGGGTGGAAGCCTTAGTCGATATTGTTCTACGATCCAATCAGAAATATGCCCGCTCGCTCGGCAAGCAGATCGATTTCTCATTGCACACGGAGGGAGTCTTTCCTTTGTGTCACGTATACGTTTCTTTGTCCTTGCTTAACAACCTGGTCGTGAATGCCGTTGAAGCATTAAATGAAACAGGCACTATTCGAATCGAAGTTAAGCGGAAACAGGAAGCTGTTGTTTTCACCGTAGCCGATAGTGGCCCGGGCATTGCACCCAAGTATCGGGAGAAAATCTTTATGCCCGGATATACGACGAAATACGATGAAGCCGGCACTCCCTCTACGGGCATTGGCCTTGCTTACGTCAAGCAAGAGACAGAGCGGCTGCTCGGAACCGTCCGAGTTCAAGCTGGCAGCGATGGAGAGGATACTATTTTCACGATCACACTGCCTGTGGATCAAATAGGAAAGGAGGAGTAGAACGATGCGTTTCTTTATTATTGATGATGATCCGGCCGTACGCTCCATGCTGGAGCAAATGATTGAGGATGAGGATTTGGGAAGTGTTGTAGGCGAAGCGGAAGACGGGGCGCATGTCGATCATACTTTGCTCGACCTCAAGCAAGTGGATATCGTGCTGATCGATTTGCTGATGCCCATTCGTGACGGCATAGAAACTGTTCGAGCCCTATCAAGCAGCTTCAAGGGAAAAATCATCATGCTATCTCAAGTGGAATCGAAGGATATGATCGGCAAAGCCTATTCCTTCGGAATTGAACATTATATCACCAAGCCCGTCAACCGTTTGGAATTCATTTCGATTGTTCGCAAAGTTTCCGAGCTGCTGCGTCTGCATCAATCGCTTCGAGATATTCAAAAATCGCTCAGTTCCCTAGGCTTAGGCGGCGCATTAACAGAGAAAGACCCGTCATCCAATGATAAAAGCATCATCACTTGCGGAAACTACGTTTTATCGGACCTTGGGCTAATCGGCGAAGCCGGCTGCAAGGATCTGCTAGAGATGCTCGATTATTTGTTCCGTTATGATCGCGATCATCCATTGGAGCAGGGCTTCCCTCCGCTTCAAGAAACCTACAAGCAGCTCGCCCAGAAGAAGCTAGGCCCCACAGCTTCTGCACCCGACTTGAAAAAAGAGGTCAAAGCCGCCGAGCAGCGGGTACGGCGGACGGTGAATCAGGCGTTAACCCATTTGGCCTCTTTAGGGTTGCTTGATTATGCGAATCCAAAGTTCGAGCAATACGCGAACAAGTTTTTTGATTTGAGCGATATCCGCAAACGGATGAAGGATTTGGAGAATGAAGAAGCCGATTCCGCCAGCTTGATCCGCCAAAACACCAAGAAGTTCATTCAGGTCCTATATTTTGAAGCTAAAAAGCTAATGAGCCAGCGGTAAATGGGAGCGGCCTTTGATAGACTGCATCATAATGACTTGCAGTTCCTTCTCCGCCATACGTCCCTTTTACGGAAAAATGAAAAAGCAGCTCTGTCCCGCTCAAGGGCAGATCTGCTTTTATTTAAGTAAGATTAAGTCAAGCTATCCAACAGCGCTTTTACTTGCGGGTCAAGCCGCAATACATTCAGAATCACAGTCAGAGCCTCTGCGCGTGTGGCATTGCCCTGCGGATCGAACGAACCGCCACTTTTGCCAGTGATAATACCCGCTGCTGCTGCATCCTTAATGGCTTCGCCCGCATAGGAGCTTGCAAGAGACATATCCGTAAAGCTGCCTTTGGAAGCATCTTTATCTACACGATCCAGATTCACAATACGGGATAGGAGGATCACCATTTCTTCGCGGCTGATCGTTTGGTTCGGCTTGAAAGATCCATCGCTATATCCGCCAAGCACACCGGCACGAGATAAATTCTCGATTGCCTCTTTCGCCCAGTGACCGTTCACATCTTTAAAAGCAGCAGACTGCTTCGTCCCATCGCTAATATTGAATATGCGAGAAATAAGCATAGCGAACTCCGCACGTGTGATTTTGCCATTCGGCTTGAACTGTCCCTCCCCATAACCATCGATAAAATGCAGCTTCACAAATGTATGAATCGTCTTTTCAGCCCAATGTCCTGTAACGTCAGCTAATTTAGTCTCTATATTCGCTTCCTTCGCTTCTGCTACCTTGGCTTCGATGGTTTTAACCAGGTTGGCTTGGTTAACCATACCGTCATTAAATACATCAACCATCGGTGATGTCGGTACTGGAGTCGGAGCTGGTGTTGCTGTCGGAACCGTCACCGTTCCTCCTCCTGATCCACCCGATCCACCGCTTCCTCCAGTTGTTGCAGCGGTTACTGTAAGGGTGGCCGTGCCTAATTTGCTCGAATCCACAGTGGATGTTGCTGTAATCGTATAGTCGCCTGCTGCTGCGTCTACTGCCACGGTTACGAAACCATTCGCATCAACGACTACCTTTGCTTGAGTATCACTGCTTGTCCATGCGACAGTCTGCACGGCTCCACCTGCCACGGCTACTTCAGCTGCCTGCTGCGTAGCTGTCGCTGATCGGACCGCTATTGATACCAACCAATCCACCTACTCTGCCTGTCCCATATACAGTTCCAGTTAGAATGACATTTCCTGTGGCGTAGCTGCTTCTAATCGTTCCATTGCTATGTCCAACTAATCCCCCGATCTCTTTATCACTTCCTGTTACATTAGCAGTGGAGTAACTATTGCGTATCGTTCCATAATTGTCGGCAACCAAACCCCCAATTCTATTTGCTCCAGACACCGTTCCAGTGGAGGAGCTGTTGCTAACGATTCCTTCGTAGTTGTTTCCAACCAACGCTCCTACGTAATTTCTCCCTTTAACATCCACGTTCTCCAATATCATATTGCTAATTACGCTATGATAAGCTAATCCAAAAAGGCCTACCGTATCCATGCCCGTTCTATCAATCGTTAGATTTCTGATTTTAAAACCATTGCCGTCTATGTTTCCTTTAAAATAATAATTGCTATCATAATTTGTATCCGTGCCTATTGGTTCCCAGTTGTATCCAGTCAAATCAATATCTGCTGTCAGCTTAAAGTAAATGCCCGCTTCTAAATAATATCTAACCTGATTGAGCTGGTCAGCGGTTGTAATCTGATAAGGTTCCTCTGCTGTACCCGCTCCTGCAGCGAAACTCCCTGCTGCCGATGCCCTGCCTTCTACAGGAATAAGAATTCCCGAGAAGCCGCCTATCACCATCAACATCACCAGCATGATGGATATTCCTTTTTTATACTTATTGCGCATTCTATTTCCCCCCTATAATTCTGATAAATCTAATGATCATGCACAGTAAAAGTCGAAGCTTCGTCCTGTATGTAGAATTTTGTCTATCTTGCTCATTGTAGAATGACCTTTTATAAAAACATATCCCCCCAAAGAGGGGGGATATAGAAGCTCTTAACCAATCATTTCTATGAAAAAAGCAGACCAAAAAAGCGCCAAGGACACATCATGTGCTTCGACGCTTCAACTCCTATTAACTATACATTTTCGCTTGTCGCACTCTAGATCCGTTTTTCCCATTCCCCCTTTATACCAATGTTTATAACCTCTTGTAATTGAACGTATCAATGAAATCATTCTAGTCCGTGCTACCCATCCGGTAGAACGAGAAGCCAAGATTATTAGCTCCCCTCGAGCATAATCCAAGCTACTCAATTCTACGTCATCATCTCACTTCTCAACAAACCTATACTTTGCTACAATGAACATGTTGCTTGGAGTCATCTCTCGCTAGTAGTTTCCACTAAATACAATAGAATTCTAAAAACAGTCATGGGAGAGGATTATATGTCTTCATCGACTAAACAGATTGTGATTTTTGCTGCAGGATATTCATTTGAACAATACATGGAGCATTATGGAGAGCAATTCCCCCCGAGCTTTTTAGTCGATAATGATAAAAAAAAATGGGGCACAACAAAGCTGAGCTATGAGATAAAAAGTCCTGACTCTTTATTAACTATACCTTCAGATAAGCTCCATATAATTATTTGCAGCCTGTATTATAAGGAAATTGAATTACAGCTTCACCGGATGAACATACATAATTATTTTATCTTCTCACATAAAAAAGGCCCCATTATTAATAACTTAGCTTCTGAGGCTAAGATCCATTTATTCGAAATAAAGCCTTATAAAATAGGCTATATTGCCGGAGTATTCGATTTATTTCATATTGGACATCTAAATTTACTTCGTAAGGTAAAAGAAAGATGTGATCACTTAATTGTTGGAGTCTTAGCTGATGATTTAGTTATGCATTTTAAAAATATTGTGCCTTTTATTCCACAAGATGAACGACAGGCTATTATTCAAGCTTTACAATACGTAGACCAGACCGTGTCAGTAACAATAGAAAATATTGATAAAATGGCTGCATGGAAAATGTACCGGTTTGACTGCTTATTTTCCGGAGATGATTGGAAGGATGAGCCTAGCTGGAATGAAGATAAACAAAGATTAAACCAGGTTGGCTCTAATATTGAGTTTTTCTCTTATACAAAAGGTACCAGCTCTACACAGATACGAAATTTGATTCAGAAATCTTTGGATTAAACATGGGGTTTGAACGATTACAACCGCTATTTCATTCGTAAGTTCCCTATAAAATATAAATGGCCGACCACCACGTTAAAATAATGGAGGTCGGCCATTTATATTTAAACAATTTTAAAGAGTTCTTGAAAGGCTATATAATCCTTATATTTTTGCAGACCAAAATCTTTTAATTGTTTTTCAATTTCCGAACTATAATAGGTTGTAATAACAATATATAAATCTTTCCAATTTTCAACCTTTTCAGGATGTAAAATTTCATTTCCTTCTAAGTTTGCACCGCTATTTCGTTTATCATTATCAAGAAAAAACCTCACCGGCATATCAGGGTACTCTGCCAATACATCTCGACATATTCTACCCGTCCCAAAATAAACCAATTTACGACTATTTCTCATACTATCAATAAAAGCATTTCTAAATAATTTAATCATATCTTCACCAGCAAATTGAGGCAAGTTTTTATATTGGTTCTCCATATACTCGGCTATATTGATAGCGTCTAGTTTTCCATATACTTTGTCCTCAAAATAAGAGCCTTCAAATATTTGCACATCCTTACTCTTGGGTATTCTTAGAAATGCCTCAAATGGTAAAGAGACCTCATAATTTTTAAAGGTTACATACTCCAAATAATCTTTGAAATAATTACAATAATCTTTTATAAAGTCTAAAGCTCCTTGATGTATCTTACTAATGACAAAAGCGTCTGTATATGGCTTTTCGGTATTTTCAAATACCGGTATGATTGAATGATCTCGCTTAATTAATCCAATACATGCTTGACCATAATCGGACAGAATATGTTCTCTCAATAGCCCCGAAATTGCCGGTGAAAAATCATAAAAGCTTTTCATTTCGAAATTCCCTTTACGGCTCATCTGCATGCCTTTTACGGCATCACTATGCATAAATAGAACATCTATGGATTTTCCTGCCGCCTTAACAAATGCGTTTTGAATATTTCCTGAGTACCCGATATCAAAAGCAATATCTGTTTCCTTTACATCATTATAATAATGCTTTAATATCTCTTTTGCCTCTTCATGTTTATTTTTATCATAAAAGTGCTCTAAATAAACTTTCATGAAGCTCTGGTACTCGAATTTTGATACAAACTTATTTCCCTCTAAAATAGCAGCATTCTCAAAAATCTCTAATTTAGCTTCCGTTGTTAGCTCATTCGTGCAAAAACTCAATAAATCCATAATGGTAGAAGGACTGTATTGACGATATACAATGGGTAGATTCATAAAATCCACTGTACTCTCCGTTGATACAGGTAGTAGCATTTTACGCGAAGTGTAGATATATTCTGATTTGGGAGCCCGCTCTACATGCTTGGACCAAATATCATATGCCTGTTTTACAAGAAAGCCGTCCCTCGCCATAAATAATATTCTTTGATAAGCTGAGGTTTGTTGCAGCGTCCAGTTCACCACACCTGCTAAATGCATTCCGAGTGCATAATAGCCTATAAAATAAGGATCTGCATTATAATCACTTTCACTGTTAAACGGCCGGAATGGATTATCGAAGTAATGATTAGCCGCAATAGCTATCATCGAACCGTATCCTATGGAGTCTAACAGCTTACTACTATCTAAAATAACACCACTAACTTTATGAGCTAGTGTGCTGCATTCGCCTGTGTCAAATCCCTTTACATTATTTTCAAATAGGTTAATGGTTCTTGGAATATAGACAGTATGCAGTCCCATTTGACCCGCTTTTATTATATCGCTATGATGATTATCTCCCAGGTGTAAAATACGCTTTCCAGCAACCTGTAATTTGGTTAATACCGTTTTAAACAAATCTCCAGTCTGCTTGGAACGACGCTCTTTTGAAGATAAGAAGATTTCTTTGTAGCCCGTGTATCCATTTTTACGAAGCAATTTTTCAATTGTATCTTCATCCAAGTACATATCCGATACAATGATAATTTTCTTCCCTGCATACAAAGCAAACTCATACAATTCTTTAAGCGTCTTCCTTGCAGTAGTGAACTGCATTTCCAACTTCTTCTCTTCATCCTTTAAATTGTTACAAATATGCGCAGGAATTTCAAAACCGTCTCTTATAAAATCATATATTTCATCTATAGTAACATCCTGATAATCAGGATGTTTCTTACGAACAATAACTCTAGCAGCCATTTCAGCATCGATTCTTATTTGGTGGAAACTGATATTAGATTTATATTCCTTCTCAAGCTGCTTATCCAGCAAATAAAACAAATCAGTCGGTCTATAAAAGGGTCTTGTGATTAAAGTATCAAAAAAATCAAAACTAATATATTCATATGCCGGATCCCAGATTTTTTTCTTAATCTCTTCAAGCTCATCGTTCCAAATTGTTATATTTTTTCTAAATAGCGCATCCTCTTTTTGAAACTCACCTTCATTGATGTATCGAGAGCGCAGTATTTCATACAGTTTGTCCTTATCAACTGCATTACTAATAGTACTCAATTCCCTGTTCCAATACTTAATACAACAATTCCTAAAATCATAATACTTTTTAAATATATTTTCTGATGCTTCTATAGTTTTTAAAAAAGTCTTTACAAATTCAAATACCTTAAAAATATCCCTTTGGTTTTTTTCTAAGTTTTCAAATGATGCTAACTTTAAATCCGTTGAACTTCCTGCGTTCTGACAGTAATAGTAAATACTATTTTCAACTTTAGTCATTTTTTTTGCAAAATAAAATAGCGGGAAAGAGAAAGCTATATCCTCCATCATGACGATATGCTCTTTCTGCTTAAGATAGTATGGCAGACAGTTATCCCATAAAGTCTTTTTATATAGTTTATTCCATATCGTATGCCAGCTATAGCATCTTCCTTCTTGGGCTAAAAACGCATTAAAAACATCTTCGTTTTCAAGCTCTTTATTAGGAAAAGTAATATCATGCATACCAAATACTACCTTTGTATTTTTCTCCATCACCGTACTTGCTAGGACTATATCAGATTGCTTCTCTTCCGCCTCCTTTATTAGCAATCGATAAAAATCTATTCCTAGATAATCATCACTATCGACAAATGAAATATAGTCACCTGTTGCTTTTAAGGAGCCAGTTACTCTGGCTCTAAAAAGACCCAAATTTTCCCGGTGTGCTATATAGAGAAAACGATTATCTCTAGACTGATACTGTTTTATTATTTTTTCTGCATTGCCCGTTGAAGCATCATTTACTACTATAATTTGGAGATTAGAATATGTTTGTTTAAGAAGAGAATTCAAACATCTTCCCAAATACTCTTCTGTATTATAAACGGATACAACAACTGATATCAGTTTCTCATTATTCATTTTCTTGTCTCCATTTTCTATTCTAATAAACGTTTTGCATTATTATACATAGTCTCTTTATTAACATACGAACGCGCAAAAAAATTATTTTTATATTCACTATATTTCCTATTTAAAGAAACAAAGTTATGCTCTTCTTGCTCGAATGACTCCCATAAATCTTCTAATCCAAATCTATTTTTTAAATCTTCTAGCATGACATAATTGTCGGCATTGCCAATAAAGAAATAAGTATATTTCAGTGCTCTGAATAAGATATATTTTGCCGGGTAGTTTTCTTTAACAAATTCCTGGTCAAAAAAGACAAGATCGTCATTATGATAAAAACAATTCACCGGTACCATATCAATGTATGCTTTCTCCAAAATAACGCCGTAATCGATTTCTCTATCATAACCATGTATACTCTTATTCACTTCTAAAGTATGTTTAGAGGACTGTAGAATATATTCTTGTAGTTTATCAAATAATAAAACGAACTGCTTCTGATCCTTTCTTATTATTTTTTTCAAGTACTCTGATAGCGTATCATATTTTAAATAAGGCATTATTAAAGCTTCATTTACTAAACTAAAATCAATCACTTTAACATTTCGCGCCGCTAATTCTACAAGATTATTTTGTGTGTTCTTTAATTGTATGTTTCCTTCAGGATACAACGGTGTTTTTTTTACAATATTATTGCTATGAATAGTTGTAGCAAATGCTTCTTTACGTCCCCTATCTGTTGAGACCGCGGCATAAACAACATCGCAAAAGTTCGCCTCAGTTGAACACTCCACCAAAAATGAATTGGAAAAGAAAGGTAACATATTATTTTCTATGATATCCTCGTACAAATCAATTTCATTAGCGATTAAAGAAGCATTAGTTAAATAATAGGGTACTACTCGCTCCCTTATACTAGTCTGTGGTATATAGTCTTGTGAGTAGATGAGCTGTGGCAGCTTATAATCGGGTAATGGAAAATAGAACTTATATTCGGAAAGTCCCGCTGACTCAATGATCTCTATGATTTCCTGTTTGCTGAAAGAATAGCCGCTATTCCCGTGCGGATATCCATTAATCCCTGAGAACGGAATGCCCGTATGTGAATCAGGTGCGCCACAAAAGTATTTTAATCCGTATCTATTTTCAACAGCCACAATAATTCTTCCACCTGGTTTTAGTAATTTCATTATTTTTTTAAAAAACTCCGAATATATTTCTCTATTGGAGCTTCCAAAACCGATAGACTCTAATGTTCCTATAATCGTTATATAATCAAACTGTTCTTTCAGTACAATATCTTCTATTCGGCCTGCATAGACAGTAAGGTTTCCCCTATTTATGTGCCTTTTATAAATCTGCTCGGCTCGATTTAAAAACCGTTCAACTGAAACGACATGACTACACTTATCGCAATATAAACCTGTCAATCCTCCAAAGCTTCCCCCAATTTCTAATAAGCTAGCATCGGTTTTGAAAGAATACCAGTTCAATAGAGACTTTCTCATTCGCGTTAGATGGTAAAATACTTTCCAGCGTCTATCACTCGAAATTATATCCTCATAATCATCCTGATCATTTTGAGAAATATATGAGCAAATATGTTGTTCTTCTGCACTTAACGCTTTCTTATCCTCATCATGCACTACATATTGTGAGTTAAATATAGCCATCTATAATACTCCACCTTTACTCATCTATGCAGCGTCAAATGCCGTTGTTCATAATCATCCAACAGTTTGAAATCTTCAAATATACTGAATTGCTCATTAGTATACTTTTGCTCGCGATATTTAAAAATCGTCTTTACAACATACTTATGAATCTCCGAGTTACAAATATACATATTTTTAATAAATTCCAGAAAGTACTCTTTTATTGCTTGATGCATATCCTTTACATAATTTAATTCTTCAATACTTCTATCGTCTGATCCGTATATAAATTGCCCATTAGAATCCATACTAGCTATAGATGGAGCTAAAGAAGTTATTATTGTTTCTAAGAATAAATAATCTTCATATCCATTCTTTTCCACATTTTCAAAAAGAGATTCACTCGGCAGCATTCTTTTTGCTTCGCTGTAGAAATTGTACTTGCAAAAATATAGTCCTATCATATTATAAGGAACAAATTTATTAAGCAGCAGTTGACAAGTTCCCGATGCTACAAAATCAATAAAAGCGTACTTTTTACCTTCAGCTAATCCAATATTTTTCATATACTCTAAGTATCTATTCCTTAAGGTTTTGGATTCTTTAAAAATTTCATTCTTAAACTGTAAAGAATACGTTACAACATCCGAATGTATTTCTTCGCTATATTCGACAACCTCTGCTTTCAGATTGAATCTTCTTTTAACCATTAAGCTTGGTTCATGACCATATGGAACACGTGCAATTCGCTTAATATCATCTTCTTCTTTTACGGAAGCCGCTGCACATAGAGTTCTAGATGTTTGAAAATAAATACCTGATGGGATATTCAGATTGAGTTCCTCTAAAGCTATTTCGTAAAGTTGATGAATAATTAAACCGTCTCTAGCTGCAAAAAGGACATCCGTATAGTTCTCATTTTTCACTTGATCTATTATCCAAAGCGTGTATTTTGTTAAAAGCGGGGCAATAAAAGAATAACCATAATCATAAATGGATCGCAGCTCAGGTTTCCCATCAGCTTGATAAAGTACAAAAGGATTATTAAAAACTTTAGCGCTGAGCATCCCTGCCATGGAGCGTTCATTTATAGAATCTATACTGTGGAGAAGATTTCGATACGAGGATAGGCAAAACATATCAGAGGCGCTGCGTATCAGAAACTGGTCAATACTATAATTTTCAGCGAACTCTAAATCATTTTCACCGCTTACTCCAATGTAAAGGCATGATTTTTCTTTTATTTCGTTTTTTAGAAACTCAAATAAGCCCTGCTTTTTTGTTCTGTGATATTCGCAGGATAGAAACATATCTTTATACTGGCTTATTCCAAAAGAGTCCAAAAGCTTTCTAATTATTTTTTCAGGAAAATAGGAGTCAGCAATTAAATAAACCTGCTTACCATTCTCAACTGCTAACAACAGTAATTCCACCATTTTTTCTCTACGGCAAATCATACTTTCTTCTACTTCAAGCTCTATCAACAATGCTCTTTTGGCCATATCCTCTGTAATACTTGTGTATTCTTTAATTTTATTATAAATATCATATATAGATCCGTTTTTCAGAGTAACTTCTTGTTCTGCTTGTTTTCTAACTTCCTTATATCCAGGTATAAGGATATTTCTATCTTTAAATTTCTCTTCAAGAATTTGAAAGACATCCGTGTGAGTAAATGTCTTTCTCATAATAAGCACATCAAAAATAGAGAAACTTATAATATCATGCTGTTTAATTTCATCTCTAAGCTTAGATTCACTTAATTCTAGATACTCCTCTTGCTCTTTTGTCAATTTTGAATATTCAAAATATGTGAATAAATTCCTTCCATCAACAGCATAAAGTGAAATTTGATTTGTGTAACACATATAGCTTATTCTATCGTAAATGACTTGTAAATTTTCATCATCTGCTGCTACAATAATAATATCAGGTCTACTTTCCAGCACTTTTTCATAAGAAAAAATCCTTTTTCCAAATGCTGTTCCGTATTTATTTCTATCATCTAATAACCCAATAATATTGTAATCGGGATACTCGTCTACAATATAGCCCGCTATTATACATGTTCCATAAAGCACTATTTTTTTGTTTTTGTGTTTCTCGAAGTTTTCGTTAAAAGACTTCAAAATAGACGCTTTATATACCTTTTCCATAAGTATCCCCTTCCTACAAGATTAATATTCTTCCTTTACATACAGATAATATTCATCTATCCCCATTTTCAAAAGCTGTATTGAAATTTCATGATAATATATACTGCAAATAATTAGTCTCAAATTTTTTTTTTGAATATTTAAAATGGCATCTGGATTTTCAATAGAAATACCTTGTATTTTTGTTCCCCATTTATCCTGGTTGTTATCTACAATAAATAGCGGAGAATGCCTTTTACCTTCGCTTTTTAAATAGCGCTCTAACATCTGCCCTGCTCCAAAAATCACTATCGTTTTGCCCTCCAAACCCACAAACATCTGATTAAACTTCAACAGATAATTTTTATATGGAGTTAAAGTGTCTATAATACCAAGATGTTTTGGAATTCGCTTCTCTACTGGGGGATAACTCATACAATCATCACCATATTGTACTTTCAAGATATTATTGTATCCAATTGGCACTGGTAATTGTAAATATTCAAACTTCATTAGAACTGTTTTCTCAAAATCTTTATTTTCGTATAGATAGGGTAATGCTTTGTCGAGATAATAACTGAAACTTGTTATATATTTTGAACTTTTGCAGCACATTAAAGCATTTTGTAGTTTTCTGTACACTTTAGTTCTTGGCAAAAAAAATGAAATCATTCTATAAAATAACCCTTGAAAAGTTGAGAGTCCCAACATCCTTTTAAATTTTTTATATGTTTTTGCATAAAGCAATCTTTGATAGAATCTTATTTTTTTTATCTGATTTCTTCTTTTGTTCTCTTCTTCAAACAGATAATCTAGTATGCATATATCTATAAATATACCAAAGTTTCCATTGCTTTGTGTATGAAAATATTCAATGTTGGTTGTATTACTATTTCTAATTCTAGCTATACCTCCCAGATAAATTTCTCGATCAGTATCCTCTGTTTGAAAAAAATAGGGATGCTTAAATTCATGTGCTGCTATCTCTTTTAATTTTTCAAAATCTTTTCTAGGCATTAGAAAATCAATATCATCATCCCAAGGTATATACCCCTGATGCCTTATTGTACCTATTAAAGTACCCCCAGCTACAAAATATTTTATATTATATTTTTCACAAACCTCTTTAAATTTTGCAGCTAAATCCAATTGAATTGCCCATATATGTTTAATTTCTCTCGAAACTTTATAGCCACTTCTTACTTCATCTTGTAAAAAAGCAATTTTCTCACTTACGTCCAATATCATAACACCTCCATTCTTCTGTAATTCTCATCTTTTCGAATTGAAACCATAATTAAAGTTTATCCATTAAATATTGATGTATTTTCACACCACAAGTTCCATCCATATTGTTAACAACAACCTCATATGCTCTTTTCTGTTCTTCGGAGTTAAAGACTTCTTCTTTCCATATTCCCTCTAAAAATTGTTCAATTCCAATAAAATGATTTTCTTGACTTGCATAAGGAAAATTCCCACCACAACGACCAAACTCAATCATAAATGGTTCATTTATTTCAATGCTGCATTTTGTTATAGTATAATTCTGAGAAATAGTATTAATGATTAGCAAGCTGCTGTTATATGCAGTCATCGCTAAAATACGTTCGTTATCTAGCCTCTTAACAAAGTAATAATTATTTTTCCAATTAAAATAAGCTGCTTGTCTTTCCCCTTCATTATAAGGAAAATTTAATTTGTACTCGCTCATATTTCCAGTCAAAATATCAATCTTCAAAATCATGTTAGAATTTTTAGGAAATACAAGCATGTACTCCCCACAATGAATAATATTTAAAAATGCAGCTTTATCCCCTTTAAATCCTTCTGGAAAGTTGGTGTACTCTTTCGTCTCTTCGGTTTTTCTATTCCACCTGACGATGGATTTACTCTCATTAGGTATTAGCCAATAATCTGACCCATCGAATTCCATTCTATAATAGTTATTTCCTTCTCTGCCTACCCTATATACATGCAGCTCTTCGGTATCCATGTTGAATTCGATAACTGCATTTGAATATGCCGAAGCCATTAGAAGCAAGTTATTTTCAATATACATGGCATTTATAAACTCGATATTTTCCCCACTATTTTCTTTGTGATATTTTTCAAGCTCAGATATAATGTTTTCATAAAATTTGAGATCATCTTTTTTAACATTATATCTAACCAATGCTTGATAGTAATTTGGGAGGAAGAACAAATTGTCCTTATATTTTATTATTCTTGAAAGCTTCGATTTTTCAATTTTCGTCGTTTTTTTAAGGGCAATTTTTTTAAACTCTTCTTTTTCTAAATCGTACACGGCCAACTCATTTGCTCTATGAGGAGCCATATACAATTTATTATCGATTTTTATTATATCGTGATAAAGCCTCTCTCCAAACATAGATTCCCGAGGAACACTCCCTATAATTTTTGTTTTCCCCGTTTCTATCTCCATCTTGCACAAAGCATTATAATTAGAGTGCATAAACCATAAAACCCCATCTTCAATATGTACATCTAAGCATCCTAATAAATTCTCATTTATATTTTCATGCTCCAATTTATTTACAAGCTTCATATCTAATAAAAATATAGGCTTACCAATAACCCCAAACAAATGAACGATCGACGAGCTTTCTTCTCCAATATAAGCATCCGATATGGCGACTGAATGTGACACATCGGGTGTCTCATCTAAAATTCCAATTTGATCTATAATAAATTTTTGCTCTAAATCACAATAAGCTTGGTATAATTGAGGCATTATTGCCTGTAAAGTAGCTTTAGTTAAAGGATGTGGTCTCCACAACAAGACCTCATTTTTTCTATCTCTAAAGCACGAAAAAACATACTCCATTTTTTTTATTGCATCTTCTTTATACTCTATAAAGGAAGATATACTCGTATTATAAAAAATCACCTTACTGTTCTGAATTTTCCGAATCCACTCTTTGGATATTTCCTTTTTATCATGATGAACAGCTAATATTTTGTCGACTTTTGGTGACCCCAATGCAACTAATTTTTCTAATGGAATTTTTTGTTTGTAAAAATCTATTAGTTCATGAGATTGTATAATGATTTTATCTACATTATGATAGGCTGGAAGGAATCTGAAGCTATTCGAAACAGATCCTCCAGTCAAAAAATATGGGATATATACGAGCATTCCCGTATGCTTTTTTAATTCAGCTGTATAAAATGTAGGATGAACAGAAGTAACTCGATTATTTTTATCAAAGGGATTATGAATATATATAATATCGGGTTTTCTTTCTTCGAAGTTATATTTATTAAATGAGGTAATCGGAATATCCACTTGCATATCCGTTCCTTCATATTTTAGGACCGCTTGAGAGCCCGCTACGAATTCGTAATATGGAAGGGGAATGATATAGCAAGTACAACTAGGATCTTGATTTGCTGCCTTCCAAACGCTCTCCATTGAGTCCCACATAGACGCTTGATAAGGCAAAAATACAATCTCATAATTAACAGATATTTGATTTTGAATATAGCTTTTAACGTGACTCAGCTGGCTATCTATTATATAATAAGCGGAATTGAAATCAAATTCAGAGCTTTCTAAATTAACGCTGATTTGATAAATAATTTCACAATACGCTTCTAATTGTTCTATAACCTCGTTAGTGTCCTTTTCATTCTCCTCAATAGCTGTACCAATTGAAAGGGCACATTCTTGGCATGTTACTAAAACCTCGTAAGCATCTGCATATTGCTGTAATTGTATTAATTCCCTCAGCTTTTCGTTTGCATTTTTCAATATTTCATTTAAATTTAATATTTTATCTTTTACGAATTTCCTCACATTTATATCCCCTAAATGATTCTATTCCAAATATTTGTTTGCATCTCAGAAGCAAAACTATCATAGTAAGTAAAACCTTTATGGGCTTCCTTTGTTACAATAGATTGCTTTTTTTCCATCATCCTACTCATAGTATCTGCCATTTTCAAATTTATATGATGCTTATACCAGTCCTCGTCCAAGAGTTCTAAATCCGTTATAAATTCTAAAATCCCTTTTTGAATCTCTTTTATGTAGCTATAATTATATTCACTATTTTCAATAAAGCATGCTCTTCCCTGATCGTCAAAACATTTTAACTGACCCTCAGCTGAGGAGTAGACGACTTCAAACAACTGATACGTTCTTTCAAACCAGCTATGTGATTGAAAATCATTGTCTCCATACATACTCTGTATATTTTTCATAGTAGAAATAAATTCATTTGGAACATCCTTTACTGCATAACACACTAGCTCTACATGTCTATTTAAAAGCTTACTTAGGCTATACACACTAGTTCCTTTTGTATATAAATCAAAAAAGAATATTTTTTCATATTCAAGAAAATTGTTTTTTTGTATGTACTTTAAATAATTATTTCTTTCTACGACTGCATTATTTAATATACTTTGTTTATATTTTAGTACTTCAGTGATAATTTGAGTTCTATCCTCTTCCTCTGAAATATCCATAAGGGATCGGTCTAACGTACAATTTTGTGTTCCAAAGGAAATACCTAAGCGTTGCTCTAAAACCTCTTTTAAACTACCTCTCGACAGCTTGAAGACTGATTTTACGATTTCAATAATATCACCTTCTGTCTGAATACAGGCCACAGTTATCGCCCTTCTTGAAATATAAAAATATTGGCTCGGCGGGAGGTTTAAGTGTTTATTCTTTTCACTAAAGTTTTGATATATTTCATTGAGTAAATAACCATCTCTTGAGGAAAAAAGAATAACCGCATCACTATTCTTTCTTAGTTTTGCAACCATCCATGTTAAAAATTTTGTTGTGATTGTCGCAAAACAATAGTACCCTAATTGAAACATGCTCTCTATATTCAATTTACCTTTAGATTGAGACAGGTCAAATGGATTATTAAATGCCTTTGCAGCAAATATTCCTATTTCTATATTATCATTTATGCTTAATGCTTCTACATTTACATGACTGACGGATGACTGTTTGAACATATCATAAGCACTCATAACATAAAAAGTGTCTATACCATACTGTGCAGCCATTTCAATATCCATACTTTTGTCGCTTCCAACATGCAATATCGACCTATTTCCCACTAAGTTAATAAAATACTCATATAAAGAGCCATCACTTTTCCTCTTCTGAAGATCACTCGAAACAAGCAGATGGCTAACATCAATACCTATTATGGAACTTTGCACAAGTAGCTCATGTATTTGCTCTAAAGATAAGTGAATATCCGTTATCATATATATTTCTTTACCTTGTTCCCTAGCATACTCAAAAGCATTAACCATGCAATTCCTTTTTATCACATACCTTTTTTCGATTTCAAACTCCTGATTCATTATTGAACATGCTAATCGCTCAACTAGGTGAGTATTTAAACTTATTTGTTCATATATTTTTTTAAATGTTGGAACTATACCTCGTTCTTTCAGTTGATGTTCTGCCTTCATTCTTTCTCTTTTAAATGGAATTATAACGTTTTTCTGCTTCAATTCACTCTCTAAAACATCCCAAATGTGTTCTGGGAGCAGGACTTTTCTCATGATTAATGTATCAAATATATTAAAAGAAATAATATCATGGCTATCTATTTCTTTTTTCAACATATTATAATTCGAATCCCAATAGAAATTCTTGCTTACTAGATTTTGTTCAACTCCAGCACTATCGTCAACTTTCTCGCCAAAAATATCGTATATATCTATTCCCTTATTTTCAACATATTTAATTCGGTTATATATTAGTTTTATAGACTTCACTTGCGCAACGATTATTATGATTTTGACCTTGTCTTCAACTGATTCCAGTGACATGACTTCTTTTCCGTAAACACTTTTTCCAATCCTATCATTCGCAACAATTCCAACTATATTATAATCTAGCGCTTTCTCTAGCAAATACTTCGTATTAATGCCTAATCCATACAAAGCTATAGGAACTTCTTTATGTTCTGAAAATTTCTCATTAAATATCCGATATATTCGTTCCAGTTCCATAAAGAATTCATACCTTCCTGATATTATGTATATGTCGAGACCACTCTCATTCATTGATAAATCAGAAGCAAAACCTATTTTTTGCTTCCTTTTTTACTAAGGTTTCTTTTATAAACTGCAATTTTTCTTCAGTACCTCCCGAACTATTTAATTGGGTATTAAAATTATTGAATTTTATTCTTTGGCTAGGGTCATGTTCATAAATATATTCTGTACTGTCGCATATCTGTGAAGCTAATATCTCTTCATTTGAATACATATGAACAGAGTCACCATGGAAAAATATATTTTCTCGTATCTTTTTCACTGGATTGCCGGCATAAATCGAATTAGATGGTATTCGTTTATTTGAAACAACCGATGCTGCCCCCACAATACTTCCAGAAGCAATTTCACTTCCTTTTAAAATCAATACTTGTTGTCCTAACCATACATGATCGCCAATCAGTATTCCTTTGCTGTTATTCACTCTTTTTCTGGTGGAAGCGTCATATATTAAATGAGCATCTGATGTTCTAATCCAGCAATCGAAAGAGACCAAACAATCATTTCCAATAACTACGCTTTGCTGTTCAGAAACAATGGTATTGAGTTTTTGATTTATAAAATTATCTTTACCTAAATATAATAATGAATCATTATAAATAACTGAATTCAATAAATAATCATGTTTACTCTCATTTAAATATATAATAGCATTACTTCCGGAAAATTTAATCATGCTGTTAGTTATATTCACATTTTCCTCACAGTATAGTATATTTCCTTTCCCCACAAAATGTATGACTGAATTTTTCATTTTCGGTTCACCATAGATTTTATTTTCTGATAATTTATCTAAATCGCTTTGTTGATTGACGATTTCCATTATGAACTCTCCTATAATTCTGGCTCAACTAGCTGGTATTTCGAACAAGGAATATGTGGAATTCTATCCTCAAGCGGCGGCAATGTCATGTAATCCCCGTATACTAATCGTAAGTAATGGTCATACTCGCTAAATCCCCAGAATAGATAACCTTCAAATTCTACTTGAACTCTATTTTCATAAAAGCTTTTAGGGGTACCATTTTTACACCTTAAGGGATACTCTCCTGTCATTCTTCTTATCAATTCTGTTTCAGTAGCATTATACTTTTGGGCGATGAGATTTCTAAAACCAAATACCCAGTTAGTCGGTAAATAAGAAAGTATTGTATACCATTGTCGCCAAAACCAATTAGAATGCAGCACTTTTCCTGCTTCGGACCATAACGTTTTTCTAATACAAAAGCAGATTGCACGGTGGATTTCCCGCATAATTGAACCATCAGGTACATTATCAACTATCATGATATCCATAAAAATACCTGTTTTATATTTCATGTGTTCATGTCCAGCTCTTACAAATTCTGTGTCTTTTCGCCTTAACCTCGCATACCCCCACCGATAATATGGATCTAACTCATAATCCTGCAAGAAAAAACGTCTAGCTTCTAAATCATCTCGACAGGCTTTCTTAAATCTTTTGTATTCATATCTATGCATAATTACATCAATATCCGGATCCCACGGTATAAACCCCTTGTGTCGAATGGCACCTAAAAGAGTGCCACCATCAAGCGAATAAACGATGCCATTTTTATTGCATATTCGGTCAAACTCAATCAGCATTTCTAACATAATTAATTGGATTTTTCTAAAATCCTCATTTGGAATAATCATAATTATTTACTGTATCCTTTTCATCGATTATAAATTCTATTGCTCTTGCTTCTGTAATCATTTAACTTTGCATATATTCAATCATTCGACTATACATTTCTTCCATTCCAACTTTGGCACTCCACCCAAGCTTATTCATTTTTTCAGATGATAAATGTAGCTTTGATGGCGGAGGGTATCTATTAATTTTTTTTTCATCAATTTCAACCCTAACTACTATGCTTTCATTCGCTACTTTTCTTGCAACGAGCTCAGCCATTTCTCTTATTGTCATATGATTTACTTCATTTGTAATGTTGTATGCTTCTCCGTTTTCACCGCTTAAGAGTAGAATAACAAGAGCCCTAATAACATCTGCCGTATAACAGCAGTTTGTTTCACTTTTACCGCTTGTATGAAGAATTATGTCTTTTTGATCAATGACACTTTTTGCGAACTGAGCAAAAACCCTGTTATCTGTCTTTGAAACTCCTGCACCAAAGGTTTGCGCCAACCTGGCAATTTTTACGGGTACCCCATATTCTGAAAAATAACTAAAGCAAATAGTTTCAGCCATTCTTTTTCCCATAGGATAGCAGCTTCTCGCATTGAGAATATCTATATAACCTAAATCTGTTTCGCTGGTTTTAGTATGGCTAGAACTTGTTTCCCCATAAATCTCCATCGAGGAAAGATAGACAACACTTTTCACTTTCTTTTCATGCGATAGCTTCATTATATTAGATGTTCCCAGCGTTATTCCCTCAGTTACTTCTACTGGTTTTTCTATCATCATTTTTGAGTTAGTAACTGCTGCACAATGAAATATATAATCTATATCTTCTAAGATTATCGGTATGTTGCAAATATCACCTCTAACTAATATTACATTGCAATGTCCAATCATCCCTTTTGCTTTCTCCTCATCACGAACAAGCGCAACCAGTTTAATATTCCGATTCTGTGTTACATTCATAAAATCAAGAAAGCGAATTAACAGTGATCCTAAGAATCCTGTACCGCCAGTAATAAAAACCGTCTTATTATCCACTTTATCCCAAGGTATATTAGAATCCATTATATTTTCGAAATCCACTTTTAATACCTCATTCATTCAATCACCCAAGTTCTATGGAATTATAAACCAAATATTTGCGAATTCTCTTCTGCTTCAAATAAAGCTCTAAAAATATAATAATCTGAAGGTGTCGTTATTTTCACATTATATGTTGAGCCCACCACTGTATATAATTCATGACCATAGTACTTCATAAGAGAGGCAGAGTCTATCATCCAGTTAATTCCTTCGCCTATTGCTAGGTTATGGGCTTCCATAAGGTTACTTAAATAAAAGCATTGAGGAGCCTTCGCAATTCTTGCCTTGTCTCTATTAGCTATTTCTGCAATCCTTCCATTATCATCTATGGAACATATGGTTTCGACTGCATAGCTGACTGTAATAGATGAGCGATTTTTTTTAACCATTTCTATATTATTAGTAATTAACTTATCGTCAATTAAGGGCCGCACGCCATCGTGCATAATAATGATCGTTTCCTCAGAGTTTTCGCACTCATTATAGACTGCTTTTAAGCCGTTATAGGATGATAGTTGTACTGTTTCCCCACCTGCAACCAACCATTTCACTTTCTTAATGGCATTTCGTTTGATTTCATGTTTTAGTTGCTTTTCCCAACCTGGCACACAAACTACAGCTATATTATCAACCATAGGATGTCTTTCAAAATGCTCCAATGTATGAATAATGATTGGTTTCCCATGCAGCTGCAGAAACTGTTTAGGCTTGGTTTTACTATTCATTCTTACTCCTGTACCTCCAGCAAACACTACTGCTGTTACCATATTTTACATCACCTTCTCTTTTCATTGGGCTTATGTTCTTTAATTTATTTAGATTCTCATTAATATATATCGGTAAAATGAAAGGTTATATTAGTTAAAACAGCGCATAAAATTACTTTAAGCAAACATATTTAAACCATCGATTAATCGAGCCCTATTGGTTTGAAATCAGGCAATTGACTACGTGATAAATTTTTATTAAAGGCTTGTTAAACCAGCCTTTTTTCAACTATAGTGTGCAACTGTTTTTTACTTATAAAAAGGTTTACCGCGAACTTTTTAACGGCAAGTTTTGAAAAAAGATTACCTTTTTTGAGCATCCTTTTTGTTTATTTACTCTACCACTTTTCTATCACTTTTACTATTCGGTTATTTGAATTTTGATTTTCCACTAAGTATCCATTATCGCAATTTGTATCTCCTATCTACTGTTCGGAAATACGGCAGCTTATTTTTATATTAGCTGCTCCCTTTTTTCTACGTTTCTTGTTAAAAGCGGTTAACACAAAAAATCTATCTCAGTAAAATAAGTAGGCTGCCGAAGCACCTGCTTATTTTACTGAGATAGATTAAACGGGCAGGATTTTCAAAATACCCATTAGATCTGCTTTTGTATGAATAAGAATTAAGTCAAGCTATCCAAAAACGTTTTAATTGCGGATTAAAGCATTACCATAACCGCCAAACCCCTCTGCACTAGACAGAGTCTTGATCGCCTCTTCAGCCCAGTGTCCGGTAATGTCGGAGAACTCGGCCTCGATATTCGCTTCCTTAGCTTCAGTGAAACAACGGTACGTCATACCATTTAACTATACATTTTCGCTTGTCGCACTCTTCCCATGACGGCCAGCATCAGCAAGATTATAGTGGCTAGCAGGTAATAGACGTATATCCCTTGATCCAGGCCTTGCGGTGTCGACCCTATAAAATCCAAAGCCTCCCACTTGTTAAAGGGACCTAGATACCACAGCAGCATAAATACCACTTGAAACAGCTTACCATTCCCCGACCAAATGCCCAATGCTACAGCTAATGCAGGTATAAACAATCCACCAACGGCCATGGCCATTAAACTATCCCATTCACCCGCAATAAGAAAACGAATGAGGGCACCGCTGCCCGTCAAATAAGCCACAATAATGCCACCCAGCCACAATCCGATAAATGTATTCCGAACGGGATGCACCGCTGTAAAAATCAATGAATGGGTACGGTAATACGTTTCATTTGTCCCCATGGTCGACCAAATGAGGATAGGCAGCAGCCAAGTAAAAGGGACAACATACGCTGCTACGGTTTCAATCGGTAATACTAATCCTAATACGATCATAACTAGCGCTGCCAAGTACCACCACAAACGCTGCCCTTTGAGCATCAGACGCAGTTCTAGAGCTAATGTTGTAAAATAGTTTGTTTTCCACTTTGCAGTCGCATAAGGAGTTAACTTTATATCCGTGTCCCTCCTAGATGCGAGCTTACTGTGCGGCTCTGCATTTTCCGTTTCATTGGACTTGCTGGTTTTATTTATTTTAACGTAACGTGTCAGATCAAACCGGTGAAAAAAGAATGAAGCCACTATTGCAATTATGACTGCCGCAGCAAGCCAAGCATACCGTTCTATAAACATCTGAATCGTCCAATGTACACCGTTCCAGTTGTAGGTTAGCAGCTCTCCCCTCAAGGGGCTTATCCCTGAGATATGGCCCCCATGGCTATTAGAAATCCTTTCATTCGCCTCACTCGACATGTTGATAATGATTGGCGAAATCCCGAGTATGTCCTTGATAGAATGAGTGGCATTAGTCGAGAAAATCAGCGAAAAGATCCATATTATAAAATATATTAAATTGCCTAATCCCTTACGCAGCCATGGTACCGCTTCAAAAAAGATAGCAATTGAAGCCACCAAAGCCATCGTTGGCAAGGTCGAATACATAAATGGAAGCCATAACGCGACCAAATCAACCGCGTAATCTTCCCCTCTAATCAGCTGCATGGCAAGCGCAGATACCATTAATACAGCAACGATAGACAGCAAGTATACGAAGTTGCTCCACATTTTACCCATGGTGTACATCCATCTAGTAATCGGAGTCGTCGCAATAATTTGCCCAACCCCAGTCTGCACATCTCGTTCTATTGCATTTTTCACTAGAAAAAACGCCGGAAGACTTAATAGCATGGATGCTAATACCGCTACTCCACTCCCGACCCATGCAGAGTTGTATAGGCCGCGCATAGATTGCAGCGATAGGGTTAAATAATTTTCATCACTTGAAGGGATGTACTTATATACGAGGAACATGGACAGGAGCACAGTCATCAAAAAGCTATAGCGCCGAACCCTTTCCAAATAGTCCGCCTTCATCATATGAAAGAGAATACGAAGCGAGGTCATGCTATTGCCCCCTGCTTGCTTGCTGAAATGTAATACAAATACGCATCCTCTAAGGTTGGCGTCACCAAACGGCTCTCCGCTGAAGGCTGCGTATCGGCAATAACCCTTACACGCACCCCTTCACTGGTTTGAATGGTGCTGCTGACCAGCAAATGTTTGCGCACCTCCACCCATGTATGACTCGGTATTAGCCACTCCCACACTTTCCCGACCGTCGCTGCTAATAATTCGCTTGGTGCTGCCTGTATGACACTTCGTCCTTGGTTGACAATGGCGATATCGGTCGCGGTCGCTTCGATGTCGGATACGATATGGGTGGATAAAATAACAATACGTTCTCCTGATAGCTCGGATAGGAGATTACGAAACCGAATACGTTCCTCCGGATCAAGTCCCACCGTGGGCTCATCCACAATTAATAGCTTGGGATCGTTCAGCAACGCCTGTGCTATGCCCACTCGCTGTCTCATCCCGCCTGAAAAACCGTTCAACGGTTTTTTGCGCACCTCATGCAGATTAACCAGGTGCAGCAGCTCGTCAATTCTTTTTCTTGCGATTTTATATTCCAGCCCTCTGATTGACGCCAAATATTCCAAAAACTCAACCGCATTTAAATGCGGGTAAACGCCAAAATCCTGTGGCAAATAGCCTAAAATGCGTCGTACAGCATTGGGATCTTTCGTAATATCGATACCATTCCAGCTCACCTTTCCGCCTGTTGGCTGGGTAATGGTCGATAGAATTCTCATCAATGTTGATTTTCCTGCACCATTCGGGCCAAGCAATCCCAAGACGCCTGTTTGTATCTCTAGGGATAAGTCCCGAAGCCCATAAAAATCCCCCTTATATTTCTTGCTCACGCTTTCAATCAATAATTCCATAATTGCCCCGCCGCCTATATGTTATTGGAATACCCCAGAGTAAAGATCCTTTATGTTATCCTCTGCAACTTACTTTAACTAAAAATTACCTTTTCTGAATCTGTCTTAGGTTCCGTTCAATACTGGACCTTGGTCTCGGAGAGAACGGAGGGGTGGCGATAGACAACAAGAAAAACCGTCAGGGAGACGCGTCCTGACGGTTTGTTACTTCAATATGATTTAACGCTGGCCGGGCTTATATAACCGCCACCCTCAATCCTTTTCCACCCAAATTAATCCCTTGAACGACCTTCTCCGTGCAGCTCATTCATATGCTCGCTATGAGTCTCTCCCCAATCGTTAAGTGCCTGTAACACGGTACTCAAGCCTTTGCCGTATTCTGAAATGGAGTATTCCACTTTCGGCGGAATTTGGTTATACACCTTGCGATAAACGATGTCGTTATACTCAAGTTCTCTTAATTGCTGCGTGAGCATCTTTTTATTGATATCCGGTATTGCTCTTTGCAGCTCGCTGAATCTCATGATGCCGTTCGAAATAAGCTGAAGCAGAATGACTGACTTCCATTTCCCCACTAAAATATCCAGTGCCGATTCAAACTTGCAATATGATTTCATTAAAGCCCCCCATTTCTTCATTTCCTTATGCTTGGTTAAGGTAACCTTTTGTTAACTATGTTTAGATAAAGTGCCTACTTCCTTAAATCATGGACTAAGGTCTATTATACCTTTAGCAAGTAGCGAAAAAGTAGTTAGGAGGCAGCATGATTCATGAATATCGCGTTATGGATCGTTCAAGGTCTAGCAGCACTGGGTTTTGTTTACTCAGGATGGTTGAAGGCATTTCAGTATGAAAAAGCCAAGGCTTCTTGGGGATGGGTAAAGGACGTTTCAAAAGGGTTTGTAGTTTTTATTGGATTAGCAGAATTACTCGGGGCAATTGGCATCATTCTGCCTCAAGCGACAAATATCTCGCCGGTGCTGACGCCAATTGCCGCAACAGCACTTGCCGTAGTCGTTCTCTTCGGTGCCCTCTTTCACATGAAGCGTAAGGAATATCGAGAAATTAGCGTGAACATCTTCTTCTTCGCGGTCGCTGTATTTGTTGCGATCAGTCGTTTTTAGGTAGTCGTTCTATCAAATAAAAACAACATCCCGTCCGAATATTAACGGAAAAGGATGTTGTTTGGGGGGCGTTTAGCGTTAACTTATGGCCAGGAAATTTCACCTTTGATTACCTGAGCGCTCATCTCCAAGTCACCTGTATTTTTGAAGTCTGGATGAGCCTTTTCCATCGCCGCAATCAGCTCTTTGGAATCTTTGGCCTTCTCTGCCGCTGCTTCAAATTCAGCAATGTAGTCTCGGGTGAAGGTTATACTGGATACCTCTCCGGAGCTCTCACCCAGGTAATGACCAGGGATAGCCCGTTCCGGATTCAGCGCTAAAATCTGGTCCAAAAGCTCGCGCCAGTGATCACGACTCTCTGGAGTCTGGTTGTCTGCCATCCACACATGCACGTTTTCGTAAATTGGAACACCGCCAAGGACCGTCTTTTTGGAAGGCACCCAGAGGACCGTATGAGACGGATCTGAACCACCAAGACCGATTACCTGTATAGCTTCGCCATCTACTGTCAGTTGATCTCCGTCAAGGACATCAGGAATGATCTGAGCTGTCGGGGCGTTTTCTTTCAAAATCGGATTCCAGTAATCATTCTTAATCTGGATCGTTTCTTTAATCCCTTCCACAGTAAGCGGGGTAGCGACAATTGTTACATCTGGAAATGCTGATTGAATTTCTGACAGACCAAAGTAGTAATCTGGGTCCTTATGGCTGATATAGACTGTAGTCAGTTTCTTTCCGGTGTCTCGAATCATTTTGACCAATTGCTCGGCATCATTCTTTTGGAATTGGGCATCGATGAGCACCACTTCATTCGGCCCTTCGATCAGGCTTGAAGAGACAGGGAAAATACTGCTTTCTCCTGGATTGAATGTCGTAATCTTAAGATCCACCGCCGCTGCTTTATTTTCTTCGCTCGCGGTGTTCGTGGTAGCCGTCGCAGCATTCGCAGCATTCGTTTCAGTATTCGCCGTACTCGCTGTACCCGAGCATGCGCTAAGTATGAACATAAAACAAACTAACAAAATAACTCCAATTGATGATTTCTTGCTTAACATTTACAAAACTCCCTCTCTTTATAAACCAAATGTTCCTTTCACACTTCATTAATGTAACAATGAAAGTTACAGGTTAAGTTGTAATTATTATAGTTACAAACTATCCGCTTTGTCAAGTATCTTTTCAAGGTGAGGTTAATTGCTATGCAGCCAAAATCAGACATGCAATAACCTTTGCCAAAAAACAAAAAACGAGCCCCTAAAATCTCTTCTAGGGCTCGTTTAGCGTTTAGGGAATCATTTTACGTTCTGATTGCAGAGCTTAGTCCAAAAGCGAGTACATGAGGATGCTTTTAACCTTGGCATCTTTTATGTAAAATGTCATAACATCCGCATAATTCGCCGTTTCATACTGAAAAACAGCCTCTTCGCCAGGTGTTCCGTTTCCAAACAGATGACCATCGGGATAGGCTTCCCTTAGCTTCTTGACACTATCGCCGACTTTGATATTTCTAACCGTGGAATATTTGGAGTCGGTCATTTTAATATGGAATATATAGAACTTTTTGTCCTCAGTCGCATCAATGGTTTTTATCTCAAGCCCTGAAAATTTATATCGCTTCTCGGTAAAACCAAGCATTCTGTCTATATTTAAATCATCGTATTTGGAATAGGTGTGGGATTTTTTCTCGACCGCATTTCCCAGCATGCTTTCAAGCTTTTCATCATCAACAATGTCAGAAATAGCGACGGTGTGGTCGTTATAGACAAAGGCAAGCTCCTTTAGAATTACATTCCCGTCCTTTTGAATGATGCCCTCCTTGATTACCTCGGAACCAGAGCCATTGCCAGCTGAATGACCGGGTGTTGGACTGGCCGAAGTAGCAGTGGAGGCAGCCGCCTGCGAATTATTCTGATTGGTCTGGCAGCCTGCCAAAAGTGTCGTACGCAATACGACTAGCAACATCAAGGCTGTTGATTTTCTTAATGCTTTCATTTTTACTCCTCCATAAATTAAGTTATTTCATCTTATGGGGTTATTATAGGAAAACCGTTTATTAATGTAATAACAAACATGTATCATTCTTGTAACTTCACAGCAACGGAAGAACGATGGAAACGGTGGTTCCTACATTCACTTTGCTTTCAATGCTCAAATGCCCGTTGAACTTCTCAGCTATTTCTTTGCACATGGATAGGCCAAGTCCCGATCCTTTGGCAGCATTTGAATTTCTGGCTCTGTAGAACCTTTCTTGGACCCGTGCAATCTCATCCTCATCAATCCCTATACCCTGATCGCTTATTTGTATGACCGCTTCATTCTGCCGGATAAACGTTTCCATTCTTATCTGCGTTTTGGGATTGGAATATTTTATAGCGTTGTCTAGAATATTTGCAATGGCGTGTGACATCAAGATTTGATTTACATATACGAAAGCCGATTTGCCCAGCTTAATAACCAACTCTATATCCTTATTTTCGGCTCTTCCTCTCATATCTGCTGCCATTTGGTCAATTAGATTAGATAAATCGGTCTTTTCCGGGCCAATCTCCTCCGGGCCTGCCTTGTCAAACCGGGATAGCAGCAATAACTCATTGATGAGCAGGGTAAGTCGGTCTGATTCATTTACAAGATGAGCATAGATTTTTTGCAAATCCTTATTCTCATTTTCACCCTCATATAAATACTGGGAGAACCCTCGGATAGCAGCGAGCGGTGTTTTCAATTCATGAGATACGTTGGAGACAAACTGCTTCTGATACTGTATATAGTCGCTCAGTTGAATACCCATCCGGTTTAATCCTGCTGCAAGCATCCCCAGCTCGTCCTTCCTGTTCAATTGCACCTGCTGAAACTGTTGCTTGGAGAAGCTCTCTGTTGCACCAAGCAGATATTTAATCGGTTTTGTTGTATTACGGGCAATGAATAAACTGGAAAGAGTGATCAGAACAAGGAATCCACCTGCCCCAACTAAGAGGATATAACGAATTTTGTCCATGATATCAAAAAAGTAAGAGATGTCCTCCACGAACTCAAACACAAAAACATTCTGATAATACTTATCCTGAATGGGTATGGAGAAATACAGCTGATGATTGTCTGTGATCGTGTAAGAATAATTCCCCTTTAGGGCATTTTGGATATTCCCCGGAAAAATCAGGGGTGTCCCGTCATTAATGATGATTCCATCCACCGCTAGTCCCAACAGCTTCTGATTACTGTCATAGATCCGCACTTCCTTGCCTGAAGCCTTTAACCTTTCCAGAGCGCTTCTTGGCACATCCGAGACTTGCCCCTCCACAGATGCTATTTCGTGCTTTACCAGTATCTCTCTAAATGACAACTCGTTTAAATTCGCTTTTTCCATCATTTGCTTTTCTATGGTCGCGAAGCTGAAGTAATCAATCGCTTTATTGACTGAAATAATAATAACGGCAAAGGACAATACCGAAAAAAATAAATAATTCAACAAAAGCCGGGTTGCATATTTCAGGTGGAGCCACCTCCAAGCTGATAACCAAATCCGTAAATGGTTTTCACGTATTTTGGATTTTCAGCGTCATCCTCCAGCTTCTTCCTTAACCGCATGATCGTCATATCTACGCTGCGACTGTCCCCCAAAAAATCATATCCCCATACGATCTCCAGCAGTTCATCCCTTGTAAAGATTTTCCTCGGCCTTCTCAGCAGCGTTTCCAAAATTTTAAATTCTTTTGCTGTCAGCGAAATCGGGATTCCGTTTTTCAGCACCATCCTGGTTTCCAGATCAAACGCCAGTTCTTCATGAGTAATCCGAGTTTCTTCGTCACTTTTTGTCGGATCGATGTTCTCATATCTTCTAAGCACAACTTTGATTCTCGCAATGAGCTCCCGATTATCAAATGGTTTGGTCATGTAATCTTCTGCCCCAAGCTCAAGTCCTAAAACTTTATCTATGATTTCATTCTTTGCCGATAGCATAATAACTGGAATCGCTTGCTTCTTAATGATTTCCTTGCATAGATCATAGCCGGAGTAGTCAGGCAGCATTAAATCTAGTACGACCAAATCCGGCTGAAAGGTATCTAACATTTTAAGTCCCATACTGCCATTCTCTGCGGTCTGCACCCGAAAGTTTTCTCTTTTGAGCACAAGCTCAATTAAGTCTCTAAGTGCCGCTTCATCATCAATTACAAGAATTTTTTTCACTTGATCCCTCTCTCCCTTCAAGTATGGATATTCATTTGCCTCCTGCCATGCAAATCCTTTTCCACTTCTTTTACATACCCCCTATCAGTAAAATGGCCACCTATTGGGTGGCCAAAAACGACTGATAAGCTATTACAACCTTTTGCTAACCGTAATCCATACCTCACATGTTCCTCCAATTGAACAACGGTCTCCACGAATTTATTTATAGGACGGTAGCCCAAGTCGTTTCTGATTTTGTTGCAGTTATACGTCATTCTTATTGGGTTTCCATCAGGTATGATCAGCGTTTTGTTCATAGCATGCGCCATACGTACAGTAAACTCATTTTCTGTATAGTTTCCGTCCACAGCGTTGTAGATCTGGCTTACTGCCGCAGAATGCGTCGCTGCTAATACACACATCTCAGCTAGATTACCCGCATGCACCCATGGTGTCAAATCCTCAGAATGAATCCAATCCACCTTTTCTGCCGCAGCAAGCTTTGCGATCAGCTTGTAGCCCCAGTGGGAGCTATCCCTTGCACCCTCTTTGAGACACTTTGTGGCAATTTTGTCCCCTACAGTTACAGAAATACCTGTAACAAAAACAACCTTATCACGAAGCCTCATTTAAATCCCCCTTTATTTAAATTCTACTCCGTATTTATTGAAGATGGCCTCGTACTTATTTTCAAATATGGTCCATCGATTTTCTGCTCCATACTTCTCCTGCAAAGCCTTTAAATATTGTTTTGCTGCTGCTTCATCGTTGGATTGCAACAGCAATTGAAAGCTCTCCTCGCCCAGATGCAAAAAAGGACCCGAAATGTAATAGTCCACAACAGACCTCGCACTGGTCATCGTATCATAGAAATGAATAACTTCTTCCAATCCGTTTAACAGCGTTTTTTTCAACTCATCCCTATCCGTATCTGGAGAAATGGCAAAGCGAGCCGGAACAGCCCGGGCAATCGCCTCGATTCTTGCTCTGAAGTGACACTCCGCCTCCTTAGGCTCCGTCAAAATCTCTTTCGATTGAATTTGCGCCAACTCCGCCGCATAAATGCCGCAGTTCACATAAAACATAACATTGTCCGCCGAATTGCCCGAGGATTTTTGGAAATTGAACATGTAGATGAGACCTTCTGTTGCTTTACTGAAATTCAAACTCTTCTTTGCAAAGCCATGCTGAGCAAGGAACGGCTTTACATCCTGCTTAATCAGATCGTTAAAAAGCTGCTGCAACACAATCCCTCCTAGGTAAAATTACCATAGCTGCTACCTGGCTTTTATTTAATACTGCTGAATCCGGTTTTATGACAACGTCCTATGGACGTCTGTTACTTTTATTATATGGATTGTTTTTCCAGAGTCTACCTCCTTTTCACCTAAATTATCGATTTGTCAAAATATGTTCTCGCCCGGAAGAAGTCGGCTTTCTTGTTCTTTTTGATTATGCAGCTCCTCTCTTACAAAGTTGTAAGGAAGAAGCTTGATTTTGTAATCTAAATCGATACATTCTTGGATTGCTTGTTAACTATAATCGAGTAAGTATTGAAATGGGGAGGTTATTGGATTGAACGAGATAAACGAATACGTTAAGGCCGTCATCATGGGGATCATTGAAGGGCTAACCGAATTTCTGCCCGTATCGTCTACAGGCCATATGATACTGGCTGGGCACTTGCTGGACTTTGAAGGGGCTGCTGCCGATACTTTTAAGATTGTTATTCAGCTTGGGGCGGTTCTCGCCGTGCTAGTTCTTTATTGGAAAAGGTTTCTCGGATTTTTGAAGGTGACTCCCGCAGCGTTGAAGCGACCGGGCATTAATATTATCCATGTCATTATCGCCATGATTCCCTTCGTCATTACCGGTTTCACAATCCACGGCTTTATAAAGGAGCGATTATTCGGTCCTGCGCCCGTGCTTATCGGACTTGTCGCCGGAGGTGTTCTCATGATTATCGCAGACAGGTATAGAGGAAAAGTCAATGCGGAGACAATGGATGACATTTCATATAAACAGGCTTTCGGAATCGGCTTATTTCAATGCTTGGCCGTATGGCCCGGGTTCTCGAGATCCGGATCAACAATTTCCGGAGGGATGCTGCTTGGGACAAGCCAAAAGGCGGCGGCTGAATTCACGTTTATCGTCTCCGTTCCGATTATGTTCGGAGCTTCTGCCTACGATCTCTATAAGAGCAGAGACTTCTTGACCTCCGCCGATATTCCGTTATTTCTCATCGGCCTGGTTGCGGCGTTCATCGTCGCCATGATTGCGATTATAACTTTCCTGAACTTGGTCAAAAAGTTGAGATTGTCGTGGTTTGCCTATTACCGGTTCGTCCTAGCAATCGCCTTTTTTATTATTTTATATTTATAAGACTGATTAGAAGTCTCATGTTACCTAATTCATATCGCCCAAGCCGAGGCAGCGATTAATAATCTCCCTTCAAACAACCGAAGGGAGATTTGTGAGCCCGTACGAAGTTTCAAGCAAATCTGGTAAATATGTATTATATTGTGGCGTGAACAGATTACGAAAATCATGATTTACATAATATTCTAAATATGGTACCATCATCTTGAATGCGTTTACATTCATGACTGCGCATGGCTTTGATTCTCGGGCTTGGATATTACTGCGGGTCGGGGTCGGGAGAGGGGGGCGGCCATTCCATATTGAAAGGGTTTACAATCAGATAGTAAAAGGAGAGTAGCTTCTAAAGAGAGTCATAGAACAGAGTGAATTAGGGTCCACTCGAACTAGCAAGGCCAAGAGCATTCACAAATTTATTCAAGGAGGATTATTGAAATGAAGAAAACCTTATCTCGCATTTTTAGTCTGGCTTTGGTCACTGCGTTAATGGTGCCGACAATGTCTTATGCTGCGTCCCAGACACAAAACCAGAGCAGCCCTGCTGTCACGGCTACCAGCGGACCTATAATCCCGGCTCCGCAAGGATATACCAATTATCGCGCAAATATTCCGCACGGAAACGTTCAGCAGATTTCCTATTATTCCTCAACAGTAGGCAAGTCGAGAAATGCGATGGTGTATACGCCTCCGGGCTATTCAACTTCAAAAAAATATAATGTCCTCTACTTGCTGCACGGTATTGGCGGGGATCAGAATGAATGGCTCAATAATATGAATCCGAGGAATATTCTCGACAACCTGTACTCCGAGAACAAACTGGAGCCAATGATTGTAGTATTCCCGAACGGTCGCGCAATGTGGGATGATCGCCCAGTTGGCGATATTTATGCTCCGGACAAGGTAGCCGCCTTCGAAAGATTTGAGTTTGATCTGATCAATGATCTCATTCCTTACATCGACTCCCATTATCCGGTGTATACAAATCGGCAGAATCGCGCGTTAGCCGGCTTATCGATGGGAGGCGGACAAACACTGAACTTTGGACTAACCCATCTGAACAAATTCGCTTGGATTGGTGCGTTCTCATCCGCTCCTAATACGAAGTCAGCATCGCAGCTCATTTCCAATCCGCTTCAGGTTGCCAGTCAACTGAAGCTGCTGTGGCTGTCATGCGGCGCATCGGACGGTCTGCTGTGGGTCAGCCAAAACTTCCATAATAGCTTGAACACTATGAATATCCCGCACATGTGGTATCTAGATGTGGGCGGACATGAAGGGAAAGTTTGGAGCAGCGGGCTGTATCAATTTTCGCAACGCATCTTTAAGTAAAACCCTTTAAGTGAAAGCTGGACGAAAACCGTGACGTTTTCCGTCCAGCTTTTTTGCGTATCAATTCTGGTTCAAGCCATTTTTGACCCATTCTTTTTTTAGCAAAGCGTATTGAAAAGTATTTTCGTATTTCGGTGTTCCATCAGCGTAATTCGTAAATGAAATGAATTCCATAAAACAGCCTTCTTTACGCATACCTAGTTTTTCACATAGCTTTTGTGATCTGAAATTATCATCCTCGACATAGGCATATAATCTTCTTGCTTCTTCTTGTATAAAAAGATACTTTAATAAGGCCTCCGCGCTTTCAGTTGCATATCCCATTCCTTCGAATTTAGCGTTAAAATTCCAACCGATACTATACGTGTCAGGTTCTTGCTTCAGGCAAAACAGTTCTCCAATAATATGGTCACTTTCTTTGAGACAGACCGCAATATGAGAGTCTTCACTGCCTTTTTTTGAACCTCTAAAGCCGCTTCTTCCAGAGTTGAAATACTATCCTGAAGAAAGCAATTTACTCTGGGATTAGCCGAGTATTCTAGAAGTCCTTGAGCGTCTGCCGCAGAAAAGTTTCTTAATATCAGTCGATTAGTTTCAATAGCTTGCACTGTAATTCCCCCTGAGATTATGCAGTTTCCAAAAAAACTTGCTAATATTTATGATACAGTTCTACGCGCTATCTGTAACGGTAATTTTTTCGCGATTTTTCTTATGATATATTTGATGGACAAGGATATAACACCACAGAGTTTCGGAGGCAAAAAAAACGCGTCCTCCAAGTGGAGAACGCGATTTGAAGCAAATTGATTTCGTGTTTCAGCATCGTCATGAACGCTTTCGGGCGACCACCGCTAACCGGCCGTTGTCGGTCGAGTACTCGCACGTGGACAGCACAATAAGCTTGTCGCCATACCGGGCTGTTACTCCAGTGTCATAAAGAGCGAGTTCTTTGATATTTTGAACATACGAATCGAACTCGGCGGGCGTACTTGCATTCTCAATCTGGTAGTATTTAAAGACGTCGTCCGATTTGCGATAAACTTTTGAAAGCATAACGGCAACAATCTCATACTCTTCCTTTTCGTAAAGCGTGCTGAACTGGAATGTAGCATGCTCTTTATAAAAGCTTTCGTTCTTGTACTTCATTAAATCTTTAAACATCCAGCCGCTTTTCATGTGATGTCCATGAATTAGCAAAATGTCCGAACCGTCGGTCCGACTATGCGCGTCCAAAAAAGGGAGGCCGCCTTTGTTTTCCTTTTTATCGAAATCATGATTGAGATAGTACTCCGCATCCTGTAGATTCTGCATGACTGGGTACTCAATTCGGGTGCCGTCAATCTTCAGCCAGCCCACGATATCCGGGTTCCTCTCGTAAAGCTCTCGAAATTCGGGAAGCATGACCGGCTCATTCGCCTTATTGAACAAAAGGGAGGGGAATGCATCCCCTCCGACTTTGTCAGACCCTTCTTCCCAAACATTTGTCAGCTCTTTGATTTTCTGCTGCTCAGCATAATCCCGCAGGAGAGTTCTCGAAATACTCACGAGAGAAAATACCAACACAAGGAAGGAAATGGCGATAAGAAATTTCTTAGTTTTGCTCATTTTCTTACCGCCTTTCCGGTCACTGGATGTACTTTTTCTTCTTGTTACCGAGTAGACAGAACCCAATCGTCAACAAGGACATCAGCGCCAAAACCATATAGAAGATTGGCGGTACGCTGTTGTCTCCGGTTTCCGGAGCATCGTCCAGCTCGTTGTTACCGTTGTCGGTTCCACTGTTGCCGTTGTTGGTTCCGCCGTTACCGTTGCCGGTTCCGCCGTTACCGTTGTCGGTTCCGCCGTTACCGTTGTCAGTTTCGCCGTTACCGTTGTCAGTTTCGCCGTTACCATTGCCGGTTCCACCGTTACCGTTGTCGGTTCCACCGTTACCGTTGTCGGTTCCGCCGTTACCGTTGTCGGTTCCACCGTTACCGTTGTCGGTTCCACCGTTACCGTTGTCGGTTCCACCGTTACCGTTGTCGGTTCCACCGTTACCGTTGTCGGTTCCACCGTTACTGTTGTCGGTTCCACCGTTACCGTTGTCGGTTCCACCGTTTCCGTTGCCAGGGTTGCCACCGTTTCCGTTGCCAGGGTTGCCACCGTTTCCGTTGCCAGGGTTGCCACCGGAACTGATCGGCTTCATTGGCACATCATATTTTACAATGTCAAAATCGACAGAAATCGTATTACTCTTGTGCGTCTCGTATCCGTCCTTCGTTACGATCAGATAGTAATCCGCTTCAGGAAACACCATGTACGCATAGAAGCCATTTTCGTCGCTATCCTGCTCCGGGCTCTCATTATCGTGCGGTGGAAAATTTGGAACCGCAGGAAGCGTTACTTTTGTATCCGGAATGCGGCCTTTATCTCTATTGCGCTGCGTATCCGCATAATACAATGTAACTTTGGCTCCGTCAATTTTCTTGCCAGTAATGGCATCTCCTGTCGTTTCATCATATACGGTACCGTAAGGATCGACCAATTCCTCGGAAATATTCAGCTCTCCGTTAGCCTTTACGTCCAGCTGTGTCACCTTGAAGAGCAGTTCCTCGCCGGTCACAGCTGTATAGCGAATCTCCATTGTGTACTTCTGCTCGCTTAGCCCTTCAACGGAGAAAGTTCCGTTCGAAGCCATTGGAAACGCCTTGGGACGACCGTTCTCCGTAATATAGTTGCCGGCCTGGTCCTTCAAATAGATATGCATCTGGCTGGTAAACGAATTGTTGAATAGCTCTGTTGCTCCATCCAGCTGCTTGAACAGAACAATCCCTACCGCCGTAATATCCGCCGGAACGGTCTCGCCTGTCACGCTGCTGTCCACATTTGCTTTTTGCGTGAATTCTACAGGGACATCCTTCCCGCCTACCTGATACCTCTTTGTATATGTGATCGTATAGTCGGTATCCGCTGTGACTGGGACCGAATACTCACCCTTCTCATTCGTCTCCACCTGAAGCTCCTTGCCTGTCTTCAGATCGGTCACCGTAATGGGTGCATTCGGAATGACTTCTCCTGTGTTGTTGTCACGCAGCACGCCTTCCAGATACGGGCGTGTATTGACAAAGTGTGCTTCGCCCACGTTTTTCTCCGGAATGGTGCCTGTGCGAACGAGACTTTCGGGATCCGTCACATAGCCTTCATTCGTATAATCATCTTGGGTCACCTTATACTGGAGATACGTCGGAAGTCCTTGCACAACGAGCGTCTGGCCATGTGTAAGCTCGAAGGTCTCTCCGCTCCTGATCGTGCCCTTGCTGCCGTCCGACTTCTCATAGGAGTAGGCTTCGCTTGCTCCCTCGCCTGTGAAGGTAACCGTGTACTTGAACGGCAGCTGTTTGTCTTCGTCTTTGCCTTTAACCGTGTTGCTGATTAGCAGGCCGCCCTTCAAGACTCGCAAGTTCGTAAATGGGGCCTCTTCATCTTTGCCCTCCATGACTCCGGTATAATACCGTTCCTCAGGAATGGTCACGTATTCGTCGGCTGTGTATTCCTTCTGGGTAATGGTGTATTTCAGATCCTTAGGCAGATCCAAAATATCCAGTGTCTCTCCATCCTTGAGCTTGAAGGTATCGCGGGACTTGATCGTACCTGTTCCGCCGCCCGACTTCAAGTAAGAGTAGCTTCCATCCTTGCCTGCATCCTCAAAGAGGACCGTGTACTCGAACTCCTTCGTCTTGTCGCCGCCGTTGCCCATGACCGTATTGCTGACGGTCAGCTTGTTAACGTTTCGCTCATTGATGAAGTCCGCCTTGTGGTCGCCTTTATTCACGATTGTTTCAGACAGCTCTCTCGTCTCCGGCGTGGTGATATAACCATCAACGGTCGTATAATCGGCTTCCGTTATGGTATAGACCAGATCCGCAGGCAATGCTGGGAGTGTCACAGATTCTCCGTGCTTAAGGGTAATCTTGTCTCCGCTCTTAATCGTGCCAAACGTATTATCCGACTTCTGATAGACGTACTCTCCATCCTTGCCTTCACCAGTGAAGGTCACGGTGTATTCAAAATCCTTGGAAGAGTCGCTGCCGTTTCCTTCCACCTTATTGCTGATGGTCAGCTTTCCTTGCGCCGGTGTAGGTACGACCAGCGGAATATCAGAGGTTACTTTCACGCCGTCTACCCAGATGGGCTTTCCAGGCGTATTCCCTACGTATACCTGATAAATTCTTGTAGTTGGCAACCATGTCGTTGTGTCAATATAAGTTTCCTTCAGCTCATAATACCCTGGATCTGGGAATAGCAGATTAAGCTTCCCTCCGCTATCGGTTGTTCCTTTAGCGACTTGAGTTCCGTCGCCTTTCTTATAGAGCGTGAACTCTACATCTTTTAGCGGATTGTTATTGGGATCTACCTTTTTCAGAGGCAGCAGGGCATTGGAGTTTGAACTGCCGGCTACGTCTGAATTATCCAGCGTGCTTTCACTTTTGGCACTGACAGATTTCAGCTTATCATCGCCCATCAGCTTTACCTCGTTGCCCATTTTGTCGCCAGCTCTCGCTTTAGAAGGGTCAACCTCGGTTTGGTACACAAACTGGTAAAACTTATTAGGGTCGTCCATTTTAAATAGTAGAACCGTAGTGCCGTCCTCACCGGGCCCAGCTTCCACCCGAACTTCAGAATTCGGGTCGCTGAGATTCAGCGCAGCACCGTCTCGTTCCAGAGCGCCGCCAGCAGTCAGTTTAGCAGGATAGACCGCCATACTAGGCGCTGTCAGCACAAGCTTTCCGTCTCCTTCATAGCGTAGATTCATACCTGCACCTAGGGTATCCTGTAAATAAACGCCCTGCTCCATGTTGAATGGCGGGGTATAGTTTACCGTCCACTCCAGCACCCCTGGAACTGGTTTAGTTACCGACTTGCCCAGAGTCTGAATAGGTACAATAACTTTGCGCTGTTCAGTGAGAATCTTCTCTTCTCCGCCCCATGTCATATGTAGGTCGGCTTTGTTATACAGCACCTGCTTGTCTGTGCCGTTGGTGGTGTACTCCTCTAAATATTTCTCCAGAGCCGCATTGGAAGGTCTTGCCTTAACCAGAATGACATAAGGGCTTTCCAACTTGGAGAAAGTGAAGGTGCCTTCATTGCCGCTATGGGAAAAACTCGCCACATGAGCAGGGCTGTTTGGCTCAATGATTGACACGGCGTTGTTTCGAACCCCATAGCCCGTGCCGCTGACATTGTCCGAGTAGCCCTTATAAAGCTCATAATCCTTTCCCTCTCCAAAAGGAACGAATTCCCAACCCTCGGGCAAGGTGTCCACCAGCTTCACATTGGTGATGACCCGACTTCCGCCGTCTTTCGCCATTTCGACTGTGTTGTAGCCCGGCATATTGATGCTTAGGCGGAAGGTGACCGTCTTAGTTATTCGGTCATAACCAGCTAAGGTGTATGCATCGCCGCTTGATGAGCTGTCATAACCGATATAGCGTTGAACGTTGTTCGGAGTATACCAGGTGTCAGCCGTCCCATCCCCCTTAATAGGATAGGATGCCGTAAGCATATCCTTGTTCAGCATATGCAGGTGAAGGTTGGCGCTGTTTTGCGCTTGTTTCACGGTTTCGCCGTCAATAAGCAAAGCCCGATTCCAGATCGTTTTCCCTGCGTTAATATCCTGTCTGAAGAGGATGTCTGTGTTGGTCTCAAGGGCACGGAAGCTGAAGGATGAAGCTACTTCGGTGTAACCGGTCACCTTGATCAAATCAGCCACCACTTTACCGTCCACGGTCAAAGGAATATTTTTCATGGTCAGGCTGGTTGCATTAGTCTTTAGAGTTCCCGCCTGATATTGCTTCCAAAGCTGCGCAGTATTGACGTTGCCCTTGATTTTCGCAATCGTTTCCGCACTAACCTCGCCCGTTTCATCCACAGCGTTGTCCAAGACGTTCAAATCTCCGCCATGCACCAGCACATCGTATACCGCTGCATTTGGCAAGGCGTACTGTGGCGTTAAATTAACGGTCCATGTAACGCTGCCCAGGTTATAATCCTCCATCGTAATAGCGCCTGTTTTTGTAAAAGTGTGCGCCCCAATGGTGACAATCGCCTCGTCAGTCACTGCGTTAGGTCTTGTGCCAGTCATGACATCGTTATTCTGTATGCCATTTGGTGTATCCAAATTCCAGTTGGCACGAGGATCGATTCTAAAGCTGGAACCGCTTTTCACCTTGCTCTTAATTACTAATTCCACTTTACCGTTAATATCCCCAAAGGAATAAAGTCCGCTTGAATCTGGTGTAATTTGTGTTTCTTCAGATACAGTACCATCTACCGTTGTCTTCCATGCAGCCGATTCAAATTCCAGCCCAGCAGGTAATACATTGGTTATAGAAAAGTCCTTTAACCCTTTTTTGTTATATTGGTTAACGGTTACTTTCCAGGTAATCGTTTCATTTGGATGGTCATAGGAGGCGGATGCTTGGATCCAGTCGGGTGCTACCCACGTTTCCCGCACTGCAGTGGCTTTTACACTAGCACCCGCATCCCTCAGTTCAACCTTTGGATCAAAACGCTGTCCGTTAGATCGACCGGGATCGAGCCCCACGCCCCGATATTCTTTATAATACATATCCTTGTTAAACCACGCTTGATACTCAACTTTTGGATCTACCCCAGTATCTGCTGGGAAAATGTAGCTCAGCCCGCCATCTGCATCGATGGTTGGCTCTACCGTAGTGCCGTTTACCTTGAAGGATCCCGGTACATAGACCATACGGTAATCAGAAGGCTTTGTATAGAACGTCATCCCATCTAGTGGCAGCTTGATTGTTGCATCAAGCACATCAAAAGAGGATGGAGTAGACTGGATGGTCAAATAACCATCCTGATAGGCAGGCACGGTCACATACCACCAAGTCCAGCTCCCATTCTTTGGCCAGTTGTTCCCTGCCAAGTTGATGCTGTACGTCGGCGTAACATCCGGGTTCTTTAGCTCATACGCTCCCCCGAAAATCGAGATAGGCTTGGTATCGCCGTAATTCATGCCCGTTACATCCGAATTGGCAGTGGTTTCAAAGCCGAAGGTAACTGCTCTACCAATACCATTGAAAAACCAATCGTCGCCATTAAACACAATCCTGATGCTATTCGGGGTGAAATAAGCGGTACCAAGCTGTTTCGCTCCGAATTCAGTTGTGGCCATCAAGGATTTGGTAGCTGTTGGCAGCACCACTTCCTTGAAGTAGGGATCCCTGTTTAGCTCAATCGAGTCTCCCTTCTGAATGTACTTGCTCGTGTCATTTTCATCCGGGGTATTTGCATAATCCCCCTTCACCGGCACCTTGAGGCCCTCTGATTTGAGGGTAAATGCCTGTCGGCCCTGAATAGTACCGCCTGGAGCAATTTCAGTTCCCTGCGTCACCTTCAGCGGAAAGGCTGAATTTTCATCCATGAACAACACCGTTTTGTCCGTCACGGCTGCCGTCATCATTATGGAATTGTTCGGCACATTGTATACCGCCTCAGTTACTGATTGCGGTTCGTCCGTGCTCGAGGTGCTTTCCGCATATGCAGGGACAGAGAATGCCACCGTCTGCAGGACAAGCATAATGGCCAGGCAGAAAGAGAGTATTGCTTTACCTATGCTGCGTTTACGTTTCAAGACACATTTCTCCTCCATTCCCGAAAATACTGATATACTTTGAACCGAATTTGAACACTTTCTTTCTTAGTTTAAAAACTTAGCCTCTACAAAATCTCTACAATGTAAGGATTTTTTTTCCTCTTTCAAATTTCAATAAAAAAACAACCACTGACAGACTTCAAAACGTCAAATATAGTTCGCAATAATGGCTTCCTAACCTTGCATTTTTTCCTTTAAATGAATGGATTGGGTGTGGGGTATTCCTGAAGCGAGCTCCGTTTTTGGAAAGGGGGCTTGTTCTAAAAGTAATGCGTTTGAATTCCTTTTCGCAAAATAAAAAGGCGCCCATTCAGGCACCTTCTGATACTAAATCCATTAAAGCTTAAACTTATCCACGACCGCTTGCAGATCTACTGCCATACGGGTCAGGTGAGACGAGGAGGAAGATATATCTTCCATTGAAGCCAGCTGCTGCTGCGTTGCTGCCGATACCGTCTGTGCGCCCGCAGCAGTCGATTGAGAAACATGGGAGATGTCCCTGATTGCCTTCACCACTTGCGATGCCCCTGTAGAAATTTGTCCAGCTGTCACCTTTACCTCGCGAACCTGACTATCCACCTCGTCAACAGAACGCTCAATATCGGCGAATAGCCTACCCGCCAGCTGAACAACATTCATGCCTACGCTCACTTCGTTTGTCGTTACTCTCATTGAATTCTCCACTTTGCTGATCTCTTCACGAATCGCGACGATTAGAGCAGCCACTTTCTCCGTCGACTGCGTGGATTGCTCGGCTAGCTTCCTCACTTCTCCCGCAACTACAGCAAATCCGCGACCTTGTTCCCCTGCCCTCGCAGCCTCGATTGCTGCATTTAATGCCAGCAGGTTCGTTTGCTGGGATATAGACGAGATAGCTTCAATAATTTGGCCAATCTCGGTGGAAGTATGCACTAAATGGCTAATGACGTCAGACAATCCGTCGACTGAGCTGTTTATCGAGCTCATTTGTTTCACAGCGCTTTGAACAGCTTGTCCGCCTTCCGTTGATTTCACTGAAACCTGCTCAGTCATTGCTGCAGTCGTATGCGCGCGTTCGACAATTTGCTGTATTTTACCCGAAACGTCATCAATTGTTCGCGCACTTTCGTCAACTAAGCTTACCTGCTCATTGGCACCATCCGCCATCTGTTCAATTGCACCTGCGATATGCTCTGTGGCCGTTGCGGTTTGTTCCGCGCTTGCTGACAACTGTTCTGACGAAGCTGCCAACTGAGTGGCCGAATGACCTACTTCGGATAAAACCGTTCTTAGCGAATCGACCATTAGATTAAAGGTAGCGCCAAGCTCACCAAACTCGTCCTTCGACTTAACGTCCACCCGCTGGCTCAAGTCTCCCCGACTAATAATTCGGGATATATCGGTTAGAGCTCTCAAAGGCTTAATAATTGAACGAACGATGAAGAACATTAGGCATGATCCGATTAGCGTGCACAACACAATTACGAGCAGCGTATTGTTTAGAATAGGAGCCGCTGTACGTGTAACTTCACTTGGAGAGCGATCGCCTGCAATCTTCCAACCTGTTAATGAATTTGTAATGTAAATCAAACTCCGAGTATCCCCATCTGGAGATACCTGCTCCATTTGACCTGACTCGTCGCTGAACATCGCTGGTGGTTGATTAGCCGCATTAGCTGTTGTTTCCTCAGATATATTAGCTGTTGTATTAGCTGTAGCAGTGGCACTATCCATTCCCTCTGATGCTACTCCAACTCCCCAAGGAGGAGAAACAATACCAAAGCCCTCGGAGCTAAGAATAATAATAAAACCATTTTCTCCGATCTTTACATCATTAACGGTTTGCTTTAATTCTTCCAAATTAAGCACGACAGCGACTACTGACTGTCCGTTACTCGCGGCCTTCGTTATAGCCACAACCGTATTTCCCGTTTCCGTCGAAGTATACGGTTCCGTAATTACGACCTGATCCTTACTCTGAATAGCCTGCGTGTACAATGTACTTTCCTTCGGGTTGTAATCCGAGGCAAGCTTGAGACTGCTAGGGGCATAGAGATAATCCCCACTGCTTGCAATAATTGTGACGGCTTCAACCTCGGGGTGGTTCTGCGCATACACATTCAGCTGTTCGCCAGCCGATTCATTCGACAGCTGCTGCGACAATGTATTTACATCAGCAATCTTTGCTTCTATGTATTGATCGACCATTTTGCTAACAAGAGATATATCGGTTGTAGCCATGCTCTGGAGCTGATCATCCACTTTATTCTTTGCGGTTATGTAAGAAAAACCCCCAATTGCTAAGCTAGGCAGCAACAGAATAAGCATGAACGAGATAACTAATTTGTTTCGGACTGAGACGAGCTTAATCTTAAACTTAGAATGAAATAGTTTGATAACGGGTTTCATCTAGTTGCCTCCTTCATCTAAAAATGGGTTACCACGATTATATTCTATTTCAAATTTTTACATATGAACCTGAACTTAAACTCCGCTGAAGAAATGCTGAATGTAACTTAATGCGCTACGTGTTGCAATAAAGCTATTGCTGTCGCTTTGATCTGTCATACAACGCTCCGAACGCTCCGCTCTATCTCTAACGGCATTTCTTAAATTTATTTCACTAAATTATCCAAGCCTATTGCGGTTTATGATATCTTTAGTTACAAAAAAGAAAATACAGCTTACTAAATGAGGAGATACCAGATGAAACCGTGGAATGGACTAGTTGTAGGTATACTCGTGCTCACACTTCTTATTTGCACAGACACCATTTCAGCACAACAAGTAAGGCTTACTGCGGAGCAGAAGGACGTTCTAGCACAAACCTTGGCTGATGCTAACGAAAATAATTTAATTGGAGTTTCGGACACCGGATGGGTTTATTACAAGGATAAAGATTGGACAACGCGCAAACGTTATTTGGATGGATCGCAGGATCAATTGGCTTCTTCAGAGAAGCTGCTATATTTTGCTGCTCCGACTGAATATTTCACTCGTGACAATCGTAATATGAATGTCTTATCGATTCGTGACGATCAACCATTTTTGAATAAGCTGTATGAAAAACCAGAGTATTATTTTTTCTTTAAATCGGGTAATTCTATTATTTATTGGGAAGGTACGGAGAGAAAAAAGGTTAAATGGGCTGATGAGTGGATTTTTAAGTATACGAAAGGAAATGTCAAAATCGCGGGTCTTGACGGCAGCGGAGCAAAAACGCTTTTCAAAGATAATGGAAATCTCGATTATTTCTCGATGGTCATTCATAATGGATATTTGTATTATGCACTTCTTAACGAGGATCGCAACGGGGGTGAATTGTTCCGTATCGGTCTTAACGGGCAAGGACGAGTTATAATTACGGATGACTACCTAACTGGTGTCGAGTCCAATGACGGAAACGTTCCTGGAGGTCTGCGTTTCGATGCGATGAATGGAGAGCGTTATAGCCCTGGTCTTGTCATTAATAATACGGTTTTCTATCAATCAACTGACTACTCGTACTACCGGATTAATGTTGATGGCACCAAGAAGATTAAGCTTTCCGGCAATACGGCTGGGAATATAATCGATGGTGACTCGATGTATTACATAACACCGATAGTTAATAAAACTGGCGAAATAAGCTTCCATGGTCCGATCTATAAAATAAAGCTCGGTGGCGGGAAGCCAATCCAGCTAACAGGAAAAATGACTATTTTTTTAACCGCTAAAGATGGCTGGATTTATTACATATATAAAACGATTAACGAAAAAACTGTATTGGAGCGAAAGAAGACAGATGGCTCTGGACTTAAACAGCAAGTCATGTCGGGCCAGTTAAAAAAATACTCTATAAATAAACTTGTCGATAACTGGTTCGTATACTCTGACGAGAACGGTCTGTCTCGGGTGAATCTTAATAGTGGTCAAAAAATTGCAGTTGAGCTTTATCCGGATAAAGAGTGGTGGCAGTAATACTCTTAAAGGGCTATCGGAGGGGAGTTATTGTATCTCGTCATTGGTAGCCCTTACGATGGAAAGATTCCGCCTAAAACTTGCCGTTATTTAAGATACGATTCTTGCTGTCTGTAACGGCAAGTTTTAGGACCCACCTTTATGCATTTCATTGCTCCTTACACGTTAGAAGCCAACTTTGAGCTTGTTTCTCTAATTGAGCAACTGTCTCTTCAAACTTTTTTATTGGTCGGTAGCCTAATTCGTTTCTTATTTTATTGTAGTTATATGCCATTCTTATTGGGCTACCATCCGGTATGATGAGCGTTTTATTTAGAGCATGCACAATACGTACACTAAACTCACCTTCTGTATAGTTTCCGTCCACCGCATTATAGGTCTGATTGACTGCCGCAGCATGCGTTGCTGCTAATACGCACATCTCAGCTAAGTTATCCGCATGTATCCAAGGTGTTAAATCCTCAGGATGAATCCAATCTATATTATCTGTCGCAGCAAGCTTGGCGATCAGCCTGTCGCCCCAGTGGGAGTTATTTTCAGCACATATAATGCCTGGACGCAAAATGACGCAGCCTAACCCATCAGCCATTGCAGCTTGTACAATTCGTTCCGATTCGCACTTCGTTGAAGTGTACACCTCAGAGTGACCGTATGCTAATTCACTGGCTTCATCCAGCTCCACCTCTCCTTCCAGATGACCATAAACGGATACAGTAGAAATATGTACGAGGCGTTTAACTCCTGCCAATATAGCCTCATCAACCAGACTTTGGACCCCTTGAATATTAGATTTCTCAGCAGTGGCCCTATCGTCACCAAGATACGCTGCAGCGTGAATGATAACATCTACATCTGCAAGTGCTTCCTTTATGACGCTTCTATCCATTAGGTCTCCGATTATAGGGACAATGCCAAGATTGTTACAAAGGAGAACTTGCTCTTTGTTTCTTATAAGCCCTTTAACTTTTGCGCCCTCTCCGAGGCACTTTGTGACAATCTTGTCCCCTACCGTTCCCGAAACACCGGTAACAAAAACAACTTTATTGCGAAGCTTCATTAGAAATTCCCCTTTATGACATTAGACTTTGTTTGTATAAAATAACTCAAATTCAGCTACTGTGTCGAACTGATTCAAAGGTACACCTTCTGTTTTAAGATGGTTTTCTAACTTTTCAGTAAGCTGTAGAACGGCTAATCGCAACGGCTCGAAATCTGTTGGATCCAAAAGCGCAACAAGGTCTGGATACCCATATTGGATGTAAAACTCGCGATGCTCACCTAAGTCAATATTGCTAGGCCAACATCCTTTTTCCGCCGCATACAAATTTCGCGCTAACCCGTCCTGCACACCAATAGCAACGAAAAAGGCTGTTTCGTAATCGCCCTTCTCGCACGCGGTTAAAAGTTTATTCAACATACCTTTTTCCTCTTCATAGTACCCATTCATTTGTCCATTATAAGAGCGAATCTTTTTCTTACTGTTTTGTCGCTCCGATATAAGGCAAAGTGTATCCGTAATTAGTTTTTCACAAGCTAATATAACTTCATCCGGAGTACGGCTGAACATAATAATATCAAGATATTGATCCAGTTGGTCCGGCTTAATGGGGAGGCTTCTGACTTGCTCGCGATAGTGGCCCCACATGCGCCTATAGTAAATTTGGTTTAAGAAGCCAAGAGACTTAAAAATTTTAACCATAATCATCTGAGCCTGAGTTCGACAATACGACAACTCCTTGGAGTTGCCAGCAAGCTGCATTTTAGCCATGTAGAAAAAGCAATCCTTTACTACTGATTCGGCTTTGATCGTCAATTCAGTTGCTTTGGACTCACTGCCCATGTTGGATATGGTTTCACGAAGCTCCATGAACCTCGCAAGATCGCCTTCTGATCGAACATATAACAGCTCACAGTCTGCTATAATCGTCGTATTCCACTCCTCGAATGCTGCCATTCTCTCTGCACGATCCCACCCAATTGGCCAGAAATCAAAGCTAATGCCGTCGATTATAAACTGACACCCTACTTGTCTCCCTCTGGCTGTGGCCGGAATAAAGAAAAAATCTAAATCCGATCGCTTGGTCGCTCGACCCTGCAGGTATGATCCGTAGTAGCCGACAATTGCAACATCCTCAGGGTAATAGGTCTTTATATGTTTAACAATAATGTCCGCTACAGCAAAAACATCAATCATTGAATAATCTCCTTATTGTAGAACAAGTAATATGTGCTTTGTTTTTATCCCTATAGTAACCATGCCCGAAGCTTAAATATATATAATAAATACTTAGAAACCATTTATTACTTAAGGATTTTTGAAAGATGTGCTGCTACATGTTTTCCTCTTTTTAGGAAAAAGAAAAAGCCACACAGGAATTCCTCCCGATGTGACTTTGTGAGATTATTTTTTTGAATAAACGATTTTTTTAATGCTATCGCAAGAAAGGCAAAATTGTTCGGATAGTTGATCAATTTTTGCTCCGGCTGAAAAGTTTTTACGTATTTCATCATTTCTTTGGTTTAAGTATGTTCGGCCCCCGGAGCTTTCGCCCCATTTTTTACGCGATTGCTCAGGAGTAGGTATGTATATCATTCCACCTTGGACATACTTCTGCACTTCCTTTAGCAAGCTTTCAGGAAGGATAATATCGGCATTTACATATTTCATAATAGCTCTGCCCCTTAAAATAATTTTTAAGTTTTAAGGAAGCAAAGTCTATACTACAAATCGTTTCATCATGCCATGATGTCAGGCGGTAAATGATTCGTTCGCTCTATACAACAACCGCCGTTGTTTGTAGTGTAGACTTCGCATAGAGCAGATTGCTAAAAAACCAGTCATCTGCAACCCTCCTTCCTAAAAGATAGATTAAAGTTCTATTATAACGGTAAACCGCTTTCAAAAATATGCATAAAATAGTTATAATCATTTATTACACAATTGTATAAAATAACCACAAAAATATTAACAAAGATACGACTGAATCCGGTGTGCTGCGCTCCAGTCGTATCTTTGTTATTTGCTATTTAAACTCATTAGGAAATCTGCTCTCGGTTTTATTATTATTTATGATACGGTTCACCGCGTTTGGTGCTTCGGCAACGAAAATGTTTCTGAGATTGGCTCTATAATCCTTGTTTATCCTCTTTTTCCTTATAGAAGATTGCTTTATCTATAGAGACAGGCCAATTTGTTCCGTAGTAAGAGTTAAGTAGTTTAGAGAGATCCGTATTATTAATAAGTTCAATTCCGTTCCGTCCGGCTTCTTCTTTGGACTTCCGAGTAAAATCGGAGGCACATACTACAATGCCTTTTGTCGCCCGATCTGCTGTTACCACACCTATTAACGCCCAAATCACTTCTGGACCAACTTTTGAGTTTGAGTTCTTGCACTCTATGTAAATCTTTTCTTTCCTGCCCAACTCTTGCGATATTGCAATTACATCCTTGCCTCCATCGTTAGAATAAGGAGTTACTGTTGTCTCGTATCCCATTTTTTCAAATAATACTCCAACTAGGTACTCAAACTGTCTAGGATGTAAGCGCAAGAAATACTCTTTTGGATGCTCTTTATCAATATATCTAGCTTTTATAACCGAAACGGCATCGCTCAGCCCATTGATTTCAAGATCATGCAATATCATTATGTGCGCTGAAATATATGAGCTAATTGCATCTATTGCCCTCAAGGGGTAGTATGGCAGTAAATCTAATATCCACGTGATACCTTCCCATGCATAATTATCACTCGAAGTTAGTCGCCTTAAGTACTCTGTACCAACTAAGTCTCCATAAAATTCTCCATTAGTTGCTTGGTATCCATTTAACTTATTAGCATCACGTTCAGACTCTCCAGTTCTTACTAGAAATCTTCGTAGCACTGTTTTTATTTGTTCTTCGGTTAAGGAATGAATCACACTTATGAATTGATCCATTACTTGATCGGACGGAAATGACTTACCATTTATAAGCTGATCGAATTCGTTTGAAAGAATAATTCTTAACCATTCATCAAACTGTAGTGTTGATGCATCAACAAAATACCTTCTCATATTGACTCCTTTTTTACTTAAGTTTAGTAATTAGACTGCTTACCTGTTGAAATCTGAATTTGTCACGAAAAAAATAAACCCGAGAGACAAGAAAACTGATTTGTCCTCGGGAGGTGATAGAAGATGAGTGAAGTATTAAAAATATACGAACAATTCGTAACAGAAGAAAATCAGTTATGCAGGCGCATTGAAACACTGAATATTATTCAATCTTACATTCTGCATACCGTTCACAAACACGGCCCCGAACTGGACACGTTAACTGTTGAAGATGTACTGATGTCAATCAATAAAATACAACAAGACCTGCAAACGGAACTTATTCATGTTCGGTTGGAAAAAAGCATCCTTTCCCATAAGCACAACAGCCCTAAAAATGTCGACACAGAAAAAGCATATCTGTCAGCCACTGAATAGATCTGCTATTTGTACTTAGACGTTTCCCAGTCAAACACGTTCCTTATCATTTTAAGTATCATTACCTTGTCTTGCATGGAGCGGGTAGATAACAGCTCGTTAATTTGAACCAACTCGTCTTCCCGCTTCATCGGATCAATGTAACGAAAAAGTTCTTCCATGGAGACATGAAGTCCAGTGGCGATTTTTTCTAAGCTCTCAACCGTAACATTCTTCTCACCACGCTCGACTTGCCCAATATAGTTTGTATGTAAGCCAGCTAATTCACCGAGCTGTTCCTGGCTTAATTGCTGATCTTTTCTCAATAGCCGTATGCGATCTCCCAGCCTATTAATAAGGTCTGCCATATAACCACCTCAATACAAGCTTAAATGAGGTTATAGAATTACTTAACAAACTATAAGTGTTACTTGACTAGCGAATAACATCAATAGATAATATATGTAAATCCAATCAAATTTATAGTGTTTATAGTTGCTTCAGTATCTCGACCATCCATTCAAGGAGGATTATATGAAACCAACAATAATGCTACTTTTTCATTTTGGCATTAACAACAAGCTCAAAAAATCCTTACATTTTAATCATTCAAAACGCATCCTTACAGTTGTGAGTTTCATTTTACTCACCATACTTACTTCATCCTGCACATCATACAAACCTGATTCTCCTGTCACCCAAGTTACGAATACATATAACGCTTCAATCGTAGCCAAAGACTATTTCCCAACAGATACCACTATGGTTCGCACATATAACTCCTACTCTAATGATGGAAAAACGCTGCTTATTGACTATGAAACTACAAAATTCGTTAGCGCAAATGGTGATAACTCAACTTTTTTAATCGACATTGTTGGAACGGATTCTCTGCATGAGCCCACACGAAATATGCAAACCTATTATGATATTTCATCAACGGCGGTGATTGAGAGCCAATCAAGTAATAATTTGCTTGGCATGACACGAAACGATCCCCGTACGATACTGACTAATAAGCAGAATTGGGTTGATAATGAAGGAACAGTGTACACTCTGACAGGTACAAATTCTGAAATTGTTACCCCCTCAGGTACCTATTACAACTGTATTGAAATTACTAAAGAAACCTATCTTAAGGAAAAGGTCGTAGGATATTGGAAGGCTTATTATGCCCCTCAAATCGGCTTAGTACAGCTTCAATTAAAAATGCCAAAAATGTCCGATTACTTTGTATATAAGGAACTCGTTCAAGTTCAATTAATAGACAACTTCAATATAGCAAGCTCCACTAATCAAACAGAATTGAACCAAAAGCTTCTTGATGCAGCTTCCAATGCGGATGAAGAACAAGTAAAGGAGCTACTTAATCAAGGCGCTGACCCCAACGCTAGTGATACTAGTGGTCTCACTCCTTTATCCGTCTCTTATTTTAGTACAGACAGAAATGACTACATGTTTAATAATATTGTGCAACTACTTATAGAAGCTGGAGCCGACCCCAATATTCCAACTAGTCAACAAGGAGATACCGCTTTAGGTAATGTTATAGTAAGAGGAAACATTGATCTGGTAAAAGTGCTACTGGCTGCTGGTGCTAATCCCTCATTAGTGGAGGACAACGGCCTCACAGCAATGGAGCTGGCTCATGGATTCCCTGAGATTCAAGCGCTGCTTCAACCTAAATATACACCTTAACAAACCTTACAGTAATCATACTAATTAATGATTCTTGAAAGGAGTTTCAATAAATGACGGACATCTACAAATTTGAGCCTAAACAGCAGCAGCGCAAAATTACAGCTACAGAACCTGTTCATTTTGAACAAGAGGTAGCACAGGATATTTCTCGTCTTCAAAATAGCCTATCCAATGGTAATGTAGAAATATCATGGGAAGAAGCATTTAATAACGCCAAAAACTTCTATCGTCGCTACCCTGCCCTCATGGAATATGCAAGAAGCAGCAACTGCTTACTAAGAGGCGAAGACGATGTGCATTGGAAGAACATTCTGCAGGCCAAGTACAGTTTAGGCAGTAGAGAGGGCTTAAATCCACATACCGGTTCAAATTATGAATTTCATAAGGACGTTATGAATGATGACTGGGGGAAATATTTTGAGCAAAAGCACGAAGACGACACTACCGAATAAGCTTGATCTAAGCTGTTTCTACAGGGGGCATAATTTATGAGCAAAAGGTATACTCACCAAGCTGCTGAACCGATTGTTTCTGCCCTACTTCTGGAGCAAGGCTTTGTAGTCGCTCGCGCCTCCTCACCCGAATCAGGCTACCACTTGGCAGCAAATAAAAATAATGTAACTGCGCGGTTGCTCATTAAACATCTGCAATTTGATGAATGTTATAAAAATTCTCTTTTGCCTTATCAGGTATATAAAATAAAAGCCTTTCCAAACGGAAAGCATGATTCAACTACGCTACAGCATGTCGATTTCATTATCGGCTACAATCTATTGGATAACTCATTTGCTTGCGTTCCTGTTGACGTTTACCGTAATCAGGGTATTGCCTGCTTTCACTCCAAAGAAGGCTTACGTCATGAATACTTCAATTCGTGGGATGAATTACATGCCTTTACAAGCAGTGATATCTTACCAATAGTAAAGTGAGGGTATGTTTAATGAGAAGAAAATTTATTCTACTGTGTGCTACGCTGGTTTTTCTGACCACTATGACGGGGAATGTTTTTGCTAAACCTGACAAAGAAGGCTTGCCAGACACGCTCACAGGCTACAAAGTTGATGTAGGTGGATTCAAACTGTATGGAGAGGTTAACGGGATAACAACAGGGAATCATCCTACAGTAGTATTCAATGCTGGATATGGGGACTCCTATACCATATGGGACAAGGTGGAGCCTACCCTAAGAAAGAAGACACAGACTGTTCTGTATGACAGGGCTGGGATAGGTTGGAGTCAACAAAGCATTGGTTCAACTCATACGGCTCTGGATCAGTCTATTCAGCTTCATAAGTTGCTTAAAGGTTTGGATGTGCCTCCACCCTATCTATTTGTTACCCACGGCATATCTGGGCTGAACATTCGTATGTATGCTGCATTGTACCAAGATGAGGTAGCAGGAGTCGTCTTTTTAGACCCTTCTCATGAATATCAGGAACAGGCATTATTTCCTGATGAAAAGGATGAGCTTATACGAAGGTATAAGACTGAAATGGTTGAGGAAGGTGACTGGATAGACCTTAATATCACATATGGTCAAGTAGCTCGCACATCCAGACCTATAGACCCTCTACGTAACATCCCTATCTTTGTTGCTACTGCGGGTAAAAAGGCATTTGATACGGAAACCATGAAGATATGGAATCACATGCAAAAAGACATTGCCAGCCTATCAGATAACACCGTTCGTATAGTCGACAAAAAGTCTGGTCATTACGTTATGACCGATAATCCCAATACCGTTATTAAAGCAGTGGATAATGTGCTAACTCGAATTCAAGCACTACCTTAGTATTCAATTACAAATTAACTAATTTTTTAGACATCTTATACCCCAATTTGTTCGCTCAACTGAGGTGGGGATTTCAATCTGATTTTGAGAACGGAAGCGATTTTGGGCCTAAAAGATGATAGGCGGGCCTTTGTGAAAAGTCCCGCCCCATTGGTTCAAAAATTCTCCCTGTCCTGTTCAGTCTTCGATTCTGCTGCATCTGTATATTCCAACAATATATCCGCTAACAAATCAATAAAAGCTTTATAGGCATGCTCATTATTTTGTGACAACCTTACTCCCCCCTAACCCGTGCTATATAAATAAAGCAGGCTAGGGTAAAGTTAACGCCTGAAACTGCTTTATTTATGTGAGCGAGGAAGTTGGGCGTCGTTCACAAAATTTCTCAACAGCTGTAACCCAATCCTTTAAATCCTCTTGCAGACGCTCACTACCTTCGATTTGTTTAAAAATCTCTTGTAGCTCAACATATTTTGAATTGTATTTTGCCTGCCCTGTATCCGCACATAACCGTTCACGAATTTCCACCTGTGTCCATATATAATAAGGTGAATAATCCTCCCACCCCTTACGCAAGACCGCCTTTGTCCAATCCTTTCTATATTCGGGATTGGTCATTATCATTGTTTTCTCTTGCATCTGTAGAATGGACTGCACAATCTCATACTGGATTTCTTCCCACTCCGACCGCAATGGCTTATTGATAAGCTTAATTAGAGACTGCTCCATTTGATTAGGCCATGAATCCTCCTCGTTCGTTTGCTGCTCGGTATTTACATCTATAGACGTTTCCGCTGGTATGCCTTGTTCCTCCTCGGCCAGACCTTCATTGTCTATTAACACTTGTCGTTGTCCCAACCCTAAGTCCTTATGGAGAGCTCCCTTAATTGGATCGTACACGCGTTGAATATAATACACATCGCCCTCTAACCGCCATGTTAACATACCCAAATTTGAAAGCTGATTAAGATAACCCTCCATCCTTTGAATCGCTCTTGGCTTGTTCCGATCATCCTTGTTGTTTATTAAACGAAGTAGCGTATCCTGTTTACGATAGAAAAGTGATTTTTTCATCACCATATTCATATACATTAAGTTTTTCATACCATTGTCCAACTGCCGATACGGTATGTCTCTAATTATAATAAAGTTTCCGCAGCGTACATTATGCATAAATGCTTGCCCCCATGGTGTATTAAAATCCAAAGCGTAGTCATACACACGTTTGCCTGATGAATAACTAGTTCCCAATCTAAATAACGATCCTGTGACTGAGCATAAATCAGATCCGTTAGCTGTCCTCAAATGGTATTCTGCTTCTATTTTCAAATCGCTCAGTTTTTTCAACGATTTAGTTATCGCTTGGGTAGGTAAATCATGTCGACTTACCTTGAGCAATGAGCGGATATTCTTTGGCGTTATAGCAAGCAGCAGTTCATCCTCACCTTGTATAGACGCATCCGAGCTTGTAGAATTATAACCCTGCTCAAAGACGTATTGTGTTATGACCGCCCGAAGAATATCCATATCAGCCTGTGTAATATCTTCCGCAATTCCGTCAAACACTGGTCGCTGCATAGTAACTGTTGAACTATCTAATGAATGATAAGTTCTTATCGGGTTCAAAATACCCTGTGATGGCCGCCCACGTATGCCACATAAGCACAAAGTATCCAAAGCTCGTTCACTGTATAGAAGCAGACTGTCCTCTTTATGCTGTTCCATCCAATCACCTCCGATAAAAAAATCGCTCAATTCCCTCTCCGCTTAACATGCTCCTTCTCCATTCGATGATATTAAGCGGAGCATGGAGGACATTAAGCGGTTTGTGGAGAGAGTTGAGCGGGATAACGTAAGAATTAAGCGGAACTCATCCCATTTTCTTCTACTGGGAAGCTCATTAACGATGACTAAAAGAACTTTAAAAGAACCCTTATAAGAACATATAAAAGAAATTACAAGACCCTTTATACTGCCGCTGCGCGGCAGGGGCTTTCAGCCCCTTACCTTTTTCTTTATTGCTGTAGATATTCATGAGCGTTATAATCATCGACTTCCCATTCATGCAGCTTGTTCAGCTCATCCAATTTCATTCGACACTTCATAATTAAGTCAGGCACTAATTCATCTTGCTCTATTGCATTTAGTGGTTCTACTGGCATCTCAGTTTTCATGTATCTACTAACCTGCTCACGCAATCTCCCTTCGAATTCTCGATGCTTTATATACACTTTTATGTGGCTTCCCTCAATTAACTCAGCAAAGTCTTCAAACGATTCCCAATTATTGTCTTTAGATATATTTAGGGACTCCATTATCTGCTTTATTTTATATGCCCCGTTCATAGTGAGATTATCAAACACTTTTTTATGGTAAAAGGTTTGCTCCGTATCTTCTCTAATAGACATCATTAGTTTAATTCCTTCGTTTTGGGAAGATACAAACGTCATAGCAGTAGCTTTCTGTATCACCACTTCATAGTTTCCTTCGGGAATCAAATCATCCCCGTTATTAAAGAACTCCATCATTTTTGCTTTAAATGTATCGCTCATTGAAACTCCTCCATGTATGTGGTTTACCCAGCTACAACTCTTGTTCCCGGGAAGGAAGTGGCTTTGGTAAACCCAATATACATGCCATTTTTACAGGATGCAAGAGGGGTAAAAGCAGATTGGGCCCAGTGAATTAGAGATTGCCTAACGCTACGTTAGGAGATCTCCCCCTTCACTTTTTTTTTTCAAAAACCATTTTGAACTCATTTTTCACAATGATAATTTAGCTCTTTTCAAGTTCAGCAGCCCTGTTTTGAATATATGAAATTTGTTGTTCGAGTTCTCCTAACTCAATTGTCTTCAAAATTATATTCGCCAAATAACCGATTGCATTAGCGCTCTTACTATCAATCTCCCCTTGTCGCAATTCGTTTATCACCTTGTTCATCAGTCTCTTAACATCCCCAGCATCCTGCACATGTATATTGCGCTTTCTCGACTTTAAATCGTTATTATTATGGATTCGAACTAGGTTATTCATATCCCTTTCCTCCTAGCGTTTGAATAGCGTGTCTGTGCAAAATGAAGCTTCTTAGTACCTTTTTTAAATGGGGGGGCCATTTTGCTAATCCAAAAATCTGCAATGCCCTCTCCATCCAGTTCGCCACAGGGTGAGGTGGGTGTCTTCGCTTCCCTTTGACCCTCCTTGTACCCAAAAAGACGGATTTCTCTTAGCGAGAAACCCATCAAAATGCCCGAATAACGAAGTTTTTCTGTTTCAATGCCGATTATTTATTGCGTACCCTTTATACTCTCCTCCGAGTACTGTCTCCATTTATGCTCCAATTGGTACATATTCACCGCTAGTTCGGAATGACTTTTCAAGATACTCGCTTTATATATTTCAATCTCCTCAAGTGGCGGTACGCCTACTTCATCCAGTAAATAATGCAAATAGTTCAGAATAACTTCTGGATAAAAGGTACCTGCATACTCTACTTCTGCAATTAACTCCATTGGACATTCCAGATTAATTTCCTGATACTCCAACCACACCATAAGCCTTGCATTGCCTGCTTTATGCTTATAAGAAAAGGCTTCTAAAACCTCATTTGAGTCGTACCCCAACCTCTGGATACGGATAGACACAGCATCTCTATTTTGGTTTTCTATACGCTGAATTTGCTTTTTCGCCCGCTCAAGTCTGGCCCTAACTTTTGACATAAGTATTCTTTCTGTCCTTTAACCGAAATCGTTGCTGGACATATACCGCAGTACAAAAATATAGAAAATCAATTTGCCTACTCCATACCAAACAATCTCTATATAGCGACCTGAAAAATCGCTGTTTTGTCTTTTTAAATGCCACGCTTAACTCCCCCATTCTTTTAATTACAAGTAAAAATCCATGGGCTGCAGAAAAATATTCAATTGTCGATAGATCAACTGCGCGTTGGCTAAAAGCACAATTATCTCCAATTCATTAACAGGGTATTAGGAGTTAACTTTGTATTTCCCCCTTCTTTTATGTATAAGGAACGTCCTCGTCTCAGGCTTGAGAGTCTTCCGTTGCCGGAAAAAAATCGGTTTTGTTTCAACCATCGGCAACGGAACAGGTCGTTTCCGTACTTTAAGGAGGCATACAAATATGAACGCAAAAACAATTGCTATCTATGTGAGGGTATCTACTGAGGAGCAGGTGGATGAGGGCTTTTCGATACAGGCTCAATTGGAGACGCTGCGTACTTATGCAAGGCTACATCAATGCATCATTTTTGATGAATACGTAGATGAGGGAATATCAGGTAAACTCATTGAAAACCGCCCTGAGCTTAACCGATTGCTGGCAGATGCCAAAAAGGGGCTGTTTGATGAGGTTATGGTTTGGAAGGTCAATCGCATATCTCGTTCTATGGCCGATTTGCTGTACATCTCCGGCAAGCTTGAAGAGCATGGTGTGGCTTTTAAAAGCTTTTCCGAGCCATTTGATACAGGCAATGCTGCTGGAAAGTTTCTAATGCAGATGATGGGGGCTGTTGCGGAGCTAGAGCGAAATACCATTGTAGATAATGTAAAGCTAGGCATGAGGCAGAGGGCGAAGCAGGGTAAATGGAATGGCGGGCAAACAATCGGTTATGCCAGTATTGAGATTGAAGGCAGTACAAACCGTAAACGCAAAGAAACACGTTTGGAGATCGTTGAGTCAGAGGCTGCTATTGTTCGCCTTATTTTTCATAAATATGCGGAAGGAAAAGGGTTTAAATCAATTACCAATGATCTTAATTATATGGGGTATAGGACCAAAATGGGCAGTCCGTTCAGCATAACAACGGTTAAAGGCATTTTGTCGAATCCCTTGTACATTGGCAAAGTTCGCTTTAATAAGCAACAAGACTGGAATACAAAAAGACGTAAAGGCACGAACCCTGATCCTATTATTGTAGATGGACAGCATGCAGCAATTATTTCTCAAGAGCTTTGGGACAAGGTACAGGCTCGCTATGCAAATGCAAACAGGCATCCAGCAAGGGTGTACTACGGAAGCTTACCTTTTACTGGCGTTATGCGCTGTCCACAATGCGGTCATGGAATGGTGGCTCAAAGGGCGACTCGAAAAAGCAAAAAAACTGGCGAGGTCAAGTATACTCCATACTACCAGTGCGGACAATTTACCAATAAAGGCTCGTCTGTTTGTAGAGCAAACAGTGTACGTGCCGACTATGCGGAACGGGAAATTATGAACCGTGTACAGCGACTGTTGGATAACCCCGAGCTGATTGATGATTTAACCGCAACCATTAATGGAAAACAGACAGTCGATAAAAAGCCGCTAGAGCAAGAGCTACAACGAATTGAAAAGGAACTGGCCGACATCGACCGTAAGAAAGGCAAGTATTATAAACTGTATGAGGAAGATATGCTGGAACCGAAGGAACTTAAAGCTAAGGTTAATGAGCTATCGGAGATTGGGCAGCGATTGAAGCAACGGCAAGCAACCTTGTGTAAAAAAGTTAGCATGAACAATGCTGCCCCTATATCGTCCAAGATGGTTAAAGGGCTGTTAGCATCCTTTAGCGCCATTTTTGGAAACATAATCCACGAAAAGCGTAAGCAACTTATTCATACGCTGATTAAGGAGATAACGGTTACTGAGGATAGAAAAATTGATCAGATTGCGCTAAGATTCATAGATCAACAATTACTAATAAACGAAGAACACGGTGAATGTCAACAACATCTGACTCTGTGATACATTGCAACATATCGGGCATGCCTTGTGCGCTAGGCATGCTTTCTCTTATTCCTCTTTACATTGGAAAGTACGGGTTGTACTTTTATTTTATTATTTTTTGTACCATTCATATGGGCTGTGTTAGCCCGAAATCTTTAGCAGTTAGGGAGAAAGAATCCGACTATAAATTAGAATGTATACAACTTAAAATGCTATATTTTTTTAATTGGTAAATATACTTGAGACATTATTTTTATATCAGGCACTTCTGAGTCCGCTACCTGAGTATCTAATACTTCTCTCATTAATGCCATACAAAATTTCATTCCAACTTCTTCTGATATTATATCCTTCAAGTAAATATTAGTATCGTCATATAACTCTGGGAAATTAATGCAAAAGTAGGTCATTTTTTTCTTTTTTTCTTCCCATATCCTATATTTCAAAGTTCCTTTACCATCAATCTTTTGTTTAATACTTTTAGTTAGAAATTTATCTATTTGACCTATTTTACTCCACGTGGCTAAGTTCTTATTTATATATACCTCATCCCATGTATCAAAAATTGGAAAGTGCAATAGTAGATTTCTTATAAAACTAAACAAATCATCTGCAATTATACCTTCAAAATGAGGTCGTCCACCCTTTTTCATCCAGTTGATATATTCTTTAATCGGCTCATAACTCAACAATTCTTTATATACTGAAAATGATTCCCTTAGTTTATAAAATCTTATTTTAGCATTATTATTTATAAAATCATCATTTACAACTTCTTCATATAAATCATAGAATCTATTATAAAATAACGATAATACTTCCCTTTCTTTTTCATTAGGTTTTAATTCTTCTATTTTAATCACCCCACAAATTTAAATTTTCCGATTTCTCATCACGCCCATAATAAAATGCACCAAATTGTATAATGGTTAGTTATATTGTCGATTATCTGTTTTCATCAGATATAGAAAAAGATTTATAAATTCAGGATATTTATCTTTATCTGTTTCGAACCATTTACTAAATATTTGTACAGCACTTGCAGTATCAAAAACATCTTTTGAGGTTGGTAATCCTACTACTAATTGATTACCATCAATGAGAGCTACTGAACGTTCTGGATCATTCTCATATTGCGCATTTCTCTCGTATAATTCTTCCAAGTTTGAATATATTGTATTTATTTTAATTAATTGATGCTGATAAAAAGACTCGTCAATCACATTTTCTTGCAGAGACTTTTCAAGAAGTGTGATTGCTTTATTCTTATCCCCCGACTTGGTGTAAGCAAGTGAAAGTCGATCAACAATATTCGGGTTACTGTAATGTATAGATACATTTTCCAAAATATATATTCTATGGTGCAAAGGAAGCATGCTGAATATTGTGTAAATATTTTCAAAACCGAATCTATGCTCAGGTACCAGGAAATAATTAACAAATATATCCTCTACAATATGGATAGCTTTATTTATAATTATATGTAAATCATGATCGTTAACTTGTCCATTAAAATGTGAGCCGTCCCCTCCAATTCTAAAAATTTCTTGAATATTTTCCCCAATGTTTCTATCATAGCCTTCTGTTATGATTTTTATTTTTCTGCCCCAGTTAATACCCGTATAATTTTCATTGGGTTTAAGAACTGCTACAATTTTGTCTTTCAATAATAAATCAATAATACCCTCAGCATACTGTCGCACGCTGTTAGCGCGAATTTTAGTTTTCTGGTTATCATCCATAAATGTTTCAAAAACATCTACAAAGCTGTCGTTGATGGGAATTAACGCTAAGTTGTTTATTTTAGTTCTATCCATGTTTCAGTTCCTTTCATAATTAAAAGTAGCTTTATACAATATATAGTCTGTGCGGGCTTTTCGCGTGTTATGAGAATGGTTACATAATAATCTCGACGTCGTCTGAAGTTAAGAGAACATCATCAGGGGTCATGGTGACGGCTTGAATATGTTCCGTTAATGATATTATATGAACGGTGTAATAGGATAGCAAGGGTACAGTTTGTCCGTCTTAACTTATCACTCTGATTTTTCTTAAGGTATTCAATTTTTGTATAACTCTTCCTCAGTATTTTCCTCGTACATCTTATTAAGCTTTAAAGTGATCATATTCCAAAATAATAGTTTTGAAAAGATCGTTGCCGTCACTTATGATATGGTTCACCGCGTTTGAGGCTTCGGTAACGAGTTCTCCGAATCGAATAGCAAAGCCCGCTCACCTATAAAGAGAGCGGGCTTTGCTGAATAATGACTAGTTTTTGCAACCGTTTTTGTCACAAGTGATCTTGGAGTGACTATCAACCCAATGAGTAGGATGCTCATTAGTGTTAAAACCACAACCAGTGCTACCACCTTTGACACCACTGTGCACAATGTCTGTCGGAGTATGCTTTACCGCCATTTTCTCACCCCCAGAATCTATTATTGGATAAATCATACATCTATAATAGCAAATGACCATCACAAGAACAAGTGTTCTTGCAACTAAATTTATTGTACTTCTTAATAAAAGTCTTCTCTTCAAAAACCTCACAATACTCTGAGAGCTTAACATTTAAGACATTTCCCAAGAGCTTTATTACGAAGTTAGCAGATTGCCCTACTACGTTCTCAGTAGGATCGCCACTAATTTCCTAATATAGCTGATTTCGAGTTTTTGTAAGACACCTTCCATTTTCCATAAATGCTACATTTAGTTTCATTTACTAACCTATAAAGAAACCGCTCCAAACATAAGGAGCGGCAGGTTGAAACCAACTATAACTGTATACTTTCTGCTAGAAACTTACCTTAAGATTCCTTAACATCTCAAAAGTGTTTACATATTCTACGTTAAATTGTCTGCACACTACTGGAATCAATATTCTCTTCTTTATATCTGGGTTATATGCCTCATGGGTTACAAGAGTATAGTCTTTAGATTTTGCATATGCAACTAGCCATGCATCGGCTACATTAGCAAACTCTTCTTTTGCACTAGAGGTAAACTGTGGGTTACTATGTGCCCATTGTTGTATCTCAGCATATTTTTCAATTACGTCCTGAGAATCCGTTCTCTCGAAGTAACTTTTGAAGTTATCTGTAGTCCATAAATGCAACCTATCTGCATTTTTAGGATCAGGAGAAATAATTTCATCTTGAATCTTATCTATACTACGAATATTATTCTTGCTAGCTTGGGATATTAAAGACTTCCAGAAACTTGGCGCCACATCAAAGTCGTAATATCCTCTATGTGCACCGATAAACACATTGGCGTCTAGTACATACAAGTCTATACACCCCTTTCTTGTACTATTTTAACTAATTTTTCAAACGTTTTAGTTTTAAGCCCAGTTAATCTGAACGCCTCAGAATATTGGATATTTCCTGTGCTAGCCTGATAGACCACAGCACTCGTAAACGAATTCCCAAGTCTGCTCATGAGAGTATTATAAAAGTTTCCACTAGAAGCAGAACTGGTCTTCTGATTTTTCAACTTTTCTAGGTAGTCATAATAGAAACTAAAAAAATCCTCTCTCGGTACTACATTTAGATCCATTGCCCTTCTGCCAATAACAATTGGACTTACCTTAAATATATTACTAAGTGTTTCATAAACTGCACCATCAGAATAGTGAGTGTGCCATTGCCTTATGAACAAATCTTTAGGACATAACATTTCTGCTGCAGCTTCATTACAAAGTTTCTCCACATCTGCATTTTGGGAGTTTAATGGAGAAGCTTCAACGATTGCACTAGAGCCTATTAGAATATGTGCAATCTCATGAACTAAAGTGAAAATTTGGGCAGATTTTGCATCAACTGCATTGATAAAAATCAGTGGAGCTACCTCATCAACTAACACAAATCCTCTAAACTCCGAAACATTCAATGCACGATGGGTATTACCTCCCACTATGCCATTTTGCATCACTGTAATTCTAACTTTTTCACACTTTTCAATTAAATACTTTAGTGCTTCATGAAAGTTCCTATGTTGTCTCGCCCAGTCTTGCTGTAACCCCAATAAATTAAAAACTTTCTGTGCTATTTGAGAAACTGTTGAACCTTTATAAGATCCAACGAAATCTAATTTTGTCCCAACATGTTGCTCATAATAGTCCCTCATGAAATCCTGTCTTCTTTGCATAATATGTAGAGTTTCTATTAAATCAGGACTAACTTTTCCACTTTCTCCATCCTCAACTGTTCTATAATGCGGTATCGGCAACGTTTCAATCGGAGGCTGCTTTAAGAAAAAATATCCTAGTGGAGTGGCGGTGGCTGCTGCATAAGCTTCAAGCTGTTTAAATGTTGGTTGCTTATCTCCTGCTAGCCATTTATCCAATAACTTGAATTTTTTCTGTAACTTATCCTGATGAAGACTCCTATTATAAGCCCAGTTCAATAATTCTTTTTTTACAGGAACTTTTGCAGCCATGTTCCACCTCCTGTATGCTTGTTTGTTATGTAATTTGCTCTATGTACTTACTCTCAATTATAGGTTGTCTTTTGAAAGATAATGTCGTATTTCTTATTTTGGAAAGTCATTTTAATCATACCACAAATTAGGTGATGTATCCAACCAATTGACCCAGTAATCAAAATCTATATAGTCCTTTAGAATCATTTCATGCAAATACTTGGTCTCAAAGTAACGCTAAGATGTTCAGTAATTCTGTAAACTACAATTTTGTTATTGCTCTAATGCCCGATTTTATGAATTAAATCGCTAAGCTCCAATCTGAAGATTCATCATCGCCACCTCTACTTTCAACTCTATCTTATGCTTTACCACTATTTGCGATACGGTTCAGCTTAACGGAACTATCGGCGAAAAATGCGCTGCGACTGTATAGGAACAAAATTATAAGAATTATTCTTTGGTTGGTACTTTTGTGCTAGCCTTTTTCCCATACATCAATTGAAAATACCATGTGTTTAGCTCTTCCTCAATAATACGGCTTGTACTACTACAAACATAACTCATTTGGGTTACGCTGCCATCTTCATTATGGAATTTGCTAGCATTTCTCATTACGAGGATTTTGTCGAGTTCCTTAATATAATATTGCATTACAGGAAGATTTGTTGTTTTCCCGGTTAAATACCATTGGAAATGCACTACCTTGTCCGCTATTTCATTTTTAATTGTGACTATTTCCAAATAAACATTGTTATAAATACGATTCCTCAGCTTCTTCGAATTCCAAATGAAGTCTATATTTGCGTAGGAAGTATTTAAGGCACTATAATCATAATCTGCCATCTTTATAATTGTTCTCATAATTTGCTCTTCGTTTTCATCATGTTCATATAACCCAAGATTCCGTATTGCTTTGCAAGCCTGAGTATAAAATTCCTCTAATGTTCTTCGCCGTTCTACGTTGTATCCAACTACCGAGATTATTAATGCAAGCACTCCACTCGATAGTATTCCAACGGCTATATTGGACCAAAAGTTTACTCCCTTATAATCCAAAAATAAAGCTAATGAAAGTGCAGCGACGCAGACTATTATCATGTAAATAATTGTTAGTTTATGAATCTTCACATTACTCGTCCTCCTAGTCTTGATTACCCTATGTTTGAGATAATAAGAATCTACAAAGTAAAGCGCCCACTGATAGGGCTTCCGCTTATATGTAACTGATGATTTAGTCATGCTTAATGTAAACAACTGACGGGAGAAGCTTCACCTTACTTGGAGATAAATTATGATACAATCCACATCGACTACACCAAAATTTAGTTGATCCAAAGGTTAAGGCCCTGTTGGAGAAGGAAATGGCAGACCAAGACAGCACGAAGCGCATCAAGCACGACCTGGAGCTGTTGGATGAGGTGATCCAAAAGGGCTTCAAGACGCTGAACATGATGGAAGTGATCAGCCCTGTGACAGCTATCCGAGCTATCGAGATGAAGCACAAGCTGTTCAACGGGAGCACAGGTGACCACACGCTTTACCGCCTAGAGGAGATCAAGGTGCATGAAGCTGCGCGGGAACAGGCAATCATTGCGTGTCTCATGGAGTTCGTCCCGGAGGAGCAGCGTGAGGCAGCTGAGGGGCATGCGTGACGAAAAGGAGAACGCCTGTGATAAAACAAGTACCGCAGACCAGACAAATGAACGTTTTTTTTTCAAACCGAGGCTTGGCCATTCAATTTAGGAATAGTATGAATCTTAGCTCTTGGAGTTACTTAAGACTCTCACTTATAATTCATACTCCCACGCAGTTTGTTTGATTTTTTTGTAGTTATTAACAAGTTCAGGACGATGCCAAATAGCAAGAGATAATAACACTACTGAATTGACGAAAAGGAAACGAAAACGCTTTTCTTGTTTTGGATCTCCTGGAGTGCTCGCTTGCAATTGCAGACAATAATCACATACAGGGGAATTGGAAAAGCTAATATTATCAAGTTGATGAGCAAATTCATTTCTAACCTTTCTAATTAAATTCGCTTCTCTAGCTTCTTTATCCGTAATAAACCCCAAAACATGACATAATTTAATTCTGGAGCTAAATGTTCCTATCGGTGAATTAAATCCACTAAGTAATTCTTCTTTTGAGAAATTATCTAGCAGAGTTTGGTTCAGTAATCTTTCCAGCCTAGATTCAACCATCGCAGCTCCAATTAATGCTGCCCCACGATCGGATTCATTTTGAAAATACCCCAGAAACTCTGATAGGTTTTTAACATCTTCCTCTTTCATTAATCTCGCTCCCAATAACTAAATTTTCCATCTGTACTCTCTGCGTCATATGAAAAATTTCGCCCTAACTTATGGCACTGTTCCCCAGAATAATCTAATCTCTGATACACCTGCTTCAGCAGAGCACATGCATTGGTTGGTGCGGATGGTTATGTAACCATTAGTCGGCACAGGGCTATCAGATATTCCACATCAATTAATTTTTGCAGGCTAAGGGCCGAATGACCCAATGTGTAATTATAGTATTAGGAGAAGTTAATCTCCCCCTCAATATGACATTCTTCTATGAACAACCCCATGGCAATTTTCCAAACCTCATCTATTTCAGTACTTGCCACGTTATTTACTCGACATATTTTATCTAGAACTGAATATGTAAATTGGATAACACGCGCAAAAATAAGAGAAGCATTAAAATCCATTGCTCCAAGATTCAGGGTGATGGTTCCAAACTCCTCATGTTCAAATACACCTTTTAATGAATATATATCGCTATGCACATAGCTAGAATTCCAAGAATAAATAAACTCGTACCAATCTTCTGCTTCCTTTCCTACTTCTTTAGCCATCTCTCGAAGATTTTTATTGCTCCACCGATTTTTGGAATTGAATTTATCTTTCACTTGTTCATAGTTCTGAATTATTTCCTCTTTATCATAGTCGATTTCGTAAAATGGTCGATACTTTTCGGCCTTCATCATTGTGTTATATTGATCTACATAACAATAATCATTGTATTGCTGTATTCTTTCTTCAGGATTCAAGAGGATATAAAGTAGTGTTATTGCCTGCTCTAGCAGGATTCTTAAATGTGCTTGCGAATCTTCTTCGTACCCGTTTATCACAAGAACCTTCAAAGCCCCCATCGATTTTACGTATCGGGCCAAGAACAAAGTAATAAATTCACCTGTCATTTTATCTGGAACAATGCTAACAAGCAACATATCTTCAATTAACTCCACAAAGTGATCATACGCAGCAATTGATTTCTGGTGAGACCTTTTCATTTTCCTTACAATTGAACCATTCATTATTTTCACCTATAGATTTATTTAATTCGAATCAGCGCTCATGTGCATATGACGTCCCAAGCTTGAGCTAGTATGTAAACGGCATTCCCCTCTTCTCAATCATATTCGTTATTCCGATTATCTTTTATTAAGATGACTAGGAACAGGGCGAATATATGGCTAGACGAACTTTTTTACTTAATTTTTCGTCGTCACATATGGCACTGTCCCCCCATTTAATCTAATCGCCCGGTTCACCTGCTCCGGCAGATTAGATTACATTCATCGGTTGGTTCGGATAGGTCATATGGCCGAACAAGAGCTTCTTGTCGGTGGGGGTAGGAAGCCCCCGACGTGCTTAGTCGGTGTGGATGAAAACCCTCTGCAGGACAGAGGGCCAAATGCCAGA
>NZ_JBXENU010000007.1:0-431783 GCF_059383715.1 Paenibacillus sp. J31R34
TGGTTGGGTGGTACCTCCATTTTACCAAAGGTTGGTTTCTTTGTTTTTTACAGATTTCAAAACATTGAAGAGAGGGTGCCTCTAAAGCCTATGGCTTTTGAGACACCCTCTAGGTAATTGTAACTTGAGGTTAAATCGGTAGATCTTCAACAACCATTATAATTTGTTTTATAACCCCAAAACTTGTATGCAAGACAACTTAAACCTCCGATTTATTATCAAACATCCATCGTGCGAGGATGTCGCTAAATCCTGCGCTGTCATCAAAATCCAAAAGAACTCTTGGATAGAAACCATTCTCAGTAGGGCTGATACCCACTACTAGCTCTACGATACATGACCCCATTACGATATTATTGTAGTATGTAAAGGAAAACTCAACTGAATGATTATTAAAATAATCACCAGAATAAAATTGTTCGCGGTACACATCCTCTACCGTACCGTGTACGATCAAGTGCTCCAAAAATTCATCCGGTTTACCATCAAGCTCAACCATCTCATAAGGTGCAAGGACATCAAGAATATCGACTGTATCGATTAGTTTAACATTCTTATATAATTGATCAATCTTACGATTTTTAATAACTTCACTTCTAATAGATTTTAGAGTATTCATAAACATCGTAATACCTCCTAGTTTTTATATTTGTAAACAGACTTTATATGTAAAACCGAAAGTCGTGTGGAATCGACGGGAGAACATAAAGTGGGATTTGAAAATTACTAAATATAAACTCAGGTCGCTTTCTACCTGTTCCAGAACTACTAACATGAACCATGCCGACGAAGTAGCAATACAAAAGCCCTCTTTTCACGTAGTCCAAGTACAGCGCGTTATAATAGTTACTTATTATGACTTTCGCATTACATAACTCGGAAACGATAAGGTCTAACATTTTAATGTGATCGCCTACAGTGAACTCGTCATCGTAACCTTCAGTTTCTTCGGTTATTTTGTTTTCATTAGAAAGATACGGTGGATCGAGATAAATCAATGCATCATCTCGATGCATTATATCTTTAAAAGGATTATGATACCCCTGATTTAGGAATAGAACCTCTCGGTAAATCTTTGTGAGAGGGATTAAATTCTTTCTAAGGTTTCCTAAGGTGATTCCTTCACCTGCTTTCAAGTGACAAAATCCCTTACGATTTGATGCGCGACTATACTTACTTACCACGTAGGTCAAGATTGCTGCATCGATTGCATCCGTACGCGGATCGCGTCTCCACTTTACAAAATCCTCAAAATTCTCCTTGGTTACAGACCTAGGCTTGCTAAATGCTCCGATTCCACTGATAAGGCGATTAAATTGATCGGGGTCTTGGATCGTTTTGAAGAAACTGAGCAAACCTCGATCTAACTCATTACCGATTCTCGCTATTCGGTAATTCTTATAGTGGGTGTGGAATCTATTGCCTCCGAGAAATAAATCTGCAAACAATGTAATCCCGTATTCTCCAATACAATAATCGAATATCCAAATGAGCGTCTTCATCAATGCACTCTTACCACCAAGAGTAGGAATAGGGGCATGAACTCTATTCAACAAGTCCCCTACTCTACTGTATATTGTAAAATCACGCTTCGACATACTTATTCATCTCCTCTATAAGTGACTTGTCAAAGTTCATGATGTAAAACTTTGCTCCGCTCATGTCTTTAGTTACTTTACGTTGTTTGTCCAAGCGAGGGATTTTCTTTCTCTTAACTTGTTTGCCACCTTCTCTTTTAATTTTACCGTTAATAATTGGGTATCCATCATAGTACCCCTCTACTCCAGAATCGACATCTTCGTCCTCAAGGTCATACTCAGGGATCTCAGCATTCAATACCCCAATATGGACAAGACCTCCTAAGATTTCGCGGCGGTACTGCTGTGATTGGATACGACCTCTCGGGTTTAACACTGATTGTAGAGCTCCTCCCTTGAAGCCTACTGCAATTGTCCCTTCTGGAAGTCCCTTTTCTTCATCAAGGATTACTCCTAGATGCATAGAACTATCATAATTTCTGATCGACTGAAGAGCAAAACGAGACTTATTGAGCAAATAGTTCCTTACTATACATCTTGCATGCGCCATCGATACTTGATCATCCCATTCGAGGGACTTAATTTTATTGGCAGAGTATACGCCTTTTGAAATTTCTTGATTATCGTAAAGGTCTTCAAGGTGCGAAACTAATGCATCATGAATGTGTACATCAGCGCTACCAATTCTATTCAACTTATTTAAAACTCCCTTAACATTAGACTTGAAAATGCTGTGCAAAAAAGTAACTCGACCACCAGTCAGTTTACTGACTAGCTCGACATATAAAGCATCTTGTGCTTCCCCTTCAATCTCACACCAGTTCAAAAATAATTTCACTTCAAAACGTTTTAAAGCTTTCTCAAGCGTCTTGGACACTGCTCTAGTCAGTAACTCAGCTACATCTTCATTTTGTATTTCCTGATTTTGTTTTGACATACTGTTGCCCTCCTAATGATATTCAAGCTTTTTGGATTGACTGCTCTCACTTCAATGTCTGGTACCTCTTGAAGCTGTTTCCCCAACTCCTGCAGTTGAATCTTCAACTCCAACTTGCATTTTAGATCGAACACATGAGCATCGGCTTATTCAGACTTCAATTTTTTTTGGTTGCTCACACTCTCAGGTCTGCCACCTTATGAAGCTGATTTCTTTTACTCCAACAGAAAATTGATCCGTGTTGGCATCAAAAAAGTCTGGATAGGTCGAAGGAGAGGGAGATAGTTTAGGACGATAAATACAGAAAAAGCCCAACTCGAGGTTCGAGTTGAGCTTCAATAGAATATGTAGTAATTTTATTTATTCAGTTTCTTCTTCTACTTATGTATTAGCTACACAACTACTAGGGCGAATTCCCCTTGCAAAACAAATTTCATAAACTGACATTCGAGCTGAGAAGTCCTGCAACACTTGACTACCCATAATTATGTCATAAAAGCACAAAGAAGGTGCCAAAATTCCCAACACCTTCTTCAAAAATTTTATTCATCTAAATGGACTAACACCAAACTTCAACAACATCTGATAAAGCATGTTCAATGGAAGACCCATTATCCCGTAAAAGTCGCCCTCAATTTTCTCAATAAAAACTGCACCTAACCCCTGTACACCGTAACTTCCAGCCTTATCAAGTGGCTCTCCAGTTGCTACATATGCCCGTATTTCCTGGTCACTCATTGGTCTAAACGTTACTTTACTTATAATATAACCCACAATTACCGTTGGCTGTCCACTTGGTGACTGAGATAAAACACGATACTGACCAATGTCTCCAAGGTGCATTGTGGTGTCATAGCCCCCAGCTTTGTCATACGATTCCCCGGTAGCTATATAACGATGAATCTGTTCATCCTTAAGCGGCCTCATATGCACCTTCGTCATACGATGAGCCGAAGATTGTTCACCATTATGCGTTAAAACACAAGCAACACCTGTATATACTTCATGAGCTCTGCCTTGTAGGCTGCTCAACATAGCAAAAGCATCTGCCTCATCCACTGGCTTGCCCAGTACATGGCCATCCACAACGACAATTGTATCCGCGCCTACGACGATAGAGGGTTCCGTATTCCCCTGTTTCCGCAAAAGCTCAGCCGTTGCCCGCGCCTTGCGCAAGGAAAGCTGTTCCACAATTTGCTCGGGGCTCCAATCGGACGGCACACTTTCGTCCGCTTCTGAGGACAAAATATAAACCGGCAAGGAAAGGTCAAGAGAGGCGACCAGTTCCTTCCGGCGCGGAGACGACGATGCCAGCACAAACTGGCTGATCGGATTCATAGGTATAGCGCTCCTTCGTTTAAGCTTACATTTTGCGATAAAGCCATATAGCCACTATAACACCAATAATACTGAATAAGCTAATTTGGAAGTTAATCGTCATTGTAAAGCTCAGCACATATAAATCAACGGCAGGAGACCATGAAGCCTGAATCGCTTTGGTCAAGAAAGTTATTCCCGGAATCGACTCCAGCCAGCGTGCCACCAAGGCCCCCGCAAGCAGACCGAGCACTAGGAAAAGCAATAACATCCAGCCGTTTTTCTTCATAGTTCAACGCCTCTCGCCAAGTAATGACAACTGCTCTCTATTATACCTTAGTATGATTTCTGTTTACAATGCGCGTATAGTCTCAAACCATGTTTTTTGTGTCAGGATCGCTTCCATTAGCGCTCGCTGTACCGACCACAAGTGTGCCTGAGAAGGGTTTTTATCATATTCCGTAAGCGACGAAGCCGCCGTATTTACCGCTTGGACAACCGCCCCCATTGAAGCTTTACCCGTCTCGCCTTGAATGCCGGACTCCATCGCCTTTATGCTGAGCGTCCATTTTTGATGCTCCGCCCTCCAAGCCTTCGCCGCGTTCTCGCCAAGTGGTGCAAGAACTGGCTGCTCCAGCTGGGCCAGCGCCAAATCATCGAGCATGCTTATCAAGGCATTCGTCTGTTCAAAAAAGCGGTTTGCCTCTGCTGCATCCCCTTTAAATGGAAATTGCTGCGGCGCCTGAATGATCAGCTCCTTCACATATACCTCGGTGCCAGGCAGCATTTTGCTCAGCGCAATTGCCCTGCTGCGGTCACCCGCCATCCCCGCATATACCCGGTAGTCGTCTGCTGTTGTCGCAGCAGCAGCTGCAAGCCCCTTGCTAGCCAGCTCCTCCATGGCGGCATCCTTGCCTTCTGAGTTGCTAAATACGCCATATTGCAGCAAATGGTAGGCCTGTGGCTGGATAGCCACTTCTACCGTTTCAAGCGGCGCAGCTGAACTTGCCCCATTCCCCGCACCTGCTTCCGTGCCCAAGCCATTTTCCGCACTTTGCGAAGCTGGATTTCCGCTAACCGCGCTCGACTGCCCGCCCGAATTAGAGGGGTCTGCTGATGAGGAATCCAAAAATAAAGACAGCAGCAAATACCCGAATAATGCTCCCGTTGCCAGCGCCCCAGCGACAGATAAAAAAACATTGATCCATGATGGCGAATGTCCAAGCTTGCGAATAGAGCGAACCGGACGGTTGCCCAGCTCAAGCTCAGGCGAATGCCGCTCGCTGTCATTTGCCCATCCATAGTTGGCATTTTCTGGCCCATGCTCCGCTCCATTGGCACTCCATTTTGAGCCGCTGAAAGAAGGTGCCTGCTGCTGGTGAGGATCATTTGATAGCGGGCCCCCTTCCTGCTCGTCCATCTGAGACTGCTCTTCAGAAATATGAACAGGCGGCTCTTTATCTACTATATGTTTCGGCGATTTCGACGAAATGGGCGAATCGGCATGCGAACGGATTCGACTAGCCGTCTTTGTCTTAGATTCTTCAGGCAAGTGATGATCCGACCCGCGAATCAATTGCTCCAGCTGATCCATATCCTCCCCGGCCTGGCTGCTCCATGGACTGAACTGCTCATCTGAATAAGAGGCTGCATTTTTGTATAAGGGGATGACTTCAGCAAAACCTCCCTGCTTCGAAGCACCTGGCTGCGCAGAAGCAGCCGGGATTTCCACAACAGGCTGCGCCGCGGCCATCTGCTTGTTTTCGGAGCGCGAAGCTTGTCCGGCTTGGTCGAAACGGTACGTAATGCGGTTTTTTGAGTTCATGTCATTCTCTCCTTGTCTCATTCTTCTATTCCTACTCTATGAGACAATTAAGAGATTTATGATTATGAACAAACGGATACGCAAGCAAAAACGACTTCGTCGTCCTTCTAGGACGAGCGAAGAGCTTTGCCCTAGAATTCTAAGCGGATATAAGGATGCAACTTATATATTCTTAGAATTCAAGGTGAAACGGCTATCGCCGTCCTTTGGCGGCGCGGCTCGTTTCATTCCGAGAAATATAAGCCCATTTATAAGTGCAAAACTTATAAATTCTTATATTTTAAATAACATTCGCAGCTTACCTCAAGTTTCGTACAGTCGACAACCTTTTTTGCTATAAAAAGCTAAGGGAATTGTATCCATCATATAAAAGCCGTGCTAGCTCATTTGAAAGCATGATGTAAATATCTTCAAAGACATTTCCATAGTTTGGGCGCAGCTCCTTTTTGCAACGAAACCAAAAACGCTGGAAAACGATTTTAACGTTTTCCAGCGTTTAATGGAGTCCATATGCCCTTAGCAAGGGATACCAGCTTTATTTACGGCCTGCCTTCAGCCATTTAGCCAAAGCATCCGCTGTTTTCCAAATATCGCCGGCTCCCATCGTAATGACAAGATCGCCAGCAGAAGCAGCTGTCTTCAAATACTCCAGCACTTCTTCCTTTGTCGCAATAAACGTCGTATTCGCATTGCTGTTCGTCTTAATCAGCTCGACCAGCCTCTCCGAATTGACGCCCTCAATTTGCTGTTCGCCAGCTGGCGAATAGATATCGGTAATGATGACCTCGTCCGCTTCCGGAAACGCCCGGCTGAACTGGTCGAGAAGGAAATAGGTACGCGTGTAACGCTGCGGCTGGAACACAGCTACAATCCGTTTGCCTGTCGCTTTGGCAGCACTGATCGTTGCGCTGATCTCGGTAGGATGATGGGCATAGTCGTCAATAACGAGAATGTCCTCTACTTCGCCGAGCACTTGGAAACGACGCTTCGCCCCAATGAATTCACGAATAGCGCCCGCAATTTGCGCAAATGGCAGCCCTGCTTCCAGGCAGGTAATAATGGTAGCCATCGCGTTATATACATTATGTTTACCTGGTACAGACAGTTCAACCTGGCCCAGCAGCTTCCCTTGGTGGGTAAGCTCGAACGATACTTTGCGGTCACCAAGCACGACTTTCTCTGCCTTGTACTGGGCTTCACCATCAATGCCGTAAGTAACGAGCTGTGATGGGTCGAGCGATTGGCTTGCATACAGCTTGCTGATGATCTCTTCAATATTGTCATCGTCCGCGCATACGATAGCTTTGCCATCCGGCTTTACCTGCGACAGAAACTGAACGTAGGCAGCCTTCAGCTTGCCGAAATCCCCGTCATAGTTTTCCAGATGATCCGGTTCAATATTGGTTACAATCGCAATAGACGGGTGATAATGCAGGAAAGAGCCATCGCTCTCGTCGGCTTCCGCTACGACGTATTCCCCTTTTCCCGCCTTTGCATTCGTGCCGACGTTTACAATCTCGCCGCCAATGATATACGTCGGATCGGTTCCGCAGTTTTCCATAACGAGCGCGATCATCGACGAGGTCGTCGTCTTGCCATGAGCGCCAGCAACAGCGACGCCCTTGCCTTCATTCATAAGCTGAGCCAGCATTTGCGAACGATGCAGCACCGGAATATTGAGAGCTTCCGCGGCGCGGCGCTCCACATTATCCTTCGTTAGTGCAGTGGAGTAAACCACCAGCTCCGCACCTTTAATATTTTCCGGCTCATGACCGATATAGATTTTTGCGCCTTTCGCCGCCAGCTTCTCTGTGAGTTCCTGACGAGCGACATCAGAACCAGTTACAGTATAGCCCTTCTCCAGCATAACGCGGGCGATAGCACTCATCCCGTAACCGCCTATTCCGATGAAATGAACATGTTTTGCTGTATTCAAAGACGGTTCACCAACCTTTTTCAGAATCAGAGTTGTACAATAAGCGGGCGCGAACGTCCGCTATTAAATAAAGCGTTCCGGTCACAACCCCAAGGTCTGTTTCCCCGGTCAAATGCTGCAGCTGCTCAAGCGCTGCTTTCCAGTCAGGCTCCACAATCAACTCAAAAGCCTCGTCCCCCTGTACAGCACGTACTAGATCAGCCAGCGCCTGCGCATCTTTTTTGTTGCGAAAATCAGGCTCGGTCACAATTAGCGTATCTACTATTGGCAGTATATGCTTCATAACCTCGCGATGATTCTTATTATCCAGCATACCCATCATTAGGATTAAACGATCATAACGATAGGTTGATTTTAATGCGGCAGCAAGCGTCTGTGCTCCCTCAGGATTATGCGCGCCATCAATGAGAATACGCGGGGAATGCGACACCATTTCCAGGCGCCCAGGCCATGCAGCAAGGCGCAGCCCCTCCTCCAGCGCATCATCCTCCACAATAAGAGCCGCATATTGGCGAAGCACCTCAAGGGCCATCACTGCGACCGCTGCATTCGTGCGCTGATGGGCGCCGTTCAGCGTGATCGTCAGTGGATGAATCGGACGGAAAAGCCCATCAAAACGGAACGTTTGCTCATCCTCGCGAACCGAAAGCGCCGTCTCGCTGAACTGCTCGCCTAACAAATACAGCGAGCTTTTGCTGTCGATCGCTTTTTGCCGAATAACTTCGATCACTTCTGGCTGCGTAACCGCACTCACGACGGGAACGCCAGGCTTAATAATACCTGCCTTTTCCGCCGCTACCTTCTCCAGCGTATCGCCAAGGCGATCCATATGGTCATGCCCGACATTGGTAATGATGGAGAGAACAGGCGTCACAATATTTGTAACGTCCATTCGTCCGCCAAGCCCCGTTTCCCATACGACATAATCGGGATAGGTTACCTTAGCGAAATACAAGATAGCCAGCGCCGTAGACACCTCGAACATCGTTGGAGAACCCAGCTCAGTTGCCGCAATTTCCTCAACGATAGGCTTTAGCACATTCGACAGCTCAAGCAGTGTCTGCTCTTCAATATCAGCGTTATTATATTGAAAACGATTCGTAAACTTCGTAATGTATGGCGATGTAAACGTACCTACATCATAACCGCATTTAATGAGCGTGCTCGTCAAAAAAGCACAGGTAGAACCTTTGCCGTTCGTTCCAGCGACATGGATAAACTTCAGTCTGCGATGCGGATTGCCCAGCCGCTCCATCAAGACTAGGGCCCGCTCAAGACCAGGCCTTATTCCGAATGGAATAAGACCATTTATCCAATCTACTGCTTCCTGGTAAGACTGCAGCCCGCCGCTTTCCGGCTGGCCTGAGAGCTGATTTGTCATCGTAGAAACGCCTTCTTTCTTCCCGGTGTCTATCCGCGCAAATCCGCGATTCTAGCTTGAACCTTATCGCGTTTGTCCGCATAATCCTTCATTTTGGAGCGTTCCTCTTCGATGACCTTCGCAGGCGCCTTCGCTACAAAGCCCTCATTGCCCAGCTTCTTCTCAATGCGGGTTACTTCGCCGTTCAGCGTCGCAAGCTCCTTCTCAAGTCGGGCGATTTCCTGCGAAATATCAATCAGCCCTGCAAGCGGGAAGTACAGCTCCGCGCCCGTTACTATACCGCTCATCGCCTTATCCGGAGCCAATAAATCAAGACCAGTCTCAAGCTTCGAGGTTCCGCAGAACCGGCGGACAAACTCTTCATTGCGAGTCAGAATTACCGCTTCGGCTTCGCCGCTCGGCTTAATCAACATCTCAATTTTTTTGCTCATCGGCACGTTTACTTCCGCGCGGACATTACGCACTGAACGGATGATATCCATCAGCAGCTCCATTTCCTTCACTGCTTCAGGCGCTTCCAGCGCAGCATCGTACTGCGGCCATGCGGCAAGCGTAATCGTCTCGCCTTCATGCGGCAGATGCTGCCAAATTTCCTCACTGATGTAAGGCATAAACGGATGAATCAGGCGCTGCGTGCGGTCAAGCACATATGCGAGTACCGACTTTGTCGCTTGTTTCGCTTCTTCATCGTTGCCATAGAGGTTAAGCTTGGCAAACTCGATATACCAGTCGCAAAGGTCATCCCAGATGAAATTGTACAGCTGGCGTCCAGTCTCCCCAAACTCGTAGCTGTCCATCAAACGGGTTACTTCGCGAACCGTTTCATTCAGGCGGTGCAAAATCCAGCGATCCGCCGTACCCAGCTTGCCGCTTATATCAATGTCGCTCGCTGCGAAACCTTCCAGATTCATCAGCGCAAAACGCGACGCATTCCAAATTTTATTCGCAAAGTTGCGTGCCTGCTCGACCTTCTCAAAGCGGAAGCGCAAATCCTGCCCCGGTGTGCTGCCTGTCGAAAGCATATAGCGCATCGCATCGGCGCCGTACTGTTCAATCACTTCGAGCGGATTGATGCCATTGCCAAGCGACTTGGACATTTTGTTGCCGTTCGCATCGCGTACGAGACCGTGAATCAGCACGTCCTTGAACGGCTTTTGCTCCGTAAACTCCAGCGCGGTAAAAATCATCCGGGATACCCAGAAGAAAATAATATCGTAGCCCGTCACCAAAACATTCGTTGGGTAGAAGCGTTTTAAGTCCTCGGTCTGCTCCGGCCAGCCAAGCGTCGAGAACGGCCACAGACCCGAGCTGAACCATGTATCCAAAACATCCTCATCCTGGCGCAGCTCCGTGCCACCACAAGACGAACAGCTCGTTACTTCTTTATAGTCTACATGCATTTCACCGCAGGCGTCGCAATACCAGGCCGGAATACGATGTCCCCACCACAGCTGACGGGAAATACACCAGTCGTGTACATTTTCAATCCAGTGCAAATAAATTTTCTCAAAACGATCCGGAACGAATGTTACACCGTCGCTGGATTTTTGCGCTTTAATCGCCTGCTCAGCCAGCGGCTTCATATCAACGAACCATTGCGTCGATAAATACGGCTCAACTACCGCGCCGCTGCGCTCACTGTGGCCCACCTGATGCACGTGATCCTCGATTTGAACGCACACGCCCTGCTCCTGTAAATCCTTCACGAGCTGCTTGCGGCAGTCGAAACGATCCAGTCCCGCATAAGGGCCGGCTTCCGCATTCATCTTGCCGGACTCGTCCATAACGATAATTTGCGGCAGATCATGACGAAGGCCTACCTCGAAGTCATTCGGATCATGAGCTGGCGTAATTTTCACAGCCCCGGAGCCAAATTCCTTGTCTACGTATTCGTCTCCAATAATCGGAATTTCGCGTCCAATGACCGGCAATACGATCATTTGACCAATCAGGTGCTGGTAACGCTCATCTTCAGGATGAACAGCAACCGCACTATCGCCCAGCATCGTTTCCGGACGCGTTGTCGCAACCGTAATATGTCCTGAGCCGTCCTTCAGCGGATATTGCAAATGGTATAAGTGACCGTTCAGCTCTTTATGCTCAACCTCAATATCAGACAAAGCGGTTCTCGCAGCCGGGTCCCAGTTGATGATTTTTTTGCCGCGGTAAATGAGGCCCTTCTTGTACAGCTGTACAAATACCTCGCGAACAGCCTTAGACAGCCCCTCGTCAAGCGTGAAGCGTTCGCGCGAATAATCGAGCGACAGCCCCATTTTTGCCCATTGGCCGCGAATCGTCCCAGCGTATTGCTCCTTCCAATCCCATACCTGCTCCAAAAAAGCCTCGCGTCCGAGATCGTAGCGGGATTGTCCTTGCTCGCGCAGCTTCTGCTCCACTTTCGTCTGTGTTGCAATGCCTGCATGGTCCGTTCCCGGCAACCACAGAGCATCAAAGCCCTGCATCCGCTTAAAGCGAATGAGAATATCCTGCAAGGTGAAATCGAGCGCATGCCCAATGTGCAAAACTCCCGTTACATTCGGCGGGGGAATAACGATCGTATAGGTCTCGGCCTCTGGGCGCTTGCCCGCTTCAAAAAATTTTCCATCCATCCAGAAGTCATACCACTTCAGTTCAGCGGCTTTTGGGTCGTAGGTCGTCGGCATCGCCGGCGTCGTTTGATTTTCAGACATAAGCTCCATCCTCCACATATCGCATAATGGCATCCATACATAATTTTGAATACAAAAAAACCTTCCGCCCTTATAGCAAAGGACGAAAGGTTAGCTTCCGTGGTACCACCTTTGTTCCGCGCGTCTTGCTGCTGCACGGCACTCAAACAGATAACGGCTGTGGCCGGCTTGAATTAACGAATAGCAATTCGTTTGATTCAAGCAACTCCAGGGCGACTTGTACGAGTAAAATCCTGCGGAACTCTCAGCACTAACGGCTCCGCTCTCTGAAGGCTTGGCTGCGTACTCTTCCCCTTCAACGTCGTTCGTTGACTTTAAGACATATTTATCTAATGATACACTCTTTGTGAGAAAAAGTCAAACCACAGGGCTCGTACAAATCATTATATGTCATGCTGTATGCCAAGGTGAAACGGCTCTAGCCGTCCTTTCGCGGCGCGGCGCGTTTCAGTCCGAGAAATATTAGAGAGGGGATGGAGAAATCAGATCCTTTCCTATATTTCAAGCGTAAACGGCTGCCATCGTCCTCTGGCGGCAAAGCTGCCGTTTCGAGGGTGGAATATAAAAAGAGCTTTGACCGCTATTTCGCTGATCAAAGCTCCTTCTGTCAAACTTCCTGCCGCTACGGAATATAAAGCAGCTGTCCTTCCTCCACCGCCGACTCATTCAAGCCGTTGTACAGCAAAATCTCCCGCGGGTTCAAGCTGTAGCGCACCGCAATTGAATCAAGCGTCTCGTCGCGCTGCACGATGCATACCCGGATTTTACGGAATTCCCGCTCATCGGATTGCTTCAAAAACAAATTGCGCCACTCGATTTCATCGCCTGCGGGCTGCTGCGCCTTCGTCTGCTCCAGCGCATACTCCGCCGCCTCCTGCTCCGCAGCTTGCCGCGCCAATTGCTCGCGCTTGCTCGTTTGCAGCAGCGTCACAAGCCCCACGCCTGATGCAGGGGATGCCGCTGCTTCCGGCGCCTTGCTGCCAAATGCTATTCGCATCTCCTGCTTCTCTGGCTCTGCTTGCGGCTCCGCACTTGCTTCCTCCGCCTCCTGCCACTGGCTTAAACGCTCCAGCTCGCTATCCTGCCACGGAGATGCATCGTAGCTGTTCTGCTCTGCTGCCGCGGGGATGTAAGGCTCCTCTGGCTGTTGCGGTTGTCCCCCCGGGCTCCATTCAAAATCCTCCGCTTGCTGATAGGCAGAAGCTCCCTGCTGCCTCTCCTGCGCGATACCATGACCCAGCCCAGTTACGGCTGGCTGCTGCGCATAAGCAGGCGCCGAATTATAATTTGCGTTAAAGCTCGGCTGCGACCCGGAATGATCCTGCTCCTGAAACCACTCGGCTGCCGACCAGCCTGCATCACGCGGCGAAGGCGAAATCGTAACCCCAGCCTCCGGCCCTTCTGCTTCCTCGCGTTCATCAGCCTCTTCATACACCCGCTCATTATAAGCATTGTAAGCTTCAATCTCGGAATCAGACTCGTCGAACGCTTGATCCCCATTAAACGCTTGAGCTTCTTCCTGCTCACCTCTTAAGGGCAGTTGCCTTTCCTGTCCAGCAAAATAAGGCTCAGCTTGCGCTCCCAAAGCAACCTGGGCAGCCTCAGCAGCCTCGTGAGCCGCAAAGGGTTCGCCACCACTCCGCCGAAGCTCCTCTTCCAGCGAAGCCTGACTCGTATCTATACGATCATGGATGACGGTGAATGGCTCCTCGCGCCACGCTTCCTCCGGCTCCTGCTGCGGCTCCACGAGAATGCCGCGAAGCGACAGCACCCCGGTAATGTTAAGCGTTCGCGATGATAGCAAATCGACATCGAAATTATCAATTTCCACCGTCACATCGTCCAGCCGTGAAATCCGGTTCAACGGCATTGTAATTTCGACGGGGATGAAATGCTCCAGTGCCTGAAGCGGAGCGGCTTCATTCGTACTGCGATATACTCCGCTTAGCAGCAGCTGGCCTTTCAATACTGCGTGCTCCCCCTGCTCAACAACCTGAATGCGAGGCACAAGCTCAATTTCTTCCAGCTCATCGATATCGGCAACTTCATCCGACAGATGCACGCGTTCATACACGTCAAAGCGCAAGCCTTTCGTTTGATCCGTCACGCTCAAGTCCTCCCTCCCTATACTGACCCATTTAGACAATGCTTGGGCTAAAAATGCTACTCTCACTAATTATCTATATGGGCTAAGGGGGGAGAGCATGACTATCTTTTGCAGTAGCTACAATTTAGCTCGCAATTCAGCAAGCCAATCGGGCTCCGGGGCTGCAACTTCCACAGGCAAATCCGTCCACGGATGGGCAAAAAGAAGTCGCTCGCCATGCAGCGCCTGCGTCTTCAGCAGTTGCACAGAGCCTCCATAAAGCGCATCGCCAAGCAGCGGATGGCCCAAGTGGCTCATATGGACGCGAATTTGATGCGTTCGTCCCGTCTCCAGCTGCAAACGGACAAGCGTAGCCGCTGCATAGTTTTCGGCCGCTTCATAGTGGGTTACAGCGGAATCGCCGCCCGGCGCAACACGTCTTCTGGAGCGATGATGGCGATCCTTGCCAATCGGAGCATCAACGGTGCCCGCGGCCGGGCGCAGCCGCCCCTGGACAAACGCAATATAGCGGCGGTCGATCGCCTTGCGGCGCATCGCTTCGTCCAGCTTCCACTGGGCGAAATCATTTTTGGAATAAAGGACAGGACCCGATGTATCATCATCGAGACGGTGGATGTGGCGGACAGGCAGCGGATCTCCCTGCAGCAGCATATGGCGCGCCGCCGCTTCATCCAGCGTTCCCGCCTGATTGGTGCCTGTGCCATGCACAGCCATACCTGCCTCCTTATAAAGTACGAGGCAAAAGTCATCCTCGAAAAGAACAACAGGACGGGCACTGCCTTGCGACAGCTTCGCATGACGATACAATGGATCGCTAAGCAGATCGGCGGCGGGAAACGCGAGCAGCCGAATATGCTGCCCATCAAAACGGATGCCGCCGATGGAGAACAGCCGATTAATCCATTTTTCTGGAAAAAGAGAACGGGCCAGCAGCCACTGCCGCACTTGATGCGGATGACTGCCGGCCTCTAATGTTCCGGTGCGTTCTCCAGGTTGCCCGTCGTTATTTGGTGCAGACCATGAGCCTTCTGACAGCTCCTGCCAATCCAGCTCAAGCCACTCCCCCGCCCGCTTATAGTGAAGCATTGGCATGGAATGAAACCTCCTATTTTCGAATGCAATCGCCTAGATGGCTGCTTGCTAGAACTACAATCTGCTCAAAGCAGCCGCGTTGGCAGCAATCGTTGCATCAATATCTTCATCGGTATGGACAGCCGATACGAACATGCCTTCAAACTGCGAGGGAGCGACGCTCACGCCAAGCTCCAGCATAGCGGCAAAATACACCTTGAAGCGCTCTAAATCTGCTGTTTTGGCTGTATCGTAATTGATGACATGCGTTTCGGTGAAAAACGGGCATACCATCGAGCCGACACGATTGATCGTCGAAGCAATGCCAGCCGCCTTCGCATTCGCTTCAAAGCCGCGCTGTAACCGGACCGCTTGGCGCTCCAGCAGCTCATATGTCTCCGGCGTCAGCAGCTTGAGCGTCGTATAACCAGCAGCCATCGCCAGCGGATTGCCTGACAACGTGCCCGCCTGATAAATCGGACCACTCGGCGCCATAAGCTCCATCAGATCGCGTCTGCCGCCATAAGCGCCGACCGGCAATCCGCCCCCGATCACCTTTCCAAAGCATGTGATATCTGGCTTAATGCCATACAAACCTTGCGCACTGCTGTAGTGAACGCGGAAACCGGTCATTACTTCATCAAAAATAAGCAGGCTGCCGTATTGCTCCGTTATATCGCGCAGGCCTTGCAGAAATCCCGGAAGCGGCGGGACTACGCCCATGTTGCCGGCAATCGGCTCGACGATGACGCAGGCAATTTCCTCGCCGTATTTTTCAAATACGAGCTTCATCGACTCGATATCATTGTATGGCACGGTAATCGTCTGCGAGGCAATGCTTTCTGGAACGCCAGGACTATCGGGCAAGCCAAGCGTCGCCACACCGGAACCCGCTTTAATGAGCAAGCTGTCGGCATGACCGTGATAAGAGCCTTCAAATTTGACGATTTTGCTGCGCTTCGTAAACCCGCGTGCGAGACGCAAAGCGCTCATCGTCGCTTCTGTGCCGGAGTTGACCATCCGGACCACATCAACCGAAGGCACGCGCTCGCACACCAGCTCCGCCATAAGCGTCTCCAGTTCTGTTGGCGCCCCAAAGCTGGTGCCTTTTTCTGCGGTACGCTTGATCGCTTCAACGACTTCAGGATGCGCATGGCCCATAATGAGCGGTCCCCATGAAGCGACGTAATCGATATAGCTGTTGCCGTCGATATCAAATACGCGGCTGCCTTGGCCCCGCTCCATATAAACCGGGTTCAATCCTACGGATTTAAAAGCGCGAACCGGACTGTTCACACCGCCAGGAATGACTTGCTTGGCCCGTGCGAATGCCTCGCGTGAGCGTGTATCACTTCTGCCTGTAGATGAATGATTCATCGACTATTCAGCCCCTTTCAACCAACGTGCCGCATCCTTCGCATGGTACGTAATCAAAATGTCCGCACCAGCGCGCTTCATTCCGGTCAGCGTCTCCAATACGACGGCGCGCTCGTCAATCCAGCCATTTGCCGCTGCCGCTTTTACCATCGCATATTCGCCGCTCACATTGTACGCCGCCACCGGCAGGTCAAAATGCTCCTTCAGCAGGCGAATAACGTCCATATACGCAAGCGCTGGCTTAACCATCAGCATATCCGCGCCTTCAATGACGTCGGACTCCGCTTCCCGCAGCGCCTCGCGCGCATTGGCAGGGTCCATCTGATACGTCTTGCGGTCGCCGAATTGCGGTGTTGAATGCGCCGCTTCACGGAACGGGCCATAAAAAGCAGAAGCATATTTGACCGAATAAGACAAAATCGGAATATGTGTAAAGCCCGCTTCGTCTAAACCTTCGCGAATAGCGCCCACGAAGCCGTCCATCATATTGGATGGAGCGATCATATCCGCGCCTGCCTCAGCTTGGGAAACTGCTGTACGAACGAGCTGTGTCAGCGAAGCATCATTATCAACCTCTGCGTTGCCTGTACGCTCATGCACATGGATTAGGCCACAATGACCGTGATCTGTAAATTGGCATAAGCAAGTATCTGCTACAACGAGCAGCTCAGGCGCCCAGCCCTTTACAGCACGAATTGCCTCTTGCACAATACCATCAGGAGCAAATGCGGAAGTGCCTTCGCTATCTTTGTCAGCAGGAACGCCAAACAGCATGACGGATGGAATACCCAGAGCCGCAACTTCCCTGATTTCCTCTTCCAAGCGGTCTAATGAAAAATGATAAACGCCCGGCATCGATGTGATTTCTTCCTTCACGTTCGTGCCCACCGTTACAAATATAGGATAAATAAAATCATTAACAGAAAGCGCCGTTTCCCTCACCATGCTGCGAAGAGCGGCGGATTGCCGCAATCTCCGATGTCTTACGACAGGAAATGCCATCTTCCATTCCTCCTCCAACTGTTTTGTGAGGCTTGTGCCCTGCCAATTACGGCTAGCATTTGCCTCATTTGTTAGCTACACCAAGTATTTGCCCATCTATATTTTTAAAATAATGCCTTATGCCCGTTCCGCGCTGCGGTACTTAATCATTGCATCGATTAGCGAAGGTATCGTCGCCTGCTCGGCCTCAGCGGCTACACGCAAGCCCGCTTCTTTCATGGTAGCCGATGTCAGCGGTCCAATGCTGATCGCCGGAATGTCCAAAATCGCCTGCACAGGATCACTAATGCCGCTGCGGCGCAGCTTCTCCAGCAGGTTCGTCACCGTCGAAGAGCTGGTGAACGTAATCATGTGAATCTGCTTCTCGTCGATCCATTCCAGCACCTGATCATCCTGCGTATCGGCAAGCACGGTTTCGTATACGTCAATTTCCGTTGGCAGCAGTCCCTTGGCTGCCAATTCGCGCGGCAGCACCTCGCGAGCCAAATCACCTCGCGGCAGCAGTACCCGCTCGCCAGCTTGCAGCTCTCCTGCAAGCTGCTCCAGCAGCCCTTCAGCCTGAAACTTTGCCGGCAGCAGCTCGACAGTCAGCCCGCGATTTTCCAGCGCTTCGGCTGTCCTTGGGCCAACGGCGGCAATTCTCGCCTTATGGAAGCGCCGGATATCGATGCCGAACCGCCGCAGCCAACGATAGAAATAGTCCACGCCATTTACGCTCGTGAACATCAGCCAGCCATATTGCTCCGCTTCCGAAAGCGCAGCACGCAGTGTAGCGACCGCTGCGGCCTCCTGAGGCTCGCGGATATCAATGACAGGATATTCGCATGGTTCGCCGCCCAGCTCATCTACAAGGTCAGCCAGCTCGCTTGCCTGTGCTCTCGCTCTCGTCACCAGCACGCGCGTGCCAAACAGTGGCTTGCTTTCGTACCACTGCAATTGCTCGCGCTGCAGCACGACATCGCCAACGACAATGACAGCCGGCGGCTGAAAATTAGCCTCCCGCACAATTTGCTCGATCGTAGCAAGCGTGCCGACAACCGTCTGCTGCTCGACTCTCGTTCCCCAGCGCACCAGCGCAACTGGCGTCGTGCCAGGCTTGCCATGTTTCATGAGCTGATCGGCAATATAGCCAATCTTGGCTACGCCCATCAGGAAAATAAGCGTTCCCGTAGCATTCGTTACCTTGTCCCAATATATCGAGCGATCCAGCTTATCAGGGCTTTCATGTCCCGTTATGATCGAGAGCGAGGACGCAAAATCGCGATGCGTCACCGGAATGCCAGCGTAGGCAGGGACAGCAATCGCAGAAGTAATGCCCGGCACGATTTCAAAGCTTATGCCGTTTTCCTTAAGCAGTCCCGCTTCCTCGCCTACGCGGCCAAAAATCGTCGGATCGCCGCCCTTAAGCCGCGTCACTACCTTGCCTTGCAAAGCAAGGTCCACAAGCAGCTGGTTAATTTCCTCCTGCTTCATCGTGTGGCGATCGGGAAGCTTGCCTACGTATACTTTCTCGGCGCCCGGCTTCATATGCGCAAGCAGTCTTGGGCTTGCCAAGCGGTCGTAGACGACAACATCGCTTTTCTTCAGATATTCCAAGCCGCGAAGCGTAATCAGCTTGGCGTCACCCGGACCCGCGCCAACCAAATAAACGATACCTTTCCCCATCATGGCTATCCCCCGATTTCCGCTAATATGCGGTCCGCTCCTCTTGCTATGAGCGCTGCGGCCACTTCCTTGCCCAGCACCTCTGGATCGCTGCCTGTCTTGATTTCCTTCAGCAGCACTTCCCCATCCGCTGACCCTACAATTCCCGTTAGCGCAAGCTCAGCGCCTTCCAGCGTACCGTCTGCACCTTTACGCACAACCGCATGCGCTCCAATCGGAATTTGGCAGCCGCCATTAAGCGCGCCAAGAAAGCTCCGCTCGGCCCGAACGGCATAAGCGGTTTCGGCGTCATTAAATAAATCAAGCAGCTCGCGAATCTGCCCGTCATTCCCTCGGCATTCAATACCAAGCGCGCCTTGCCCAACAGCTGGCACCGATACATCCTCCTGTAAAAAGGCAGATATGCGGTTTTCCCAGCCCATTCTGCTGAGACCGGCGGCTGCAAGCACGATCGCATCGAACCCTTCCGTTTCCAGCTTACGAATACGGGAATCAATGTTGCCTCTAATGGATTCTACAACTAGGTCAGGGCGCAGGTTTTTGAGCTGGGATGAGCGGCGCAGGCTGCTTGTTCCAACTTTTGCGCCTTGCGGCAAAGCAGCGAGACTGTCCCCCTGCTTCATAATGAGGCAATCGCGCGGATCAACGCGCTTCGGAATCGCCCCGTTCACTAACCCCTCAGGCAGCTCATATGGCATGTCCTTCATGCTGTGGACCGCCATATCGATTTCGCCATCCAGCAGCGCTTGCTCGATTTCCTTTACGAACAATCCTTTTCCGCCAACCTTCGATAAAGTCACATCGAGAATTTGATCACCTTTTGTGACGATTTTTCGAATTTCAAACGAATAGTCGAAGCCATGCTGCTCACTGATTCGTTTAAGCTCGTCAATCACTTGTCCCGTTTGCGTAAGCGCCAGTGCGCTTTGACGGGTTCCTACGGTAATGGTACGCTTTTCCTTATTGTTTGCTGCCATTTATGTATTCCTCCTGTCAGTTGCTGCGATGAGCCGCTCAATCCAGGCGTCTATATCGCCGTCTTCCTCGCCTTGCCATGGCGCTTCGTGCGCCGCAAGCTTCAGCACCTCGCGTCGCAGCCTGTGATCGCCAATTGTGAGCTTCACCCGCTCACGAAGCTCCTTCAGCCTAGCTGTACTGCCTATATATTCCGAACCATACTGCTGCGCCAGCTCCTCCCGAATACGCGAGGATAACGCCGGGCTCGCTCCTGATGCAGACACGGCAACGACCAGCTCGCCGCGCCTCACAACCGACGGATTAATAAAAGTTCCTGCCCCGGCCTCATCTGCACGATTAACCCAGATGCCTGCTTGCTCGCCATCCAGCGCAATTTGGCGATTCAGTTCCGCCTGATCCGTAGCGGCAAAAAGAAGCCGCGCCGCCTTCGCATCCTCGCTCGCATAAGCTCTCGCTTTCGCCTCGATATGACCGGCACTCGCAAGCTCCTCTAGCTGCGGGGTAAAAACAAGCGCAATAACTGTCACCTGATCGGCTCCCGCCTCAAGCAGCCCCAGCACCTTGCGCTCGGCAATCGGGCCGCCACCAACAACGATGCAGCGGCTTCCTTGAAGCTTTAGCATTACCGGATAGTAGCCGTTCATAAACATCACCTAACTTCTAATGAAAATTAGATACGTAGCTTGCCAGCAAATTGAGAACTAGAAAGCTGAACGCCACAATATGCAGCTTCGCAAGCTGCGTACTCGTGCGATTAAGCAACGACCGGTTTACTACAAAAATAATATATACAATCAGAGCGAGGAAGGAAGTGATCACTTTCCAATCCAGCAGCAGCATCGAACGTCCCTCAATAAGCAGCAGCGTCACTGCAAGAGACAGCGACAAAGCAAGCAGTGGAACACCGATAATGACAGCGCGATCAGAATATCTTTCAATTTTATCAAGGCTTGGCAGCCTTCTCACATATTTGGACCAGCGTTTCTCCCTCAGCTCCCGATGCAGAAAAATGTACATCCCGGCGAAAATAACGCCTATGGTCAATGACACGTAGGAAACGAGCACAAGGCTAATATGCACAATCAGCAGCTCTCTTGCTGTTGTAGAAATCGCAAACATCGCCTCATTGCCTGGCTTGCTGTAAAGATTAAGGGCCAGCACGGAAAAACCAACGACGTTTACAAGAAACACAATAAACTCTATTTTGAAGAACCGGCTAATTACAAGCGATATAGAGACCAAGAGCCAGCAAAACCCCAGCCAATATTCAAAGGTTGATATCGTCGCCACTTCAAAGTGCGACACGATTCGCGAAATCAAAAATAACGTCTGTAAAATCCATACAAAAATAAGTAGCCCTGTACCCATCCGTTTCGCTCTCCGGCTTGCGTCCATAAAATCGGAGAAATAAAACAGAAGGCTCAGGGCGTATACATAAAGTATCGCGTCATACAACCAGTTTAGCGTTGCCATAAATGCCTCCACATCGCCGCCCTATGCGTCTGTCAAGAGCGTGCTTCTACCGAAGGGCAGAAGCCAATGCTGCCGTAGCTGCAGGTGATTGCACATTTTTCATTTTTGCTGCAGCCGCCTCGGCAGCTTCCGCTTTAAGCTCAGCTTGCTGCGACTTGTCCAATTGCTCTTCCAATGCAAAAAGCTTTACAAACATGTCCATCGCCTCGTCAGCACGTCTTTCTCCGGCCATTTCCTTGATCCGCAAAATAGGGTCCTGCATCATTTGATTGACAATGCTCTTCGTCAGCTTTCTAATTACTTTAAGCTCATGCTCGTCCAGATCCGGGAGCTTGTTCGTCAAGCTGTTGAACGTCTCCTCATGAATCTCTGCTGCTTTCGTCTGCAGCGCCCGAATAAGCGGCACGACACCCAGCGTTTTGTACCATTGCTCAAACAGATCCATTTCCTGAGCGATCATCGTTTCGATTTTGGCGGCTTCCTTGCGGCGCTGTTCCAAGTTACTTTCCACAATGCCCTCCAAATCGTCAATGTCATATAAAAAGACGTTGTCCACCGCAGCAATCGTTGGATCAAGATCCCTTGGAACGGCGATATCAATCATGAATAGCGGCTTTGATCTCCGGCGCTGCATGGCGCTTGCGACTACCTGACGCGTAAGCACGAAGTTATCAGCACCCGTCGAGCTAATCACGATATCAGCTTCATGCAGCCTATTCGTCGCTTCATCCATAGAGCAAGCTATTCCGTTAAACTTGTCCGCCAACTGAACGGCACGCTCATACGTCCGGTTCACAACGATAACTCTATCAGCACCATTCGCGTACAGATGCTTCGCGGTTAGCTCGCCCGTCTCGCCAGCCCCAATCAGCATGACCGTCTTCTTGGAAAATTGACCGAATATTCGCTTGCCCAGCTCAACAGCAGCATAGCTGACCGATACGGCAGATTCGCCAATCGTCGTCTCCGAATGCGCCCGCTTCGCCATCGTAATCGCCTGCTTAAACAACGTATTGAAAAGCGTTCCCGTCGCTTTCTGCTGCTGGGCTAGTGCAAAAGCATCCTTCACTTGTCCGAGAATTTGCGTCTCGCCAATAATCATTGAATCCAGACCGCTCGTTACGTGGAAAAGATGCTCGATTGCCTTCTCATCCTCGTACATATATAAATGATTCGTAAATTCTTTCCTCGGCAGGTTAAACCACTGCTCCATAAAGCTGCGAATATGATGCCCGCATAATTGATGCCTGTCCACCACCGCATACAATTCTGTCCGATTGCAGGTCGCCACAATGACACATTCCAAAATGCTGTCTGTATTCATAAGCTGTTTGACAGCTTCCGGCAGCTCTTTTTCCGAAAACGCAAAACGTTCTCTTACTTCTACTGGAGCTGTACGGTAGTTAAGACCTACTGTAATGATGTGCATGTGTGTCACCTGCCTCCCTTATCAAATTGCCGCGTTCTTTCTTTCTACGCCATTATAGCACAGTTCGACATTCATACTTCCTTCATTTATGAATAAAGTTTGAACCACAAATCCATTATTCCCTAATCATACAAAGAAATAACCATGGAAGCTTCCATGGTTATTTCTGTATCATACATGTGAGAGCTTTAAACGAGCTCGATTTGTTTCAATTTCGGTTCTTCAACTTGCAATTCGCCCATACCACGTATCAGCTTTTTCGCATGAGTTGTTGTTGGCTTCAGCACAGCAATCATATAATCGATAGCCACCTGTGGATCCACGGTTTCGCCGCAAGTATAACAATCAAGCGCGGCAAATCCTCTCTCAGGATACGTGTGAATAGAGAGGTGACTCTCTGACAGCAACACGAGTACGGTTGCTCCTTGAGGCTCAAATTGTTTGGATTGCACCGACATTACAGTAGCGCCACAGCTTTCAGCAGCCTCCACCATTTGGGCTTGCAAAAATTCAGCGTTGTTCAGTAGATCGAAATCTACTCCCCAAGTATCAACAGCAACGTGTCTTCCGAAAGTTGAGTATTCCATCTTCCGGTTCCCCCTTCCTAGGAATAAAATGTTTAAAAATTTCATCCGCTAGGACCTACGTCATTCACTTCCCGAGGGAATAATCTCTCGCAACATAACCATGTCCTGAGTGAATCCTGGTTCCTATTATTGTGTTAAACGATGTTTTCAACGAGATTAAAAATAACATCTATCCGAAAGAATTGCAACCTTTTTTTTCAGCCGGCCATATTATTTTTTGCATACTGCGGACTGAATACGGAAATATGGTCGCGCTCAATCTCGTCAAACAACGCAATATGCGCCGCCTATTTCACCTCGGGAATTTTGCCTTCCTTCGCCAAAGCAACAAGCTGGCCTATGCTGAGCGTTTCACTAGCTTGGCCTGCATGTCCGCTCTGACCTGCTTGTCCATTAGCAGGCGAGCTTACTGGCGCTGTTTCCTGACCGTTAGCGGATGTTTCCTGCTTCTTTTACTTGTAAAAGATTGCTCTTCGTTATTATGGACTATTCCTGTAAGCGAAATGTTGCAGTATGCAGCTCATTCCAAAAATTACCACATTATAATTTTGCCTCAAAGCAGTTCTTCCTGAAAATAAAAAAAAGAAACCGCGGCTGCGATTCCTATAAGCTTATGTTTACTATCTGCTTGCCATGTATACTTTAATTACGCCTCAAGCATAAACAGCTTGTGCGTATGCATAGCCAAACGCTCATCAATAGCGGCGATTTCGGTCTGATTTTTCGTCTGATTCCGAAGATCAAGCAGCTCATTAATGGCATTATTAACCATCGAAATCTCGCGTTCAATCAAACGGCTGCGGAATACCCGCTCCAGTTGCCCGATCGTATCCTTGTACTCGAACACAACACGTGCGCCGCTCTTCGTTGTTTCAACGATTTTACGAACGGCTCCCTGTATATAGTGGTAGGTCATTGTATAATGGCTGTAAATGCGATTAACAACGGCGTCCCCATGGAATGCTGAAACAGCTTTGCGCATAGCATTGGTTAGCTTCTGGTGAACAAGGCGGCAGGTGAGCACACAAACGTAACGGTCTTGTTGACGCTCAAAGATCAGTCTGATCTCTTCCCTCCCTGCTACGTCTTCGAGAACCAGCTCCTGATTGCCGTTATCGAGCACCATCACTTGTAGGTGAAGCTGCTGATCATCAAAAAAACGGACAAATTGGGTCATCTCTTCATTCGTTAACTGCAGTTTGGCATTTACATACTCTGTGGCTAGCCGCTGAGCCATAAAAATCTCCTCAATTCTTTAAACTTGCAATTGGATGCTACAATCAATTCTATTCTTCTATACCCGCTTTACGCGAAACTGAAACGAATCCTTCCAATGACCATTCGCCCTTTCACGCTCGCTTACCTATATTATACGTGATTGCATCCAATTATTCCTGCCGCTCAGTGCCGAAATTCTCGCATATTTCAGAAAAAACGGGAAAATTATGCGAGGAGACCCACAAATCTTCCTGTATTCTCTTCTTTATGTGAAAAGTTGCCGTACTTGCTCGCTTATGTGGATATCGTCTCCGTAATAACGCTCCATAATTCATCGCGGCCTTGGCCAGTCTCTGAGGAATAGAGCACTACTTTATCACGAGGATCCGCTTGCAGCGTCGTCTTGATCATTTTAATATGCTTGTCCCATTTGCCTTTAGGGATTTTGTCCGCTTTCGTAGCCACAATGCAGGTCCGAATATTGTAATGCTTGAGCCAGTTGTACATAAGCTGATCATCCTTGGATGGCTCATGGCGAATGTCGATAATAAGCAATTGCAGCTTGAGCTCCTTGCGATCGCGAATGTATCTTTCAATCATTTGGCCAAAAGCCTCGCGCTGGGTTTTGGAAACCTTGGCATAGCCATAACCGGGGAAATCGACAAAATAAATGCTGTCATTGACACGGTAATAGTTAAGCTGCTGGGTTTTACCAGGCTGCGAGCTTGTTCTTGCCAAGTTTTTACGCATAATCATTTTATTAATTAATGAGGACTTCCCGACATTCGAACGCCCTGCCAGAGCAATCTCTGGCAAGGCATCCTCCGGGTATTGATGCGGCTGAACCGCGCTTATAATAAAATCTGCTTGTGTAATCTTCATAATATAGGTGTTCCTGCTTTCTCTTCTGTCTTGGCCGGAAGCAGCGCATGCAGGAGGACTTCATCAATATGCCCGACCGGGACAAACGTTATCTCACTCCGCACACTGTCTGGAATGTCACGCAGATCGCGTTCATTGTCCTTCGGCAGCAATATTTTCTTAATGCCTGCACGGTGGGCAGCAAGCGATTTCTCCTTGAGTCCTCCGATTGGCAAGACGCGTCCTCGAAGCGTAATCTCCCCTGTCATCGCGACCTCTTTGGACACATAACGTCCAGTCAAAGCCGAAATAAGCGCAGTGGCAATCGTGATGCCCGCGGACGGACCATCCTTCGGAATCGCACCTTCCGGAATATGAATATGAATATCGTTTTTCTCATGGAACTGCGGGTCAATGCCAAGCTCCAGCGCCTTCGAACGCGTATAGCTGAACGCGGCCTGCGCCGATTCCTTCATGACATCACCGAGCTGCCCCGTGAGCGTCAGCTTTCCGCTGCCTGGCATAACGGTCACTTCAATAACGAGTGTATCGCCGCCGACCTCAGTCCAGGCTAAGCCTGTAACTGCACCGATCTGATTTTCGGCCTCAGCCATGCCGTAGCGGAACTTCGCAGGTCCCAGCCATTCCTTAAGCAGCTCCAGATCAACGTGTAGCGTCTTCACCTCGGCTGGCTGCTCTGTCTCTGCAAGTTGCTCAGACTGCAAGGCAGCCTCCTGCTGCTTCTCCAGACGCCCAGATATAGAGGCAGCTTCTCCGCCCTCGCCAAATGCAGCTTCCAGCACATTCAAAGCTGGCTCATCTTGAACAGCTGCTTCCTCTATCTTTATTGGAACCGTACCCGATGCAACAATTTGCTTGGCTGCCTTGCGGCAAATCGCAGCCATTTGCTGCTCCAAATTCCGCACGCCGGATTCGCGCGTGTAATCGCGAATAAGCTGAAGCAGCGTTTCCTCGCTCACCTGCAGCTGCTCATCTGTGAGACCATGCTCCCGCTTCTGCTTCGGCAGCAAATAGCGCTGAGCGATTTTCAGCTTCTCAAGCTCGGTATAACCGGGAATGTACAGCACTTCCATCCGGTCCAGCAGCGGGCGAGGAATATTATGCATGGCATTCGCCGTCGTTACGAACATGACGCTCGACAGATCGAATGGAACCTCAACAAAATGATCGCTAAACGTATTGTTTTGCTCCGGGTCCAGCACCTCAAGCAATGCAGAGGCCGGATCGCCGCGGAAATCCATTGCCATCTTGTCGATTTCATCGAGCAGAAATACCGGGTTACTAGAACCCGCAGTCTTCATGCCTTGAATAATACGTCCTGGCATAGCACCCACGTATGTACGGCGATGCCCGCGAATTTCTGCTTCGTCCCGAACGCCGCCAAGCGATATGCGGACGAATTTGCGTCCCAGCGACTTCGCAATGGAGCGGGCGAGCGACGTTTTACCAACGCCTGGAGGGCCGACTAGGCACAGAATCGGTCCTTTAAGCTTTTTCACCAGTTGCTGGACCGCAAGGTACTCAAGTACCCGCTCCTTCGGCTTTTCAAGTCCATAATGATCCTGGTTAAGAATGTCTTCCGCCTTGGACAGACTGAGATCGTCTTCAGTCTCCTTGCTCCATGGCAACGATAAGAGCCAATCAATATAATTGCGTATAACGCCGCCTTCAGCCGAGGTAGTCGGCATTTTTTCCAGACGGTCAATTTCCTTCTCAATCTTTTCTCTCACTTGGTCAGGCACGTCAGCCTGCTCCAGCTGGCTGCGCAGCTCCTCAACCTCGCCGGCGCGTCCTTCCTTCTCGCCAAGCTCCTTCTGGATCGCTTTCATCTGCTCACGCAAATAATATTCCTTCTGCGTTTTCTCCATCTGCTTCTTGACGCGCTGGCTGATTTTGCGCTCGAGCTCCAGCACTTCTCGCTCATTGTTCAAAATATCGAGCAGCCGCTCAAGCCGCTGCCGGACATCAATCGTCTCCAAAATATCTTGCTTGTCTTTAATTTTGAGAGATAGATGGCTCGTGATAACATCGGCCAAGCGGCCTGGTTCGTCAATATCCGAGACAGCCGCATGCGTCTCTGGCGTAATTTTTTTGGACAAGGACGTATAATGCTCAAATTGGCTGAGCACCGAGCGCATGAGCGCATCCACCTCAGGATCGGTCGTTTCCTCTTCCGGAAATTCCTTAACCATAACCTCATAAAACTCTTCAGTCGGCAAATAATCAATAATTTCCGCGCGCAGGACGCCTTCCACCAGCACGCGGATCGTTCCGTTAGGCAGCTTAAGCATCTGCCGTACCTTTGCAATCGTGCCGACTCTATATATATCTTCCTCGGTCGGCTCCTCTATGTTCACTTCCGATTGCGAGCAAAGCAATATCATATGATCGTCAACCATCGCGCGTTCTAGCGCGCGAACCGATTTGTCCCTACCCACATCAAGGTGTAGCACCATGCTGGGATATACCAGTAGCCCCCTGAGCGGAAGCAAGGGCAGCCGACGGTTTTTCGTTTTTCCGGGTCCCACACCAGCACCTCCAAATGTTTAAGTCTCCCTTATTTTATCATTCTGCGGAATCAGCCTGCAAATAGGGAACAGCCGCCCCCATATACCGCTCGTTTGCGACGTGGTTTTCCACTTCGTTTACGACGGTATTTCCTAAAGGGAACACCAGATTAAATACTTCATCTACACGTTCCACAGGAATGACCTTCAAACCTTTTAAATCCGCAAAGATGGCCTGCCAGTTTTCACGCGGAATAATGACCGTGTCCGCCCCTGCCTGAAAAGCCGCCTCGACCTTCGCCAGCACGCCGCCAACAGGCTTGACGTCGCCATGGATGCCAACTTCTCCTGTCATCGCCAGCTTGTTGTCGATTGTCTCGTTTTTGATCGCTGAAGCGATTGCTGTCGCCATCGCAATTCCCGCAGACGGGCCATCGATCGGCGTTCCACCCGGGAAGTTGATATGCAGGTCATAATCCTGCGGATTGAGACCATATCGGCGCAGCATCGTCAGGACGTTTTCAACAGAGCCCTTCGCCATGCTTTTGCGGCGCAGCGTACGCGAGCCTCCGCCGAGCTCTTCCTCCTCGACTACTCCGGTAATCGTATATTGCCCTTTGCCACTGGCAGCCGGAATAGCACTGACCTCAACTTCGAGCAGCATGCCCATATTCGGGCCATAGACGGCAAGACCGTTGACGATGCCTACTTGCGGCGCTTCTGGCACCTTCCGTTCTGGACGCGGTGGAATTTGGCTGCTGTTCACAACCCATTCAACATCGGCAGCTGAAATGCGATCCCGTTTCTCGGATAAAGCAACACCTGCTGCCAGCTGAATGACATTTACCGCTTCACGGCCATTTGTCGCATATCGCTGCACAACCTCTACAGCTTCAGGGCAAGGGGAAAACCCAATTTTCCGAACCGCATTTTCGGCAATGGAAGCAATCTCACCTGCTAGCAGCGGACGAAAGAAAATTTCCATGCAGCGTGAGCGAATCGCGGGCGGCAGCTCCTGCGGCGAACGTGTCGTCGCACCGACAAGACGAAAATCGGCAGGCAGGCCATTTTGAAAAATATCATGGATGTACGAAGGAATATTAACGTCCTCAGAATTATAATAAGCACTCTCCAAATATACTTTGCGATCCTCGAGTACTTTTAACAGCTTATTCATTTGGACGGGATGCAATTCCCCGATTTCGTCAATGAACAGAATACCGCCATGCGCCTTCGTTACAGCGCCAGCCTTCGGCTGAGGGATACCAGCAACTCCCATCGCCCCCGCGCCTTGATAAATCGGATCGTGAACAGAACCAATCAAAGGATCAGCAATGCCGCGCTCATCAAATCTCGCGGTAGTCGCGTCAATTTCCGTAAACTTCGCTTCAGGCAAAAATGGCGAGGCTGCGTTTTTCTTCGCTTCCTCCAGCACGACGCGAGCGGCTGCTGTTTTGCCAACGCCCGGCGGGCCATAAATAATAACATGCTGCGGATTTGCGCTGCAAAGCGCAGCTTTAAGCGCACGCAGGCCATCCAGTTGGCCAACGATATCCTGCATCGCCTGTGGCCTTGTCTTCTCGGCCAGCGGCTTCGTCAGCGAGATGGAACGCAGCTTGCGCAGCTTATCCATTTCCTTGCGGGACTCCCGGTCAACCGCAGACCGATTCGTTTTTTGATTGCGCAGCAAATTCCAGAAGTACAAACCGATAACCACTGCAAAAAACACTTGAATCAGCATCAAAATAATACTTAAACTCATACGTTACCCGCTCCTCTCAAAGGCACACTATCCGGCAATAAAGTTCATAACTGGTAGTATTGCCTCATCGGGAGAAAAATAACCGTCGATATAAGCGTAAATGGCGTTGCCTTCCGTTGGCGGCAACGCCCGTTTCGCGGTGAAATTGAAGCTGATTTATAAAAAACTCATAAATGTAGAAATATAGAGAAAGGATGGAAACACCATATATTTTCCTATATTTTCAAAAAAACCGTGCCGTCGTTCACATGAACAACAGCACGGCCATGTTTATAAGGCAGGCGTATGATGCTTGCGGCCAGGAATTTCTCCTGTTTCTTCAAAAGCGCGTACGATAATATCGATTTCCTTCTTTAGCTCGCTGAGCAGCTCAGCTTCCGGAACTTTGCGAACCAGCTCTCCGTAACGGAACAGCATCCCTTCGCCTCTAGCTCCCGCAATACCGATATCCGCTTCACGTGCTTCACCAGGACCGTTGACGGCACAGCCAAGCACCGACACCTTGATCGGCACCTTGATTTTCGAAATGTATTCCTCAACCTCATTGGCGATAGTGAACAAGTCAATATCAAGCCGGCCGCAAGTTGGACATGAGACGAGCGTTGCCGCATTCGTAATAAGTCCAAATGTTTTCAGCAGCTCCCGAGCTACCTTTACTTCTTCCACTGGATCAGCGCTTAAGCTAATACGCAGTGTATTACCAATGCCAAGCGTCAGCAGCGCACCAATGCCGGCAGCACTTTTGATCGTACCCGTATGCAGCGTGCCTGCTTCCGTAATGCCAAGGTGAAGCGGGTAACGGATCTTCTCCGCCGCCATTTTGTAAGCGGCAATAGCCATAGGAACGTCGGAAGCTTTGAGTGACACAATAATATCATGGAAATCTAGCTCCTCCAAAATACCAATGTGGAACAAAGCGCTCTCCACCATTGCCTCAGGCGTCGGATAGCCGTATTTCTCCAGCAAATGATTTTCCAAGGAGCCGGCATTTACACCGATGCGAATTGGAATACCTTTTTCCTTGCAGGCTTTAACGACCGCTTCGACACGCTCGCGGCGGCCAATATTGCCGGGATTGATTCTAACCTTGTCAATGCCGTTTTCAATTGCAGCAAGCGCGAGCCTATAATCAAAATGGATATCGGCAACAAGAGGAATATGAATCCGCTTCTTTATTTCCTTAATCGCTTCCGCCGCTTCCTTATTGTTGACGGTCACGCGAACGACCTGACAGCCCGCTTCCTCGAGCCGAAGTATTTCCGCAACAGTTGCCTCTACGTCTGCCGTTTTGGTCGTGCACATACTTTGAATGATGACTTCGTCGCTGCCGCCAATCGTCAAGTTACCGACTTTGACAGGCACCGTATCTTTACGTGTGTACATACAGTGATCTCTCCCATGAACGTCAAAGTCCACCCTCTTGATGCGAGCTATGAAGCCGCCCAGCGGGTGGAACAGTGACGGTGATGAATATTATTTAGGCGCTTTCTTCCTTCTTCTTGCCCTTCTTCGCTGTCAGTTCAGGCATAATTTTGTCCCGAACTGCCTGCTCCGTAACGAGGCAAGTGTTGACATCATCGCGCGACGGAATTTCATACATCACATCAAGCATAATGCCCTCAATAATAGCACGAAGGCCGCGGGCACCTGTATTGCGCTTGATTGCTTCCTTAGCAATTGCTTCCAGTGCGCCTTCTTCGAAGTCCAATTTTACATTGTCCATCTCCAGCAGCTTCTGGTATTGCTTAACGAGTGCGTTTTTCGGTTCGGACAAAATCCGTACCAAAGCCGGCTCATCAAGCGGCTCCAAAGTCGAAATAACAGGAAGACGGCCGACAAACTCGGGGATAAGACCGAATTTGAGCAAATCCTCCGGCAAAACCATCGACAAGTATTCGCCCGCTTTCAAATCCTTCTGTACTTCGCCAGTAGAATTGAAGCCGATCACTTTTTTGCCAATACGACGTTTGATTAGCTGCTCCAGGCCATCGAAAGCACCACCGCAAATAAACAAAATGTTCGTCGTATCAATCTGGATGAACTCTTGATGTGGATGCTTGCGACCGCCTTGTGGCGGTACAGAGGCAACCGTACCCTCAAGAATTTTCAGCAAGGCTTGCTGCACGCCTTCACCCGATACATCGCGCGTAATTGAAGGGTTTTCGGATTTACGAGCCACCTTATCAATTTCGTCGATATAAATAATTCCGCGCTCTGCTTTCTCAACGTCATAATCTGCCGCCTGAATAAGCTTGAGCAAAATGTTCTCAACGTCCTCGCCCACATAACCCGCTTCAGTAAGCGAAGTTGCGTCAGCAATTGCGAAAGGAACGTTCAAAATTTTAGCCATCGTCTGCGCCAGCAGCGTTTTACCAGAGCCTGTAGGGCCAACAAGCAAAATGTTGCTTTTTTGCAGTTCAACGTCTTCGATTTTGCTTTGTGAATTTACGCGCTTGTAGTGATTGTAAACCGCAACTGCCAGCGACTTCTTAGCAAATTCCTGTCCAATAACATAGGAATCAAGAATACCGCGAATATCTTGCGGCTTCGGAATGTCTTTCAGGTCCAGCTCTTCTTCATGACCTAGCTCTTCCTCTACAATCTCCGTGCAGAGCTCGATACATTCATCGCATATATAGACGCCGGGACCGGCAACCAATTTACGCACTTGCTCCTGCGATTTGCCGCAGAATGAGCATTTCAACTGGCCCTTCTCATCGTTGAATTTAAACATGGAATCACCCCTTCTTCAAAATCTTATATCGGCGTGGTAATAACCTTGTCGATCAAGCCGTATTCAAGCGCTTCTTGTGCACTAAGGAAATAATCGCGATCTGTATCGCGGTCGATTTTATCATAGGGCTGGCCGGTACGCTCCACATAAATATTATTCAGCTTATGCTTGGTTTTAAGAATCCAGTCGGCATGGATTTTAATATCCGTTGCCTGACCTCTTACACCGCCGAGCGGCTGATGAATCATAACTTCACTGTTAGGCAGCGCGAAACGCTTGCCCTTGGCTCCCGCTGTCAGCAGAAGGGAACCCATGCTCGCAGCCATACCTACACAAATCGTAGACACGTCCGGCTTAATATATTGCATCGTATCAAAAATGCCCATGCCAGCCGTAACGGAACCGCCAGGGGAATTGATGTACAGATGGATGTCTTTCTCAGGATCGTCGGCCGTTAGAAAAAGCAGCTGTGCAATGATGGAGTTTGCAACATCGTCATCAATCGCACTTCCGAGAAATATAATTCTGTCCTTGAGCAAACGCGAGTAAATATCGTAAGACCTCTCCCCGCGATTCGTTTGTTCGACTACGATAGGTACCAGATTCATCCGACCAACCTCTTTTCGTTTATGGCTTAATTTCCAACTTTATTGTAACACGCCAAAAGCTCACTGTCATTTTTCACTACTACCTTATGCGAACGGCGATGCTTGATATGTACGGAGAACTGCCCCGCGCTTAAATGTACCATTATGTAGTTTGAAAATAAGGCACGTGGGTAGACGTGCCTTATTCTCAGGTTAATGCTTATATTCAGTTGATTGATTAAGCTTCTTGAACTGCTTCAACGATCTTGCTGTTGTCATTCAAGAGCTTGATTGTTTTACGCAGTTGAACATCTTGCTTCAGGCTGTCGATGTTGCCGTTTTTCGTGAACAGTTCACGAAGCTCTTCAACTGGACGGTTGTAAGAAGTCGACAGTGTTTCAAGCTCAGCTGTCAAATCCTCGTCTGTAATCTCGATGCCCTCTGCTTTAGCAATCGCTTCAAGAACCAGGTTGTTGCGAACGCGTTTAGCTGCATCGCCTGCCATTTGCTCACGAAGCACGGACTCGTCTTGGCCAGAGAACTGGTAGTATAGGTCCAGCGTCATGCCTTGCATGCGAAGACGGTTTTCGAAATCGCGAAGCATGAAATCCACTTCAGTATCAACCATCGGCTGAGGAATTTCCACTTGCGAAGCTTCGCTTGCTTTTTCAACGATTTGAACTTCAAGCGCTTGCTCTGCATCTTTAGCTTTCTTTTCTTTCAGCTTGCCAGCAAGATCTTGCTTGTACTCTTCAAGCGTATCAAATTCGCTGACATCTTTAGCGAACTCATCGTCAAGAGCAGGCAGGCTTTTGCGTTTGATTTCGTGCAGCTTCACTTTGAAAATCGCTTGCTTACCAGCAAGGTTTTCAGCGTGGTAGGCTTCCGGGAACGTTACTTCAACATCTTTGAAGTCGCCGATTTGCATACCAACTACTTGATCTTCAAAGCCTGGAATGAAGGAATTCGAGCCCAGCTCCAGCGAATAACCTTCGCTTTTACCGCCTTCGAACTGTTCTCCATCTACATAACCGTCAAAATCAATGACAGTTGTATCGCCGTTCTCAGCTGAACCTTCATCAAGAACAGTCAGCTCAGCATGGCGTTGTTGTAGGCGCTCCAGTTCAGCAGTGATTTCTTCTTCGCTAACTTCTGTGCTTGCAGCTGTAATTTCAAGGCCTTTGTACTCGCCAAGCTCAACTTCTGGCTTAACGATTACTTTAGCTTTGAATTTGAACGTTTGGCCTTTGCCAAATTGCTCAACATCGATTTCAGGACGGTCAACCGGCTGAAGATCGTTTTCTTCGATTGCGTTTGTGTAAGCTTCAGGCAGCAAAATGTCGATTGCATCCTGATACAGGCTCTCTACGCCAAAGCGCGATTCGAACATGCCCCGTGGAACTTTACCTTTACGGAATCCAGGAACGTTAACCTTTTGAACGACTTTCTTAAACGCCTCATCCAGTGCTACTGCTACTTTCTCAGCACCAACCTCAACATCAATAGAGATGAGGTTCTTGTCTATTTTTTCCCAAGTTGCTTTCATTTTATGCTTTCCCCTCCAAAAATACGCATACATCCGTAGATTTCACGTTTCATAAACCATTCTATTATAATAGTATTGAGCTTTTTAATCAAGGCTCTGGATCTTCATCCCCTGGTTGCTGTACAACGGCCACCTGACGAAGCGTCCGGCAGGCCTGTTCGTAACGGAATCTAAGTGCTTCTGTAATGCCGTATGTATCTCGAATATCATCATCATTGACGGTGCCGTATACGGTAATTAACAAAGTCTGGTGCAGCGCTCCTGCGTAGCAATCCACCGTCTCCTCATCATCCCGCAGCATCCAAGTGTAAGCGGTCGTGCCATATAAAAATTGCAGACTGTCTTTCCAAAGCTCTCTCGCAAAATGTGGAAGCGATGGATCATCCGCCTCCGTAATGCTCTCCACGCGCTCCAAAATGCGGTTGACGGGTTGTGGAAAATCATCCATTGCAAGCGGCGTCGCGTCAATCTCCAGCTCTGCCTGCTCGCCTAGCCGCTCCATAACGAGCCGTCCGGTCGCTCCTCGCTTGCGCAAGCATTGCAGCGCCTTGAACTGCACGATAGGATGAACGTCTGATGCTGTGGTGAGCCACTGTGAAATGATATCATCCACCTCGGTTGCCCGAATGAATACCGCCCGTTCCAGCGCTAAAATCTGCTGATCAATCATCGGGTGATGCTTCATAATGTAGAGCACCTGTTTCACATAACCTTCATCCTGCTCAGCAGGATTGAGCAGATCTTCACGTATCGCTTGCTCATCGGCTTCCTGCTCTGCTGGATTTAAAGCCTCCTCTTCACCAGGAACGCGATATTCCGGAAAAGCCATATCGAGCCAGGAAAGCAAGCTTTCCCATTCCTCATAGTGGCGCTCGTCCTCGCCTTTGCAGGAAAGCAGGAACTGCAGCAGCCGCTTGGCTTCGCCATATTGCTCGGCTTCAAGCATCCGGGTCAATTGAATTTGATACTGATCCAACATTCGCGGGAACAAATACACGTTTTTTCCTGTGCCTTCATTATGCGAGTCATTGGGAGTTGTAATGGTACCACCACCTTGTCGGTCAAACTCCAGCTTCATCTGTCCATTGCATGCGATAGATTATACCACGGAAGCGAGCAATATAAAAATATACGTTTATCCGGCAGCATAATTATAAAAAAAGCTTGCCCTGCACATTGAAAATGTGTATATTAATTCATGTGGCTTTTTTACCCAAGTATTTTCAGGCAGAAACATTAAATTGCCTATTGCGTAAATACAGGCCGCCATGCTATACTCATTCTTACGTGTCCCAGTAGCTCAGCTGGATAGAGCAACGCCCTTCTAAGGCGTCGGTCGGGAGTTCGAATCTCTCCTGGGACGTTCCTTAAACAAATAAGTATTATTTTAATAAATCAGAACCCCCCCGCAAACGCTGGTACACCAGTGTTTGCGGGGGGGTTTGCATTTCGAATTTTTTCGAAAATACAAATCACTTATAACTGTTATCCTATAGCAATCGCTTTTCTTGCTAACTTTTATAAAATTTGGTGGTATGTATCAATTACCATATATAGAAAAAATATAAAAGCCCGGGAACATACTGTTTTTCAACAGTTTATCTTCCCAGGCTTTTATTCCAGTCCATTAAATCTCGATTGTTATAAGATCATCATCCGTATAAGGGTCTAATGTGTAATACATTTCCCGCTCATTGTAATCCACGATAGCAATCATGAAATTGTTAAAGACCCGATAGCCCGACCCTTCACGTTCAATAGCTTCAGCCGGGTAAGCACTAGGGTAGGTCTTCGAATAAGTATCAAGATATAATCCAAAAAAGGAATTGGCGACATCTAAGTTATCATACAAATCCTCAGCTATATATTGCACAATGTACGGGAGAGACGTATCATCCTTCTTCTGAAGCTTCATCAGGCTCGAATAGGACGCCGTATCAGTTATGGCCCCGCCAATTAAGATATTTTTCTTATCTGAGGAAAGCGTAGTGAACCATTCAAATTCCAGCTCCAAGCCTTCGTAGGTAAAGTAGCCATACTCCTCATTTAAATATTCCTCTATTTCGTCCGCTTTGGCAGCTAGCGTAGTATTCCCAGACGTCGATTCTCCTGGCGCAGCCGCAGTATAAGATTTAGATTGCTGAGGCTTTTTCAAAAAAGTGCTCACATCTGTAGAAGGAATAGCTAGATTGATGGCTGCAGAGCTTTCTACAAGCGCAGTTGTAATGCCTACCAGCTCGCCTCTCAAGTTAAACAAGGCTCCACCGCTGCTCCCATGATCGATAGGCGTAGAAATTTGGATATAATTTTGGCCGTCAACCGTTCTGTTCTTCGTACTAACAACGCCTGAAGTGAGCGAGTTGGTGAAGCCAAGCGGGGACCCGATTGCCACGACAGATTCGCCCAATTTCAGCTTGGAGGAATCCCCAATCGTAACGGTTGGCAAGTTCAAATTAGACGAATCTATTTTGATCAAAGCCAGATCTCTATCCTTATCGGCATTTAAAACAGTGCTGGATACATATTTCACTTCATCACTTGTATAAATAACCGCTTTATGAGCGCCTTCAATAACATGATAATTGGTTATAATTTCGCCCTTTGATCCGACAATAACGCCGCTTCCGCTTGCGATTGCTTTATTATTTTGATCAACTACCTCAATATACACAACCCGATCGGACAGCTCGCCTATTTGTTCAATCGTCATATCTTGCGTTTTAGCAGGATCAGTTGGAGTTGGAGTAGGTGCCGGCGTAGTTGTCGGAGCAGGAGTTTCCGTCGTTGTACTACCAGCATTCAAATATATTTTTTTGCTTTTCACTTCAATGCCATAGCCTAACGTTTCACTTACAAAACGAAGCGGCACATATGTTACACCCGATATCGCTTTAGGAGCTACATTTAATTTAAAGGATGCCCCATTAGAATAAGCTACTGGATTATTAATCGTTAAAATAATTTCTGTATTATCTTTTTTCGCATTAATCGTTTTCGTCTTGCCATTGTAGCTAATGGTTGCCCCTAATGCTTCAAACAAATTGCGGAACGGCACAAGCGTAGTGCCTTCACTAACAAATGGAGAATTACTGAATGACAGCTCTGTACCATCCAAATATACTTTCCATTTCCCTTCTGCTGCATAACTTGTAGCAGCACTTGGAATAAATAACGAAATCATAAGGATAAAAAATACTATTTTCTTCAATGCAAACATCCCTTCAGTTTATATGCTTCCTGCTTATTGAAGTATATTACAACAATGCCACGCAAGTAAAAGATTATTTTTAAAAAATAAAGAAATTTTACGAATTATAGCATTCATTATTCACTTACAAAAAGAAAAGACACCACTTCTTCCCCAATTAACGGGAGAAATGGTGTCTTTAATTCCTAAATCATTCGATTATAGCAACGATTTACTACTGTCTTTCAACGGTAAAGCCATCTTTCTCAAGCAGCGTCACGATACCGTCAGGACCCAACATATGCAATGCACCTACTACTACAAAATAAGTCGATTTATCAGTGCCGTTCAAAAATCCTTTTACTTGATCCGTCATGCCAACATTGCGGTCTTTAATCAAAGCATTGTAATATTCAGGCTCTTTTTCAACTTCTGCTGTCAATGCAACGAGTACATCGTCGCTGCCACTTACCCACATATCGGTTAAAGCATCGATGCCTGTAGGCTCCGAAGTTGCTGGCTGGCTTACTGCATCAAGAGTTTGAACCAATTGCTTCTCCTGCAATTCTTTTGAAAAACCTTCAAACATGGACAGTTGACCCTCTGCTGTCTCAAGAGAAATGACAGGAACATTCGCTTTATTCGCTTTTTCTGTGAAATAAAGATCTATGCCATTGCTAGTATTGTAACCAGTACCCTGCATACCCATCGCAGTAATGGTTTGTGTTACGATCCATGGCTTATAAGGATCAAAAGTATTTTCCGGCAATTTATTCGCTTTCAACAGAGCTGTAATTTTTGCATATGTCTCCGCCGAGATATGATCCTTGAGCGTCGTACCATCCGAGTAAGTACCCAGTTTGTTTGCATAAGCCTGCAAGGCTGCAGGATCAAGCTTTGTCAAGTCAACCTCTACCGCCAGATGCTGTGCTGTTTTGAATGCCTCTTCAATTTCCGGACGAAGCGGATACATGCTGTCTTTCGCCACATGAATCGAGCCAAGCAGGTAAACTGTATTTCCATTTTTTTCTACTTTCCATAGAAAGCCTTTGCTGCCTTCGGCATTAACCTTAACCGTAAAGGTAATCGTGCGAAGCGCTTTGCTCCAGTCTACTTGATAGCCAGTTGCCTCGCCAATGAAGCGAAGCGGAATGTACGTTACGTTTTTGATTGTTTTTGGAGCTACTTCAAGCTGTTTTTTCTCGCCGTTGACCGTAGCCGTTTTGTTGCCAATTTGCAGCGACAGATCTACGCCTTCTTTGGTAGCGGTTACCGTTTGCGTGCTTTTGTTCCACACGACCTTCGCATCAAGCTCTTCCAAAATCGGACGCATTGGCACGAGCGTGCTGCCCTTCTCAATAACAGGCTCAAAATTGTCAAACTTGACCTCGCTGCCATTAATAACGACGCTTATTGGCTTCTCAGCCGCATGTACAGGAGTGAACAGGGAAAAAGCTACAAATAATGACATGAGTAAAGCACTAATTTTTTTCATTTGGACTCCTTATAATTCAGTAGTAGTAGAGAAGAATGCTGCTTGCTCGTTTTAAAAACTCCCCCCTCCATATTCTGCAAACGAACTGCAGCAAAGCTGCCACGACCGTGCACTTTGCTGCATGGATATATGCAATCACTCTATCTCTCTTGGTAAGTTTACCCTCTTCACCCACAGGTTTCAATACCTGTCCACTCCTCTTGTTAATCAATTCCATATTTGAGCAAATGAAAGTACAAGATCTACTTAATCAAATAAAAAGCGAATGCTTACCGCATTTTAAGCGCCTTATCGGTTCGCGTATTGACGAATCCGTAAGGCGAAGCAGTAAAGCATTCGCTATTTAGATTATAAAAAGTAGTCGGATATAGCCTTTAGCCAGCTAACGTCAAAAATAGCTTATCTTTGATTGCCGCGACGTTTGCCGGTCGGGTTATTTTGCGCATCATGCTTGGGATTTTTATCGACAACCTGCTCGGCAAACTTCGGGTTCACGTCAAATTTTAGGCTTTTATCCTTGGGTGATTGACTCATCTTCTGCTCCCCCTCCCATTGTGGCCTCGTGAAGCGGCAGCCCCATCTGCTCAACATGGTGTTTCGTTGATTCTGTGCCATATTCATGCAGCAGCCGATAAATTTGAACGATTAACGAATCGTACCCGTAGTTCATTTCTTCATCACTGGCTGGGCTGAACGGCGTTTTGGCAAAATGGAACGTCTGCAATTCATCCATGCTCGAAAGCTCCTCAAACAGCTCCTGCAAGCGGATAAACTCCCGTTCGTTTGCCATAATCTCCAGCTCATAGGCTGCAGCGCCTTGATCCTCAAGAATTTGCCCTGCCTGGACGGATACATAATATTTTCGGCGGGTATGATCTAATTCATCGCCTTGTCTCATTTGCAAGCTGACACTCCCTTCCGAATTTATGCCTTAAACACAGCTGCTTGCCGCGCCGCCATCCCTAGCTTCCCCTGTTGGACAGACATTTTATGCCTTTTTTCAGCATATGACTATTATTATCGCGACTGGAGTCCTGCAAAGAGAGGGATGAGGGCAATGTGTGGAATAACCGGCTGGATTGATTGGACGCGCGATCTGACCCAAGACAGCAGCATTTTGGAAAAAATGACAAAAACACTTGAGCTTCGCGGCCCTGACGCCTCTGGCACATGGATATCAGCGCATTGTGCGCTTGGACACCGACGGCTCAGCGTTATCGATCCGGAAAATGGTGCCCAGCCGATGATTCGGCGCACCGAAGATGATGATTTATTTGTCATCGTCTATAATGGCGAGTTATACAACGCAGGAGAGCTGCGCAAGGAATTGGAGGCTGCTGGTAGCAAATTTACAACGACCTGCGATACGGAAGTGCTGCTCCAAGCTTTTATGGAATGGGGCAAAGCTTGCGTAGAACGCTTTAATGGCATCTTCGCCTTTGCGATATGGAATGTGGAGGAGCAGGAGCTTTTTTTGGCCCGTGACAGACTTGGCGTCAAACCCTTGTTCATCAGTCAGGCAAACGGACTATTTTTGTTCGGATCAGAACCAAAGGCGATTTTGGCCCATCCTGACGTGCTGCCGGAGGTTGGCGCAGAAGGGCTTGCCGAGCTGTTCATACTTGGCCCTGCGAGAACGCCCGGTCAAGGCGTCTATAAGCATATTACCGAGCTGCTGCCAGCAGAGTGCATGACGGTGTCTCAAGCGGGGATCCGACGAACAAAATATTGGAGCCTCGAAAGCTCGCCCCATACGGAAAATGTACAAGAAACGGCCGAGCATGTCCGCGACCTGCTTCGTGATACAACCGAGCGCCAGCTCGTGTCGGATGTCCCGGTGTGCACCCTGCTGTCTGGCGGACTGGATTCCAGCGCCTTGACGACGCTTGCGGTGCAATATTATGAGCAGACCGGACAAGGAAACGTCCATACGTTTTCCGTTGATTATGCGGATAATGCCAAGCATTTTAAGGCTCATGCCTTTCAGCCGAACAGCGATGCCCCATGGATCGAGCGGATGACCACCTACCTTGATACCATCCATCACCCGGTGCAGTTTGATACGCCGGAGCTGGTAGCCGCTTTGCGCGATGCCACCTTCGCCCGTGACCTGCCAGGCATGGCGGACGTCGATGCTTCGCTGCTTTTGTTTTGCCGTGAAATCAAAAAAGAAGCGACCGTCGCCATTTCTGGTGAAGCGGCCGATGAAATTTTTGGCGGCTATCCATGGTTCCACCGCGAGGATGCGCTGAATGCGTCCACCTTTCCATGGTCGCTCGCCTCTGATATGCGCGCGAGTCTGCTCGCTCCGGATGTAGAAAAATGGATTAAGCCGCTTGATTATATCGGTGACCGCTATGCCCAAGCGGTTGCAGAAGTGCCGCATCTGGACGGCGAAAGCGCAGCTGTGCGAAAAATGAGGCAAATGTCATACCTCAACATTACCCGCTTCATGCCAACGCTGCTGGACCGGAAGGACCGTATGAGCATGGCTGCGGGACTTGAAGTGCGCGTCCCATTTTGCGACCACCGGCTCGTGCAGTATGTATGGAATATTCCATGGGATATAAAAACATCCGGTGACCGCGAAAAAGGCATTTTACGCAAGGCGCTCCGCGGCGTATTGCCAGACGACGTGCTGACACGCAAAAAAAGCCCCTATCCGAAGACGCATAATCCGAATTATTTGGCCGCTGTCAAAGGGCTGCTGCTTGACGTATTAAACGATTCCTCTTCCCCGCTGCTGCCGCTCATTGATGTTAAAAAAGTGCGCGAGCTCGCCGAGTCCGCTGACGCCAGCTCCAATATTCCCTGGTTCGGCCAATTAATGTCCGGCCCTCAGCTGTTCGCCTATTTGTATCAATTGAACCTTTGGCTGAAAGAGTATGGCATTCGCATTCAATAATGCCGCCGTTGTCGTATGGCTCGTTTATTGTATAATTAAAGCAGCGAATGTTACAAAAGGTGGAATAACAGTTGGCTGTATCGTTTCATTCGTGAATTCAAGCTGGGGGACTAATTCATGGGTGTATCGGCCGCAATGATCGTTAAAAACGGAGAAAGATCAATAGAACGTGCAATAAACAGCATTATGGACGCTGTAGATGAAATTATAATCGTTGATACGGGTTCGACAGACGAAACCCTTTCCATTCTCAATCGGCTGGCCGAGGAACATGAAAAGATGAAGCTGCATCATTTTACGTGGATAAATGATTTTTCGGCGGCCCGGAACTACTCGCTTTCTCTCGTCACGCATAAATGGGCATTTGTTGTAGATGATGATGATGTACTGCCGCCTGATCAAGTTCATAAACCAAGACAATATACTTCTGAAATGGATCAGCAGGGACGCGAGGTCGGCATGTACGTTCGTTATAATAATACCGTAGATGGTGTCATAAATACCGTTTATGAAAAAGCATATTTGCGACTATTTCCAAGCAGATTGCGCTATAAAGATATGATTCATGAAATTGTGGATATACAGGGTATGGAACTTCTGCAGTCCGATATTGATATTTTGCATGACGGGCACGATAACAATGTTGTAGACATGCGGCAAAAAGCCGTTCGCAATCTTACCTTGCTGCAGCAAAATTTAAAGGTAGATCAAGGAAATGCCCGCCTCTGGATGCAGCTTGGAAGGGAAATGAAATCGTTTGACCCAACCAAAGCTCTTCATTTTTTAAACCGCGCAGAGTCGCTTACAACAAATGAAGGCCTGCTAAAGTGGATACGTGAAAGCAAGCAGGGACTATAAAAAAGGAAGCGAACACGCCGCGCCGCGTATTCGCTTCCTTTTTAGTTATGAATAAACAGTTACGCTATTGTACCAGCTTCGGCAAAAGCTCCTTCAGCGCATTTCCGCGATGGCTGATCTGCTGCTTCTCTTCCTTGGACAGCTGCGCCATGCCGCGAGCAAGCGTCGGCAGCCAAAACAGCGGGTCATAGCCGAAGCCGCCAGCACCGCGCGGCTTATCCATAATAAAACCGTCAACCGTTCCTTCGGCTTCCATAAACTCGCCTGTCGCTGGATCATACAGCGATAGCACACATACAAATTGGGCACGGCTCAGCAGCCTTGTGCCATCCTCCAGCGCCTCAGCTGCTTCTGGCTGCGCCAAACGGTTCAGCTCAGCAAGCAGCTTTGCATTATTGGAGCTGTCCGTAGCCCCTTCGCCAGAATATCTGGCCGAATATACACCAGGAGCACCGGCAAGCGCCGCTACGCTCAAGCCGGAATCATCGGCGAGCACCGGCACCTGAAACGCATCGCCAGCCGCCTTCGCTTTAATTCGCGCATTTGCCGCGAAGGTATCGCCATCCTCCACAATATCCGCAAAATCCGGATATTCATTCAGGCTGACTACACGCTTGCCAAGCTTGGCGAAGGCATGGGCAAATTCCTTGACCTTGCCCTCATTTTTCGTAGCAATCAGAATGATCTCGCTGCTCAGCTCCATCATTTCTCTGCTCCTCCTCCGATAAGCCCCGCTGCTTCCCCAAGCACCTCGCGCTGCTTAGCAATCAGCTCAGCAATGCCGCCTTCTGCCAGCTCTAGAAGCTCACTCAGCTCCTTGCGTGAAAATGGTGCATCCTCCCCTGTACCTTGAAGCTCCACAAATTGGCCGCTTCCCGTCATCACGACGTTCATGTCCACCTTCGCCTTGGAGTCCTCGTCATAAGCAAGGTCAAGCATCGACTGATCCTGAATAACGCCAACGCTCACAGAAGCCAAATAATCCGTTATCGGATATTTCGTAAACGTTATGTTCGTGGATAATTTATTTACTGCCAAACAAAGCGCGAGAAAAGCGCCAGTGATCGAGGTCGTGCGCGTACCTCCATCTGCTTGAATAACGTCGCAATCCAGCGTAATCGTTCGTTCCCCCAGCGCCTGCAAATCCACGACAGATCGCAAAGCTCTGCCAATGAGACGTTGGATTTCCATTGTACGGCCTGTCAGCTTTCCTTTAGCCGATTCCCGATGATTGCGTGAATGGGTTGCTCTGGGCAGCATCGAATATTCCGCCGTAATCCAACCTTTTCCCTGATTTTTCATAAAAGGAGGCACACGCTCCTCCACACTTGCTGTACAAATAACTTTCGTTTCTCCGACCTCAATCAGGACGGAGCCTTCCGCATATTTATTTACGCCGGCCGTAATTGTAACCGGTCGCAGCTCATTTGTTTGACGTCCATCTGTTCTCATCGTCATGCAGCCCCCTAGCTATGTTTCAACACAATACTACCCATTTTACCAAAGTAAAACTAGAAAAGCATCCGAAACCGCAAAAAGAGGGCGCATATACGCCCTCTCCTTGCCGTGAAGCCATCACATCAGGCTCCATCCCATTGCCTATATTATACTTTTATGACTTCATTGCATTCACATGATGCGGTCTGCCGACTGGCTCGCTGTAAGAAGTATTTTGATCATCCACAACGTTCGCCTCGCCGTTCAACCGGATTTGAACTTTGGCTGCCCCTGTATTCTCCGTCACAGATAGTACAACAGCCTGCAGCATTTCAGCTGGGGCATTTTGGCCGCTCTCATATGCGGTATCTTGAAGATCCACCGTTACGGTATCATCCTTTTGCTCTATGCTTGTAACCTGAATGTCATTCGTCATCACACCATTCAACTGTTTGCGGTTAAGCGGACCGGCTATCAGCTCCTCCACCGCTGCTTTCACCGTCGATTCGGGCCTTGCAATCAGCCTTGTAACGGGTACATAATATTGCTCTTCGTTGGACGTTTGTGAGGAGAAATACAGCGTCACTGGTGTAGAATAGGCCGAGCTGACGCCATCCGCTGTTTCCAGATTAATGCCGACTGAGCGAGTAAGCGGACGGTCCAGCGGGAAACCATCAACCGGCATTTCGCTCAGCTTGCTTCCCTCGTACCAGAGCTCCACCTTTTCAATTCCTGTCATCGCCGTCAGCGTCCACGTGATCGCTTCAACGATCTCCCGCTCTTTCGTTGCCGTATAATCTGCAAAAGGAGCGGAAAACTCTACTGTCGCCAGCTTCAACTGCGGATCAACATGGTAGGACTTAATTTGAGTACCCTGTGGAATCACCGCCTGAAAATCTTCCGGCAACTGGCTCGCATAAGCGCCGCCATCGACCATCATTTCCAGCGCCTTCTGCCCGGCTGCTTCTTTGCCACCAAGCGTCGTAAGCAGCGAGATTGGTGCAAGATACCCGTTTTTGTCCTCCAAGTAGACGGTCAATTGCGTTTCTTCCCCTTGCGGCTTTACGCTGCTTGTCTGTCCTGTATTCGTACCGTCAATGACGTTGGTTGATTCCGTCTGAGGCGGGTCAATCTCCTTGCTTGTCTCCGTTGAAAAAAGCCCGCACCCTGCGGTCAGCAGAGGCACAACCATAACACCGCTTATCGCGGCAAGGCGAATCCATTTCGTTTGAACCATTTTATTTTTTCCTCCTCTAGTGATTTTTGCCGCATGCGGCTTTGTACAACTCTCATTTTGTAGTAATATGTATACGAGCCCTTCCCCGTTTTAGACCAGTTTTGTCCACAAAATTACATCCAATAAGGGGGACACCAAGATGACAACACCACAACCATACAGCTTGAACAGCCGCAAGGTTGCCGAGGCGACGGAGGAGTGGCTTGTTAAGCGCGGCATTACGAAGATCGCCGTGGCCCAGCTCGTGCATTTTTTGCAAAAGGATTATTTTCCTGAGCTAACGATCGATGAATGCATCGTAAATGTTGACGCCGTTCTATCCAAGCGCGAGGTACAAAATGCAGTGCTCACTGGCATCCAGCTCGATATGCTGGCCGAGGAAGGCAAGCTGCTGCCGCCGCTTCAGGAAATGATCAAAAACGATGAAGGACTGTACGGCTGCGATGAAATTCTCGCCCTGTCCATCGTCAATGTATATGGAAGTATCGGCTTCACAAACTTCGGCTATATTGACAAGCTGAAGCCCGGCATTTTGAAAAAGCTTAACGATAAATCGAGCGGTGACGTCCACACCTTCCTCGATGATATTATCGGTGCCATTGCAGCCTCAGCCGCAAGCCGCATTGCCCATCGTAAGCAAGCGGAGCGTGAAGGAGCAACTAATCCCCCGCTCGATTAAAGTCGGATATTTAACGAACAGGCGCCGCGTCTCACCCAAGACGCGGCGCCTGTTTTAATAACTAGCGACTAGCCCGTTAAAGGGCAGATGTACCCTTTAGAAACACCTCATGTCCCCCTTCTGCCTTCAACCACCCAGCATTCTCTTTTCAGCTTTACAAGCTTAGCCATGAAATAATGCCCGCTATATTTTTTGCTTTACGCTGTTATCCCCTTAGCTCAGAATCTGGGCTTGCCTATGCATATTAACTTTTCTGAGCTGAGGGGATAACCCCTCAAAGCAAATAAAAGAGCAACCATACAGGATGATTTCAAATCATGATTTTTGAAAATAAGGCAATAATCATTCCTACCGCAAGCTACACCTCGCGCCGCTAAACAGCAATTGATTGTAATCGCTTACACGGTCAAAAGGGAACCTTTCCGCCTCTTTTCAGCTGAAAACGAGATTTTACAAACAGCATGCTGGAGGACTATGATCATGCGGAGAGATTATGCAGCTTTTTTTTCCATGGTGAAATAACTTATAACAGGAGATAGTAGCAATAACGTGCTCTGCAAAAATGCTTTTTACTTTTACGACTAACAGCTGGCGGTGACCTAAAATGATGACTTTTTTAAAACGGCTTTTAATCGGACGGCCGCTCAAATCCAATGAATTGGGCGATCAGAAGCTGAATAAGCTGAAAGCGCTGGCTATCCTTTCGTCGGATGCTCTATCCTCCGTTGCCTATGGACCTGAACAAATTTTGATTGTGTTAATAACGGTAAGCGCTGCTGCGTTCTGGTATTCCATCCCCATTGCCGCATTCGTGCTCATTTTGCTGCTGGCGCTCATCCTGTCTTATCGGCAAATTATTTTTGCCTATCCGCAGGGCGGGGGCGCGTATATCGTTTCCAAAGAAAATCTCGGCATTTTCCCTGGATTAATTTCAGGCGGCTCCTTGCTAGTAGACTACATATTGACGGTAGCCGTAAGCGTCTCCGCTGGAACCGATGCGATCACATCGGCATTTCCCAGCCTCCATGAGCATAATGTGTTGATTGCTGTTATTTTCGTCATTTTAATTACGATATTGAATTTGCGGGGCGTAACCGAGTCGGCCTCCATTCTCGCTTATCCGGTGTATTTGTTCGTCCTTGCGCTGTTTATTTTAATTGGGGCAGGTATTTACAACATTGTAACCGGCCACGTGCCGCCTGAGCTGCATACGCCGATTGGCACGCCAGTTGCAGGCATTAGCTTGTTCCTGCTGCTGCGCGCCTTTGCTTCTGGCAGCTCCGCGCTCACAGGAGTAGAGGCCATTTCCAATGCGATACCAAACTTTCGCGACCCGGCTCCCCGCAATGCTGCAAAGACGCTGGCATCGATGGGCATATTGCTGGCTATTCTCTTCTCTGGCATTGTGTTTCTGGCCTATTTTTATGGCATTAAACCGGCGGCAGAAGTTACGGTTGTTTCGCAAATTGCTGAGCATACTTTTGGACGGCATTTTATGTATTTTTTCATTCAGGGCACAACGGCGCTGATTTTGATTTTGGCAGCCAACACTGGCTATTCGGCCTTCCCGCTGCTTGCGGTGAATTTGGCTAAAGACAAGTTTATTCCGCGTATGTTTACGGTCAGGGGCGATCGCCTTGGCTATTCCAACGGCATTATCAGCCTTGGCGTGCTGTCCATCCTATTAATTATTGCTTTTGGCGGTCAGACCGAGCATTTGATTCCGCTTTATGCAGTCGGTGTGTTCATTCCATTTACCCTGTCCCAGACGGGAATGATCGTAAAATGGGTACGCCAGAAGCCGAAGGGCTGGGTCGTGAAGCTGCTTATTAATTCGGCAGGAGCGCTCATTAGCCTAATCGTCACGATGATGTTCTTTTTGACCAAGTTCGCTCAGGTATGGCCTGTGCTCGTGTTTCTGCCGATTATTATTTATGTGTTTCACCGGATTAAAAAGCATTACAACGCTGTCGGCGAGCAACTGCGGCTCACAACCTGCGAGCCTGCCATGGCTATTGAAGGTAATGTATTGATATTGCCTGTGGCCGGCATGACGCATGTTGTTGATAATTCCATTGCCTATGCGAAGTCATTGTCAGTGAATCAAATTATCGCGGTGTATGTGCCGTTTGAGCGAGAGGAAGGCGAGGCGTTCGAGGAAAAATGGAAGGAGTGGCAGCCGGACATACGGCTCGTTGTGCTGCATTCGCCTTATCGTTCTGTCATGCAGCCGCTGCTGAAATTTATTGATACGGTGGAGCGCAAGGCAAGCCAATCGAGCTACCGCGTGACGGTTATTATTCCGCAATTTATCCCGAAACGCGGCTGGCATAATATTTTACACAACCAAACGAGCTTTATGATTCGCGCCCTGCTGCTGCACCGCAAAAACGTCGTCGTAACGACCGTTCCCTATCATTTAAAAAAATAAATAACGCCCGCACGCTCCGTTCGCGATATCTTGCCTGACAGCTCCAGCTCATACAAATGGGCAAGCGTCTCGGCCATTGCAAAACGGTGCTGATGCGGGCTTTGTTGTACCCGTGCACCGAAAGATCGTTCACACACCTCAAAGCCTGTGAGCGGCTCCTGCAGCATCATTCGCATTTGCTCCAGCCGTTGCACATGATGCTGCTTGATTTCGGCGATCCGGCTGGCAAACGTAGTAAATGAATCATAATGACCTGGAAAAGCGCGCTTCACCTCGAATTCGCTTAAGCGATCCAGACTTGCCAGAAAATCGCCAAGCGGATTTATCTCCTCACCTGGCATGATGCTAATATTGGGGGTAATGCGCGGCAGCACCTGATCGCCGCATATCATCCATTGTTTATTTGCTTCATAAAAGCAGAGCTGGCCATAGGCATGCCCTGGCGCATCTAGCAGCTCCCACTGCGAACCGCCAAGCTCAAGCATCTCTCCAGCTTCAATATAAATGATTTGCTCTTGCTGCGGCTGCGGCGAAACTTTTTCATGAAAGCTGCTAAAGTTGCTGCTAATTTCATCTATATCGTGCTGCGGCATGCCATGCAGCGCAAATAAATCAGCAAACTCCTCTGTCATCGTGCTGCCCTCTCCCCATAACCGTTTGGCATAGTTATGGGCGCGCCTTGACATCAATACTGGCGCGCCGCTTATCTCGGCAAAATAGCCCGCCAAGCCGTAATGATCGGGATGCTGATGCGTGAGGACGATGCGCGAAATTTGCTCTGGCGCAAACGAATGGTCCGCAAACACCTCTCCCCAGGCCGCAAGCGTCTCCTCCGTTCGAAGACCAGGATCGATAAGCGTATAACCCCCCGCAGGCTCAGTAAATACGTAGCTGTTTACCGTTTTTAGTGCAAAGGGCAGCGGAAGCTTTACTTGCAGCAGTCCATGCTCCCATTGCACCGCTTGAGCCGCCATTACGCAAGAGCCCTTCCGAGCATAATGAGGCGCGGCGAATTCAGCTCATCAAAGGCTGAGCCATCGACATTGCCGAATGTTTTCTCCAGCACAAGGCCTGCCTCGGCGAAAGCCCGCTCAAACCACGTGAGCGAATATAAGCGAACCTGCTCATCATAATGGCGATTATCCGCCTCATTGCTGCTTACGGCAATTTCGATATGCTTTTTAACCCAACCATCCTCAATTTTACGCTGCTCGCGAATGACCCAGCCTGTTTCTGCATCTTTGCGCTCCGATGCCGGAACGAGATTACGCTCGACATAAGCCGGATTCAGAAAATCAATTAGAAATGGCGCGTTTGGCTTCAGCATGCGGCGAATTTCCCGCAGTACCTGTACGTTCTCTTTTTCATCTGCAAAATAGCCAAACGACGTAAATAAATTAACCGTCCCCTCAAACGTCCCCGATTCGAAAGGGAGCTGGCGCATGTCGCCCTGCACCCAGGTTACGCGCTGCAACGCATCCTGCTTCCTTGCTTCGCTAAGCAGCGGCTCTGACAAATCCATCCCTGTGACCTCGTAGCCGCAATCCGCCAGTGCCAAAGCATGACGACCCATGCCGCAGCCAATATCCAGCACCTTTGCTGTAGCTGGCAACTGGAGCCACTGCGCCATCAGTTGTACTTCCTTGTAGGCATTATCCCAATCCCGATGCTTATAAACAACCATATAATCGTTTCCGAAACTCTGCTCAAACCAGTTGGACATATGTATTCTCCTCTACCCTAGCAATTCACTTCTCATCCCTTCATTGTACTGCACTTTATGCTGCTTAGGCAAAAGAATACCCTGTAATGTTTCACTCCAATGGGTATAATTACTGGTCGCCTGGCGCACCTTAAGCCCGTGAGCGACAAGCTGGAAGGAGGGAAGCCCTGTGATCGAACACATTCGCCTGCTGTTTGCCCAATCGGTTGACTTGAAGGTGCAACAACTCAAAAATGATGAATTGAGTATTGAAATTGCCTATATTTCCTCTCTATGCGACGAGCAAATGATCAGCAATTATGTGATCGTTCCTTTTATGAAGGAAGAGGTGCCTTACGATAAGCAGCTGCGTACAATTAGCGATTATCTAGTCGTTGACGATCCAGCTACATGGACCGATTTGCTGCTTAAGGGCAATATCTTAATCGAAGCGCAAGGTATTGTTTACTCGCTTTACACAGCGAAAATTATTAGTAATGAAAGTACCCAAACCCAAGTAGAAAGCGCGATTCAAGGGCCTCAACTAGCATTGAACGAAGATTTGAAAAAGTCGCTCAACCTCATCCGCAGCATGTACCACTCCCCTGAGCTGTGTGTCGAGGAGCACACCGTAGGCTCGCTGTCGAAGACGGAAATTATTGTGCTGTTTGACCAGCGCCGCGTCGATCCGACTGTATTGAATCAGTTAAGGCAAAGACTGACGAAAGCGCAAACCGAAATGCTGCAGGCAGCAGGCGAGCTAGAAACTATTTTAACTGGAAAGCAGTGGCATTTGTTCCCTACCGTCCTGATTACTGAGCGCCCAGACCGCATTACGACCGCCATCTCCAATGGTAAAATCGCCATTCTCATAAAAGGAAATATGTTCGCTTTAGTGCTTCCTGTCACCTTTTTCGATTTTATGCATGCTGTCGAGGATAACTATGAAGCCTTTTGGATGACCCGTACGCTCATTTTACTGCGGTATGTTGCGGTTGTACTGACTATAACGCTGCCAGCTCTCTATGTATCCATTATTTCTTACAATCCAGAGCTGTTCCGGGTACAACTGGCGCTCTCCATCGCTGGAAGCCGTTCGGCCGTTCCCTATCCGTCCTTCATCGAGGTAATGGTCATGCTATTTATGATCGAAGCGCTAATAGAGGCTAGCATTAGGCTGCCCCGCTATATTGGCTCAACCGCTACGACCGTCGGCGGTCTTATTTTGGGACAAGCTGCCCAGCAAGCCGGTCTCGTCAGCAGCATTATGATTATCGTGACCTCCGTTGTCGCTATTTCCAACTTTGTCGTTCCCGTTAATTCCTTGTCATTTGCGATACGCTTTTTGAAATACCCGCTCATTGTGATGGCCATCTTTTTCGGTATTACCGGTGTTACGGTAGGTGCTTTCATGTATGTGGTGTATTTATGCAATTTGCGCAGCTTTGGCAAGCCTTATTTCCGCATGTTTGCAGGCACAAAACCGCAGTCGGGGGATATTGGGCAGGTGAAGGTGGAATGACGCGTTACTTCTTTTACAACTTTTTTCTGACCAGCTTTGTTAACTTGATGCTGTATGTACCGCATATTTTGATCGAACACCGCTACACCGGCGCCGTCTCTTCGATGCTGATTTCCGGAGCCATCGGAACTTTTCTGACCTATGCCTACACGGCTGCGCTATCGCATTTTCCCGGCATGGGGCTGCCTGAAATTTTACGCATCTATTGGCCGCGCTGGCTCGTCTCCCCCATTATGTTTTACGTAGCGATTATTTGCTTCATTTCGTCTACTATTGTCGTGGCCGCCTTTGCGGTCATGATTAACCGCTTCTTCAATCCGGAGCTGAATCCGCTGGCGATTTTATGCTTGCTCGTAATTGCCTGCGGCTATGCGGCTTCGCGTTCGACGTTATCCGTTCAGCATATTATTGAGGTTGGGCTGCTGCTCAATGCTCCGATAATTTTTTTCGTGCTGTTCAAAATGGTGAGAAACCCGCAGCTGAATTGGGATGCCATTCATACCGTTGCCAATTTTGTCATGGTGCGTCCGGAGCTTGGTTCTATAGCAGCCGGAGTATTTGTATTCACCGGATTTTTCAATCTGTCGATTTTCAACCGTCTGCTGCCGCCGAATTTCAGCTATACGTACCGCTGGCTCGTTCCGATTTTGGGCATGATTATATTGAGCATTTCCTTCTTCGTGCCTATTGGGTTCCATGGTACAGAAGCGGTAGGCGAATACCTCTATGTCTGGAGCATGACTGCCGACTCAATTACACTGCAATACGGCTTCATCGAACGCGTATTGTTTCTGTTTCTGATAGTCTATTTGAATCTATCGCTCATTTATACGATGAGCTGCTGGCATCAAGCGATGGAATTTATAAAAAGCTGCTTCCCCAAGCTGAAAATGGCGACCGACTTCGAGGAAACGCCATTTATCAACTATATCATTTGCGGCGTGTTTGCTATAGCTGCCGTATTTTATTTATTTTTCAGCGATGAACGTTTGGAGTTTATATTTACGCGCTATTGGCTAATCGCGATGCTGTTTTCTTATATAGCCATCGTTATTTCTGTGTTCATGCTTAGCCGAAAGGAGCGTAAATCCGCATGAACATGCGCTGGTTAAAGCTCACGCTGCTAGCTTTGTGCTTGCTATTAGTCTGTACAGCATCAAGCGGCTGCGGTTTTAAGGATATTGACAAACGTTATTTTATCGTGGCGATGGGTATCGATTACAGCGGCAAAAAACAAAATCCTTATCTCATTACACTGCGCCTCGCCATCGCCTCACCTAAAATCGAGCCTGGAGCTGGCAAAGCGCAAGTCGAAACCATTGAAGCTGCAAGCATAGCCGAAGGTGTGCGCATGCTGAAAGCCCATGTGGACAAGGAGTTGGACTTTGGCCATTGCAAAATTTTCCTCATTGGCGAGCGCGTGGCCAGGAAAGATTATTCCCCTGTGCTGGATTGGATGAAAAGACGGAGGGATATACAAAGCATTGCGAATTTGGCGATCGGCAAGCCGGATGCGCGGACGATTTTGCAAATAAATCCCCTGGCAGAGCGCTATCCGGGAAATGCGCTGTTTCTAAGCTTCGGAGCAGATGGAACGGATAATCCCTATACCTATGTAGAATCGCTTTCCGATCTGTCCAGACGGGTCATGGAACAAGGTCTCGATCCTATTATTCCGATTATTCGCAACGAGGGCAACAGCGGCTATATTATTAACCGTACTGCGCTGCTGGATAAAACGAAAATTAAGCTCGTCCTGAAGCCGGAAGAATCACAGCTCTTTAATCAGTTGGCCCAAAACTTCGAGAAATCCTCCATTCAGGGAAGCTTCTCGAGCAATCGGCTTGTGGGGGCTATCAGCAGAATTAAGAGCCGCTATTACTTCAGCGATAATAATGGCAAGCTTCAATTAAACATGGATGTTCGCATTAAAGCGCTTATGGAGGAAGCTCCTTCCAATCTATTTGAGCAAAGCTGGGGGCCCGTGGAGAAAAAACTAAGTGCAGATTACTCTAAATCGACGGAGCAGCTGCTGAAAAAAATACAACAGGCTGGCGTAGATCCCTTTGGCTTTGGCCTGCGCTACCGGGCAACCCATGCTGGCGAAGCAGCCTGGCAGCAATGGCAAAATATTTACCCGACGCTGCAATTCGCCGTCAATGCCCGAATCAAAATCGAAGGGACCGGCCTAGTAAGATAGGCTGCGGTCCTTTCGTTTGCTGTGTGGGCTATTTCATCATTAGTCGGCTTTCGAAGCTAGCCGATCTGTCTGGCGAAGCTGCTCAATCGTGCGGACGCCAATGCCGAACATCGCCGCCTTCAGCTCAAATTCAATTCGCTCAAACTGCTGGGTAAGCTGGCGAATCGACAGATCGGTTGTCCCATGCACCGCTTGCGGCAATAAGACACGCCCAAAGCCAGCGAGATTCGCCCCAAGCGCAATCGCTTTAGCTGCATCAACACCATGCCTTAAGCCGCCGCTCGCAATGACGTTCATATGCGGCAATGTACTGCGAATGGCGCTAACGCTTTCCGCAGTCGGAATGCCCCAATCCGCGAACGCCTCCGCAGCTTGCCGGCGCAGTCCATCACCCGCCCGGTATTTCTCGACCTGGCTCCAGGATGTGCCTCCCGCTCCTGCCGCATCTATAAAGGAAATGCCTGCATTCGCAAGCATTGCGGCAGTGCCAGCATCAATGCCCCAGCCTACTTCCTTCACGCCGACTGGCACAGGGAGCGCACGGCATACCTGCTCGATTCGCGCCAGCAAGCCGCGGAAGTCCGTATTGCCTTCCGGCTGAAAAACCTCCTGCATGCTGTTGACGTGAAGCACGAGGGCATTCGCCTCTGCAATGTCAACCGCACGCAGGCAATCATCCGTACCGAAGCCGTAATTTAGCTGTACGGCTCCCAAATTGGCAATGACCGGTACCGAGGGCGCCTCCATTCTGACATGGAAGGAGGACGCCAAGTCCTCGCGCTCAATAGCTGCCCGCATGGAGCCGAGTCCAATCGCCCAGCCTCGTGCCTCGGCAGCCTCCGCCAGCCGGCGGTTAATAGCCCCAGCCTCCGAGGTGCCTCCGGTCATGGAGCTGACGAGCAGCGGCGCTTTCATCGGCGACTTGAACCACTCCGTCTTAAGCTCAATTTCCTCAAATGACAGCTCAGGCAGCGCATTATGACGGAACCGCAACCGATCAAGCCCTGTATCGATATGCTGCCCGTTCACTTCCTCCTGCAAGCAAATGCGGATATGCTCATTTTTGCGCTTCGCGGTTTTCTCCGCTTCCTCCGCCTCCGTACGCTGCGTTATCGTCATTGCCCTTACCTCCTGCGAATATTCTATCCGTTCATCATAACATATGCTGTAAGTCCATGCTAAATTGATTGTAAAATTCATTAATATGAATTTTACAATCAAAATTATTGTTAAAAAGATAGTTTTGGTTTAAAATAAAATCATAACCTGAAGGAGGCGCTTCATGATGCAAATCATTCACTTTAACGACTGGGAGCTGCTTGACGCTTATGCGGCCCAAACCATTATTAATAAAATCCAGGAGAAGCCGGATGCAGTGCTAGGGCTCGCTACAGGCTCGACACCTCTCGGCATCTATGCCAAAATAATAGAAGCATATCGCAGCAAGGAGGTATCCTTTGCCAAGACGACTACCGTCAATTTGGACGAATATGTAGGCCTTCCTCCTGAGCATGAACAAAGCTATGCTTATTATATGAAGCAGCATTTATTTTCCCAGATTGATATTGCAGACGACCATTATCATTTGCCTAATGGGCTGGCTGAAAATTTGGAAGCCGAATGCGTCCGTTACGACCAGCTCCTGGAGCAAAATCCGATCGATATTCAGCTGCTTGGGCTCGGACATAACGGACATATTGGCTTTAATGAGCCTGATGCGTTGCTATCCGCAGGCACCCATGCCGTTCAATTGAAGGCGGAAACGCTGGAAGCGAATGCCCGTTTTTTTGAATCAGCCTCAGAAGTTCCGAAGATGGCGCTGACAATGGGTGTTGGCTCCATCCTGAAAGCACACACTATAATACTCGTGGTTCGCGGCGCAGATAAAGCGGAGATCGTGAAGCAAGCATTAACCGGCCCTATTACAACCAATGTACCGGCTTCGCTGCTCCAGACGCATCCCCGGGTTATCGTGCTTCTTGACCGCGAAGCCGGAAGGAAGCTGAAATAATATGTTCAACTCGCCCGCCTCATGGGTGATACATCACGTCCATATTGTCTTGGAAGACCGTATGATTACCGGCAGTGCCGTTATTAAAAATGGCCTCATTCACCGTCTGCTGGAAAATGATGCAGTTCTTAGCGCTGAGGATCTGGCGCTGCCAACTATAGATGGAGCCGGCGGTTATTTATTGCCGGGCTTTATCGACGTCCATGTGCATGGCGGCTTTGGCGCCGACTTTATGGATGCCAGCCGCAGCAGCTACGACACGATTACCCGTTTCCACGCCTCCCAAGGCACAACTGGCATGTTGGCGACTACCATGACAGCGTCTAAAGAAGCTATCGAAGCTGTTTTGCAAGCAGCAGCGGATTACAGAAGCGGCGACATGCCCTATGCTGCGCTGCTTGGCGTCCATTTGGAAGGGCCTTTTCTGAATGAAAAATGGATCGGTGCGCAAAATCCCGCTTACCTCTCGCCTCCTCGGCTTGACTGGCTGGAAGCATGGACTGCAGCGTTTCCCGATTTAATTCAAATTTTGACGCTTGCCCCTGAACGGGAAGGCTCTCTTCCCCTCATTGCCTGGCTTGCTGAAAATAACATCGTTGCCGCTTGCGGCCACACAGATGCTACCTATGCGGATATGGAAGCCGCAGCAGACGCTGGGCTGTCCCACGCCGTCCATACGTATAATGCGATGCGTCCGCTGCATCACCGGGAACCGGGAACCGTCGGCGCTGTTCTCAGCGATCCACGGATTTATGCCGAGCTGATTGCCGACGGGCATCATGTCCATCCGGGAGCGATCCGGCTGCTTGCAGCTGCCAAACCGGCAGACAAGCTTATTCTCATTACCGATGCCATGTCGGCAGCGGGCATGCCCGACGGGAACTACTCGCTCGGCGGCTTGGCCGTCGAGATGAAGGATCAGGTTGCCCGCCTGCAGGGCAGCGGCAGTCTCGCAGGCAGCAGTCTGACGATGCTGCGCGCCTTCCGGTACATGCTGGCGAACACTGAGCTGTCCGCCTTTGAAGTCAGCCGCTGCGCGAGCGGCAATGCGGCTAAGCAGCTTGGCATCTATGAGCAGACGGGCTCCATCGCTTGCGGCAAGCAAGCAGATGTCATCCTGACGGATGCCGATTTCTCCGCTGTTAGCCGCACCTGGGTAGGCGGCAAGCTTGTGTTCCATGCTTCCGACAAATAAACCTTCTCCTCAATAGATGTAAGCCGCCCTTGCCTAACAGCAGGGGCGGCTTTATTCGTTTGAGATACACGGCTTAGGCTTCGGTTTAATACTGCTTATTTCTGCTGGTTTTAGTCAAATCCAGCTCGCCGCTAGCCTCATTCCCCCTTTTCGGATAAACTTGGAGAAGTCAGTCCGCTAAAAGAAAGGAGAAGCTATGCGTTTATTCCACTCATTCCAATCGATTCGTTCTTTATCTGCTCAAGCACTCAATTTTATAGGAGGCTTGTTTTTCATTGTCGTTTTCACTGCTTCCTTTATGAATACAACGCAGCTGCTCCAAAACCCCTTGCTCGCCGCTAGCGGCATTTTACTTACGTTCAGCCTTATACTTGCCGCCTCTTGGCTGCTTGGGCGCAGGCTATCGGCTAAAGGCTATTTGCTTGCACTAATGGCGGTCAGCCTGCTGAGCCGGCTTGGCTGGATGATTTGGATCGATACGCCTCCCGATTCCGATTTCCTGTTTATGTATAATGCTGCCCAGCTCGCAGCAGCAGGCGATTTTTCATTTAATCAGGATGAATATTTCCTTAGTTGGGTATACCAGTTTGGCTTTACGATGTATGAAGCGGGCATGATCAAGCTATTTGGCGGAGCAGCGCTGTTCATGCTTAAGCTAGTAAATGTACTATTCAGTACAGCAACCGTGCTGCTCGTTTATTACGCTGCGCTAGAGCTGTTTAACGAGCATACGGCGCGAATTGCAGGAATGCTTTATGCCTTATATATTCCTACTATCATCATGTGCTCGGTGCTGACGAATCAGCATTGGTCGACCTTTTTTTTCACACTCGGCTGCCTGCTTATTATAAATAAATGCTTCGAATCCAACTATGGCTGGCTGCTAATCGGGCTCGCCTTCGGACTAGGAAACATCATGAGGCCGCTCAGCCTCGTTTATATAGCTGGCTTTGTTGCCTTTCTACTGTTATTTCGCTTGTTTAAAGCTAACTCGGACGATTGCAGGTCTGCCAGGCTATCGATTGGCAAAGTCTCTACCGGAATGCTTGCCCGTGCCGCTGGGGTGCTTATTATATTTTATATGGTGCAATCTCTGGCCAGCTTTGCACTCGTGCAAAGCGGAGCCTCGCAATACCCCCTTTCTAACCGGGAGCCTTACTGGAAATTCGTCGTGGGGCTAAATGCGGAAACCGATGGCAGATGGTCGCTTGAGGATGGCAAATATGTGCTGCAATTTAAGCTTGGCGAGGAGCGCGATGCAGCAGAGCTGGCATTAATTAAGGAGCGTCTCGGTGATCCAGTCGCCGTCGCCTCCTTGTTCGCACGCAAGCTCACTGTTTTTTGGGGCGAAGAGGATTCAGCGGTCATGTGGAGCTTGAAGGATATGAACCGGATAGAGCTTGCTGCTACCCTTAAAATAGCGGAGCGTTTCCTCTTCACGGCTATGAGCGCAGCCGGGGTGTATTCGCTGTACAGCTTATGGCGCAGCCGATTTGCGCTGCAGCAGAACGCCAGCTATATGCTGTTTCTGATTTTACTGCTAGGCTATGCGTTCGTGCAGCTTTGGATTGAAATACAGGCAAGATATCGGCTTGATTTGCTCCCTTGCTTTATTTTATTACAGAGCTACGGTATGTATTTAATGCAATCGAAACTACCTGCGCGGCATAAAATAAAGCTCGGCTCCCTTGAATAAAGGCAGCCGAGCTTTAAATACCGAACAGGAGCATTGAAAATCGTCTTTGGACGTGGATTTCTCGGTCTAAAAACGATTTCCACTGCTTCTCATATAATAAGTGAATGATCATTTATATAGCGTCAAAAAACTTATCTTTTTATAGCGTCCCAGCTCATTTTAATCGCTATATCCAGCTTTTCAGGCGTAAACTCAAAATCACCTTTAAACTGCTCTTTAGCCAGTTCAGCTATCGGAAAAATAGAGTACGTAATAAGCATATCATTATCTACATCCTTCAACAGCTGCTGCTGCTTGCCACTCTCAAAAAACTCATATATAGGTAAATACAGCGCCGCGGTTTCTTCCAGGCACCAATTTTGCAGCAATGGAGAGTTCGAGATTTGTTCCATAAACAAAAAATAGGATTTGTGCTCCTGTATAAACTGGATAAAATTACGAATGTACAGATCAAAACGCTGCTGAATCGGTGCGGAATGGTCGACCCCATTAAACAGCTTATCGCTCATTATTTTCTTTGCTTTTAAATACGTCTTGCCGAGCATATCCTCCTTATTCTCAAAATAAATGTAAATCGTAGCCGCAGACACATTCGCCCGCTTGGCGATTTTAGAAATTGACGTTTCCGAAATGCCAATTTCATTAATCAACTGAATCGTAGCTTCAAAAATGTATTCGATTTTATTTTCATCTCTTAGTCTCATGCGTCAACAATAAACGATCGTTTATTTATTGTCAATACTAAACGAAAGCTAATCGTTACAATGCCGCCCTTACATGGGATAGGCTAATTCATGCAAAAGGAGGCAGCAGGAGCCACCTTTCCAGCTCCCGCTGCCTCCCCTGCTAACCATTCGTATCTGCTACATAGACGTCAATATTCAGCTGCTGTGCCGCTGACTTAAGCTCGCCTTCAATCGGCTGGTCTGTAATGAAAGCCTGCAGCGCTGCAAGCGGCGAAATCGAGAACAGTGACATTTTGCCAACCTTCGTCTGATCGAATACGGCATACGTCTGGGTGGAGCGTCTGATTAACGCTTTGGCAATTTGTGCTTCCTGTTCCGAATACGTAGTAATGCCCCCGCCTGCCGATACGCCATCGACGCCAATGAACATTTTGCCAATATTCAAATGCTCGACCATGCCTTCTCCCAGCGGCCCGCAAAGCTCAAAGCTGTTATGGCGCATAATGCCGCCCGTTACAACGACCTGGATTGGGCTTCCCGCCAGCTCCATCGCAATATTGACCGCATTTGTCACGACGGTTATACCGCTTCTGAGCTTAAGCTGCTTAGCGATCAAATAATTGGTCGTGCCGCCGGACAGGCCGATGACATCGCCCTCCTGAATAAGCGATACCGCCTTCGCGGCAATTCTTTCTTTTTCGAGGTACGAAATATCCTGCTTTTCCGAAAAACCCATATCACGAACGACGCTGAGCCCGTCATACATCGCCCCGCCAATCGTACGAATTATCGGATAGCTGGCCTCCATTTGCTCTAAGTCTCTTCTTGCGGTCGCTTCCGAACAATCGAATTGCTCCACAATCTCGGAAATCGTAACGCGCCCCTGCTGCTTAAGCAGCTGCAAAATCGCCTCGCGGCGGCGCTGTCCTTTAGACGACGGAACATTCGGTTCTGCCATAATTAACGCTCCACCCACGCTTTATCGCTCATTCGCTGCTCGACAACGCTCCATTCTGGAAGCGCCTCCCAATCTCCGCGCATCTGAACGACGAGTGAGCCATTGATGCTGGCAAGCTTTACAGCTTCAACAGGCGTCATTCCCTTCATAATGCCAGCTAAAAAGCCAGCGCAAAAACCATCGCCCGCTCCGACCGTATCGATTACCTTCTCCGCCTTATAGAAAGGAACAGCCGTCTCCTCGCTGCCCTCCAGCACAATTGTCGCATCATCTTTGCCTTTAATGATCGTCACCGCATCCAGCTCAAGCAGCTTTTGCTTCACCGCTTCATAGCTATCTGTGCTGTACAGCAGCATCAGCTCATCCCATCCCGGCAAAAAATAATCCGCATCCGCAGCGAATGGCAGCAGCACTTCCCGCGCTTCCTCGATCGACCAAAGCTTCAGCCGCAAATTGGGATCAAAGCTTACTTTGACACCCGCATCCTTGGCAATATCGATGGCTCTGCGTACGGTCCGGCGGCAGCTATCGCTAAGCGCCGCTGTAATTCCTGTTACATGCAGCAGCTTCGCTCCCTGAATATACGCCTCATCAAGATGCTCCGGCTCCATTCGGCTGGCAGCGGAATGCTTGCGGTAATAATGCACCGCCATACGGCCTGCTACCGTCTCGCGGAACATCATACCTGTAGGTGCTTCATCACTCAGCCTAACGCGGGTTACATCTACTCCTTCACCGCGAAGCGTTTTCAATATAATCCGGCCGAAAGGATCATTACCAAGTGCGCCGAACCAGCCTACCGAGCTGCCTAAGCGTGAAAGACCAATGGCGACATTGCTTTCTGCACCGCCGAAGCCCTGCTCTAGTGTAGTCGCCCTTTCAATCGCCTTATGCTCCTGCGGCATAAATAGCGCCATCGATTCTCCGAATGTAATGATGTCTGGTGATGCTTGTCCCACATTCTCCGCCCCCTGCAACGTTGATTTGAGCTTACTTTCCTTCCATAATCAAACAAACATTGTATTCACTTGCCGACTTTCTACACGGTAGCCATAATTGGATAACGCATAAAATAAATCACAACCACATACAGCACAAGCACGATAAGGCTCATGATGCGAGCTTTGCCGATATGTGCGGAAGCGCTTTGACCTTCACGAATAGAGGACACAATTCGCTTCAGCGGCTTTGTAATAATACCTCCGAGTGCAGCAATCCCCAAAAACAAAAGCGTTACAATAATCATCCAAATAACCGCATAATCGCCTTTCGACATCATATATCCGCCTGTCAGCAGCTGGACAATGAGAAAATATTGCGCGATCCGATTTGCCGAAAGCAGGCCCTCAGCAAGCCCTTCCTGTCCTACTCCAGCAAGCTTCGATGCGCGGCCAATCATAATCGGAAGCACGATATAAAAACCCATCCCCCCTGCACCCAATAAATGCAGCAAAACCATTACGTCATACATTCAGCGTTCCTCCTAAAAAATATTGCGGGGCAGCATGCGCTTGGCAAGCATCGACCCAATTCTCGCATGGCAAAGCTTACGCAAGTCGCGTAAGCTTCATGGTTGCATTGCGAAGAGTGCCCGCCAGCGCTGCACTTGCACCGTTTTTCTACTAAACACAGTATACTAAATGAACCTATCAAATACAAAGAACTTCCATTAAGCGATTCGCTTCATTCGTTAAAAAGTGATCTTCCGCTCAATCCTCTGCCTTCAGACCATATTTAAAAATAACGGCATGGATCGCAAAATAATCGACATCATCCGGCAGTGCATCTTTAATCGGACGCAGCTTCTCGGGACTCAGCTCCATAATAGCTGCCACAATCTCCTCTTCGCGATGGGCAGGAATAATACGGCTAAAGTCCAGCTCATAGCCCTCCTCCGCACAGCGGATAATATGCCCTTCCACCGTTACCCGGCTGAGGCCGCGCTCTGCGGAAATGTCCTGCGGCGATTTGCCTTCATTAAACAGCTCTAGAGTCAGCACATGGCTAGGCGTTTCATCGCTCGCCGCCCTGCCAGGCGACTCTGAGGATGTTGTCCTCGATGACCCACCACCAGACGCTTGCCCGGAGCCAAAGGAAGCGGCTCCCCCTTGTGCACTACCAGCTGCTTCATAAGGCTTGCCTGCATGCTCGCCGATAATAGCCAACACCTCAGCACCATATTTCCGCGCCTTGGCTGCACCAATCCCTTTCGTTTGCAGCAGCTCATCTTCCGTGAGCGGCCTTGCATCGGCCAGTTCCTTGAGTGTTGCATCAAAAAACAGCATAAACGGCGGCACATTTTCGCGGGCTGCCGTCTCCTTGCGCCACTGCTTCAGCGCATCGAACAGCGGCGAAGCCATTCCGCCCTGCCCCGAATCCCGACGTTTCACCGTTGTCCGCAGACGCTGCATGACCGTCTCCTTGCCTTCGAGAACAGGCAGAGCATTCGTCGTAAGCGAGACGGTCGGATATTGTCCATCGCTCATCCGCAAATAGCCCTCGGCTACAAGCCAATACAGCCAATCGGTAATTTCCTTCTCCGGCCAGCTGCTGAGCAGCCCATATGTCGTGAGCTCATCCAGCCTGAACTCCAGCAGCCGTTTGTCGCGTGAGCCTTTAAGCACTTTGGCTGCCATCGTCACACCGAACCGCCCGCGCATTCGGCCAACGCAGGAAAGGGCCTTCTGCGCTTCCGACGTACGATCAACGAGCTCGCTTTTGTCGAGGCAGTTGCCGCATTTTCCGCACGGCTCCACATTCTTCTCGCCAAAATAATCGACGATAAACTGCTGCAGGCAGCGATGCGTCCGGCTGTAGTTCATCATCGTATTCAGCTTGGACAGCTGAATCGACTTCCGTTCTGTATCGCCGACACCCTGCTCGATCAAAAACCGCTGCACCTGCACATCCTGAGGCTCGAACAGCAAAATGCATTCACTTTCCTCGCCGTCGCGTCCAGCCCGGCCCGCCTCCTGATAATACGACTCAACGTCGCCTGGCATTTGCCAGTGAAGCACATAACGCACGTTAGGCTTATCGATGCCCATGCCAAACGCATTCGTTGCGACCATGACGCGCAGCTCATCAAAACGGAAGCGCTCCTGCGTCGTAGCCCGTTCCTCGTCGGGTAGCCCGCCGTGGTATTTGCCTGCGGCAATGCCTTTGCGTACGAGCTGGTCATGTACGGACTCGGCTTCTTTGCGCGTAGCCGTATAAATAATGCCCGACTGCTCCTCGCGCTCGGAAATAAACTTTTGCAAAAACTTCTTCTTGTCCGCACCGCTAATGACCGACAGCGATAAATTCGGCCTTGCAAAGCCGCTGACAAAAATATTTGGATCATGCATGCCCAGCATAACCGATACATCCCGCGCCACCTCATCCGTTGCCGTTGCGGTAAAGCCTGCAACTAACGGACGATTAGCCAGCTGTCCGATCCAGCCTGCGAGCTGGCGATAGCTTGGGCGGAAATCATGACCCCACTGAGAAACACAGTGCGCCTCGTCAATGGCGATCATTGGAATTTCCATCTGCTCGCTAAGCGAGCTGAACATCGGCGCATCAAGCCGCTCTGGTGCCACATACAGCAGCTTGTAATCGCCTCTGAACGCGCTCCGCAGCACTTCGCGATATTCAACAGCCCCAAGCGAGCTGTTCAGAAAAGCCGCTGGAATGCCAAGTCTGTTCAGCGCATCGACCTGATCCTTCATTAGCGATATGAGCGGAGAAACAACAAGCGTCGTTCCATTCAGCAGCAAGGACGGTATTTGGTAACAGACGGACTTGCCTCCGCCAGTCGGGAGAATGGCAAGCGTATCCCGGCCTTCCAGTATTCCTTGAATAATGGCTTCCTGTCCAGGTCGAAACGAGTCATAGCCGTACACCCGTTTCAGCTCGGCTCTAGCTTGCTCCAGCATGCTTCTTTCCCTCCCTTTTTACGATAAGCATCCTATACAATAGACCATTTACCAATAAAAGCCGATTAATAAGTGTGAAGCTTATAAATGGTTATATTTCAAACGGAAAAACCCTGCCAGCAAAGTGTCAGGGTCCTCCCGTACCAAATCTTTTATAAAAGCCAGCTTGCTTTGGCTAAATCAATTAAGCAGACACGATTTGGATGACCGTTCGAACCGATTGCGCCGATTGATCAAGCGCAGCCTTTTCGTCTGCCGTCAAATCAAGCTCCAGCACTTTCTCAATGCCATCGCCGCCAATCACAGCGGGTACGCCCATGAACAGATCGTCATAGCCATATTCGCCTTCAAGGTAAGCGATAACTGGAATAATGCGTTTTTTGTCCTTCAAAATCGCTTCTGTCATTTGCACAAGCGCTGCAGCAGGCGCATAATAAGCGCTGCCGTTGCCAAGCAAATTAACGATTTCGCCGCCGCCAACGCGAGCGCGCTGTACGATAGCTTCAATTCGCTCAGCCGAGATCAGCTTTTCGATTGGAATGCCGCCAGCGTTGGAATAACGAACAAGTGGAACCATATCGTCGCCATGACCGCCAAGCACGAAGCCGCGAACATCCTCCACGGAAACATTAAGCTCTTGCGCAATAAATGTGCAGTAACGAGCAGTGTCAAGAACGCCGGATTGGCCGATAACGCGATTTTTAGGGAAACCAAGCGCTTGATAAGCAACGTAAGTCATAGCGTCAACCGGGTTGCTAAGAATAATGACATAAGCATTAGGGCTTGTTGCCTTTACGTTCTCACAAACGGATTTCACAATACCCGCGTTTGTGTTAACAAGATCGTCACGGCTCATGCCGGGTTTACGGGCAATGCCCGCTGTAATAATAACGACATCGGAATCCTTCGTATCTGCATAGTCAGAAGTTCCGATAATGTTAACATCAAGGCCTTGTACTGGTGTCGATTCAAGCATGTCAAGCGCTTTGCCCTTAGTCGGGTTTTCCAATTGCGGAATATCGACGAGCACAACGTCGCCAAGCTCTTTTTGTGCTGCCATCAGGGCAGTTGTAGCGCCGGTGAAGCCTGCTCCGACAACAGTAATTTTTCTGCGTTTGATTGCCATTGTCTCATTACCTCCAGCCATTGTTGGTTCTAGAAGTTGTTAATAACCTCGTCAGCGAACTCGGAGCATTTCACTTCTTTAGCGCCATCCATCAAGCGGGCAAAGTCATAAGTAACGGTTTTGTTGTTGATCGATGCTTCCAGACCTTTGTAGATCAGGTCAGCCGCTTCCTGCCAGCCAAGGTGCTCAAGCAGCATTACGCCGGAAAGAATAACCGAGCCTGGGTTAACAACGTCTTTATCTGCATATTTAGGAGCTGTACCATGCGTAGCTTCGAAGATAGCATGTCCAGTCAAGTAGTTGATGTTAGCTCCTGGAGCGATACCGATACCGCCAACTTGCGCTGCAAGTGCATCGGACAGGTAGTCACCGTTCAGGTTCAGCGTTGCGATTACGTCAAAGTCAGTCGGACGAGTCAGAACTTGCTGCAAAGCGATGTCCGCAATAGCGTCCTTCACGATCAGCTTGCCAGCCGCTTCAGCAGCTGCTTGTGCTGCATTTGCAGCGTCAGTGCCTTCTGCTTCTTTAATGCGGTCGTATTGACCCCAAGTGAAGGTTTGCTCCGCAAACTCAGTTTCAGCTACTTCGTAGCCCCAGTTTTTGAAAGCTCCTTCTGTGAATTTCATGATGTTGCCTTTGTGTACAAGTGTAAGCGACTTGCGGCCATGCTTAAGCGCATATTCAATTGCTGCGCGGGCAAGACGCTGGGAACCTTCTTTGGAAACCGGCTTGATGCCGATACCGGAAGTTTCAGGGAAACGGATTTTGTTAACGCCCATTTCAGTTTGCAGGAAGTTAATCACTTTTTTCACTTCTGCGGAACCTTCTTGGTACTCGATACCCGCATAAATATCCTCTGTGTTTTCACGGAAAATAACCATGTCTACCAGCTCAGGACGTTTTACAGGGGAAGGAACTCCGTCGAAGTAACGAACAGGACGTAGGCATACATACAGGTCAAGCTCTTGACGAAGCGCTACGTTCAGGGAACGAATACCGCCGCCGATTGGCGTAGTCAAAGGACCTTTAATGGCTACGATATATTCACGAATCGCTGTCAGCGTATCTGCTGGCAGCCACTCGCCGTATTCATTGAATGCTTTCTCGCCGGCAAAAACTTCGTACCAAGCGATCTTTTTGTCGCCGCCGTAAGCTTTCGCAACAGCTGCGTCAAGCACGCGTTTCGAAGCGCGCCAGATATCGCGGCCTGTGCCGTCGCCTTCGATGAAAGGAATGATTGGATTGCTAGGTACGTTAAGTACACCGTTGTCGATTGTAATTTTGTCGCCTTCAGTAGGTAATGCGAATTTTTCGAATTGAGCCATTGTTTATAATTCCTCCTTTAATTTGTGTAACCGTAAAAACAGCAGCGCTTAGCGCTCGTCGATTGGAATATATTTCGCGTTGACTGGACCGATATAGTCGGCGCGAGGACGAATCAAGCGATTGTTCTCGTATTGCTCAAGAATATGAGCGCTCCAGCCGGAAACGCGGCTAATCGCAAAAATTGGCGTGAATAGATCACGTGCAATGCCTAGTGTCGTATAGACGGAAGCTGAGTAAAAATCAACGTTCGGCTTGAGGCCTTTTTGACCCGTAACGAGCTCCTCGATCTTGATCGACATTTCATAAAGCTCCAAATTTCCAGTCAGCTTGCCGAGCTCTTGCGACATTTTTTGCAGATGCTTGGCGCGCGGATCGCCGTTTTTGTAAACGCGGTGACCGAAGCCCATAATCTTCTGCTTGTTCGCAAGCGCGTTGTTGATATAAGACTCAACATTTGCAAATGTACCGATTTCCTCCAGCATAACCATTACCGCCTCATTAGCACCGCCATGCAGTGGCCCTTTAAGCGCTCCGATTGCCGAAGTCACACCAGAATAAATGTCGGACAAAGTCGCAACCGTTACTCGAGCAGCAAAGGTAGAGGCGTTAAGCTCATGATCAGCATGAAGCACAAGCGCCTGATCAAGCGCTTTCACGGCAATCTCTTCAGGATCTTTGCCTGTAAGCATGTAAAGGAAATTATGAGCGATGGATACGCCCTTCTTCGGAGCAACAGGATCCTTGCCTTCACGAATGCGAGCGAACGCTGCTACAACGGCTGGCAATTGCGCCTGCAACTTAATCGCTTTCAACTGATTAGCTTCAGCAGTCATTTCATTAGCCGACCCATCATATAGAGCAAGGCTTGAAATGGCTGTACGAAGTGCCGCCATCGAATTCGTATCCTTCGGATACAGCTTGATTTGCTCGATAACGCCTTCAGGAATTGCTGTGTATGCATCTAACTGCTCCTGCAGTTTTGCTAGCTCAGAACGATTAGGCAGTTTGCCATACCATAACAAATAGGCAACCTCTTCAAATGTCGCATTTTCTGCCAAATCATCAATATCTATACCGCGGTATGTCAACACTCCGTCAATAATCGAGCTGATTGACGAAGAAGCGGCGACAATTCCTTCCAGACCTTTAGTTGCTGTCATCGTTCTCTCTCCTTTAGCTTGGAAATTTCACATCGCAAAATATCATTCGAATCCATGTCGTCCGTATAATCATAAATGATTTTGACAACAAAGTGAACAAAAGCACATATAAAAATGCTTTATCAGTAAGAAAGAAAATTGTGATGGGTCAGCTGTCATGTGAAATAACCTCACCTTTCGACATCCTGACAGATCTGGTTCCTGCTTATGTAGTTAGATGTAAACACCTGTCTTCTATCTTAACAGAAAAACAGGCAGAGTACTAACCGATCATGATACAAGCTATAATAAACGTTTGTAAATAGACGAAACGACCGCTCCCCGGCAAAATACCGGGAAACAGCCGCAGCTTCATTTAAAAAAAAGAAATTGTTTGGTGTTTGGTGGTTAATGATTTAACTCTCCGAAAGATGAGCTTTGGTACTGTGGCTGTTGATAAGCGAAGGACTGATTCGCATTTGAACTGGAGATTTGATTGCAAATGCTAGAAATTTGCTGCATTTGCTGCATCGCCTTTTGGTGACCTTGCAATGAGGTTTGGATAATATGAGCCGCTTGATGCTCACGCTGCGCAATTTGCTCCAACTGTGCAGCATTCGTTTGTTCTTGCTTAAGGAGCTGCTGATACATGCCTGATGCTTGCTGAGTTTGCTGCATCAGCTGCTGTAGAAGCTGCTCGCATTGTGAAAGCTGTTGGCTAATATTCGTTTGTGAAAACTGATTCATTCGTAAAACCTCCAAATGGTTTAATAAACTGCCTCCTTTAATATGACTTGAACATCCATTTTTATTCTTGATTCGACAAATTTCGGTTATTGCGATTGTTAAGCCTAGAAGCTGGCCTTAATGTCCCTTTACGCTTATTAAGACATTCAGCAGCCGCTATGTTAAAATAAAGTATTGCAAGATGAAACGGCTGCCGCCATCCTTTGGTGGCGCGGCGCGTTTCATTCCGAGAAATATAGAGAAAGGATATCGTCAGATTATACTTTCTCTATATTTCAAAAAAAACGGAGGTTCGCTATGAATGAACATCGCATTGGTATTATAGATATAGGCTCCAACTCGGTGAGGCTCGTCGTTTATGAGCGAACAGCAAACGGAGCCCACCGCGTCATTGATGGGAGCAAACGTCCGGCACGGCTAAGTGAGCGAATTGACGAGCAAGGCAATCTATCGGCTGAGGCAATAAGCGAGCTGCTCGGCACACTCAGCCATTTCCGCTTAATTTGCGCCCATAACCGCACTGGTGAAATTCGCGCAGTGGCAACGGCGGCGATCCGCAATGCTTCGAACCGCACGGTCGTGCTGGAAGCGATAAAAGCCGAAACCGGACTTGACATAGAACTGCTTAGCGGCGAACAGGAGGCAGCCTTTGGCTTCCTTGGGATGATTAATGCAATGGACCTGGAGGATGGTCTGTTAGTCGATATTGGCGGCGGCAGCACGGAGGTATCGCTGTTTCGCGGACGCAAGCTGCAGCACTCCGTCTCTTTTCCTTTTGGCTGCGTCAGCCTGAACCGTCGTTTCGCGGCGAAAGGCATGCTCAGCGACGAGGCTCTGCGCGCGCTCGACAGCGTAGCGCTTGAGGCCTTCAAGTCCGTTCCATGGCTCGCCAAAGCACAGGGACTGCCTATGATTGGCGTCGGCGGCACCGCCAGGGCGCTGGGCAAAATTCATCAAGCGGCGACGAGCTACCCTTTTCATCAAACGCATAATTATGACATACCCGGCGGAGACGCCGAAATGGTTTTTGATCAGCTGCGTGCCCTGCCGCTGGACAAGCGCAGCAAGTTCCCCGGCCTGTCCAAAGATCGGGTGGACGTTATTGTGCCCGGCCTAGCCGTGCTGCGCCAGCTTTACAAGCTGACTAAAGCTTCCGGCTATATCATTTGCGGTGCTGGACTTCGCGACGGTATTTTCCATGATACTAGGTTTCCACAAGGGTCTCAGCATCAGGATGTGCTTGGCTTCAGCCTGCATAACATCAGCATGCTCCATCCCGCTGCACCGATGCAGCATGTATCGCAGGTGAACCGGCTTGCACTGCAGCTGTACGATGAGCTGAGAGAGTTGCACCAAATGCCATCCCGAGCGCGGATCTTGCTTGATGCCGCTTCAAGCCTGTTTCGAATCGGCGCTTCCATCGACTACTACGACTATGCCAAGCATACGTTTTATTTGATCGTCAACTCGCATTTGAACGGATTGTCCCATAAAGAAATTTTGATTACGGCTTCGATCGCTTCCTACAAAAGCAAAAGTCGGGCACGGCAGCAGCTTCGCCCCTACAAAGAGATGCTTGTCGAGTCCGACTATGAGTTAATCGGCAAGCTGGGTACGCTGCTGCAGCTCGCATCAGCGCTTGACCGCAGCGAGACACAGGCGCTGAGCAGATTGAGCGTCTCCCTTGCTCCTGAGCAGCTTAAGCTGCATGCCGTACGCCCTAGCAGCTCGCTGACCGTTGAGCGCCTGGAGGTAGGCGAGCTCGCTTCTGAGTTCTCCAAGCTATGGAAATTGACTCCTGTGCTTGAGCTGCCTGATTATATTTAAGCGTAGACGGCGGTACTTTCCTCTCATACATAAAAAGCGCGGTGAAAAAGGAAAGTAGCATTCCTTTTTCACCGCGCTTTTTAATTTTTCTATACTTGTACCTTCCAGCCTGGAATGTGTCTAGCCTCGAATTGGCTGCGAAACGGTTTATGTTCATTTTCAACATGAACGTAAGTGCCGCTAGGCAGGAGCTTCCTCGCTTTGACATTGTCATTCAAATTCAAGTTCAGCATGTTGATGAGCGTCTGCCGCAAATGCGCGTCGTACACCGGACACATCAGCTCCACTCGCTTCATCAGATTGCGCGTCATCCAGTCGGCACTGGATAAATACACTTCCTCTTCCCCGCCATTGTGGAAATACATGACCCGTGCATGCTCCAAATAACGGTCTACAATGCTGATCACCTGAATGTTCTCGCTTCGGCCAGCCACACCAGGACGCAAACAGCATACGCCGCGGACAATCAAATCGATTTTCACGCCTGCCTGCGATGCCTCATAAAGTTTATCGACCATCTCCTGATTGGAGAGCGAGTTCATCTTCGCAATGACACGGCCCTTCTTGCCAGCCGCTACATGGGCAATTTCCCGGTCAATGAGACGGAACAACTTCTGCTTGAGGTCCGTGGGAGCTACACCAAAAGCTTTCCAGTCATACGGATCGGAATAGCCCGTCACCTCATTAAACAGCGCCGATGCATCGCCGCCGATTGTCGGATGCGAGGTAAACAGGCCAATATCGGTGTACAGCGTCGCTGTGCTGTCATTGTAATTACCCGTGCCAACATGCACATATCGGCGCAGCGTGTCCTGCTCCCGGCGCACGACAAGTAGTATTTTCGCATGGGTTTTCAGCCCAATCAGACCGTAAACAACATGACAGCCTGCTTTTTCCAACTGGCGAGCCCAGGCAATATTGCGCTCCTCATCGAATCGCGCCTTCAGTTCTACAACAACCGTCACCTGCTTGCCGGATTCGGCCGCTTCAGCCAGCGCCTGAACGAGCGCAGACTTGCCGCTGACCCGATACATCGTCATTTTAATGGCAAGCACATCCGGATCAATCGCTGCCTGCATCACAAAATCATTAACCGCATCAAACGATTCATACGGATGGTACATCAACACATCACGCTGACGAATCACTTCAAACATATCGTCCGTGTCGTCAAATTCCATCGGATAGAGAGGCTCCATTTTGTCATAACGCAAATGGTCGTAGCCTGGAATGGCCTGGGCGAACTTCATCAAGAAGCTTAAATCGAGTGGACCATCAATTTCAATCAGGTTATCCTCGATTTCCAGCTCATCCTTGAGAATATTAAGTGTCTCCGGATGCATGCCGCGAGCAACCTCAAGCCGTACGGAGATACCCCAACGGCGCTTGCGCAGCTCCTTCTCAATCTCCTCCAGCAAGTCTTCGGCATCCTCATTAAGCGTAAAATCAGCATTGCGCGTCAAACGAAATGCATGTACCTCATAAGCTCCATAACCATTAAAAAGGGTATCAATAAATTGCTCAATCAGATCCTCAAGCAGCACATATTCGCGCTTTTTGCTATTCGGACGCTCAGGCAGCGGCACAAATCTCGCTAAAATCGATGGCACCTGTACCATTGCGAACAGTGGGTCTTCCTCAGGTGCGGCTTCCGGATGGCGCAATAAAACAGCTAAATATAATTCCTTCGTATGTACAAGTGGAAAAGGCCTGCTCTGATCGACCGCCATCGGCGTCAGGACAGGAAATACGATTTCATGAAAATACTCCGATACGGCCTTGGACTGCGTCATATTCAGCTCGCTCATTGAACGAATAGTGATGCCTTCCCGTCCCAAGCCGCGCAGCACGTCCCGATAAGATTTATATTGATCATGCACCATTTGATTCGTGCGTTTAATTAATCGTTTCCATAAGCCGGCGGGAGTATAACCTGTAAAATCAATTTTAGAATAGCCCGCCTTGATTTGCTCTTGAATGCCCGCTACACGAACACTCATAAATTCATCTAAATTACTGGATACAATGGCAAGAAACTTGGCCCGCTCCAGCAGCGGATTGTTTACATCCTGAGCCTCTTGAAGCACTCGGCAGTTAAATTCGGCCCAACTCAAATCTCGGTTAACATAGTGGGACAAATGTTTTGTCATTATGTGCGCCTCCCTCATATATGCCCCTATTATGCGCTACAACTATTCGTGTCATATTATTAATTTGTAAAGCTAATGTAAATATCTTAGAACTTGCGTATGGAAAAAGACCCGCCGCGTATCCGTTTCTCCAGCCAATGCAGCATAACTTGCTGATAAAATGAACGTGTAAACGGCAGCAGAAAGGTAATTCCGATCAGATCGGTGAAAAATCCGGGAATCAGCAGCAGCAAGCCGCCTGCCAGCACACATAAACCTTCAAGCAGCTTGCGCCCAGGTATTTGACCCTGCTGCAGCTGAAGCTGCGCCTCTGTCCACACCTTGCGTCCTTCCGCCAGCGTTAAATAAGCACCCGCCATACTGAACAGAACAATGAGCCCAAATGTCTGCCAGCCGCCAAGCCAGCCGCTTACTTGTACGATGCCCCAAAACTCAATCAAAGGCAATATGATTAATGCTGCGATTATCCACTTTTTCATTACAAATTCCTCCCATCCACTTTATGCAGGCAGCAGCCGTCATCCTTTAGCTTATTATCTGCCTTAATAAATCATACAGCGCAGGAAGCCCTTTGTCCAAACGCATGGGGCGCCACTCCTTATTCACCCATACATGCTTCGTTCCTCCCGTAACGAGCCGCTCCCCCGGAAGGCTTTCCTGCAGCTCGTAAAAAGCGGGCTTAAACGACGCCTCATCCACTTTGCGAACTTCAGATTCGAAGGCTAAGCGCACGGAGGTGAAGTCCGATATGCGTGTGCAAATAAGCAGCGTGTCATCGTATCGCGCCGGCAAAGCATAATGGCAATGCAAATCGATGACAGGCAGCAGCATGCCGCTTTGTTCAATAGATTTATAGTCAAAGCCTGCCGATCGTATTAGCTCGGTGCGCCCAATTTCAAACCAGTTCAAATAGTTTGTGTGAAACACAACACCCATCTGATCCGTTTCCTGATACCGGACACGCAGCGGATGCGCGAACCACCCGGACAATGGGCTGCTCATCATGTAAACCTCCCTTTAAGTTCAACAAAAGCGACGGTGAATTCACCATCGCTTGTTGTTGCTCTGTCTATACGAGCAGAGAATATAAAGTTAAAACTATACAGACTTGGATTGGCCGGAGTAAATAACGCCTGTTTCGCCGTAAAGCGTAACTTCCATGCCATCTTCCAAAATAGTTGTAGCATTAGAAATGCCCAGAATAACTGGAATTCCAAGGTTGATGCCGCAAACAGCCGCATGGCTAGTAATGCCGCCTTGCTCCGTTACAACAGCAGCCGCTTTCTCGAATGCAGGCATATATTCTTTATCCGTCGATACGGTTACAAGAATCGAACCTTGTGTTGTTTTTGCAATCGCTTCTTCAGGCGTGCGGGCAACGACTATTTTACCAGTAGCCGTTTGGCTGCCGATACCTTGTCCATTTGCCAAAAGCTCGCCAATGTGGTGAATTTTGATCAGGTTTGTTGTTCCAGAGCGACCTACTGGCACACCAGCAGTAATAACGATAGTATCGCCAAGAGCAAGTAAGCCAGTGCTGAGAGCACCTGTTACTGCATTTTCGAACAAACCGTCTGTGGAATCAACGAGTGCGCCTTTAACCGGAATAACGCCCCATACAAGTGCCAGGCGACGCATAACCGTCTCTTCTGTTGTTACGGCAATGATCGGCGCTTTCGGACGGTATTTGGATACCATACGGGAAGTGAAGCCGCTTTGCGTCGAAGTAACGATCGCTTTCGCTTTCAGGTCAAATGCGGAATTAGCTACCGCTTGGGAGATCGCTTCCGTTACGCTTGTTTGCTGTGCATTCGCTTGTTTCGTGAAAATTTCACGGTATTCAAGAGCCGATTCTGCACGCTCAGCGATACGGGCCATCGTTTGTACCGATTCAACTGGATATTTACCAGCAGCTGTTTCGCCAGAAAGCATGATCGCATCTGTACCGTCGAAAATCGCATTCGCTACGTCACTCGCCTCAGCACGAGTCGGACGCGGGTTGCGCTGCATCGAATCCAGCATTTGTGTTGCTGTAATAACGGGCTTGCCCGCGCGGTTACATTTTTGAATCATCGATTTTTGTACGAGTGGTACTTCTTCTGCCGGAATTTCAACGCCAAGGTCGCCACGGGCAACCATCAGGCCGTCGGAAACTTCCAAAATTTCATCAAGGTTGTCTACACCTTGCTGGTTCTCAATTTTAGAAATAATTTGGATATGGCCCGCATTGTGGCGCTCCAGAAGCTCGCGAATTTCCAAAACATCGCTTGCTTTACGCACGAAGGAAGCCGCGATGAAATCTACGCCTTGTTCAATACCGAAGACGATGTCATTAGCGTCTTTCTCTGTAATACCAGGAAGCGAGATGTTTACGCCTGGTACGTTAACGCCCTTCTTACTTTTAATTTGACCGCTGTTGACGATGCGGCAAATGATTTCTGTTCCTTGCACATCTTCAACCGTCAAGCCAATGAGGCCGTCATCGATTAAAATGGTCGAACCAACCGAAACGTCGTTAGGCAGATCCGTATACGTAATCGGAATGCGCGTTACATCGCCAAGGATTTCTTCTGTTGTCAAAGCGATTTTCTCGCCTTGAACCAGCTCAATTGGCTCTTCTTTCAATTTGCCCAGACGAATTTCTGGACCTTTCGTATCAAGGAGAATGGCTGTTGTTTTGCCGAGTTCGATATTTGCTTGACGAATATTCTTGATGCGGTTACCGTGCTCTTCAAAATCGCCATGGGAGAAGTTCAGACGAGCGACGTTCATACCCGCTTGAATAAGCTTCTTCGTGTTTTCAAGTGATTCGCTGGATGGTCCGATTGTACATACAATCTTTGTTTTACGCATGTTTAGTTTTCCTCCGTTATATTGCCTGCTTAAATGGTAGGCCTAGCTAGTTGATCTTCTTTTAAAAATATAAGAATTTATAAGTTGTTCACATATAAATAGGCTTATATTTCTCGGACTGAAACGCGCCGCGCCGCCAAAGGACGGCGAAAGCCGATTCACCTTGAAATATAGGAAAGTATATCATTTCGCCATACTTTCTCTCTATTTCTCGGACTGAAACGCGCCGCGCCACCAAAGGACGGCGAAAGCCGTTTCACCTTGACCACAACTTAAATTACACGATTACGGACAGCTTGTACAGTATAAAATATTTGTAAACTATACCTGTGCCGATTCCGGCTGCACTGCTTTCTCGGTGCTTGGTTCTCCGATTGCTGCCTCAGCCTCGGTAGGCTCGTCTGCCAGCTCAGCGGATTGCTTCTCTTCTGCCAGCGTCTGCTGGGCAATCTGGAACTTGCCGATTTTGCGGAATTTGCTGTAGCGGTCTTCTTTCAGCTCTTCCGGAGTCATGGCGCGAAGCTCCTGCAAATGGATCCACAGCTTGGCTTTCAAGTGCTCTGCTGTAAAAGCCAGATCACGATGCGCACCACCCTGCGGCTCCTCTACAATGTCCTCGATGACTTCAAACGCGAGTAAATCCTTGGCTGTAATCTTCATTGCTTCTGCGGCCTGATCAGCTTTCGATGCATCCTTCCAGAGAATCGAGGCTGCTCCATTCGGCGAAATCGCAGAATAGATCGCATTTTCCAGCATCAGCACCCGGTTGCCTACGCCAAGCGCAAGTGCGCCGCCGCTGCCGCCTTCGCCAATAACGACGCAAATGATCGGTACCCCGAAACTAGCCATGTCTCGCAAATTACGGGCAATTGCTTCCGATTGGCCCCGTTCCTCAGCAGTATTGCCAGGATAAGCGCCTTTCGTATCAATAAAAGTAATAATCGGACGATTAAATTTATTGGCTTGCTGCATGAAGCGCAGCGCCTTGCGGAAACCTTCCGGGTGGGGACTTCCGAAGAAACGGGCGATGTTATCGCGCGTATCCTTGCCGCGCTGGTGTCCGACAACCGTTACCGGTACGCCGTTCAGCTTGGCAAGTCCGCCTACGATAGCCAAATCATCGGCAAACAGGCGGTCGCCATGCAGCTCGATGAAATCGGTAAACACCGCCTGAATGAAATCCAGCGTCGTGGGACGCTGTTGATGGCGCGCTACATGCATTTTTTGCGCGGGGGTCAGCTCCTGGTACATTTCCTGTTCCAGCTGCTTGCAGCGCTCCTCAAGCCGGGCAATTTCCTCGGAAAAATCCATGCCATTGCCCGCCGCGAGCGTTTCCAGCGTTTTTATCTTTTCTCTTAAATCACTGAGCGGTTTCTCGAACGGAAGCTCACCCGCCATTAGACAATCCCTCCCCTGCGGTATGCATATCAAGCAGTTTGGTCAGCATATGCTTCATGTCGTTACGGTGTACAACCATATCAAGCTGTCCATGCTGCAAATTGAATTCCGCCGTCTGGAAGTTGTCCGGCAGCTTCTGACGAATCGTCTGCTCGATTACAATGCGGCCTGCGAAGCCTACTAACGCGCCAGGCTCGGCCAAATTGTAGTCGCCAAGACTTGCGAAGCTCGCCGAGACGCCACCCATCGTTGGATCGGTGAATACCGAGATAAACAAGCCGCCCGCTTCATGAAGCTTCGAGAGCGCTGCGCTTGTTTTGGCCATTTGCATGAGGCTGAGAATGCTTTCCTGCATGCGTGCGCCACCCGATGTCGAGAAAATAATAAGCGGCAGGCGCTTGTCAAGCGCCGCTTCTACAGCCCGCGTTATTTTTTCCCCTACGACCGAGCCCATGCTGCCGCTGAAAAAGTCAAAGCTCATGACAGCGACAACGACAGGAAGACCGCCGATAGTTCCTTCGCCGGTAACAACTGCTTCACGCAAGTTCGGGTTCTTAGCCAGTTGCTGCTCCAGCTTGCTCGCATAACCTGGGAAACCAAGCGGATCTTCCGATACAAGATCGGTATCGTATTCCGTTAGCTGTCCTTCATCAAGCGTCATGGCAATGCGCTCCCAAGCCGAAAGGCGGAAGTGATAGCCGCAGGAGGAGCAGACCTTCAGATTCTTCTCCAGCTCTTTGCTGTATTGAATCGTTCCGCACCGCGTACACTTATTCATCAGTCCTTCTGGAATGTCGCGTTTAGGGCGCTCCGAAGGTACTGTCGCGTATTTCTTCTTCGTAAACAAGTCCTTTATTTGCACGTATGACACCTCTCAAGGCGCAATCGAATAAGGGAATCCATTACGGCTGAAACAAGGAGTTAAATACTTCTTGAACTTCCTCCAGCTCACCCGACGGCACCAATATTTCGAATTGCTGTTTAGACAGATTGACTGGACGGATCTTCACAAGAAATCCTTCTTCCGTAAGCCGTTTCTTGATATTCTCTGCGATTTTTGCTGTTGGCGCGATATAAATGACCGTCCACATTGTGGTACCTCCTGAAAACTTTGCTACGGGCAAAGTTTACATCTTAAACATAGCTAAGTCCCGTTAACAGGTCATATGATCTTATAATAGTATCATAATCATGGGGAATCGGGCAAATGGTATTGCTGCGCTTTCGGGTCCTGATGTGCAATTCTTGCTGAGGCTGCTGCCGCAAGTCCTGCTACGAGATCATCGAGGAACACATGAATATGCCGCCCCTTAAGATTAAGCTGACTTATAATGCCAGGCTTCACTTTATCCAAATAACCAAAACTCGTCAAGCCGATCATCCCGTACACATTCGTAATGCCAAGCGCCAGCGTCTCGTCCACGCCATACAGCGACTCGTCATTTTCCATAATCGCCTGAAGCGGCTCGGGCAATAACTTGCGCTCCGCAAGCTCGTCTAGTGCGATGCCCGTATATAGAACATACTGCACCTCTCGCTTGCCCAGTACAGCCCGGACGCTATCCTCGCATTCCTTCATGCATAAGCTCGCATTGTAGGGCCGCTGTAGTGTATATACAATTTCAGCAATATCATCAACCTTCACTCCGCGCTTGCCCAGCCACGCTTCAATTTTGGATGTCGAAGCCATGTCCATCCCTCCCATGCTTGTACGCTGCAATGCAGCGTAAGCAGCGGCAATGCGGATTTCGCGGCCCTATTAATGCTGCAGCCTTTCGCGGAAGCTGTATCCCTAAGCCCGCAAGCAGCAGCTGGCCTCCCGCATTTCTCCGCTTGTATCCCTAAATGTATGCGGATAACAGAAGATATGTGCATCATTTTGAATTCGCTTGCGGAGAGGTCACATGGCTGGATAGGGTTAAAAATAGGGCTGGTCTTCGCTCTAGACAGCGAAGACCAGCCCTATGAGGGATCGCTATGCCATGATTTGCTGCTTGCGCCTATTTGACGACGACCGCGCCTTCGCCGAACAGCTGCTCAATCTCGCCGAACAATTCCGGCGATGGCTTGACGCGGTAGCTGTCGCTAAGGGCGATCAGCTTCTGTTCGCGCTCGTAGAACAGAACGGTGTCCAGCTGGCCGGGGTGCTCGGCCAGCAGCTGCTTGAGCCGCTCCAGCGCGGCAAGCTGCTCGCGCGCGGCTGCGAGCTTGATGTAAACCCGCTGGCGCTTTCGTCCAGCGGGTTCCTGCCGCGGTGCCCGCGGCTGCTGCTGCGCTTCGCCCGCAGCAGCCGTGCCGGGCCCGCGGCCCGCCGGGGCGGCTGGCGCTGCCGCCCGCGCCCCGCCCTGGCCCTGCCCGGACGGCTTCGCCTGCCCGGGACCGGGCCACGCGCCTCTCGCGGCGCGGGCTTGCGCTTGCCGCTGCAAGCGCTGCGCCTGCTCTGCGAGCGGCGCCCCGGCCGCAGCAGCTCCGCCTGCAAGCGGCACAACATCCTCCAGGATGAGTTTAAACTCCTCATCCTGATGCTGCACGGTCGCCTGCACAATGGCGAGGCCTCCCTTTTCCAGCTTATCCCCGCAGCGTTTCCACACGGCCGGGAACACAACGGCTTCGACGCGGAGGATGCGATCCTCCAGCTCCAGAAAACCCATCGCATTGCCCTTCTTGTTCGTGAACGGCTTCAGCGACACAATGTGCACCGCCGCTACCGCCGGCGCTCCTTCCGCCGCATCCGCAAGCTCGAACAGCCGGTCGAGCCCAAGCGGTGCAAGCTGCTCCTCCACGGCGTCGAGCGGATGCCCGGACAAGTACATGCTTAGCAGCTCGCGCTCAAACTCCAGCTGCTCAGCTGTGGAGAACGGCCTGATATCCGGCAGCTCCACATCCCAGTTCTGCACCTCATCGAAGCCAAACAGCTCGATCTGCAGCTCAGCGCGCTCCTTGCGCCATTTCACCGCCGCCTCGACCGTCTCCTCCAGGGCACCGAGCAATTGCGCCCGGTGTCCCGGCAGCGAATCGAAGGCTCCTGCTTGAATCAGCGACTCCAGCACGCGCTTGTTCACGACGCGCAAATCGACGCGGCGGCATAGGTCGAGCAAGCTCACAAACGGCTTGTCCTCCCGCTCCTTCCGCAGCGCTTCGATCGCCTGCGTACCAACATTTTTAACCGTCGCGAGCCCAAAGCGCACCGCTCCTTCAACTGGCGTGAACGTTACGCCGCTCTCGTTGACATCGGGCGGCAGCACCTGAATGCCCATTCGGCGGCATTCATCGACGTATTCCGCCGTTTTCCGCTGGTTGCCATTCACGGACGCCAGCATCGAAGCCATAAATGGAACCGGATAATGTGCCTTCAGCCATGCCGTTTGAAAAGCCAGTACGCCGTAAGCAGCCGCATGCGCCCGCGGGAACCCATAGTCTGCGAAACGCACGATCATATCGTAAACGAGATTCGCCTCGTCCTCGCTGTAGCCCTGCGTCACGCTGCCCTTCACAAAATGCTCCCGCTGCTCATCCAGCACTTCGCGCTTTTTCTTCGAAACGGCACGGCGCAGCAAATCTGCTTCGCCCAGCGAGAAACCCGCCATGCTGGAGGCAATCTGCATAATTTGCTCCTGATACACGATAATGCCATACGTATCAGCAAGAATCGGCTCTAGGGATGGATGAGGATATTCCACCTGCACCTCGCCATGCTTGCCTTGAATATATTTTGGAATAAATTCCATCGGACCAGGCCGATACAAAGCCAGGACTGATACGATATCTTCAAACTCCGACGCCTTCAAGTCCCGCAACACGCGGCGCACACCGGAAGACTCCAATTGGAAAATACCCGTTGTCTCGCCGCGGCCGAGCATCGCATACGTTTCCGGGTCGTTGTCTGGAATCGTGCGAAAATCAATCGTCTCTCCGTACTGCTCCTTCACCCAATTCAGCGTCCGCTCCAAAATCGAAAGGGTGCGCAGTCCCAGAAAGTCCATCTTGAGCAGACCAATCGCTTCCAGATGCTCCATCGAATATTGGGTCAAAACAGCCCCTTCGCCGCCCGCTTGCAGCGGCACATACTCCGTCAGCGGCTCGCTGGCAATAACAACTCCAGCCGCATGCGTAGAGGCATGGCGGGGCATGCCCTCTACCTTAAGCGCCATATCCAGCATCGCTGCCGTCTTAGGCAGGCGCTCCGCCGCCTCGCGCAGTCCCTCAGTCGTCCGCAGCGCCTCGGCAAGCGTAATGCCGAGCTGGCGCGGAATGAGCTTCGCCGCGCGATCCACCTCGGCGAACGGCACATTCATCGCGCGTCCGACGTCGCGGACCGCTGCTTTCGCCGCCATTGTGCCGAACGTAATAATTTGGGCAACATGCCCTTCGCCATATTTTTTGGCGACATAGGCAATGACTTCATCCCGGCGCTCATCATTAAAGTCGATATCAATATCGGGCATCGATATGCGCTCCGGATTTAGAAAACGCTCAAAGAGCAGCTTGTATTTCAGCGGATCTACGTCGGTGATCCGCAGTGCATAAGCAACCAGAGAGCCGGCTGAAGAGCCCCGTCCCGGGCCTGTACGAATGCCCTGCTCATGGGCAAAACGAATAAAATCCCAGACGATTAGAAAATAATCGCTAAAACCCATTTTTTCAATAACAGACAGCTCATAGGCTAGCCGCTGCTCAGCCTGCCGGCGGAAGTCCGGCTCCTGCGTCCACTCTGGCAGCAAGCTGTATCTCGCAAGCAGTCCTTCGCTGCATAGCTGCTGCAAATACCCTGCTGAGCTTGCCCCCTCTGGCACGGGATGAAATACCGGAAGCGGCGCCCGTCCAAAAGCCAGCTCCAGCGTACATTTATCTGCGATGGCTGCCGTATTGGCAATAGCCTGCGGGACATGGCGGAATAGGGCAGCCATCTCTTCCCCGCTTTTTAAATACATTTGGTCCGTCTGCATTTTCATACGGTCCTCGTCATCGACGGATTTGCCCGTTCCAATGCAAATAAGCACATCCTGCATTTCCGCGTCAGCAGCAGTAATATAATGAACATCGTTCGTAACCGCCAGCTGAATGCCAGTTTCCTGTGCCAGCTCAATCATTGCTGCATTCACTTTTTTCTGCTCCAGCAAATGATGGTCCTGTAGCTCCAAATAAAAATCATCGCCGAAAATGTCCCGATACCGCTGTGCCGCCTTGCGCGCTTCCTCCGGACGGTCATGCAGCAAATGCTGCGAAACCTCGCCTCCAAGACAGGCACTCAGGCAGACGATGCCCTCCGCATGCTTAGCCAGCATTTCTGGATCGACGCGCGGCCGATAATGAAAGCCTTCCAAATGGGCAATCGAGCTCAGCTTCATGAGATTGCGATATCCGGTTTCATTTTTGGCAAGCAAAATTAAGTGATAGATCGGGTTTTCCTTGCGCGAGCCCTTCTCAAACCGCGAGCCTGCGGTCATATACATCTCACAGCCTACAATCGGCTTAATGCCATGCTGCTGGCAGGCACGGATGAACGGAATGGCTCCATACATGACGCCATGGTCCGTAAGCGCCAGCGCCTTCATCCCCAGCTCCGCAGCGCGGGCTGTCAAATCGCGTATTCGCGCCGCGCCATCAAGCAAGCTATATTCACTATGAACGTGCAAATGCACGAATGGCGACTCATTAGCGGTCATTGCGCCTCGCCCCCTCAGGTGTTCCATCTCTATTTGTCTATTTTATCATAATCGCCAAGGCACCGCCCATACAATGATAATAGGAGCCGGACGGGCTCCACTTGGCGAAGAGAGCTGGTGAGCGAAGTGAATTATTTTTTGATGAAGGCAGGGCTCGATTTCTTTATTGCCTTTGGCGTCGTATTAGGCGGCTCAATGCTTGCTGGCATTGGATCGGTGTTTCTTCTGATGCCCCCCACCTCCATGATGGTCAATACAGCGGCAAATTTAAAAATATGGGCTATAGTAGCCGCAGTAGGCGGCTCCATTGATCCAATGCGTGTCATAGAAAGCAACATTATGGAGGGGCATCTGTCCCCCGCGGCACAGCAGGTCGGCTATATTATCGCTGCTTTTCTAGGGGCTCATATGGGCACAGAGCTAGTCAAGCTCATTTGCAAAGGGACGGGCTAAGCGATGCGGCTGCCCCCGTTTGAGCGATATATGAAAGGGCTGCAAATGTTCGGCATGCTTCTGCTCGGCATGATTGTCGGCGCGGTCGTTTACAACTCCCTCTATCAAGCGCAATTCGAGGCGCTAGTCAGTCTCAAAAGCGAGCTCGAAATTCAATTGGAGCAGTACGAGCAGGACATTAACAACCTGAAGGATTTCAAGCATCAGCATACGGTCATTAAGAGCATTTTGCCGCGAATCGAGCTGGAAGCCGGGCAAAACGCAGGTCGCCCGCAGCTGGATAAAATGACGGAGGCCGATCTGATTCGGCGGATTAAAGCCGATCTTTCCGTGTTTATCGGGCAAAGCATTTACGAAATTGATTCCAATGCCCAGTTTGCAAGGAAGCTGCTAAGCAAGAGAGTATACAACGATGTGCTGGAGAAGGATTACGAGGTCGAGGTAAAAACGATGCTTGTCGTCGAGAACGTGCTGCATCTGTGGATTAAAGTCCGCCTGCATGATCGCGGACCGAGCTAGAAGAACGCTGACGCTTCTCCAGCTCAACCTTTCCATTCCGCTTCGCCTTTTTCACCACGCTTCTAGTGATTCATTATAAAAAGCAGTGCAGCATAAAGACATGCGCTGCACTGCTTCTGTTTTGGAAGGTATTCATGCTACAATAGCAGCAGAAATACGGAATAAAGCATCATCATTCCGCTTGCAAAGGAGCTGCTTTAAAACCAATGGACTCACTGATGCAATATTTATTTGCACCCGTCATCTTCCTCACCTTACTGCTGACGGTTATTTTCAGCTACAGATCCCGCAGGGCCACCGATGGCGCAATGCGTATGCTGTACGGGGCTAGAATGAATATAAGCATGGGCGTCATGCTCATATTTATCGCCGGCGTTCAGCTCTTTCTGTCCAATGAATCCACCGTGCGCATCGTTATCGGGACGCTATTCATGGTCATTGGCCTATTCAATCTTTTCGCTGGCCTGCGCAATCTCAGCATGCTGCGCACGACGCGCCGCTAATGAAAGGCAGCGGCGAACGCTGCGCTATTATAACTTAGCTTCATTCTCCGCTTGCCTTCTTCAGAGCAACCGCCCCGGTTGCTTTATGTTTAAGGATCAATCATCTGGGCTGACATCATCGCTTTCGCTGCCAGCCCGCCCCGATCCCACACTTCAATTTCCAGCTTCGTTGACTTGCGGCTCATCTCCATCGCCCGCGGTATAATCGTTATTTCACTGTCCATTTCAACCGGCTTAACAAAATAAGTCGTCATGCTCTCAAGCAAATAGTCGCGTTTCCCCGTCTCGCGAATCATTCTTCTGCCCGCCTGTGTCATAAGCGTAACGAGCACGCCTTCCGATATCATGCCAAGCGAGCCTGACATTTGCGGCGTTACGACCCCTTTATAAACAAACTCGCCCGCTGCATCTTCGCTAGCCATAAATCTTGACCACATTAAATCATCGAACGTTTCGCCCGATTCCGGCTGTTTGCCCGCAAACCGGAGCGCATCAATTACCTGCTGGCGGCTAATGACACCAAGCAGCTTGCGATGCCGATCAACGATGGGCAGCAAATCGATTCCTTCCGCCGCCATCGTATGAGCAGCGGATGTAACGGTAATATTCGGTGCAGCCGTAATCGGATGGCGGGTCATCAGCTTATCCACGGTCTGCTCATCTGTTGCACCGGAAGCATCCTTTGCTGTCATCATGCCTACGACTTTACCACGGTCATCCACCACGGGAAAGCGCGAATAACCTGTTCTGCGCCGCAGCTCCTTGAAGCTGCCTGCCGTTTCACTCGGATGCAGCACATCGGCGGGCCTGCTGAACGTAACCAAATCTTCTATCAGCATCACTTTTCGCTTAATAAGGCGGTCATACATAGCGCGGTTAATCATGGATGCAACGGTAAACGTATCGTATCGCGAAGAGAGAATCGGCAGCCCCTTCTCATCAGCAAGTGCTTTAACCTCCTCGCTCGTCTCGAAGCCGCCTGTAATGAGCACGCCTGCTCCCTGCTCCAGCGCCCGCTTGTGCGCACCGATCCGATTGCCGACAATAAGCAGGCTGTCCTCATCAATATAACGCAGCATAGCATCAAGCTCCATGGCTCCAATGACGAACTTATGCAGCGTTTTCTCAAGGCCTGATGCGCCACCGAAAAGCTGGCCTTCTACAATTTCCGCCACTTCGCCGAACGTAAGCTGGTCAAGTGCTTCTTTTCTTTTACGGTCGATGCGTACCGTCCCAATTCGTTCCTTTGTGCTGACGAGTCCGGTTGCTTCCGCTTCTTTAATGGCTTTATAAGCTGTTCCTTCACTGACTCCCAGCGTTTTTGCAATTACTCTGACCGAGATTTTTGTTCCGATCTTCAGCTCTTGTATATGTGCAAGAATCAGTTCATGCTTGGTGCTGGTCTCTGAACCGGAACCGACTTTAGACACACCTGTACCTCCCTCTGGCTTTCAACACTGCTGGCTAACTTTTAATGTTTTCATTATACCAATCCACCATAACGGCGGCGACCTTAAGTTTGGCGTCTATTTCCTGGCCCTGCTTATTCACAAATCTATATTTATCGAAAACAGGCTGCAATACACTCTTGCTTAAAGCCGTACTCATTCCTTCAATAATAAAAGCTTGCCAATCATAAACAATCGGTACGGAGTATCGCAGCTGATAGGCAGGCACATCTGTCAGCTTAAGCGATTGCTGCGGAATTTCCTCGTATACAGTGGAAAATAAAATAGAGGCCTTCTCGCTATAAGGACGCGATGCCACTTCCGATTCCAAGCTGATTCGATACTCAACCAATTGCGAATGGGGCTCAACCCGGCAGCGCAAAATACCATGCGCAAGCAGCAGCTTCTCCTTTTTATGAAAAATCGTATAGCTCAAGCGCACGTGGAAGCGTACTTGACGGTAATGCAGCTGCACTTTTCGAAAAAACTCAAATTCGTCTACCATCTTCCAATCTCCTTGTAAAAAGAACCTTTTAAGTAAAAAGAAGTTTAATAAGGACCATTTTACATAATTATAGTGAAGTCGAGTATTTTCGTCAATGACTTTAGTCATTATATTTAATAGGTTCTATAGAACGTTGTTGGTTGGCATCTAAAGCTCTATCTTTAGGCTGAGGTGAACAATTTGAGTAAATTTGCCCGATACATTGGAGATAACATCCGCACACTGCGCAAAATAAGAGGGCTTAGCCAGGAGCAGCTGGCGCTCAGAGCGGACATTAATGCTTCGTATATGGGGCAAGTCGAGCGAGGAGAGAAAAGTCCAACCGTCGATGTACTCGGCAAAATTGCCGCAGCGCTCGACTCTCCACTGGAACAGCTTGTTCATTTGGATGCTTCGCAGCAGACAAGCCCAGAAGACAATAGTTACGCTGACAAAATCGCCCATCAACTACATGGACTAACCGTCAAAGAACAAGAAGCGGTTTACAAATTCGTAAAGCAGCTCGTCCAGTTCAAAGAATTGGATTAATGATTGAAAAAACAAATAAGGCTCAGCGACCATCGCTGGGCCTTATTTGTTTTTGTTTCGTTATTGCTAGCTAGCCTCGCGCGCCCCGCCTAGCAACGACCTGCTGCAGCTTGCGCTCCAGCGCCTGGCGTTTGACACGTTTAATGCGCTGCATCTGCTGCCTCCTCGCCTCACCTTGCATCAGCGCATCAATTTGCGCCGCCACAATGACTAGCGAAAAGACCAGCCAGACGATGCCGAACAGGCTTGTCCCGCTCCATGAAGCGCCCAAATCCAGTCTTGGTACCCCGTAGACTAGCATCGCTACCGCAGCTAGCAAATATAATACATGACGGCTCCTGCCTTTTCTCATATTCCTCAGCTCCTCTGTAGCACTCCTCACATTATATGAGGCAAGGACGAGGGATATGACCGCAGGCGTTAATCAACGATGGATTTTAGCACATCGGACATAATGCGGTTTATGTCCTCAAAAACGATGGAGAAGCGGCGCTCAGCCTCCATCAAGCCGCTGACGAGCGGATTCAGCGAAATGACCTCGTACAGCTTGTTCAGCGTATCCATATCGGCAGCGGAAGGCTCCTCGCCCGCCATCATTTTCTGCTGCAGCTCGTTTTGGCGCTCGCGAAAGTTATCAAGCAGCCCTTTTGCATCGGGATCAGCCTCAGCAGCCTGCTTTGCTTCCTTCAGCAAACGTGCTTCCTCGCTATCCTTTAACGCTTTGGCCAGTTCATACGTTTTGTCGTATACATTCATGGCTTTTCCCCTCCATTATTTGCTTAAACAGCTGATGGTATCTAATCACCAAGGGATAGATGTCCTCATATGATGAATTAATTCGTGCAAAACACCCAGCGGCTCTTAACCCGCTTGCCGGAATCCTCCTGCTTGGAAGGAGATTTACGATGCTCAAATCGAAAGTAGCCGTCCAGGTTATCAGCTCAGGCATGCTCGCCGAGGATACGCTCATGCTGGGCGAGGCCTATATGAAACAGTGGAAAATCCCTCAGGGCCAGCCTGTAGTGATGACTTTCGGCTCACTTAAGCAACATGTCAAAGTATTACCCGTCGCACGTTATGATGGCATTCGAATTAGCCAGAGCCTAGCGCGCAAAATGGGCATTGCGAATGGCGCTGCATTAAGAATCAACTATAAATCCGGATCAGCAATACTTTCACTCGGCCCGCTTATCGGTATTCTGATCAGCAGGGATTATCCAGGGACACCCGATAAGCCGTTCGGTTCTATCACCATGTTCTGCAAAGAGCTGGTTGATGGCTGTGCCGCGCAAGGCGGGCATGTGTGTTTCTTCACTCCCGGCCAAATTACTGGCGAGCAGCAAACCGTGGAAGGCTGGATCTATGCGGGTGGCTGGCAAAGGGCGTCGCTTCCCATTCCAAATGTGATTAACAATCGACTTACTTCCCGAAAACTAGAGAACAAACCCAGCGTACAACATTTTTTCAAAGAAGTAAAATCCAGGTTTCAGACGACTGTTTTTAATGAAAAGTTTCTTGATAAAACGGAAGTTTTCGAAGCGCTCAAGAAGGATGAAGCAGCCCTCCGCTATTTGCCAGAGTCCTACTCATTGCGCAGCTTTGCCACTCTTAAAGGCATGTGCAGCAAACATGCCAACATCTTTTTGAAGCCTGTCAGAGGAAGCCTTGGCAAAGGGATCATCCGAGTATCAAAGACTGAAAACGGCGGTTACCAAGCCCAATTTACTACAACCACAGGCTCCCGAAAGCAGCTTTATCCAAACCAGCTCAAACTGTATTCTGCCATCTCAGCGAAAATGAAAACCGTCCGCTATCAGGTACAGCAAGGCCTCCAGCTGATTGAAATCCAGAAACGGCCCGTCGACTTCCGGGCACTTGTACAGAAAAATGTCAGCGGCAAATGGAAAATCACTTCGATTGTTGCCCGGACAGCTGGCGGTCAGCATTTTGTTTCTAACCTCGCAAGAGGCGGCACATTAAGTACCGTTAGCGAGGCGATTTCCAAATCCAACCTGACGAGCGGCCGAGCGGATGCCTCAAGCAGGCTGCAGCAAGCAGCGCTCCTCATTGCCAAAGGGATTGAGACGCATATCCCCGCCCATTTCGGTGAGCTCGGCATCGATCTGGCTATTGATGCAAGCGGCAGAGTATGGCTGCTAGAGGTCAACTCCAAGCCTTCCAAAAATGACAATACGCCACTGAATGATAACAAAATTCGTCCATCCGTTCGCATGGTTATTCAATATTCCCGATTTTTATCGGGCTTCTAGCGGAGGCGCCTATGACAGCAGAAGGCATGACGATTGGATTATATGTTGCTTCCATTGAGATGCATGCCTCACAGGAGGAGCCGAAGCTTCCCGAGCCTGCCTTTTACAAGCAACTTGCGGAAACCGCTAGAAGGAAAAAGATTGATCTTTACGTCTTTTCTCCCTGCGAATTTAACGAAGATAACGGCCAGCTTCAGGGCTATCGTTTTCTAAATGAGCGCTGGGAGAAGGGCATCTGCAAGCTGCCCGATATTATTTACGATCGGCGCTTCTGCAAAAACACAGAAGAGCAGCTTGCCTGTCGCAGCGCTCTGCAGGCTATTGCAGCCCGCAAGCCGCACATCATTTTGAACGGCAGCCTCCCGTCCAAGTTGGACGTTTACGAGGCGCTTGCGAATGATGAGCGTATCCAGCCGCTGCTGCCAGCTACCCAGCGTTATAGCCATGGCGCAATGCTGCGAAGCCGACTCTCAGCTCCAGGCTCCGGGCTGTTTCTCAAGCCCGCCTCAGGCATGCAGGGCAAAGGCGCATTGCTGCTCCAGCGTCATGCTGCCGGCTACTGGTCCGTCTCAGGGCGCAGCAAAAGCAATCTCTCCTTTCAGAAGCGGATAGGCAGTCAGGACGCTCTGGAGCAATGGCTAGCCAAGTTTATCGGGACTGCCAGCTATATTATTCAGCCGTATTTGCAGCTCCAGCTAAAAACGGGCGAACCTTTCGATATAAGGGCTTTGGTACAGAAAGATGCGTTAGGCCTCTGGCAAGTAACTGGCCTTGCAGCCCGCTGCGGACAGACCGGCTCGATCACCTCCAACCTGCACGGTGGGGGCGGAGTCAGATCTGCGAAGGAACTGCTTATAGCTGAATACAGCGAAGCGGTAAATGATCATCTATTGAAGCAAATTCACGAAATAAGCCTGTATGCAGCAGTACAGCTTGAACAGAGATTCGGCAGACTTGCTGAGCTTGGACTTGATTTTGGCATTGAGCAGGGCAGACGATTATGGCTTCTGGAAGCGAACTCCAGACCAGGAAGATCGGCGTTTAGGCGACTTGGCCTTGAGGGATGTGCTGCACAATCTCTTGAGCGGCCACTAGGCTATGCCCAAATGCTGGCCCGCCGTCTCCATACGCCGTTAATTACTCCATCACCCGTATTAGACCGTTCTCGGTATGACAACGTTCAGGAGGTTCTTCCATGAGTTTGACAACTTGCAACGTACACTTTTCCCAACAAACCGATCGAGTCGTCTATCTGTCCAGTCCGCTTCTTAAAGAACTGAAGCTGTCAGGCAAAAAAACGATGCTCCTCAAGCTAGGCAGAGAAGTCATTACCGCTGCCATTCGCCCAGTCAAGCGCCAAGGCAACCATCTGTATTTATCGGCGGGCGTCCGCCAGTCTATCAAAGTACCGAAGACTGGCAATATTTATTTGCTTCAATCTGGAAATAATGAAATTCAGCTTGGACCCTTGGTCGGGATCTTAAGCGATATTGGATCCCCTTCCTCTGATAGTGCGCCATTTGGCGCAAGAACCGGCTTCATTAAGCAAGTCATCCGGTCGGGAGAGCGCAAAGCGTATCTGTTCGGCTTTACTCCAAACGACATCAACTGGCAGCAGGAAACCGTCAATGGCTACTTTTTGAACGCCCAAGGCAATTGGTATCGCAAAACGGTGCCGCTTCCTGACGTTGTGTACAATCGGCTTCCCAGCCGAAAAGCGGAAACCTCGACCATGATCAACTCGCTGCGCGAACGGTTTGTAAGGAAGAAAATCCCGTTTTTCAACTGGAGCTTTTTCAATAAATCAGATGTCTATAAATTGCTCGATAAAGACCCAGAAGCCCTGCAGCATTTGCCTGAATCGGTGTCGGGTCCTACACCCGATAAAATCAAGGAGATGCTAGAAGAGCATCAATTCTTATATTTCAAGCCTACAGCCGGCAGCCTTGGCATCGGCATTTATCGCTTGACCTACCATCCTAAGCGGGGCTATTTCGCAAGGTACCGCAAAGGAAATCAAAATGTGCTGCTGCGCTTTACGAACTTCCAGAGCATGATCCGCATGCTGCATGCCCGCCATGGCAGCTCTCTAAATAACTATGTCGTCCAACAGGGAATACGGCTCGCCGAAATTGACGGCTGTCCGCTTGATTTCCGTTTTCATATGCATAAAAATGGCCAGAACGAATGGGTGCCCGCAGGAATTGGCGCAAAAAAAGCCGGACGGGGCAGCGTCACTACCCACGTCAAAAACGGCGGCTCCCTCATGACACCGCAGCAGGCACTAAGTCGGACCTTCGGCAGCGAAGCCGCCGATGTGCTGGACAAAGCGAAACAAGTAGCCATCAACCTTTCGGAAGCCATTGAACGCAACTATCCTCACCGTCTTGGCGAACTGGGGCTTGATATCGGCATCGATAAAAATAGCGAGATATGGATGTTTGAGGCCAATGCCAAGCCTGGACGTTCTATTTTTAAGCATCCTTCCTTAAAATCGGAAGGTCGCGCCTCACTGGATTATATTATTGAACATTGCCTGTACCTCAGCAAGTTCCAAGGGGGTGACAGCTGATGGAGCAGCTGGTTAAAGAACAGGAATCAACAGCGGAGATCCGGGCCGGAAGGCCCGTACTCGCTATTTTGACCATAGAGGATGATATCCAGCTATTTCGTGGCAACCGCAGTAATTTTGCTGATTTAATTCGTGTAGGTCGTGAGCAGGGTTTTATCGTTTATGTGCTTACTGCAAAAAACTTATATTTAAGCCGTACCAGTCTGAAGGGCTTTATTTTTGACGAGCAGCAGGAAATATGGCAGCAGCGTCTGCTCCCCTTTCCAGACATCATTTACAATCGCATCCCTCAACGGGAGGATGAGCTGCTGCCAGCCGTCAAAAACAAAATCAATGCTTGTATTAAAGACCCAAGGGTGACATTATTCAACCCCTTCTTTTTCAACAAGTGGCATTTATTCGAATGGCTTCGCCAATCCAAAACTACTAAGCCCTACATCCCTTTGACCCGCAAGTTAATGTCCCTCTCCGGACTGGGCAAAATGATGCAAAAACATTCCTTTTTATATTTGAAGCCAGAAAGCGGAAAAGCAGGCAAAGGCATCATGACCATTACCGTTAAAGCCGAGAAACAGCTGCCCTTTCGTTTGAAAATCCAGGAGGAGCGCAAAAGTGCTACCTATAATTGCGCCACGATAACGAAGCTGTGGAGCCGCATCCAAAAGCAAAGCGCAGGCGAGGCCTACATCGCACAACAGGGTATCCAGCTCGCTTCCTTCAATGACCGCCGCTTCGATCTCCGTGCGCTTGTACAGAAGAACAGTAATGGCAGATGGGAAATGACAGGAATCGGCGCAAGGGTCGCCGGCTCCTCAAGCATTACAACTCATGTGCCTCGCGGCGGAATGATTGAAGATCCTGAGAAGCTGCTCATTAGTTCTTTTAATGTAGAACAGGCGCGTAGAATACTTTTGAAAGCCAAACGCACCGCCTTGCTGATTGCGAGGCAAATCGAGCGTGCCTCTGGACAGACGCTTGGCGAAATGTCGATGGATCTTGGAATAGACAGCTCGGGCAGCGTTTGGTTTTTCGAAGCCAACTCCAAACCAATGAAGTTCGACGAACCACATATTCGCCAAAAATCGCTGGAGCGTATTTTTCAATATGGATTATATTTAACAAATAAAAAAGCAAGCAAGGTAGGAGGCGCATAATGATGGAAGTGCAGCTGCTCACTCCACAACAATGGAACAGCTATCGCAAGCGACTGGCTGAGTTTGCTGTTCAGTATAGCGATAAAAGGCTGACAGCTGCCTCCATTCAGGCCTTTCGCGCCCTGGATTCTGCCCAGCTCATCACATCAGTTGAAACTGGCTATTCCGAGGCAGCCGTTTCAATCGCCAGGCAAGGCTCGCGGTTACTTGGCGTGGGCTTCGCAGTAAATGGCGATAAGCATAAGCAGGAATGCTTTTTCGTCGTCCAACCCGAAGCCCGCGAACTTGGGGTCGGAACGGCTGTCGCTCGGAGTCTGATTAGAAGATTGGGTCAATTAACTTGTCATGTTGCGGTCGACAATGTCCCAAGCATGGCGCTCTGCTTCCGCCTTGGAATGGAAGCAGTATCTATGTTCACCGGACCGACCGGCAAGCCGACGCTCCGTTTTGAAAGGAGAACTCCTAATGACGCAGCCTGTACTCGGAATATTGACGTTATATCTCAATGAGAACGGTTTGCTTGAAGAACGAGATATTTACCGTAAAATGACGACTGCTGGCCGAAAGCTGGGGCTCGACATTATTATTTTCACCCCTCAAGACGTCAACTACAAACAAAATCGCATCCATGCTTTAATTTATAATGAGGCGTCCAAAAAATGGTCGCGAAAATGGACTGCATTTCCACACATGATTTTTGACCGCTGTCGCATTCAACGTACTTATCGGTTCGATCAACTGCTGCATTTCCGTTCCCGTTATAGTCACCTCAACTTCCTCAACCGTCCGCTTCGCAACAAGTGGACGATACACCGAACGTTGATAAAGGACTCCCAATTTAAAAGCTATCTTCCTGCAGCACGTATTGCAGAAAGTGCCCAGGTCGTATCCGAGATGCTGCGCAAATATCCGCTTATTTACCTTAAACCGATTAACGGCACAGGCGGCAGAGGCATTTTGCGTATTGAGCGAAAAAAAAGCGGAAACCTTCTGATTCAAGGCCGCGACCAAGCAAGACGAATTATTAGTCCGCAAAAAATAAACGCTGCCTCCTTAAACGGTTATTTATCCGCATGGGATTTAAAAGGTACACGTTACATTGCCCAGCAGGGCATCCACCTCAAGCTGCCAAGCGGACGCGTGCATGATTACCGGATGCTCGTCCAAAAAAACGGAGAAGGCGTTTGGAGTGTAACAGGCTGTGCAGGCAGAGTAGGGCCTTCTGGCAGTGTAACTTCCAATCTTCACGGAGGTGGCCATGCCGTTCCCATGACTGAACTGCTGCAGCAGTGGGTAAGCGATGCCTCACTCGTTAAAGATATTGAGGCTGACGCCGAACAATTCAGCATTAATGTCGCCAAACATCTCGAGCAGGTTTATGGGCGGCTATGTGAGCTTGCTCTCGATCTGGCTATTGACCGCAAGGGCCAAATCTGGCTGCTTGAGGTCAATCCAAAACCTGCAAGGGAGGTTTTCGCCCAAGCGGGCGAGAAAGAGGCTTATAACCAAGCGATTATTAAACCTCTAGAATATGCCCTATGGCTTTATCGGCAGAAAAAATCCGGAAAAGCCAAAAATACCATTACGAATACCAACAACAGCAGTTTGACCCATATGGACGGCTTAAGCAAATCCACGACCGATTCCGCCTAATGATTCAAATAAAAAAGAACCTGGCTTTGACGTCCATATAGACGCCATTTCCAGGTTCTTATTATTTCACTTCATTTACCCCTCAACCAACAGATCAACGATGTCCGGCAACTTGGCGATCAGCACATCTGCTCCCACAAGTTCGGTATCCCGTCCATAGCTTGCATAAGCACAGCCAATTACTTTAAGTCCATTTGCTTTTCCCGCTTCCACATCAGAAGAACGGTCTCCAACCATCCATGCCGTTGCAATTTGATGGTCATTCAACAATTGAGCAACCAAATCCACTTTGGTCGCCGTCTGGTATTCCCCTGCGCTATACAACCCGTCGAACAAATCGTATATGCCCTTGTAGCGCGCTACCCCGCGCACATATTCTTCCAGTCCGTTACTGGCTACGAACAATTTGATACCATGCCCCTTAAGCCTTTTCAACATTTCCTCCGCTTGAGGATACAATCTACCTTCTCCTGCTTCCAGCTGTTCCAGCTCATAGCGCAGCATGAGCTCATCAGCACGCCTATGGGCCTCCTCTGAGCCATCAGGCATTACTTTTCGCCATATATCTTCCAGCAACATGCCGAGGCAGCTGAGCAGCCGCTCAATTGGCGGTGTTGGCTGATTGTAAAGTCCTTCTTCACGCAGAGTTTGAAACAATCGCTCGTGAACAGATACTAGCAGTGTATCCGTCTCAAACAACGTGCCATCCATATCAAAAATAACCGCTTCCGGCTTCGTCCATTTCGCTCCAGCCATATGTAAGTGCCTCCTCGAATTGTGTGTCCTTATCATACTAATTATGCAAAGCCCCCGCAACTCCCCTCCCCGCTCATTCTATCATTGGTTCTCTATCGAAAATGAACTCTATCCTAAAATAGCTTTGCTGTTTTTGTTGCTTACAGACATTATCCCCTTAGCTCAGAAAACTTTTTCTATCAACCGACCTAACATTTGACTTCACGCGATAACTTCGTTAAAATAAGAACATAAGTTCTCATTAATGAGAGGTGATCGCGATGCAAGCCATTTCTGATTCTATTGCAAAGTTTGATAGTTGCTTTTCCACTGATGAAGCATGCTATTCCTTTTTGTATAAAATTAAATGGCCAGCAGGTTTTCGCTGCCCTCGTTGCAATCACCATTCAGCCTATAGAATTGCTTCGCGCTGCTCTATTTTATATCAGTGCTATTCCTGCCGACATCAGACGACATTAACGGCTGGCACTCTCATGGACAAGAGCCGAACACCAATACGCAAATGGTTGCTTGTGTTGTTTCTAATTTCCCTGCACCAAATTCAGATTAACGCGGCTCAAGTAGCATTAGCTCTGCAAATAACTTATAAAACCGCCTGGAGCATGCTCCATAAAATTCGTCAATTGATAAGCCACGCCGATGAACATGAAAAGTTATCTGGTGTTATTAAAGCTGCAGTAGAGATATATGCTAAAGAACAACATTCACCTAAGTATGACTCATCTAAAGAATCTTCAATTGTTATAGCCTGCTCTTCCAGCTTTTGCTCCGCATCGCACTTTAAGTTCAAGGTTATCCCATCTGCTCATTTAAATGAAAGGCGCTTATTACGCTCTGGTGTAATGGACTTTACACGCAACTACGTTACCCATTCATGTACTAATGATATAATCATACATCCTTTGTACCGTATGGCAGATTCGAGATTTCTTAGAAGGCAATATAAACATTCCATCATTAAATTAAAAGCCTGTTTTAAGGGAGTTGGCGTTCTTCATTTGCAGTCTTATCTTGATTACATTTGCTTTTTCCTGAATAATCCCAACCTAGATCAGCATTCCCTCTTACACAAACTTACATCTTTATGTCTTAACAGACCAATATCAAAGAACACCCTACTGCCGCTGGCAATTTAACATCTCCAACTTTTATATTATTATACGGTAACCATAAATCAATACAATTTATCCCTACATAACTAATTATTCCTCCTTGTTGGGGCTGGTCTTATTACTGTTGTTTTAAACTCCAAGGAACTAAAATAACGCAATATTAGATTGAGTTTTTCTTTTCACACAATTCAATATTTCATAAATGTTGAGAGGTTCGTTATTCTCACTAGCCAAATAATATATTAGATTTGGTACGAGTTTTCTATTTAATTTTTATAACCACTGATGATCATATTCGTTAACATTCCCCTATTTTAATTCAAGCTTTTTATTGACAACAAGTTTAATTAATTCATCCATCCTCCACCGAAAATACAAATCTGTTCCTCTCCTCTATAGTTCCTCCAATCCACAAGTACATCACTCCCAAAGCACGAGCTCTTGAGCTTTTGTACTTTTGAGCTTTTTCTATTTTCATAAATTATTCTTATAATCTAATGATCCATATAATCATTGCTTGAATGAACTAATGTTCTACGTTCTACGTTCTACGTTCTACGTTCTACGTTCTACGTTCTACGTTCTACGTTCCACGTTCCACGTTCCACGTTCCACGTTCCACGTTCCACGTTCCAAAGACCATGGTCTTTGGTCTTTGGTCTTTGGTCTTTGGTCTTTGGTCTTTGGTCTAGAAGATTATAGGTTTTACGGTCGTTTTTCTGAGCTAAGGGGATAATGGGCTAAAGCAAAATTTACAGTGAGGGCACCATCCAGAATGTCAGATCTGTAATAAACGTACATTCACTGTATTTGGGAATGATACACTGAAATTTATATTTCCTTTATTTGAATACAAGCACGCAAAAATGACTGACACTCGCGAAGGGGCGTCAGTCATTTTTATTGGCTTTTTTATAAATAGCTACTTTAGTCGAAACGGGCGGTGCGTTGGTGGAAATCTACTTCTTTATAGTACATGTCCTTCACCAGTAAGTTGGGGCCGCAGCAAGAGGCAGCAGGGCAATAGCAGTTTACGTCTTGAGCTAGCGAATGATTCAGCCATTTTGTGAACAAGTCATCCAGCTTAGAGCTTGCTATGTTTCCAAACGATGGGACATCCGAAAAATCGGTAACGAATACTTCCCCCGTAAATAAATTGACATTAAGGCGGTTGCGCCCATCTGGGTCATTGCGCACTGTGACATTTGGCTCCGCAGCTAGGCGGCTAAGCAGTGCACGCTCCTCTGCATGATTGCTGCATTGATAAAAAGGCAGCGTTCCAAACAACATCCACACTGACGGGTCCCGGTTATCCAATAATCGTTCAATCGCTTGACGCATTTGCACAGGGGTGATGACTGGCAAATCTTTAGCAAATGAACTTGGATACATAGGATGCACTTCATGTCGCTCGCAACCCATTTCTACAATCAGTCGGTGAATTTCATCGATTTTATCATGTGTACGGAAGTTAATCATAGACTCGGCAGAAACTAATACGCCTGCTTTGCTTAGAAGACGCGCATTTTCAATCATTCGCTCATACAGCTTAACCGAGGCTTCGTAGGAAACTTGATGCCCCGCTTTAGCAAAGCCTACTTGGTGAAAATCATCCGCATTCGTGTAGTTAAAGGAAATGTGCATGACATCCAAATAAGGAATAATCGCCTCGTAGCGACTAAAAGGCAAAGTTACATTGGAGTTGATTTGGGAACGAACGCCGCGATCTCTGGCATATTGAAGCAGCGGCAGCATATATTCCTTGACCGTTTTAGCCGAATAGGAGGGCTCTCCGCCAGTAATGCTGATCGTCTGTAGATGTTCAACCTCATCCAAACGTTTGAGCATATCCTTTAAAGGCAATTTGGCCGGCTCCGACATAACTAGCGTATCGCCAACCGCGCAATGCTCGCAGCGCATATTGCATAAGTTTGAAATCGTCATTTCCACGCTCGTCAATTGATGCTTGCCGAACTTCTGGATTGAACGAATAGGATCCCATGGGTCATTAACTGGGGTTAGCTGAGGCAAAACCTTGGGGCTGCCATTCATAGCCAACGGATTTGTTGCTATAGCATTTAATGTATTCATTTTATCAACACCTGATTTCTGCATCTTTCGATTGTATAATTTCTAGTACCATTGTAATGTTCGAGCCCGAAAGAAGCAATAAAATGGACATGAAAAAAGAAAAAAGAGCCCACAATAGCAGGCTCCTCATGCAATTACCCATTTTTAGCAGATAGTGCAGGCAAATCATTTTGCTCATCATTTACGCTTATAATCATAATGCTAAGCTGCTTGGACATATCGATTTCATAAGGCACAGTAAGTTCTTCCCCAGCCTCGTTGTTTAATATACGAATAATGGGCCGATGCGGATAGGCATGATTAAAGTCCACTACTACACCAGATTCGCCTGTATTGATTTTCACCATAATACCAATCGGATAAATGGCTACCTTATCCCGAAATAACTGTACCATATGCTGTTCGTATAAAGTTCCTGTTCCTGCATACAGAAGCTCAATAGCATGATGCGGAAGCATCGGTGCGCGGTATATTCGATTAGTCGTCATAGCGTCATACGAATCGACTAACCCAATCCACTTTGCATACTCATGAATTTCATTGCCTTTAATTCCTCTTGGATATCCGCTGCCATCCAGCCGTTCATGATGTTGATAAGCACAATGAGCCACAATAAGCGGCAGATTAGGCTCATCCTTTAAAAGCTCAAAGCCGAAACGAGCGTGATTCTTCATCATAATGAATTCTTCTGGGGTTAAAGATCCAGGTTTTTGGAGGACATCGATTGGAATTTGTGTTTTTCCAATATCATGAAGCAAGGCCCCCATCCCGAGCGTCATTAGTTCTTCATGTGAATAATTGTAAGCTATGCCAAGAATGGTCGTGTAGACGCACACATTTAAAGAATGCTGATATAAATAATGATCTACCGTTCCCATATTCATCAGCATAATCATCGCATCCTTATGTGCGGACAAATCATCAATAATCAAATTCATCATTTGTTTGAAGGTTTGGCCAATATACGGATACGTAACCCCTTTTTTACGCTTTGGTCGATCCATCATATCACGAAAATTCGTACGTATTTCCTTCAAGGCAACTAATAGCGTTTCCTCGCGAATAATCTCTGGCATCGTAATATCATCGGTTTTCGGATCAAGAATATATATATACTGTATTCCACATTGTTTGAGCCGGGTAATAAGCCGACTGGTCAGCTCAACATTTTCCCCTAACAGCACTAAACCATCATGTGAGAAAATCTTTTTGGCCAATCGCATGCCGGGCTGAGTCTTTGTTATAGGCATCAAACGCATTTTCTCGATCCTTCCTTGACTGAGTGGTTTCTTCTTAATTAATACATCGGATAAAATTAATAAAAATGTTATATCGATGATGCTAGATTATTCCACCTTGGCAGCTTGCAGTCAGCAATATTAGCCTCTTCTTTCAATGATTCAGCCAATACATCCCGAATAAACTCCGGCAGAAAATAAACAATATTGATTCCTTGTCCTAATGACAAATAGCCGATATGGAAAGTGAACATATCTATGGAAGCTACATTATACCATTTTTCTTCCATTAGAGGTTGCCCATTGACCATTATCTTCTCGATTCGGTCCAGTGGCGGCCGCTCAGAATCAAAAATAACCTGAAGACCATCTATAGCAAGTGTTCCTAATACTTCGCCGCGAAACCCATAACCTTTAATTCGCTTTTCCGTATACTCCGGCAAGAGAGATTGCTCAAGAGCCTCCTTGATATGCCTGCCTGTAAGCTGCATTTTGCAAGGATTTATTGGAGATGGGCATAACGCATGCAATTGTCCAGCAGTTACTTCTCCCTGCTGCAAGCCGCCTAGCAGTTGTCCGGTATTGACAATCGCGATTTCTGCTTCCGTATGTCTCTTTAGACCCGCTGCAAGCAAATTGGCAAGCGGCGACTCTGCCGCAATAGCTGTCGAAAGAGGCTCATCTATATACGCGACTGTACGATTGAGTCGTGCGAGCCCTTCTTCTTTATGTTTTGCGATAATAGCTGAAGCGTCAGGGTGTTCTTCAAAAGCAGCAGTCGGGACACAAGCCGCCTTAAATTGCGGTTTTGCATCAGCAGTCCCCTGCGAAATTTCGATACGCCCGATATGCTCGCCAAATTTTCCGGCCGCGCAAATTGAAGTGTGTTTGACTTGCAGTGCTTCCTCAAGCAAATGATGAGTATGGGCACCCAATACCAAGTCAACTCCAGTCAATTCTTGCGCCATCCGTTCATCATTCGCCAGCCCTAGATGTGACAATACGATTATCAAATCCACATCTTTACGCATTTGCTCCGCTTGTTGTTGAATAGCTTCGAAAGGGTCCGTTGCATTCCAACCGAGCAAAACATAAAAATCCGTAAAATTTGCCGTAACACCAATTAAACCAATTTTTAAATGGCCTTTATTTACAATAATATGAGGCAGCAGCCACGAAGGCTGCTTGTTCGTTGCCGCATCCAACAAATTCGCCCCTAAAACAGCAAATTTGGCATGTTTACCATATAACTCGGCCAATCTTTCCTTAGAATAAGTTAGTCCTTCATTATTACCAATAGTTACCGCATCATAACCTGCTTCATTAAGCAGTGCGACATTCACTAAGCCATCACTGCCCTCTGTTTCACTTCTCATTCTGTCCATATGGTCGCCGATATCGAGGACTAACAAGTTGTCCTTACCATGAACGCGACGTTGATCAGCTATATAGGAAGCAATTCGTGCGGCATTTTCCAAGCGACTATGAATATCATTGGTGTGTAAAATAACAATATTTTGCTCTAATCGTAGTTTGGAACCCATGCCTGCCTCCCCTAATTTTAAAAGTTATAAACGGTCGCCTAACTGTCTTAGACTGTCTCTTTAGCATAACATTTTTCTATAGATTATGGTATGCTGTTATAGTACGCCTATATCATTACGTGAGGTTAAATAACATGATTATGGAATGGAAAATTGATTTATTTGCAGGTTTGTCAGAGCGCTTCGGTGTGCGTTCTCTTATTATAGAGACTGCTGAGCAAAATATGACGGTGGCAGAACTGAAGAAGCATTTGATCGCTTCCTATCCCGAACAAGCGGATATTTTAAGCATTTCTTTTCTTGCCTGCAACCATGCTTACGCTCATGAAGACAGCATTGTAAGCGCCTCTGATGAGCTTGCGCTTCTTCCCCCGGTTTCGGGAGGACAAGCAGAAGAATCTAATGAAGATGAACAAAATTCCCCCTTAGAACAATTGTACATGCTTACTAATGAGAAAATTACGACGGAGGAGGTTATAGCTAAAGTTATTGTTCCCGAGCATGGTGCTTCCCTTGCCTTTGTCGGAACGACGCGAGAATGGACGAAAGGACAGCGTACCGTTCGCTTGGAATATGAAGCTTATGAAGCGATGGCTGTTAAAATGATGAAGCAAATCGGTGATGAGCTTGCACAGAAGTGGCCAGGGACTTTGTGTGCTATTACACATCGGCTTGGCGTTGTCGACATCGCAGAGATTAGTGTAGTCATTGCGATCTCCTCACCACATCGAGCCAGTTGTTATGATGCCAGCCGGTACGCTATTGAACGATTAAAGCAAATTGTTCCGATCTGGAAAAAAGAAATTTGGGAGGATGGTTCAGAGTGGAAAGGCCATCAGCTTGGCCCTTGGAATCCTGATATGCCGCTAGCAAATTTTCCAGATGAAGCCTAATACCAAGCGATTGTAAAAATTTTCTATTCAAAAGCATTAAAAATAGGTCTATAGACTATTTAAAACATTATCAAGATAAATAATGAGCGTTTTTTGTCGAAATTTGTAGGTCTTTAGACTCAAATTAAAGTCCCTCATATTGCCATACCCTCAAATCATTGCTACTATACTACTTAAGTGATCAACTATTCAATAGAGGTGCAGCGATGAAGGTTCACGTAACTGATTTAAAAACGGGAGACCGTTTATTAAAAGATACCTTTAATGGATACGGTCTGCATGTGCTTTCTAAAGGCACCTTGCTGGAAAATAAAGAAATATCAAAGCTGCTTCAACATCAAATTGATTATGTTGAAGTCGAATCTGTCTCTATTGTTAATTTGCCGGAGCGCACATTGGAGCAAACCGTTAACCCCAAGTGGCTTCCTTCTGTACAACCGGATTATGATAATGCAATTCAAGGCTTTCATAATCTTTTTGCTAAGGCAAGCGAGGATCAGACCATTAATGAGCAAGAAGTCGAAGATGCCTTCCAGCCGCTAATTAAGCATCTTAATATGGAGCGAGACGTTGTATCTATGCTTCTGCTGCTTAACACGAAAGACGACTACACGTACCAACACTCCGTACAAGTGGGCATGCTGGCCTATTATCTGGCTACCTGGCTCGGCTACTCCGTAAAAAAATCGGTGCAAATTGGTAAAGCCGGATTCCTTCATGATATCGGAAAAAGTCAAATCCCTGAAACTATTCTTAACAAACCCGGTAAGCTTACAAAGGAAGAGTTCGATGAAATCAAAAAACATACGACATATGGCTATGACATTATAAAAAAATCCTTTGATGAACGCTACATTGCCTTAAGTGCACTTGAGCATCATGAGCGTAATGACGGCAGCGGTTATCCGAAAGGTCTTAATGGCGACCAAATTGAGCCTGTTTCCAAGCTTATCTCGGTTGTCGATATTTATAGCGCTATGATTTCCGAACGAGTTTATCAGAAAAAACGCGATTTGTTTTATGTATTGAAGGAACTTTACAAGCTGAGCTTCAGAGAGCTAGATCCACATATTACACATACATTCATAAAGCATATGATCCCCAACTTCATTGGAAAAAAAGCTTATTTGGAAACCGGCGAGACCGGAATTATCGTCATGACACACCCAACCGAGTTTTTCAGGCCACTGCTGCAAATCAATCATGAATTTATTGATTTGACCGTTGAACGTCATCTCAAAATCAAAGAAATTTTCGTATAACAAAATGCCTGTTCCCTTAGCTGATTGAAACCAACCAGTGAGGAAACAGGCATTTTTGTCGTTTATTCGTTTAAGTTGTTAAGCATGTTTGCTTAACCGATAGAACCTTCCATCTCAAACTTGATGAGACGGTTCATTTCTACCGCATATTCCATCGGCAGCTCTTTCGTGAACGGTTCGATAAAGCCCATAACGATCATTTGTGTCGCTTCCGCTTCCGACAAGCCACGGCTCATCAGATAGAACAATTGATCCTCGGAAACTTTGGATACTGTTGCTTCATGCTCCAAAGTAATGTTATCGTTCATGATCTCATTGTAAGGAATCGTATCCGAAGTGGATTCATTATCCAAAATCAATGTATCACATTTAATATTAGATTTCGCACCATCTGAATTACGACCGAATGAAGCAAGACCACGGTAAGTTACTTTACCGCCATGCTTACTGATCGACTTGGAAACAATTGTCGAGGTCGTATCTGGAGCAAGGTGAATCATTTTCGCGCCTGCATCCTGGTGCTGGTTTTTACCAGCAACTGCGATTGATAATACCATACCTTTCGCACCGCGGCCACGAAGCACAACAGCAGGATATTTCATCGTCAATTTAGAGCCGATGTTGCCATCTACCCATTCCATTGTCGCGTTTTCATCAGCAACTGCACGTTTAGTAACGAGGTTAAAAATGTTTGGTGCCCAGTTTTGAATCGTTGTATAACGAACGCGGGCATTTTTCTTAACCAAGATTTCAACGACGGCGCTATGCAGTGAGTTAGTGCTGTAGACTGGAGCTGTACAGCCTTCAACGTAGTGAACGAAGCTATCTTCGTCAGCAACGATCAGTGTACGCTCAAATTGTCCCATGTTTTCGGAGTTAATCCGGAAATAGGCTTGCAGCGGAACTTCGCATTTTACGCCTTTTGGTACATAAATAAAGCTGCCTCCGGACCAAACCGCACTGTTCAAAGCAGCGAATTTATTATCATTCGGTGGGATGATTGTGCTGAAATATTCACGCAAAATTTCAGGATGTTCACGAAGCGCTGTATCCATATCAGTGAACAATACGCCTTGCTTTTCCAGATCCTCTTGCATGCTGTGATAAACAACCTCTGATTCATACTGTGCGGATACACCCGCAAGAAACTTTTGCTCCGCTTCAGGGATACCAAGCTTGTCAAACGTTTCTTTAATTTCAGCAGGAACCTCTTCCCACGTCTTGCCTTGCTTCTCAGAAGGCTTTACATAATATTGAATATCATTGAAATCCAGATCATCCATGTTGCCGCCCCAATCAGGCATTGGCATTTTGTTGAACTGCTCCAGTGATTTCAGACGAAAATCGAGCATCCATTCCGGCTCGCCCTTCATTTCCGAAATAGTGCGAACGATTTCAGGCGTCAAGCCTTTTCCTGATTGGAAAATCGACTTATGCTCATCGCGGAAACCATACTTATACTCTTCCATTTCCGGCATTGTTTTAGCCATCGTATTCACTCTCCTCTTTCATAATGATGTTAATCTTGCTGTTGTTCGATTCCTTTACGCAAAGCGTTCCACGAAAGGGTGGCACATTTAATTCGTGCTGGGAACTTATTGACACCAGACAACGCCTCAATGTCCTCATAACCTTCAAATTCGACTGGTTCACCTTTCATTAGGGAAGAAAATTTATCCGCTAGCTCCAGCGCCTGATCGAATGTTTTTCCTTTAACGACTTCCGTCATCATGGAGGCAGAGCTCAGGCTGATGGAACAGCCTTCTCCGCTAAACTTCGCGTCTGTGACTAAACCGTTCTCCACCTGAAGCTGGAGTGCAATGCTGTCGCCGCAGGTCGGGTTGTTCAGTTTAATCGTAACGGCATCGGCTTCCAATGTTCCATGGTTGCGTGGATTTTTATAGTGATCCATGATGACTCTACGGTATAAATCATCCAATTGCATGACCGAAGAACTCCTTTGTTTTGAGCAGTCCAGCAATGAGCTGATCAACTTCCTGCTCGGTATTATATAAATAAAAGCTTGCTCTGGCTGTCGAAGAAACGTTCAGAAAACGCATAAGCGGCTGGCAGCAATGATGCCCAGCCCGAACGGCAATGCCTTCCGTATCAAGAACTGTCGCCACATCATGTGGATGCACGTCGCCCAAATTAAACGTAACGAGACCAGCACGATCTGCCTTAGGGCCATATATCGTAACCCCTTCAAGCTCTGATAATCGGTCATAAGCATATGCCGCCAGTTGACGCTGATGCTTGTCAATCTCATCCATGCCGACCTCTTGCAGAAAATCGATTGCTGCGCCCAGCCCTACGGCGTTCGCAATAATCGGTGTCCCGCCTTCGAAACGGTACGGAATGTCCTTCCATGTTGACTCATACAAGTCAACATAGTCGATCATTTCTCCGCCGAATTCGATAGGCTCCATCTTGGAGAGCAGCGCCTTCTTGCCATATAAGGCGCCAATCCCTGTCGGACCGCACATTTTATGGCCCGAGAAAGCATAAAAATCACAATCTAAATCACGTACATCCACACGCATATGCGGCGTGCTTTGTGCGCCATCCACAACCATTACGGCGCCATTGCGATGCGCAATAGCTGCAACCTCCTTAACGGGGTTGACGATGCCAAGCACATTCGATACATAAGTCATCGCAACGACCTTCGTATTCGCTGTAATCGATAGCTCAGCATCGGCCAGCGTGAATGAACCATCTGGCTGAAGCGGAATATATTTCAGCGTCGCGCCGGTTGCTTTCGCAACCTGCTGCCACGGGATGAGATTGCTGTGATGCTCCATTTGCGTAATAACGATTTCGTCGCCAGGTTTACATACGTTTCTGGCATAGCTTGAAGCAACTAAATTCAGCGCGGTTGTCGTACCCCGCGTAAAAATAATTTCTTCCGGCAGTGCCGCGTTCAGAAAAGAAGCCACTTTCTCCCTTGCGCCCTCATAAGCGTCAGTCGCCCGCGAACCAAGCGTATGAACGCCTCTATGCACATTGGAGTGGTCCATCTCATAATAGCGATTAATCGCATCAATGACGGAGCGCGGCTTCTGGGAAGATGCCGCGCTGTCCAGATAAACGAGCGGATGCCCATTTATCTCTTGATGCAAAATCGGGAACTGCTCCCGAATTGCTGCTATATTCATCCTTCGAGCTTCCGCACAAGCAATTTCTCAAGCTGTTCGCGTACCGCATCGATCGGAATTTCAGATACTACAGGTGCAAGGAAGCCGTAGATTACAAGGCGTTCCGCATTCTGCTTGCTAATACCGCGCGACATCAGATAATAAACCTGCTCAGGATTGACCTGCCCAACGCTCGCTGCATGGCCTGCTGTAACATCATCTTCATCAATTAGCAAAATCGGGTTCGCGTCACCGCGTGCTTTCGGGCTAAGCATCAACACTTTTTCGGTTTGAACGCCATTAGCTTTCGTAGCGCCCTTCTCGATTTTAGTGATGCCGTTAATAATTGCCGAAGCCGAATCCTTCATCACTGCACGTGTAACCATGTTGCTGTCCGAACGAAGGCCAAAATGTACAGCCTGCGTCGTCAAGCTCATTTGCTGAGCGTTTTTGCCGATGCTGATTACTTTAGCATCAGACTGCGAACCGTTGCCTTTCAGCACGGACTTCGTATCTGAAAGCGTAGAGCCATCGCTCAAATCGCCGAGTACCCATTCCATCACGCCATCATTTTCAATAATAGCGCGGCGAACGGTCAGATCCACTCCGCTGCCACCAAGATGATGAATGGAACCGAAACGAACGTGAGCGCCTGCTTTTACATAAACCTCGACTACGGAGTGGTAGACGAAAGGCTCAGTAACAGCACCTGGCTCAGTAACGACATAATCGACATAAGTAACGCGGCTGTTGCTCTCTGCTACGATTACGATATGCGGTGCAAAGGAAGCCTCTGCTTTTGTATTAAATAGAATAGCCTGCAGTGGAATTTCCACCTCTACATTGCGAGGAACGTATACGAATACGCCGCCATTCCACAATGCTGCATGCAAAGCTGTTAATTTGTCCTCATCCTTGGCAACCGCTTGGAACAAGTAAGGCTTCACAAGATCGCCATGCTCCTTGCAAGCTGTCTCCAAATCGGTAAAAATAACGCCCTTAGCTGCCAGTTCAGCAGATAGCTGCGTCCATACCGGACTTGAGTTTTGCTGAATAACGAGGTTTTCAGTGCCTTCAGAAACCAATTCACGTACAACTTCTGGCAAATCGGTTAGTGCATTTGCTGGAGCTGCCTGATCGTAGCTGCCTACAGCTGTCAGGTTCCAGCGTTCAATTTTGACTTTCTCCGGCTTTGGCCATTCTAATGTACCAGCAAGCTCAGCTGCTTCGCCGCGCAAATCAACCAGCCAATTAGGCTCGTTTTTGCTACGGGACAAAGCTTCTGCAGATTGGCGGTCCGTCGGAGTCGATAGTTGTGTACTCATCCGTTATACCCCTTTCTCCGCTTAGGCCTGGCCAACCGTTTCGTCCACGATGCCCAGTTCTTCTTTAACCCAGTCATAACCTTCATTTTCCAAACGCTCAGCAAGCTCAGGACCACCGGACTTCACAATGCGGCCTTGCATCATTACGTGTACAAAATCAGGTGTAATATAGTTCAGCAAACGCTGATAGTGAGTAATAATTAGGAAACCGCGATCTTCGGAGCGCATTTCGTTAACGCCTTTGGATACGATTTTCAAGGCATCGATGTCAAGACCCGAGTCAATCTCGTCAAGAACGACGATTTTCGGATCAAGCAGCGTCATTTGCAAAATCTCATTACGTTTTTTCTCGCCGCCCGAGAAGCCTTCGTTCAGGTAACGATGTGCAAACTCAGGGTTCATTTCCAAAGCTTTCATTTTGCCTTCCATTTGGCGAATGAATTTAATGAGGGAAATCTCGCTGCCTTCCTCACGACGAGCGTTAATCGCACTGCGCAAGAAATCGGAATTCGTTACGCCAGGAATTTCGCTTGGATATTGCATAGCAAGGAACAGCCCTGCGCGTGCTCTCTCATCTACGCCCATTTCAAGCAGGTCTTCTCCATCCAAAAATGCGCTGCCTTCTGTTACTTCATATTTCGGGTGGCCCATCAAAGCGGAAGCCAGCGTACTTTTACCAGTACCGTTTGGTCCCATAATCGCGTGGATTTCTCCGCCTTTGATTTCAAGGTTAATGCCTTTCAAAATCTCTTTTCCTTCGATAGCCGCTTTCAGGCCATCAATGACAAAATGCGTTGCCATAATATGCTGATCCCTCCATGGTTGGTCTATTTACCTAATCACCTATAATCAAAAAAGCTTCTATTATAATGTGATTCAATATAATTCTCAATGTCTTCTCAATAATCATTTTATTATAAGTTTTGTTATAAAGCAACGCTAAGACCACTCAATGTACAAGAAACCGCCATAAATCGGCCTTTATCTCTATTGCTGGCACAGCGCAGCTTGAATTTGGGCCACTTGCGACGCAAATTCCTCATCGGATAATACGGGAACCATTGCAGCATCAGCTAGATCCCTTTCAAGCTTTACCCAAGATTTGCAGCCCGTATAGGCAGGGAACATTTCTAATTCAGCAGGCTCTGCAAGCCGGTATACGCGAAGCAGCAGCAAATGCAACGGCTTCGTCCGCTTCCATTTTAGCCTTTCTTCGGAAAATTTATCCGTCCAAATATGAAATTCCCGCAGCCGGTCAAGCGTTTCCTGATCGTTGATCTCGATATCATGAATGGCTTCCGCATAGGCGCCAAGCGTAATGCTATCCATATCAGGCGACCAGCCTTCCATTATACCTTCGATCCTGCCTTGATACGGCGCCTTAAGCAGATGCTCCTTCTGATGCTCATATGCAGGCATTAAGTAGAAGCCTTTGCTAACCAATTGAAAATCACGTGTTTCCTCTTCAATTCCGCCTTTGCGCAAAACCATAATAAGCTCGCCATCACGCAATGCGTTAACGGTTACAGCCCACTCCTTCAGAGCGACCGGCTCCCGCGTCATGCTGTTACTCATGCCAATTCCTCCACTCCAGCAGATCCGCCAATCCCTTCGTTGCCATTCGCGCTTAGCGGACAAAATCCTTGCCTACTTTACGTAACATTATATCATTTGTTATCATTTGTAGGTATTCCAAGTCGAAATAATATTCGATATACTAAGCATATAGAAATGCTTATATTTTGAAAAATACAGTCGGAGGTGGACAAACTGTCTGCTTATCATCCTTTAACCGAGCAAGAAGCTATTGAATTTTCCCGCTCCATACCTGACTTTTTCCCTGCTGGGGCTGAGCTTGCGTCCCGTGAGATCGGCGATGGCAATTTGAATTTGGTATTCCACATTACCGATCCAGCAAGCGGTAAAGGGCTGATTGTCAAACAAGCGCTCCCTTACGCTAAGGTTGTCGGAGAATCATGGCCGCTTACGCTTGACCGGGCGCGCATTGAGAGCGAAGCGCTGATTTTGCAAAATGAGCTAGCTCCGGGACTTGTGCCAACCGTCTATCAATATGACGCAGAGCTTGCCCTTACGGTAATGGAGGATCTCAGCGACCACGTGATTATGCGCCAGGGCCTCGTAGACGGCAACCAATATCCGAAATTTGCCGAGGACATTTCCACCTTTATGGCGAATACACTCTTTTACACTTCCGATTTGGGCATGAACCAGCAGGATAAGAAAGAACGCGTCAAAGCATTTATTAACCCTGATTTGTGCAAAATAACCGAAGATTTGATTTTTGATGATCCTTATACCGATTCGCCAAACAATAACTTTGAAGCAGCGATCGCTGATGCCGCTGAAGCACTTCGCACGGATGATGCCCTTCATCTTGAAGTCGCTATTTTGCGCAGCAAGTTTTTGACGAATGCCCAGGCGCTGCTCCACGGCGATCTACATACCGGCAGCGTATTTGTTACAGCACAGTCCACGAAAGTGATCGATCCTGAATTTGCTTATTACGGTCCTATTGGCTTTGACGTAGGTGCAGTTATTGCCAACCTGCTGCTCAATTATGCGGGACAAGCCCACTGGATCAAAGACGAGGCAGAGCTTGCCGATTTCCGCAGCTACCTGCTTGGCAGCGTACGCGAGATTTGGACCAAATTTGAGAACAAATTTGGCGCTTTGTGGGATGAGCATAACGTGGATCGACTAGCATCAAGCGCACCAGGCTACAAGCAATATTACATGAACAAGCTGCTTCAGGACTCGATCGGCTTCGCTGGCTGCAAAATGGTACGACGCATTGTAGGCCTTGCCCATGTTGCGGATATCGACCGCATTGAGAATGCTGCGGAGCGCGAGAAAGCACAGCGCCTGGCACTCGAAATCGGCACCTCGCTCATTCACCTGAACCGCCAGGCGATTACAATAGAGCAAGCAATTGATATTGTTTTGTCCGCAACGGCAAAACACGCTTAAAAATAAATCCTTATGTTTCGAGAAGAAAGGAATTTGCATAATGACTAGCCAGAATGCCCCATTGCAATCCTTGATTTGGGCGGAAGATCGCCTGGATTTGCTGGATCAACGGCTTTTGCCTGAAGAAATCGTATATTTGCCGCTTGTTACTTCGGAGGATGTATGGGAAGCGATTCGCCATTTGAAAGTGAGAGGCGCCCCGGCAATCGGCATTTCGGCTGCATATGGCGTCGTGCTTGGCAGCCGAAATGAAACAACCCCTAAGCGCTGGCTTGAAGAAGTGCTGAACCAGGCTGAATATTTGGCCACCTCACGGCCGACCGCTGTCAACTTATTCTGGGCTCTTGATCGTATGAAAGCCTGTGCGGAGCAGCTTGCTGCAGCCGATTTATCACTCGATGAAGTGAAGCAGGCTCTGCTTAATGAAGCGCTGGCCATTCACAGTGAAGATGAAGAGACCAACCGTTTAATCGGCGAGCATGCGCTCACGTTGTTTGAAGATGGCATGGGCGTCCTCACGCACTGCAACGCTGGCGGACTTGCAACTGCTAAATACGGTACAGCGCTGGCGCCGTTCTATCTTGCGCTTGAGCGCGGCATGTCGCTGCGTGTATTCGCCGATGAGACACGTCCTGTGCTGCAAGGCGCTAGACTAACCGCTTTTGAGCTGCAGCAGGCTGGCGTCGATGTCACTTTGATTTGTGACAATATGGCAGGCATGGTCATGTCCAAAGGCTGGATTCAGGCTGTCATTGTTGGAACGGACCGCGTAGCCGCTAATGGAGATGTCGCCAACAAAATCGGCACCTATAGCGTTGCTGTCCTTGCCAAGGCTCATGGCATTCCCGTATATGTTGCTTGCCCATTGTCCACGATTGACCTCAATACGCCGACTGGCGCAGAAATTCCGATTGAGGAGCGCAGCGCCGAGGAAATTACCGAAGGGTTTGGCAAACGCACAGCACCACAAGGTGTGAAAGTGTACAACCCGGCCTTCGATATTACACCGAATGAATATGTAACAGCTATTATTACGGAAAAAGGCATCGTCCAAGCTCCTTATGATGTCAATCTCAAAAAGCTTTTTAACCAATAAATATAAATCAAGAGCCTATATCCCATCTTTCCAAAAGATAAGGATAAAGGCTCTTTTGTATTATGCCATTAAGGTAAGAGCATCTGTTCCTTTCATTCCGGCATGAATTCCCATACCTTCCGCTGTTGTCGTAACCGATTCCAAAGGTGCAACAAGCAGCTCCTCTAATGTGCGTACGCCAACGGCTCTTCCGGCGATAATCCCGCGATTAAGCAATCGTTCATTCAGCAGGCCAACATCAAGCGCACCACACATGATATATCCTTTATCTGTCGTCCAAGCAAGCAATGTCGTCTTAGGAAGCTTTACCTCAATACCTATCACGGTCAGCCCATTTTGCAGTGTGGCAGGAACCATTCGCATCATTATACGCTCACCTCCTTTGCCATCAATTAGCTGCCAAAGCTGCCAAAGCATTATATGCAAAAAAGTTTTTATCGAATTGGACGATTAGCAAAATTTAGCACTATATATCCCATCTGATTAATGGTATAGTAGTTATGCAAAAATTAACATTAGGTCGGAGGAACTATAGAGCAGATGGAAAATACACAAAAACAGTCATACGTACTCCAAGTAGAATTGCTAGTAGAGAACGTTAGCAACGCTGCTGCCTTGGAGCAGGTCATTCATGCCTTAAATGCTGGCGGATTTGTGGATTATCGGATTTTATCAGGTGTTCAGCTGGGACAAGTTATCGATCAACGCAAAGCTGATGCTGCTGTTCAAGTTCCTATGGAAATCGATAATAAAGCGCCTGCGCAGAATGAAAAACAAGCACAAAGCAATAAATCTGCAGCTAGCAAGCCTTCACAGTCTGTCAAAGAAAAAGACGTACCACCTGTTAAAGCCGCTAAACCTAAGGTTGTTGAGCCTTCACTCTCCGATCCTTATGACGGATTTGCAGACATTCGCGGATTTATGAAAAGCAATAAACTCATTCGTCTTATTGTAAACAAGGGGCTTGGCATTACGCTCAGCATTCCATGCCGTATTTTAAATGTGGATGATGCAACGAGCATGATTACGGTCTACCACGTGGATGAGAAGCAAGTCTACACCTTCAAGCTTAATGAAATAGAAGACTATACGTCCTAATTATGAAGCAGCACAAATTGAAAAGGTCCGTTTGAATGAGCCGGGTGCGTTCCCAGCCATTCAAACAGACCTTTTTTCTACATGTAATAGCCGCCCAGCATTTGCTCAATATTGTCGCTTGGAACTGGCGCACTCCAGAAATACCCCTGCATTTCGTCGCAGTTGTGCTTGCGCAAAAATTCAATTTGCTCCTGCGTCTCCACGCCCTCTGCAATAACCTGAATATTAAGATTATGGGCCATAGCAATAATAGCTGCTACAATTTCCGCATCGCTTGGGTCCTGCTGGATGTCACGGACGAAGGAACGGTCGATTTTGAGCCGGTCGATCGGGAAATTTTTCAAATAATGAAAAGAGCTGTAGCCTGTGCCAAAATCGTCAATGCTTATGCCAACGCCAAGCGCCGTCAAATCCAGCAGGCAGCGCGACACATGGTTCACATCCATCGTCATCGACTCCGTAATTTCCAAATCCAAATATTGCGATTCAAGACCGGTGCGGGCCAGAACGTCTGCCACCTTGCTAGCCAAATCATGCTGGACAAACTGCCTGATGGAGAGGTTAACCGAAACCGGCATAGGCGGCAAGCCTGATTCCTGCCAGCATTTATTTTGGCGGCAAGCCTCCTCCAGCACCCAATCGCCAATTTGCACAATCATACCGCTCTCCTCAGCCAAAGGAATAAAATCGCCCGGAGGGATCATTCCCCGGATCGGATGCTTCCAGCGCACCAGCGCCTCGACGCCGATCATACCGCCAGAAATCATATCATATTGCGGCTGATAGTATAAAATGAACTCCTTGCGCTGAATAGCACGATACATTTCATGCTGCATCGACAAATGCTCAAACGAATAATTGCTCCAGCTTTCGGAATAAAGCAGCGCATCGTTTCTGCCATTCTGCTTCACCTTCATTAACGCCATATCCGCTTTATTAAGCAGCGCATAATCATCATCCTCGACCAGACGGCTCGTGACCGCACCTATGCTTGCTGTAATTTGGATCGGAAAGCCTTTAAGCTCGAAAGGCTCCTCAATCGCCTGCAGCACCGTGCGGGCACGGCTCAGCAGCTGCTCCTCCGACTCCAGATCCTTAAACAACAGAGCGAACTCATCGCCTTCCATCCTGGCGGCAAAATCCTGCTCGTACATGACACTTGTAAAGCGCTCTGCCACCTGCATGAGCAGCATATCGCCAAATTCGCGGCCGAAGGAAGCGTTGACGAGCTTAAAGCGGTCCAAGTCCATATAACACAGCCCAACAAGCTGGTTATGATCGTGGGCAAAAGCAAGGCTTTCATTCAACCTCACTTGAAAAAGCGTTCGATTCGGCAATCCCGTTCTATCGTCGTAGTAGGCCATATAACGAATCCGTTCCACATTTCGCTTGCGATCGCTTAAGTCATGACTCACCACCAGCGTTCCGATGACCTCCTCATCCTGCACCATGGGAGAACATACGAGATGCAGCTCAAGCGGATAGCCTGACCGGTGTATAATATGAATGTTTCCCTGCTTCGGACAACCGGTAAGCGAATGCTCCAGCATCGTATGTAAGGCATCGCGGCTGCCTGCATCTACGATAGAGGCCAGCCAATTCCCCATTAACTCCGCGCGTTCATAGCCAAAAGTGCGCTCTGCGCCTTCATTCAATTCCATTATAACGCCCTGTGGATCAATGATAGCCAGCGGGACCGCTTCCGAGCGAAGCAGCGCCTCAACCATTGGTTTATGATAGCTGAGCGTATTCGATGTCTTGGTCTGCCTGACCATTAGGACGAAGTTTCCTATAAGGAATGCCACAGTCAAACAAGAAGCTAGCCAAATAAAAAGCGAAGGTATTGCTGTTACTATCATCGCTGCCACCCATACTCCTACGATAATGAGCAGCAAGCTGCCTTGCAGCCACGGATTCCACAACTTGGACAACCATTGTGTAAGCGCGTCACGTGGCGGTCTATCAGGCCGACCAAACGTTCGTTTCGTCACGCACTAACTTCCTTCCTTCGTTCGAATCCAATAAGGTTAGACTTATTATAATCGAAACCGCCGTTTCGGCATAGAAATATTATGCAAATCAAACGGCTTTTTTTCGAGACTTTAGGGTGGCGACGATGACGCAAACCCAGCCAGCAAGAAAAGCCACGCCGCCAATTGGTGTAATTGCTCCCAGCATGCGAATATCGCTTAATGCAAGGATATAGAGACTGCCGCTGAAAATAACGATGCCAGCAAGCAGCAGCCTTGCTCCTGAAAGCAGCAATTTGCTCTCGCCCAAGCGATCCGCAAGCAGAGCGACCAGCATAAGGCCAAGCGAATGATACATATGATAGCGTACGCCCGTTTCAAAAATAGCGAGCAAATCAGCTGGCAATATTTCCTTTAAAGTATGAGCGCCAAAGGCCCCTAATCCTACGGCAATAGCGGCACCAATAGCGCCGATTGTGAAATATTTTTGGAACATCTGTTTTCATTCCTTTCAGAATTGAGTATAATTTACTGTAATTGTGTTTTAACACGACGTACATATACTGGAGGAGAACACTTTAATGGAAGAAAATAAAAACAATTCCACACCGATTTCATTTACGAAATCGGATACGGACCAGACTCAGACACCGGATTATAATCCTTACGGATCTGCACCATCAACAGGCTTTTCCGATCCTACACCTTATCAGCCGAGCCAGCCGCTAAAGCATTCAGGCCTTGGCATTGCTTCCTTCATTATGGCCATTGCATCTATTCTAATAGGCGTTGTTAGCATCATCATGTTTTTCACAGCCATTGGCAGTCTCATTTCAACAGGAAATGAGTACCTACTTGAAGACACTGCCTACCTTGAGGAGTTGATTATGGGAGGCGCTGGCTCCTTTATGGCATCGATTGTAGCGGTTGTCGTCAGCGTCGGCATTACGTTTGTCGGCCTAATTCTTGGTATTATTGGTGCATGCTCCAAGCAGCGCCGCAAAGTTTTTGCGGTTATCGGTATTATTCTGAACGGACTTGGCGTAATGGGCACTGTTGTCTTTTTTATTTTTTCCATTGCTGTATTCTCTGCTGGAGCAAGCGCATTATCCGGCTACTAACATTCAGAAAGATAGGCAGGAAACAGCGTTCGCGTTGTTTCCTGCCTTTTTCTATTAACGAACGGTTACGGCCGTGCGGCTGTAGCCTTCCTTCGTCTTATGAACTTCAAGGCAGGCGGGAAAAGCCTGCTTGAGCTCCTGCACATGTGAAATGACGCCAATCATGCGGCCGGCGCGCTGCAAATCAACCAAAGCCTCGATCGCCTTGTTCAGCGCCTCCTCATCCAGGGAGCCAAACCCTTCGTCAATAAACATCATTTCAATGGAAATACCGCCTTGATGCGCCTGGATAACATCGGTCATTCCTAAAGCAAGGCAGAGAGACGCATTAAACTTTTCCCCGCCGGACATCGTTTTCACATCGCGATTTTGTCCTGTATACGCATCATACACGTCCAGGCCAAGACCGCTTTGCTTCCCTCTGACCTCCAAACGATCGCTGCGCTGCAGCATAAACTGCCCGCCTGAAAGCCGCTGCAGACGCACATTTGCCGCCTGCAAAATTTGCTCCAAAAACTCAATCAATATATAACGTTCAAAGGAAATTTTAAGCGCATTGTCTCCTTTAAGCATTTGATAGATGTCGAGCACCTGCTCCAGCTCCGCTTCGAGCTGCTTCACTCGCTCGCTCGTCGCTGTGAGCTGGGCAATGAGCCGAACAGCCTCCTCGCCATGACGCGCAGCGGTTTGCAGTGCAGCGACAATCGTCTCCAACTGCTGCTTAAGCTCAGCGCCTGCTGCATGCAGCTCCTGAATATCCGCAGGCTGCCTTCCAGCCAGCTCCAGCTGCATATCCGTTACACGGCTCGTCAGCGCCTGAACCGCAGATTTATAAGCGTCCAGCAGCTCCTTGAGCGCTTGCCGCTCCTGCGGCGTTTTCGCGGCGGCGCGATAAGCCTCCAATGAATCAAATGCTGCAGCCTTCAGCTCGCTCAGCAGCCGCTTCTCAGCTTCTTCCCCATTTCGCTGCGCTTCTTCAAATTGTTGGCGAGCCTGCAGGGCATGGACGGAAGCTTCCGCCAACTTAAGCTGGGCCTGCTGCAGCTGCTTGACAGCAGCCTGCCAGGCATCTGCATGCTGACGAACTTTCATCTGCTGGGCAGCCAGCGCCTGCTGCAATTGTTCGGGCTCGCGAAGCGATTCGGGTATGCGTTCCAGCTCTCTGGCGAGCAGCGACTCCTTCGCGCCCAGTTCAATTTGCAGCTGCTGATAAACCGCTTGCCGCTGCTCTTTATTCCGGATGAGCCGCTCCAGCTCCACTTCCCGTTTTTCAGCCTGCTCTTTAAGCAAGCGCATCTCTTCGTTCTGCTGCTGCAGCCGGTCCGTCTCATCCTTCAACTGCTTCCACTGCGTGCGGAGGTCAGCCTGCTGCTCGGCGAGATGCTCGGCAGAGGCGCCGTATTCCGCAAGCTCGGCGGCGCTGCTTTCCCAGCCGGAACGGGCTGCCGCTACTTGCAGCCTTGACGCATTCAGCTCGCGCTCGCAGACAGCAAGCTGCTCCTTTGCCTGTGCAAGCTGCTCTCGTGAGGGCACATCAGCAGCAGTTTGAATTTTGCCGGGATGCTCGACGCTGCCGCATACTGGGCAAGGCTTCCCGTCATGCAAATGAGTGGCGAGCAAGCCTGCCTGGCCTTCAATCCATTGCTGTTCCAACCCATCGTGCCGTGCACGAACGATGGAGAGCGCCTGTTCCTGGCTCGCTTCCAGCCGCTTGAACTCAGCCAGCTCCTGCTCCAGCTTGATTAGCTTGGAGACGTATTTGCCTTGCTGCTCAACGCGCCTGAGCTGTTCTTGCTTCGCTTGCAGCTGCTGGCCGTCGCTCTCCATGAGCTTCAGCCGCGCAGCACCTTGCTGCTTCGCTTCCTTCTCGGCCGCAATAGTTGCATCTTCCTTCTCCAGCTGCGCCTGGGCCTGCTTCGCCCTTGCCCTTAGCTCCGTCACGGCCTGCCGCTGCTCGCCCATCTGCTGCACCGCTGGCGCCAGCTCCTCCAGCCGGTTCAGCTCACGCTCCGCCTCCCGCCGCTCAGGCTCACGCTGCTCCTCGCTCGCATGCCGCTGCGACGCCGCTGCCAGCGCTTGCTTCGCAGCCTCCGCTTCCCGCTGCTTCGCCTCGCTGGCCTGCTGCTTCGCCTCCGCGTCCTTGCCGGCGCGGCTCGCTTGCTCCTCATAAGGCGTGAGCAGCGCGGCCCGCTCAGCCAATTGCAGCTCGCGCCCCTTCACTTCCTGCGCGGCGCGGCCCAGCTCCAGCTGCTCCAGCTTGGTTCGCTCCACCGCAAGCTCTTCGAACCGCGCGTTCAGCGCCAGCGCGGCGCGCAGCCTCTCTTCCTGCGCAAGCAGCTGCTCGTCCATCTGCTGCCGCTGCACATCGCCTTGCTGCACCAGCTCGCTATAATAAGCTGCCTCCTGCTCCAAGCTGGCAAGCAATTGCGTAGCATTATACACCTCTTGGCTCAGCGTCGCTGCCAGCAAGCTTCCCTCGCGCTGAGGAAGCGCATCGCCCGATTGCTTCATGTACATGTCATTGCGCAGCCGCGCTTCCTTGAGCGTTTCATTCAGCTCGCGGTTTTGCTGCTGAAACCTCAGCTCCAGCTTCTCATACAGCTCCGTGCGAAAAATCCGCCGCAAAATCTCTTCTTTATTATCAGTATCCGAGGTGAGCAGCTTGCGAAACTCTCCCTGCGGCAGCATCACGATTTGATTAAACTGTTCCTTCGTAAGGCCTATAATCGATTCCAGCTTTGCATCGACGTCGCGAACTTGAAAACGGTCGACAAGCGGCACAGCTTGTCCATCTACAAGCTCATACAGCTCTGCCTTGCCGCCTGTCTCGCTTTTGTTCGAGCCTTTACGATGCGGAAGCTGGCGAAATACTTGGTATTCCCGCTGCGCAACTGCAAAATGAAATTCAACCGACGTATGCGTATCATCCCCGGCAAAATGGCTCCGCAGCATGCGTGCCTCCGAGCGATCCTCTCCGCTGGCTGCACCATAAAGCGCAAAGCAAATCGCATCAAAAATCGAGGTTTTACCTGCTCCGGTGCTGCCGGAAATAACGAACAGCCGATGCTCGTCCAGTTGGGCAAAATCAATCGTTTCCGCATCCCGGTACGGGCCGAAAGCGTTCATCGTTAACTTGAGCGGTCTCATGCGCTGCCTCCTTCCTCATGCAGCAGCTTCCCGAAGACATCGGCGAAACGCTGCTTTTTACTCTCACTGAGCGGACTTCCCTTGACCTCCTGATAAAAGGAAGCGAATAAGGCTACCGGATCTGCCTCTCGGCGGCGAACCGCCTCTATTGCACCATCAGCGGAAGCCTCTGCCTCAGCGAGCAGACCCGCCTCCGGCCTGCGCTCGACATGCAGCGCATTCGGATAAATGGCACGCACCTTCTCCATCGGAAACAGCACTGGATTTTCATTCAGCAGCGTAACAAATACATAATCCTCGCTGTTCGCATGCTGCTCAATTTCTTCAATCGTTCCGGAAACACGGCGCAAATCGCGCAGCGGCTGGAATGGCCGCTTTTCTACCGTTACTGCGCCTTTGTCATCCATTTCCACTACATAATAGCCTTTGGTGTGATGCTCCTCGGAAACCGAATATTTAAGCGGAGAGCCCGCATATCTAATTTTATCGTCGCTGACATAATGCGCCTGATGCAGGTGGCCGAGCGCCGTATAATGAAATGGCGCAAAATAACTGGCACGCACATGCTCCGCCCCGCCAATCGCCAGCGGACGCTCCGAATCGCTCGTATTCGGCTCCGCCTCTCCGGTTGACGTAACAAAAGCATGGCCGATAAAAACATGGCGCGCAGCAGGATCAAGCTGATGCCGCAGCCGCTCCGTCAAAGATTTCATGGCATCATCATGCGTGCGAATGCTCTCATCGCCGAGCGCATAACGCACGTGTGCAGGATCCGCATAAGGCACGAGGTGAAAATGCACCTCGCCATGCTCGTCGCGGAGCACAACAGGCTTCTGCTCCCCCTTCATTCTTCCGGCAATATGCAGCCCCCGGCTTGCCATCATCGCCGTGCCAAAATCAATTCGATCCGGGCTGTCGTGATTGCCAGCCACAGCCAGCACCGGCGTTTCAAGCTTAATAACGATATGCTGCAGCACCTCATCGAGCAGTTCTACTGCCTCAATAGGTGGAATGGCCCGATCATACAAATCACCGGCAATAATGACTGCATCTGGGCGTTCGCGTTCAATATCGGCAATCAATTGCTCCAGCACATAACGCTGATCTTCTGTCATATAAACACCTTGAACCAGCTTGCCTAGATGCCAGTCTGCGGTATGGAACCATTTCATAATGGCGAAACACCCTTTCTTGCCCTTGACCTTAACGCAGCGTCAACGTTTATCCTCCTAAGTATACCAAGGAGGGGACAAAGATGAGAACACTAATTCAAAACGTTCAAATTTTAACGATGAAAAAAGGCGAAAGGCTTTTTCACGGCGAGCTGCTGATCGAAAATGACCGCATTGCGGCCATAGGCACGAGTTTGCCTGAGTCCGCTGCTAAAGCAAACAAAATCATCGATGGAAAAGGCATGTTAGCGATGCCTGGCCTCATTAATGCCCACCAGCATACGCCAATGAGCTTATTGAAAGGTTTTTCCGATGATTACAAGCTGATGGAGTGGCTGGAGCATAAAATGCTGCCTGCCGAGGCGCGCATGACGCCTGAGGATATTTATTGGGGAGCCAAGCTTGCCATGGCCGAAATGATCAAATCCGGCACAACGGCATTTGCCGATATGTATGTGCATATGAACGAGATTGCTGCTGCTGCCTTGGAAACAGGGATGCGCGCCTCCTTAACACGGGGACTTGTATTTTTGCAAAATGACGGCGGCAAACGGTTAACTGAAGCGCTTGACCTTATTGACCGCTGGCATGGCCAGGCCGATGGGCGAATTACAACGATGTTCGGCCCCCATGCCCCCTATACATGCCCGCCAGAACCACTTGCAGAAATCATAAAGCTCGCCGCCGAAAAAGATTTGCCTATCCATATCCATCTAGCGGAAACGGTAGAGGAAGTCACCAAGATCAAAGCCAAATACAACTGCTCGCCAGCCGCTTATTTACACAATCTCGGGCTATTTGCCGAGGCCCACACTTTACTGGCCCATGGCGTGCATCTAACACATGACGACATTCAGCTGCTTAGTGGCATGAAAGGTGGCGTTTCCCACAATCCGGTCAGCAATTTAAAGCTCGGCTGCGGCATTGCCCCAGTGGCAGCACTTATCGATGCTGGCATTACGGTTGGACTCGGTACGGATGGATCAGGAAGTGCTTCCACAGTCGACATGTTTGAAGGGATTAAAGCAGCGGCCTGGATGCAAAAAATAGCAGCCGGCGACCCATCCGTTTTCCCAGCCCATCAGGTGCTGGAGATGGCAACAGTCGAGAGCGCCAAGCTGCTGCGCATCGATCATGATACAGGAACGCTCGAGGCTGGCAAAAAAGCCGATCTCATTTTAGTCGATATGAATAAGCCCCACTTGCAGCCCGTCCATCATGTGGAGTCGCTTCTCGCCTACGCCGTGAATGGCAGCGATGTCGATACGACCATCGTCAACGGCAAGCTCCTGATGCAAGGCCGCGAGCTGCTGACGATAGACGAGGAGGTACTGCTTTACGAGGCGGGCATTCGAGCACGGAAAATCGTAGACGGCATATAGAACGGCAAGCATGCGGCAGCGCGGCTGCTTTTTTCGCAGTCCGGCGCTTGCCTGCTGTCGCGGAATAGCCGATTTATTTTTCAACTATGACTTTGCTTGGCTTGGCTTGTTTGGGTTGCAGCGTTTTCTTCGCCTTTTGTCCCTTATCCCCTTAGCTCAGAAAAGCCGCTTGAACGGCCCAATCCGGCAACATGCCTGATCACACCGCCCAAACAGCTCTCCAAGCTCTCCCCGTTCTCCAAGCACAAAAGGCTTTCCATCCCATTGCAGTTGCGATTCGAATGCTATGACAATATCCAGTTCTCATTTATGCAAAAATCGTATAATGGTCATTTCGATATTCGAATACCTTTGAGTGAGTGAACTTTACCAAATGACTACAAGCTGAATTCTCGATTTACCGATGTTCTTCCCCCTTCCCCCAATTAAACTCCGGAAGCTTTCAAAAATAGCACAGCTTCAGCTTCCATGTCGATTAAGTTGCTCTCGTGCACCGCTCCTTTTCGTTTGCTGGCGGTGCCTCAATCCAGTTCTACTACATACGGCTTTGCTTCTTCCCTAGCTTTTTGTTTGTTTGCTTATTTGCTTTGTTACTTCTTTACTTCTGCAGTTCTGCAGTTTTCACTTCTCTTTACGCTGTTATTTTATAAAATGTCTTGGACAGATTCCGATCTCAATGTTTCTGAGCTAAGGGGATAATACCTCAAGCTTTAAAAAATAGGAACAGTCTGCCCAAGCCTGATACTTATAGTTACACGAAGAGATACTAAAGATACTAGAGATGCTAGATTTACTAGAAAAACGGAAGTCCGGTTAAATAGATACACCTGTTCCTCTTTTTGCGTTTCTGAGCTGAGGGGATAATAACCCTAGCTCTACAAAATAGGAGCGGCTTGTCCATGGACTGCGCTTAGCGCTGCGCCTGAAGCCACTTGAGCTGCTGCATTTGGATTAACCGGGCCGGTTGGCACACTGGTGTCTGGCTGTTGTTCAGGAACGGGTGTCGTTACCGGCTCTGTCTGAGGTTCTGTTCCAGGTTCTGTTCCAGGATCTGTTCCAGGTTCTGTTTCCGATCCTGTTTCCGGCTCCGTTTGCGGAGCTGGCTCCTGTTCAGGGGCAGTCACTGCTTCTTCCAAAGCAGCCTCCTCAGCGAGCAAGGCATTGGCCGTGCCTACTTCCGTAAACGAGGCCTGTGGCAGAGTCGTGTACATGCTTGGTGCAGGAGGCGTGCTCATGCCATTTCCAAGGAAATAGCTCGTATGCGGCGGCTGGTTGTAGGCTACATTTTGCCACGCAACACCTAAACGGTATACGGCATCATGCATCAGCGTGTAGAAACGATATGTCGTAACATCTGTGGTTGTATACAAGCGCAGCTTAGTGCTGTCCTCCGTACGCCACAACACTTCCTCGCGCCAATCGCCAATCAGATCAGCCTGCAAGCTAGGATTCCCTTTTGTGGTATTGTTGGAGTAAGTTCCCGTTGCCGTTAGCAGGCGGCTGACTGCACCGGTATTGTAATTCCATTTTTCAATTTTGCCGACGCCAACTCCAGAGCTTCCCGACCATACATGGTCAAGCAGCTCGCGCAGCAGGTCGCCATCCCACCAGATGCCGAAATTTTGCGAGGATGGAGGCGTGCTGGAAATGAGCTGCCCCGTAATCGTCCTCAGCCCTACACCACTGCCAGCCCAAACCTCAGCTCCCGGATAACGAGGATCGATGTCGGCCGCCATGCCTCGTCCCGTATCCGCGCCCGTATGGACACCCCACAAAATTTGACCTGTAGCCGCATCATGGACTTGGGCTCCATAAGGCTTGCTCGTGTCCTCGTTTACCTTAAATACCTCAAGACCAGCACGGTTCGGGTTCAAATCGCTGACATGCATCGCATCGCCATGCCCCATATTTGTGTTATATAGCTTCTGGCCATTATCATCAACGGTCATTGCGCCAAATACAATTTCATCCTTGCCGTCATTATCAACATCCGCCACACTCAAACTATGATTGCCCTGTCCCGCATAAGCAGAATTGCCGGAACTGTTCGTATCAAACGTCCAGCGGCTCGTCAGCGAGCCATTCCGGAAGTCAAAAGCAGCAATGACGGTTCTCGTATAATAGCCGCGCGACATGACGATGCTTGGCCTAACACCATCCAAATAAGCAACGCCAGCTAGAAAGCGATCAACACGGTTGCCATAACTATCACCCCAGCTCGATACGGTGCCTCTGGCCGGCACATAGTTCGTTGTCGCCAGCGCAGCCCCCGTCTGACCTGAAAAAACAGTCAAATATTCCGGACCCGACAGCACATAGCCCGAAGAATTGCGGTAATCGGCAGTCGAGCTGCCTATTACCTGTCCTGTTCCATCCACGGTGCCGTCCGCTGTTTTGATGACCACCTCGCCCTTGCCGTCGCCATTAAAGTCATAGACGAGAAATTGCGAATAATGGGCGCCTGCGCGAATATTTTTGCCCATATTAATGCGCCACAGCTTTTGTCCATTCATTTTGTAAGCATCAAAAATAACATTGCCGGTATACCCCGATTGGGAGTTATCCTTGGCGTTTGACGGGTCCCACTTGAGGACAATTTCGTATTCGCCATCTCCGTCAAGGTCGGCTACGCTTGCATCATTTGCGCTATAGGTGTAGCTTTCACCGCTCGGTGTTGTCCCGCCAGCAGGCTTGTCCAGCGGAATATCTTTATAGTTGTTCGCCCATACGGTTGCCGTATTGGAGGCTGGGCGTTCAACGCCATTAATTACGGCTCGGACATAATAGGTAGAGGAGTTGCTGCCGCCAGCATCCAGAAGATTTGTGCTCGTCGTAATAACACTGCTGTTTACCTTCGTCCCGTTGCGATAAACGTTAAAGCCTGTATTAGCCGCCTCGCCGCCGAGCAGCCGCCAGCTGACAAATACGCCTCCACTTACTTTTACAGCAACGACTCCTCTCGTTAAAGCTTCCATCTGCCTTGGGGCGGCAGCACTGACCTTTGGTTCCACAACAAAAGCAGGAATAACCAGCAAAGCAGCAACAGAGAGCATTATTGTTTTGCGAATCACGTTTTTCACGTTCATCTCTTCTTATTCAGCTCCTTTTCGCACATGATATTTTATCAACACCCACAATTGAAAGCGCTACCAAATTATTTGAAAATGAAAGCTGTGTCATTCCTTTAATTTTCAGGATTACGAACGCTTAAGGATTCGGGCAAGCATCCACCTCCTTGATAAATCACACGTTTTTATGAATCAAAACCATAATTTGGAATCGCTTTCATTGTCGATGATAGCCTGTGTTCCGACATTTTACTACTTAAAAAACAGAGTTCTTTGTTAAAAAAACCGAGATTCATGCGATTAATTAGCTAGAATCAGATCGCTTTTGACTCACATATCCTTCCCAGACGTGAATATATTGAATAACAAGGTGAAACGGCTATCGCCGTCCTTTGGTGGCAAGGCACGTTTCACTCCGAGAAATATAAGCCAAATGATAAGTGTGAAACTTATAAATTCTTATATTTCAACGAAAAATTAGATCACCTGGCCCTGTTCCAGATCTTATTGATGAAAGATGGGAGTGTGACGCTCGTGGCAGAACCGTTATTTATCGTGTCACAGGAGGATTGGACCTTGCATCGCAAAGGTTACGAAGATCAAGCCCGGCACCAGGAAAAAGTAAGAGAAGCTGTTCGGCAAAATCTTCCCGATATTGTGACCGATGAAAGCATTGTATTATCCGATGGCAAGCAAACGGTGAAAATACCGATTAAAAGCATTGATGAATCCCATTTCGTCTACAACTACAACAAGAAGCAGCATGTTGGACAAGGCGATGGCGATTCACAGGTAGGGGATGTGCTCGGCGTTGATCCTGGGGCCGCCAAAGGTCCGGGCAAAGGACAGGGAGCGGGCGATCAGCCGGGCGAGGACTATGTGGAGGCAGAAATCAGCATTGACCAGTTGGAGGATATGCTCTTCGAGGAGCTGGAGCTTCCTAATCTGGAGCAAAAGCAGAAGGATGTAATGGAAACTACCGAGGTCGTCTTTCACGATATTCGCAAAAAAGGCATTATGTCCAACATCGACAAAAAACGGACTCTCATTCAAAATTTGAAGCGCAATGCCAATGAAGGACGCTCAGGCATTGGCGGCATCTCGCCGGATGATTTGCGTTTTAAAACGTGGAATGAAATCGTAAAGCCCCAATCCAATGCCGTCGTATTGGCACTAATGGACACTTCAGGCTCCATGGGCTCTTTTGAAAAATATTGTGCCAGAAGCTTCTTCTTCTGGATGACTCGCTTTCTGCGCCGGAAATATCAGCATGTTGAGATGGTATTCGTAGCGCATCATACCGAAGCGAAGGAAGTAACCGAAGAGGAATTTTTCACTCGCGGCGAGAGCGGCGGCACCATCTGCTCCTCTGCCTATCAGAAGGCGCTTGATATTATCGACAGCCGTTATCCGTCGGCCAATTGGAATATTTATCCCTTTCATTTTTCCGATGGCGATAATTTGACCTCCGATAACGAAAAATGCGTGAAGCTCATCGACAAGCTGCTGGAACGGGCCAATCTGTTCGGCTACGGCGAGGTGAATCAATATAATCGCAGCAGTACCTTAATGTCCGCATATAAAAACATAAGCAATAAAAAATTTATGTATTCGATTATTAAGGATAAAGGCGAAGTATATAACGCGCTTAAAACCTTCTTCTCCAAGCCGGCAAGCGGCGCTTAAAAGTATGCATTAGACTTCATCCAGCAGGCTGCTGGCACAAGCGAAGTCGATGCTCAAGCTCATTATATCAAGCAAAAAAAGCTTCTTCTTCGGGCGTTCCCGAAGAAGAAGCTTTTTTTGCTTGATTTTACAGAGCGTATCACAAGAGCATAGGTTGCCCGATTGTTTTGCTAATCCCGCTCAGTTAAAATACCGCGCTGCTGCAAGCAGCGGATAACCGCCTCAGCCGCAGTATCTGCATTTCCTATGCCCGAAAACAGCTCCAGGTCTGGAACGAGCGGCGCCTCGTAAGGAGCAGATATGCCCGTGAACAGCGGAATTTCTCCACACCGCGCCTTGCTGTAAAGCCCCTTCGGATCACGCTGCTCGCATATCGCAAGCGGACAATTTACATACACCTCCACATAGGGCAGTGGAGCTGCAATTGCTCGCGCCAGTGCTCGATCCGCCTCCAGCGGCGAGACGAGCGCCACTATGGCAATGCTTCCATTGCCAGCAAACAGCCCCGCCACCTCCGCGGTGCGGCGCACATTTTCGCGGCGATCCTCTGCACTAAAGCCAAGATCGCGGTTTAGCCCATGCCGCAAATTATCGCCATCCAGTATCGCCGTTCGCACGCCGCTTGCTTGAAGCTGTCTATGAAGCGAAGCAGCGATAGATGACTTTCCTGATGCAGGCAGCCCTGTTAACCATACAATGCTGCCGGAATAGGCCACTTGGCCAGACTGCTGCAATCCGCCAAGCTCATACGATTGCCACTGCACATTCGGGGATTTTTGATCCATCTGACATTCCCCTACTTTAGGCGCTCATTTAGAAAAAGCACCGTCAGCCGAAGCGCTTCCTCCAAATTCGCAGTTGTGAAGGCAAAGGGATGCTTTGCCCCAAAGGTATGGTCCGCTCCCGTTAGTGTAACGAACGTATGCTGCGGCGCAGCCTCACGCATTTGTTCATAGCCTGATACCAGTCGCTCCGAATCTTGATCCCCCTGTATCAGCAGTGCTGGAACTGCTAGGGTGGCCAGCACCTGTTTAATATTAAACGCCGCTGCATGGCGCTCTAGGTCTTCAAAAAACACAGGCGATATCGGCATTTGCTGCTTTGTGCGCATGTTGGGTACATAACCGACGCCGCGGCTCAGCACCTCCTGCCGAAACGCCTCCGTAAAGAGATTCACATCGGCTATGCCATTCCATGTTACAACTGCCTGAAGCTGCGGGTACCTCGCAGCGGCCAAAATACTATTTCCGCCCCCACGGCTATGTCCAAGCAGGGCAATCCGGTTCGTATTCAGCTCCTCGGCGAAAGGAAGCTTCGCTTCCAGCAGCTGCGTGATGATTGTATCAAGATCCAGCTGTTCACGGGAATATGTGTTAACCGCAAATTTATCCAGCTCGTCAAAGTCCGTTTCCCCTACGCCATTGCAGCTGAAATTAAAGGAAATGACAGCATAGCCTTGCCTTGCAAGCTGCTCGCAGGCATAGGGTATAAATCCCCAATCTTTAAACCCTTTGAAGCCATGGGCAACGATAACAACCGGCTTCTTCCCCGGTTCGCCTGACACTCGAACGTCCCCTCGCAGCGTCAGGTTTGATTCCAAATCAATGGTAAAAGGTTTGCTATTTACGGCTTCCACCTACAAACTCCCCCGTTTCTCCAAATAGATTCGTCCTGCTTTCTATTATAAGTGAAATAACAGGGGAATGAATAGCTGGACTGCTTAGGAGCTAGCTTGCTAGTTCAAGAAACCTTCCAATGCAATCGTCGGCTGGCCGTTTGCCTGCCAAGCGCCTTTGTTATAGCCGCCATTGTAGCCCGGAGGCGCCTCCGGCTCCCAATAAAAGACTCCTAGCCCCTTGCCGCCAGAAATATTGCGAACCTTCGTCTTAATCGCAGCAACGAAGCTCTTCGTAGCAGCTGGCTGGTTATATTCAAGGCCAATTTCAGAAATGATAACTGGTTTGCCATACCGGGCAATCATATTATTGGCATTGCTGATCGTTTGATCTACCTTGGCCGACCAATCTGAAGCCGATGGATACAGCGACATGCCGATAATATCAAAGGTCGCGCCATTGCTGATCAGCCCCCCGATATTCCAAACGAATAAAGCATTATCATTGCCGCCTGCCAGATGAACGATCGTCTTCGTACCGGAAGAGATTGATTTTACCGCATTGTTGCCGGTATTGACCAGCCATGCGTAGTTCTGCATGCTGACAGTCGCTTTGCCGTCATTCCACAGCATGCCGTTATTCGTTTCATTGCCGATCTGCACCCAATCCGGCGTTACGCCCTTCGCCTGCATCGCGGTCATAACCGCCCGCGTATGGTTCCAGACCGCATCCATCAGCTGCTGGAATGTGTAACTATTCCAAGCAGCAGGCTTTGTCTGCTGCCCTGGATCGGCCCATGAGTCGCTGTAATGCAGCGTCAGCATAATGCTCATGCCTGCATTTTTCGCCCGCTGTGCCAGCGCTGCGGCCCGGTTCATATCCAAGTAACCGTTTGCATAATTACTCGAAGGATTTACGAATACGCGAATTCGAACCGAATTAATCTGGTAGTCATTTTTCAAAATTTGAATGATATCCTTGGTCGTGCCGTTTTTGTCCTTCCAGGTGTAGCCTTGCGCCTCAAGACCGGGAACCCAGCTAATATCCGTCCCTTTGGCAAAGGCAGGAGCCGCTTCGGCCTGCTGAAGCGGCATCTGTACCGTAATAAGGGCGATAATCATCATAGCGAAAACGAGCAGCTTGAGTCTTTTTTTCATTTTCAACATTCCCTCTTCCTTTAATAGTTTGCCGGATTTGGCCCCGACTGGCATACCCAAGATTGTATCCGCTTACATAAATGAGTTTCAACAACCGTTCCCTAGCAGGATAGGCTTTCAAGCCTATGGTGAAGAAGCATCAGCAGCGTTGGCAATGGGGGGACTACCGATTCCTTCACCATATCTTTTCTATCGTTAACTACGGGATACGCTTCTGATTATAAATTCACCGCAAGCAGAAGAACAGGATACAATGTGAATATAATGGATGATTTTACAACATTTCCTGCTTTCTTCAATCATGATCGCCCTGCGTAAGCCTGATGCGCTTCACTACCAAAATGTATTATAATAGAGCCATTCATGCCAAACTGGCGAGCAGGAGGAAACGAATTGACAAATAGCGAGCTTAAACATATGCACTCCCTGCTGCCCAAATGGGTAGAAACCTCCCGCCAGCAGGCTCTTCATGGCAAAGTGGCCTCCTACATACCTGAGCTTGCAAAATCCCCCAAGGACGCCTTGGGCATTCATATTGTGGGTGCAGAAGGTCAAGTAGCATCTGCAGGAGATTGCGGCATATCCTTTACTATGCAAAGCATTTCCAAAGTTTTCACGCTCATCCTGGCGTTAATGGATAATGGCGAAGAGGCGGTTTTCGCCAAGGTTGGCATGGAGCCAACCGGGGACAGCTTCAACTCCATGCTCAAGCTGGAGCTTGTGCAGCCCGGCATTCCCTTTAATCCGCTGATCAATGCTGGAGCGATTGCAATTTCTTCGCTGATTGCCGGAAGCAGCCGGGAGGAGAAATCGGCCCGTGTGCTCGATTTTTTCCGCAATCTTTCAGGTAATATTACGCTGGATTATGATAACGAGGTATATCTGTCAGAAGCCAAAACAGCAAATTTGAATCGCTCGATGGCTTATTTTCTGAAGGATAAGCAGGTGCTGCAGGGGGAAGTCGAGGAAGTGCTCGACGTGTATTTCCGGCACTGCTCGATCAGCGTCACCTGCGCGGATTTGGCTCGCATGGCGCTCGTTATGGCGCATAACGGAACCGATCCCGTCACTGGAGCCCAGCTGATACCACGGCGTTACGTGCAAATCGCCAAAACGTTTATGATTACTTGCGGCATGTACAATGCCTCGGGCGAATTCGCGATTCAAGTGGGATTGCCGGCCAAAAGCGGCGTATCCGGCGGCATTCTCGCGATCGTTCCAGGTCGCTACGGCATCGGCGTCGTTGGGCCATCCCTGCACCGCAAGGGCAACAGCATTGCAGGCGTTCATTTGCTCGAAACGTTGTCGCGAACATTTGACCTAAGCTTATTTTAACGAAGAAGGTGCCTATTATGAATCCATCTGTTGAGCTTGGCATTTCCTTTCATTCCTCCGGGCAAGAGATTGAGATGCTCAAGGTAACGCCGATTGACGATCAGCGCTACCGCATTGAAGAAAATCCATTATTTACGGAAATGGTATCATTCGGTGATATTGTCAAGCTGGAGCAGCAAGGCAACATTTATTTTTATAAAGAGACGGTTCGCAAATCTCGCTTAAGAAGATATTCGTGGCTGCTCAGCCAGGACGTCGCTTCTTCCGAGGAGCTTGCCGCTTTCAAAAACCGGGTCGCCGACAGCGGCGGCAACTGGGAAACGATTTTTGGGGGCATGCTCATTATCAATGTGCCGAGCCATATTGACTTTGATCCCGATGTGGAAATAAACAATATTACGGTAAGTAAGGACAGATAAGGAACTTTCCAATAAGCATTAGCCTCTTGCATCCAATATCCATTTGGATGCTTTTTTGTTTTTCTGGCGATACAAGGAAAAGAGCAGGCCCTGCCTGCCTTTTCCATCACTCTATAGCAATCCGATAGTTTTTTCCAATTGACCATTGAAATTATCTATAGGTTTTTGCATTGACGGTCAGGAACGAGCAATGCTATTGTTTTCAACAAGTTAAAACATACTAATCACATAAGATTTATCAAATTAATGTTTCGAGTGAGAGGAGAACACATCTAATGTTTCGCATCGAACCACGAGTACAAGGAGTAACGGCTGAATTACTTGAGCTTTATGAACCTATCAGCCCTTCAACGATCGGCCATTTGACGGATTTCGGGTTTCTAACCGGCCTGCAGCCACTGTTTCGCCCTATTCGCCTATTAGGCAATGCAGTCACCGTACGAATTCCTCATATTGACGCTTCCGCCATTCGGCATGCCTTCGAGCTGGCACAGCCAGGAGATGTTTTAGTGATTGATATGTCCGGTGATGACCAGCGTGCTTGCTGGGGAGAATTTGTGACGTATGCTGCTCTGGACAAAAAGATTGCCGGAGCCATTATATCCGGCTGCGTCACCGACGTGCGGCCGATCACACAGCTTCGTTTTCCGGTCTATTCCAAGGGCATCAGCGCGCTGACTACCCGCTCGCTCCAGCTTGAAGGCGAAGTAAATACGCCCGTTAGCGTTAGCGGTGTAAGCATTCAGCCTGGCGATCTCATCGTCGGCGATGATGATGGCGTGTTTGTCATCAATCCGCTGCATGCCAAAGAGCTTGGGCTCATTGCTCAGGAAAAGCAGCACAAGGAACAACAGCGCCGAAAGGAACTCGGCTACGATAAGCTGCTCGCTGCATATGCAGATCAACCGGCGGCAACCGATAATCAAGGGGGAATCAACTAGATGAGCAGGAATCTTTTCAAAAACAAGCTGGGTATTGCCCTTATTGCCTTATCCCTGTTCGCTGCTGGCTGCGGCAATGGAAGTGGAGCAAACAGCACCGAGAATACGAATACCGCAGCGCCGGATACAGCATCAAGCAGCACAAGTGGAGCTTCCGATGCGGCGGCAGCCAAGAGCCTGACGATCGCCTTGACGGGTGATGCCATCGGATTTGATCCGCAAAATGCGACCGACTCCATCTCCAGCTTTATTAATTACCAAATTTATGACCGCCTCGTTACGTTCAACGATAAGCTTGAAATCGTTCCTCAGCTTGCTGAAAGCTGGGAAACCTCGACAGACGGCAAAGCTTGGACCTTCCATCTGCGTCAAAACGTGACTTTTCAAGACGGTACCCCTTTTAATGCCGAAGCGGTGAAAGCCAATTTTGATCGTCTGATCAACCCGGATAACAAGCTGTCCCAATACGCTACCTTGGGACAATTTATTGAATCCGTCAGCACGAACGGCGATTCCGACGTTATTTTTCAGCTCAAAGAGCCGCAGGGCGCTTTCCTTAACAATATTGCCGTCACCTCTGGCAGCATTATTAGCTCTAAATCAATTCAGGAAGATGCAGCAGGCATTGCCAAGAAGCCTGTAGGCACAGGCCCCTTTAAGCTTAAAAGCTGGAGCTCAGGCAACGAGATTGTACTGGAGGCGAATGAGCAGTATTGGGGAGGCAAGCCAGGTGTAAGCGGAATTACGTTCAAAACGGTAACCGAAAATGCTGCCCGCGTTATTATGCTGGAATCCGGCGAGGCCGATGTTATCGATAAAGTGCCGGGAACCGATATCGAGCGCTTGACAAATGACAGTAAGTTCACCGTCAATACTCGCTCTACCAACCGTGTTGGCTATATCGGCATTAATACGAAGCATGCTCCTCTAGATAATGTTAAAGTGCGCACTGCACTCAATCTGGCGATCAATCGTGAGACACTGGTCAACAAGCTTTATGAAGGCAGAGTCGAGGTCGCCACTTCATTTATTTCAAAAAATTCCTTTGGCTACACTGACGTAGGCGCATACGCCTATGATGTGGAAGCAGCGAAAAAGCTGCTGCAGGAGGCTGGTGTGAAGGAAGGAACGACGCTGCGAATCGTGCTTGCGGCAAATGCCGTGCAGGATCGCCCTGCCGCCGAATTCGTGCAAAACAGCTTGCAGCAGCTGGGCTTCAAAGCAGAGCTGCAGGTGCTGGAGCTTGCTTCTTATCTCGATGTGCTGAAAAATCCGGATAGCTATGATTTATTCGTCCGTGGCGCATCTTCCGTTACAGGCGACGGCGATGCTCTGCTGCGGGACAGCTTCCTCTCGACGAGCAAATCCAATTATGCCTTCTATACCAATCCCAAAGTAGACGAGCTCATTTTTGCGGGAGGGCAAGCGCTTGATAAAGCGGAACGCCAGAAAAATTATAGCGAAGCTTTACAGCTCATCAAAGCGGACGCACCTTGGATCCCCTTGTATGAGGATACGGTTCAAATTGCATATTCCAGCAAAATCGAAGGCATTACGTTTCTGCCTTCCCTGCTCTGGGACTTGCGCGGTGTGAATTTCAAGTAAGCCCGGTGATGCTGCGCGAGCGGCACCATTCGCATGGAAAGCCCGCTTTTTCAAAAAAATGACTACAGGAGTGAAAACAGCAATGACCTTTCAAATCGTGATGGCACAGTTCGGTTCTTCAAGCAGCAAACAGGAAAATTTGGACAAGGCGGAAAAAGCGCTGCAGGAAGCGACCTCCCTTCACCGGGCAGATCTGGTCGTTTTTCCCGAAGCCTTCATGAGCTTCTATCAAATTGGAACGCCAAGAGAACGCAAGCTGGAGGATGCCGAGCCGCTGGATGGCCATTTCGTTACGACGATACAGTCGCTTGCCAAGCGTTACGGCGTATGGGTCATTTTCGGAACGCGCGAGACGACGGAGGATTCCGAAGATGATCGGGTATACAACTCCACAGTTATTATAGATGCCGAGGGCCAAATAGCTGGCCATTATCGCAAAACGCATCTTTTTGATGCATTCGGCGCGCAGGAATCACGAGATATTAAGCCCGGCACGGCGCTGTTCGAGCCGATTGATACGCCATTTGGCAAGCTGGGACTGTTCGTCTGCTATGAGCTGCGCTTCCCGGAAATCGCCCGCTACCAGGCGCTGCATGGTGCCGACATCATTATTGTGCCATCCGGCTGGGTGCGCGGTCCGGTCAAGGAGCTCCACTGGGAAAATCTCGTTACGACGCGGGCGCTGGAAAATACCGCTTATGTCGTTGCCGTTAATCAGGTTAATGAATTTTACATTGGCCAGAGCCTGATCGTCGATCCAATGGGCGTTGTCGTGGCGCGCGGCGCAGAGACCGAAACGCTTATCCCTTACCGGATTGATCTGGAACGCGTGCGCGAAGTTCGCGCCAAGCTCCCTTCGCATCTTCATCGGCAGGCGCATTTGTACGGCTAATCGCTTGCCCGCTTCATTCGAGCGGACAGGAAGGAGATTTTCCCTTGTTTAACTATGTATTAAAACGATTGCTGCAAATGATACCGACGCTAATCGGCGTTTCCCTGCTCTCTTTCATCATTTTACAGCTTGTCCCTGGCGATCCCGCTGAATTAATTGCGGGGCTGGATGCCAGTCCCGAGGAAGTGCAGATCATTCGGGAGCGGCTCGGAACCGACCGTCCGCTCTACGAGCAATATATCGATTATAATTGGCAGCTGCTGCAAGGTGATTTCGGCACTTCGCTGCGTTCGGACAATCCGGTGCTGCAAGAAATTATGGAGCGGTTCCCGAGCACAGTGATTTTGACGATATTGGCAACGCTAGTTACCGTCGTCATCGGGCTGTTTTCTGGCATTATCGCAGCAACCAAACCCGGCAGTGTCCGCGACCATACCGCCATGGCTTTCTCTTTGTTCGGCATATCTATGCCTGTGTTTTGGCTGGGCATTATTTTAATTCTTGTTTTTGCCTATTATATTCCGATATTGCCTTCTGGAGGCAGCAGCGAGCTGAAGCATTTTGTGCTTCCGGCGCTCGTGCTTGGCATTTCCTCTGCCGCTGTGCTCGCCCGGCTCACTCGCTCCAGCATTCTTGAGGTCATTAATCAAGACTATATCCGCACCGCGAAGGCCAAAGGTGTCCGTCAGTGGCTCATCATTTACAAACACGCGCTTAAAAATGCCTTCGTTCCGATTATTACCGTCATCGGCATGGAGATCGGCAACCTGCTCGGCGGCGCAGTACTTACGGAGACGGTCTTTTCCATGAATGGTCTGGGCCGCTATATTATTCAATCGATTCAGTTTAGAGATTATTCGGCTGTTCAGGGCAGCATTTTATTCGTTGCGCTTCTCTTCGTCATCGTCAATCTGCTCGTTGATTTATGTTATGCCGCTGTAGACCCGCGAATCCGTTATGACCGGAAGGAGGCCTAGCAATGAGTGAACCCAAGGCTGCATCGCTGCCTGCCCAAAGCATGCCAGCGACTTATAACGATGTGCCTGCCAGACGAGGGACTCTTTACAAGCAGGTGCTCAAGCGGCTCAAAAACAACAAACGCTCCCTGCTCGGCCTATGGATGGTCAGCCTCTTTATCATTATCGCCATACTGGCACCGTGGATCTCCCCTTATGATCCGCTGGAGCAAAATATGGATAAGCTGCTGCAGGCGCCATCCCTTAGCCATCCATTCGGAACCGACGAATATGGGCGGGATATTTTGTCGCGGATATTTTATGGCTCACGCATCTCGCTGATGGTAGGCATTGTCGGCGTAGTCATTTCTGTCGTTTTTGGCGTAGCCTTCGGTACAATAGCGGGTTATTTTGGCGGCAAAATCGAGTCGGTCATTATGCGAATCACCGATATTTTCATGGCCTTTCCCGGCTTTCTGCTGGCGCTTGCCATTGTAAGCGTGCTTGGCCCTGGGATGGTGAATCTAATGATTGCCATTGGCATTTTCTCCGTGCCATCGTTCATCTGGATTACCCGCAGCGCTGTGCTGTCGGTTAAAAACAAAGAATATATCGAAGCCTCGCGTTCTATGGGCGCCAAGCACAGGCGTATTATTTTGAAGCATATACTTCCGAACAGCATTGCTCCGATTATTGTGCTTTCGGCGCTGCGCGTAGCTACCGCTATTTTGTCAGCTTCGGGACTAAGCTTTCTTGGTATGGGCGCTCAACCGCCATCTCCGGAATGGGGGGCCATGCTGAGCGCAGGCCGGGAATTTCTGCGAACCGCGCCCCATCTGTCCATCGTGCCGGGTATTGCCATTATGCTCGTTGTTCTTGGCTTCAACCTGCTCGGCGATGGGCTGCGCGACGCCCTTGATCCAAAAATGAAGGTTTAGATGACTGTTTAGCTAAGGAGGACCCGCTGTGAAACGCAAACTATTGGAAATGAAGGCGCTCAAAACGTATTTTTATACGGTCGATGGCGTCGTTCCTGCTGTCGACGGCATTGATATTACAATTTATGAAGGCGAGACGGTCGGTATTGTCGGAGAATCCGGCTCGGGCAAAAGCGTGACCTCGCTGACCGCCATGCGTTTAACGCCGGGCAAAGTAGTTGAAGGCTCTGTCACCTTCGATGGCCGGGATATTCTTGCGCTTTCCGAGAAGGAAATGAGGGGCGTGCGCGGCAATGACATGGCGATGATTTTTCAAGAACCGATGACCGCGCTCAACCCTGTGTTTACGATTGGCGAACAGCTGCTTGAAGCCATTCGCATTCATATGAAGATTAGCCGCTCAGAAACGAAAGCAAGGGCAATTGAAATGCTGCGCCTGGTTGGCATTCCACGCCCGGAGCAAATGCTGCGGGAGTACCCCCATCGCTTATCCGGCGGGATGCGGCAGCGGGTGATGATCGCCATTGCGATGGCCTGCAATCCCAAGCTGCTCATTGCCGATGAACCGACAACCGCACTAGACGTTACGATACAGGCCCAAATTCTGGAGCTCATGCAGCAGCTAAAAAAGAGTCATGGCACCTCCATCTTGCTGATCACGCATGATCTTGGCGTCGTTGCGGAAATGTGCGACCGCGTAGCCGTTATGTATGGGGGACAAATTATCGAGGAATGCGACGTGCTTACCCTTTTCACAAATCCCAAGCATCCCTATACACAAGGCTTAATTAAGTCGATGCCTACGCTTGAAACGGATGAGCGCAGGCTGTATTCCATTCCCGGCAGCGTTCCACCGCCCGGAAGCTTGCGGGAAGGCTGTAGGTTCAGCCCCCGCTGTGAATTTGCGCAGGCGATTTGCCATGAGCGGCATCCGCAGCTGGAAGCAGTCGGGGCTGCTGGGCATTCAGCCAGATGCTGGCTCCATGCAGCCGTAGCGAAGGAGGCGTTCCAATGAATGAACCGCTGCTTGAGGTAAATCATTTAACCAAATATTTTCCGATTAAAAAGGGCCTTTTCAATCGGACAGTAGGTCATGTTAAGGCGGTCGATGGCCTTAACTTTACGATTTTCAAAGGCGAGACGCTGGGCCTTGTGGGAGAAAGCGGCTGTGGCAAATCCACGACAGGACGCACGCTGCTGCAATTGCTTCGCCCGACAACTGGAGAAATTAATTATGAAGGACGAAATATGTTGGGACTCCCACCCGAGGAGCTGCGCAGGCTGCGGAAGGATATGCAAATGGTGTTCCAAGACCCTTATGCCTCGCTTGATCCCCGAATGACGGTGGGCGAGCTGATTGCCGAGCCGCTCGACATTCATCAAGCAGCAAGCGGCAAGGAACAGGCCCGACGGATTGATGAGCTATTGGAGATCGTCGGCTTAAACAGCCGATATGCGGATCGCTACGGCCATGAGTTCAGCGGCGGACAGCGGCAGCGGATCGGCATTGCCCGCGCACTTGCGCTGAACCCCAAGCTGATTGTCGCAGATGAACCCGTCTCCGCCCTCGACGTTTCCATTCAATCGCAAATTATTAATTTGCTTCAGGATTTGCAGGAGCAGTTCAAGCTTACCTACTTATTTATCGCCCATGATTTAAGCATAGTTAAGCATATAAGCAGCCGGATTGGCGTGATGTATTTAGGCGGCATCGTGGAGCTTGCGGACAAACGCGACTTATTTACGGAGCCGCTGCATCCTTACACGCAGGCGCTGCTGTCCGCCGTACCCAGCCCAAATCCGCTGGCGAAGAAAAGCCGAATCGTGCTGCCGGGCGATGTGCCAAGCCCTGCCAATCCTCCCTCAGGCTGTGCCTTTCACACCCGCTGTCATGCCTGCATGGCCGTTTGCCGTACGGATAAGCCGGAGCTGAGGGATGTCGGCGGACGGCAGGTCGCCTGCCATTTGTACAATTAAGCCTAAACAGCCCTATCCTAAAACTCATACAAACGGGAGAGAACATTATGACGAAAAGCCGCAAATTACGCGACATCAGCTGGACGGTATTTGAGGAATACAAAAAACAAACGGAGCTGGTCATTGTTCCTGTAGGAGCAATTGAGGTATATGGCCCCCATCTGCCTCTTGGCTCGGATGGGCTGCTGGCAGACAAGCTGGCGGAGCTCGTTGCCGAGCGAGTTGGCGCACTGATTGGACCAACCGTAGAGGCTGGAGATTCCACCGTTCTGAATGAATTTCCCGGAACAATTACGATTCGACCCGAAAGCTTGAAGGCTTATCTCGGCGACATCGTAAGCAGCTTGTTAAAATGGGGCTTCAAACGTATACTCTTCATTAACGGCCACGCTGGAAATGTACCTGTAATCAATCAGATCGTGCATCAGATCAAGGAGCAGCATAGCGACGTATTGGCAGCCCAGATCGATTGCTGGCGGTTCATCAAGGCGCAGGATGACGGCATTTCCGAATCCGGAAAATTTTCAAACGGCCATGCCGGTGAAATTGGCACCTCTGTCCTGCTTCATCTATACCCTCAGCTTGTAAACCAGTCCATTATCATCGACGAACTGCCTGCGATTGAAGATCCTTTTCCCGAAATCATCAAATACAACCGTCTATCTTCTTTTTCCAAATCCGGCGTCGTTGGATATCCGTCTGTCGCGACAGCCGAGAAAGGCGAGGCATTCGTACAGCGCTCTGTTGACCGGATTCTCGCTTTCCTAAGCGAAGCTTGGGATATTAAACCGCTGTAGATGGCGGTGAAGGGAGTTTTTAAATGAATATTATCGATTTGCATTGCGATGCTTTGATGAAGCTGGCGGATAAGAAAGGCAGCCTTTCCTTCAACGATGCGCCTGAGCTGGATACAAACAAGCAGCGCCTGCTCGCAGGAGGAGTCAAAGTACAAGGCTTCGCCATTTTTGTCATGCCGAACTTGACTGATCCAGAGAAGTTTCAATCGGCGCTCGACCAGGTGCATTATTTTTATGAGGAAGTATTAGGAAAAAATCCGGATATCAAGCACATAAAGGAATGGAAGGATATCGGCAAGCTGGCGGAGCACGAAATTGGCGCTTTTCTCACGCTTGAAGGTGTCGATCCGGTCGGCAATGATTTGCATAAGCTGAATATCTTTCACCGACTTGGCGTGTTGTCGGTCGGCCTGACCTGGAATTTCGCCAACCTGGCGGCTGATGGGGTGCTGGAGCCTCGCGGGGCTGGACTCTCCTCCCTCGGCCGCAAAATGGTACAGTTCCACAATGAGCACCAGATTTTGACCGATGTCAGCCATTTGAATGAGCAGAGCTTCTGGGACGTCGTGGAAACGGCTGATTATTTGATTGCCAGCCACTCGAATGCAAAGTCGGTGTTCGATCATCCAAGAGGATTGTCTGATGAGCAGGCGCAAGCGCTGTTTGCCAAAAATGCGACCGTCCATGTTGTTTACTATCCCGAGTTTATTAAGCCCGAGTCGGGAGTCATTACGACGATCCCCGATTTAATTAAGCATATTGACCATTACTGCGCTATTGGCGGTGTAAATCAGGTTGGCCTTGGCTCCGATTTTGACGGCATTGGCGCTTACGTGCAAAATCTCGAAAACGCCGCAAAAAGCCAAAACCTGATCAATGAGCTGCTTAAGCATTACTCTGAGGAGCAGGTGCGGGGCTTTGCGCATAATAATTTCCTGCGCCGGGTTTCCTCCCTTTAATGCAAAAGACGCCGCAGCGCTGCTGTCCTTCCCTTGCGGGCAGGAGATACAAGCGCTGCGGCGTTTTCTTTTTCTTTGTCAGGCTAAACCTTCTACTCGCTAGTTCAACGATTATTTACGTTTCCAGACAGAGCCGTCGGAGAAGGCTACTTTATCGATCTGAATGTTTTTCAGCTTTGACGTATTGTAATAGGAGGACAAGTCCCAAGAAAAGGTGTATTGTTCCCCACTTTCCACTCGTACATCATTGCCCCTGCCATAAAAACGGTTAGTATAAGGATATCCGCCTTTTACAGGATCGTCATAAACATCATACGTGCTGAAAGAAAGCTCGAAGGAAACAATGGCTTTATCCGTTAAATTAACCATTTTTATATTGGCATCAGGATAATTGTAGGAATCTTTCGTAATACTATGGCCCACAATTTTAAAAGGAACATTATTATTTTTCTTAAGCTCCTCTTTCAGCTGTTTCTTGTATTCCTCACTCTTCTGTTTGTAGAGAGCTCTCATCTGCTTTTCAATCGTGCCACCATTATTGTAAAGCTGTTTAGCCAGATTGTAGCTTTTGCTTACCGTTTCTTTTTCGCCAGTCTCTATGCTGTAGATGGCTCTGCCAAAAAAGGTATAGTTCGTACCATTCGATTCAAAATTATCTCCAGGCTTGACGGTCGCATTGTTAAAAGCGGCTTTGCCGCGTGCATTCAACGATGCCGTAAAATCATAGGCCTGCACAGCGCCACCGGCATAATAATATTCCACATAATTAACAATGATTTTTTCCGTGCCTAGATTTTTCACTGCGGAATTCGTAATTTGCAGCGGAAGGCCTGTATAATATTTGCTTTTACTTGGGTCTACCGTTTTAATGCTGATTTGCTGACCTTTCGTTGCCATAGAAGCGCCTAGACCATCTGTCAACAGGCGAAGTGGAACCATGGTGCGTCCATTTCGCTCTACAGCAGGCGTGCCTAAAAATACAGAAATGCCATTGACCGTAGCAACAGGCTCATTCAAAATAATCGAAATCGTCATTTCGCCGCTTGAGGCGATGATTCGCTTATTGCCCTTGTCCCAGCTGAAGGCAAGGCCTAGTGCTTCAATCGTTTCTTTTGCCGATACAAGCGTTGTGCCGTTCTCGCTTATGGGTGCCTGCGCGTATGCAACTTTCTTGCCGTTCACAAAAACAGTCTGGCTCTCCGCCTTAGCGGCCGAAAGCCCCGTTGGGATTGCCAGCAGCATGACCATAGCCAGCAAAATTGTAATTACTCTCTGTTTCATATCTAATTCTCCCTCTATTTATATATTTCGTGAAAAGACTATTCACTGCGCAACGAATAGACGTATTCCTTGCCTTCAATAGTAACGATAATATCAATCGGTTTCTTGTCTTTGGCCGCTTCCTTAGGAAGCTCGGCGATAAAATGGAGAACTCCCGTTTTTAGTGGCTCAATGCTCGTTATATTCGTATAGGTAAAGTTGCCTCCACCCGACTCTTCAATGGTTGAAAAGCTTTTATACTCATATTTGCTATCATATTTCACTTGTACAGAGGCAAAATCATCTGCACTTTTGGAGGAGCTGAGCAAGCTTTTGAATTTAAGGACGACATCCAAATAAATATTTTCGGCATCCTTCACCTCGTAATACGTGTAGAAGCTGTCCGGCTTCGGAGGAACGACTTTGGACGTGAATTCTGTCTTCGTGAGCGTCACCTCTGCGAAGTCAGCAATAACGAGCGCTTTTTTCAATTCCAGTACATTTCCAGTGTCGGCGGACGGCTCCGGCTGTGGCGCTGAAGAAGCCTCGCTTGTGGCAGCGGTCTCCGGAGACTCGGCAAGCTGTGCTTTTAACTTCTCATTTTCAGCACTCAGCTGGCTCACTTGCTCCTTTAATTGACTGACCTCTGTGGAAAAATCCTGGGTTTGACTGGCGCAGCCAGCCATGACGAGCATTGCGGCAGCTGCAAAAATAGCTTTTTTCATAATGGTAAATCCCCCCTATCATCTATAGCTATTAAAATTTCTACATAAAGTGCTAAAATCCTCTATAATCATTCCATTTTACTGAAAATTCATCAATTATTTTTTTGATCTCTGTCATAATTTATCGAACTTCAATCATTAACTGCTCCAATTATGATTTCAAACCGCCATAACAAATTTACCAAAATAACGGACAGAGGCATTTTAAAATAAATAAAAAACGTTGCTTCCGCAAAGGGAAACAACGTTAAAACATTACGTCATCATTCAATATGCTTAGCGATTTACAAAATCAAATCAGCGAACAGGCCAAACAGCAATAAGTACGCACAAACCGAAAGAGCAATATAAGACCACAGCTTTTCCTTGGTCACCTGGCTGGCCACCGACGCGCCGACCAAGGAAATGCCAAGTGTAGACAGCAGAGCCGCCGCCATTACAAAGATACCCAGCTTGAAGCTAATGAGCGAAACGACGCCCGCGATTAAAAATCCAGCGCCAGAAGCAAGCTGCATCGCTCCAATCGACGTAATAAACGCTCTGATTGTTAGACGCTGCGTCGCTCTCCACAAGCTGATTCCCCACAATGAACCGAGGAAGGCAATCGTCGAAATTAGCGACAGCAGCAAGATTTTGCCGAATAGAGCTGCACTCATGCCGCTTCCCTCACGCAATAGATCGGACACCCCATAGCCAAAAAATATTTGGATGGCGCTGCCCGTAAGCAGCCCAAACAATAAGAAGCCTATGATCGCACTAACGATGCCTATTATACCGTAGCTTAAATCTTTAGCCGGATTTAAATTCAGCCCCTCCAGCGGGTTTTTCAGCAGCTTCAGCAAAATTTGCATATCGATTTGCTTAAATGAGCCGGACACATTTTGCAGCAGCTTGTTTGCAGCCTCTGCCGCGCCACTTTTCACTCCTGCACTTGCGCCAGTCCCGGCACCAGCACCAGCTGCGCCTGCCATTCCGGCCGCTTCATTCCTTGATGATGCCGCCGCACCCGCTGTCTCTGCATCAGCTGCTGCATCGTATTCGCTATTGTCATTGCCGTATTCGCCATATTCCCCATACTCGCCGTATCTGTCCCGTTGTTCCGGCTCTTCTCCCAAAATCGCGTGCTCCTGCAAAGCCGATTGCTCCCGCAAAGCCTCAAGCAAACGCGCATCTTCCTCCTGGCGCGCTAGTTCCTCCTGCCGTGCCGCTTCCGCACGCCGCAAAATCTCTTCCTGCCTCGCCGCCTCTGAACGCCTCGCTGCCTCGGCCTGCCTTGCCGCTTCCCCTTGGCGGGCTGCCTCGGCCCGCTGCGCCGCTTCCTCCCGCGCAGCTTGGGCTGCTGCTTGTGCTGCCGCCTGTGACTGCTGCGAATCCCGCGGCTGGCGGAACACATGCACCGCCTGGCTCGCGGGCTCACTCTTTTCTAAATCGAACGGCCGGCCATTATCCGAAAGCTGCTCCTGCTGCTTTTTATCATCCTGATCTTCCATTTCTGCATCCTCCTCCTGATGTCAAACCGCCCTAAGCACTGGCAGCCTTATTGTGCTAGTCCATATCCCGATAATTCGCCTCATCAGCAATGCTCTGGATATCATCCGAGCTGATGCTGATGTAGCGATAACCGTCGGACTGCTGCCGGCGAAGCGCACGCTCCTTGAAGTAGCGCGGACTGCCTTCCCCCGCATCCTCATCGTACACGAGCAAAATGCCATCGGTTTTGCGAAACAGCAGCTCATCCCTCGCTTGCAGCTGCCAAATGCCATCATAGGGCTTGTCACTGACCGACGCATAATAATCAACGCCCTTCAGCACCTGCTCGTAATATTCCTTCTTGTCATCCTTCCACTTCTCTTCCGGATTGCTGTACGCCGTAATAATAGAAAGCCTGAGCTGCGGATACTGCGGCTTAAGCGCAATGACTGCTTCGCAAGCCCACAGATCAACACCATATTGGCCGGGCGTAATGACCCACTGCAAGCCATCATCAATGAGCGGCAGCAGCTTATTCGTTATCGCCTGCTTAATATAGGCAATACCCTCATGCTTTTGATTAAAAATGTTCAGCTCATGCGCGCGGTAGCCCGACACTAGCAAATTGTTCATGCCTTCGGCACATTTCTAAAGGTTCGTTCATAATCCTCGAACCTGATTTTACGTATTATTTTACGATCTGCGGTACGCGCAATGATCCCTTCTGATTTTCCGGCTGCATCCATTCCCACACGCGTGGCCGCAAAATCGCTGAGAAAACGGCTCGTCTCCTCCAGTCCGATTGGGAATGCCGCTCCATCCAGCACAGCCAGCAGCGGTGCAGCATCGAGACTCCAGCGCTCGATAAACGCCGCCTTTTCCGCCTCTTGATAAAATGGCTGGCCGCCATGATCACGCCAGTTGGCAATTTGGTCAATGGGCAGTGCCAGCAGATGCTGAAGCTCTTCATGCGACAGCGAAAATAGATCAAACACCCGGTAGCCTTGGCTCCCGCTTGACGTATAATTTTTAGCCGCCTTTGTTTTCCCGCCATAGCTTTCCTGATAAATAACCGTCAGGCCGAGCTTTCCATCCGCCAGGCTGGCCTGCATTCGCTCTGCAATCGGAGTTAACAAGGTCGCCATATTGCCATAAGGATTGCCGATTCGGTCACCCTTGGCAAAAAGCAGCTCCTCCCGTGAGCCAATAAAATAGTCCGTTCCGGCTTCACTATGCAGCAAAATAATACGCGCATTTTCCCCGTCTACTTTTTCAAAAACATAAACGGGCTTATCCGAATCGAAGGCCTCGCCTTCAGTTAACCTATCGTTTAAACGGCCGCGCTCCCCAAGCTGGTGATAGGTGCGGATACTCGGATATTTCGTTAAGGAATTCAGCTTCGCAAAATCCATGGTTCATCTCCTGCATCATAATAAATCTGTTATCCCATCATAATACCATCGTTTTCCGCTCTTGGTTAGCCCGAGGGCAAGACTTCCCCACCGAAATGCCTCCTGACCACTTTTAAAATAGAACGAAGCAACGGAGCGTTTGCCAACCTGCACTGCAGCGGCGAACGCTCCGTTGCTTCGTTGGCCAGCTCTCCTCCGGCTTCTTCTTAATCGTTATGCGCCGCAAGAAGCCAGCCTCCACGATTTGTGAAGGCTGGCTTCTTGATGAATGATGCAGCTATAAGTGGCTATAGTCAAGCTTGCAACCGCCATCTATTTGCTGATTTTATTTTTTAGCTCGCCGATTTTTTCTTGGGCAATACCTTTCACTTTATCCAGCTTGCCTTCTCCTTGCAGCGATTCATTGTTCGTCGCTTTACCGATCTGGTCTTTAATCTCGCCTTTTACTTGATTGACTTTGCCTTTTATTTTATCGCCTAAACCATTACTTGAAGCTGTCATATGATCATCTCCTCTTTGGTTATAGGTCTCTTTACCTCTTAAGAGAAATTATGAAACATGGCGATACAGCAATCGGCTTTCACCAAGCTTATTTCCCTCTCGTGATGGGATGCTCTAAATCGGCATGTCCCATTAAGCTTTCCAGCTGCTTGCCATCGACCAGCAGATCAATCGTTTCAACCTCAACGAATTGAAACAACGTCCATGTTAATGCATCCAAAGCGAGTATTTCACTGCCAGATCCCTGGCGCGCCGTGTCAGGCATATGAATGTCGAGCGTGAGCGCTCCGTTTTTAAAATGGACTGATTTCAGCTCGATCTCTTTCGACCAGAGCGGTATCAGCTCGGCATTGTCGCTTTGCTGCAAAGCTTTAAAGGCTGCCGTATATTTCTGAGCAGGTGTGGAAAAAGAAATCTGCAAACCCGCTTTATTCAGCTTTTCCCCCTGCGGGTCTGAGAAAAAAACTTCAATGGTCCGCGTCTTCACTTCCGCAGTCGGTACCGGAGCCTCGGCCGTTTGCTGCGGCTCCACGACTGTGGCAGCTGTGACCGTCTTGGATTGTATAGCTTCTAATGAAACCTCTTGCACCGGATGGGCTGATGACTTGTCCGCGCAGCCTGCAGTCGTCATAACGATTAACAGGAGCGCCGAAATAGCAATCTTTGTGTTCATTCAAACTCCACCTCCCTCGGGAATTGAAAGAAACAAGCTGTACTATTTAATACCCAAATATTCTTTAATTCCCTCAACGATGCCTATTGCCATACGCATTTCCACCGTTTCATTCGTTATAACCGCCAAATCCGACGCGTTGCTCATAAAGCCTGTCTCGAGCAAAACCGCTGGCATGGTTGTCTCTCGTATGACGTGATAGTTGCCGTATTTCACTCCGCGATCTCTCAGTCCAGTCGCTTCCACCAAATAGCGATGAATCGTCTTAGCTAATGGTATGCTCGAATCCCGCGCATAATACGTCTCCGTGCCTGAAGCTGTAGATGTCGTGTAGCCGTTGGCATGAAGGGAGACGAACAAATCGGCATTCAGTGCATTTGCCAGCTTCGCACGATTCGAAAGGCTGAGTGTCGTATCATCGTTTCGTGTCATCACCACATTAATGGCAGACACCTGCTTCAGCAGCTGCTCTACTTTCAAGGAAAGCTTCAGATTGATTATTTTTTCCTGCAGCCCTGTCAGCGCCACCTTGCCCGGCTCCACTCCGCCGTGTCCAGGATCAATGACGACGATTTTTTTGCCGTCTGAACTGATTGGCGGCAAAATCGGTGCTTCGCCTACGTCGCCGTCCACATTAAGGTCTACAACATAAAGGCCAGAATCATCGCTGACAAGCTGATAGGAGGTCGCCTGTCTCAAATCCAAAACGATGCGAATAGCCGATGGCTCGCGGGTAAACAAAGAATAACGCACCTTCGTAACATCTGAGCTGTCCGTAATCACAAGCTCGCCCATCTGGCTGCCATTCAAAGCTTGTCCATCGCCAAACGACGGCGCAAAAGACGAATTTGGCAAATCAATGACAAGGCGATCCGGCGCCTTCATCGCGAAAATTTTCGGCCCTACTTTGCCGCTTGTGGTGACGATAAGGCGGTTGTCATTAAAGCTGATAGCGCTAACGGTTGACACGCCACTCGAGCTAGCTCCATCAATAATGGTGCCTCCCGTTTCGGAAGGTGGCGGAGTAACTGGGGCCGTTCCCCCCTCATCGATGACCACCTCGGGAATCGGGCTCGTTAAAGTGACCGTCTTCGCCTTGTTGTTCCAGCCTACCTTGAGGTTCATCTGCTCGCCTATGAAGCGCAGGGGAACGAGTGTCGTTCCTTTTTTAATTACAGGAGGAGCATCTATATCTACGGTTTCCGTATTGACCTTTGCCGCTTTCTGGCCTACCGTCATTTCAATGTGCGTGCCTTCTTTGCTAATCGTGACGGTCTGGGTCTGCTTATTCCAGAGCACGTCGTACCCCAAGTTTTCCGATACGACCCGAATCGGGACCATCACTTTTTTGTCAATAATTTCGGCTTTCGTGTTCTCAGGCTGAACAAGCTCCGTCCCGTCCAAAATCACCTTCGTATCCACTGCTGCTGCAAAGCTTTTGTCTGGAAGCGCCAACAAAAAAATAAATAATACCATCAAAAAACCAAGCTTCTTCATCATACTCTCCTGCAAATGTGACTTTTTTTGAATCATTGCAACCTCTCTTCTCTGTAGAAATTCAATTTTTTCCATAAAAGAATAGACGTTATATTTTGGTAAAAGTTGCAAGAGTCCTAACCTATTAGGAGAGTAGATTTAACGGAGCCCTATTAGCTTATTGGATAGTTAAAAAAAACGGGTCAAGGCTGTGTATTCGCCTGACCCGCTTTGCTTCTCCAATATGAATTTTAGGTTGGCGCATAATCGAACCAATCAAAAAGTGCCGGGGAACTGTGCTCCGTATCACAAACGGCATACATCGCAATGAATATTCCCGTAAAGCCGCCCGCTACCTCCGTAGAAAGCAGATGCGTTTCTCCTGATCCCAATTCAATGCGAGATTGCTCTTGCTGAAAGGAGAACACAAACCATTCCGGCTGGGACTCAATCATCAGCACGACCGATCCCCATGCGCAGTCTAGCTCGCATTCTGTTTTCATCGAACCAACGCTTCGCCGGAATACAATAATCTTTCGTCCCTCTTTGAGCTTCACGGCCAGATCGTAATGATACCTCTCGTTCATAAACACGGTTAGTCCGGCTTCCTCGCCTTCATGTTGCGGTTCGAAATGCAGCAAAGCGGAGATTTTGCATGACATATGGCGCAGACGACGGCCCACGAAAGCGGGTGCGCCGGCAGTATCAAGAGAAGCCTTCGTCCCCCGCAGCGTAAGATACCCTGGATTTTCGTAAAGAGACCAGCTGCCGGGCACCGGATTTCGAAGGAATGTCCAGTCCAAACCAATCGTCGTTTCCTCAAAATCATCCCTGATCTTCTGAAGCGGCCATGGATTTCCTATAAACGCCGGACAATCCAAGATCGTCTCAACGCGTCCGCCATTGCCGATGATCGGCCAGCCGTCATCCGTCCAGGTTACGGGCGCCAAAAACGTCTCTCTTCCCAGATGATGCCGTTTGGGATAGGAGACGGGCCTGATGCCCAGAAAAACCGCCCACCAGCTGCCGTCCTCCGCTTGTACCAGATCCGCATGCCCGGTTGCTTGTATGGTGCTGTTCATACTTCTGTGAGACAATATCGGATTATGAGGGCATGAATCATAAGGGCCGTAAGGAGCGCTGCTTCTCGCGATTGTCACCATATGGCCAAATTCAGTCCCACCTTCGGCAATGAGCAAATAATAGAGTCCGTTGATATTGTAAAGATGGGGCGCTTCCGGGTGTGCTCCGCCCGTTCCCTTCCAGAGCAAGCGGCTCTCCGTCAACATTCGACCGGTCGCAATATCAATCTCACATTGATAGATGCCATCTCCCTGATCGCCCGTACATGTAGATTGGAAATAAACTGTCCCGTCATTGTCGAACAATAGAGAAGGATCAATACCGCCCTGAGCAACGCGAATGGGGTCTGACCATGGTCCGACAGGTTGAAGGCTTCGAACAAAGAAGTTACCCATCCCGCTTACGTTCGTCGTTGTCATGTAAAACCAACCTTCATGGTGGCGGATTGTCGGGGCGAAGATTCCGCCCGAGCTCCAGGCGTTTGCAAGCGGCAGTTGTCGCTCGGACGTGAGACAGTGTCCGATCTGGCGCCAATGGACAAGATCCCTGCTGTGAAAAATAGGGACACCAGGAAAATATTCAAATGAACTGGTTACCAGATAGTAATCCTCACCGACCCGGCAAATGCTCGGGTCGGGATGGAAGCCGGAAATGACCGGATTGGTATATTGCACGACACTGCACTCCTACTCTTTTGTAAAGTTAAGCTGTTTAGTCAAATTGCGATTACGGATTCTGCGCCCAAACCGTCTTCTTCGTTTGCTCGATTTGCCAAGCGACAACTTCGTCGTAACCAAGACCTTTGGCCTTCTCCAGCATTTGCTGCTTCAGTTTGTTGAATTCGGTGTCGTTCTTCGCGATAACCATCTTCCAAGAGTATTCTTTGATCACCTTGCCGACTTCGTTCTGCTTTTGTTGAATGTCAGTAGGAAGCTGAATCGGTGCTTCGCCTGTAAAAGTCTGTTTCGTTATGGCGACCATATTGTTATTGGTGTAGTATTCCTTCTGCGTGCTTACCCCCATCGCATCGCGCCAGCTCAAATCAACCTGATTCGGGTTATGGCCGAGCGACGACGACCACATTTCGCGGTTATACGGCTCACCAGTTTCCGGGTTGATCATCATGCTAGATATTGTGGTGTTATTGATCTTAGACACACCCGAATTGAAAGTGCCTCCGCCGTATTCCTCCGGAACCGGCGTTTCATTAGACGGGAATGCCCCCCAGCCGTAATCGGTCACGTAAGCTTTGCCGTCCTTGATATCCCAAGCAAGGCCCTTCGGGCCATTGTTCACCGTCATAATGCCTTCAGGTGAGTACAACCAGTCAAGGAACATCATAATGCGAGCCGGGTCTTTCGCTTTGGCGCCGATCGACCAAACACGTTCGCCGCCATACGGCGTATAGCCGAACGTAACCGCCTTCTCTTCCGAGAACGGCACGGGCATCAAGCCCTTGCCTGTTGAAAGATGATTCGGGGTATTGTACGTATCGTCCATCCATGTAAACGGAGTAAAGAAAAATTGGCCATCTTTGAGCTTGTTGGAAACGTCCCCGAATTTCTGCGTCACCGAGTCCGGATCAAGCAGGCCCATCTGATTGGCTTTATAATAGAACGCCAGACCTTCCATGTAATAGCTGCTGTCGTCGATAAGACCCTGGTATTTTTGCTCCGACACAGATGTCAGGATCATATCGCTCGGGTTGAAGCCATCGCCATTGATGTAGCCGTAGTAAGCCCCGATGTTCCCTAGATTCATCGAATTGCCGTCCCATTCCGACCAGAGTGAAAATCCGTACGTTTTCCTGCCGGAGTCGCTCTTTGGCTCCAGCCCCTGCATCTGCTTCAGGAGGGGCAAGTAATCCTCCATCTTGGTTATTTTCGGACTGCCAAGCTTCTGATACAGATCCCAACGGATACTCGGACCAAACGTCAGCTTATTGCTTTCGGACGAGCCTTCACCGGAACCGACAGAGTGGCCAATGCCGTAAACGTGCTTGCCGTCGCCGAACTGCTTCCTATTTGCTTCAATCGCTTGACCTGCGTTCTCTTTCATATGATTTCCGTACTTCTCCAGCAGACCGTCCTTGTTCCAGTCCAGCAGCAGGCCTCCTTTAATGGCATCCGTATATTCTTTGCTATTGTTACCCCACACAACAAGATCACCCAAGTCGCCCGAAGCCATCCTTGAAGCAACTACCTCACCCGTGCTGTTCTGGATATTCAGCTTGATATTGAACTTATCCTTGACGACCTTAGCGAACCAACCCTCTTGCGGGCCAGCGTAGCTAGTAAGCTGAGAGAGTACGTTAATCGTTAATTCGGGCAGCTGTTCGCCGCTTGAACTGTCCGTTACGCTAGACGTACCAGATGGTATATTCCCCCCATTGCTGTTGCCGGTGCATGCTGATAAAGCAAGAACAGCACTCCATACACACATCACGAAAGCCCACCTTTTTCTTTTTGCGAACATTTCATTTCACCTCAGATTTGTATTTTTATATCCCTTGATCCTTCTCTTCGCATTTCAAAAAAAGGTCAACCCTTTACTGCGCCGATCATGATGCCTTTAACAAAAAAACGCTGGAAGAAAGGATAGACGAGCAGGATTGGCGCAACGACGATAATCGTAACGGTCGTCTGGATGGTCATCGGAGTCGGCATTTGAGAAAGGTTTACTTGGCCAACCGTAGCGTTCCTCATCATTTCCGCAAGTGAATTCGCCTCATTCAAATATCGATACAAAATGAACTGCAGCGTGAACAGCTTGGAATCATTAACGAGAAACAGCGTATCGGTAAAACTGTTCCATTGCCCAACAGCCGTAAATATCGCTAACGTCGCCAGAATCGGAGTTATCAAAGGCATGACAATCTTATAGAAAATGGTTATATAACCTGCACCGTCGATTTGAGCCGATTCCTGCAGCGCGATCGGTGTCGATTCGATAAACGTTTTCACCAGAATAATATTGAAAGGCACGACTATTCCTGGTATGATGTACGCCCAAAAATTATTCATCAGTCCTAAATTTTTCATCGTTATAAACCAAGGGATAATCCCTGCATTGAAGTACATCGTCAGGATAAGAAAGCGGTACCAAAACTTGCGTCCCCACATCTCGCTCCGTGTGAATAGATAACCGAGAAAAGCAGATGCCGCTACGGTCAATATGGTCCCCAGAACGGTCCGGCCCACCGATACAAGCAGAGCTAGCTTAAGGCCCTGAACATGAAACACTTTCAAGTAATTTTGAAAATGTATCCCTTCCGGATAGAACAAGATCAGCCCCCTGCTGCTTAGATCATTGTCGCTAATCGTGTTGATAAACAAATAGTAGAACGGAAATATACATAGCAGCGTAAACAATCCGAACATGGTGTAGTTCAGAATTGAAAACAAACTGAATCGGGATTTTTCCCACGAGGCCATAGTTGGTTCTCCTTTCCTGGCGACTGTGAATTAAATGATCGTTTCTCCCCGGATCATCTTTGATAACCGGTTTGCAATGAAAAGCAGGACAACACTGACCAACGATTTCAGGATGCTTACCGCCGTCGAATAAGAGAAACTGGAGTTCGCGATTCCGATATTGTAGACGTACAAATCCAGCACTTCGATATCATTCGCGTTGACCGCATTCTGAAACACATAAAATTGCTCGAAGCCTGCGCTGATGAACCCGGCGATGGACAGCAGCAGCAAAACGAAAAAGGTCGGTATCAGCCCTGGTACGGTCACATGCCGCATCAATCTGAACCTTCCTGCCCCATCCACTTTGGCTGCTTCGTACAATTCCTGATCGATTCCGGCAATGGCTGCGATGTACAAGATCGCCCCCCAGCCCAGCCCTTTCCACAAGCCCAACAATGTCATTTTGATCCAGATATGACTGTCTGAGGCCAAATAATTGATCGGCTCCGAAATCCATCCTAAATTCATCAGCACTTGATTGACAAAGCCGCTCTGAGTGGAGAAAAGCATGAACACAAAAGCATAGACGAGCACCCAACTGATAAAATTGGGCAGCGTGGTTAAAATCTGAACCATTTTTTTGTACCAGGTTGATTTGATCTCCACCAAGAAGAGGGCGAAGATGACCGGAAATACCGAAGTCATTAGACCTAATATGTTCATCCCAAAGGTGTTACGCAGGACACGCAGCACTTCCGCACGCTGCATTTCATTCGAAACCATTGTGGTGAACCATTTGAATCCAACATAAGGCGACTGGGAAATGCCTAGAGCCGGACTATAATCGTAAAATGCATAAATCCAGCCATACAAAGGCAAATAAGAAAATAAAAAGGCTAAAATCAGGAACGGCAAAGCCATAAAAAACAACCGATAGCTGCCATGCTTGACTGGCTTGCGTAACCGCTTACTTTTTTTTGCAGGCGAGATGATTTTTACGGAATCGAATTGCACGCCATTTCCCCCTTCTTAAAATATAGCTTCTTGCTCAACCATAACATCATGACAGTCGCTGTGTATGAGGCATACTTAAATCACTCTCCTCATTCCATGTTTCTCTTATCAGATCATATAGCACGCTTTAACATAGAACCTTGATTTTCAGGTCACAGAATAGCATAATATAGACATCAAATACGTTATTTTTGGAAGAGGAGGGAGGATTTGAGTGATACCTACTTAGAGTGGTTTACACTTGATAAGGATTTCCCTTTCTTTATTCATTATGGCGGACACGACGATGACCTGGAGCTGCATAAGCACATCGACTTCTCCGAGCTTGTCATTGTCCTGAATGGAAACGCTACGCACATCGTCAATCATGAGACCTTCTTTATTAAGAAGGGAAATGTATTTGTCATAAGCGGCGCAACCTCTCATGCTTACAAAGAACCTCATGATTTTAGAATTTGCAATATTATGTACCGCCCAGAAATGCTGCTATCGGCCGGTCTAGATCTAAGAACTTCCAACGGTTTTCAGTCGCTTTTCGTTTTGGAACCGTTTTACCGCAATATTCACTCGTATAAGAGCAGCCTCAGATTGCCAATTCCCAGTCTGGAATATGTCTCGCTTCTTATCTCCGTTATGATTAATGAATACAACGGCAAGCTTCAAGGGTATCAGACGATGTTGATTGCCCGATTTATGGAGCTCGCAGTCTATTTGTCCAGACAGTATAACCATCAGGAGATGGGCACTGACAGCAATCTGATGCATTTGGCGAATGCCATCTCCTATATGGAAGATCACTATCTCGATCCGCTTACACTGGAAGAAATCGCTGCTAGATCGAATATTTCGGTCAGACATTTGAACCGCATCTTTCGCTCCTATTATCAAACGACTCCAATCTTCTATTTGCAACGACTCCGTTTAGAACGAGCATGCACGTTGTTGAAGCGTACGCAGCTTTCCATTACAGAAATTTCATATGAATGTGGATTTAACGACAGCAATTATTTTACCCGCCTGTTTAACAAAGTGTATGGACTTCCGCCTAAGACCTATAGACGGAGTGTCTAAATATACTTATCAATATGCTAATCGAATAAAGGGGCTCATCCCCCAGTCATCTAATGATGATTGAGGGATGAGCCCCATAATCGCTTAATGCTGACTGTCAGATCAAGGTGTAGTTAGATCACTGTTAGCAAACGCACTGATAAACACTAGATTGGCCGTCGAACCAACAGCGTGCTCATTGGTAGTCCACTCGACAGCGCAATCCATAAAGTTTTTGGCAGGGAAGATGGAAATACCCGGATTGTTGTACTTATTAGCCCCTAACGGCATAAACCCCTTAGGCACTCCTGGTCTAGGGTCATTGTTCATTATCGCGTATACGGTTTGAAGACTGTCCTCGCCATGTCCCGTTACAAAGCTCTTTCTCAATGGATTAACGCCAAGAATATAGTTTAATGCGGAAAGCGCCATATTGTTAATGGTTTCGTTATTCATTCCAAGAAGGCTGGAACCAATCAGGGCTTCTGTAGCCGTACCGAGTATCATGTTGTTACTGCCCCAGTAGTAATTGCCTTCATATATCGTGTTATTCCAAGCATTGTTTTGATATCTATTTATTTCTTTGTTTAACCAGATTGTAAACTTTTCTTCATACCAGTTCACAACATTCATGTTGCGGTTATCTGATTCCATGTAATGGAAAAATGCGTAATGCCAGCTGCCGACCCAATCTCCTTGCGGATTCACAAATCTATCCTCGCTTTGTGAATAGTTATTCACGAAATAATTGTTATACTTGGCAGCACCGGTAACTCTATACAAGGCTGCGGCAGCCACAAGCCTAGAGTCCTTATCGGAGTCCGTATCATAAGCTCCTGATGGGCCTTTAATATTATTGGGATTCTGTTCGAGATACAACCATGCACTCTGGGCAGCCGCTAGACATTGAGCAGCAAACGATGGATCATACTGTGCATAAACTATTGAAGCATGAGCTAAAGCAGCTGCGGCCCAAGCCGTATCATTGGTCGGCCTTATATTCGTGACATTATCTCTTTTATCCCTAATAGCCCTCGTATTATTATCATTATCCATTGACTCGACTTTTGCGTAAAAACCGCCGCTATTAGAGTCCTGCATGTTTAGAATCCATTCCAGCTCCCATCTGGCTTCATCAAGGATATCAGGAACACCGTTTCCGCTTTCTGGAATATTAAACTGATTATCTGTATAAGAATCCGGAAATAAATCATGCGACCATAATAGAGTCATAACCGTACCCGCTCCGGCACTTACATATTTCCCTTTATCGCCAGCGTCAAACCATCCTTTCGATACGTCTTTTGTAATCGCAGAATTGGATTCAAAAGGTGCAGCCGTATCCATAGGCGTTATATCTGCCCTTGGGAAGTCCGGAGTGTACGCTGGTTCAAGTGCAGTTCCTGAACGTTGATAGTAATAATATCTTGCCGCATCGACTAATAGAGGCTTATATACGTCATTTCCTATTTTAAATGCAGGAGACCTTTCTATACCTGCTGCACTTACAGTAATGTAATAATTCCCCGCGTCTTCAAGGTCCGTAAATACAGCTTTTAAAACCCTTTCTCCGGAATCAATGTCGTAATCCTTAACGAGGATCAATTGCCCACTATAGGCAACTGTGTCATCAGAAGCTTTCCTTACCTGGAAGGGCGTTCCGACATCGGCAGTGAGCTCATCCTCAAAGCCGGAAACATTGGCATATTTCTCGGAGGAATTCCGGAATCCAACCTGATTTACCTTTATAGCTGAAAATCCCGCTTCCTTATCAGGAGAAGTTAATTTGATTTGGTTTAACCATACTGTAAAGGGCTCATTGTTTACTTTGTTCAGATGAATAGCCTTTGCATTGTATTCGTCCAGGTCAACCGATGAGTCATTGTAAATATCCTTTAAGGGGATCTTTACATGCTGCCACTCCGTCGTAACCGCAACGTAATCCGTTATCGGTTTTAATACTCTATGTTCAACACCCGATGCACGTCTTTCGACATGGTCATCGCCGCCGATTTTAAATTGTTCCCCGCCATCCTTGCCTTTTACATAAAACTCCAGGTATCCGTTCGGAACATAATTGTGAATATCATGATTTGCCCATTCAGCCATTACAAGAATGGACTCCATCCAATCTACCTGGTTTGTAACACTTAACTTCAATGAAGGTAAATTATCATAGGTTTCTTGCGAGTCAACAGGCAAAGCGCCGTTTACCGTTACCAATCCACCGCTGCTCCCGGACCAGCCATGATAAGTATCTTTGAATACATAATAGTCTGGAAGGTTTCGCCACCCAGCCGGAGCGCCGTAGCTTGCATGTACCACTGTAGTTGGAGCGATTACAGGAGTAATTGCGACTGCAATACTTACGAGAATAGCTACTATTTTTTTCATTTTCAGTATTACCTCCATATTCATTTTCTGATCGCCTTACCTGTTCGTTGATACATCACTACTAATCATCGAGCAAATGATAGACTTCCCGCCTCACCTCCTCTCATAATTGGTTATACCCACAACCGTACATTTGAAGAAAGGTTTCCATGCGCCCCTCACTACCAATTGTATAGCGCTTTCATACTGTATTCCTTGATTTTCAAGTCATCGAATAGCACAATATAGACAAAGGAAACATCCTGATGAGGTCAACCTCATCAAGATGTTTCCTTTAGACGCGTACGCCCGAATCCATATCCATCAATATGAAAACCGTGCCTTAAATGAGAAAATGAGCGCTTGTTCCTGCGGAACGATGCGCTCATTTTCATTAATTTTTATAAGCTATAACGCTGCAGCATTCCGCCGGAATCTCCTCCGCCAGCCAAACCTCATGGCCTGCATAATAAAAAATAACGCCATGCTCTGCAGCAAGCTGCGTATCCACTTCCAAAATCACCAGCTTGCCTTTGCGGCTGCCCGCGAGGGCTGCAAAATCCAGCCCCTCCGACAGATGGCAATACTGGCGGCCCATCGCTTGAATGCCTTCGCGCAAAATCGCCGCCACTACCGCTTCGTTTGTGCCGTGATACAGAATCTCCGGCGGCACCGCTGCCGGATAACTGACCTTTTGCACGCTATGCCCATAACGGGCGCGAATGCGCCCGTCTGCAAGCTCAAAGCGCTGCTTAGATGATCGCTCCACAACATAACGGATATGCGCTTCCGTTATGCTGCTCCAATCCGGCTGCCGGTTAATGGCAGCCAGCAGCTCGCTTAGCAAGCAGGAGCCATCCGCTTCATCGAGCAGAATGCCAAACTTTTCTGGCGCATGCCGCAAAATTTTGGTCATCATTTTGCTGAGGCTTTTTTCCCGTTTATCCGTCAACATCGCTTAAGCCCCCTTAATCGTAGCCAGCGGCTTGCATTTGGCCACAACCTCGGCCAGTCCAGCACCAACGACACTCTCAATAATTTGATCAACATCCTTGTACGCCTGCGGCGACTCATCGACCATCGACTCCAGCGAGCGCTGGTTGAGAACAATTTCATCCTCCAGCCCTACCCGCATCGATGCGGCAAACTCTTCAACTGTAATGAGTCGTTTGCTCGCACTCCGCGAACGGATGCGTCCAGCTCCATGGCAGATGGAGTGATAATTGTCGCGGCCTCCCGGCTTGCCCACCATAATGTAGGAGGAGGAGCCCATCGAGCCGGGAATAAGCGCCGGATGCCCGGTTTCCCTGTATGGTTCTGGGTTATCCGGGTGCTGCGCGGGGAGCGCTCTTGTCGCCCCTTTGCGATGAACAAAATACGAATGCCCATCATGCTCTTCCTCCCACGCATAATTGTGCATGAGATCATACAGCGTCGACATTTCAAATTTGCTGCCAAAAACATCCTTCCCCGCCTCGCGAATCGCATAAGCGATCAGATGACGGTTGACGACCGCATAGTTCAGAGCAGAATACATCAGCTCTACATAATCTTTGCCCAGTGGATGTGCAAGCGGCGCGAACACCAGCTTGGGATCAGCGGTGCCCATCCCTTCGGCTTTCATCATTTTAGTCATATTGCTGCTGCAATATTGGCTGACCGAGCCGCCCCATGCACGTGAGCCGGAATGAATCATAATGACGACCTGACCGTCGCTCAAGCCCCAGGCTTCCGCGATTTCGCGGTTTTCCTCGGGAATTTCAATCGCCTGAATTTCAGCAAAATGATTGCCGCCGCCAAGCGTGCCGAGCTGGCGATGCGAGCGATGCCATACCCGTTCCGGGAACAAGTCGAGTGCGCCGCCTTCTACATAAAATTTGCTGCTTTCCACATGCGTCAGCGAAGTCGCTTTACGAGGTGTATAGGCGTCCGGAATATATTTTTTCGGCAAGCCATGCAATCCTTTTTTCACAACATGCTCTAAGCGAATATCTGAAAAATGGCCCCGCCCATGCTCTTCCATCGGCAAATATTTCTCAATCGCCTTCACCAGCTTGCGGCGCAGCTTCACATCCTTCAATTCGTCCTTGTGCAAATTGGTCATATGAACCCGCATGCCGCAGCCAATATCGCTTCCGACAATTGAAGGCGAGACGTAGCCGTCCTCCATATTCCATACCGCGGTCGTTCCAATGCACGTACCAACGCCAACATGAACGTCAGGCGTGTAACCCATATAAACTTGATTCGGTATTTGTAAATTGTTGTTTGCCAGCTCAAAAACCTTATAATCCAGCGCCGCGAACAGCTCTGGCCCCGCATATACATGCACCTGCCCCGAAGGCAGCTTCACTTGTTGATAATAGTTTTGTAACATAATCTAAATTTCCTCGTTTCCTATGCTGCGGCTGCGCCCTGCCGCCTTACCTGTCGCCCTATTCCGCGCCCGGCCCCCATACTTCCCGGAGTGCCGAGCGAAATAGTTCATCCAGCGCTTGATCCTGCTTCTGCCCCGAAGCTGGCGCTTGCTTTGCCACTTCCTCGTAATAGGCGATGCGCCTAGCGAGAAAATCGTTAATTACGCCGATTTTCGGCTCCAAATCCAGCTCAATGCCCGCTTTCTTGCGTTCAAGCAGCGTCAGCACCTCATGCTTAAGCAACGATTCCGGCAGCAGTTCATGCACCAGCTCCTCAAAGGACAAGGGAGGTACGCCGCCACGTTCCTCAACCCATTGGCAGGCGAGCACTGGGCGCAGCACGTAGAAATATTTTTTGATTTTTACTTGGTCGCCCTGCAAATACTCACGAAAGTTTCCTTTCGCCATATGCAGGTAATGATAGATGCTGGAGCGCGGCGAGAAGCTCGCCGGGAGCAGCTCTCGAATTTGCTCCGCTATCGTCGTCTCCTCCAAATAGTTGATCGGCGATTGCAGCCATTCCAGCAGCGGCGGGTTCGATTTGCGGAATAAATTCAGCGCTTTTTTCAAATCCCAGCCGTTAATATCGAGCATGTCGCTAATCGGGCGTTCAATCACATCGCGCTGCTCAAAAATCGATAAATACCAATTCGTCTCCCGTACATAAATAAATCTTACATCGTAATCACTGTCCTTCGACGGGAAGCCCCATGCGCGGCTGCCTGACTCACAGGCATACACAATACGCACGCGTTCCTCCACTTCTATTTGTCGCAGCTCGGCTGCTATTTTAGCTTTATAATCGCTCATCCGAAGCCCTCCTTTGTTTTTTTGGCAACAAAAAAGAAGCCACGGACATTCGAGCATCGTCCATAGCTTCTTAAGTGAATAGAGCTATTGCAAGTCGGTATAGACAGCGCACAGCTGACCTATACTCCTTCGACTTACAGCAGTTGGTTCCGCTGAGGCCGACCCGCATGGACGATAGATATGAAATTGGTTTGTAGGATAATCATCATATTTACGGACATTTGTTTCGGCCTCCCTTCAAGTTATTTCGTTTATCTTACTCGCGTCCCCAGCATTTGTCAACCCATTTTTAACTAATTCATGATGGTTACTGCTGCCTTGCAAATCATTTGATTATTTAGTACTGTTTAAATCATAGTTAAATAGTAGGATTAAACAAAGCAGGAGGAGAAAATTTGGCTAATATTCATAAAAATTTAACCGAACTAATTGGAAATACGCCGCTGCTTGAGCTTGTTAATTATGGAAACTCGCAAAACCTGCAAGCGACTGTATTAGCAAAGCTGGAATATTTAAACCCAGCTGGAAGCGTAAAGGATCGTATAGGCTTTGCCATGATTAAAGATGCCGAAGAAAAAGGACTCATTCATAAAAACTCGGTCATTATCGAGCCAACGAGCGGCAATACCGGAATCGGATTAGCTTTTGCCGCGGCAGCTCTTGGCTACAAGCTAATTATTACCCTTCCTGAAACGTTTAGCATTGAACGGCGAAAGCTGCTGCTTGCGCTTGGTGCCGAGCTGATTTTAACACCAGAAGCGGAAGGCATGACGGGCGCTATTAGACGGGCCGAGCAGCTTGCTGCCGAGACGCCAAATTCTTTTATCCCCCAGCAGTTCAATAATCCGGCCAATCCGGAAACTCATCGCAGCACGACCGCAGAAGAAATTTGGCGCGATACGGACGGTGAAGTTGATATTTTCATTGCTGGTGTAGGAACAGGCGGTACCATATCTGGCGTAGGGAGACTCTTGAAGGAACGTAAGCCCGCTGTGCAAATTATTGCGATCGAGCCCTACGATTCGCCAGTACTATCTGGAGGCAAGCCGGGCAGACATGCTATTCAGGGACTTGGCGCCGGATTTATTCCAGACAACTTCCACAGCCAATATGTCGATGAAATTTTCAAAGTTAAAAAAGAAGATGCGTTTGCAACTGCACGACTGCTTGCACGAACCGAGGGCCTGCTGGCCGGAATCTCCTCCGGCGCTGCTGCATATGCAGCAGCACAAATTGCCAACCGACCAAACAATGCAGGCAAAACCATCGTCGTTGTGCTTCCTGACAGCGGAGAGCGTTATTTATCTACATCGCTATTCCCTTCTATCGATTAGTATTGGATTTCGCCTTATCACTCATGCTTTGCGCTCAGCAGCGAATTAAGCTGCTCCAGCATATTGCCGCCGCTGGACAGCGAAATCGTGCCGATTTTCTCGCAAATCTTTTCCATGAATTCAAGCTCCTTGAGACGGTACAGCGTCACATTCTCATCCATCAGCTTAGCCGTGTTCAGCAGGCTGCGGGTCGAAGCCGTCTCCTCGCGGCGGGTAATGAGATTGGCTTGCGCCTTCTTCTCCGCAATGAGCACCGTGTTCATAATATCCTTAATATCGCCCGGCAAAATAATATCCTTCACGCCAGCGGACAGAAACTGGACGCCGTAATCATCGCCTTTCTCATTCAAGCGTGACAGCACGAAAGCGGCAATTTCCTGCTTCATCTTCAGCAGGTCATCGAGGCGCAGCGTACCGACATACTCCCGCAAAATCAACTGCAGCGCAATATACACCTGATCCTCAAATGATTTGATCATCAGCACTTTAAGCGGATCGGTGATTTTGTATTGGCAGACGAAGTTAAGCCGCAGCGTTACTTTGTCTTCTGTCATCATTTCTTGACCAGTGAGATCAAGCTGCTGCTGGCGGAGATCCGTTTTGCGGACGAGCACCGTCGTCGGGCCATTCCAAAAATAATATTTGCCCGGCGCCAGCTCGCGCTGCATGACATTGTTGTAAAACAGCGCCGCCGTCTCATAATTCGCTACCTCCACGCACTGGTAGTAGCCATTTAGCTTCGACATAATCGCGAGATTAATGTCCTTGCCAATCTCAGGCTGGCGGATGTCCGCATGAATGAACGTGTGCTTTTTCAGCACATTCCAGAAAATATGCTTGCCCGCCGTCAGCAGGGCACTAAACTTGCCGTCCACATAGTGCAGCACGTATTCATAATCCTGCACCTCAACGATTGTCAGCTGGGCGAGCAGCTCCTGATCATGCAGAAACAACTCGGCATCCTTGCCTGGAATTTGAAAACGCTTCGTTACATTCAGCACAATCACCGTTTCCTCGCGCCATGCGGACAAGCGGTATTTGCCTGGCTGCAAAAGCTTAACGTAACCGCCTTTACGGAACAGCAGCGCACGCTCGTCGTCTTGTATAATCAATGGATTTTTGATTTTAGTCGTCATATAAAGCCACCTCATTCAGGTTGGTTGATCAGTTGGGATTCTTACAATCAGGAATGCTTCCTGCGGATAAAGCGGAATCAGGCTTAAGAGCATCGTTAGGCGCAGTAATCTGTGCGGTGCTCTGCGAAGCATACAGCTGCGTTCAACTTCAACCGGCCGATCCTTCGCTCTGCCTACCGCAAAATGTACCCGCTTACCCTGCTCGGTATCCACCGATTGCATAGCCGTGCCGCAGCGCCGCCGTACAGGCCGGCATGAGCATTCCTGCTGCAAGAGTCTCTAATTTTTTCGCTCCTCGGAAGGGAGTTGATGTGTGCTATAGCATAGCTACAGCTGCTCCAATGCTCCGTATCAAAACGGTTGGGATTCGAACCCAAGTTCTAAAGCTGGTGGGGATGAAGCTTCATGCACTTTGCAGCACACAAGCGCACAGCGTGCACTCGTACTGCTGGATCCTATTGAAATCCATGCCATGGCAAAGCCATAAGCTAGCAGCCCAATCTATTATTGAAGTTATCTTAAATAGCAGTGTTAAGTGCCTTTAATGGCAGCCATCGGCTGGCATTTGGCAACGACAGCGGCAAGCGATGCGCCGACCACACTGTCGATAATTTGATCCACCTCCTTGTAGGCTTGCGGGCATTCATCGAGAATGTCTTGCAGCGAGCGGTGGTTGACCAAAATCTCATCGTCGCTTCCGACGCGCAGCGATTGCTCGAATTGATCGACGGTGACCAGCTGCTTTGTCGCCCGTCTCGATCTGGCGCGGCCTGCTCCATGGCAGATGGAATAAAAGTTTTTTAAGCCCTCATCCTTGCCGACCATAATATAGGATGCCGTTCCCATCGAGCCTGGAATGAGGGCAGGATGCCCCGTCTCCTTATAAGCAGGCGTATTTAGAAAATGGTTCGGCGGCAGCGCGCGCGTCGCGCCCTTCCGGTGAACAAGCATCGGCTGCTTGCGGTGAAACTCCTTCAGCGCGTAATTATGCATGAGATCATACAGCACAGGCAGCTGCATCTCAGGGCCAAAAACATCCCTGAACGCTTGCTGGACGCCAAAAGCAATCATATGGCGGTTGCTGACGGCAAAGTTCAGCGCCGAATACATCAGGTTCAAATACATTTGCCCTTCATAGCTTGCAATCGGGGCATACACCAAATTCGGATCGGGGCTACTAATCCCCCACTGATTCATCGCTTCTTTAATCACTTTGTTGTGTTCTCGGCCAACCATTGCGCCCCATGCACGCGAACCGGAATGAATCATGACGACGACCTGGCCGTCGAACAAGCCCCATTTTTTCGCCAATTCGCTGTATTCCTCGTTGATGTCCAAATATTGAAGCTCAATAAAATGGTTCCCGTTGCCGAGCGATCCAAGCTGCCCGTGGGCACTGCGCTTAATACGCGGCGGCAAATGCTCCAATGCTTTATGATCAAAGGCGAATGCCGATTGCTCTACATGTGTCAGCCATTGCTCATTCGGCACATATTTGTCTGGCAGCCCTTTAAGCCCATGCTGCACAACGCTCATAATGTCGATATCCTCATAATTCGTATTCGTCCGCTCATGGGTTGGCACGTATTTTTCAATCGCACTAATCAGTGCTCGGCGTACCTCTTTATCTTGAATATCTCGCTTATGCAGCGGCGTTGTGTGAACCCGCATCCCGCAGCCAATATCTGAGCCGACTATCGACGGCGAGATAAAGCCGTCCTTCATATTCCACACCGCTGTTGTGCCAATGCATGTTCCTACTCCGATGTGCGCATCTGGCGTATAGCTCATATATTGATTGCGCGGGATTCGCAGATTGTTGTCCGCCATCGTATAGGCATTAGGCTCAAGTGCTGCAAATACTTCATCATTTGCAAATACATGCAGCTTTCCACTCGGAAGGCTGAGCTCGCGGTGATTGGTTCCTTTAAGCTGAATAATCTTTTGTAGCACCTGTTCTGCTGCCTTATTGGCAGTCGCTTGGTTATTCATTGTATTGGTCATTGCCGTTCCTCCTTCATCCTGATCGCGTCGTTGACGCTCCGTGGCCTTCCTTATAGATCTGATTTTGCCTTAAAATCCCTCCCGCGAACATGGCGAAAGTATTACGAGCAGGAAAAATATAACGAATATTCGCGCCTATGGTCTTTTTTGACAACGCTACTAATCCTCCATAGAATAAAACAATAGATAGCGAGAGTAAGCTGGAAGGCAGGGGAACACAGGTGGCTAAAGAAAGCTTCGATAAAGAGATTCAGTTTCTGCGCATGCTTGTCTTGACGAGCGGGGCCTACAATCGGCAGCAATTCGCAGATCGGCTCGGCATCTCCATTCATACATTTGACAAAACGATTAAAAAGCTCAAAGAAATTGTAAACGCCGTCTACCAGCAGCTTCCCGAGGAACAAGGCAAGGAATTTGCCGAGACGGTTCGCTATAGCTATTTCGATTCCGCCGATCATATGCTGCTTTTTCTATTCCGCGCCAAGTCGCTGAAGGAGACCGAAAGCAAGCGTATTTCGCTGCTGCTGGAAGCGCTGCAAAGCGGTCGTGCACTAACTGCCATGGAGTTGATGGACGCCTGCTGCGACAATATACCCGCTGAGCTGGCGCCACCGGATGAAAAAACGATTCGCAGCGATTTAAAATATTTGGAGGAGGTCGGCGTCATCCGCAAAGAGCCAGGGCCTCGCCCGTACCGCTACCGCTTGGCAAACGAGCTGGTGCAGGAGCTGACGGAGGATGAGCTGCTGGATTTATACGATTTTGCCGATGTCATGGCGAATACGCATGTCCCTTCCGTGCAGGGCTATATGCTTCGCGACAGCTTGAAGAAGCATTTGCTGCGCACGCAGGAGAACGCAGCGACGCTGGACGCTTTTTTATATAAATACCACTTCTACTCCCGCCTGCTGGATGAAGCCCATTTATTTAGCCTGCTGGCGGCCATTCGCGAACGCCGCAAGGTGAAATTTCTGTATTTTTCACCGAAAAAAGAAACCAGCTACGCCTCCCGAAACACCAACCCATTGTTCGAGCGCGATACAACGGGCAAGGAGGAGGTTACCATACCGATTAAAGTCGTATATGACCACCAGTATGGACGCTGGTATTTGCTCGGTTTCCGCGCGGACAAAGTCATTGTGAAATACAGGATGGAAGGCATGACGCAAATTCAGGAGGGCGAAGCAGTGCCGCAGGAGCAATTTGAGCAGCATCTGGCGCAGCTGGAAGCACGCACGGCGCAAAGCTGGCTCATTGATACGGGAAGAACCGTTACGGTGCGTGCCCGTTTCTTCCATCCTGTAGGAGCACCGCAAAACTTCATTAAGGAACGCGTGTTGCTGCAGGGCCAGTGGGGACGCATTAGCGAGGAGGCTGGGGCAGATTCTTTCTTATATGAGATTGAAGTGAACGGCACATTCGAAATAAGGCCTTGGCTGCGCAGCTTCGGCTCAAGCTGTGAGGTGCTGGAGCCGCTCCATTTGCGCAAAGAGATGATTGACGAATGGAAGGAGATTGCTGGCTACTATGAATCCGTTTGAGAAAATTTTCAACTATCAGCTCATGTCCCGCCTTGAAGACTCCGGCACCTTTATGGTGACCGGGAATGAACGAAGCTGGCTCAAGGCGATGCTGCAGCATCCTGAAGCGGTGCAGGCTTTTGCGCCTGGAACACTCGCGAAGCTCGAAAGCCTGCTTGAGCAGGACAGCGTGATGGAAACCGCCGGACCGCTCATTCAGAAAGCCGCCAGCAAAGAGCTGCAAGTGTACCATCCGCTGCTGCGCCAGCTTAGACGCTCGATTATGCAGCGCAACCAGATCAAGCTAAGCTATATGATCAAAAACGGCAGACAGAACAATCACCAATTCGGTTTGCCCTATAAGCTGGAATATTCCATGGTAAAAAAAGAATGGTATTTGCTCTGGTACCATCAGCGCCACAGGTCACTAATGAGCACGAAGCTGCAAACGATTCTCGCTATTGAAGATGTACCTTGCCTGCCCGAGCGTTATATACAGCTTACCGCCTCCACCCAGGCACTGCTCGCTAAACGCAGCACTTCCGCCATCATTCAGGTTGTGGAAATGTATAATGCGGAGCTGTCGCGGATTTTGTATGCTTTTTCCTGCTTTGAGAAAGCTGTCTCCTACGATGACCAGCTTAATCGTTATACGATCAAGCTGACATTTCCTAACAATGAAGCCGAATATGTATTGTCGAAAATCCGCTTTCTCGGGAAGCGGATTAAAGTGACCCAAGGTGATTATTTGCAGCGACGCATGCGGGAGGCGTCCTCCCTTGCGCTCGCAAGATATGGAGCAGCGAAGGTAGACATTGAGCCAGAATAATCGCTCGATAAGCCCGTTTTGTCCCACTCATTGCCAAGTAATGTATAGCCTTCGGGCTAAAAGAGACGTATAATGATGGAAACCCTGATTTCATCATATTTCCAAGCTTAGGAGGAACCACCCTTGAACGACTATAACAATGGGCATAACTATCAAAACCATGCGCCATTTCAGCCACCATTCCAGCCACCTGTGCAGAAGACGAATGGTGCTGCAATTGCCGCGCTCGTTTGCGGCATTACATCCTTTATTCCATTCATTGGTATACTGCTCGGCATTGTCGCGATCGTAATGGGTATCGTTTCGCTGAATCAAATTCCCAAAACGCGCGAGCAAGGACGCGGTATGGCGATTGCCGGCCTCATTTGCGGAGCCATTAGCTTATTCCTCAGCTTGCTGCTGTTTTTACTTTTTATAATTGGCATGCTGAGCTACGAGGACAGCATGTACAACTATAGCTGGAACGAAAGCTACTACAATGCCTCCATCCAGCTTGTCAACGCATTAAACTTGTAGAGGCTGGCTCCAGCTCTATCCCCACTTCCAACTCTTCCATACTCACAAATAAGCGCCAACATACCGCGCAGCGATTGCTGCACGCTCGTATGTTGGCGCATTTCGTATGCGGGAGCTACACTTCCCGCATAAAATCCTCAAGGTTTTTGTCTGCCTTCGACTGATTGCACATATGGCAAGCGCAAACGCAATTGTCCGGCGTCGTATGGCCGCCCTTGGCGCGCGGAAGCATGTGGTCGATCGTATCCCCATACTGCTTGCAGAAGAAGCAAGTATAATTATCCCGCGTTAAAATATATTTGCGAAAATCTTTATTGCTGAATAGCCTGCGAATTGTCCGGCGATTCACGACAACGGCGGCATGCTCGTTAACGAGTATAACGGCCAGCTCCAGTTCAATTTCCTGATACCACTGCCTGCCCTTATCGGTCTTGCCCCTCATCCATACCGTGCCTTGCCCGGAAGGACGCAAATAGGTTGGATCCGTCGGCGAATGATTCGACGGCTTAGGCAGAGGACGCTGCTTCGGCAAGCGGGCAGCTGTCTTCGCTCGCGGCGCCTTCTTCTCCGGCTTGCGTACGGCGCCTGGCCTGCTCGCCGCGCTGAACTCCTGCGCCACCGCCACCGCCGCTGAATCCGTTACCAGCGGCTGGGCACCAGCTTTCGGGGCGGCTGCGCTGGCTTTCGCAGCTTCCCTGCCGCCCGTCTCCTTCGCGGCTTGCTCCGCTGCGGCGGCTACTGCCGCTGCAGCCTTCGCCCGCCTTCTCCTCCCGCCGCGTTTCCTGCGGGACTTCTTCAGGACGCCAGCAGACGCCGTTTCCGGCCTAGACTCATCTGCGGCGCCTGCTTGTACAACTGGCGCCTCCACAACAGCTACTGGCGCGGCCTGCGAGCTCGCCCTTTCTTTCCTGCAGGAGCGGCAGGCGCCGCGCCGCGAGTCAGGACCCGAGCGCCGGCCGGTACGGCGCAAAAAATCGCCAAGCGGCTTGTCTTCGTTACAGTACGCACACTGCTTGATCGGCGTTTGTATGATTTCTGCCATTGGTATTGTACGGGCCTAGCAAGCGTGAGCCTGCTTACCCGTTATTGTCACCTCAAATTTTTATAGATATGTTTGTTGCCTATTGATTTAAGTAGATTTACAGCTTCATCCGGTAGATAGGCTTATTTTCTAGCCCGCGAATAAATGGGGTCCATGGTTCCGTATCTGGCGTCGTATCCAGAGCATCCTCGACCATTTGCAGCTTGGCATCCATAGCATCAATATGATGCAATGCAACCGCTTCAGCTGTCTGAGGCTGAACCGGACTGCCCCATTCGCCCAAATTGTGATGGGAAAGCACCAAATGCTGCAAGCCGAGCACCTTTTCCGATTCCAGATCAATATCGCAGCGAATAGCTGCTTCCGTAATCCAGTTGGACGCGAGCGAAATATGTCCCATCAGCTTGCCAGACAGGCTGTATTCGGAAACGATGCCGAGTTGGGCGACCATCTCCTCAGGCTTGGCAATATCATGCAGCACAATGCCTGCCTTGATCAAATCGGCATTCAGGAATGGACGCTGCTTGCAAATAAAAGCGCCAATTTCCAGCATCCGCACAATATGATAAGCAAGCCCGGCAAAATACGCATGATGATGCGTTTTCGCAGCCGGATAATGCATCAGTCTGTCCTCGACCTTATCCACGCAATACGTGACGATGGTCCGAATTTCCTGATCGGCAATGCTGGCGGTTACCTGCTTAATCGTATGCACGAGGTCGACTGGACGAACCGGCGCGGAGCGGATGAAATCCGTCAGGGCTACCCCGTCCTCTTCCGTAACCTTGCGCATGCGCGAAATTTTGATTTGCAGCTTCTCCCGGTAGGTGTGGGCGTTGCCTTGAATTTTCACCAGTCCCATTGGGAAAAAGGATTCCTTATCCGCACTTGATACATCCCAATATTTAGCGGATAGCTGGCCGCTGGCATCGCATAATACGATGTCAAAATAATCTTTCGGCGTTGCCCCGTTTGTCTGCTTCACTTCTAGCTCTCTAAGTAAATAAAATCCGGTAAAATCGTCTCCGCTCACCAGTTGGTTAATCAATGTCATAATGACCTGTCCCCGCTTTCCCTTTGACCAAACATCGCCTCAATTTTTTGATTTAAAACATCCAGCAGCGGAAAGCCGCCTTCATGGCCGAGGCTGTCTGCCACCGCCTTGTAATACCATTCCTGCTGCTTTCTGCCGCGGTTGAAGCGTTCCCATACCTTCTCGCCCTCCCGCTCATAGGCCGCAAGCGTCGAGCCCATATTATGAAGCTTATCCGCGCAGGCTACCGTTTTGATATCGAGCGGTGCCTTTTTCAAATAATCCAGTTTATATTGCTTCCGCTCTTCCCAAGATAAGGATTTGTCGGGCTCCGTACAGCCAACGACAATACGCGTCACTTCCGGGCCAAAACGTTCCAGCAGCGCTTCCTCCGTCGCCTCCGTATCTTCGAGCGTATCATGCAAAATGCCCGCAGCAACCCACTCCGCCTGGCAACCAGCCTCCATTAATATCATACCCACACCGAACGGATGTGAAATATAAGGAATATTTGACCCTTTACGAAGTTGATTCCCATGCAGCACCGCTGCGTAATCAATCGCTTTTTGAATCAGGCTCATGAATGTACACCTCCAGGTTCGAGATCGTCCTGCCTTTATCTATAGATGCATCGTGTTTTTTTATGTTGAAAAAGCCGGAGTTATTCAGATAAATTCCCTATAACTTTAGTCTAGCATCTTCCTGTATATGCAAACAAGCACGCGTTTAGGCCTGAACGGAAAAATCCATCAATAAAATAGCGTTTTCATGGCATAAACGCAGCAAAAAAACCTCCAGCCCACTTCTTACAGCGGGTTGGAGGCTCATTGTGTCGTTTCTAAACGCTTCTTACTGTGCTGGCTTTACCCCTTGCTCTTCAAGAGACTGGTCACCCGTCTCAGCTTCGAGCTGCTCATTGTGCTCTTTAATGAATTGATGCGCATTGTACAGCATGGCGGTGGATTCAGCACGGTTTAAAACTTGCTGCGGATGGAATTCACCTTTCTCATCCAAGGCAGTAAGCTTGTACAGCAAAGCGCGTTGTATGGTGCCTTGATATTCAGTCGTAATGTCGCTCTCATCCGAAATAACGACGTACATTTTGATCAACGGATATTGGCCGGTCTTTTCCAGCGCCTGTACGAGGTAATGCGTGAATTGCTCGCGCGTCATTGGCGCATTCGGATCAATATTAGCCGGAATGTCGAGCTCGTTGTAGTGCGCAATGATGAAGCTGTCCGCGTACCAGGCATTATTTTTCACATGCTCAAAGATGCCTTCTGCTTCTGGAGCTTTATTAAATGAAATGGCGGCAAGGCTAATTTGCGTTGTCTTCACAATAAGCGAAATACCTTGTGCATTTGTTAAGTTTTCTTCCGGCTGGAACAGCGATTGCGATACGCCATTTACAATGCCGAGCCCTTGCAGCGTCTCAATTTGTGCCTTTTGCGGGGAGGTTGCGATATCCTGAAATGAACTTGCTGCGAAAGCCTGACCTGTCAGCGCTACCGATAGAGCCACGGCAGCAGAAATAGATGCTGTTGCGATACGTTTCTTCATTAGAATCAATCTCCTTTAGTTGTTGAACGCGTTCTAATCCTATAAACGATGCCTGTTTCAAAAAGGTTGCAGTCTCCTTTCGCTTTGGGCGGTTATCCCCTTAGCTCAGAAACAGATGGCCGCTTGCCGCATGAGCAGCACTAATCCTTCAAACCGCCTACACGTCCATTGCAATAAAAAAAAGGACCTTGATTAACTCGTGGTACGTGTTGAAAAAAAAACACGCCGTCAGGCCCTTTTCTGAGCTAAGGGGACAACTTATAAAAGAGAAAATTCTCGTCGCCCATAAAGATGGACACTTGAAACTTTTAGCAGGCTGCTTCGTATAAATTGAAAGGGCATACATTTTTTGCTCAAAGCCCTTAACATTCGGTTTTGAATAACCGATAAATGGGAGAGACTGAGAAGATGGACTGGCGGCATTCCGATTGATCTATTTTCAAGATAGTTATGATACATAATCGTTATTTAAGTTTCCATGTCGTTCTGTACTATAATGAAGTCATATGCTAGTTCTGATTCCGTCCATAAACTTACAAAATTCAATGACGGAGGTATCTGTCGAAAATGTCGATTGGCAATGAAACTAACCAAAACCCGTGGGAAGGCTATTATGGTCCCAACTATGGGTACATCCAAGAACAATATGAGCTTTTTAAACAAAACCCTGAAACGGTAACATCTGAATACCGCGATTTGTTTACTCGCTTTGGCGAGCCGCCTGCTTATGCAGCAGGCCAAACTGCCGCTGCACCACAAACGGTAGGCACTGCTTCGATCGATGCGAAAACGCTTCAAAATTTGGTCGCTGCCGGCAAGCTCGTATGGAACATTCGCGCATTCGGCCATTTGGCGGCTGATATTGATCCGCTCGATATCGGACCTAAATCGAATACGAAGATGCTGAGTCCTGAAACGTATGGCATCACACAGACGGATCTGCTGGCTTTGCCTGCTGAGCTCGTATGGACGAATGCTCCTTCCGATGTTGCTAATGCATGGGAAGCTATCCAGAAGCTGCTTAAAGCGTACACAGGCACGCTTGCTTTCGAATTCAGCCATGTGCATGATGAAGCGGAGCGTGCTTGGCTCAAGAAGCGTGTTGAACGCCAGCTGCCTTCTGCTGCACTCAACAAGGAAGAACGCAAGAAGCTGCTCGTCAAGCTATTCGAAGCAGAGCAATTTGAAGATTTTCTGCAGCGCACCTTTGTTGGTCAAAAACGGTTTTCCGTTGAAGGCAACGACGTGCTTGTCGCCATTGTTGATGAATTGGTTCACGAGCTGTCGAATGACGGTGTGAGCCAAATTGCGATGGGGATGGCACACCGTGGGCGCCTTAATATTTTGGCGCATGTGCTGGGCAAGCCTTATACCAAAATTTTCTCCGAGTTCTACAACTCGCCGAACAAGAAGCTTATCCCGTCCGAGGGCTCCATCGGCATCAACTATGGCTGGACTGGTGATGTGAAATACCACTTGGGCGCCAATCGTTCGTTCAAGACTGGCGAAACGGTTGAAACCCGCATTACGCTTGCGAACAACCCGAGCCATCTTGAATTCGTCAACCCGGTTGTCGGCGGCTTCGCTCGTGCAGCACAGGATGATCGCAGCAAGCCTGGCTATCCGGTAACCAACCTGGATTCAGCTGCCTCCATCATTATGCATGGTGATGCAGCATTCCCTGGTGAAGGCATTGTAGCGGAAACATTGAATATCGCTCAGCTGAAAGGCTATACAAGCGGTGGTACGCTTCATGTTATCGTCAACAACCGCATTGGCTTTACAACAGAAAGCCATGATTCCCGTTCGACGCAATACGCAAGCGATGTAGCCAAAGGCTATGAAATTCCAATCGTGCACGTAAACGCTGATGATCCGGAAGCTTGTATTTTTGCAGCGCGGATGGCCAGCGAATATCGTACTCTTTTCAAGAAGGATTTCTTGGTTGACCTAATTGGCTACCGTAAATATGGACACAATGAGACGGATGATCCGGAAACGACTCAACCTCTTATCTATAAAAAAGTACGGGCTCATGCAACGGTAAGCACGATCTACTCCGATAGATTGATTGCTGCTGGCGCTATTACAGAGGCTGAAGTAGCAGAGCTTAAGCAAGGCGTCGTAGACCGCCTGAAATCAGCTTATGACGAAGTGAAAGCTCGTGATGGCCAAGAGCCTGTTCATCAGACACAAGGACTGCAAGGAGAAAAGGATAACACGACTTCCGTTTCCCCTGTATCCATTGAAACGCTGCAATCAATTAATGCTGAGCTGCTTCGTTTCCCTGACAGCTTCACTGTATATCCGAAGCTGCAGAAGATTTTGGAGCGCCGCACGAATGCATTGAACGAAGGCGAGAAGCTTGATTGGGGCCATGCGGAAACGCTTGCCTTCGCAACCATTCTTGCTGATGGCAAGCCGATCCGGCTTAGCGGCCAAGATGTCGAGCGCGCAACATTTGCTCACCGCAATCTCGTGCTGCATGATGCAGTAACAGGCGATACCTTCTGCCCGCTTCACCAATTGCCGCATGCGAAAGCATCGTTCGCCATTCATAACAGCCCGCTTTCCGAAGCTGCTGTGCTAGGCTTTGAATATGGCTATAACGTACACGCGCCGGAAACGATGGTCATCTGGGAAGCGCAATACGGCGATTTCACCAACGTCGCTCAAACGCTTATTGACCAGTTCATTTCCGCAGGCCGTTCGAAATGGTCGCAGAAATCCAGCATCGTCATGCTGCTTCCGCATGGATATGAAGGCCAAGGGCCTGAGCATTCCAGCGCACGTCTGGAGCGTTTCCTCCAGCTGTCAGGCGAGGAAAACTGGACGGTTGCCAACTTGACGAGCGCTGCGCAGTATTATCATATTTTGCGCCGCCAAGCTTCCATAACGGAAAGCGAAGCCGCACGTCCATTGATTATTATGGCTCCTAAGAGCTTGATTCGTAACCCGCGCGTCGCTTCCAACGTTTCCGAGCTTAGCAATGGCTCGTTCAAGCTGGTCGTTGAGCAGCCGAACCTTGGCAGCAGGCCAGAGCGCGTAGAGCGCCTGATTTTGTGCACAGGTAAAATTGCAATCGACCTTGAAGATGCCATTGAGAAGGAACAAGAGAAGGACCTCGATTGGCTGCACATTATTCGTGTCGAGCAGCTTTATCCGTTCCCTGAGAAGGAAATTGCTGAAATTATCGCCCGCTTCCCTCAACTGAAGGAAATTGTGTGGGTTCAAGAAGAGCCGAAAAACATGGGCTCCTGGCATTATGCCGATCCGCGCATCCGCGCGATTGCGCCTGATGGTACAAGCGTAAGCTACATTGGACGCCCCGAGCGTTCCAGCACAGCGAGCGGCTTCCAGCAAGTACACGCTTTTGAGCAGCAGCATATTATTTTGCAAACATTGAAACATAGTCCGTCATTGACATACAACTCAGGGAGGTAGCTACTGTGCAACAAATTATAGTACCCGCAATGGGAGAATCGATTACGGAAGGCACGATTTCCAAGTGGATTGTTAAGGTTGGAGATTCGGTTAAGCAAGGCGATGTGCTTCTGGAGCTTGAAACTGATAAAGTCAACATCGAGATCAGCGCCGAGCAGGATGGCACGATTCAAGAGATTACACGCAGCGAAGGCGATACCGTTCAAATCGGCGAAGCTATCGGCTCCATTGCGGCAGGTGGAGCAGTTCCATCCGCTCCTGCAGCTGAGCCGGCGAAGGCTGCACCAGCTGTTGAAGCAGCAGCTCCGGCGCAAGCAGCACCTATCGCGCCTCCTGTAGCAGAAGCAGACAGCAAAGGCGGTCAAGTTGCCGCTTCCCCTGCTGCAAGAAAGCTCGCAAGAGAAAAAGGCATTGACCTGACACAGGTTCAATCCCGCGATCCGCTTAGCCGCGTTAGCTCCGATGATGTTCGTTCGCATGGCACACAGCCGGCAGCGCCGCAAGCACCGGCTGCTCCTGCCGCTAAAGCGCCAGCTGCGCCTAAATTCCAATCGGCCAAGCCTTACGAGCGCAAAAAGATGTCGCGTCGCCGCGCAACGATTGCGAATCGTCTGGTTGAAGCTCAAAGAACAGCAGCAATGCTGACAACGTTCAACGAAGTCGATATGACCGCTATTATGGATATCCGTAAACGCCGGAAACAATCGTTCCTCGACAAGCATGAGGTTGGTCTTGGTTTTATGTCTTTCTTCACGAAAGCTGTCGTTGGCGCTCTGAAAGAGTTCCCGCTGCTGAACGCTGAAATTGAAGGCGAAGATATTATTGTAAAGCAGTTCTACGATATCGGTATTGCCGTATCGGCTAAAGAAGGTCTTGTGGTTCCGGTTGTTCGTGATGCGGACCGCCTGAGCTTCGCTGAAATCGAGCGTTCAATCGTTGACCTTGCTGGCAAAGCCCGTACGAACTCGCTCGGATTGTCTGACCTGCAAGGTGGTACATTCACAATTACAAATGGTGGTACGTTCGGCTCGCTGCTGTCCACGCCAATCATTAACGCTCCACAAGTTGGTATTCTGGGCATGCACAAAATTCAGCTTCGTCCAGTTGCTATCGATGCTGAGCGCTCCGAGAACCGTCCAATGATGTACATCGCCCTTTCCTACGATCACCGCATCGTAGATGGCGCTGAGGCGGTACGCTTCCTCGTTAAAGTGAAAGCAATGCTTGAAGATCCAGAAACGCTTCTGCTTGAAGGTTAATAAGCATTAGCGGTGAACGAATAGATTATGACACGTATAACCCCCATGGCCTTAAAGGTCATGGGGGTTATTTTTTACTTACAAAAAATAACTAATGAATGCGTAATCATTCATCATTCTTCTCATTTAAGCCTGAATTTGAATGAGAAGTTTCTCATCTATTTTTAACAATTGGTATCAAAACACCATTAAATCTAGTTTTATGGTCTCAGAGGAAATTACTCTCAATTTTAATTGTGGTATTGTATAGCTAAGAACATATTAATAGACAAGCTATCAACCCAGAGAAGAGAGGGCATTCACATCATGAAAAAACTTCGTTTTGGTAAACTGGCTGCATCCCTTGCACTTACCGCATCGCTTACTTTATCTGCTGTTCCTTTTACACAAGCACCGGCAGCTTATGCGGCATCCGCCTCCACCCAATCCAAGATCGTTTCGGTGGCAAAGGGCTTTATGGGAACACCTTATCAATTCAGCGCTCCCACTAGTTCGACTCGCGTTTTTGACTGCTCTTCCTTCACCAAATATGTTTTTGCCAAGGTTGGCGTTTCTTTGCCGAGAAGCTCGAAGGATCAATCAAAAGTCGGCTCGTTCGTATCTCGAAGCAATTTGAAGGTTGGCGACCTCGTTTTCTTCTATTCTCCTATTCATCACGTCGGCATTTATATCGGCAATAATCAAATTATTCATACATACGGTGCCCCTGGAGTGACCGTTACGAGTTTGAGCTCCAGCTGGTGGAGCAAAAATTACGCAACGGCACGTCGCGTGCTTTAGCACCAATTTGCTCTAACTCACACAAACGCCTCTACAAAATAAAAGCCGTATCGCAATCGTCAGAGTCTCCCCCAACCTGACTGCGATACGGCTTTTATTCATGTGCTTATTCCTCGTAATAAACCCGGAACATGATATCCTGATTGTAATTGCCAAAGCCCTTGCCATACAGTGTAAGGCCGCCTACATGCGCAGCATCCTTATCTACCGCAATGCGCAGCGTCCAGTGATTGCGATCCAGTGTAATCTGCTGCACGCTAGTGTCGCTTACCTGCTGCCCATCCACGAAGGTGCCATCCTCCTGCACGCGAATCACTTTGAGCAAGCCATATTGATTCAGGTTGCTATGCCACCAGGAAGGAGAAAACTTGCCGCGGGTCCCCCCGTAATCACCAGGGCTTGTCCACTTGCCAATGGTCGTTCCATTTAGACTGAAGCTGATATCAGACAGCCAGTTCGGATTGTAGCCTGGAGCCTCGGAGCCCAGCTCCAGCACAAGCTCGAATGCGCTCGGGCGCTGCCCCGGCAGCAAATAATTAGGGATTTTATATTCAACGTATCCTCGGCCAAACCATAAAATGCCCGCATTCATCCGCTCCGGCTCTAGAAAAAAGCGCGGGTCATCGAATTGGCCAATGGCCTTCTCCACCGTCGCGATGCCGCAGGTCGGATGCACTTCATATTCGGTGTAATGTCCAATCGGCACCGTGCTCTCATGCATTTTTTTCACTTCTCGTGTGTGATGGGGCAGCTCGATTTCAATATGCTGCTCGGCGAGCGTGCATATTTTATGCGTGCCTCCCTGCTTGCGCACCATCTTCGTCTCAATGAGATTCGCCTTCTCCAGCTTGCGGATATGCATGGTCACAATCGCGCTGCTGAGTCCCAGCGCCTCTGCAAGCTCTTTGACATTCATCGGGCTTACTGCCAGCAAATCTATAATATGAAGCCGCACATGGCTAGACAGCGCCTCATAGAGCGGCAGCCAAGCTATATCTGTATTGGCTTTAATCATCTTGTTCACCCTCCTCTCCCTTATCATCGCATAAAATGAAACGAGAGGGAACAACCGCCTGCTTAGCCCTCTCACCCGAGCTAAGCTTGCGATTGTTCCCCTCTAAAATTTACAATTTAATTCGAATGACATTCCATGACGCTTTATTCAGCACAGCTTGGATTTGCCCTTTATCCGTCAATGCGGCGCTGCCATTCGTGTGCGGCGTAACGCGGTTAGGCGCATCTGCTGTATTGGAAGCGGACAAATCCTCATTTTCCAAAACAATATGCTCCAAAATTCGTCCTTGACCGAAGCTGCGCAGGTCGATATCGAATGCAATACTTTCTTCCAGATGGCGATTCACGGCAAACACAGTAACCTCTTGCTTCTCTTCATTATGCACCGCTACAGCTTCAATATAAGGCACATCTGTAAAATCTTTAGTGTCATGCTTAGGCGAGCTCATGAGCGGTACAAGCACCTCGCCTCTTCCGAACAAGCTTGCGTGCATATAAGGATAATAGATCGTCTGTTTCCAGGCTGCTCCGCCATTTGTCGTCATAATTGGAGCGATGACATTGACGAGCTGAGCAATACAAGCCATCTTCACCCGATCAGCACGCTTGAGCAGGCTGATCAGCATGCAGCCGACAACTAGCGCATCCTCCTGCGTATAAATATCTTCCAGCTGCGGTGGAGCAATTTGCCAAGGATCAAGCTTTTTATCCGATTCATTGGAATGGAACCACACGTTCCACTCATCGAAGGAGAGATTGATTTTCTTCTTGCTGCGTTTCTTCGCCTGTACGAAGTCGGCTGTCGAAATGACCGTATTAATGAAGGAGTCCATTCCCACAGATTGCGCTAGGAAATTCGCGGTATCCTTCTCGCGGTTGCCGTAATACTGATGCAGGGAAATATAATCCACGTCATTATAAGCTAAATCCAGCACCGTCGCTTCCCAATCGGGGAAGGTCGGCATGCCGATTGCCGAACTGCCGCAGGCGACCAGTTCAATCGTTGGATCGACCCAACGCATGACCTTTGCAGTCTCGCTGGCGATACGTCCATACTCGACAGCTGTTTTAGCGCCTATCTGCCAAGGGCCATCCATTTCATTGCCGAGGCACCAGGTTTTGACGTTATGCGGGTCTTTGTAGCCGTGCTGCACACGCAAATCACTCCAATACGTTCCAGACGGATGATTAGAATATTCAAGCAGGTTACGTGCCTCATCAGGGCCCCTCGTCCCCAAATTCACCGCCATCATCGCGTCCGTATTCGCTTTGCGGCACCAGTCCATAAATTCATTAAAGCCAATCCAGTTCGGCTCAATCGTGCGCCAAGCAAGCTCCAGACGTCTTGGACGCTGATCAAGCGGGCCAACGCCATCCTCCCAGTTGTAGCCTGAAACAAAGTTTCCTCCGGGATATCGTACAATCGGCACATCCAGCCCTTTTACAAGCTCCAGCACATCGGAGCGAAAACCCTGTTCATCCGCCTGTGGATGGTCTTTTTCATAAATACCGCCATATACCGCCCGGCCCAAATGCTCGATAAACGAGCCATAAATTCTTTTATCGACTTCACCTACTACAAAATCCTTATCAACGATCAGCTTTGCTTGTTTTGACATGTTCAGCTCACCTCATAAGATTAATGTTTTTGTTAACCAGATAATAAATTTACAATGTATATATTCATTAAACACTATGCAGCAGCAGAACGCAAGCACGAATTAATAACGCTTCCAATCATTTTCTCCATATAAAAAAAGACGGTTAAGGAGCTGCTTCGGCAGCCTCCTTCAACCGTCTTTTTCCGCTATACGCTTTCTGACCTGCTTACTCGATTCGCTATTCAGGAGCAGCAGAAGCCCGTTCGAGCTGAAGCTCGCATATCGTGCCTTGATTCATTTTACTGTGAAAAAATATATTGCCGTTCATGTCCTTAACCATATTCATGACGACCATCAGCCCGAGCCCGGTGCCCCGCTCTTTTGTCGTATAATAAGGCAAACCTAACCGTTTAACCTGGGCTCGACTCATCCCGCAGCCCGTATCGCGGACGAGAATTTGAATTTTATTTCGCACCAGCTCGGTCTGCACCGTCAACTTGCCACCTTCAGGCATAGCCTCAATGCCGTTTTTTATGATATTGAGCATACACTGCTGAAATTTTTTAACCTCTCCATAAATAATAAGCGGCTCCTTCGATAAATGATAAACCTCGACCGTAATGTTCGACATTGCGGAATAAGGCTTCAGCCAAGGAATAACACCATCTATTTCATCCTGCACATTCAGCAGCAGCCGCTTGTCTTCACTAGGCTTCGAAAAATTTAAATAATCAGTAATAATCGCATTCGCATGATCGATACCTTCAAAAGCATAGGTGCGGTAGCGCTCGAATGTCTCGCGATCGAGCTTCTGGCTACCCATCATTTGAAGAAAACCACGCGTCGTTGTAAGCGGATTGCGGATTTCATGCGAAATGGAGGCAGCAAGCTGGCCAACGATTTGATTTTTTTCGGAGATGACGAGCATCTGCTCGTACCACTCCCGGTTTTTTACATTAAAATAAATAAAGCTAATCAGCAACGACGAAAACGCCGCTCCAACAGCGATAACAATGAGCTGCACCCTATTAAAATCATGTCCAAGCGCCAAGGAAACACCAATATAGGCCAGCATATGTAACGAGACGAGGAACAGATTAACAAGACTTAGCTTTTGCTGAGTATTTGGCTTTACCTTAAAGTGGAACAGCAACCCCGTCAGCAGCAGCACGCTAATAGCTGTTCCTGTTGGCAGCCAGTGGTTTCCATAAAGCAAAGTACCACTAAAGAAAAACACCATTCCTGTAGCTACGCCTGGCAGCAGTCCTTCATAAAGCACAGCAAGCGCCAGAGAGACCGAGGTCAGATACAGCGCATACACTAGGGAATCCATTTCCTCCAAGGTCAGAAATACCGTTGTAAATACGACGAGCAGCCCTACAAAAAGCAGCCTCCGTTTCATAGTAGAGGCCAGCGATCTTGGGGCAAAAACAATAAACATGAGTGCAGCCGCCATAATATACAACAGCCCGTGAATGATAGATTCTAAAGTAAGATGAAGCACAATTTTATCCTCATACTCTCTCTCATTTAATAATTTCTTACAAAAATTGTATTTAAAATTTGATAAGATCACAATTTTATATTACTATACATAACCTTTCATTGCCAATGGCCGACTGTTTCCATTATAAAAAAACTCCGGCCCGCCGGCAGGACATGCTCTTCAACTTTACGAGAAGACATGTCCCGCTGGCGAAGCCGGAGACTTATTGGAGGAGCTGCAGCAGCAGCGCTTTTTGCGCATGCATTCGATTTTCCGCCTGCTGATAAATGACCGAATGCTCCGATTCCACCAGCTCCTCTGCGATCTCAAAGCCCGGATGAATCGGCATATCATGCATAATATAAGGCGTGCAGCCAGCAAGCGTGCTGCTGTTCAATTGATAAGGAAGCATCACCTTGATGCGGCGCCGCTTCTCCTCCTGATAAAACTCCTCTTTATAAAACTCCATATCGATCCATGTATCCGTATATACAAATTGAGATCGCGTGGCTGCATCCTGCAAGCTGTTAAGCTGTTCCACCCAGCCGCTTTGGAGCGCTTTTTCCATCAGCAGTTGATCCCGCGATGCTTCATTAATGATCGGTGTAACAAGCAGCAACTTGATGCCGAGCAGCATGCAGCCCTCTACCAGCGAATTGGCCACATTGTTATGAATGCCCACATAGGTTAGCGTTACATCGGAAAACGTTCCCGCCACCTCATAGATCGTCATCAGATCAGCTAGAGCCTGGCAAGGATGGTATTTATCACAGCAGCCATTGATGACTGGGACGGTCGCATAACGCGCTAGCTCCAGCAAATCGGCATGATTTTTGAGCCTTGCCATCATGATGTCGCTGTTTCGGGAGACATATCGCGATTCGTATTGAATTGGCGAAATACTGAAATTGCTGCTGTTCCAATCCATCGGGACGGCATAGCCGCCAAGCTGATTAATACCGGATTGAAATGATAGATTCGTCCTAGTCGAGCTTTTTTGAAAAAGCATCAGCAGCCCCCTGTTGTCAGCCGCCTTGCTGTAGAATTGCGGGTTGCGCTTAATCTCAATCGCCTGTTCAATGATACTCAGAAGCTGTTCCTTCGTCGTATGCTCAAAAGATAAAAAATGCTGCAAGCTTAACACTCCCTTTATGAATAAAAATTCACTAATTTGAATTATTATTCATAATAGCGAGTTTGCCTACATTTGTCCAGCCATAGTCCAGCTTTAAAAGCCCGGATATTTAACAACGGGCCATTTTTCCTTGCGCAGCTTAGATACAAACGCTTCATCTACGTTGAGATTGCTTTTTACAAGCTCCGCTGGAGTAAGCGCCATCCACTGGTTAAGGGAAACGTCTGCGAAGCGGTCGCTTTTGAACATTTCCAGAAACCATAAAGTATTGTTGCCGGTATTTTGCACATAATGACCGCACGCAAAGGGCACATAACCGACATCGCCTGCCCGCACATCATACGTCCGCGCGTTTCCGTTGCCAGTAAATACAGTCATTCGGCCCTGGCCCGATAAATAATATTGCCACTCGTCGTTATTGGGATGCCAATGCAGCTCGCGCATAGCGCCGGGCTTAATTTCTACAAGTGCTGCCGCAATCGCTTTAGATGCTGGAAAATTGGAGGAATCAACGATTCTCACACTGCCTCCAGGCGTAATGATAGGGGTCTGCTTCAACAACTCAAACTTAAAGGACTGCGGGATTGTTCCGTATGGCGATTCTACCTTCTGGCTCTCAATGGAGCCGGGAACTGTGCTTTTGTATATATAAACCTGATCATCTGGAATATGGTCGAAATCACTCTCAGGCACGCCAAAATTAGCCGACAGCACCTCCTTCGGCGTATGGGCAAACCAATCGGAAATCGAAAGCGTGTTTAAATCTGAGAAATTCCCATCGTCAAACACAAGCAGAAATTCGCAGCCTCCCTCCAGCCCTTGAATCGAATGCGGAATTCCCGGCGGAAAATACCACAAGTCACCCGGTCCAATATCAGCTATGAAGTTCCTTCCATTCTGATCCACCGCTGTAATCCTTGCATTTCCAAGCAGCATGTAGGACCATTCTGCCTGTTGATGCCAATGCAGTTCCCTTACCCCGCCCGAAATTAGCGACATATTGACGCCTGCCAGCGTTGTCGCAATCGGCAGCTCGCGTGCCGTCACCTCGCGGGACCAGCCCCCTTGATTCAACTGCATATGGGCATCTGAAAATGAGAATTTCATATTGGGAACGAGACCCGCATCCGTTACAGGCGGAACAAACATATCCGGATTTTCCAAATCCCGCAACACATCGCGCGGCCCCAAATCCGGGCCGCCTGCTCCATCGCTGCGAATCGGTTGGGGAATATGCGGATAGCCTTGCCTCGTATTTTCAGATTCGCTCATAAATGACCAGCCTCCTGTACATGGGTAGACTGCACCCAGCAGTCACTATCTGCCAATATATGCTTGGAGGCTGAAATTATGAGCTTTTCAATACAATCGCTAATAGGCAAAAAAAACCGGCTGAGTGCAGCTCCAGTCGGTTTTAACTATAAATTACTCCATATGAAACAGCTTGTTCATAGTTAATTGTAAATCTTTAAATATGCTGGATTGAATCACTTCCTGCTCCGTAAACAAAAGACGCACCTGATAGCTGCCGTCCTGCAGCGCATAAACATGGACCGTCCGGTTTCCCGGGTCGACAATCCAATATTCCTGCACCCCATATTTTTGATAGAGGTTGAACTTTTCATTAAAGTCTTTCAATACTCTTCCCCCAACACGTCATAAACTTGGCCCACTGCACATACCTATGGTATGAACGGTATTATCAAGTACGGGGGGATGGCTGATGAACCAGGATGAGATCCGCGCATTGGAGCGGTCCATCGATGAAATTACGGAAATCGCTCAAGGCTTTGGCCTCGATTTCTACCCGATGAGGTATGAGATTTGCCCAGCCGACATTATTTATACGTTTGGCGCTTATGGTATGCCGACGCGCTACAGCCACTGGAGCTTTGGGAAAACCTTCAACAAAATGAAGCTGCAATATGATTTTGGACTTAGTAAAATTTACGAGCTCGTCATTAACTCTAACCCCTGCTATGCCTTCCTGCTGCAGGGCAATTCACTTATTCAGAACAAGCTGATCGTCGCGCACGTTCTCGCCCATTGTGATTTTTTCAAAAATAACGCCCGTTTCAGTACCTCCAACCGCAATATGGTCGAAAGCATGTCCGCTACAGCAGAACGCATTCAGCAGTATGAAATGGATTACGGCCTAGAAGCGGTCGAGAAATTTATCGATGCCGTGCTTGCCATTCAGGAGCATGTGGACTCGGCTATTATTAAGCCATACCAGCTCGATAAAACCCGCTATATTGAAATGCTGACGACGGAGCAGAACCGCTCTGTCAATACGGCGACCCCATCCGAATATGAGGATTTATGGGGACTTGACCCGGATGATGCAAAGCGACAGGATCAAACGCCGCCGCCAAAGCATTTCCCGCCAGCTCCGGAAAAGGATTTGATCTGGTTTATCGAGGAATATTCGCCCCAGCTTACAGACTGGCAGCGCGATATTATGTCTATGATGCGCGATGAAATGCTGTATTTCTGGCCGCAGCTGGAAACGAAAATTATGAACGAGGGCTGGGCGTCGTACTGGCATCAGCGCATTATTCGCGAGCTCGACCTGACAAGCGAGGAAACGATTGAATTCGCCAAGCTGAATTCCTCGGTCGTCGTACCATCCCGGCACACGCTGAATCCGTATTATTTAGGGCTGAAAATTTTCGAGGATATTGAGAAGCGTTGGGATAAGCCGACGGTAGAGGAGCAGCGGCGCTTCGGGCGCGTGCCGGGCAAGGGCCGAGAAAAAATGTTCGAGGTACGCGAGCTCGATTCAGATATTTCTTTCCTCCGCAACTATTTAACCAAGGATTTGGTAAAGGAGCTGGACCTGTATGTTTTCGAGAAGAAGGGGCCCGAGTGGAAAATAACCGATAAATCGTGGGAAAACATCCGCGACCAGCTTGTTTATTCCAAAGTGAACGGAGGCTTCCCCAGCCTGTTCGTTACAGATGGCGATTTCAACCGTGTAGGTGAGCTGTATTTGCTGCACAAATATGAAGGCATGGAGCTTGATCTGAAATATGTCGAGCGCACGCTGCCCCATGTCGTCCATCTCTGGGGCAAAACGGTCCATCTCGAAACCGTCGTCGAGGACAAAAAAATCGTGTTCAGCTGCGACGGCAAAAAGACGAGCCGCAAGTTTGTTTAATGTTTGACCCTACTTAATGACGTTTTGGGACAATGTCCCCTCAGCTCAGAAAATAATTAAAAAAATGCGGGAAGCGGCCTTGAGGCAACTTCTCGCATTTTTTGCAAGTAATAAACGCAATCCGATTGCCGGCTCGCCCCCTCGCCTCACCTCTCCCTTTCCCTAAACCAGTTCCCTTTTGCTCTGCTTTTGCAGGTTATCCCCTTAGCTCAGAACGTGCTTTGCCACATCCATCGCGAATAAAGGAATCTTTTTTCGAGTAGGCCATTAACCTATTTCCAATTACCCTATCTGTTTTTCTGAGCTAAGGGGATAACGGCCCTAAGAGAAAACAACCCCTTTAGCTTTAGCTCAAGCCCTCTATCCTAACCCAGTTCATTAATGGGAATCGGCTTTATGTTTCCAGAAAAAACGCTGAATTTGACTCCATCGATCATTTCGCTTACACTTTAACGTAGATTATAGCTTCCTAATTCTAAGAGAAAGGAGTGTCCGTTCATGAAGAAAAAATCGTTGCTTTTCATATCCTTTGGCTACGGATACTCGACTGCTGTTTTTTTCTAAAAGTCATTTCACGGGTGAAGTGTGCCCAAATTGACTGGTTGAAAATGGCAGAAATCTTAAAATGAGAGGCGAAGATGTATGAATAATTTAGGGATCACCAGAAAAAATCCAGCAGGTATGCCTAGTCCAGTAGGAAATTACAGCCATATTACAAAAATCCCGAGAAATTCAGAGCTGTATGTGACTTCCGGTCAAATCGGAACGGACCAAAACGGCAACATTCCGAACACTTTGAATGAACAAATCGACAATACGTTTGCTAACATCAACTTTTTACTGAAATCCGAACAATTAACCTCCGATCATATTATTAAGGTGAACATATGGGCCACCGAAAAAATAGATTGGGATTATCTCTACGAAAAATGGGCGGAACTATTCGGCATTCATTATCCATCTATGACGATTGGTTATCTTTCGGAATTAGGACTGCCCGAAATAAAAATAGAAATTGAAATATGGGCGGCTAAAGCTTAAACAGGCTGATACAGCAGCAGCAGCAGACTAAGGCTATACTTAGTCTGCTGCTGCTTTTTTATATGATTAGTGTTATTCCGCTTTCACCCGCAACGACTTCAGGTAAGCTTTATTTTGCAGCACTCTCGGATCATCTGGTCGGAAAGTTCGGGCAGCCTCATTATGCCGATAGGCCAGCTCGTAATCACCTAAACGATCGTAGCAGACGCATAGCTGAAGATGCGGCAGCCAGGTTGAGCAGGCCATATTGACAAAGCCCAGCCGTTGGTCGGACTGCCCACGCTCAATTGCAAGGTTATACCAGAAACCAGCCGTCTCGAAATCTTTTTGCTGCAAAAAATAATACCCCAGCCGGCAGCAAAATTCCGCCCGCGGACTGCCATATTGAAACGATCTTAATATCGATTCAAGCTCCCGCTCTGTATCTCCAAGCTGGTTATAGCAATCAGCCAGCTTGCCGCATGTCGCCGCATTATCCTCCACCCAGCCTTCGCCCGTCGAAAGAAATTTTTCATAATACAAAATCGCTTGTTCATATTTTTCGTGGTCGCGAAGCTCATTCGCATAATAATAAAGATCACGAGGGGTAAATGTCTCGCCGCGCTCCAAACGTTTTTCATAAATCATTAAATTACGGTCGTGGTCATGATGAAGACTGTTATGGATCACGGCAATATCGCTGCTTTCAATGTTTCCCCACACCTCTAAATACTCATGCACCGCGCCAATCCATCGGTAGTTGTTCGCCCTTTTGACAAGTCGGTTGCGGCTAATGCTGGATGCCAGATTGCCATATTCATCGAAGGCTAAATGATAGTTCATTCGGACGGAGTCGGTCTCTGGGTTCAGCGATTCTTTTAGCGCAGCAAGTTTTTCACGATCATTTTCAAGCAGGATATCATCCGCATCGAGCCAAAAAATATAGTCCTTCCCAGCCTTGCTGAACGCATAGTTTCTAGCAGCAGCAAAATCATCCGACCATTCCCTATCAAAAATCAGCTCCGTATAGTTGCTGGCGATGAATTTCGTACGATCAGTCGAGCCCGTATCTACAATAATAATTTCATCAACTAAATCGTGGATGGAAGATAAGCAGCGGCCGAGGGTGTCTTCTTCATTTTTGACAATCATACAAAGGCTAATGGAAATCATTTTGCTCACCTCGATCTTATAATTCGGACTAATAGCAGCCTTCCTGCGTTAGGTCAATTCGTGTATGGACCAAACGATACCATTGGTTGCACCACTGCCTAAGTTCAAGGACAGAGTAAGCCCATTTGCTGCGTAAAATAGACCGATTACATCGCCAGCATTAAGCGTCACGTCTCCAGCTAAAGTGACCGTTCCACTGCCTAGAATCGCTCTTAAGGTTAAGACAAGAGCAATGTTGACATTGAGAACCGGGAACAGCCCTGTGATCAGGACCGTGGCAGTAGGCGAGGTCCGCTGGACAACAAAAGCCGGATTAACGGCTGCTCCAAGGGTAATTGAAAGAACAGCCGTAGTTGCATAGTTGATAGTGGCCTTAATTGCATACCTTCCTGTTACAGGCACCGTGTAATTGCCTGTAACCGCATTAAAATTGGGATCGCTAAAATAGGGACTAGCCGTTGACCAATTCGTTAGCTGCGTACTAGCAGAAGTCGTAAGTGTTGCAAGAAACGCTGAAAACCCTTGCGTAGCAAAGTTAGGCCCCGTTGCTCCTGTTGCTCCTGTTGCTCCTGTTGCTCCTGTTAGACCTGTCGCTCCTGTCAGGCCCGTTGCTCCTGTCAGGCCTGTTGGACCTGTTATGCCTGTCGCTCCTGTTGCACCGGTCGTTCCTGTTATACCTGTTGCACCGGTTGCTCCCGTTGGACCTGTCGCTCCTGTTATTCCCGTAGCTCCTGTTGGACCAGTCGTACCTGTAATTCCCGTTGCACCCGTTTCGCCTGTGACCCCAGTTGCCCCTGTCGGACCAGTCGTACCTGTTAAACCAGTTACACCTGTAATTCCGGTTGCTCCCGTTGCGCCAGTCGCCCCGGTTACGCCAGTGGCTCCCGTGGCTCCGGTTGGACCGGTCGCTCCTGTCGCTCCTGTCACTCCCGTAGCACCTGTTGCTCCCGTTAGGCCCGTCGCTCCTGTGCTTCCCGTTGCTCCGGTCTCGCCTGTTGAACCGGTTGCTCCCGTCGAACCCGTCGCTCCCGTGTTTCCCGTTGCTCCTGTCTCGCCTGTTACCCCGGTTGCTCCCGTTGGGCCCGTCACTCCTGTGCTTCCCGTTGCTCCTGTCTCGCCTGTTACCCCGGTTGCTCCCGTTGGGCCCGTCACTCCTGTGCTTCCCGTTGCTCCTGTCTCGCCTGTTGAACCGTTTGCTCCCGTTGGGCCCGTCGTTCCTGTGTTTCCCGTTGCTCCTGTCTCGCCTGTTGAACCGGTTGCTCCCGTTAGGCCTGTCGCTCCTGTGTTTCCCGTTGCTCCTGTATCGCCTGTTGAACCGATTGCTCCCGTCGAACCCGTCGCTCCCGTTGGGCCCGTCACTCCTGTGCTTCCCGTTGCTCCTGTATCGCCTGTTGAACCGGTTGCTCCCGTTAGGCCCGTCGCTCCTGTGCTTCCAGTTACTCCTGTCTCGCCTGTTGAACCGGTTACACCCGTTGGACCTGTTGCTCCTGTGATTCCTGTAGCTCCCGTGTCGCCCGTCGCACCTGTTTGTCCAGTCGTTCCTGTAGGGCCCGTTGTTCCTGTTGCCCCGGTTGGACCTGTCGGTCCAGTCACACCAGTAGTACCAGTCGTACCTGTTGTTCCCGTTTGTCCAGTCACGCCCGTAACCCCTGTATTTCCTGTTACTCCTGTTTGACCGGTTGTTCCCGTTGCTCCTATATCACCCGTCGCTCCGGTTGCTCCTGTCAGGCCAGTGGCCCCTGTATTTCCTATTGAACCTGTTTGCCCAGTCACTCCTGTTATTCCTGTCGCACCGGTCTCGCCTGTTGAGCCTGTTGCACCAGTATCTCCCGTTGCGCCACCCGTTGGTCCGGTTGCTCCCGTCGATCCGGTTATCCCTGTCGCTCCCGTTATTCCTGTTACCCCGCTAACCCCCGTCGTCCCAGTCGATCCCGTCACGCCGGTTGCTCCTGTTAGACCCGTCGTGCTGCCAGTCGGCCCAGTAACTCCAGTTGCCCCTGTAGCTCCTGTCGGGCCAGTAACTCCTGCAACGCCTTCCCCACCTGTAGCTCCCGTCGCTCCGGTAGCTCCAGTCATCCCGAGCGGGCCATCTGCTCCCTGCATCCCTTCAAAGCCCTGCTCTCCCTGCACACCTTGAGGCCCACGCTTGCCATCAGCACCCCTTGGACCCGGAGGGCCAGTCGGCCCTACAACAGGATCAGGACAGCATTGCGACTCCGGAAGTCTATGTTTATGAGCGGTCTTTCGTTTACAAGGACGTTTCTTCTTATGCTCGCATCTAGCTTTTTTTCTCGGCTTACGTTTCGGGTTATCGCATGAGGATATTTTGCTCATTCGCTTCTTATAGGAACCCAACAAGAACATCCCCCTTAAACTTAATAGTCTATATTAGGTCATATGTTTTTCAGACCTTGGACTATCACAATAATTCGCAAAATATCCCCCCCCTTGCCCCTCCACATGCACCCCCACCTTCTATCTGTTAAAATAAAATAAACTACCCCTTCTGCCAAAGGAGCTGAACGCCTTGTATTTACGGAGTGCAGAGCTGCTCAAGGAGCGTATTCCCAATTACAGCACTTATCCCTTTTCCATACCTGTCATCCGGTCAATGAGCAAGCTTTATTTTCATACCCATATCACCTTCTTTGTAGGCGAAAATGGTTCCGGAAAGTCCACCTTTTTAGAGGCTATGGCCTATCAATGCAGCTTTAACACCGCTGGTGGCGGGCGCAACAACATCTACGACGTGGATGCCTCTGAATCCGCACTTGGTCCCTATATCCGGCTTTCCTGGATGCCCAAGCTCACGAATGGCTTTTTCCTGCGGGCAGAAACATTCTATCAATTCGCCTCTTATCTTGATACAATGCCCGAAAGCCTGCCCTATTACGGGGGCAAATCGCTGCATGAGCAGTCACATGGCGAAGCCTTTCTATCGTTGTTTAAGCACCGTTTTGGCAAAAAAGCGATCTATTTGCTCGACGAGCCCGAGGCCGCGCTTTCTCCAGCCCGCCAGCTCGCGCTGCTTCGCGTCATTAAAGATTTGGAGCACGATGCCCAATTTATCATTGCGACTCACTCGCCGATCTTGCTTGGGTATCCGAACGCGCAAATTTACAATTTTGACGCCAAACCCGTTGAAGAAATTCGCTACGAGGACACGGCACACTACCAGCTAACCCGACGCTTTCTTGAAAATAGAAAAAATGTATTGAACGAGCTGTTCAGCAACGATTAGCAACGTTTAGCAACTCTTCCAACACTCCTTACATAAACTTAACATTTTATGTACTGGTTTTCTCACGCGAATCTATTTCTATTATTTAGAAAAAATAGTACAATTACCTTATGCTTCCAACCAAGGAGGCCGCTCTAATTGAACCAACTACTAGAAGCGGAGGTTTGATGATGAAGGGTAATTTTTTGAAGCGATTGACGGCAGGAGCACTTATCTTAGCAATGTCTTTGTCAGCGGGTACGGCAGTTTCCTTAGCGGAAGGGCCATCTGATCCAGCTCCCGTCCTACAGCCCTCAGGAAGTGCCAACGGCAAAAAAATTCTGTTCGACAATGCCCATGCCCAAACAGCAGGGGCGGCAGATTGGGTCATCGACGGCGGCTTTTCCGATTTTGGACAAGCTCTTGCAGGCCGAGGCTATTACGTCAAGGAGCTTCGCAAAAGCGGCCCGATTACGCTAACAGACTTAAGCGGCTATGACGTCTTCGTTATTCCTGAAGCGAACGTGCCGTTCAAGACGAGCGAGCAGCAGGCTATGCTTTCGTATGTCCAGGGCGGAGGCAGCATTTTCTTCATCGCAGACCACTATAACGCGGATCGCAATAAAAACAGATGGGATTCCTCTGAAGTATTCAACGGCTACAGACGGGGAGCGTGGTCAAATCCTGCGCTGGGCATGAGCACAGCGGAAGCCGGTTCAACCGCTATGCAAGGTGTAGCCAGCTCCGACTGGCTGTCGAGCAACTTCGGCATGCGCATCCGTTACAATGCGCTAGGCAATGTAAATTCAGGAACGATCGTGCCGTCGTCACAATCTTTTGGCATTACTAGCGGCGTTACTTCGGTGACGATGCATGCCGGATCGACCATCGCCATTACAGATCCGACTAAAGCAAAGGGAATCGTCTACATGCAGCAGACTTCAGCTGCTTGGGGCAATGCGGTCGATCAAGGTGTCTATAATGGCGGAGGAATTGCTGAAGGCCCTTATGTGGCAATTGGAAAAAACAGCCTCGGCAAAGTAGCCGTTATCGGCGACTCTTCTCCTGTCGAAGACAGTACGCCTAAATATTTGCGCGAGGAAACAGGCGGCACCAAAACGACTTACGACGGCTTCACAGAAGCAAGCAATGGCGCGCTGCTCGTGCAGCTTGTGGACTGGCTTGCTGTTAAAGAAAGCTACACAGCACTGAATCAAGTAAGCGGCCTCACGCTTGACAATGCAACAGCGCTGCTTGCTATAGAAACGCCGCAAACGTCAACCCAGCCGCAGGCTGAACCATGGGCAGCACCGGCTACCGGTTACAAATGGTGGGACAGCTCCACCTTCAAGCAAGGCTCCTACGGCTATGCCTCAACGTCGCAGCCGCCAACATCCGGAGCTGTAAACGAAACCTTCGAGACAGGCACGAAAGCAGCCTATACGGTGGGTTCGGTTACGCTCGGCTCAGGCTCGTGGACCTTTGATAATGCGCTGCTTGGCGATCTAGCTACAGATAAGAAAAACGGAACTAAGGCCGCGAGAGTCAGGTCAGCAGGGTCCATCTATATGAATTTCAATGTGACAGGCGGCGCGACCAGCGTCAAAATAAAGCATGCGAGCTTTGGCAGTGATACGGGAGCGACATGGAAGCTTCAGAAGTCGCTTAATAGCGGCTCCACTTGGACGGATGTCGGCAGCACTTACTCCAGCAGCCAGTCGTTAACCGAACAGACGATTACTGTAAATGAAAGTGCAGCGGTACGCTTCAAAATCGTAGTCGCCGGCACATCCGGCAGCCGCTTGAACTTTGATGATTTTACCATTCTCCAATAATCCAAGCCTACGAATTTAGGCCTTCCAAAAACATACAAGCGTAAACGGCTTTGCCGTCCTCTGGCGGCAAAGCTTTCGTTTCGCGATGAAATATAGAGAAAGTATGACGAAATCATTTACTTTCCTATATTTACAAAAAAGCCCTTCAGGCGCATATGCAGCTGCATCAAAGCTTAAGCAGCAACAGCCATGCGCCCATAGGGCTTTTCTCAAATTTCCCCGCTTCATTCCTCTACATTGCGCACATCCACCGTCACCTTAAGCATCTGCTGCCCGCTTCCGCGATAAACGCCTTTTACCGGAACGATATCTTTATAATCGCGTCCATGGCCCAGCTTTACGTAACGCTCGCCAACAGGAGCTTCATTCGTCGGATCGAAGCTGCACCAGCCGAGCGACGGTACATATGCTTCCACCCATGCATGGGATGCCTGCTCGAAATCTGCTGTTCCGCCTTGCAAATCGCCAACGAAATGATAGCCGCTCACATAGCGGGCGGGAACCTGCTGAGAGCGGGAGCAGGCAATCATCAGATGGGCAAAATCCTGGCATACGCCCCTCCTGCGTTCAAACATGTCGCTCGCCTTCGTCTCCACAGTAGTAGCATCTGGATCATAGACGAACTCGGCGTGAATTTTTTGGGAGAGCGCCAGCAGCCAGCCATATACGCTCAGCCCATTATTTTTCCGATCCTCTACGCCCACTGCATACATCTCGACTTCCGGACTCAGCGCTGTATAGGCGGTAGGCAGCAGAAACTCCACGAAACGATTGCCCGCATCCTCTGACTGCAGCCACTCCCAAGCGACTTCGGCTGCTCCGCCGCCGTTCAGAGCTGCGGCCTGCTGCTCCGGTGTAAGTGCCTCCTTCGTCACAACGGTCATTTGCGAGCGAATCGTCAGCTTGCGGTGCGAGCCGTTCACCGAAAATGAATGCACCCGATTGCCGAAAAAATCCTCATAGCTGAACAGCGGCGCATTCGGCTCAATCGCAATGGACTGCTGATAGCAGGACTGGCGTTCATCCGTGCTCGGCGTCAGCCGAATTTCATTGACACTGTCCGTAACCGGCGTGCCATAATCGTATTGCGTCACATGCGAAATATTCAGCTTCATGCACTGGCCTCCCCCATGCGAAAAAAGGTTTTGGCGAAGGTGCCGCCCAGCGTCTGGCAAGCATCCAGCAAATGGCCGACGATTGCCCCGTCACGGTCCAGCGCAACATCTTCCCGATCCAGGCAGGCCAGATCCGCCTTCACCTTGCTTACCTGGCGAATAACCTTGTCATGCGCCGAGCGCAGCTGCATATCCTGAAAACGTATATCCCGCATATGCTCATCCAGCGTATGCAGCGCAAAATGCACCGACCTCGGGAACACTTCATTCAAGATGACAAAATCGACTATCGATTCCACCGACATGCCATCGGCATAATAACGCCGGAACACCTGATAGCCGCTCAGCGATCGCAGCATGGCCTGCAAGTATGAATATGCGCCTGTCGCATTGCTCCAGCTCTCTCCGCTCGCCATGACCGTATTATAAGCTGCTTTAATAATGCGCAGCGTGTTTTCAGCCCGCTCCAGATAGCGGCCGCATTCGATAAAATGCCACTCATTTTCACGTGGCATGACAGACTGGCTGATGCCTTGGAACAACGCCGTCCATTCCTTGATTTTGCCGAAAAATAAATGCGGCGATTCCGAAATTAAATCCTCTGGCTGCTTCTCCCGCAGCCACAAATAAAAGCCGTTGACCGCATCCCACATCTCGCTCGGCACCTTCTCACGCAGCGTACGCAGATTGCCCCGGGCATGGCTGACGCAGGACACAAGTGAATTCGAATTGTCGCGGTCAAGTGTCATATACCGCAGCACATCCTGCTCGCTGTAGCTGCCGTATTGCTGGACATAGGACTCCTTGCTGCCCAGCGCATCCACGATGCGCGACCATTTGCAGGTCGGAGCAGCAGCTCCCTGCCCTTGAACCACCGCCTCCGAATCTGCACCATCCTCTGCCTGCAAATGATAGTGGACATCGATTAAACGCGCATGGTTTTCCGCCCGTTCCATGTAGCGTCCAATCCAAAATAATGCCTCAGCATTCCGATTAAGCATAGCCATCCCTCCGATTATTGGGCTTCCCGCCTCATTGTTCCCTGCCGGCTCACCGGCTTAGCAGCATTACCGCTTCGAGGTTTCGAAGTATTCAGGCTTAGCGGCTGAGTACCCATGTATCCTTAACCCCGCCGCCTTGCGATGAATTGACGACGAGCGAGCCTTCCGTCATTGCGACACGTGTCAGCCCGCCAGGTATGACATGCGTTTCCTCGCCCATTAGCGCAAAAGCTCTTAAATCAATATGGCGCGGTGCCATGACGCCATCCATCATTACCGGCGCTCGCGAAAGCTTCATCGTCGTCTGGGCGATATACCGCTCTGGATCGAGCTTAATCGCTTCAGCAAATGCTTTGATTTCAGCTGCTGTCGCGCTTGGGCCAATTAGCATGCCATAGCCGCCGGAAAGCGAGGTTTCCTTGACGACCAGCTCCGAGAGATGATCCAGCACATATTCCCGCTCTTCCTTGCGCGACAAAATATAGGTTGGCACATTATGCAAAATCGGCTCTTCGCCCAAATAATAGCGAATCATATCCGGCACATACGCATACACAGCCTTATCGTCGGCAACCCCGGTGCCTGGAGCGTTGGCAATCGCCACATTGCCTGCACGATACGCATTCATCAGCCCAGGAACGCCTAGCAGCGAATCCGGTTGAAAAGCAAGCGGATCTATAAACTCATCATCGATCCGCCGATAAATAACATCCACCTTGCGAAGTCCGCGCAAATCCCGCAAATAAATGTTGTGATCCTTATAAACGAGATCACGACCCTCCACAAGATGAATGCCAAGCTGCTGAGCGAGGAAAGTATGCTCATAATAGGCCGAGTTGTAGGAGCCCGGCGTAAGCAGCACAATAAGCGGATCGCGCTTGCCGCTCGGGGCAAGCGCGCGAAGCGAGCTGAGGAAGCAGTTGAGGCTGCGCTCGATGCTCTGGACAGAAGAGGACAAATACAGGTCGTGAAACAGCTCGCTCATCAGCGTTCTGCCTTTGAACAAGTAAGAGAAGCCGGAAGGAGAACGCAAATTGTCCTCCAGCACGAAGTAACGTCCCTTCTCATCTCGGATCAAATCGATTCCCGAGGCTGTAATGTACACGCCTGACGGCACATCCAGCCCAACCATTTCCGGGCGGAAATAAGTATTGGACACGATCATTTTGCGGGGGATAACGCCATCTTTTACAATGTGCTGCTGATGGTAGATGTCATGGGTGAAGGCGTTAAGCGCGCGAATGCGCTGACGCACGCCGCGGTCAATATTGTCCCACTCATGCCGGGGAATGACACGGGGAATATAGTCGAACGGAATCGTCCGCTCCAGAGGCTCATTTTGATTGCTGCTGTACAGCGTGAAGGTAATGCCTTCCTCCATCATTCGCTGATTAAGGGCATGCTGACGAATGTTCAGCTCCGAAGGTTTAATTTTCCCGAACAAGCGATGAACACTTTCATAGTGGGGACGAACCGAAAAATCCTTTTCAAACATTTCGTCATAAAATGATTGTGAATCATAATAATGCGACTGCGACTGTCTGGCCGTCGACATGCCAACCGCCTCCTCCAAGATGGCTCAACCTTACATCTAAATCCTGTAACAATAATGATCGTTTTTGATCCAACGGCATATTAATGTTAGTTTTTATGACGTTAAATTTCATAAAACCGTCCATTTCTGTAGCTCAATCATACTAAAACCGAATATTCATGTCAACTTATATGTCATATAAAAAAACCGAAAACCTCGTGCTTGAGGATTTCGGCTTTTTTATAAGGTTATCTTCTACAAAATGTAGTCTATTCGGATGCTGCATTAAGCTTGCTCAAATCTTTGGCGACGTCATCGACCATTTTCACAAAAGCAGCAAGCTCCTGCGATTTTGCCGCTTGATTACGCGCTTCTGCTGACGTCTGATCGGACTCCTTGCGGACCGAATTCACCTTTTTCTCAATTTCACTAAGCTTGTTTTGAATCGTTTCCTGGGCTCCGCGTGACGACGCGGCCAGCTTGCGCACCTCATTGGCAACAACCTCGAAGCCTCGGCCATGATCCCCGGCTCTTGCCGCTTCAATGGCGGCATTTAGCCCCAGCAAATGCGTCTGATCGGCTATTTCCCGAATCATCGTCCCCATCTCCGTAATCCCGTCAAGCTCGCCCTGCAGCTCGCCAAGCAAAGAATGCGCTTTCTCTTGTGAATCCGAAGTAGACAGCGCTGTTGCAGCAATCGACTGGGCGCCCTCTTCCAGCTCGACCATGAGGCCTGCGAGCTGCTGCACCGCTTCCGTTACCGTTGTTAGCATAATTGCACGCTCATCCGCAAGCTCCTGCACCTTCGTCTGCTCTGCGCGGTTATAGGCTTCAAGCACGAATTGCGAGTCCAGATTAAACATCTTGGACAGCGAGTGAATAACCGGCTTCCATCCATCTGGTAGCACACGTTCAAATACATCCGTTGCAATGTTCAAGTAAGTCATATATGTACCTAGATACCAGTCGGTTGTCAGGCCGATTCGAGAATGCACGAGCCCGATTTTAATTCGGTTTTCAATAAACGCTTCATCAATTACACCGTCTGCAAGGGACAGCCAGTATTCACGCTGTGTTCCTTTCAAACGATCCACATTGCTGAATTTTTTCATTAAAGCTACCATTTCGGGATAGAGTCCCACATTATCGTAAAAGCGATCAACAACCTCATTGACTACCTGCTTAAAAATAGGCTTGCACTCGGAAAGTAGCTGTAAATCCTGTTCCTTGATTCCTGTATAATCTAGCTGTCGCTTACGTTCTACTGTGACATTAATCATTGAAAAACCCCCTGTCTCTAAATAAATAACAACTGCTATATTAAGTATATCGGCATTCAGCTTCATATAGGTAGACATTTCTTTAATAATTCAAGAGAATTTGTCTAGATCTCTACAAAAATCGAATAAAAAGCTGAATCTATAGTCCCATTTTTCCAGTCCTATCAACCTATTATAGCTCATTCACAACGATTCCTCATCTAGGCAACGCCAAGAAGTTCGGTGGGCAGCTGCTCCACCGAACTTCCTGATACACTCCTATTGGGTTCGTTAGCGATTAAGCAGACTGCCCACATAACGCAGCAGCTCATTGGCGCATACCGGGCAATAGCCGTGCTCATCAATTAACCGCTTCGTCACTTCATTAATCCGCTTGAGCTGGATTTCATCCGGCGTCTTCGTGGAGGTCGTAATTTTCACGATGTCCTTCAGATCGGTGAACAGCTTCTTCTCCACCGCTTCACGCAGCCGCTCGTGGCTGGTAAAATCGAATTTTTTCCCTTTGCGGGAATAAGAAGAGATGCGAATCAAAATTTCTTCGCGGAACGCTTTTTTCGCATTTTCAGAAACGCCGATCTGCTCCTCAATAGAACGCATCAGGCGCTCATCCGGATCAAGCTCCTCGCCGGTGAGCGGGTCTTTGATTTTAGCCCAGTTGCAATAAGCCTCGATGTTGTCGAGGTAGTTTTCAAACAGCGTTCGCGCCGACTCCTCATAGGAATAAACGAAGGCCTTCTGAATTTCTTTTTTGGCCAGGCCATCGTATTCCTTGCGGGCAACCGAAATAAAGTTCAAATAACGCTCCCGCTCCTCCTTCGTGATGGATGGATGCTGGTCGAGGCCATCCTTCAAGCCGCGCAGCACATCTAGCGCATTAATGCACTGCATATCCTGCTTGATCAGCGCGCTCGAAATCCGGTTGATGACATAACGAGGATCGATGCCAGACATGCCTTCCTCGTTATATTCGGTCTGCATTTCCTTAAGATCGGCATCCTTGAAGCCTTCGATTTCCTCGCCGTCGTACATCCGCATCTTCTTCACCAAATCCATGCCCTGCTTCTTCGTCTCCTTCAGACGGGTAAGTATGGAGAAAATAGCAGCAGCGCGCAGTGCATGCGGAGCAATATGAATATGCTTCATGTCGCTCTGGCCGATGAGCTTCGTATAAATTTTTTCTTCCTCGGATACCTTCAGGTTATACGGAATCGGCATGACGATCATCCGCGACTGGAGCGCTTCATTTTTCTTATTGCTAATGAAGGATTTGTATTCCGTCTCGTTCGTGTGGGCAATAATTAATTCATCAGCGGAAATGAGCGCAAACCGTCCCGCTTTAAAATTGCCCTCCTGCGTCAAGGACAGCAGGTTCCACAAAAACTTTTCATCGCATTTCAGCATCTCCTGAAACTCCATAAGTCCCCGGTTCGCCTTGTTCAGCTCGCCGTCAAAACGATAAGCCCGCGGATCGGATTCCGAGCCAAATTCCGTAATCGTGGAAAAATCAATGCTGCCGGTGAGATCGGCAATGTCCTGCGATTTTGGATCAGACGGACTAAAGGTTCCGATACCAACACGGTTATCCTCAGAGATGAATACGCGCTCCACTTGAACATTTTGAATATCGCCGCCATATTCGGTTTGCAGCCTCATCTGGCAGGAAGGGCATAGATTGCCTTCGATCCTAACTCCAATCTCCTGCTCAATCTCGCCTCTCAGCTCATGCGGAATGAGATGCAACGGCTCTTCATGCATCGGGCAGCCTTTAATCGCATAGACGGCGCCGCGTTTCGTTCTGGAATATTTCTCAAGCCCCTTTTTGAGCATCGTAACCAGCGTCGATTTTCCTCCGCTGACAGGGCCCATGAGGAGCAAAATCCGTTTGCGCACATCAAGCCTTCGCGCCGAGGAGTGGAAATATTCCTCCACAAGCTTTTCAACAGAGCGGTCCAGCCCATAAATTTCTTGCTCGAAAAATTTGTACCGCTTCTTCCCATCCCTCTCCTCGACTCCATAGGATTCAATCATTTCATAGACACGCGCGTGCGCCGTCATGGCCGGGGATGGATCCTGTCTCAGCAGTTCGATATACTCCTTGAAAGATCCAATCCAGGCCAGCTTCTCACTCTCTGCTTGGTACTCCGATATTCGCTTGAAAATGTCCATGCCGTGCCTCCTCCCATCGCTTCCGCAATACGCAATTTTTTCTCTTCGCTCGGCATTTGCTTGTAAGAACCTTTGCGAGTGGAACAAACTTTATTGAAGTATTACATGTCTATGCGTATTCCGCGTGGAAATTGACCACTATTTTAGGCGGTAATCATGCATATTGCGACAAATACGCTTGCAGCGCGGGTTTGCTTGAAATATAAGCATTTATAAGTTTTACCCTTATAAATGGGCTTATATTTCTCGGACTGAAACGCGCCGCGCCGCCAGAGGACGGCTTTCGGCCGTTTCACCTTGAAATATAAGAATTTATAAGTTTTTCCCTTATAAATAGGCTTATATTTCATCGCGAAACGGTTGCTTTGCCGCCAGAGGACAGCTTCAGCCGTTTACGCTTGGACAAATCCATTCGATCTGCCCGCGCTCCCTATCCTTTTGTTATAATAGTTAGAAGAAAGCGGGGGAATGCACGTGGCAGTGGGTAAGGAAGAGGAGCTTTACAAGCCGATAAAAGCTTATTATGAGGCGCGCGGCTTCGTCGTCAAAAGCGAGGTGCTGCACTGCGATCTCGTTGCGAGGCACGCCGATACCGAAGAAACCATTATCGTTGAAATGAAAAAGACGTTCAATCTCGCCCTGCTGCTGCAGGGGATTGAACGCCTTCGTATAAATGATCAAGTTGTGCTCGCAGTCGAGCGCAATCGTAAAAAAAGCGGCGCACACAACCAGCGCTTCGGTGAAATTACCGAGCTGTGCCGCATGCTCGGCATTGGCCTGATGACCGTCACCTTCTTCAAGACGAAGGCGCCTGTCATTGATGTGCTGTGCGAGCCTGGCGAGGCGCCGCAGCGCGGAACCCGCCGCAAGAAGCAGGCTAGGCTGCTTCTTGAATTTCGCGAGCGCAGCGGCGATTATAATGTAGGCGGCAGTACCGGCCGCAAGCTGGTGACCGCCTATCGCGAGAAGGCGCTGCGCTGCGCCTACGCGCTCCAGCAGCTGGGGGAGGCGCAATCGCCTAGCCAGGTTGCTGCACTGACGAGCTTCCCGCGCAGCGGCGCTGTGCTGCGCGACAATCACTACGGCTGGTTCGAGCGCGAGCAGCGCGGAAAATACCGGCTGCTACCCGCTGGAGCAGCCGCCTTGATCGAATACGCTGAAGTCATCGCCGATTGGGTCGCCGCTTTGCCAAGCAATCAGGTTAGGAGCGGGCCGTAAACTCGCGGACCGCTTCAGCGAAGCGCTCTACGCCGAGCGCCGTTTTGGCTCCAATGTTATAAGTAAAGTTGAGCCGCGCCGTATTGCGCTGCGGGTCATAAGCGTAGAAGGAGCTTCCGGGTACGAAAGCAACGCCCTTCTGCACGGAGGCCCTAAGCAGCGCCTCTGCATCAAGACCTTCTGGCAGCTCCAGCCATAAGAACATGCCGCCCTTCGGCTCAATCCAGCGCAAGCCTTCAATATGCTGCTGTGCCAGCAGCCCTTGCATTTCGCGCATCCGCTCACCGTAGGAAGCAGAGATAACTTTAATATGCTCATCCAGCGGGAAGCTATCCAGCAGCTCGCTGACAATTTGCTGATCTATCGCACTGGAATGCAAATCGGCCGCCTGCTTCGCTTTAGCCATCATCGCAATAACCTCCGCTGGTCCCATTGCCCAACCTGTGCGCAGCCCTGGCGCAACCGTCTTAGAGAACGTGCTCGTATAAATAACCGAGCCCGAACCGCCAGCTTGCTGATCAAGCGCAAACAATGTCGGATAAACCGCATTTACATCATATTTTATTTCTCCGTATGGATCATCTTCCAATATCGGCACACCATAAGAGCTGCAAAGCGCGAGCAGCTGTTGTCTGCGCTCTGTGCTCCAGACACGTCCCGTCGGATTGCCGAAGGTAGGCACGGCGTACACAAGCTTTGGACGATGCTCGCGAATAAGCCGCTCCGCATCCTCGGCCACAATGCCATGCTCATCGCTTTCCGCTGCAATGACATTTAAGCCATTCATCTCAAATACCTGCAAGCAAGCGAGATAAGTCGGCCTTTCTACCAATATCGTATCGCCAGGCTCGGTCAGCACTTCAATAATGAGGCTGATCGCCTGCTGGGAGCCTGTCGTTAGCAGCATTTCGTCAGGGCGAACATTCATGCCCTTGTGACCCATACGCTCGCACAGCTGCTCACGCAGCGGCAAGAAGCCCTCGGTCAAACCGTATTGCATAGCACTTGCGCCCTTCGTAAACACCCGATCGGCCGCTTCGCGAATGGCCTGCACGGGGAACAGCTCCTCGGCCGGCAGCCCGCCAGCGAATGAAATCATATCCTTGCCCTGCGTCAGCTTAAGTATATCTCTTACGACCGATGATTTGAGAGCGGTCACTCGTGATGAAAAACGGTAATCCATGGTTCGACTCCTCCTAAGATGCAAGCTTTAACGCTTATAGCTCTATGTTATCAAGGTACAGCCCATATTTAAAGTTTTCTTTTTCGGGCAGGTTGGGTATAATGAAAACAGTTGCATGAGGATTTTGGAGGTGCCATTAATGTCCATCACATTCATTATTGTAATGACTGTATTCGTCTTGTTTCTGACGGCTATGTTCACGTCTTCTTACAACGATGACAAAACCAAAGGCCTGTAAGCCGAACCATCAGCTTACACCAAAAGAAGCTTCTCCGAAGGAACGCAGCCTGAGCTGCTCCATGGGGAAGCTTCTTTTGGTTCTTACCTATTTACTACCTATTAAGCATGTATGAGGTTAGCGGGCGAGCTGGCTCATTTCAGCCACACAAACGCCGCATAAAAAACGTTCTTTAAACTCGCGTACTTCTTCCATTGATCCGCAGAACACACATTTCGGACGGTAACGCTCCAAAATAATATGGTCGCCCTGCACTAAAATTTCAACCGGATCTCCCTCATTCATCTGGTAACGTTTACGCAACGATTTTGGAAGAACGATACGTCCGAGTTGATCTACTTTTCTTACTACACCTGCTGGTTTCATCGTTGTTCACCTCTCCTGTGTCTAGTTTGCAAGCCATTTCCGTGAAACACCGACAGTTCATTGCCTTAACGCTCTGCCTCTGTTTCCCCATTGTTGCTTCTCTCTTTAAGTAATCCGTTAAAAAAATCCTTAAGTAAATTCTTCACCTTGCCAACAAACTTTGAATCTGCAAGAACTAAAATGATTCGCAAGCCGCCTCTATTTTAAGACAGTCCGGGAAAATCGTTCTGTCTAAGCGCTTCGTACACGACGATCGCCGCCGAATTGGATAAATTAAGCGATCTGACCTTATCCGTCATCGGCATCCGAATGCATGTACTTAAATTCGCCTCAATCAGCTCTTGGGGCAGACCTTTCGTTTCCTTGCCGAATACGAAAAAATCCCCATCCTGGTACTGAAACTCATTATAGGCTTTGACCGCTCGCGTACTGGCATAGAAATACCGCCCATCAGCATACTGCTCCTGCAGCTCCTGAAAGGAATCATGGTACTCGACATGAACCGCATGCCAATAATCCAGGCCCGCCCGCTTCAGCGTCTTGTCATCCGTTTGAAAGCCCAGCGGACGCACCAGATGCAGATGCGCACCTGTTGCCGCACATGTCCGCGCAATATTGCCCGTGTTAGCGGGTATTTCCGGTTCTACTAACACAATATGAAATGCCATCTTCTTGTTGTCACCCCTTGTCCCTTGCCTATTATACATGAATTACTATTTTATTTGAAATAGGAATGAAATTTTACATCCCGTTAACGTACTCTTAATCCCCACTTGAACGTCTATCTTCATAATGTAGTTATGAGCAAAGACATGTTTAGGATAAGGGAGGCTTAATAAGACAACATGTTGAAAAAGAAAATTCTCGTCGTCGATGACGAGCCCTCCATCTCCATGCTGATTGAATTCAACCTGAAGCTAGCCGGATACGACGTCAGATGCGTAGATGACGGAGAAGCCGTGTTTGATATGCTGCGCCCCTTTCGACCAGATCTCATCGTTCTCGATTTAATGCTGCCGAAAATGGATGGCATTCAAGTATGCCGCGAGCTGCGCAAGCAAAACAACGCCGTTCCCATCGTCATGCTGACCGCCCTGCAGGATGTTACCGATAAAATTGCCGGCCTCGATAATGGCGCTGACGATTATATGACCAAGCCCTTCAGCCCGCAGGAGCTGATTTCGCGCATTCAAGCGATTTTCCGCAGACTGCAATCGCTGCCTGGAGCCGTACCATCAAGTGCCATTGACATTGGCCGCATGTCGGTTCGCCCAGATGAGCGGGAAGTGCTGATTGACGGCAAGCTGATCGAGCTGACGCCGAAGGAATTCGAGCTGCTCGTCTTCCTCTGCAAGCATAAAGGCAAGGTGCTGAGCCGCCAGCAGCTGCTTCATGGCGTATGGGACTATCACTTCCTCGGCGATACCCGTATCGTAGACGTCCATATTAGCCATCTCCGTGATAAAATCGAAAAAAATGCCCGAACCCCCGAATATATCATGACCGTTCGCAACGTAGGCTACAAGCTGCATGGCCCAAGCGCTTTGGAGCAAACCCTTGCCTAATTACACGAAAGAACCGCCCGTTCCTTTCATCTGTGAAAGGGGCGGGCGGTTTTTCTATCATTTTAGCACTGGGAGCTGCGATTAACCGTTGTTTTTTTGGAATTCAGCCATAAATTCAGCCAGCGCCTTGCAGCTTTCCAGTGGAACCGCATTGTAAGTCGAAGCGCGAAGCCCGCCAACATCACGGTGTCCTTTCAAGCCAACAAAACCTTCCGCTTCCGATTGCTTAATAAACTTCTTCTCAAGCTCTGCATCCTGCAGACGGAATGTAATGTTCATGAGCGAACGGCTTTCCGGAGCTGCAAAGCCATAATAGAAGCCGCCACTTTGATCAATCGTATTGTAAATGAGGTTTGTTTTGTCGCGATTATATTGATTGATTTGGGCAACTCCGCCTCTTGCTTTAATCCATTTCAGCACCAGATTGACCATATAAACCGAGAAGGAAGGCGGCGTGTTGTACAGCGAGCCTGCTTTCACATGGGTATCATAGCGGAAAATAGCTGGAATCGTCTTAGGGCTTTCTTTGACGAGATCATCACGAACGATGACAACCGTCACGCCCGAAGGACCAAGGTTTTTCTGAGCTCCTGCATAAATCAGCCCGAACTGACTGACATCGACCGGACGGCTCAAAATATCACTCGACATGTCCGCAATTAGCGGTACATTGCCGGTTTGCGGGAATTCAGCAAATTGCGTACCGCCAATCGTCTCATTTGTCGTAATGTGCAAATAAGCGGCTTGATCAGGCAGCTGAATGTCGGAAAGTGCCGGAATGCGGTTGAACTTGTGAGCCTCTGAAGTAGCAGCTATCGCTGTCTCGCCGACAAGCTTCGCTTCCTTGATTGCTTTCTCTGCCCATGCGCCAGTCATCACATAAGCGCCAACTTTGCCTGGGGTGAGAAAATTCATTGGAATGGTTGCAAATTGCGTGCTTGCGCCGCCTTGCAGCAGCAGAACATGATAATTGTCAGGAATGCCGTAAATTTCGCGAAAAAGAGCCTGCGTCTCATTGTTAACTTGCTCATACAGCTCGCTACGGTGCGACATTTCCATAATGGACATGCCCGCGCCTTGATACTCTACGAATTGCTGCTGAGCCTGCTCAAGTACTTCAAGCGGTAAAGCGGCTGGTCCTGCATTAAAATTGAATGCTCTCTTCATCTTCGGATAACCACCTTTAGTTATTAACATGATACCGCTATAATAGCAATTTTAGAGGCCCGCATCAAGTAGTATCCCGTCTTTTCGTGACAAAAGTCGAACACTTTATTATTGATTTCTTGTTAATATTCGGTTTTTCAACAAATATGTATACAAAAGATCATCGGTTTCCGCTATCGGCTTGCCAATGCTTCTTTTAAAGGATGCTTTTCACTCCAGTGACTAGGTAGAAAAAAAAGAGCCCCCATAGGAGGCTCCTTCAACGTTCATTCTAGCAATCGAAGTACAGGCTGTACTCGTGCGGATGAACACGGATTGAAACAGTTTTCGCTTCGTTGCGTTTGAATGCAACGTAGTTAGCGATAAAGTCTTCGGAGAATACGCCGCCTTCAGTCAAGAATTCGGAATCTGCTTCCAAAGCGCTCAGCGCTTCGTCAAGCGTACCAGGTACGCTGCGGATGTCTTTCTTCTCTTCTTCTGGCAATTCGTAAATGTTTTTGTCGAAAGGACCATAGCCCAAAGCAATTGGATCAAGCTTGCGCTTAATACCATCAAGACCTGCAAGCAGCATTGCTGCAAACGCAAGGTAAGGGTTAGCTGTGGAGTCAGGCGTACGGAACTCGATACGACAGCCTTTAGGTGTAACGGAAGCGATTGGAATACGGATCGCAGCCGAACGGTTACCTTTGGAGAACACCAGATTAACTGGAGCTTCGTAGCCAGGAACCAGACGTTTGAACGAGTTAGTGCTCGGGTTAGTGAGCGCGATCAAAGCTGGAGCATGGTGCAAAATTCCGCCGATGTAGTGCATAGCCAGCGGGCTCAGGTTGCCGTAAGCACCTTTTTCAAAGAACAAAGGCGTGTCGCCATCAAAGATGGAGGAGTGAACGTGCATACCGCTACCGTTATCGCCAAACAGCGGTTTAGGCATGAAAGTTGCAACTTTTCCATATTGGCGAGCTGTGTTGTGAACAATATATTTGTAAAGCAATAGATTGTCAGCTGTTTTAGTCAACGTATCAAAACGGAAGTTGATTTCTGCTTGACCAGCAGTTGCTACTTCGTGGTGATGACGCTCAACGCGAAGACCAGCTTCTTGCATCAGGCGAACCATTTCGCTGCGGATGTCTTGTTGGGAGTCAACCGGAGCTACTGGAACGTAACCGCCTTTAACTGGAACTTTAAAGCCAAGGTTTCCGCCTTCTTCTTTGCGGCCAGTGTTCCAGCCAGCTTCTTCGGAATCAACCGAATAGAAGGAAGTGTTCATCGAGCTTTCGTAGCGAACATCGTCGAAGATGAAAAATTCGGATTCAGGAGCGAAAAATGCTGTCGTGCCTACACCGGATTTTTGCAGAAACTCTTCCGCTTTTTGAGCGATGCTGCGCGGATCGCGCTCGTAGCGTTCGCCATCAGGCGTATGAATGTTAGACATTACATTTAGAGTTGGGTGATCAGTGAAAGGATCGATAAATACCGATTCAGGATCTGGCATCATAACCATATCCGACTCTTCGATTCCACGGAAACCCGGGATCGAGGAACCGTCAAAAGCTACACCATTTACGAAAGTATCGGCGTCAACTTCTGTCGAAGGAAGGGTAATGTGGTGCGCATGACCAAAAAGATCCACGAACCGGAAATCTACAAACTGAATGTTGTTTTCTTTAATTGTGTCCAAAACATTTTGAACTGACATCAGATATTTCCTCCATTTCCGAACATTTGCTTAGTATTGAACGGGTAACGTTCTCCTATCGTTCCAAACCATGACGTTATTATAAAACTACGATATTATCATCGTCAATAGTTATGTGAGGTATTTTTTATTCGCATGTTAGCTATACTTACAGGTTTACACATTTGTTCACAATTCCTCCTACACGGCAAAAGGAAAAGCCGTAATCCCTTTATTTTCATAGGAATTAACGGCTTTATAGGTCGATTATATTTTCCACTCTTTGAAAGCTTCTGCTGGCGCCTTCTCCGTGTTAAATTCTTTTCCAACAATTGGTGCGAGCTTTTCTAAATCCTTTAATAAATTAGCGAACTGGTCAGGAAACAGCGATTGTACCCCATCCCCAGTCATCGAATTATCTGGATCTGTATGCATTTCGACGATCAGCCCATTCGCTCCAGCAGCTACGGATGCCTTCGACATTGGCTCTACAAGCTCGCGGCGGCCCGTGCCATGACTCGGGTCAGAGATCACTGGCAAATGGCTGAGGCTTTGCAATACTGGAATAGCTGACAAGTCAAGTGTATTTCTTGTGTAGGTCTCGAATGTTCGGATTCCGCGCTCACACAGCATAACGTTCGGATTGCCTCCGGCAAGAATATATTCCGCTGCATTGAGGAATTCGTCGTACGTTGAGCTGAAGCCCCTTTTCAGCAATACAGGGGTTTGAATCGTTCCCAGCTTGCGGAGCAGGTCGAAATTTTGCATATTGCGCGTGCCGACTTGGAGAATATCCGCATATTCGGCGCATACATCTACGTATTCCGGCGTCATCACTTCGGTAATCGTTAGCAAGCCATGCTTGCGTCCCGCTTCTGCCATCATGACTAAGCCTTCAACACCCACGCCTTGGAAGCTGTATGGGCCTGTGCGAGGCTTAAAGGCTCCACCGCGAAGCACCTGCCCGCCTGCCGCTTTAACCAGTCGAGCAATTTCATCGATTTGCTCTGGTGTTTCAACTGCGCATGGTCCGCCCATAATAACTAAATGATTTCCACCAATTTTAACGCCTTTAATGTCAATAATGGTATCATCTGGGTGAAAATCACGACTTGCAAGCTTGTAGGATTTGGAAATTTTAATCACATTTTCAACGCCCTTGAGCTGGCGAAGATGCTCGGCTAGTGTAGGTGTCGCGCTCCCTATAATACCAATTACGGTCCGATCTGTTCCTCTTGATACATGGGCTTGAACACCTGCTGCTTCAATATGGGTAACAATTTCAGCAATTCTTGCTTCTTCAATATGTGGGTTAGTAATAACGATCATTTTAATCTCTCCTTTTTCACTTAAACGCTTGTTCGCTTCGACGCTTCTATGCTTTGCGGCTTTTATGCTTTTACTTGTTAAAGTGATTATATAAGAAGCGGCGCTTCCCGTCAAGGGTAAAAGGCAGAAAAAAGACGCCTTACGGCGTCTCTGGCACTTCCGGGCGCGCAACAACTGACTTTTTGCGGGCATTGGGAAGCAGCTTCTCCATATTGACAGTACGTACGATTTCCCATGTTGCAGGGTCGTCGTCATTGTATTGCTCCAAATACGTAATAACTTCCTTCGTAAGCGGCGTAGGGGTCGAAGCGCCCGAAGTAACGGCTACACGCTCAATGCCAATGAGCCATTCCCGTTTAATTTCCGACACATCCGCCACACGATAAGCGGTAACGCCTGCAATTTCCTCCGACACCTGTGCCAGGCGGTTGGAGTTGTTGCTGCGCGGATCACCCACGACGAGACATAGCTGGGCTTCCCCTGCCTGTCCTGCTACGGCCTCCTGGCGAACCTGCGTTGCCAGGCAAATTTCATTGTGGACTTCCGCCGTTGGAAACTTTTCAATCAGCTTGCTGATAATATGGCGAATATCCCATTGCGACATCGTTGTCTGATTCGTAATGACGATATTGCCTTCCGGCACTTCCAGCAAATCGATATCCTCAACACGTTCGATAAGATGTACCCGGTCTGGGGCTACGCCAATGGCACCCTCTGGCTCCGGGTGATTTTTTTTGCCAATATAAATAATGTGGTAGTCCTCGGCCATCTTCTCGCGAATCAGATCATGCGTCCGCGTTACGTCAGGGCAGGTTGCATCCACAACCGTCAATCCCTTGTCCTTGGCCCGCCTGCGAACTTCTGGGGAAACGCCGTGTGCGGTGAATATGACCGTTCCCTTTTCAACCTGCTCCAAAATTTCCAGACGGTTCTCCCCATCCAGCGTAATAACGCCTTCCTGCTCGAACGCTTCCGTCACATGCGCATTGTGCACAATCATTCCCAAAATATATATTGGCCGCGGCAGCTCAAGGTTTCTAGCCGTTTGCAGTGCGAGTACCATAGCGTCAACGACGCCGTAGCAATAGCCCCGCGGTGAAATTTTAACAATTTGCATGTTGGTGCACCTGCTTTCTGAACTGTGGGCATTAGCCCAAAGTTCGATCCGTTCCTTCTATTATAGACGAATCTGTCGTCTCAGAAAAGACTATGGGCAGCCAGATCGTAAACTCCGACCCTTCACCTGTGCGCGTCAGCACTTCAATGGAGCCGCGATGCTCATCAATAATCCATTTTGCAATGGATAATCCAAGCCCCGTTCCAACCGTTTTGCCGCGTGATTCGTCCACGCGATAGAAACGGTCGAATATATGCGGCACTTCCTCAGGGTCCATCCCCATGCCCGTATCGCTGACCGTAATCCCGACTTGATTGTCCTTGCTGCGCACGCTAAGCTCAATATGGCCTTCTACCGTATATTTGAAAGCATTCTCAATAAAAATAAACAGCAGCTGCTGCAAATAATCCTGATTGCCTCTGACCTCAATACCGCTGAGCGGAGACAGGTCGCCTACGCGCCACTCAGCAGTACGCGGGAGCAGCTGGGCACGACGTGCAACCTCCTCGACAAGCGGCTGCATCGATACAACCGTCTTCTCCATTTCATAGCCGGCATCCGCACGGGCAAGCGCCAGCAAATCATTAACAAGCGTCGACATACGGCGGGATTCCGCTGCAATATCCTGCATGGCCTCAACCGTAAGGCCGAAGCGCTGGTTATCAAGCGCCAGCACGATGCCATCCAATGCATTCGGGTCCTTCGTTTTTTCCCACATTCGCTGAAGCAGCTCAATATTGCCTCGAATCGTCGTCAGCGGCGTCCGCAGCTCATGCGACGCATCCGAGACGAATCTGCGCTGCGCTTTGTAGGATTCATCAAGCTCATTGTAGGCCGTCTCCAAACGGGCCAGCATGACGTTGAGATTATAGACAAGCCGTCCGACTTCGTCATTAGGGCCACTCATTGGAATACGCACACTAAGATCAGAACCGCTTTGAATTTTCTCAGTTGATTTAATGACGCGTTCAATTGGCCAAAGCACCTGTCGAGCCAGCAGCAAGCCAACTGTAAAGGCTATCAAGACAGCGATAACCGATGCGGTAAACAAAATCGTCTTTAAAGCCTTCAAATAACTTTCCTCGCTAGTAACGATGGCACCAACCTGTATAAGACCAACCAGGTCCGTCTGGGAATCATCACTGTAAATGGGACGTTGATAAATTAAAAACGTTACATTCGCATCATTTACCTTAATGTTAGCCTTTATGAAGCCTGCCTGCACATTATCCTTCACGTCAGGAATCGGATATTTTATGCCTGAGCTGAGCAGCTCCTTGCTCGCATTAATAATGCCCTCTTTATATCTGACAATTTGCAAATAAAAGGAACGCTCATAAAACCGCCCTTGTGAAGGGGCAATCAATAGGTTGAGCTCATTGGATTCCGTTTCCCGCACAAATACATTGTAGCTGTCCGCTTCGCCCTTCAGCTGATCTTTCATCTGCCCATAAGTATTAAAATTAACAAATATATAGATGGCAAAACCAAATATCAGCAGCGTCATCGCGAGCAAAGCTGAATACCACAAAGTTAAACGCAGCCGTATGGTCATCGCTGATCAGCCCTCTCCCCGCAGCACATAGCCTGTACCACGAACGGTTTGAATCATGCGCTTGCCGCCGCCCTCCTCCATTTTCTGGCGCAGCATCGCAATATAAACTTCAAGCACATTCGACTCTCCGCTGAAGTCGTAGCCCCATATTTTTTCCATAATGACATCACGGGTCAATACGCGGCGCGGATTCTGAATAAAGAGCAGCAGCAGATCATATTCCTTGGCTGTCAGCTCAATACGCCGTCCATTTCGAATCGCTTCGCGGGCATCTTGATCAAGTGCCAGGTCCTCGTAGACGATTTTGCTGCCCGTATCCTCAATCTTGTCCGACTTGCGTCGCAGCAGCGCTCGAACTCTGGCAAGCAGCTCTTCGAGTGCAAACGGCTTCACCAGATAATCATCAGCTCCTGTATCCAGCCCTTTCACCCGATCGGTAATATCATCCTTCGCTGTCAGCATCAAAATCGGAACCGTGCTTCCGCCTTCGCGTACTCTGCGGCATACTTCCCAGCCGTCTACATGCGGCATCATAACGTCGAGTATAAGCAGCTGCGGCTCCGCTGTCATTAGCAGCTTCAGCCCCTCTAAGCCATTGCTTGCAGTCGTCACTTCATATCCTTCAAAAATCAGGCTCCGTCTTAATAAAGAGGTGATTTTCTCATCATCGTCCACAACTATAATTTGTGTTCTCATCCGTACGCCCCCATATTCTTTAAGCTTCATAAAAACAGACGCAGAGAGATTGTTCGCCTCTGCGCCTGATTAACCATTCAGCACCGGCTGCACCGATATGCTGCTTGCTTTATTATTCTGCGTTGAACTTGTTGCGGTCGCCAATGGTGACCGTCAAATCCATTTTCGCACCTTTGCGGATAATATTCAACTGCACTTCATCGCCAACCGCTCTCTTCTTAATCGCCGCGATTAAGTCCTGCGTGTTGTTGTACACTTTGCCGTCAATGCCGATAATAACGTCAAATTGTTTCAAATCGCCCAAGTAGGCAGGAGAGTTATAATACACATTGCTGACAATGGAGCCTTCCGCTTTATCCATGCCTAGCTGCTTCGCCATAGCATCCGTTACATCAGCCAGCTCTGCTCCGATGAACGGTACTGGATCCTTCGGAACTTCAACGTTATTTTTCAAATTCTCCAATACGCCTTGGATCGTGCTTGTTGGAATCGCAAATCCGATTCCTTGCGCCTGGGAGCTTACAGCCGTGTTAATGCCGATTACTTCGCCATTTACGTTAAGCAGTGGTCCGCCAGAGTTGCCTGGGTTAATCGAGGCATCCGTTTGCAGCAAATGCTCGTAGTTGCGTGTTCCTTGCTCATCCGGAATGGAAATTGGACGCTCCTTCGCACTCAGCACGCCAACGGTAATCGTATGGTCGAAGCCATATGGATTGCCGATCGCCGCGACCCAATCGCCGATTTTAATGCTGTCGGAGCTGCCCAGCTTCAAAGTAGGAAAAGCTTTTGTGTCCGTTACTTTAAGCACAGCCAAATCCAAATTATAATCAGAGCCCAGCAGCTGCGCTGTTAGCGGCTTGTCATAACCTTGCACCGTGACTTCGATTTTCTCTGCACCGCCAACAACATGCTGGTTCGTCAGAATGTAACCGGAGGCGTCGAAAAAGAATCCGGTACCGCTGCCCGTTGCCTGCAATCCATTGCTGTTGTTGTTTTGCTCCTGGCTGCCTGCTCCCGGATAATCTTGACCGAAAAACTGCTCAAAGAAAGAATCAGCCGATGAACCGCCATTGCTTCTTGCAGGCGAAGCAAAGGTCTCAATTTTCACAACAGCCGGGCTTGATGCCTCGAACAGCTTAGCAATGTCGTCCGGTCTGTCGGATGCTGCTGTAAGCCCGCTGTTTTGTCCCGTCGCTGTAGCGGTTCCCTGCTGGGATACGGTCGCTTCCGCCGGCTTGCTAAACCAATTATTCACATCCGCCGCATACATTAAAGAGCCTACTACTAAAACCCCAGCTATAAACGAAGAAAACATCGCTTTGAATGACGTTCTGCGCTGCGGCTCCTTCACCTGCCAGCCGCCTCTTGCGGATGACTGCGATGAACTGAACGGCCTTACTGGGGCAGGAGGCATAGAATCAGCAAAGCTTGCCTGATCCCCCTGCTGCTGGCTGTACGGCTGGGATGCCGCAGCAGATTCCTGGCTGGATGCCTGTGCTGGAGTTGAAATAGGCTGATTGCCTGTTCCTGACCCATCAGTTAGCACATTATTATCGGGTGCGCCCGACTTAAACGGTCCGTAAGAATAGTAGTAGGAAGGCTTGCTTGCCTGTTCAGAAGAATCAGCAGATGCTTCATCAGCTTGGACTGGCTGAACGTTGTCCTCCTGCTTCTGCTGCCCGTCCTCACGATTTTGGAAAAAATCATCAAAGCCGTTCTTTTTATTCTGATCGTCCATTCCCGTTTCCTCCTCATCGGTATACAATGAAGCAATTCAGTCTCTAGAGTCTGCTTGCTGGTTAATTGTTGTACTCCTATCATGCACATTCTACCTTAAAACAATCTTAAAAGACATTTAAACATACATAAAAAAAACTCCCAATCACCAATGAGAGGGAGTTTTTCATGCTAATTTTACGATTCAAATGTCAGCTCAAGCTCAGGACAATGCCCGCTCTACCTGCTGCAATATGTCCTTGGCCCGCTCGACCCATTCGCTTTCAATGTCAGCATCTGGATCAATCGGCGATTGAAATTGATCGAATAAGGCGCCTACCAGCCGCACCGAGGCTTCCTCGTCATTGCCTTCATTATATAAATGCTTAAGCACATAAGGCGTTCCCAGCTTAATACTGGCATCCGTATCCGAAGAGCTATTATCGATGGTGCCATCTGTCACTTCAAAAGGAATCCGCAGCCATACTTTATGAGCTTCATCCAATGGGCGATCGAACGAACCAGCAGCATAATCCCAATTGCCGCCTAAAGCGAACGTATGCTGCGTCAGCATATCGCGGGTTTCAATAAAGGATTGATGGCTGGCTTCCAGCTCCGATGACAGCAAAATCATAGCAAGACGCTCCTTTTATGTACGCTTTAGTGCGGCTCAGCTCGCCGCTGTACATCATTAGTATAGCCCGCCTTTTGCTGCATTATGTGATAGATAAAAACGATATGGTTTATTTTTGAATACTGATTATTGGCTTTTGGCCCAGCCCTTGCGATGAGCGAGCACCGCGAGCTGTGTCCGATCGTCCAGCTCGCATTTCATTAATAGATTGCTGACATGCGTCTTGACCGTCTTAATGCTAATGTGCAGCTCTTCGCCAATTTCCTTGTTAGAACGTCCCTCGGCAATTAGCAGCAGCACTTCCTTCTCCCGCTCCGTCAGTCCTTCATCACCTGATTGCGCTGTACGCTGCCGGAGGCCACGCGTCAAAGCCTGAGATACATCAGCGGTCATTACTGGCATGCCTTTCGAAGCGCCATTTAGCGCATAAATAAGCTCTTCGGCCGAAACCGTCTTCAGCACATAGCTGACCGCCCCTGCCTCAATAGCAGCATACACTTTATCATCCTCCAAAAAGCTCGTCAGCATGACGATTTTCACATCCGGATATTTCGCCATGACCCGTCTCGTCGTTTCAATGCCATCCATTTCAGGCATCATTAAGTCCATCAGCATGACATCAGGCATCCCTTTCGGAATGCCGGCATCAAGCTTATCAAGCGCAGCCTGCCCGCTGCCAGCCTCTGCAACGACTTCAAATTTTGGCTCCAGCATTAAATACGTGCGCAGCCCTGTTCGAACCATATCATGGTCATCAATAATCATGATTTTCAACTTTTCCTGGCTGTTCATTTTTTATCGCTCCCCCGCCATATTTTTGGAATAGACACCTTGACCCTCGTCCCGCTGCCTGGCTTGCTTATAATTTCTGCCGTCCCACCAAGCTTCTGGGCACGCTCGTGCATCGTTGACAGCCCATAAGACCCCCGTTTGACCTCATCTACCCGAAAGCCCGCTCCATCATCCTGCAAGCTCAGCACAATTTGCCGTTCATTTTCAGATAGCGTTAGCGAGCAGCCTACGGCTTTCGCATGCTTTACGATATTGGCTAGCCCCTCCTGCACGATGAGAAAAAGCTGATGCTCCTTCGCTTCCGAGAGCGGCTCAGTCAGACGCCAATCCAGCTCGCCTTGCAGATGGTTTTGCCGGCAATAATCAGGAAACCACTTGTCCAGCGCTTGGCGCAGCGTACGGCCTTCAAGCTCCATCGGACGAAGCTGGGCGATAAAGGTGCGCATTTGCTTCTGGGCAAGCGTTGACATCTCGATTAACTGGCCCAGCACCTCAGCCGCGCGTTCGCTATCCACCTGCTGAAGCTTTGGCAGCGAAGAGGCGCACATATGCATCGCAAACAACTGCTGGCTTACCGTATCATGCAAGTCACGGGCAAGCCTTTTACGCTCCTCCAGCACCGCCGCTTCATTAGAGGCAGCCTCGGCCATAACCTGCTCCTCGCCTGTGCGCTGGATGTAAGTCATCCGCTCCTCCATTTGCCTCGCAAGCACATTAAATTCCTCATAAAGCTCGGTGAAGGACAAGCCGCCCCGCTCGGCAATCCGAATTTCAAAATTGCCGTTAACAGCCTGCTTCATCGCAAGCTGAAGCGTATCCACTCTGCGCTGTATGCGCCTCCCGGCCCAATAACCGCAAGACGCAGCAACAAGCAGGAAGACGGCTGAGGCTGTCAGCCCCAGCTCCCATCTTCCTGCATTTGGCATGAGTCCATAAGCGATCATCGCCGCCGCTCCATAAGCCAGAGCAGCAGCGAGCACAAACATGGATATCAATTCCCATTTTCCACTGCGAAGCAACCGAACCATCATAAACGCTTATCCCACCCTCGTGACACGCACATCGCCAATAAACGAGCTAACGACCAGCCTTATTTTTTTATCCGTCTCCGCATAGGAAGGTGATGCCATATCCATCGACTTGAACATGCCTTGCTCCTTTTTGCCAAGAAACTTCACATCGCCAATGAAGACGCTGCTCTGCACGTGAATACCCACTTCATAATCGTTAGGGACGTATACTTTCACATCGCCGATAAAAGAGGATACCGTGATCTTCGTTTCCCCGTAAGCAATTTGTGCTTTCGTTAAATCAATAACGGTATCGCCGATAAAATGCGAAATGTTGATTGGCTGCAGCTCCCAATGATCATGGCCGATATGAATATCGCCAATGAAATTAGAGCGGGTCTGTGTATTCGGATCATTGTTCCACCACTCGCTTTTACCGCTGTAGTGATTTTTTTCATTTTTCCACTCTTTGCGCTGTTCCCGATACTGCTGCTTCCATTCTTTACGCTGATCGCGGTAATGCTGCTTGGCCTGCTCTTTCCACACGCTGCCAATCGGCTGTTCCTTCTCTAAATTTATTTTAGATTTACCACCTTCAAAGCCATTTTGCTGAAATGGTGCTCCATTAACGGAACCAGCTTGTTTTTGCTCCTGCTCAGGAGAAAAAGGATCGGTTGGGCCCGGATGCAGCGGCGGTGCCGGAGGTACATCGCCGTCCCCATAACCATCATAAGATTTCCAGTCATCGGAAGGAGGCACATCCTGCTTCCGTCTTTTCCTGCTCGGCTTGCGAAGCATATTAATGCCGACCAAAATAATAATAATCGGCCAAATATACGGAATAATATCGCCTATGGCCCAATCCGACCAGCCCATGTTACGGGCAAGAAACACGACGCCAATAATAATCATCACCCAGAAGCCGCCGCCATGCTTATGGGAATCTTTCGAAAATACCCCTTTTAGCCCAATGACGATTAAAATAAGCGGCCAGAAGTTGGAGATCATTTCTCCAATACTGAGCTGGGTGGAAATGATACCCGTTTGATTAAGAAAAAAGACAACACCTATCGCAATAACGATACCAGCTGTTATAAATCGATTGAAAAAGCTGCCATTCATAAGGTAATCAACTCCTGCCTTCAATTGGTTCATTACTTGATACGTCTAAGTATAACGGACTCTCCAAACACAAGAAAGGGACGGCCGATTGAAATCCAGCTCGGTCTCTAGACCGAGACAAAGGAATATTACACCAGCCAAACCTGACATGCGTCACGAAACATTACATAAAAGCGTTGACATTGTCAACTCTGACTCATTATAATGATCAACGAATTAGAAAAGTAACATCATTTTATATCCGATAATAAGGGGTTGGCCTACGCAATGGAGTTGTCAGAACTGTCGAGAGGTCTCGATACAATCTGGGTTGTCTTGACAGCGGCTATGATTTTGCTGATGGAGGGCGGCTTCGCTCTACTGGAGGCAGGTTTCGTCCGTCAAAAGAATGCCGTCAGCATCATTATGAAGGTATTCGTTGATATTGCTTTTGGAGCGCTCGTTTTTTATTTTTTCGGCTTCGCTATTATGTACGGCAAAGACGTAAGCGGCCTGTTTGGCTCCAGCGGCTTCCTGCTGAGCGGCGATCTTTCTCATATTGTACTTAATATTTCCAATGAAACGTATTGGCTGTTCCAATGCGCCTTCGTTATAGCGGTCATCTCTATCGTATCCGGAGCCGTGGCTGAACGCATCCACTTCCGTGCCTACATTTTGCTGACGATCGCCATGACCGGACTCATTTACCCGCTCGCGGGCCACTGGGTATGGTCAACGGGCGGCTGGCTTGGCAAGCTCGGCATGATTGACTTTGCCGGTTCAGCTGTTATCCATGCCCTTGGCGGATTTGCCGCTCTTGCTGCTGCCATTTTCGTCGGGCCTCGTATTGGCAAGTTCAGCCCGGATGGCAAGGTGAATATTGTTTCGCCCTCCAATTTGCCGCTCGCATCCGTTGGCGCATTCATCCTTTGGTTCGGCTGGTTCGGCTTTAATGCCGGAAGTACATTAAGCGCGACGAACACCTCCATCGGGCATATCGCCGTAACGACGATGCTGTCCGCTGCAGCGGGTGGAGCCACCTGCATATTGTTTACGATGTTTCGTTATAAAAAAGCCGATCCCCCGATGGTTATTAACGGCTCGCTTGCCGGGCTTGTCGGCATTACCGCTGGCTGCGCATTCGTCTCTGACGGCGCTGCCATCTTCATCGGCTCGATTTGCGGCATTATGATGGTGCTCGCGACGGAATACATGGAAAGCAAAAAAATCGATGATCCTGTCGGCGCCTTCGCGGTACACGGCATTAGCGGCAGCATTGGTACGCTGGCACTCGGGTTATTCGCTAAGCCAGAGCTCGCAAGCGAGGTTGGACAAGGCTATTACGGCTTATTTTATGGGGGCGGCTTGAAGCTGCTAGGTGTACAAGCACTTGGCCTCGTCACCGTATCTGTATGGGGTTTCGTATTCACTTGGGGCGTATTATGGCTTATCCGCAAAATCATGCCGGTTCGCGTCTCCAAAGACGAGGAGCTAATCGGTCTGGACGTTGGTATTCACGGCGTTCCCGCTTACAGCTACGATACGGATTTTCTTGATGTAGACCGCCATAAAAGCAGCAATTGACAGCGGTATAAGTTTACAAAAAACCTCCACAACCCCAGCGATGCCAAGCATCCGGGAAAGTGGAGGTTTTGTTTTATTGAAAAGGATTGAAAATTCTCTTCTATGTCCTATAGCAAATTATAGTAAATCATTCGCCAGCTCAAAGGGAACCGTGACCATATCAGTTGGAGCCGAGCTGCTTTGAATGATGCGTACTTTTTCAATTTCAAGTCTTAGCGCACGAACCTTCTCCATCGGCTTGCGCACGAAATGGATATGCTCTACCGCCAAATGATGATCCGGCTTCTTTCCCGACAACATGCGTCTGAAAGCAGACATCGATTGATAAGCCCTCTCTTCCTTGAGACGGCGATTCTCGTAACGCTCGACCATTTGCTCGATCTCGATAATTTCCTGTTCCTTCTTGGCGATATAAGCGTCAATGAATGGAAGCACCTCAGCAGCTCTGCGATGCTCTGAAGCCGAATAGTTTGTGAATGTTATAGGATCAGTCATGAGAGTTCACCTGTCTTATCATGTGATTATTCGTTACACCGTAATCATACAATAAAACAGGTTCGTTTGAAAACTGTTTTTTATCTCCTCATTTCAATACCCATTCGCCAGGTTAGAGAAAAGGAGCCATAGCGGCTCCTTTTCTCGCTTATTTATTGGGGCAGCGAGTTATTTCTGCTTTTTTTGAGTCGATTTAGCGGCTGTATTGCTCGTTTCATTGTTTTGCACAAATTCTTGTGCAAACTCGGTATTCAGCTTTTGGTTCGATTGAGCTGCTTTATTGTTTTTGTTCTTGGCCATGTTGGTTTTTCACCTCCCCGTCCATGTTAGTATGGCGGGTTATGGCTCTAATATGCATGCTTTTGTTACGATTCAAGGTAAGCCTCGGGCAAGCCTTTTCCAGCTTCAGCAGCCTTGTTTACCTTATTGAGCCAAGCCTGAGACAGCTTGCCGGTGCCTTTGCGAATGACCTCTACCTCCACTGTACGCTTGCCCCATTGCTTGAACACATCAGCCGTCGTCTCGAAATATAAATCGATTCGGCTGCCCTTAATAGCTGATCCCGTATCGGCGACAACACCATACCCGTATCCGGGAATATAGAGCAGGGAGCCAATCGGGAACAGCCTCGGATCAGCCGCAATCGTGGAAACCATATCCCTGCGAACCTTCACGCCCGAATAAGTAATTCCATAGCTCGGATGGCCGGGCCGCTTTCCTGTCGATTCAACTCCGGCGGTGTAGCCCGTTGCGACGACCTTCACTTTATCGTATGCCGATTTTTGCGGCGCTAACTGCTGCTTGACGGTTTGAAGCGGGAGCGCCTCTGGAGCGACTATTGCCGGCATATGCTGCGTCAATGCCGCCTGATCGGGCTTCTTGTCTGGAAATGTCGTTATACAGATCGAAAGCAGTACGAGCGCCGCAATTGCGAGCAGCATTTTTTTATATTGAAAAAAGCTTGTAACCATTTGGGCACTTCCTCCTCTGAAGAAGATTACCCAAGTGGCACAAGCTTTATGCAGACGAGCTGCTGCTAGCTGCTCTTATATTGCCTTTGTTTTGATTTCTTGCTCCAGCAATTCAGCTGTTTCGGCAATCGATTTTGCACCGATATCGCCTTCGCCGCGCTTGCGGATCGAGACCGAGCCAGCTTGCATTTCGTTCTCCCCGACAACGAGCATATACGGCACTTTCTCAATTTGCGCCTCGCGAATTTTGTAGCCAAGCTTCTCATTGCGAAGATCGCTTTCTACGCGAATGCCCGCTTCCTGCAGCTTCTCAGCCACTTCACGCGCATATTCCTCATAAACGGTGGAAACCGGAATAACCTTCGCTTGAATCGGCGACAGCCACAGCGGCAGCGCGCCAGCAAAATTCTCAAGCAGGAATGCCGTCATGCGCTCCATTGTGCTGATGATGCCGCGGTGAATAACGACTGGACGGTGCTTCTTGCCGTCTTCGCCGATGTATTCCAGCTCGAAACGCTCTGGAAGAAGGAAGTCCAGCTGTGCTGTGGACAGCGTCTCTTCTTTGCCCAGCGCGGTTTTGATCTGAACGTCCAGCTTCGGACCGTAGAAAGCCGCTTCGCCTTCTGCCTCGAAAAATGGCAGATCCAGCTCCTCGACAACTTCGCGAAGCATACGCTGCGACATTTCCCACATTTCATCATTTTGGAAATATTTCTCGGTATCCTGTGGATCACGGTACGATAGACGGAACCGATATTCCTTAATGCCGAAATCCTCGTATACCTTGCGAATTAGGTTGACAACACGGGCAAACTCTTCCTTGATTTGGTCCGGACGGCAGAAAATATGCGCGTCGTTCAGCGTCATCGCGCGAACGCGGTGCAAGCCAGTCAGGGCACCGGACATTTCATAACGGTGCATCGTTCCCATCTCTGCAATACGCACCGGCAAGTCGCGGTAGCTTCTCATATCGCTTTTGAAAACCATCATATGATGCGGGCAGTTCATTGGACGAAGAACAAGCTCTTCGTTATCCAGCACCATTTTCGGGAACATATCCTCGCTGTAGTGCTCCCAGTGGCCGGATGTCTTGTAAAGCTCTACGTTAGCCAGTACTGGCGTATATACATGTTCATAGCCAAGACGCTCTTCCATATCCACGATGTAGCGCTCCAATGTACGGCGAACTTTCGCGCCATTCGGCAGCCAGAGCGGCAAGCCTTGGCCAACCTCGCGCGAGAACGTGAACATTTTCAGCTCGCGTCCAAGCTTGCGGTGATCGCGTTTTTTCGCTTCCTCAAGGAAGTGCAAATGCTCATCCAGTTGTGCTTTTTTAGGGAACGCTGTTCCGTAAATACGCTGCAGCATTTTGTTTTTGGAATCTCCGCGCCAGTAAGCGCCTGCTACGCTGAGCAGCTTGAAGGCTTTAATCCGTCCAGTAGACGGAAGGTGAGGCCCACGGCATAGGTCGAAAAATTCGCCCTGATCATAAATCGTAATTTCCGATTCCACAGGAAGATCGCGGATGAGCTCCAGCTTAAGCGTGTCGCCAATATCGGTAAATACGGCAATCGCTTCATCACGGCTGACGACGCGGCGGCGGATGTCGAGATTTTGCTGAACAATTTTATCCATTTCCTTCTCGATTTTCACCAAATCTTCCGGAGTAATCGACTGCTCCATATCGATATCATAGTAGAAGCCATCCTCAATAACGGGACCAATACCGAGCTTAAGATCAACATCGGCATATATGCGCTTGATCGCCTGTGCCATCAAATGCGCTGTGCTGTGACGGTATACTTCCAGTCCATCGGCCGAATCCAAGGTTACGATTTCAACCTTTGCATCTTCGCTAATAGGTGTGTAAACATCAACGGTTTTCCCGTCAATTTTACCGGCAATTGCATTTTTGCGCAGTCCGCTGCTGATTGAGCCAGCCACCTCTTCAATTGTTGTTCCTGCAACATATTCCCTTATTGCGCCATCCGGCAAAGTTACTTTAATCGCCATCGTTATCATCCTTTCATTCGCTAAGCTTCCAAGCTGCTGCGTTCTGAACGCAAAAAAAGCACGCATCCCGCGAAGGGACGAGTGCTTGTAAGCTCGTGGTTCCACCCTAATTCGATTGCTCGCCTAACGCTTATCAGCGTATTTCATCCCGGCTGCAGCCAATCCTTGATTCATCTGGTAACGGAGATTTCCGGTACAGCTTAATGGCGCTTCACTAGTTGAAGCACGTTCGGCTATACAGCTACAAAGGGGTATATTTACATTGATCTGGAAGGAAATTTCAGCCTTGTTTCCTCTCTCTGAACCAGTTGAATGTGTAAATACATGTCTTTATCAATGCCTTTTCATCTTATATCAGCATAATTATAGTCCTGAATAGCAAGCAGGTCAAGCGTTAGGACGCACATTGCCTTAAGCGTCTTTATTATGCGAGGCCTACGACAATCCTTTTCCTTTATAGATGCTGCGGCGGCGTACGCGAACGATCCGATATACGCTGATAGAAAGCAGAATGAGGAAGAGCGGCATCAGCGCCACCCCGCTGCCCTGCCGAGTCGGCACCTCAGCGAAAGCAGCCCCAAGCATCAGTACAGCAAACACGCCAAACATCATAAATCTTCTTCCTTTACGTCCAGTCATCGGTCTCACTCCCTCTTCCTCATTCCTAGTCATCGAACATATCCGCTTCATTAACCTTGTGTTTTTTCCACACCATTTCATAAATGACCGGCATGACGATCAGTGTAAGCAGCGTCGAGCTGAACAAGCCGCCAATAACCGTGATCGCAAGTCCACCTGAAATGAGGCTCGTCGAGGAGCCGGATAACGCAAGCGGAACAAGCGCAAGCATCGTCGCAAAAGCCGTCATTAAAATCGGTCTAAGCCTTGTTCTAGCCGCCTCTACGATCGCTTCAGTAATCGGTATGCCCGCTTTGCGATTTTTCTCCACCCGATCAAGCAGTACGACCGCATTGGTGACGACGATACCGACCAGCATCAGCATGCCAATCATGCCACTCATAGACAGCGACTGGCCTGTCAGAAGCAAGGCGCTCAGTGAGCCAATCGGAATAAACACCAGCGAGGCTAAAATAATAAGCGGTGTCCGCAAGCCTCCGAACGTCATGCTCATAATTATAAACACGAGGCCAATCGCTGCCGCCATGGCGATGCCGAGACTTGAGAACCCGTCATTAATCATTTGCAGGCCGCCGCCTACTTTGAGCTCCACATCAGAAGGTATTGTCAGACTGTCGATATCCGCCTGCACCAGCTTAGTCACTGCCGATACGGCACTGTCATCCTTCACCGTTCCACTGACAAGAGCGTACATTTTGCCATCGTCATGGCTAACCTTGATCCAGGCGTTCTGCTCGGTTATATCTGCGATATCCTTCAGCTTCTTCATGCCCGCTGCAGTAGGAATCTGTATATTTTCGAGCTCTTCCTTAGTGGCAATTTGCTGTTTATACGACAACGTGATTGCTTGTTCCTTATTATCGATTTTGTAAGTGCCCGCATCGACTGGTCGAAGCTGCTCGCCGGTCAGTTGCATAATTAGATAGGGGCTAATATTGGCATCTATTCCGCTTTGGTTAAGGGAAACGACCCATTTAGGCGTTACCTCATCCATATTGTTCGTAATATCCTTCAAATCACTGCTTTCCTTCATTAGCTTTTCGATTTGAATGGCCGTTTGCGCCAGCTTGTCCGCACTGTCCGAATAAATGCTGACATCAATATTGTTACCCGAAGGCGGTCCCTGCTGTTCGCCCGCTTTAATATTGAGCGTCGTGCCTGCCTGCTTCGCAGTGACCACTGCCAGCAGCTCAGTCTGCAGCTTCGAGGTCAACTCCGCCATATCGCTTCCTTCGGTAAATTGAGCCGTGATTGTCGCTTTATTATTGCCGCCGCCAGATAGCAGCGGGTTAGCGCCTGCCCCCCCAACGGAAACCTCGTAGCTCTCTACGTTTTCCAGCTTACTTAAATAGGCCTCCACCTCGCCGCTGACATCGTCCGTCTGCTTCAGGCTGCTTTGCGCTGGCAGGGCAACATCAATAGCTAAGCTTGGAGTCGCACTTGTCGGCAGAAAAGCAACACCAATTAAAGGAATCAAACCCAGCGAGCCTATTAGCAGCACGACAGCAGATCCTAATACGAGCGCTTTGCGCTTCAGTGCGCTGCGGATTATTTTTTCAAAACCATTTGAAAGTCTGCTTTCCTTCGTATGCGGCTTAACGCTTCTGAAAAAGCGGCTGCCCAGCACAGGTATCAGCATCATCGACACTAATAGCGAGATCGTAATGGAGAGAACGACAGCAATCGAAAACGGACGGAAAAACTGTCCAATGATCCCGCTGACAAAAGCGAGCGGAGCGAAGACGACGATCGTCGCCGCCGTGGAAGAGGCTACCGCCCCGATCACTTCGCGGGTCGCTTGGTAGGCTAGCTCCTTGCCGCTCATTTTCTCGCCTTTTTCCTGCCGCCATCTATATATATTTTCTATAACGACGATGCTGTCATCGACGATCCTCCCGACGGAAACCGCGATGCCGCCCAGCGTCATAATGTTAAGCGTGTAGCCCATTTGATCCATAATCGCAATCGTGGCAAAAATAGAAATCGGCAGCGACAAAATCGAAATAATCGTCGCCCTTACATTGCGCAAAAACAGGAAAATAATGAGCACGCAAAACAATGTGCCATACAAGCCTTCACGAATGAGGCCGGATACGGATTCTTTAATTTCCTGTCCTTGATCTACAATGACATGATACTCCAGCTCGCCTTTGCCTTGATAAGTGGTGAGCAGCTCCCTCACATTGTCAGACACATCCGCCGTGTTGGCATCCTGCGTCTTCTGAATCGAGATAACAAAGCTCGGCTCGCCATTAAAGCGGGTAATTTCATTTTGCTCCGATACCGTCTTAATGTCGGCAATATCACCCAGCGTGATAGCAGCTGAGGTGACCGCACCGGCTGAAGCTTCAGAACCAATTGATGCTGCGCCTGACCCGGCAACGTTTCCTAATGCAGAACCTGTGGCACTGCCAGGAGCAGCTTGATTAGCCGCATTGCCCTGCATACCGCCAGCACCCGCTCCACCAGCGCTGCCTGTCGCTGAGCCTGCGGTGCCGCCGCCAGCCGTTGCCGCCAGCTTCAGCTCTTCAAGCTGCTTCAAGGTATCGAGGCTGCCGGTCAACCGGATTGGTATAACCGTCTCTTCCTGCGACACCGAGCCCAGTGGCAGGGCGTAGTCTAGCGCCTGAAGCGCCGTGCGGATGGAGCTGAGCGTAATGCCATGCTGCGCCGCTTTATTTTTATCTACAACAATGCTTAACTCATTCGTCGTACCGCCCTTTAGCGTAACGCTTCCTACTCCAGCTAGCTTTTGCAGCTCAGGCACGATGCTGTTTTGCAGCTCATCAGCTAGCTTTGCCGAATCTCCTTCGGCAGCGAATACAGCCGCTTGATAAATAGGCTGGCTATTTGCCGACAAGCGCTGCACCGTTACACTGGCATTATTGGCAAGCTTCAGCTTGCTGAGCTCAGCTTCAACTTCGCTGTATTTTTTATCCATGTCAGTACCAAATGGGAACTGGATAAAAATACTGGCTGCATTTTCAGCAGAGGTGCTCGTTAACGACTCATAGCCCTGCACACGCTTCAAATGGTCTTCAATGGGCTTTGCAACCTCTGACTCGATCTCCTCCGTAGAGGCGCCAGGCTGAATCGCCTGTACGAACACGGCCGGGAAATCCAAATCCGGAAACGTCTGCTGCTTAATTTGCGTGGAGGCATACAAGCCATACCCCAGCACCAAAACGCATAATAAAATGACGGCAACGCCATTTTTCAAACTAAATTTGGTCAGTCTATTCAAAGTATATCTCTCCTCTCGCTGTATAACCTCCTTCATCATAGCGAGTAATTTTGTACTAATTATGTACAGGGACGCTGGCAGCCCTAATTGGATTTATCTGGAGGAACTAGCGGTAGTACGACTGTCATCGTCGTCCCTTTGCCCATCGTACTCGCTACCCTGATTTCCCCTGCATGGAGCTCGACAATCCGCTTAACAATGGAGAGGCCGATGCCATTTCCGCCAACCGCACGCTCGCGGGCTTGATCTATTTTATAAAAGGGCTTGAAAATATGCTGAAGCTCCTCCTCCGGAATGCCCACTCCGCTGTCAGCAACCGACACGGTCACGCTATGCTGGCTTGCCGCCAAGCTAATTGCAATGACGCTTCCAGCCCCTGTGAACTTAATCGCATTGCTCAGCAGATTCGTCCAAAGCTGGCTCAGCTTATCCTCATCTGCCGAAATAGTTACAGGCTCCAGATCCAGTTCGAGCTTAATGCTTTTGGCGGACCAAAGCGGCTCGCTGGCAATCATGACATCCTTAAGCTGCTCATCCAAACGATATTTGCTCATATTCGGCTGAATTTGGTCATGCTCAAGCGAGGACAGCTTAAGCAAATCCTGCGTCAGCCGTGATAGGCGGTCGCTCTCCTCCTCAATAATGGTGAGCAGGCGAAGACGGCTTTCCTCATCCAGCTTTTTCTGCTTAAGCGCCATAGTGAAGCCTTTAATTGAAGTAAGCGGAGACTGAATTTCATGAGAGACGTCCGAGACGAACTGCCTTCTCACCCGCTCCAGCGAATCGAGCTCCTGGGCCATCTGATTAAAGCTTGCCGTCAGCTCGCCGATTTCATCCTTGCGTTTTGTAGCGAGCCTGATGCTGAAATCGCCTTTCGCCATTTTTCGGGTAGCCGAGGTTAGATGCTTCAAAGGACGCACCATATAGCGGGAGGTCACGATGACGAGAAGTGTACCAATTAATAGAACGAGAATAAGCTGCATGCGGAAATAGCCGAAAGCGAGGTTGGCAACGCCATTCGTTTCAGGCTTTATAAACAAGGCGTAGGCTTGTCCTTCAATTTGAAAAGGGAGCCCGACGACGAGCCGGTCATAATCTTTGTCCGCCCCGCCCCGATAAACACCGCCGCTGAGCACGCTGCGCAAATTTTCCCCATCCACATTCAACTTATGTCCGGCAACCTTGTCGGTTGCGTGAAGCGGTCTGCCTTGTTCGTCATAGACGATAAAGGTGAAAATCGGCAGCGCGGTTATGCCCTCCATTAAAGCATCCAAATTGTTGGGGTACGAATCTTTGTAGGATTCGATTATCGTTTTGCCGCTGACAATTAAATTGTCCTGAACGTAGGTTCGAAGCTTATGACTAAACAGAAAATGGGTCATGAAAAAGCTTAAAATGACGCTCGCCATAACCGATGCGACAAACATAAGAATAAAGCGGACATACAGCGATTTAATCACGATATACCTCCAGCCGGTAGCCAAGTCCCCAGATCGTCACGATTTTGAAATCCTGCTCATACGCGGCAAAACGCTCTCTCAGTCGCTTAACATGCGTATCCACAGCCCGCTCATCGCCCTCGTAATCGTAGCCCCATATTTGCTCAATTAATGAATCACGCTTGAACAGCTTGCCCGGATAGCTCGCCAGCAAAAACAGCAGCTCAAATTCCTTAAGCGGTATGGATTCACTTGAGCCTGTATCCTTATAGCGAATTTGATAGCTCGTTTTATCAAGTGTTACTTGTCCTAAACGCACAATTTGTGAGATTGAAATGCGATATCGCTTCAACAGCGCCTTCACCCGCATCACCAGCTCCATCGGGTCAAAAGGCTTTACCATATAATCGTCGGTGCCCAGCCGAAAGCCTTTAATTCGCTCGGGCGCCTCCCCTTTGGCGGTAATCATCATAATCGGCTTGTCCCCCGCTTCGCGCACTCTTCTGCACAGCTCCCAGCCGTCCATCTGCGGCATCATAATGTCGAGAATAATAAGATCAACCGGATGATTGCTATAGTAGTCCCAAGCGTCTACGCCATTGCTTTGCTCTATAATGTCCATTCCTTCATCTTCCAAAAACAAACGGAGCAGCTGCCGGATATGCGGATCGTCATCCACTACGAGTACGGTCGTCATGCGTGTTCCTTCTTCCCAATTTAAAGTACAGTTCTATGTCATAGTGTAATACACAATTTTGTATTATTTATGTATTTCTTTCATTTGAAAAAAACTCGCCGAATATCGGCGAGCCTGCAGCTAGTTTATTTGGCTAGTTCATCATGCTGATTCATATTACTTACTTATTTTAAGGCTGAGTAACACCATCATTCCATTCCCCCATTGCGTGGGAGCACAACACACAATCACTGCACACCGATACCCGGTTGTCAAAAATCGTTTCAATCGTCCGAATGACCTGCATATCGACATGCTGCGTATGAACGACAATTTGCTTAGGAGACGCGGCAATCAGCGAGCTGATAACCATATCCTCGATGTTCATTTCCGTTTCCAGCATTTCGGCCACCAGGCGGTCGGAATGCGGCTTCGGCTCGAACAATTGAAATTTGTCATTATACAGCATAAAATCATGGTTGCCTTTATGAACCAAATGGACAATGGCGACCTTCGATTGCTGCAGCCCAACAAAATATTTGAGCAGCGAAATAAACTCCTGATATTGCTTATCGAGCACATATTCATCCAGAGCGTATTCCACAATGTCGCCTAGCTCGTGACGATACCCATGAAGCCTGAAGGTAGCGATGCCGCCAAGGTCAAGTCGTGTATTTTCATTCAAATACAGTTCGATTTCTTCGGCTACCTTGAGCTTGCGTCGCTTTCTATCCGCATCCAGAAACTTGGCGTTCAAGCCATCCAGATCGGTATCCTGCATCAGCTGGCTGCAATATTTTTCGATGACGGAGACGTCAGTGGAATGGCCGCCCTGATATTTTTTCTTAATGATGCTAATGAGCATTTCCGATTCCAAATTGGTTACAACATATTCAGCGAGCGCTTTGGCAGCGCGGTGGTACAGTATTTCTCCATGCTTATTCAGTTGAAAATAAGGCGTTGCCGACTGGCACATAATGGTGCCCTCGGACTCCAAATCGAACTGCACCAACTGACTCTGGGGCGCTGCTTCAATATGTAAATCCTCATTCGTATATTGTGCCATTAAGGCCGCTAAGCCAGCTGCCGTTGATTGAAGCTTGGAAGGCAGCGTAACGGTAAACAGTTCCATAAACAAGCCAACCCCTTTCATTCCCCTCATACAGTATATGGCGCACGCAGCAGCGATATACGATGAAGACATTGGGAATGAAGGGGTTGTGAATAAGCCTCAGTTTAAGCAGCAGCTTGTGGTTGCTGAGCTGCCTGTTCATTGCTGCTTCGGCTCATGAGCCATAACGTCAGCCAGATAAGCAGGAAGCCGCTAAGCTGCCCTAACGTCAGCGACTGGCCAAATACGAGCCAGTTAATCAATACGCCAACGGCAGGGAAGGAAAGCTCAGCAAGCGTCGCGTATACAGCTTTAGTTGAGGAAAGCCCTTTGTAATACAGCAGCATGCTGATTAAGCCTGGGAAAAACGCTTGAAACAATAAATTGACGGCAATGAGCGACAGCTGACTGCCTTGTGCGTTCATACTCCATGCGTCGCCGCTTGCGAGCAAAATAACGCTGAGCAGCGGCAGAGCAAGCAGAAACCTAAGGGACGTCACTATGGAAAAGGATAATTTCTTTTGCAGCAAATATTTGCCCATAACGGTCGAGCCACCCCATAATGCCGCCGCGATTATCGAGAAGAGGCAGCTGAGCAAAGCAAGATCATGCAGGCCCACAGTCGGAGATCCAAAGCCGAAGGTCAACAAATACGTGCCTGCCAGCGCCGCCAGCAAAAAGACGAAAAATTTCTGTGGCAGCTTTTCCTTCAGCAAAACTCTGGCGAGCAATATGGCAAATAACGGCTGGAGCTTCTGAAGCAGCAGCACCGCATTGGCGCTCCCATGTGAAAAGGCAGCGGTGAATAATACGGTAGCTACTGCCGAGCCGCCCCAAGAAATAAATAGCAGCGCGCCAATGACACCAATCGACAGCTTGCCGACTAATGTGCGGCGGAATTTAAACAATACAGGCACTGCGTAAAAAGCGAGCAAAATATGCTCAATAAATACAATTTGCGCCGATGTGAAGCTTTTGAGCAATAAAATACGGAACAGCGGGTCAAGCCCCCAAAGTGTCGCCCCAAGCGCCACATACCATATACCGTTTATGCCCGCAATTCGTGATGTTCGCCAGCCCGCTTTCTCGCCAGCCAGCTCTAATGTGTTCTGCAATTCAAAAACCTCCTGAGAAAGTTTTGAATTGAACCTTCTTTTATTATGAAAAAGAAACAATGCCCCTGTCAGCAATCTGACAAGGGCATCATCAACAAACCTGTTAAATGATTGTCATTTAACAAGCTGGTTCTGATCTTCTCCCGTCCGGACTATACCGTCGGCTCTGGATTCTCACCAGATCAGTCCCGGCTGCAAGCAGCCAGGAGTCGCGGGCTCTGGATGCTCCGAACGCATCCTTACCGCCGGTAGGGAATTGCACCCTGCCCTGAAGATTCATATTCGATTAAATCGTATTGTAACACAGAAGATTACAGTTTGAATAGTCTATTTGTGTGGAAAATTGGCATTTGGAATAATATTTTATTTTTCCGATCTATTTTCTTGGATTTTATCTATTCCTCAGCCAAATTTCTAACCAATCTTCTAGCTAACCTTCAGCCGTATCTCTTCCTTTTGCTTTAACTTTTCAAGCAGCAAATCATGCTGAATGCTGTCTTCTTTAATGATGTTTCTCCCTGCGAGAATGAAATAGGTGATCCCGGCTACCATGCATGCAATCACTATCAATTGATGAATCATTTACAAACCATCCCCTTACGGAAAATGTTAACCTTACTTACTTGGCTATTTAACTCGATTAAGACTGGGCGGCGCTTCTTTTCTTTGAACGAGCTCCCGTCAAACCAACGATGATCGAGGCTGCCACCAAAAATACGGTTACCCCCGCAATAATCGCGAAAAAGGACTGATCAAAAGCCGCACGACCTGCTTCTTTTAACGCCTCGGCAGCCTGTGCGGGCAATCCTTCTGCAGCCAGAAGCGCTTCATCCAGGCTGTCTTTCACATTACCCGGAACCTGGAGTCCGGCAGGAATTTTCATAGCCAAGGTGTATACAAGGCCTGACATACTTCCGATGATCGCAATGCCTGACGCTCCCCCCATCTCATAGGCTACTTCCTCAATGGATGCCGCCATCCCCGCATTCTCAGGGGGAGCATAGCTCATAATTGAATGCGATGCTGCTGTCATCCCTGCTCCTAAGCCTGCACCAAGGAGAGCGAGTCCAAGTATCTGCCCAGCAATGCCCGAATCGAATTGCATCAGATACACACCCATTCCCAGAGCCGCAAGCAGAAGGGCTGCGCTTTTAATACGGATCACATCATAGCGATGCAGGATCGCTCCAGTCAGCGGACCCGCAATGAGCGCTGCTAACGGTATGCTTATCGTATACAGCCCTGCTAGGAGTGGACTTAGGCCTTCCACTAATTGAAGACGCTGAGTCACAATATACTGAACCCCCATCTGTGCAAATGTGCCTGCCAAAGCCGTGATAAATGCAGCCGAAAAACCATTTATTTTAAATAACGAAAGATCAATAAGTGGATTTTCGCTGCTATTTTGCCTACGAATAAAGATGATTAAAGCCATAATGCCAATAACAGCTCCTATAACAGCAAAAGTAAGCGACCCTTCACGCCTAGCAAACTCTTTAATGGAATAGATGATTGCCACCATCGCAATCATGATCTGAATCGAACTAATTAAATCCCACTTCTTTTCTTTATTGCCCGGATGATTTGGCACATAGATCAGTGTCAATACGAGCGCAACAATGGCGATCGGAAGATTAATTAAAAACACCGATCCCCACCAAAAATGCTCCAGAAGCAGACCGCCTACGATGGGACCGAGACCTGCTCCTCCAGAAGCAACAGAGCCCCAAATGCCAATCGCCAATCCTAACTCGCGTCCATTTGTAAAGGTGATTCTTATGATGGACAATGTGGCCGGCATCATCATAGATGCACCGACGGCAAGCAGAACCCGTCCCGCCACTAGCACATAAGGATTGGGAGAAAAAGCGGCAAGCAGTGACGCTGCCGTAAAGACGAGCAAGCCGAGGGAGAAGATTTTTTTATGACCCCATCGGTCTCCGAGCGTTCCCATTGCTGGAAGCAGGCCCGCCATGACGAGCGAGTAGCCATTCAATATCCACAATTTTTCCGATGCTGACGCACCGAGATCGTGGGTTAAGCTGGGCAATGCCGTATACAGGATGGTCATATCCATCACAATAAGTAAAAGTGCGCTTGATACGATAACCAGAACCAACCAACGTTTGAATTTAGACATGTTACTCCTCCAGGTATGCAAGTTAACTTGTTTCAAACTTTAAAGTATCGGGTTACCCTATAGTCAAGCTTTAATTGATAGGCTACAATAGGGTTGATTATTTTTGATAGCTTGTAACGGAGGAATGAACGATGTCCGACAGCCGCAGCCTATATTTTACGACCAGTGAATTTGCCAAGACTTGCGGGGTTACCAAACATACCCTGTTTCATTATGATGAGATCGGACTTTTGAAACCAGAATTTATAAACTCAAAAGGTTATCGTTATTACTCCATTCAGCAATGCTACGTACTGGATATTATTAATGTATTGAAAAAAGCGGGGAGCTCCCTGCATGAAATTAAAGGGTTTATTCAGAATCAGAACAACCCACTGCTCATAGAACTGCTCAAACAAAAGCTGCATGACCTAGAGATGGAACAGATTAGAATACAACGAATGCAAAGACTTTTGAAAGGCGCCATTGAAATGTCGGAGCAAGCTGCGGGAACGCTTCAAGATGGTCCGTTCATAGCGGAATGTGACGAGGAATATTTCATTGCCACTCAACTGGAACAGGGCGATGGTGACAAGGAGTTTGCTCACAAATTAAATGAACATCGAACCTACTGCGAAAATCATTTGATTGAAAACGAGTTTCCTATCTGGACCATTTTATGTAAGGATCATTTTGAATCAGGCGATTATTACGGGGATTTCATTGCCAATAAGCTAAAAGCTCCCATACTAGGGGAGAGAATGCTTACCAAGCCTAAAGGTATCTATGTTGTCATGAATCATCGAGGCTCTTATGAAACGATGTCTGAAACGTACGCTATCATAAAAACATATATGGAAAGTAACGGATTGGCCCTATGCGGAAAAGCGTACGCGGTTGAGATGCTCAGCTACATTTCGGTAAAAAATCCGAACGACTATATTATACAACTATCGGTCGAGGTGTCTAAAGTGTGAAATGCTGCTTTTAGAGGCACTAACAAAAAACGCTTGTCTCATATCTATCCCTTAACGGATAAAATATGAGACAAACGTTATTACCTTTAATGATCGAAAACAGTTCCGAATTAGTGGATCGCTAAAACCTAATTTTGCATTACAAAATCCTGCTCAGCCTTGTCGCTTTCATTGTACATCCGCAAAATTTCATAGCGCGTATTGCGCTGCGCCGGAACCTTGCCCGCTTCACGAATGAGCTGCAAAATCAGCTCTATGTTGACCTTGTGCGTCGTGCCCGCAGCGGACACCACATTTTCTTCAATCATCGTACTCCCGAAGTCGTTGCAGCCATAGGCCAGCGAAAGTTTACCCATATCAGGCCCCATCGTTACCCATGACGATTGCAGGTTGTCAATATTGTCGAGGAAAATACGGCTGACTGCCACAATTTTCAAATACTCCTCCGGCTTCGCTTTCTCCATCGGCATCCTCGTGTTGTCTGGCTGGAACGGCCAGGAAATGAAGGCCGTAAACCCTTCGGAGTCGTAGCCATTCGCTTTACACTCATCTTGAACGTCACGAATGCGCAGCAGGTGCAAGGCGCGCTCCTCCATCGTTTCTCCAAATCCATATACCATCGTGGCTGTCGTATTCATGCCATGACGATGAGCAGATTTCATAACGTCGATCCAGTCCGTATAGGAGCCCTTCTTACGGCTAATTTTACGGCGAGTACGATCATCAAGAATTTCCGCGCCGCCGCCCGGCAGCGAATCCAGTCCCGCTTCATGCAGCTGACGAACAACCTCATCCAGCGACAGGCCTTCCGAAACTTCCTTCATCTTCTGAATTTCCGCTGGCGAGAAGGAGTGCATCGTAATGTCTGGGAAGCGCTGCTTGATTTCCTTCAGCAAGTCCGTGTAATAAGTAAAAGGCAAATCTGGATTCGTTCCGCCCTGCATCAAAATTTCCGTGCCATTCACGTCAATCGTTTCTTGAATTTTATTCATAATCGTCTCGTTATCGAGCACATAACCCTCTTTGGAGCCCGGGGCACGGTAAAAGGCACAGAACCTGCAATAAACGTCGCACACATTCGTGTAGTTGACGTTTCTTCCCACAACGAATGTCGTTATAGGCTCGGGATGCTTGCGCAGCATAATTTCATTTGCAACTTTACCCATTTTCTCAATCTCGTCGGATTCGAACATAATAATACATTCTTCCAAGCTTATTCGCTCACCCCGCAGGGCCTTATCCAATATCTGGTCCAACGTTGCCATTACGCAAGACCTCCTTATCTATCGCTGTAGTTTTGATGTTGCGCTTTTTTTCACAAACTAATTAAGTATAGGCTAATTTTATCATACTAAGCTCTAATTCGTCATCTTTCGTTTACAGCCAATACAGCCGCTAAAAAGGAAAAACACGGCTTGTCAGTAATGACAGCCGTCTTTTCCTCCACTTTACGCAGCCGTTAGCCGCGCAAAGCCTGATCCAAATCTGCTAGTAAATCTTCAATATGCTCAAGGCCTACCGAATAGCGTACGAGTCCATCTGTAATACCTCGTTCATGTCGTACTTCCTTCGGCATTGCTGCATGCGACATCATCGCTGGATACGATAGGATGCTCTCTACGCCGCCAAGGCTGACCGCTACAAGCGGGATCTTCACGCGGCCAAGCATCGCCTTCGCCCGTTCTCCGCTGCCCACGTCAAAGGATACCACCGCGCCATAGGCGGAGCATTGCTGCTCATGCACCTCACGGCCCGGATGATCCGTAAGGCCAGGATAATAAACCTTCGTCACTTCCGGATGTTCATTCAGCCACTCCGCCAGCTTGCGCGCGCTGCGCTCGCTATGCTCCATACGCGCTTGCAGCGTCTTAATGCCGCGCATAAGCAGCCAGCATTCATGGGCGCTCAGCACGGCGCCGAGTCCATTCTGCAGCTGATACAGCCTGCGTCCCAGCTCTTCATCCGCCGTGACAGCAAGACCAGCGAGCACGTCGCTGTGACCGCTCAGAAACTTGGTCGCGCTGTGCACAACAATGTCTACACCAAGCTCAAGTGGACGCTGATAATAAGGCGTCATAAACGTATTGTCCAAAATCGTCAGCAGATTATGCTCCTTCGCCCACGAAGCCACCTGCGAAATATTGGTGATTTTCAGCGTCGGGTTGGAAGGCGTCTCGATAAATACCGCCTTCGTATTCTCTTTATATGCAGCTTTAACGGCTTCAAAATCCGTCATATCAACGAACGTCGTCTCCATGCCAAGACGATTAAGCACCGTCGTCAGCAGGCGGTATGTACCTCCATACACATCCTCAGTCACAATAACATGGTCGCCCGCCGACAGCAGCAGGAACGTCGTTGAAATGGCCGCCATGCCGGATGCAAAGGCAAAGCCCCGCGTACCGCCCTCCAGCAGCGCGATTTGGTCCTCCAGCGCCTGCCTTGTCGGATTGCCGGAGCGGCTGTAATCGTAAGGCGGATTTTGAGACAAATCGCTTTGATGGAACGTAGATGCCTGAAAAACCGGCGTGCTGGATGCACCCGTCTGCTCATCAAAAGATCCTTCGAAATGAAGCAATTTCGTTGCAAAATGACGCTTGGCGTATTCCTCTTTGTTATGTCTGTCGCTCATGCTGCTATACCTCCCCAATCTCTTGCTTAGCTGCGGCAAGTGCCTGCTCCAAATCGGCAATCAGGTCATCCGCATGCTCAATGCCAACGGAGAAGCGAAGCAATTTATCATCAACGCCGACTGCACGGCGAATTTCTTCTGGAATATCAGCATGCGTCTGCACGGCCGGATAGGTCATCAGTGACTCAACGCCGCCCAAGCTTTCAGCGAAAGCAATCAACTGAATATGGCGCAGAATCGGTTCAATGTAGCGGGCATCCTTCACGCGGAAGGAGAAAATGCCGGTATTGCCCGACGATTGGCGGTTCTGCACAACATGCCCTGGATGATGCGGCAAGGCTGGATAATAAACCTCTTCAATAGAAGGATGCTCAAGCAAGTAGCCCGCAATTTTTGTTGCATTATACTCATGACGCTCCATCCGCAGCGCCAATGTTTTCATGCCGCGCATTAACAGCCATGAATCCTGCGGCCCAAGTACCGCTCCAATGGAGTTATGCAAAAACGCCATCTCCTGCGACAGCTCTTGTCCCTTCGTCACAATAAGGCCAGCGAGCACATCATTGTGACCGCCCAAATATTTAGTCGCACTGTGGACAACGACATCTGCCCCCAGCTCAATTGGACGCTGGAAAAACGGCGTCAGCAGTGTATTGTCTACAATCGTCAGCAGCCCTTTGGACTTCGCCCATGAAGCGACACTCTCGATGTCGGTAATCATCATTAGCGGATTGGTTGGCGTCTCGATCAGTACCGCCTTCGTATTCGGTGTACACAGCTCGCTCATCGCATCAATATCGTTCGTATCCACGTAGGACGCTGTAACCCCATATCTCGACATAATCCGCTCCAGCAGGCGATACGTGCCGCCATACAGATCAAGCGACACGATTAAATGGTCACCTTGGTGAAACAGGCCGAATACCGTTTGCAAAGCCGCCATGCCAGAGCTGCAGGCGAAGCCAGCATCGCCAGACTCAAGCTTGGCAGCCGCCTCTTCCAATACGGCGCGGGTAGGGCTTTTTGTACGAGCGTAGTCAAATCCTGTGCTTTGTCCGAGCTTCGGATGGCGGAAAGCCGTTGCCTGATAAACGGGGAAGCTTACGGCACCGGTTTCCGTATCCTTTTGCGAACCAATTTGCGCTAATTCACTTTCGATTTTCAACATGGGCTATTGCTCCTTCTATTATATAGTTAGATGTTTGCTCCCAAATCAAATGGCGTCTGCTGGTACACGTAATAGTTGAGCCAATTCGAGAATAGCAGATTAGCATGCGCCCTCCACGAGGAGTACGGCACTGCTTCCGGGTTATCACCCGGGAAATAGTTTTTCGGCAATGCAATGTCGAGCCCTTTCGCCTTGTCGCGGTCATACTCGTTTTTCAATGAGAATGGATCGTATTCCGAATGCCCGCTGACGAAAATTTGACGGCCATCCTTGGAAGCGACAATGTAAACGCCCGATTCGGCCGATTCCGACAAAATTTCCAGATGATCAACCTTCTCAATATCTTCGCGACGCACTTCCGTATGACGGGATTGCGGCACGAGGAACGCTTCATCGAAGCCGCGAAGCAGCTTGACGTTCTGCTTCTCAATCGTATGGTGGAACACGCCGAAAATTTTATCATCCAATTCATATTTGGGAACACCATAATGATGGTAAAGTCCTGCCTGCGAGGCCCAACATATATGGAAGGTCGAGGTGACGCGCCGTGCGCTCCAATCCATAATGTCCTTCAGTTCCTCCCAATAATTCACGTTCTCAAAATCCAGATGCTCTACAGGAGCACCTGTAATTATTAAGCCATCGTAAAATTCATGGGCAATTTCGTCAAACGTTTTGTAAAAAGCATGCAGATGCTCGTACGACGTATTTTTCGACGTATGCGTCTTCGGACGAAGCAGCACAACCTCCACCTGCAGCGGCGTGTTGCCGATCAAGCGAAGCAACTGGGTCTCCGTCGTTTCTTTCTCAGGCATTAAGTTCAAAATCGCGATACGCAGCGGACGAATGTCCTGATGATAAGCAACGCTTTCGTCCATGACGAAAATGTTCTCACTATTTAATATTTCTTTGGCTGGCAAATGATCGGGAACTTTAATTGGCATGCAGAATCACTCCTTTGATGAGATTATCAGCATTCCCAAATATAAAAAGACCCTTTCTGTCGAGAGAAAAGGTCGTTTGCTCAAAAAATAAGCGTTCGCCTCTCTCATCTCTCAGAAACATCGAAATGTCTCCGCAAGAATTAGCACCGTGCTTACGCCGGTTGCCGGGCTTCATCGGGCTAGTCCCTCCGCCTGCTCTTGATAAGAAAGTAGTTCTATTCAATTATGGAATTGCTGCTTATAAGCATACTTTAATGGATTCAGGCAGGCGCGTCAACCCTGTGGACTGCATATACTATCGAAGGCTGATCTTTCGGCATCATTTACGGTTTTTTCGCTTGAATGTAAAGCTGCTGCGGGAGTATACTAGACAAGGATTGAAACGCTAAGCGAAAAAACGGGTGTTTTTCATCCAAAAATTCACATGATAAAGGAGTGCATACGGACATGGAAGGCGACCGACCAAGGCCTGAACACAACCGAATATGGCGGCTGCCCAGCCACTGCGTATTGCGCCCTGTTTTTCTATAATTAACAGTGCTCTGTGCAAGCGGCGAAGGCGGCTTCCTGTCCATTTCAGAGAGGAGATGCACAGATGAAAATCCGTCTGGTCAACAACGGCTTGTTTACCCCTATTGAAGATATTGCTGATACACTCATTCCATCGCCGGAGGGCTTCTATTGGATTGATGCCGATGTGGAGGATTTGGCTGTATTGCAGCCGCTTTTCCACATGCATGACCTCGCGGTAGAGGATTGCCTTACCGAGGAGGAGCAGCGCCCTAAGATTGAAATTTATGAAAGCCATTATTTTATTGTTATTAACAGCATTCGCTTTGATGATGAGGAGATTTTCCTGCGCGCGCTGAACATTTTTCTCGGCCGCCATTATATTATTACCGTTACGAAGCAAAAAATTAATGAGCTGCGTTCCCTGAAGCCTGTCCTGTGGGAGCAGGAAGTCAGCCGCCCCGATTATTTTTTATACAATCTCGTCGATATTGTCGTCGATAACTACTTCCTCGTAGCCGATCGAATTGATACGCGGATCGAAACGCTTGAAGAAGATATATTAATGCATACGAAAAAATCGCATCTGAACGAAATAATCGGTTTACGCGGTGAAATTTTGTGGCTCAAGAAGGTGCTTGGCCCGCAGAAGGACGTTATCGCTACGCTGAACAAACGCGATCTCAAGCTGATTGATGATCAGCTGCAAAAATATTTCAGCGATATTTATGAAAATGCCGTCAAAATCGCCGAGACATTTGATACGTTCCGCGAGCTGATGGGCAACTTGCGAGAAGCTTACCAGTCCAGTTTATCGGCTCGCGCCAATGAAATTATGCGCGTGTTTACAGCAATGACGACGATATTCATGCCGCTGACCTTCATAACCGGTATTTATGGGATGAACTTCGACTTTATACCCGGCCTGCATATGCGAGGCGGTTCGTATATTTTGCTCGGCATTATGCTTGTGCTGGGCTTTGGGATGTTTTTTATTTTCCGCAAAAAGGAATGGTTGTGACCGTAGGGCACAACCAAATAAATGCTATTAAGACCTTGTCGTAGAAGCCTGATGGAAAAGATTCGTCGCTGCGCAAAAGGTTTGGATTCCGGTCGCTGTTGCCTCTGCATTTTTCTGAATGATACCGCGCTGCGGTAAAAATGCAGATGCAAAGGCGAACGCTGCGCTCCTCCATCTCAAACCTTTTACTCCGCTCGCCTTTTCCATCAGGCTTCTACTTTTTTTACGGCTTAAAAGCTTTTATTTGCTTTTGTGCCGGTTATTCAGAAAAACGATTTGGACTTAGGCTTCAGATTTAGCTTCAGATTTAGCCTCAGAGCCAGTTCCATCTTGGTCGTATAAGCTTAGGAAGCTGAAGTCGCAGAAGTAGAGACGTCAGGCGCTGTATATGTCGGCAGCAAAGACGTATTCACATAAAAATATCCCCCATATAGACCGAACAGCAGTATTGGAATGAGCAAAAATGCCTTTGTCGATTTGTTCTTCGACATCCTGATCCATAACAGCCTGTCTATACAGCCATATGCGAGAGCCGCAGCCATTCCGTATATGGCTAAGCCTGTATATGGGAACACAACTTCAATTAGCAAGCCAATCACCCCATGCAGCAGGGCAGAGGTTCTAACTTTTGTAGTCCCTGATCATTGGTTTGGCATTGGAAAGAAGAGCACCCTATCTACAAAAAAGCAAAATGCCCCGCCACTCTTTCCTAGTAACAGGAGAGCCGCCGGGCATTCTTTTTTCACCTTAGAAGGTTTCAGCACTTATGAGCTTCCTACACTGGATTCACAGCGTCATCCCCTGCCAGTGCCTCTGCTCTGCCCTTCGTCAAATTGACGAACATGAGCAGCACAATGCCGATGACGAATAATCCTATAAGCGAGAGGATAGCGATACGGGTAGAGCCTGAAACCGTCGCGACTACCGAAAACAGCAGCGGTCCTACAACGGAGGAAAACTTACTGGAAAGCGAGAGAAAGCCAAAAAATTCACCCGATCTGGACGGCGGCACCATACCCGAATAAATCGAGCGCGAAATCGCCTGGCTGCCTCCCTGCACGACGCCAACCATAATCGCGAGCAAATAAAAATGCAGCGATGACGTCATAAAATAACCTAAAATGACAATAACGACATAGAACCATAACGACACATATAACAGCCTTTTCGAACCAAAACGCGCTGCAAGTCTGCCGAATACAATCGTACATGGGAAACCGACAAACTGCGTAATGAGCAGCGCCGTAATCATATCATCCGTATTAATGCCGATTCCCTGGCCATATATGGTTGCCATCAAAACAACCGTATTAATGCCATCGTTGAAAAATAAAAACGAAGCCATATATTTCAGCAGCTCCGGATATCGCTTAACTGTTCGCAGCGTTCCGCGCAATCGCGTGAAGCCTTTGCCAAGGGCGGTGCCAAAGCCAACTTTAACATTTTTCACAGGCTCCTTCACCGAACGCAGCAGCGGCAGCGAGAACACAAACCACCAGATGCCTACCGTTATAAACACCATTTGGGTCGCAAAGGTTTTCGTAGGGAATCCGAGCAGCTCGAAATTTTGAATCATCAAAATATTAACGAGCAGCAGCAGCCCACCGCCTATATAGCCATAAGCGTAGCCCTGCGCGCTCACGACATCCCTGCGCTCCATCGGCACGCCATCCGCCAGCAGCGCATCATAGAAAGTGTTGCCTCCAGCAAAGCCCATCGTTCCTATAATAAGCAGGATAGAAGCCAGCAGCCAGTCCCCTTCACCAACAAACGCCATTGCGGCACAGGATGCGGCTCCCATAAGCATAAACATCGTCAGAAATTTGATTTTAGAGCCCATGTAATCGGCTACCGCTCCCAATATCGGCGACAGCACCGCTACGAACAGCATCGCAATGCTTTGAGTGTATCCCCAATAGGCTTCCGCCTTCGTCCCCGACAGATTAGACGCTGCCACACCCGAATAAAATATGGGCATCACAGTCGCCATCATCGTCGTCGCAAACGCCGAATTGGCCCAGTCGTACATAAGCCAGCCTCTTATTGCTTTCCTGTCCAGTCGTAACGCCTCCTCAAATAAGTACCTTCGTCCAACACACTTCGACAACACCACCCTATATCCTCTTTAAATAATACGTAAAGCTTCTACTGCTTTTTGCCGTCTTGCCTGATTTGCTTTATAATAGTAAGCAACGCTATCACGATGAAAGGCAATTGCGCCTGTAAGCCGATTTTTATAAGCGTGTAATCGCTTCACTAAACCTGGAGGGGGATTGTAGTGAATATTAGCCAACTTGAAACACTCCTCACCATTTCCAAAACGATGAGCTTCCGCAAGGCGGGTGAGCTGCTTAATTTGACCCAGCCTGCTGTATCCGCACAAGTCAAAACGCTTGAAGAGGAATTCAAGACGGTTCTGATTGACCGCAATCAGCCTGTGACCCTCACCGACCATGGACAAGTTTTTCTAGAGCATGCCGAGAAAATTTTGCTTATTGTCGAAGAGCTTAAGGCTAAGCTTTCAGACCTCAACACGACGCCTCAAGGCCATATTTTGCTAGGGACGACTTCTTCCATTGCGATTCAAATTTTGCCGCGGGTATTATCCTACTTTCAAGACCAGTTTCCGCTGATCAAAACAACGATTCATACGATGCCATCCTCGCAGGTGACCGCCAGCGTCGAAAATGGCACCATTGACATTGGTATTTCTTACTTATTCGAGAAAAATCCAAACCTGCACTCGTCCACTCTTTATTACGATACGTTTGAGCTTGTTGTATCTCCGGAGCATCCCCTGAGCGATTTGAAGCATACTACCGTAGAGGCACTCAAGGATATTCCTATGATCATGCTTGCACCTGACACACTGGGACGGCGCTTCGTAGACAAGATTTTTCGCCAGTACAATATTCAGCCGAATATTATGATGGAGCTTTCGAGCAGCGAAGAGGTGAAGCGCATGGTTGAAATTAATCTCGGCGCCGCTGTCGTCTCCAAGCTGTCCATTGCCGAGGAGCTGCGGCGGGGCTCGCTCAAGATGATTAAAGTGAATGAGCTTGAAATCAGCCATCCGGTCGGCGTCGTCTACAAGTCCGGCAGATATTTAAACACGGCGATGCAGCAGTTTTTAAGCGATCTCAAGGGCATGCCGGAGCATCAATTCATAAGCAGCGAATAAGCTGCCAGCGCATTTTCAACTCAAGGAGGAAACAGCAATGAAATTTGATCTGCACACCCACCACGAGCGTTGCGGCCACGCCGACGGAACGATTGAAGACTACATTACTGCCGCATTGGACGCAGGTTTGCAGGCCATTGGCATTTCTGATCATTCGCCTTATTTCGGCCATAAGGACGACCGCCCTTTTCCTGGCATCGCCATGGCCCAATCCGAATTTGACAACTACATAAAGGAAGTACTTGAGCTTAAGGCAAAATATGAGGGACGTATTGAGGTGCTGCTCGGTATGGAATCTGACTTTTTCCCTGAACGTCTTCCCGCTTATCGCGACGCCTATGAAGGCGTACCGTTCGACTACATTATCGGATCCGTCCATCAGGTAAGCGGAGTGAGCATTTTTAATCGCAATCGCTGGAAAGGGCTGACCGAGAAGCAGCAATTTGAGGAAAAGCGCCGTTATTATGACCTGATCAGCCAATCGGCACGCAGCGGCATGTTCAATGTGCTGGGGCATATTGATGCAATGAAAGGCTATTACCCTGCTTTCTCCGACATTAAAGCCGATGCCGAAATCGATGATACGCTTCGCATTATTGCGGAAAACGATGTGTCGATTGAAATTAATACCTCGGGCAGCACAAAATATGTAGGCGGCTGGTATCCATCCGATGACATTTTGGAGCGTGCCCATCATTTCGGCGTCAATGTGACCTTCGGCTCCGATGCCCACGTTCCAGCAAGGGTTGGCGACGATTGGGATCGCGTCAGCAAACGCCTTAAGGAAATTGGCTTTAAAAAATGGGTCTTCTACCGCCAGCGCAAGCAGATCATCGTACCGCTATAGGCCGTCTGCTTAATGAATCCCGTAAAATGATGCTGCTTTGATGATTATCAGCAGAGCAGTCTCTTTTTTATGTAGAATGCGCCAGCGGCAAGCTGCCTACGAACATCTGGACAAAAAAAGTGGACCTGCACCGAGTGCAGGTCCGAATTCGATATATTAAAAGGGGGTCTTGTTTATTATAATAACCGAGTATTGTAATAGGGGTATAACAGAATCATTTCATTTGTGTAACAAATTCAGCCTTACCGTAAACAATCAGGGAGTTGAACATCATGTGGCTAACCGTTGCCATCTCTAGCGCCATTTTATTCGGATTAGCCGGCTGGTGGATGAAAAGAAGCCAGATGAGCAGCGGCGCAACCTCAGCGCTGCTGCTTGGGCTTTACGCCTCAGGCACAGCTGGGTTTGGCATTCATGCCGCGTTTGAGGGCTCGCTCGCTTCGTTAGCCGATTACCGGATCTGGATTGCAGGTGCGATCATTGGAGCAGGCTCGGCCATCGGCAACGCGGTCTTTATGAAGGCGCTGGACTATGGTCCGGCAAGCCTGACCTCTCCACTGACGAATATGAACATCGTGCTTGTCGTTGCATTGGGCACACTTGTCTATAAGGAACCGCTCCAGCTCGCGCAAGCTAGCGGCATTTTACTGCTGCTGCTGTCCGTTGTGCTCATTTCTTATAAAAAACAGGTACAAGCCATCCCTGCCCAGACACAATGGTTTTACTACGCTTTCGCCGCCGTCATCTTCTTTACCTTTCGCAATGGCGGGCTGAAGGTAACGGAGGAATGGGGATTTTCCAGCGCGCCGATTTTATTCGTGGGCTATTTGCTGTCCTTTCTATGGTTCGCCTTGCTAAGCAAAGATAAAAAAGGCAGCACCCGCAAATCTGCCTATCGGACCGGCTTGCTTTACGGACTGCTCGCTGGCCTTTTCTCCTACGCTGGCCTCCAGCTTTATGCAACCGCGCTGGCGACAGGGCCCGCTAATCTAGCCGCGCCGATCTTTGCGACGAACAGCCTTGTGGTCGCTGCAGGCGCCATCCTGATTTACAAGGAAAAACTAAATGCCGCCCAGTGGGCGGCATTCGCATGCATGATGATTGGGCTTGTTGTCATCCGCTTATAGCGGCTGGCAGCAGGCTTTTTTTAAATAGAGGAAAGTTTATGATTTCGCCATCCTTTCTCTATATTTCTCGGTCTGAAACGCGCTACGCCGCCAAAAGACGGCTTTCGGCCGTTTCACCTTGCGATACAAAACCTCTAATTCCCTTATTTAAGCAAAGCGTCGATTGACAGCTCTCCTGCACCGGTCAAAGCAATACCGACAAATACAGCAAGCAGCACCAGATTATATTCGTAGCCGTTCTGCGTCGACCACAGGCCGTTAGCGCCATGTACCTTCACGATCGCCATAATCATTGGGATGATTAACAGCACCGCGCCAAGCCATGTCCACAAGCCTGCAGCAAACAGCAAGCCGCCTACCACTTCGCTTAGCCCTGCTGCCAGTGCCATCAGTACACCCGGTTTAACACCAATTGAATCCAGCCAGCCTCCCGTGCCCTTCAATCCGTAACCACCGAACCAGCCAAACAGCTTCTGCGCCCCATGACCAACCATCAACAAACCCAATACTACCCGAATAATCAATAATCCTGTGTCCAACATTTTAACCTCACCCTTCGTCTTTTGTTTGGTTTCGCAGCTGCATCACTTGCTCGCTGCGTTTCATGAACCTATCTTAATATATAAACTAACTTTTGTAAAGTAAATATTTAAAATAAAGTTAAATGTCGATATGGTGTTTATATGCACTTACTTTTCCAAAGTAGATATGTTATAATGGGTTAAGAAGAAACGGGGTGATCAGGTTGGATTATTCAACAATGTGCCCAAAGTATGAAGCAGCGGCCGAAATTTTAGGCAAGAAATGGACCGGTCTCATCATTCGGGTGCTACTAGCTGGACCAAAGAGGTTCAAGGAGATCAAGGAGCAAATTCCGGATATGAGCGACAAGATGCTTACCGACCGGATGAAGGAACTTGAACAACTTTCCATTATTAAACGAACGGTGTATCCAGAGATGCCTGTTCGCATTGAATACGAATTAAGTGACAAAGGCCATCATTTAGAGCCTGTCATTGAATCGATTCAAAAGTGGGGCGAAGAGTGGCTGTAACAAGCCAGCTTTAAGAGCTATTAGTAGGAAATGCATAAACAGAGCAAAAAAGAACCGTGAGAGCGGTTCTTTTTTGCTCTGTTTATATTGTATTCACGGCTGAACATTGACAAGCGGCATAATCTCTTTTATTATTGATACTGATTATCATTATTATACAAGGTGAAACGGCTGTCTCCGTCCTTTGGCGGTGCGGCGCGTTTCAGTCCGAGAAATATAGAAAAGGATCGCAAAATCATATTCTTTCCTATATTTTAAGAAAAAAGAAAAAAGCCTTCCACCGCTCAGGTGGAAGACCTTATAGTTAAAATCCAAGCCATTTTTTGAACAGATGCTTCGTTGTATCTTTGTTGATTGCCGCAATCGACGTCGTAAGCGGAATGCCTTTCGGACAAGAACGAACACAGTTTTGCGAGTTGCCGCAGCCCTCGATGCCGCCATCCTCCATCAATGCTTCCAGACGCTCTTCCTTGTTCATTTCTCCCGTAGGATGAACGTTGAACAAGCGAACCTGAGAAATGGCCGCTGGGCCAACAAAGCTATTGCGATCGTTAACGTTCGGGCAAGCTTCAAGACATACGCCGCATGTCATGCACTTGGACAGCTCGTAAGCCCATTGGCGCTTCGATTCTGCCAGGCGCGGGCCAGGACCAAGATCATAAGTGCCATCGATCGGAATCCATGCCTTAACGCGTTTGAGGGCGTTAAACATGCGCTCGCGATTGATAACAAGGTCACGGACGACCGGGAAAGTGCGCATCGGCTCCAGACGTACCGGCTGCTCCAACTGATCGATCAGTGCGCTGCACGCTTGGCGCGGCTTGCCATTAATGACCATGGAGCAGGCACCGCAAACTTCTTCCAAGCAGTTGGATTCCCAGCATACTGGAGCTGTATTGCCGCCATCTGCCATCGTCGGATTACGCTGAATTTCCATAAGTCCGCTGATAACGTTCATATTCGGGCGATACGGTATTTCAAATTCCTCTTTGTAAGACGCAGACTCCGGTCCATCCTGACGGGTAATGATGAATTTAACGGTTTTTGTAGCAGTAGTCGTATCAGCCATCTTTATTCTCCTTTCTTCTTGTTCGCTGTGTAGTCGCGTTTACGCGGTGTAATAAGGGAAACATCGATGTCCTCGTACGAAATTTGCGGACCTTCCTTCGTCCAAGTCGCAATCGTTGACTTCATGAACTTCTCGTCATTGCGCTCTGTGAAATCCGGCTTGTAATGCGCGCCGCGGCTTTCGTCACGGAGCAGGGCACCGAGGGTCATAGCTTCGGACAGCTCGATCATGTTCCACAGCTGACGAGTGAAGGCAACGCTAGAGTTATTCCACTTCATCGAGTCATTGATGTTGATATTGTTATAACGCTGCTTAAGCTCTTTGATTTTGCTGATCGTTGCTTCGAGCTTGTCATTGAAACGAACAACCGTCATATTGTTGGTCATCCATTCGCCAAGCTCCTTGTGCAGAACGTAAGCATTTTCTGTACCGTTCATGGCAAGAATGCTTTCGTATTTATCCGTTTGGCGTTTTTGCTCACGGTCGAATACGGAGGAAGCCACGTCAGCGGAAGCTTTTTTCATGCCTTTAATGTACTCTACCGCTTTCGGTCCTGCGACCATACCGCCATAAATCGCCGACAGCAGCGAGTTCGCACCGAGACGGTTCGCACCATGGTATTGATACTCGCATTCGCCTGCTGCAAACAAACCAGGAATGTTCGTCATTTGGTTGTAATCCACCCACATGCCGCCCATCGAATAGTGAACTGCAGGGAAAATTTTCATTGGCAGCTTCCGTGGATCATCGCCCATGAATTTCTCATAAATTTCGATGATGCCGCCGAGCTTAACATCAAGCTCCTTCGGATCTTTATGGGAAAGATCAAGGTAAACCATGTTTTCGCCATTGATGCCGAGCTTCTGATCGACACAGACGCTGAAAATTTCACGGGTCGCAATATCACGCGGTACAAGATTGCCGTATGCCGGATATTTTTCCTCAAGGAAGTACCAAGGCTTGCCGTCTTTGTAAGTCCATACGCGTCCGCCTTCGCCACGAGCCGATTCGGACATCAAGCGCAGCTTGTCATCGCCCGGAATCGCGGTTGGGTGAATTTGAATAAATTCGCCGTTCGCATAATTAACGCCTTGCTGATACACCGCACTTGCTGCTGTACCTGTATTAATAACCGAGTTCGTTGTTTTGCCGAAAATAATGCCAGGGCCGCCCGATGCCAATATAACCGCATCGCCTATGAACGTTTTCACTTCCATCGAACGCAAATCCTGTGCAGATACCCCGCGGCAAATGCCTTCATCATCCAGAACGGCGCCAAGGAACTCCCAGTGCTCGTATTTCGTTACGAGGCCGGCTGCTTCCCAGCGGCGAACTTGCTCATCCAAAGCGTATAACAATTGCTGTCCTGTTGTAGCACCTGCAAATGCTGTACGGTGATACTGTGTGCCTCCGAAACGGCGGAAATCGAGCAAGCCCTCCGGCGTACGGCTGAACATAACGCCCATCCGGTCCATTAAGTGGATAATGCCTGGTGCTGCTTCACACATGGCTTTAACAGGAGGCTGGTTAGCGAGGAAGTCTCCCCCGTATACCGTATCGTCAAAATGCTCCCAAGGCGAGTCGCCTTCACCCTTTGTATTTACCGCTCCATTAATGCCGCCCTGTGCGCAGACGGAATGGGAACGCTTCACCGGCACGATCGAGAACAGATCAACGTGCATGCCAGCTTCTGCTGCTTTTATCGTAGCCATAAGACCGGCAAGGCCGCCGCCTACGACGATTATTTTATTGTTAGCCATCACGCTTCACTCCTTGTCTTCAAACTATCCGATATTATTCCAAGCCAATGCAAGATCGGCTGCTTCCTTGAATTCGTCGCCGCGGAAGGCAACTAGCGAAAGAATAAACAATGCCGCTACGACTACAAAAACACCCATGCATATGATGGATGAAATCCGTTGTGCACGAGGCCCAACTGTGATGCCCCAGCTGATCAAAAATGCCCAAAGCCCATTAGCAAAGTGGAACGTAGCTGCCAGTACTCCGACCACATAAAATACAAAATAAAGCGGGTTAGTCGCAATATTGTGCATCGTGGAGCCTAGCTCTTCATGTGTGATATGGCCCATGTACACCTGAAACCGAGTTTGGTATACGTGCCAGAACACAAAGATAAACGTAATAACACCCGTTATACGCTGCGCTGTAAACGCCCAGTTGCGGCCGTACTTGAAGCGCCCCAGGTTGCTGTCCGATTGATAGGCTACATATAAGCCGTACACGCCATGGAAAAGCAGCGGGAGATATATACCGAAAATTTCAGCAATCGGCAGCAATGGCAAGCTGTTAATGAGCTTTACTCCGCTGCTGAACCCCTCTGCCCCCCTCTCGAACGATTGATAGTTCGTAAGCGCATGCACAACGATAAACATTCCGAGCGGAATGATACCAAGCAGCGAGTGAAGCTTACGGGAAAAATAGGAATTTCCTTTCATGCCTTTGTGTCTCCTTTCCAGACTGTGGTTACGCTTTCCTCAAAATGCTTGTCTACAAATCAATCTACATTTTACTCTTCGGTTCTTTCTCCGTCAACAAAAGTTGACACAGTTTAGTCACACTTCCCATCGTACTCCTTTTCAGCTTATAATGGAATTGCTTATTTTTTATAATTTGTTATAACATTTTGACATAAGCAGACAGGAGCTGGCTATATTGATTGAAGAAATGCATATGTTTGCCGCCATCGTCGAGCAGTCCAGCATGAACAAGGCTGCGGCGCTGCTCAATTTGTCCCAGCCTGCCCTATCCCGTAAAATTGTCAAGCTAGAGCAGGATATCGGCACGCAGCTGTTCCGGCGGATCGGCAAGCGGCTGGAGCTGACGCCTATCGGCCAGATGACCTATGAATACGCACTGGAGCTTCGGCAACTGCACCGGCGGTACCTGCAGAAGGTTGCCGATTATGAGTCGGCAGGGCGAACCTCCATTACGATTGGCGCGAGCCTGACGACGCTGCAAACGACACTGCCCGATTTTATTAAAGCGCTCAATAGCAGCCATCCTGAATTCGATATAAAGGCGGTCACGGGCAAAACCCATGAGATCGTTACTTATGTAAGGGAAGGAAAAGCGGATATCGGCATTGTCGCCTCGCGTATTGAAGACGCCCAGTTGCACTGCGTCCCGCTGTTTGAGGATCATCTGCTGCTCGTTCTGCCGAAAAGCATGGTTGTGACCGATAAAGGCATGCTCGGCATTCAAGACCTCAACGGCTTGCCGATTCTGCTATTCTCCAAAGGAACCTGGTACCGCATGCTGACCGACGAGCTGTTTGCCAAATACAATCTCCAGCCGGATGTGCGCATGGAGATCGACTCCTTCGAGGCCATCGTCCGGCTTCAGCACACGTGCCGAGCAGCGACACTGCTGCCCCAATCGTATGTGCGCGAACAGCTGCTGGCTGACAACGACCTCACCGTCATTCCGATCAGAGAGCTGGCGGAGACGAAGCGCACGACCTCGCTCATTCACGCCGACCCGGCAGCGCTGCATCCAGCGGTCCGTCTGTGGATCGAGGAGCTTGCCGCGCGCTCGAAGTCTTGAGCAGCAGAGTAGCAAGAAGACAGCAGCGCCGATGCGAATAGCCGCATGCGCTGCTGTCTTTATTGTCACCTTGTTGCTGCCTCTTCAAACTGCTCAATCTGCTCATTCGTCCCGATAACGACCATGACATCACGCTCGTACAGCACATCGGTTGCCGTCGGGGCAATAATAATGCCATTCGGCTTATTAATCGCTACTATGCTGCACCCGAAGCGGGCACGCAGGTCGAGATCGCTGAGTGTCTTGCCATGCATTTTTCCCGTGACGACAAGCTCGGCAATTGTATAATCCTTGGACAGCTCGATGTAATCAAGCAGATTCGGCGATACCAGCTGATGTGCGACACGAATGCCCATATCCCGCTCTGGATAAATAACGCGATCCACGCCGATTTTTTCCAGCACTCGTCCATGCAGTTCGTCCATCGCTTTTGCCACCACTGTCTTAACGCCTAAGTCCTTGAGCAAAATCGTCGTCAAAATGCTCGCTTGAATATCATCGCCAATCGCTACAACGCCAACGTCAAAATTTCGCACGCCAATCGAGCGCAGCGTCTCCTCGTCCGTGCAGTCGGCCGAAACCGTATAAGTGAGCACATCGCTCATCTCCTGCACGACCTCCTCATCCTTATCAACGCCTAATACCTCGTAGCCTAGCTGAATCAACTCTCTGCCAAGGCTTGAGCCGAAACGCCCAAGCCCCACTATGACGAACTGGTTCTTTTTCATATGAATCCGTGTTTCCCCTATCCAATTGTAATTTTGCCTTCTGGATACCGATAAAGCTCCTTGCTAACTTTCGGATTAAGCGCGTAAGCTAGCGTCAGTGGGCCTAGACGCCCAGCGAACATCGTAATGGAAATGATGATTTTCCCAAAATCGCTCAGCTCTGGCGTTATGCCCATCGACAGTCCTACCGTCCCGAAGGCGGAAGTTGCTTCAAACAAAATTTTAATAAACTGCTGATCCTCCGTTGCGGATAACAGCATCGTAACGACTACGACAAGCGACAGCGACAGCATCGTAATCGTAAGCGCCTTGAGTACCCGCTCCTTGCCGAGGCGAAAGCGGAACAGTACAATGTCTTCTTTCCCCCGAAACATCGCGACAACGGCCCCTATGAGCGTCATAAACGTCGTCGTCTTGATCCCCCCCCCAGTCGAGCCGGGAGATGCGCCAATAAACATTAATATAATGGTGAAAAATAAAGTCGCCTGCCGTAAATCGGCATAGTTCAGCGTATTAGCCCCCGCCGTCCTCGGCGAGACGGACTGAAAGAAGGAAGAAAGAATTTTCCCGCCCCAGTCCAGCGAGCCAAGCGTCCTCATATTCGAAAACTCAAATATGAAAATAACGACCGCTCCGACTGCGATGAGCGATCCTGTCATAACCAGCACCACTTTGCTGTGCAGCGACAGCCCCTTGCGGCGGCGGAATTCCAGCAAATCCGAGATGACGATAAAACCGAGACCCCCGGATATAATAAGCAGCATGGCAGTCAAGTTCACAATCGGATCATCCACATACAGCGTCAAGCTGCGGTAGTCGCCAAAAATATCAAAGCCTGCATTGTTAAACAGCGATACGGCATGAAACACACCGAAATACAGCGCCTTGCCAAACGGCATGTCGTAAGCGAAGCGCAGTGTGAATAGCAGCGTACCGACGAGCTCAAAGGACAAGGAGTATACAATGACCTTGCGGATGAGCCGAATAATGCCCTCCATGCTCCCCTGATTCATGGCTTCTTGCAAAATGAGCCGCTCGCGCAGCGATATGCGCTTTTTCAGCACAAGCGCGAACAGCGTGCCCATCGTCATAAAGCCGAGCCCACCGATCTGAATCAGCAGCATAATAATAACCTGTCCAGCGACCGAGAAATAGGTACCGGAATCCACGACCACAAGCCCCGTCACGCTAGTTGCCGAGGTAGCTGTAAAAAAAGCATCCAGAAATCGCAGCCCGCTGCCGTCGGCCGAGGCAAAAGGCAGGGATAGCAGCAGAGCCCCCAGCATAATAATAATCGCAAAGCCCACGACCAATATGCGTGGCGGGGACCATTTAAGTAAGGAAAAAAACGAAATGTTCATTACATCCACCTTAATAATGCCTATTATTCTGTTCAAGTATCACCTTGCAGCTTCCAATTACAGATGACTTAACGATTATAAGCTTAAAGCACACCGGGTATAAAACAGCCTTTTGCAATAAAAACAGCTGATTTCATTCAAAAACAGCCCTGCAAGAGAGACAGCCTCCCGATAGCTTGCCAGATATCGTTATTTCTCTGTTTTATGAATGCAGGCAACGTTGACAAGCCGCCTAAAGGTTGACCAAGCTGTTAGATTGGCGATGATATGGTTTAATATGGTATGTTAAGAGCACTATGCTATATTTTTTGATTAAACTGAAATTGAGGTGAGTTATGATTGAATTTATTGCTCCACGCGAGTGGAAGAAATTTGTATGGGCCGCTGTCATTGGCGCTGTCGTTTTTATATTTTTGCAAATCATGCCCATGCTTGGCGGCCCAGATTCGGGCACATCGGAATCACAGGGCAACGTTATTGGCAATGAGGCAGCTCTGCAAAAAGCAACGGAATTTGCCGAGAAGCAGTTCGGCGTTAACGTTACGGACGCTCACGCTGTTTATCAAACCGATAGCGATGAAACCGGCTATTTGATGAAGGAAAAGCTGTACGAGGATTATGCGTCCAAATATATGCAGCAATTTCCGCTCGACACCTATCAAACCCAAGTTACGCTTGACAATGGCAGCACCGCGTTCGTCTATCTCCACATGCAAAGCGGCAGCGTTGTCGCATGGAATCTTATTGGAGCAGGCTCGGGCGTGAACACCATTAAGGAGCAGAAGCAGCTTCTCGATGCAGCGGCCAGCTTTGCGACTACGCAGGGCTTTCAAGCCAAGGATTTGAACGATGCTACCGTTAACTCCCTTGGACAGGTCGTCATTCATCCAACAGGGTATGCAGCAGGCAGTTCTCAGCTTGAGCTGCGATTTGGCTTCAGTCAGAATGGCGACAAAACCATTATTTCGACTTATAAGCCCGCGTTTGTTCCACCCTCAGACTATGTCGCCATTGTTGAGCAGCAAAAAAATACGGCCGACGTCTTATCGTTGATTAGCCTCACCTACATGACTTTCATCACGCTGGTGCTTGCTATTATTTATGCGATATTATACCGCCGTCATACGACATTCAAACGCGGCATTGTCATTAGCCTTATTTTCACCGTTTTTTATATTATTAACAATCTAGGCATTATGGACGGCATCATTGCCCAGCAGGGCGAACAAGTGATGAGCGATGGCCAGGTGAGCTTCATGGCATGGTTTACTGCGCTTCTGCTGATTCCGGTTGGCGCGGCCGTCTATTTCTCCTTCGTCGCCGGAGACGGCATGTGGCGCTCGTGGAAACGTCCGGTATGGCCAGGCTTCCGGGAAAAAAACTACGGCGAGCATGTATGGCGCAGCATGGGACTCGGTTATTTGATTGCCCTGATTTTGCTGGGCGTGCAATCGGTCATTTTTCTGGTGCTCGAATCGGCAATCGGCAGTTGGAGCACCAGCGATGCGACCCAGTCTCCCTATAACATCAAATGGCTGTGGCTCATGCCGATGCTGGCTTGGTGCGCAGCGATTTCCGAGGAAGCCATTTACCGGTTTTTCGGCATTGCCTTGTTCCGCAGATGGTTCAAAAATATTTATGTCGCTGCCTTGATCCCGACTATATTGTGGGCGCTCGGGCATGTCGCCTATCCGATCTTCCCATTCTACACCAGGCTCATTGAACTCATTATTATTGGGATGATCTTCAGCTACATTTTTCTGCGCTACAGCCTCATTACCGCCATATTTGTTCATGCGATATTTGATTCGCTCTTAATGGGCTTCTCGCTCATATCTGTTGGCGGCGCTTTAAATATCGGGGCAGCGATTTTTTACGCTGTTCTGCCCGTTCCCATTGCCTATATCATAAGGATATGGCATAGAAAAAAAGGAGGAAGGCCGCCGCAGCTTACGGCGACGCCTCCTCCCCCAGTGCCGCAATAATTTGTGCGGCAAGCTTATCTCCTATTGAAAGAGGCCGGAAATCTTCCACCGTGGCCTCTTTTATTTTTTTGATGGAGCCAAAATGCTTCAGCAGCAGCTTGCGCCGCTTCTCGCCTATGCCCGGAATGGCATCGAGCTGTGAGACGACCATCGACTTGCCGCGCTGCTCGCGGTGGAACGTAATCGCGAAGCGGTGAACCTCGTCTTGTATGCGCTGCAGCAAATAAAACTCTTGGCTGTCACGCGGCAGCGGAATAATTTCGGCGGGATCGCCGGTCATGAGCTGGGCCGTCCGGTGCTTGGCATCCTTGACGAGGCCGCATACCGGAATAAACAGGTTCAGCTCATTTTGCAGCACATCAATCGCTGCGGAAATTTGCCCCTTGCCGCCATCGACGACAATGAGATCCGGCGCTACCAGCTGATCCTTCAGCACCCGCTCATAGCGTCTGCGTATGACCTCACGCATCGTCTCGTAATCATCTGGCCCAACAACTGTTTTGACCTTGTATTTGCGGTATTCCTTGCGGTCCGGCTTGCCGTCAATGAATACGACCATTGCCGATACCGGGTTCGTCCCTTGAATATTTGAGTTGTCAAACGCCTCAATTCGGGTCGCCTGCGGCAAGCCGAGCCATTCGGCAAGCCCTGCTGCCGCCTTGACGCTGCGCTCCTCATCCCGCTCAATGAGCCGGAACTTGTCGGCAAGCGTAACCTTGGCGTTCTCCGTCGCCATCGAGACGACCTCGCTCTTGCGTCCGCGCTGCGGCAGCAGCACCTTGACCTTCAGCCAGTGGTGCAGCGCAGCTGCGGCCTCCTCAGCAACGGACAGCTCCTTCTCTTTGGGCTGCTGAGCTTCCTCTTGCGTATCCTCATCAACTACAATGACTAAGCTCGCTGCATCAACCATATCCCTTGCTGCCTCATTTGCGCTTGACGCCGCCTCCTGTTCAAGATAGGCTGCGGCCGTCTCCTGCGTTCCTACTGCTGGCTTGCCCGCAGCCAAAGCAAGCTCTGTTTGCTCCGGCGCAAGTGGCAGCAAGATCTGCTTCGGCAGCGCAGGGTTTTCACTATAATATTGGGTTACAAAGGTCATAAAATCATCGTATTCTTCGCCATAATAAGGGAAGGTCGTGCCATGGCGCTCGATAAGCTTGCCTTGGCGCATATATAGGATCTGGACGCACATCCAGCCCTTCTCGACGGCATAGCCGAAAATATCGCGGTCTAAGGCGTCCGACATCGTAATTTTCTGCTTCTCCATCACCGCATCAATGGCAATAATCTGATCGCGGTATTCCTTCGCCCGCTCAAACTCCAGCTGCTCGGCGGAAGCCTCCATCTTACGCTGCAAATCCGTCCGCACCACATCATGGCCGCCATTCAGGAAACGGGTAATTTCCTGAACCATCGCCTCATAGGTGCCGGGTTCAATCTCATATTCACAAGGCGCAATGCATTGCCCCATGTGATAATACAGGCATACCTTGTCGGGCAGCGTCTTGCATTTGCGCATCGGATACAGCCGGTCCAGCAGCTTCTTCGTCTGCTGGGCTGCATAAGCATTCGGATAAGGGCCGAAGTATTTCCCCTTATCCTTGGCCATCCTGCGGGTTACCTCGAGTTTTGGATGCTGCTCATGCGTAATTTTTATATAAGGAAAGGATTTGTCATCCTTCAGCAAAACGTTATAGCGCGGGTGATATTGCTTAATGAGATTACACTCGAGAATGAGCGCCTCCATGTTGCTCTTCGTCAATATAAAATCAAAATCACGGATTTCCGCAACGAGGCGCTGCGTCTTCCCATTATGAGAGCCATTGAAATACGAGCGGACGCGATTTTTTAAAATTTTGGCTTTGCCGACATAAATGATTGTGCCTTCGCCATTCTTCATCAAATAGCAGCCGGGCTGGTCCGGAAGCAGCGCCAGCTTGTGACGAATAAGCTCCGCCGCTTCAGCCGGGCTGACCGCCTGTTTCTCCTCATGCTGATTCATTTCCAAACCTCCCTCACGGACATCTGTTCCCATGCCTTATTGTAACATAGATTAGGGCCGGCAGCAGAGTCCTTCCGTTTACAATAGTTGCCGTGTTTTGCTTTACAATTATTCAGATAGTTGGGTATACTATTGGTAGCTAAATCGTTTTCAAGGGAGGACGCTTGTTATGGAGAACGTTAGAGACCCGCGCGAGCATTATAACGAAGAACCGCGCCACGACTTGATGGATGTAGTGTTCGGCTTTGGCGGCATGCTTGGTCTAATGACTGTCATGTTTGCTGCAGCTGTAATCGTGAAATTTATCATATCGTAAACAAATAGCAAGCCCTGCATTAAAAGAAAGAACCTTCGATTCCGCTTTTGGCGGATGATTCGAAGGTTCTTTTTCTTTCTTTATACTGCCTGTTTGTCATTATAATATGCGATTGCTAACGCTCCATTAAGCTAATGGGCAGATTAACTTAAGAGGGATATACGAAAATTACTGTACATTGTCAGGTTTTTATTATCGTCCGTTTTCTGTAGACTATAGGTACGTTGAATGAGGTTTACTACCTTAAAGGAGAGATCAGACTTTGGAAATGAGGAATGAAAAGGGAGAAGTATTAGGAATTTTGAATGTCGCTTCACTTCAAGCGGAGAGCACTATTGATATCGTTATTCGCGAGTTAAAGCCTGGTTTGGGAAAAGGAATATACCTTGCGGATGATAAAAAAATCAGTCAGCAAACAAATTACGCACCAGTGAATTGGTTGGATGGTCTCGACGAATTAAAGGCAAAAGCGTCATCATGGGAGCCCGTATTCCCTGCTAATGCAGAAGTGAAGGGGATTCAGGTTTACTATGGATTTGACAATTTGACTCAGGAAGAAATCGATGAAATGGCTATTGAGAGTGCAAACACCGGAAAAGACGTTGTGCGAGATCTTAAACCAAATGATACGTTCGTTGGTGTAAGTCTGTTATATCGTAAAGAAGAAACCTCATTTCAATTCCGGATTTTTGGAACCACAAAGAGTCGAATTCATGTGCCTGATGTAGATAAACACACTATTGAGTACTTAACAATTCGTTCTAATGAAGCAGTTTACGTTGGAGATAATGAAATACAGCAGTTGATTTGGGCGGAAATGGGACCGACTATGGGTAAGGCATTGCAGTATGAGGTATTGGCCGAGCGTAGCAACCGTGATTGGCTAATTTCGATTACCGAGACTTTAAGCTAATGGGTAACATTAGTTCAATAAAACAGCGACCGTCCAGGACTTTGTTTTCTCGTCCTTGGCTGTCGCTGTTTCAATTTGCAGGGTCAGTCTAAAACACTATTTTATGCTGACAACTGCCTCTACAAAATTTAGGCCGTTTGGTGCTTGCTGCTATTGCTATTATTATGGCTATTGCTGCCCGATTGCTGCTTGATGCTTGGGGATTCCTGCTGCTTGCTGGAGGGCTGATCGTAGCGCGTCCGCTCTGTCCGGTCAATCTGAACGATTCTGCCGTCATGCACCGTAATATTCACACTTCCATATTGCAGCCCGCCCACCTGATCCGCAATTCGCTTAAGCCACTGCTGATCGATTTCCAAAGGTTTTGCCATTGTCTTCTCCTCCTTTTTTTAATACTAAAAATACAGCCGTTTCACCTTATCGCAAGCGTCAGACGATTTGGGCAGAAGCCCGTTTGTTCATTTGCCATTCCATAAGCGACTTGACGATAAGCGTTACGAACGCCAGCATAACGAGCAGCGATGCAACGGCGAATGAAGCTGAAAATTGGTATTCGTTATACAAAATCTCAATATGCAGCGGCAGCGTATTGGTCTGTCCGCGAATGTGGCCCGATACGACCGAGACAGCTCCAAACTCACCCATCGCTCGCGCATTACACAATATAATGCCGTACAGCAGGCCCCACTTAATGTTCGGATAGGTGACCCGCCAGAAAATTTGCCAGCCCTTCGCGCCAAGGCTTGCCGCCGCTTCCTCTTCTGTGACTCCCTGCGCCTGCATGAGCGGTATGAGCTCACGGGCAATGAATGGCACCGTGACAAATACAGTTGCCAGCACGATGCCCGGCAGGGCGAAGACGAGCTGAATGCCATGGGAATCGAGCCAGGGGCCGAAGAAGCCTTGTGCGCCAAACATTAGAATATAGATAAGTCCAGATATGACCGGAGATACGGCAAACGGCAAATCAATGAGCGTAATTAAAAACTGCTTGCCGCGAAAACGGAACTTGCTGATCGCCCATGCAGCGGATATGCCGAACAGCGTATTCAGCGGCACGGCGATAACGGCTACGAGCAACGTCAGTCTTAGTGCCGATAATGCATCGGGATCGGTGATCGCGGCGCGGTAAACATCAAAGCCCTTCTTAAACGCTTCAACAAAGACTGAGACGAGCGGCAGCAGCACGACCAGCGCGAGGAAAATGAGCGCTACCGTTATGAGCACGATACGCACCAGTGCCGGTTCATTAATATGCTTAGGCCGCTTGGAGGCCTCGCTCGATAAATGCGTTGTAATTGCTCCAGCCATCCTGCTTAGCCTCCTTCTACGACGCGGCGGTTAATCCGCCACTGCATGAAATTAATGAACAGCAGCAGCAGGAACGAGACGACGAGCATCACGAGTGCGATTGCGGTAGCCCCTGCGTAATCAAACTGCTCCAGCTTCGTCATAATAAGAAGCGGGGCGATTTCCGTTTTCATCGGCATATTGCCAGAGATGAATACGACGGAGCCGTATTCGCCAATGCCGCGAGCAAACGCCAGGGCGAACCCCGTAAGCAGAGCCGGCATCAGCTCAGGCAATATTACTTTCCAAAAGGTACGCATCCGGTAGGCGCCAAGCATAACTGCGGCCTCTTCTATTTCTTTATTGAGGTCCTGCAGCACTGGCTGCACCGTACGGACAACGAAGGGAATGCCAATAAAGATAAGGGCGATCGTAATGCCGAGCGGCGTATAGGCCACCTTGAGCCCAATCGGCTGCAGCAGCTTGCCCATCCAGCCATTTGGCGCATATATCGCCGTCAGTGCAATCCCCGCCACCGCTGTCGGTAGCGCGAATGGTAGATCGACGAGACTGTCGATAAATTTTTTGCCCGGAAAACGGTAGCGTACCAGCACCCACGCAATGAGCAGGCCGAACACCATATTGACGGCTGCGGCACTGAAAGCGGTGAAGAAGCTGATCCGGTAAGAAGCCAGAACCCTTGGATTCGTTACCGTGCTCCAAAATTCTGCAAAGCTGAGCCCTGTCGTCTTAATGAATACGCTGGCTAGCGGGATTAGAACGATCAAGCTCAAATACACAATTGCAAATCCCATTGATAGGCCGAAGCCCGGCAAAACGTTTCGCGCTTTGCCGCCTCTGCTCCTTCCTTTGCTCCTACTGGAACCTTTCATGTGAAGTCAGCTCCATTCCACATTTTGCTATACCTAGCGATCATTACGAGCCTGGCGTGTAAATTTTTTCGAATATGCCGCCGGAATTAAAATGCTTCTCCTGCGCCACTTTCCAGCCGCCAAAATCTCCGTCGATCGTCAGCAGATCCAGCTTTTTGAATGTATCAGCATATTTCGCAGCAATCGTCTCATTAATCGGACGGTAGTAATTTTTAGCTGCAATCTCTTGGCCCTCATCCGAATATAAATACTCCAGATAAGCCTTAGCTACCTCAGTGCTTTTATTAGCCTGGGCATTTTTATCAACGACCGCTACAGGCGGCTCCGCCAAAATGCTGACCGATGGATAGACGATTTCGAATTGATCGGGTCCAAGCTCCTTAATGGATAGGAAAGCTTCATTTTCCCAAGCCAGCAGCACATCGCCAATTCCTTTTTCTACAAAGGTCGTTGTTGCTCCGCGCGCACCTGTGTCGAGCACGGGTACATGCTTGAACAGCTGTGTGATGAACTCCTGCGCCTTCGCTTCGTCATTGTTATTCTGCTTGAGCGCATAGCCCCATGCCGCCAAATAGTTCCAACGAGCTCCACCCGACGTTTGCGGGTTCGGCGTAATGACCTCCACACCATCTTTAATCAAATCATTCCAGTCTTTAATACCCTTCGGGTTGCCTTTGCGTACTAGGAACACGATTGTTGACGTATACGGCGAGCTGTTGTGCTCGAATTTGGACTGCCAGTCTGCACTCAGCAGGCCCGGCTCTACCAATGAATCAATATCGTAGCCAAGCGCCAGTGTGACGACATCTGCTTTCAGACCGTCAATGACTGCGCGTGCTTGCTTGCCTGATCCGCCATGGGACTGGCTGATCGTCACGTCCTGGCCGGTTTTATTTTTCCAATAGGTTGTAAATGCTTTATTATACTCCTCGTACAGCTCACGAGTCGGGTCATACGATACATTTAGCAGCTTGACTGGATCTGCTGGCTTCTCTCCTGCGGCACTCGCTTCTGTTGATGCAGCTGGCGACTCTCCCGCTCCTGTTCCCTGGTTGCCTCCATTTGCTCCGCATGCGGACAAGATGAGCACCAATACAAGCAATAATGAAACTGACCATTTCCCCTTTAACATAAATCCTCACACCCCTGATTTTTTCTTTTTTTTCTCCTGCAGTCCTGGATACATGAGTAATGTTTTGCCGCCGGTGATCCGGTAGATAAAATATTATTCCTACCCGCTTAGTTGGTTATGGATGGATTCTACCAGCGTGGTTTTGTTTAGTCAATAGGGTTTTCGAAATTAGGTGGATTCATTTATGTTAAAACCATTTTGGCAAAAAGACTGCTATTCCCCTGCCGTTACAAGCATCTCCCTACCTAGAAAAAAAGATATGAAATCAGAGTCTTACACGCAAAAAAGGACCGCTCTCAAACCAACGCAGCCGTAGGGCTTTACTGATTTGAAAGCGGTCCTGTCTATCCGTGAAGCAAGCGATATTTCTGCAAGCTTTATGCCTAATGGCTTAAATCCATTTTAATGAGAAGCTTGCAGCTGCTCCATCTCGCGTTTCGAGCAATATACAAAATGCCCAGGCTTCACTTCACGAATTTCCGGAAGGTCCTCTGGAGTATATTGATGCACATTGGGATCATAAGGCGTCCGTTTGCGCACGCGTTCCGTCTCCGGATCGGGAATCGGAATGGCCGACAGCAGCGACTTCGTATAAGGATGCATCGGATTGTTGTAAAGCTCATCCGCAGAAGCCAGCTCTACAAGCTTCCCGAAGTACATCACGCCGATACGGTCGCTAATATATTTAACCATAGACAAATCATGGGCAATAAACAAATAAGTCAGGTTTTTCTCACGCTGCAGCTTCTTCATCAGGTTGATGATTTGGGCCTGAATGGATACGTCAAGCGCGGAAATCGCCTCATCGGCAATGATGAAGTCAGGATCGACCGCAAGCGCGCGAGCAATACCGATCCGCTGACGTTGTCCGCCAGACGCTTCATGCGGGTAACGATTCGCATAGTCCTTGTGCAGGCCTACCGTCTCCAGCAGTTCATGCACTCTCGCCATACGCTCCTTGCTGTTTTTCGCAAGACCATGCAGGTCAATGCCCTCGGCAATAATGTCGCCAACAGTCATCCTCGGATTGAGCGAGGCATATGGATCTTGGAAAATCATTTGCATTTTGCGGTTCAGACGCTTCAGTTCGCTCCTGGACTTGCGTCCGTGAACATTCTCACCACTGAACAGCACTTGCCCGTCCGTTGCGTCATACAGCCGTAGAATCGTTCTGCCGGTCGTTGATTTGCCACAGCCCGACTCGCCAACGAGTCCAAGCGTCTCGCCTTCATAAATATCGAAGCTGACATCGTCGACAGCTTTCACCATATTCGGACGGCCTTCATTGAAATATTGCTTTAGGTTTTTGATTTCAAGCAGCTTCTTCGCCATTTAAGCCTCTCCTTCCGCGAGCACCGGCTTATCGAAAGACGCTGCCAATTTACGAACTCTCCGTTTAACCTGCTCCGGCAGCTCCACCTTCGGCGCATCCGGGTGCAGCAGCCATGTTTTGGCATAATGCGTTTCGGATACTTGGAACATCGGCGGCTCTTCCTCGAAATCAATCGCCAGCGCGTAGCGGTTGCGCGGTGCAAACGCATCGCCCTTAGGTGGATTCGTCAGGTCAGGAGGCGTGCCTGGAATGTCCAGCAGCTCGGCTTTATCCGTCATATCAAGGCTCGGCATGGATGCAAGCAGTCCCCATGTGTAAGGATGGCGCGGATCATAGAAAATTTCATCGACCGTTCCAACCTCGACAATTTGACCCGCATACATAACGGCTACACGGTCAGCCACGTTTGCAACGACGCCCAAATCATGCGTGATGAAAATGACGGACATGCCGATTTTTTGCTGCAAATCTTTGATCAGCTCCAAAATTTGCGACTGGATCGTTACGTCAAGCGCCGTCGTCGGCTCATCCGCAATGAGCAATCTTGGATTGGCCGCTAGCGCAATCGCAATCATCGCCCGCTGGCGCATACCACCGGAAAACTCATGGGCATATTGGTTAATCCGCGTCTCTGGCATCGGAATGCCGACGAGACGAAGCAGTTCAATCGTACGTTCTTTTGCAACGGAGCCGGAAAGCTTTTGGTGCTTTTTCAGAACCTCCATAATTTGCGGTCCGATCTTCATCGTCGGATTAAGCGAAGTCATCGGGTCTTGGAAAATCATACTGATATCCTTGCCCCGTACCTTCTCCATTTGCTTATCCGTCTTTTTTACTAAATCTACGCCTTCAAACAAAATTTCGCCATTCGTAATTTTGCCTGGCGGCATCGGAATGAGCTTCATAATCGTTTGTGAAGCGACACTTTTACCAGAACCCGATTCCCCTACGATGGCAAGCGTCTCGCCTTTGTACAGGTCAAAGCTAATGCCTCTGACCGCTTGTACCTCGCCGCCGTGCGTACCGAAGGAAACGCACAAATCTTTTACCTCGAGCAGCTTTTCCATTTATGCTTCCCTCCTATTATTTGCGCATTTTCGGATCAAGAGCGTCACGCAATCCGTCGCCAATTACGTTAAATGAGAAAATCGTTACACAGATCATAATGGCCGGGAAGAACAAACGCCATGGATAATATTTAAGCGCAGGCAATCCATCGGATGCCATTGTACCCCAGCTAGCGATTGGCGGAGTTAAGCCCAGTCCCAAATAGCTTAGGAAAGACTCCGTAAAAATCGCTGATGGAATCGTCAGCGTCATTGTAATCAGAATAGGGCCCATTGCATTTGGAATCAAATGCTTTCTCATAATCCAAGGCATTGTAGCGCCCAGCGTACGAGCGGCCAACACATACTCGCGATTTTTCAGCGACAGCACCTGTCCCCGAACGATACGCGCCATGTTGATCCAGCCGGTTATCGTCATCGCCACAATCATCGTTCCCAAGCTTTGCCCAAATACGACCATCAAAATAATCGCAAGCAGCAAGTACGGGATACCGTAAAGAACGTCGGCAAAACGCATCATGCCTTCATCCACACGTCCGCCCTTGTAAGCGGCAATTCCGCCCCAAAGGACGCCAATAAACAAGTCAATAAGTGCGGCTGCAAGACCGATAAACAGGGAAATTCGTGCGCCTTCCCAAACACGGGCAAACATGTCGCGTCCAAGGTCATCCGTGCCGAACCAGTGCACTGCGGACGGCGCCTGATTTTTATTGCCAAGATCGTTGGAGCGGTAATCAAATTCGGTCATAAATGGGCCAAACACCGCCATGAAGACCAAAAGGACAAGCATAACAACCCCGACCATAGCTAGTTTGTTTTTAGCGAAGCGCCGTACGACATCCTGCCAGAAAGAAAGGCTTGCCTTCGCCACATTATCTGTTCCTTGCTGCTGTAAGCCTACCAGCTTAAACCGGTCTTTAGATATTGGTTCCATCGTCAAGCCCCTTTCTTCCCGCGCCCAAGTTTAATACGGGGATCAATTAATCCATACAAAATGTCAACCAAGAGTACGCTAAAGAGAAGGATAATACTGTAGAACACCGTAACCCCCATAATAACCGTGTAGTCACGGTTGCCAATACTTACAACGAAGTGGGAGCCAAGGCCCGGTATGCCGAATATACGCTCAATAACAAAGCTTCCTGTAATGACACCAGCCGACAGCGGGCCCATATATGAAACGACAGGCAGCAGAGCATTGCGAAGCGTATGTTTAACTGTAATCATAAATTCGCTAAGGCCCTTGGCCTTCGCCGTCTTAATATAATCATTGCTAAGTACTTCAAGCATGCTGGAGCGCGTCAGGCGAGCGATAAACGCCGTTGGCGTGGAAGCCAAGGCAATCGCTGGTAAAACCGTATGCATGAACGTTCCCCATCTCGCGACAGGAAAAATGCCAAATTTAATGGCAAGCACATATTGCAGCACGGTTGCCATGATGAAGGAAGGCACCGAAATCCCTGCCACCGCAATAATCATCGCGGTATAATCCTGCCAGCGATTATGTTTAAGCGCAGCAATTACACCAAGAATAACACCGACTGCAAGCGCGAGGAAGATCGCTTCGAGGCCAAGCACGAGCGATACAGGAAAACCAGTGTTGATCAAATCATTTACGGTCTGGCTTTTGTACTTGAAGGAAGGACCAAAATCCCATTGCAGCACTTTCAGCAAATAATCGCCATATTGCGCATACCACGGCTGATCCAGACCATAGTGAGCCAGCAGATTGGCTTTAATCTCAGGCGGCAGCTGCTTCTCCGACGTAAACGGGTTACCCGGAGCAAGACGCATCAAGAAAAAGGTAGCTGTAATAATCAGCCACAACGACAAAAGGATATACAGCAAACGTCTGCCAATATATTTCACCATAATAGTCTGGCACCTCCTATTAGTTTCGAGCTTTATTTACATATAAGGGGAGTATCGCCCCGCATTTTCATAACAAAGGAACACCCCGAACCACTTGAAAATGTGATTCGGGATGTTCCGCCCACCATACCGCTGCATCCGGTTATGGTCGACTATTCTTTTTTACATCCTACCTGTATTAAGCTTCAACATAGGCCCATTTGTAAGTTACGTCGCCTAGACCGCTGATTACAACGTCTTTCAGTTTTTCATTTTGTACCCAGTTCATCGTATAGAAATAAATTGGCGCTACAGGCATATCTTCCATGAAGATCGCTTCTGCTTGTTTCAACATTTCCGTACGTTTCGCAGCATCTTGCTCAGATGCGGAATCAATCAGCAATTTTTTGTATTCTGCATTTTCCCAGCCTGTATCGTTGTTGCCGCCGTCAGCATCGCGGTACAGCTCAAGGAAGTTGATTGGATCATTGAAATCTCCAAGCCAGCCCAGACGGCCTACTTGGTAGTCGCCTGCATGCAATTTCTCGATATATACAGCCCACTCAGCATTATCAAGCGTTACTTCTACACCAAGGTTTTTGGACCACATGTCTTGAATCGCTTGAGCAATTTTTTGGTGAGCTTCATTTGTGTTGTAAGAAATCGTAATTGGAGGAAGCTCAGATGCGTCTTTCAGCCCCATTTCTTTAAGGCCAGCATCCAAATATTCTTTTGCTTTCGCCAAATCGTTATCGGCAAAATAACCTTTTTCGTTCTCAGCAAACATCGTTGGAGGCACGATTGCCATCGCTGGCAATTGCTCGCCTTGTGTAATGTTATCGATCAGTTCTTGGCGGTTCATCGCATAAGTGAATGCTTTACGGATGTTTTTGTTGTCAAAAGGAGCAACTTTTGTATTGAACTTGTAGTTGTAAACACCTGCGATTGCTTGAGTATGCAAAGTGCCTTGGTCTTTCAAAGCTTGCATAGCATCAACTGGCAGTTGGCCGTTAGGCTGTCCAGCCCAGTCCAGCTCGCCATTGTCAAACATCGAAAGCTCAGTATTGAAGTCATTGATCATCGAGAAGTTGATTTTAGTCAATTTCACGTTGTCTTTATCCCAATACGTATCGCTTTTCTCAATAATAAGGTTGTCGCTGTGTTTCCATTCGGTCATGTGGAAAGGACCGTTTGTTGTATATTGGTCGCCTGCATCGTTAGCCCAATCTTTGTTGGCTGCAGCAATTTTGCTGTTTACTGGCAGGTACGTGTAGAATGCTGTCAATTCAAGGAAGAAAGAAGTCGGGTTAGCAAGCGTAACTTCAAGCGTAGTGTCGTTGACCGCTTTAATGCCTACATCTTCAACTTTTCCTTTGCCGAGGTTAGCAGCCTCTGCTCCTTTAATATAATAAAGCTGGTAAGCGTAATCTGCTGCGTTAGCTGGGTCAAGAACCCATTTCCATGCATATTCAAAGTCTCCGGCAATAACTGGATCGCCATTGGACCATTTAGCGCCGTCGCGAATTGTGAATGTGTATACCGTTTGGTCAGGAGAAACTTCAACTTTCGAAGCTACTGCATTTTCAGGGTGACCATCTTGTCCAATACGAGTCAAACCTTCGAACGTTTGACGCAAAATCGTACCGGATGTGGAGTCGCTTGCTTTACCAGGGTTAAGTGTCGGTGGTTCAGATGCAATGTTTACGCTAATCTCTTGATTGTCAGCCAATTTCACTTCCGCAGCGGTAGCATCTGGGCTAGCCTCTCCCGGATTGTTAGTGCCTGTGTTTTTGCCTGCATTTCCACAAGCGCTGATGAGCAAAGTCATGACAAGCAAAGTGCTGAGTAAAAACGAATACTTCTTTTTCATGCGTTTATTTCCTCCCAATTAATATTTCAATATGAATCTCTCTTATTCTTCCTTTGTTCCTTATACAGTGAACATACGTTCATGTTTGTGCAGAACCGAAATAAAAAAATATTATCCACTGAATGTAAGGATGAATATATATTTGGCATAAGGAATAATTATGAATAGTTCGAGATTCTCTATTTGATGCTAGAGATTATAGCATAAAATCAGACTTAATCAACTACCCATTTCGACAAAACTGAGCAATATCACATACTACGGCTGTTTTGCGTAAGGTATTATGTCCGAAAATACGGCGTTTGATTAAATTCAACACAAAAAATTAATTTAAAATTTTTTTAATGAAAACGCAAACATTTTTAATTTAAGTTACGTATAAATTAACATTTACTACCAATAATGCGTTTACATATTTAGTCCGAAAAATCGCTTCATACACTTTTATTCATTTGTCATGAACCGTTGTGTCCCAGAATTTTGGGTATAGACCCACCATTGCACCATCATTGATTATTCATTACAAAAGTAAAACATTTATAAATGTTTACAGATGCAAAAAAACCTGTCGAAACGTTCTCGACAGGTTTAATAGAATATCCTATAGGCTGAAACTTTAAACAAATTTTTTATTTTAATCCTCGCTTATTGTCGCCTGTGACCATAATCACATCGACATAGGGCCGAATACGATCCATTAATCGCTGCCCTTTATACACTTCATCGCCATCTTTGCTTGTGAAGCTGAAATGGCGCTCCAGCCCATCAAGCTCATAATTGGACGTATACAGCGTCGGCTTCCGGTTCATTCGGTAATTCAATATGGAGCCAAGCACATGATCCCTCGCCCAAGGATTCAAGTTCTCAGCACCGATATCGTCGAAGATGAGCAGATCCGTTTCCTTCATCATCTCCACCGTTTCCCGCAGCTTCGCCGGCTCATGCATCATCGACTTCAAATCCTCGACAAAATCAGGCATATAGACGATGACGCCGGAATAATCGGCTTTCGCCAGCTCATGCAGCAGGTAGCACATGAGAAAGGTTTTCCCTGTGCCAAATTTTCCGGCTAAATACAGGCCGTTGGGCTGAAGGCCCTGCTCCTTCGTCCGGTCAATGTATTCAATGACGCGGTAAGCCGCTTCGGCACGGGTAGGGTCCTTGTCCAAAATTTCGAGCGCCGAATAGCCGCTCTTGAGCGCCCGGTCATCCACATAGAAGCTGCGAATCCGTTTCTTGATCCTCTCCTCATTGCGGCGAGCGATCATTTTCTTGCATGCAACCTTGCGATCATGCAGCTGTACGCGCTCCTGCACCGTATCGCATGAAAGCAGTGTATAATGACCCTCAAAGTCATTCGGACATTGATCAAGTCCCGGGCAGTTCGTACAGTTCCGATATTCGGTTACATATTGATAGACCCGGTTCAAATTAAGACGAACCGCCTGCTCATCCAGCTCGGGATGCTTCTCCCGCAGCCGATGCACAAGCGGATCAGCAAGCAGCTCTTCCAGCTTGCGGTCCGCCTGATCCGTTAATGACTTGCCCGCAGGCCATGCTTTCAGAAGCTCACCCAGCGATTCCATTCTTAATCACCCCGCGATCTTATTTTCCATCCAGCTTCCTTGCCAGCTGGCGCATTTCTTCAAGCTTCTCCGGCGATACCTGGCTTGAAGCTTCCGTATCCTGCACAATCGGGATGCTTGGCTTGCGGGAAGCACCGCCTCTGGCTCCAGGCCGTGAGCCCCCGCGGCCCGCTGCGCCCACAGAACGCGCATTTTCTTGCCGCTGTTCCTTGTCCTCCTCAACCTTCCCTTGCTCGCGCACGTAGCCAACAGCCTTCTCAAACGTATCTATCTGCTTGACGAGCATATTGGATACGACCGCTTCAACGAATGTTTTCGTCATCCGATGGGCGTCGTTCATGCCTATAACATAATGAATGAGTACATTAATAACAGGTGCAGGCAGCCGGTAATTGAGATCGATGCGCTCGAAGGAGCGTTCTATCCAATCTGGTACAGCCCCCGGGAAAAAGCGCTGCATAAAGCGGGTATGCGGCTCATTTCGCATGAGCATATTGTACTGATGAATATCGCATCTGCCATCGAGCAAGCTGGGCACGCTCAAATAATATTCTTCCTGGACGCCAAACTCTTCTATATTGTCATCGGCTGCTTCCGCCTGTGACTGCTGCACGCGGGCAATCGTACGCTGGCGATCCCCTTCGCGCTTCTTATCCTGGCGATACATCTGATTGGCCCGCATCTGCAGCTCGTCAATGAGCAGCAGCCCGTCTGGCGCAAAAACGCCATCCTCATCCAGCAGACGGCAAAGATCGCTCGCATTCAAGCTGTATTTATAAGCGACATAATTCAGCTGCCCAAGCTGCTCGCCATCGCCGCGCAGCCGCTCTACATAGCTGCGGTTAGCGGAATTGCGCGGAAAACGCAAAATAATTTCCCCATAAGGAATGCCCGCCGTCTCCTGTTTAAGTCTAGGAGCTGCTTGCCGAGATGGCGCCACCTCGCTTAGTGCCTGCTCCAGCTCCGGGTCTACAGATTGCGGATTGAGCTGAAACAGCTCATAAAACGGTACGGAAATGTTCTCCTTGCTCAGCTGTACGCTAGCCAGCTCGTCAGGCTCCTGCGCTCCAAATGATTCCCTTAACGCAATAAGAGCGTATTTGCCAACCTTGTCACGAAGAAGCATGACCAAATGCTGGGTTTGAAAAAACTCGCCCGGCGTGAGCGGCTTAGCCAGCTCATATTCATAAATCAGATCGCTTTGCTCCGGCAGTGCCAGCCGCGACGTTTGAAGCAGGCCCACCGCCTCCAGGCGCGACGCCTGCTCGACAAGATGCTTGCGTCCCCGCTCATTCATCTCAAGGCCGAGGCCTAGAAACAGCTTGCGCTGCGGCTCCAGCGAGGAATAGCCAGAAGCACCATCCGAGATGCCGTGGTACAGCTGCTGGTACAAAGCAACCGCGAAGGCACCAATCATCGGCTGATAGATGAGCGATAATATTTTATAATCCAAACTGCTTAATGAAAAATCACGAAAGATATAATAGCGGTGATGCTCCGTAAACTGCAATAAGTTACCGATGCGCATGGCATCTACTCCATCCTGTCCATACTTTCTATCAGTTTAACATAAAAAAGACCGCAAAGCGGCTTTCTGAAAATATTAGCATTTATAAGTTATACACTTATAATGGGCTTATATTTCAACGCGAAACGTTAACTTTGCCGCCAGAGGACGGCTTCAGTCGTTTGCGCTTGAATAGAAAAAATCCCCCAAGTGAGGGATTTGCTTATACGCTTAAAACATCTTATAGCCGCCTTTGCGCAGCATCTGAATCGTCCAGCCGCTTAAATAAGCGCCGATTAATGCGCCAAACACAGGCACTAAATCAATGAAGGTAAAGCTCGTAAAGTTCTCGGAAGTGGAGATTGTCTTATCCCATGTACTCCACACATAGAAGGGCACCAGAACAATAATAAACATATAAATGGGAAACCATGTTGTTTTCAATAGCATATTCAGAATAAATCCGATGCCGAACATCATGACCAAAAACAGCACCGTCGCAATAATCAGTTGAAGCATGTACGATTCCCCTCTCAGACTCTCGATAACATTTTAATGAAACCGCTTAAGGAAGTCAATTCCGATTTGCCAATTGTCACAAGTCCGACATTTGCCCTTCCGCCCTAAACTACGTTACAATGTTCACAGCAAAATATGCCAAAGATAGGGGTTATCGCTGATATGAGTGAAGTAGCTATTACACTAGAGGGCTGGTACTGCCTTCATGATTTCCGCAGCGTCAATTGGGCTGCATGGAGACTGAGCACCGCCGAAGAGCAAAACCGCATGCTGGACGAGCTAAATACGTTTCTGAAGCAATGGTCGGATGTAGAGGAAAGCAAGCAAGGCAGCACAGCTGTCTACTCCATCGTTGGACAGAAGGCTGACTTTGTATTCATGCACCTGCGCGAAACGCTGGAGGAGCTGAATGAAATCGAGACAGCTTTCAATAAAACAGCGTTCGCTTCCTTTACAACGCCTACCTATTCCTATGTGAGCGTTGTGGAGCTGAGCAATTATGTGAACCAGCCGGGCCTCGATCCGATGGAAAATCCGGAAATTCTCGCCCGCCTCAAGCCGATATTGCCTAAAGCGCGCCACATCTGCTTCTATCCGATGAATAAGCGCCGCGACGGCAACGACAACTGGTACATGCTCGGCATGGACGAGCGCCGCACGATGATGCGCAGCCATGGCATGATTGGCCGCAAATATGCGGGCAAAGTGAAGCAAATTATTAGCGGCTCCGTCGGCTTTGATAATTGGGAGTGGGGCGTAACGCTGTTCGCAGAGGATGCGCTGCAATTCAAGAAGCTGATCTACGAAATGCGCTTTGATGAAGTCAGCGCACGTTACGGCGACTTTGGCGACTTCTACGTCGGCAATTTGCTTGATGCAGCGAAATTTACCGCTCTGCTGAAAGTGTAGACCTTTTTTCTTTCTTCTGAAAATAACGCACAACCGCCCCGACACGCTGACGAATGTTCGTCACTGTGCCGGGGCGGTTTTTTTGTTTAACAGCTTCGCCTAATCTTCTTCCTCGTCATCCTCTTCATCTGGGCCAAGGCGCTTCGCTTCCAAATACTCCTGCGTCGCGCGGTCGCGCTCGCGCCCCTTCTCCTTCAACCGTTCAATCGCCGGCTGAATGAGCAGGTCCACTTCCTTTTGAACCGGATAGGCCAGATCATAGCGGTTTTGCGACTCCAGAAACGAGCCAACTTCCATTAGAGCGTTATAGCGATCCAATTCATCCCGCGTCAGCAACCCCCGAACCTGCACGCTGCAATGACGCATTAGAAAAATTTCCCTTTGCGCAGGACGAGCGGAATGCCGCCGATAATGAACAGATAGCGGAGGTCAATCATTTTCTTCAGCCATGCCGCTACACGGCCTTTATATTTTTTGCCAAATGCAAGGCCGATCGCTTCGCCTTTGCCAAGGGACGCTACCGTTCCTTTATTGCTGAACGCGAACGCTTTAAGCGGCTGGTTGCGTATCGATGCAACCAAATTATGGGCGCACACGACACCTTGCTGCATAGCAATTTGCGCGGTTGGCGGGTATGGACGGCCTTCCGGATTAAACATGAGCGAGTTGTCACCCAAAATGTATATGTTCTCATGGCCTGGCGCACGCAGCTGGTCGTCGATTTTCACGCGTCCGCGCATCGTTTCAAAGCCCGCATCCTCAATCAAGCGATTGCCGCGAATGCCGCCCGTCCAGATGACCGTTGCCGACTTGATCTCTTCGCCTTCGCCAACAACGACGCCTTCTGCTGTGCACTCTTTAATCGCTGTGCCAATGCGGAACGTGACGTTCTTCTTCGTCAGCACATCCATCGCATATTCCACAAGCTCAGGATCAAAGCCTGGCAGCGCCGTCGGAGCTGCCTCAATATTGTAGATTTTCACAAGCGCCGGGTCCACATCGAACTGCTTGCACAGCTCAGGAATGCGGTCGGACAGCTCGCCGACGAACTCAATGCCGGTAAAGCCTGCTCCGCCTACAATAAACGTTAAATAATCAGTGCGGTGCGGCTCGCGCTTAAAGCGGGCAAATTGATATTCAATATGCTCGCGGATAAGGCGGACCGAGTTAATGCTGCGGATGTTCATGGCATGCTCGCCAAGACCGGGAATGCCGAATGTTTCCGGCTCGCCGCCAAGTCCCACAACCAAATAATCGTAAGACAACGTGCCGTCTTCCAAAATAACCTTTTTGTCCTGTGGGCGGATTTGTACAACGGTTGATTTTACAAAATCAATTTTAAACTCATCAATCAGCTTCGAGATGCTGACACGGGCATTTTCAGGATTATCGGTTCCTGCTGCCGGCATATGCAAATGTGTGGTGATGTAATGATAGTCATGCTTGTTTACCAAGGTAACATCTGCTTCGTTGTAGTTAAGCTCCTTCTGCAAACGCAACGCCGTCAGCACTCCGCCGTATCCCGCACCCAGAATAACAATCTTAGGTATGTTGCTCATCGTATGATCCCTTCCATTCCTATGCGTTTAATTATATTGTGAAAAATTACACAAACCTCTTTCTACATTTATGATCTACGAGGATTAAATGTGCAACTTAGTCTCCCTATATTTGGCCAATTTCCAATTGTACCAACCTTAACATACAACAGACATACTACAGAGTTTTAAACAAAAGTTCAATGGCATTTTATACGAAAAAGTTTAGAAGGGCATACAAATTAGTTATTTCCTTCTTTGTGCCCGTATGTTTATAATAATAAGGATAGATACAAATATGTGGAGGTGCCTACGTTGTCTCAAACTGAACTACCTGAAAACATTGTCGATATCGCAATTATTGGCGGCGGTCCTGCTGGCCTGTTCGCTGCTTTTTACGGCGGCATGCGCCAAGCATCCGTTAAGCTTATTGAAAGCATGCCCCAACTTGGTGGACAACTGGCTGCTCTTTATCCAGAGAAATATATTTATGACGTTGCAGGCTTCCCAAAAGTAACGGCTCAAGAGCTTGTTGACCGTCTTGTCGAGCAGCTTAACCACTTCAAGCCTGAAATTTGCCTGGAGCAAAAGGTTAAGCAGGTTGTTAAGAAGGATGAGCGCCTGTTTGAAATTACGACTGATACAGAAACCCACTACGCGAAGGCCGTTATTATTACAGCTGGCGTAGGCGCGTTTGAGCCGCGTCGTCTGGAGCTTCCGGAAGCTGCCGCTTACGAGAAGAAAAATCTGCATTATTTTGTCGGCGACCTGCAGCGCTTCAAGGACCAGAACGTTCTGATCAGCGGCGGCGGCGACTCCGCGGTTGACTGGTCGCTTATGCTTGAGCCGATTGCGAAGAGCGTAACGCTCATTCACCGCAGAGACAAGTTCCGTGCGCATGAGCACAGTGTAGAGAACCTGATGAATTCCAAGGTCAATGTGCTGACTCCGATGGAAATTACCGCGCTGCATGGCGAGGACCAAATCGAGAAAGTAACGCTTGCCCATGTGAAAACGAAAGAAACGACCGAGCTTGATGTCGATGCCGTTATTGTCAACTTCGGCTTCGTATCCTCCCTCGGCCCAATTGCCGAATGGGGCATTGAAATTCAGGGCGGCTCCATCGTCGTGGATACACGCATGGAAACGAATATTCCTGGACTGTTCGCAGCCGGCGATATTACGACCTACCCAGGCAAGCTCAAGCTGATTGCTGTTGGGTTTGGCGAAGCGCCAACCGCGATTAACAATGCTAAAGTTTATGTAGATCCGGAAGCGAAGCTGTCCCCTGGCCACAGCAGCAATATGAAGCTGTAAGCTGTAAGCTGGTAGCGCGCACAGCCTTTCATACAAGCAATGAAGTAAATACACACAAATAAGGGTATTCTACCTTGGAGCAATGCATGGCGTTAAGCGGTGCAAGCCAAGGAGGATACCCTTATGTTTTGTCCAGTCTGCAATGGCATCAAGAGAGTGGAAGTAAGTTGTGGCAAGTGCAATGAAGCGATGAACGATTGCGGGCGTACGCTGGAATGGAGTGATCCTTATGCTCCATACGAGCCTGTATCCATCTCCGGTTCCACCCGCAATCAGGTAGGCGATGCAATTTGTTTACATACGGCACTGTGCCCAAGCTGCGCGCATACGATAGAAGTGTGCATAAGTGAATGGCAGGAATAACGTCTCAGGCTGTAATGCGCACATCCTCGTCTGTCAATTGCCTTCGCTTCATTTCAAACAGCAGCATTTGGATAAATTCCTGATCTAGCTTAGACTGGACCGCCGCATAGTAGGTGTCCTTAAGAAAATCGTCGGACATAAGCTCCATAATCGGCACTTCCTTTCATGGCTTTTGCTAATGCTTCACCATATTATCACGGGGATAAACGATAGAACAACCGTTCTGGTTATACACAGTTGCTTGTGGACAGGGTGTGCATGGTGTGTGAATAAACGTCGAATCTTGAGGATTCACGCTGTGTACATTGTGGATACGGTTATACACAGTCTCAATTTTTACCAATTCTATAAAAAACTTTAATTACAATCTCTTAATCTATCAATCTTATCGTTTAATGCCATTAGTTATTTTTTCCTCTTATGGAAAGGAAGTGGAAGGTCAAAAAAATAAACCCTTTCGGGTTTATTGCGGCCTTGTATTCACCTCGAAAATCCATATCTTCCCGCTCTTGTCGATGCCATAATCGAAGCCCAGCTGCCCAATGCCTGGAAACCGGCTTTCCAGCATCTGCGTCGCCTGTACCGTCAATTCTCTCATCTTCGATTTTTTCGCCCGAACGGCTGCACCGGAAATGGAGCGCCTGATGCCTTCCGCTGCGCTAACCATCGTTCCGCCTCGACAGAGGTTCGTTACGAATAATCCCTCTCTAGCAATTCTTCCTACCATGGAGCGATAAACCCAGCCCGTAGCGGTCTTTACATATTTCACGCGGTAATCGATCGGCCTGCTGCCGACGGATGCCAGAGAGATGCCTTTTTGTATAATATAAGGCCGTCCCTTGCGTTGCTTATCAAGCGCGCTCTTCAGTGCGTTAAAGCTGCTGAATTGCTTTTTCTTTGCATAATAAGTGTAGGAATAGCTCGCGCTTCCATCCTGCGTCACCTTAATAACCCCGTGCCCGCCTGCTCCGCGAACAGGCTTGATTACAACCATTTGATGCGTTTGCAGCATGCTCCTCAAGTTTTCCCCAGTATACCGTCTGGTAGGGGGAATGTGCGGGGCAATACCCGCGTGGGACAATAATACGGCCGTCTTTGCCCACTTGCTCGCCAACTGCCTGCCCTGATGCTCGCTCAAAAGCTACCAGCTCCTTTCCTGCTTCCTCCTCCATAGCATATGTCGGCAAGACGTCTGTCTCTTGGATGATTGACGCAGGTAAGACGCCCCTCTTATGAGGGCCGCCAGCGCCACCAGGGCATTCATTTTGGACTTAAGCGGACAGGAGATTCGCTATTGCCTTCATAATCCTCTCAAAATTTCGATGGGTAACGCATTAGCGGCTCCTGAGTCCGCAGACTGTGTCTTAACCCGTGATTTGTTGAAATAGCGTCTGCTGTGTCCAACAAGTCTATCCTTGTGTTTTATGCTCAGAGCAAACCCCAGAAACGAAGCGCATGAAGCAGACTTTCGGTACGTAAGTTCACATTGAGGGCAATAGCGGTGGATAGAACAAAGAGGCTGCCCTGCGGCATCCTCTTTGTTTAACCCCCTATTTCATTGAAAGCGTTTGGTGCAGCCATTGATAAGACACCCGTCCGCTGATTTCATGGACACCAGGGAAAATATCACATTGCAGCTGCCCCGGCACGCCTTCGCGTTCATAGATCGCTTGCAGCTCTGCTGCCGCTTTCTTAAAGCCCCGGGCCGGGAAAATCGGGTCATTTTGCCCGGCTTCCAGAAACAGCGGGCGCGGCGCAATTAGCCCAATCAGCTCGGGCAGCTCGGCTTGGGCCAGCAGGCCCGGCGTATAATTGTCGATGCAGTGATGAACGGCAAATATGCTGTCCTTAAACGTGTTTGTAAAGCCGGTCAGGACGACGGCCTTTATCCGATCATCCAATGCAGCGGCTACATACGAGATAAGCGCTCCGCCGGAAAAGCCCATAGCCCCTATGCGGGCTGCATCCACCTCCGGCCTGCCTGCCAAATAATTAAGCGCTTCCAACACTTCGACCGTTCGCAGGCCCGTCAGCGTTTTGCCCAGCATCATGAGCTGTGTGGACAATCTATAGCAGGAGCTTGGAGCATCGGGATTTTCCTGCAAATCCGCATCCAGCTTCCGCTCACCGAAGCCGACAACATCAGGCGCAATGACAACCATGCCGCGCTTCACCAGCTGAACGGCAAAATGCTGATGAATGTTAGGCTTCCCAAAGTCTTCTGTGCCGTCCGGGAGCAGCCCGACGATCTCCCTGCTGCCATAGCCATGTCCATGCACCGCGAGTACACCGGGGAGCTGCTGGCTCTCAGAGCCGTCTGGAATAAGCACATACGCTGCGAATGACAGCCCCGGCGTAGCGGACAGCTCAACCCGTTCCCTCGTATATCCATCGCATTGGACCCGTTCAAGCACGACGGGCTCATGCCCAAGATTTGATTCAAAAGAACCCACCGCTGATGCAAGCGCACTCTTTAATCGCAGCCTTCTGCCTTCCCTGCTTTCTGCTTCCGCCGCCGCACGATGCGCCTCAACCGCTTCCTCATAAAGCCGATTTAATAGCTGATCTGCTTTCCACATGAACGTTCCTCCTGCCATTGCCAAAATAGTTAAGCTCATCATCGTTGGTTACCACAGTAAACGCTTACTAAATCAATTGTTTTCTCTATGCCACTATAACGCTAAAGCCAATGGAAACACTAGTCAAGCGTAATTATAAGAAAAAGCTTCAGGCCTGCTTTCTCATGCGCAGGCCGAAGCTTTCAGGGGCGTTCACTTGCTTATTTGCTTATGATCTTGCCGACTAGCTTTTTAACTGACTAACTTGATGAACTTACATGAAGAACTTACTTGTCGTCCTCCTGTTTGCCCATAGCTGCCTTAAGGGCATCCGCCAAGCTGCTTGACAGCGACACATTATCACTGAATTGATTGATCAGTTTTTTCTCCTGATGCTTATTGATTCGGCCGCCCTGCTTATCGCCCAGCATTTCAATGACGTTGCATGGACGGCACTGCGCGTATTTCCCCGCTTTGCCGTCATGAATTTCCATCTTCTTGCGGCATTGCGGGCAGCGCTTGTTGGACAGCGCCGGCTCAGCCGAGCGGCGATAACCGCATTCCCGGTCCGGACACACGAGCGACTTGCCCCGCTTGCCCTTCACTTCCATCAAATGCTTGCTGCATTCCGGGCAGCGCGAATGCGTCAGATTATGAGGCTTGTATTCCTTTGTCTCATTTTTCACCTCTGCTACCCATTTGCTCGCCTGCTCGCGAATGCCCGCCATAAACTTCGCTGGATTGCCCTTGCCGAGCGCAATACGCTCAAGCTCCCGCTCCCACTCAGCTGTCAGCTCCGGTCGGCGCAGCTCCTCAACGACAATTTCGATCAGCTGTCGCCCTTTCCCTGTAGGCGACAGCTGGTTGCCCCGGCGCTCAATCGTGTCGGTTCCGAGCAGCTTCTCAATAATATCCGCACGCGTTGCTGGCGTACCCAAGCCATGCTTCTCCATTCGGCCCAGCAGCGATGCTTCCGTGTATCTTGCGGGCGGCAGCGTACGCAACTCCTTGAAGCGAGCTTGCTTAATCGGCAGCGTCTGCCCCATGCTCATGGCGGGCAGCAGCTGCTCCGGCTGGCGATCTGCCTCGCTGCGGGCTTTATCATCATCTTCATCGTCATCATCACTGAAGCTGCCGATTCCGCCCCCGCTGTAAAGCTCCTTCCAGCCGCTTTCCTTCTGCACCCGGCCTTTGGCATACAGCTTGTCGCTGCCAATCGCCAGCGTTACGCTCGTCTCATCATAGCGGTATGCTGGAGAGAACAGGGCTAGAAAACGGCGAACGATCAAATCATACAGCTTGCGCTCCTCCGCGCTTAGCGCAGACAAGTTGACGTATTGCTCTGTTGGAATAATCGCATGGTGATCGCTGACCTTGCTGTCATCAACGAATCGCTTCGTCACGGTTAGCGGGCCGCGCAGCAGCTTGCGGGCAAAAGGCGCATAGGGCCCGACCGCCACGCTTTCCAGACGGCTTTTGAACGTCGGCACGATATCGCTCGAAAGATAGCGCGAGTCGGTACGCGGATAAGTGACGATTTTATGCTGCTCATACAGCTTCTGCAGCACATTGGACGTCTGCTTCGCCGAGAAGCCCAGCCGCTTGTTCGCGTCGCGCTGAAGCTCCGTCAAATCATAGGCTCCCGGATGCAGCTCCGACTTTTCAACGGTGCGCAGCTTGTCAACCTTCGCTCCTTTTCCCTGCAAGCGGGCGACAACTGCGCCAGCCTCATCCCGGCCCCATACACGACCATCATGGCCATCCTGCTCGCGCCATACCGCCTGAAAAGTGCCCATATCCGCAGAGACCGTCCAAAATGGCTGGGACTGGAACTGCTCAATTTCCTTCTCCCGATCCATCAGCGCAGCAAGCGTCGGCGTCTGTACGCGACCAGCCGCCAGCTGTGCATTGTATTTGGTCGTCAAAGCGCGGGTGACATTAAGTCCAATTAGCCAGTCCGCCTCGGCGCGGCACACAGCGGATGCGTACAAATGGTTGTATTCCGCTCCCGGCTTCAGCCTGCTAAAGCCATCCTTGATCGCCTTATCCGTCTGCGACGAAATCCAGAGCCGCTTAAACGGCTTGCGCCAATGCACCAGCTCCATAATCCAGCGGGCAACCAGCTCGCCCTCACGACCGGCATCAGTCGCAATGATAAGCTCTCCAATATCGGAACGCTTGCACAGCTGCGCTACCGCCTTGAATTGATGCGACGTTTCCTTCATCACCTTCAAGTTCATTTTAGGAGGCAGCAGCGGCAAATCCTCCAAATTCCAGGTGCGGTATTTCGGATCATATTCCTCCGGCTCGGCGAGAGTGACCAGATGGCCAAGTGCCCAGGTTACCACATATTTAGGACCTTCTATGTAGCTTTTATTTTTGTTCGTACAGCCGAGCACACGGGCAATTTCCTTTGCCACGCTTGGCTTTTCCGCGAGCACTAATGATTTCATCTCTTCCATTCGCTCCATTCGTCCAGCTTGTAAAGCTATATTATCCTTACAAATGCTAATGTTGTCAAAAATAGACCGAGCATGACGCCTAAGCAAGCTATCCCCGCGGCGCCCACAAAATAATCGATACGCCGACCAAACATACGGCGGCGCCAATCCAATCGTAAAGATCTGGCGTTCGCTTGTCTACCAGCCAGCCCCAAAGCACCGCCATCGCGACGAACACGCCGCCATAGGCCGCATACACTCTGCCAAAGGTCGGAAACGATTGCAGCGTTGGCAAAATGCCGTACAGCACCAAGACTCCACTGCCAATTATACCGTACCAATAAGGCTTTCCTTCGCGCAGCCACAGCCACACCAAATAGCCGCCGCCGATTTCTGCAAGCCCGGCCGCAATAAACAGTAAGATTTGCATGATTAAAGGCAACGCTAAAGCACTCCTTTTCCCCCTTAGTCTCTGACTCTATTTTACCTGACAATTGCCGTTATGCTATAGTATTCTCACCATGAATGATAATAGATTTGGCAGCTTATTCTCATGCACAAAGTTAATGACTGGGGAGTGCGAATGTTGAAACCGCGTTTGATCGGTATAATCGCTTTAGTATTATTCATTTTTGTTGCTATTAATTTTTATATTGGCTGGAATGGATGGCTGTATTTGTCGGCCTTACTTCCCTTGGAAAACCCGCTGCCTTATGCCTTTATTGTCGCTATTATCTCTTTCTCTTATATCATTGGAAGACTGCTTCAGCCTGTAGCTCCACTGCGCAAAATAGGGCGTGTGTTCAAGCTTATTGGCTCCTACTGGTTCGCGATTATGGAATATGGGGTACTGCTGCTTCCTCCAGCCAATCTAATATACTGGCTGCTGACGAAGCTGGATATCCCCGCTTCTACTGCTTTGCTGGCCGTAGGGAGCGTAGTCGTTTTGATAATGACGGGGATTGTTCTGCGAGGCAGCTGGAATGCCTGGTCTCCGATTGTCCGCACCTATTCCATTACGATTGCCAAGTCGGCCGGACCGCGCAAATCGCTGCGTATCGGCATGGCCTCAGACATTCACCTGGGCACCATCGTCGGCAAACGCCATTTGGGGCGGCTTGCAAATGCTATGGAACGAATGAAGCCGGACCTGATTTTGCTGCCGGGCGACATTATCGATGATGACATTGCCCCTTATATCGATGATCATATGTCGGAGGTTATGAAGCGCCTGAAAGCACCGCTTGGCGTCTATGCCGTTCTTGGCAATCACGAATATATTGGCGGTCACATCGCCCGCTTTATTGCAGAAATGAATGCTGTCGGCATTCGCGTGCTGCAAGACGAGAGCGTGAAGATTGACGACGGCTTTTACGTCATCGGACGCAAAGATCTCAGCGCAAAAAGAGCTGATCCAGCTGGCCGCCAATCCGTTAAGGAGCTCGTCGCAGCGCTTGACGCCTCCCTGCCGCTCATTATGATGGATCATCAGCCATCGGATTTGGAGCAGGCTTCGCTGCAAGGCATTGATCTTTCATTGTCCGGCCATACCCATCGCGGTCAAATGATGCCGAACCACTTTTTCACAAGAAGGCTGTTCGAGCTCGACTGGGGTTTTCTGCAAAAAGGACAGCTTCACGCCATCGTCTCCTCCGGCTTCGGCACATGGGGACCGCCGCTTCGCATCGGCAGCCGCGCAGAAATTATTCAGCTAAACGTCGAATTCCGCCCTTAGGCTGTACTCGCTTGCCATTGTACTTGCCTGCTAGCTTGCCGCTGACTTTGTACGAAAAACAAAAAACTGGCGATGACCTTATCGGGTGCCCTTCATGCACAGCCCGATGCGTCGCCAGTCTTTTTTATGCCCATACGTTAATTGATCATTCGTTTATTGGTTGTTCATCCGAACCTGCTTAAGGGTGCGTTCCACCCAGCCAAATATGAGCTGTGTTTTAATGATGAGCAGCAGCCCAAGTCCCAGCTTCACTAGGCATTCAATCATGACAGCCCAATTGGAGTAAAGAAATGGCTGAGATACCGTATAGCTCGTTTCATTAACCTGCAGAAGCTGAATAATCGTTGCCGCAAGCGTAGGCAAGGTCAGCACAATAAGGATGATGCCTGTAAGGGATAACCCCAGCTTGTAAAGCTCGCCGCTGGCGAAACGGGTCCCAAGCGCTTCGCCAGCGCTATCTTCCCGGCCTTGCAGAACGCGCAGTACGATGCCTTCTGCCTTCGACCAGAGAAAAATGCTTGCTCCCACATAGAAAAGCCCTGGCAGTACGAGAGACAAATACGCCCATGCTGTTACATTAACATCGCTGCCACTGAGCACAATGGGTGCCACTACATCCATCAGCCTTCCAAAGCCCGCTACAAAAAAATAAATAGCCAATAAGCGAATAGCTGTAAAAGCAAATTGTCGTTGTTTCATGTGTGTTCCTCCTTTATTGCAGCCATTTGCTGTACAGCACATCCGCGTCGCCATTTTCCTGCAGCCTATGTATGACCTGATTGACGACCTCAAGCAATTCGGTCTGCCCTTTTACGACAGCTATCCCGAATCCTTCTTTGGTAAATGCACCGCCTACCAGCTCCAGCTGCGCCTCGGGATAATGCTGATTGTAGCTGACCTGTTTTAAATAATCGTTAAATACGATATCTACCTCGCTGGAGCGCAGTGCTACCAAACATTCTGCCACCGAAGCATACGAGCGTATTTTAATTTTTTTGCCCTGTGCAATCAGCGCTTCTGCTTCCCGCTCGCTGCTTGCTTGCGTTTTTACCCCAATCGTTTTGCCATCCAGATCACTGAGGGAGCTCACCGAATTGTCGCCCTTCCTCCTGACGACCGCCATGCCGCTATCCAAATATTTATCCGACATATCGACGATCCGCTCCCGCTCCTCCGTAATATACATACTGGCAATAACCATATCGGCTTTGCCCAGCTGCAGGGCATTAAGCAGGTCAGAAAAGTCCATTTTTTTCCATTCAATTTCTACGCCAATTTCATCTGCAATAGCCTGTGCCAAATCGACATCGTAGCCTATAAACTCGCCCGTCTCTTCATCCGTATATTCAAACGGGTAATTTTCGGTTGTGGCGATAACCAGCTTGCCCGACTCTTGAATCATAGGCAGCCATTGCAGCATGGCCGGATTGCTTCGTTCCGGTTTCGGCGCATCCTTCGTACAGCCAGCCAGCATAAGGCTGAGCAGTGCAATCAGCGCAATCGCCGACTTGACGGCGGCTTTCTCAAACATGCAAACAACCTCCCACCATAACGCCCCCCATCTCGCTTTATTTCACAAGCCTTCCTTGCCGGGTCTGCTGCTCGCTCCATTCCCACAGCCGCTTGGCAGCCTGCTCATCCTTTGCTTTTGGAGACACTTCCTCCCTTTTTTGCTTATAAAAATAGTGCCCGCTTACCGCTCCGCCTTCCTCCGAGCTTGCCAAATAAAGCGCCGTCTGCGCGCCCTGCAGCGAAGTCAAGAAAAAAGGCCGCAGCAGCGCATGTATGCTTTTGCCAAAGCCCGTCTGGCGGTTGACGCCAATCGATGTACCTACCGCTCCGGGATGCAGGCAATTAACCGTCACCTTCGTATGCGCCAGCCGCCGAGCCAGCTCCTTGGTGAACAAAATATTGGCCAGCTTCGATTGGGCATAACCCTTTACTACACTAAAGCCCCGAGTCAGATTGATATCCTCAAAATGGATTTTCCCCGCTTTATACGCGCCCGAGGATACATTGACTACTCTGCCCTGCGGCGATTGCTTCAGCAGCTCCAACAACGATGTCGTCAGTAAAAAATGTCCCAGATGATTGACGCCAATCATGCTTTCATAACCATCTTTGGTCAGCTCGCGCTTCAGCGATACAACGCCTGCATTGTTCAGCAGCACATCGAGCCGGTCGTACCGCTGCTTGAATGCTTCGCAAAAGGCATGAATGCTCGCAAAATCTCCCAAATCACAGGCCATCAGCTCAATATGAGAGGCTCCGCTTGCGGCAAGCGCCTGCTGCCGTGCGACTTCTCCTCGCTCCAGGCTCCGGCAAGCCATAATAACTTCCGCGCCAGCCTTCCCCAGCTCCGTAACTGATGCCAATCCCATGCCCGCATTTGCTCCGGTAACAAGTACGATTTTCCCACTCATTTGCATCATGCTTCTCAGCTCCGCTTCTCTATCTATATCATTATACGTCGATTATAAGGTTGACACTTATACATGCTTATAGTTACAAAAAGGTCTCCGGCTTTGCCCGGAGACCCTGTGACTGCTGCTCGCAGCAAACCTCTAAGCAATCAGCAGCAGGCCCAGTGGACCAGACATTAGAATGAACGGTTTATTCGCTCCTACGCCCTGCTGCTGTACTCCTGCTGTTCGCCATTGAAGCTAGTGTTATTGTACGTCTGCTTCTTCCGTAAAGCCGCGTTTTTTCAGCCAATTGCCGCAGCATAAGCTCCAGGTATGCGCTTCAGGATGGTCATAAGCAAGACCCATGCCATGTCCGCCGCTCTCATAAATGTGCATTTCGTACGGCACGCCCTTGCTCGCCAGCGCTGCTGCAAACATTAAGCTGTTCTGGACCGGAACGGCACCGTCATCTGCGCAATGCCAGAGGAAGGTCGGCGGTGTTTGCTCCGTAACTTGCAGCTCGTTCGACAGCTCCCTGCGAAGCTCCTCAGGCGCATCCTCACCAAGCAAATGGACCAGTGAGCCATCGTGACGGAACTCTCCAAACGAAATAACCGGATAACACAGAACCATCGCATCCGGACGGCTGCTTGCGCGTTCGATCGGATCAGGGCTGCTGCTGTCTCCGGCATCAAAATGCGTGCCGGCTGTGGAAGCCAAATGACCGCCAGCCGAAAAGCCGAGTATGCCAATACGCGCGGGATCAATGCCGAATTCAGCTGCCCGGCTTCTGACAATCCGCATGGCGCGCTTCGCGTCGCCAAGCGGAATAGGATGCTTATGCGGAGCTACACGGTAATGAAGAACAAATGCATGCAAGCCCAAATCATTCAACCACTTGGCAATCGGCTCGCCCTCATGGTCGGCGCGATAGCGGTAACCGCCGCCTGGGAACACGATAACTGCCGCTAGAGGCTTGTCCGACTTGATGAGATGAGGCACTAAATACGGGCGCTCACCTTCCACTTTTTCATAAGCTGAATCTGGCCATAAAGCCACTTCCGTCATATGCGATACCTCCGAAATAACTTTTTATACTATTGGTAGCCATTGCTTCAAAGCAATTATACATGAATTCCACTTGGAAGGCGTTAATTCCTTCATCACCCTCGACATCGAAATTTATTCAGCCAAAATTGTAACTATTTGTAGTGTAGCTGCGTCTTTAATTTTAGAATAAGCTTAGAAGGCATGGCAATAGCAGCAGCCTTAACAGGAGGAATACGGATGAAACGTTTTCGCACTGCCTTTACAATCATTCCAGCAATCAGTCTTGCAGCTTCGTTAATAGGGGCGCCTCTTGCATCAGCAGCGCTTCCAGTGAAGAGCAGCAATTACATAACAGCGGCAGCAGCTGCACCAGCCGCCAAGAAAATAACGCTTAAGATTAACGGCAATTCGCATTTGACCGAATCGGCCCCTTTTATATCTCAAAATTCGGTGTATATGCCGCTTCGCGAGGTTGGCGAGCTGCTCGGAGCGATGGTCGCATGGAACGCAGCAGCCAAAACCGTCACCATGAGCTATCCGGGACATCTCGTTACGTTAAAGGTCGGCTCCACAGAGGCGATCAACAACGGCAAGAAGATCAAGCTGAACACCTCTCTTCAAGTGATTAAGGGCCGTGTATACGTACCGCTGCGCTTTTTCTCCGAATCCATTGGAGCAAGCGTGATTTGGAAGCAGGCCGACAATACAGTAGGGATTAACCAAAAAATCATTTATCAAACGGGCGGCAGCATGCAGACAGGCACAGCATGGATCGATCCGGCTACCGGCAGTCTTTATACGGCGCTGGGCAAATCTGATATTCCCAAGCTGGCGGGCAAGCTCCAAATAGATCCGGAGCTTACCGGCTATTGGGGCATTTCTACCAAAGTGATCGGAACAAACGGCCTCATGGTATCCCTTCTCATAAACTACGGGGAGCCCGGCATTCAATACCGCTCCCACGCCGCTTATATTAAAGATAGCAGGCTCGTCAAGCAGGCTGCGGCGCAGTATTATCAGCGCTATGAGCCTAACATTGTGGCGATGAACAATAATCCGCTGCTGACCGATGGCAAAACATTAACGCTGCTGGACAGCAGCGGAGCTACGCTGGAGGAATATGACCTTCCCAAGCTGGGTGGCAAGGATGAATCGTATGCCGTGCTTGGCATGGGCCAAGGCTACCTCATTATTCGGCCTAACAAGACAGGACTGCTCACTTTAGTCGATTTGAAGACGGGCACCGCTACGCTTTTGTATAAGCAGTTCCTGTCCGCTGCCGAGCAAGAGTATGCCGAAACAAACGACATTCCTTACCATGGCGATGAGCTGGCTTTCACTGGCGAAACGTCCAAAGGCATACTAAGCTTCTCTTATCGCAGCGCTCTCGATGGCAAAAGCTACACCTACAGCTATTCGCTGAATAAAGCATAAACAGCGTCGCCAACACTTGGCAGCCGCTCATTCTTTCCTGCTATTTGAATAAAAAAGCAAGCCCTGGCGTTGACTACTCACAACTGCCGGGGCTTGCTTTTGTTAACTGCGGCCAACCTAGCTTAGTCAGCCCTTTAGAAAAAGGCTGCCATCGTTTTCGCCATCTTTTCATAATGGGCATAAATTTCTTTGTAGCGTTTGCTCGTCTCCGGGTTCGGAACAACGGGCTTGTCCATCGGAATATGCTGCTTAATTTCCTCAAAGGAGGCCGCATGACCCGCCGCTACCAGAGCGGTCCAAGCGGCGCCCCATGCAGCGCTGTGATGGTTTTCCGAGACGTATATTTCCGCATTGAAAATATCCGCCATCAATTGCAGCCAGAGCGGCGAGCGGGACAGCCCGCCATTCACATACATTTTCTGCGGCGCGCCCGCGAGCTTCTCCAGCGCCTTGCCGATCTGATAAAGGTTGAACGTTACGCCCTCCAGCACCGCGCGAATTAAGTGTGCCCGCTCATGGGTCATCGTTAAGCCGTAGAAATTACCCTTCGCCCGCTGGTTCCACAGCGGTGCCCGTTCGCCGTTCAAATACGGCAAGAAGAGCAGGCCGTCCGCGCCGGGAGCAATCTTTTCAGCCTCAGCCAGAAAAGCCTCGTAGCCGCCCTCATAATTCAGTGTATCCTTCAGCCATTGCAGCGCAATGCCGCCATTATTCGTCGGGCCGCCCACGATATACGTGTCCTTCGTAAAAGAGTAGCAGAATGTCTCACGGCTATCGCTCACCTTCGCCTGATGCGTAAGCTGGCGGATCGCCCCGCTCGTCCCAACAGATACGGCAACCTCGCCGGGAAGAATCGCTCCAATGCCGAGGTTAGACAGCTGCCCATCCGCAGAGCCAATCGCGAAGGGCAGATCCGCTGGGATGCCCATTTGCACAGCAATATCCGCGTTCAGCCCAGAGAGAATTTCCGTTGGCGGCACGATTTCGGACAGCTGCTCTGCTGTAATGCCGGTAAGCGCCAGCAGCTCTGCTTCCCAGTCCAGCTTCGCCGGATTGAACAAGCCGGTTGCCGAGGCCATTGCATAATCGATTTTGCGCTGGCCAAACCAGCTGTAAAGCAAATATTCCTTAATCGACATGAAATAGCTCGCCTGCTCATAAGGCTCGTAGTTATTTTCCTTCATCCACAGCAGCTTCATGAGCGGCGTCATCGGGTGAATCGGCGTTCCCGTTGCCTTATAAACCTGCTCCCCATTTGCTGCCAGCATCGCTTCTGCTTGGCCTGCGCTTCTTCCATCCGCCCAAATAATCGCCGGAGAAGTCGGCTTCCCGTCAGCGTCCAGCGTCAAAATCGCATGCATCGCCGCCGAAAACCCAAGCGCCAGCAGCTCGCCTTCCTGCACCTTCGCCTTCTCAATCGCTTCTCTGATAGCAAGCACCGCTGAGCGCTCAATTTCCACTGCGCTTTGCTCCACCCAGCCCTGCTGCGGATAGTGAAAGGTGTTCATTTTCTCAACATCTGCGACCAGATGGCCATGTCTATCAAAAATACAAGCTTTAACGCTGGTTGTCCCCAGATCAAGCCCGATTACCAGCTCTCTTCCCATCTCTCATCGTCCTTTTCGTCTCCAGCTCCGAAGGGCCGTATATTCCGCGTTGCTATCGTTTTATTATAACTGATTTGCGGGACGAATGAGCGGGATGGGCTATTTTTTTACATTATCCCCGGTAGTTATCCTGCCATTTCAGCAGTCTGCGCTCCAGCAAGCGTACAGCTGAATCAGCCAGCTTGCCGACAGCGGCGAACACGAAAATGCCAACGAACACGGCGCCTGTCCGCACATACGATCTGGCATCCTGAATCAGATAGCCGACTCCGCTGTCGGCTCCCATTAATTCCGCTACAACGAGGCACAGCCATGCAATGCTGAGCGACAGGCGAAGGCCCAGCAAGACGTTGGGCAGGGCGGCAGGGAGCATCAGCTTCGTCACCTGCTTGTAACGGCTAAACTCAAGCACGCGCGCAACGTCGAACAGCTTTTTATCGACACCCCTGACACCGAGAAAGGTGTTCACATACAGCGGGAAAAACGCTCCCATTGCAATCAACAGCACCTTTGACAGCTCGCCGAATCCAAACCACAAAATGAACAGCGGGGTAATCGAGAGCAAAGGCACGGTCCGCAGCATCTGTACGGTAGGATCAACTAATTCCTCGACTTTTACATACATGCCAACCAATAGGCCAATAAGCAGCCCCAAGCTCCCGCCCAGTAAAAAGCCGAGCGCGGCGCGCACGACGCTAATGCGGATATGATAGAACAATTCCCCTGACAGGAGCATCGTGTACAAATCCCCAAAGATTGAGCTTGGCGCCGGAAAAAGCTTAGGGTCTGCCGCCCCTGACCAGGATGCCCACTGCCATAGAAGCAGCACGCTGACCGGGATAACAGCCCCTTTCCACCATTTTCCTAATTGTTTCATAATATCTCCTTCATGTTGGTATCACGATACCTCTATATAAGTTAAACAATTAATAAGCATGAGGACGGTGGTCGCCACTGCGAGAAAGGCTGGACTTCCAGCCGCTGTTGTTTTCTTATTTCTTTGATTATCCCTCTTTGAGGCTGAAATAAGAAAACAAAGGCGGACGCTATCGCTCTCTCCAGTTCCAGCCTTTCTCTCCGCCGCTCCCTTGCCTCATCACTTTCATTCGTTCAATTTATATAGCTTTATATGACCCAGTTTTCCTCTGGCTCCTCCTGCTTCTCCAGCACGCGCATGACCTGGGAACGCAGCTCTTGAAAGCCCGGGCTATGCCTCGTGCGCGGATAGGGCAGATCATTGCGAACAATCTGCTTGATTCGGCCTGGCCGAGCATCCATCACGACGATTCTTTCGGATAAAAACACCGCTTCGTCGATATCATGAGTGACGAGCAGCATCGTCGCCCGATTATTGCGCCAAATGTCCAGCAGCGCTTCCTGCATATGCGTGCGGGTGAAGGCGTCGAGCGCGCCGAAGGGCTCATCCAGCAGGAGCACCTGCGGGCTTTGCATAAGTGCCCTTGCAATAGCGACCCGCTGGGACATCCCGCCAGACAACTCCTTTGGATACGCCTTCTCAAAACCTTCTAAACGCACCAGCTTAATCATCGCATCCACCTGCCCGCGAACCTCTTTATTTCTTAACGATTGATTAGCGGCAATATTCCGCTCAACCGTAAGCCACGGAAAAAGGCGATGCTCTTGAAAAATAAACCCTTTGTCGCGGCTCGGCTTGCCTGCATCCACCCCACCCAGCAGCACAGAGCCCTCGTAGTCGGCATCGAGTCCGGCGATAATTTTGAGCAATGTGCTTTTGCCGCAGCCGCTCGGCCCGATGATCGTAACAAATTCGCCGGGACTCAGGCTCAAATGAATGTCAGCAAGCACATGATTCTGCTTTTCCGCCCTGAAGCTTTTGTCCACTGCAATCAATTCCAGCTTGCCGCTGCCGCTCATGCGTTCACGCCGCTTTCTTCCTGAGCATAGCGGCTGGCAGGACGGGGCAGTCCCAAGTTTTCGCGCAAGGTGCCACCTTCATATTCGCTGCGGAACAAGCCGCGCCGCTGAAGCACCGGGATAACCTTCTCCACAAAAATGTCCAGACCGCCAGGCATGTAAGGCGGCATAATGTTAAAGCCGTCAGCAGCCCCTTCGCGCAGCCAGAGTTCCATCTTGTCGGCAATTTGCTCGGCCGTTCCAATCACGGTAAGATGGCCCCTTGCCGAAGCAAACCGCAAATAGACTTCCCTCACCGTCAAGCCTTCTCTTCTAGCCGTCTCCATCACCAGCTGAAAACGGCTTCGAGTGCCGCCAGCCTCCTGCAGCTCTGGAAACGGCTCGTCGTCTGCATAGCCCGAAAGATCAATATTATCAAATACGCCGCCTAGCAAAGCGGTGCCGATTTTGCGGTCTACCAGCTGTTGAAGCTGCTGGTAGTTCGCTTCGGCTTCCTCTTGCGTGTCCCCGATAATGGGGAACAAGCCGGGCAATATTTTAATGTCGTCGCGGGAGCGGCCATGCTCTTCCGCTAGTTCTTTTACTTGCTTGTAAAATTTCTTTGCGCTGTCCAAATTATTCTGCACAGTGAATACGACATCGGCATTTTTCGCTGCGAACTGCTGTCCGGTCCCGGATGATCCTGCCTGAATAATGACTGGACGACCTTGTACGGGACGGGCTACATTCAGTGGTCCCTGCACGGAGAAAAATGTCCCTTGATGGTTCAGCACATGCACTTTATCCAGATCGAAATATTCGCCGCTCTCCTTATCCGCCTGCACCGCATCCTCATCCCAGCTATCCCATAAACCGGACGCCACCTGAAAAAATTCATCCGCCCGCTCATAACGAAGCTCATGATCTAGAATTTCATCCTGGCCGAAATTGTGGGCCTCATCATTCAGCGCCGACGTTACGACGTTCCAGGCTGCCCTGCCATCGCTAATATGATCAAGGGAGGCGAATTTGCGCGCAGCATGATAGGGCTCGTTAAAGGTAGTCGAAAAGGTAGCGGCCAGACCGATATGCTCCGTAACGGCAGCCAGATTCGACAGCAGCGTCAGCGGCTCCAGCTTGCCGTAGCGATCGGTTAAGGCCGATTTGTAGGGCAGCGGAACGGCAAGATCATCGGCCAAAAACAGCAGATCAAACTTCCCTCGCTCTGCCGTCTTGGCGAGCTGTTGATAATAACGAACGCTGTGGCTTTGGAGCGTCGCTGTCTCGGGGTGCCTCCATGCGGCAGCGTGATGCCCCGTGCTTTGAATAAATAAGCCAAGCTTTAATTGTTTTGGCGTATCGCTCATTTTCAGCTATCCCTCCTTCACCGTCTCGAGGCCCGCTGCGAATTGGCTGATTGGACGGCGGAGCCCCAGATGGTCCCGCAGCGTATTTCCCGTGTATTCCGTGCGGAACAAGCCTCTGCGCTGCAGGACGGGAACGACCTGATCGACAAATTCGCCCATGCCCCCCGGCAGCAGCGGCGGCATTATATTGAAGCCGTCGCAGGCCGCACTGCGGAACCAATCCTCCATGACATCGGCAATCTGCTCCGGCGTGCCTCGCACCTTCATATGTCCACGGGCTACGGCAAAATGCAAGCCAAGCTCGCGAATCGTCTGCTTCGTTCTCCGCGCCGTCTCCACGATGATTTTCGCCCGGCTAGTGTTGCCCTCAAGCGGGATGTCTGGCAGCTGCTCATCAATGGAATAACCAGATAAGTCCACATTCAGCATCCGCGATAAATACGTCACGCCTGCTGATGGCAATATCAGCTCGTAAAATTCCTCTTCCTTCGCCTTTGCCTCCGCTTCAGTCGCACCTACAAAATACATCAGGCCGGGTAATATTTTCACCTCGCCAGCCTCTCTCCCGAATTCGGGGAGCAGCCCCTTCACATGCTTATAAAAGTGGATCGCTTCGTCTTTATCCTCGCATGCTGTAAAGATAACATCCGCCCCGCTTGCTGCGAATCGTGATCCTGCAGGAGAAGTCCCTGCCTGAATAATGACCGGTCGCCCTTGCGGGGACCTTGGAATATTAAGCGGCCCCAGCACCGAGAAGGACTCGCCGCGGTGCTCTAGCAGATGCACCTTCTCCTTGTCTGCAAACAAGCCTGCTTTCTTGTCCCATAGGAGGGCGTCATCCTCCCAGCTGTCCCATAGCGCATTCGTTACATCTAGAAATTCCCGCGCTCTTTCATACCTGCTGCCGTGCTCCGGCAGCTTCTCCATGCTGTAATTCAGCGCGTCGCCCTCCTTGGTCGAGGTGACCACATTCCAGGCAGCGCGCCCTTTGCTGAGATGATCCAGCGTCGAAAACCGACGTGCGACATTGTAAGGATCATTGAAGGTCGTCGATACCGTTGCCGCGATGCCGATTTTATCCGTGATCGCAGCGAGCGCACCAAGCACGGCAGTCGCTTCCGGGTAGACGAAGCGGGCGCTCGACTCCGCATCGCTCAGCGGGATTGAGCCTGAATCCGCCAAAAACAGCATATCCAGCTTGCCCCGCTCCGCGCTTGCCGCCAACTCCTTGTAAAAATCCATACTGATGATTTCGTTCGTATCCGTACCCGGATGGCGCCATGCCGCAAAGTGATGGCCGAAAGTAAATACAAAGGCGCCCAGGTTCATTTGTTCGTTCAATTGTTCGTTCAATTGCAACATGTCATTGCCACTTCCATCCTGCATTATTTATTTGCTGCTGCTTTTATATCTGCCAATGTTTTCGTAATGAAGGTGTTATCAATGACTTTGGATACATCAACCTTCGTTTTGATTTCGCCCAGCTCGAACATGAGGTCGGCGGTTTCCTGCTGAAATTTCGTCGCTTCCTCCGAAATCGGAAGATTAGTCGGCTCAGAGCTTGGGTTCGCCATGGATGCCCGAATCGTATCCTCGCTCACATTTTTGATTTTGGCATTCAGGGCGACCGCCTCGTCCAAATTCGCTTTTTGCCAGTCGATTGATTTTTGGTAGGCTTTGAGAAACGCCTCTACAAGCTCAGGATATTGGTCCGCGAATTCTGTGCGGGAAATGACATAGCCCGGGGTAAACAAGCCGATTGTGGACGACTCGGCTACGATTCGGGATGAGCCGCTGCTCGTTTCTTGACTGCGATACGGTTCAAAAATAACCCAAGCGTCAACCTGCCCGCCTTGGTACGCCGCCTGTGCATCAGCAGGCTGAAGGTTAACCAGCTTGACATCGCCCTGCGAAATGCCTTCTTTCTTGAGCGCATGCTGGAGCAGGCCCCAGGAGCTGCTGCCTTTTGCTACGGCAATCGTTTTGCCCTTCAAATCTTTAATCGATTGAATGCCGCTTGCCTGCGGAACGAGAATGGCATCAGGAGCCCCGCTGCTGCCTTCGGCAAGAGATTTGAAAGCAATGTCGGCTGCTTGAGCAGTAATCGTACCAATATAGCCTGTACGAACAATATCCAGCCGGCCTGCCGCCAATGCCTCATTGTATTGGGATGCGCTTGCCAGCGTTTGGAATTCGACGGTTGCACCGTATTTGCCAAGCTCCTCCGCGAACCAGCCTTTTTCCTTGCCTATAATCATAGGACCGACCTGGCTGCCCTCAAGGTGGACAACTACGCCTTTGTATTTATCCGCATCCGGCTCCGTCGCCGCAGATGATGAAGCTGGCTCCGTACTTGCAGGCGCTGCCGATGCCTCTGCGGTTGCCGCCGTATTCGTCCCTGCCGCTTCCTGCTGCTGGCTGCCGCATGCCGCAAGCAGCAGCACCATAGCTGCAAATATTAAATAGCTCATTCTAGTTGTCCATTTTGCTCTCATTTATATTTCCTCCTGAATTTGTGGCGGAAACGCCAGCTTTGGTTATTTTCAAACTTTTTAAACGGATGGGGTGGTTTGAGCGACTAGGTAGTCCTCATACGCTTCGGCTAACCGGATAATGCCGAGCTCAAGCTCCTCCGCCTCGCAGTAGCTGAAGGATAATCTGGCGTAACGCTTCCCATCCTCCGGCGATAAATAAAACTGCTGGCCCTCAATAAAGCTGACTCCGCGCTCAGCGGCATACTTTACGAGTTCCCCGGTGTCTACCTCTTCCTTAAAGCAAAGCCAGACGAAAAATCCGCCCTCGGGAATCGCATATTCCACTGCTCCTTTTAAATGCTTGTCCAGTGCTCTCAGCATGCTGTCACGCTGCTCCCGGTATCGGCTAATGAGCTGCCCGATATGCGTTTCGAGCGAGTAGCTGATTAATAAATTCCCGATAATCTGCTGGGTAAATGCGCTGGCCCGGCTTCCGTGAAAGAAGGAACCCAGCTTGCCTGCGGTGTCCTGCGACGCGATCGCCCAGCCCAACCGAATGCTTGGAGCTATCGTCTTAGAGAACGTACCCAAGTAAATCGTTCTTTGCGGGGCAAAGCTATATATAGCAGGCAAATAGGCAGCTCCAAAATTCAGCTCCGAGTAGGCATCATCCTCCAGAATGAAAAAATCATAGGCCAGTGCCAGCTCGGCAAGCCGCTTGCGACGGGCAACGGATAAGCTGATTCCGCCCGGATTATGATAATTCGGAATGCAGTACAGCAGCTTCGGCAGCGGCAAATTTTCACGAGCCGCCTGCTCAAGCGCTTCCTCCACCAAATCGACTCTGAGGCCCTGCTCATCTATAGGAAACGAGGCGAGCACCGCTTCGCTGGTGCGAAATGTATTCAGAGCGCCGAAGAAGGTTGGGGCTTCTACCCAGACGTGATCCCCCGGCTCCAGAATCGCGCGGCAAGCAAAATCGATTGCCTGCCCTGACCCGTAGGTGACGAGCACCTCCTGCGGAGCGGCGTGGATTCCCCGCAGGGCGGAGCGCTCGGCAATCCATTGTCGAACGACAGCCGGACCATCCGCACCCGAATATTGCAGCGCTGCGTGGCCTTGCGTCAGAATGGCATCGGATGCCGCCTGCTGAAGCGCATTATAGGGAAATGATGCCGATGCCGGAGAGCCGTAGGATAGCGGAACGACATCGGTTCGATTGGACGCTTGTGCCGCCCCCATCGGCGACTGCTGTGGCACTCTTTTGGCAAAACGAAAAGGAGCGAGTTTGTCTCCCATAACTATTTTTCACAACCTCTCTAATGAATGTCATGCTGTTGAATGGCTGCCAGTCTTGTGTTTTCCTGTTAACAGTTTTAAGCCTTATCGTAATTTTGTAATTTCCGATTGGATTGCAAGGATTTATTAATTGAAATGTTACACATTCCAAATTACAATGTAAAATATATAAAAACAATGTATCCATAACCCGAGCTTATGACAGAAGAGGTGATCTGATATGCGTATTGAACAATTGAGATATTTAGTCGAGGTAGCGCATAGCGGCTCCATCACTCTGGCTGCGGAGAAGCTTCACTTATCGCAGCCCAACATCAGCAACTCGATAGCCGCTTTGGAAAATGAGATCGGACTGGCGATTTTTACCCGCACCCGCTCGGGAACACGGCCGACTGCTGTTGGAAACAACCTGATTCAGATGGCTGAGGATATTTTGTTGCGCTGGGATAACTTCACAGAGACAGCCAAGCTGAACAGCTCGCTCCTTAACGAACGGCTTGTCATCGGGGCGACCTTCGGGGCTTGCACCAGCTTTTTGCCCAAGCTGCTCACCCATTACTCGGAGAAATATCCGCTTGTTGAGCTCGAAATTACAGAAAGCCATCCGAGCGAAATAGAAGAGCGGCTTTTGAGCGGAGATTGGGATGTGGGACTTATTGGAACGCCGGAGGAAATGTCCTTTAAAAATCTGGTCGCCGAGAAGTTTTTAACCTGCAAAATTATGGCATGTGTTGGGGGCAAGTCGCCCTTGGCCTACAAAGAGAGCCTTTCCATGGAGGAAATCGGGAAGCATTCGATTATTAGCACCTCGGAGCGGATGAAGGAGGAGCTTCAGGCGTATGGCACGAGCCGGGAAATTTTTCATTCCAAGCATTCCGAGGTTTCTAAACGGGTCATCAGCGAGGGACTGGGCATCGGCTTTTATTTGGATATTTCCTTGAAAAATGACCCCTACGTCATGACCGGGCATATCGTGCCGATCCCGCTTCAGGTCGAGCATCCCGTCGATTTTTACTGGCTGCATGCCAAGAAGAAGCAATCGCTCGCTTGCGAAGCTTTTATTAAAGAGCTGAATGTGCTTATCCCCCAATTTTTGCGGATGAATGCCTGAAGATACAAAGAGCCCCCAATAAGCAGAAGGCGATTCAGCCGCTGCTTATTGGGGGCAAAAAATATCATTTTGGGGCTCGGATAGACGTATCTCTGCAGCTGATAACTCTAATTATTCCTCTTCCTAATTGTTTATGGTTACCCCTCAAATTTACGCATCGCAATGACCGCATTATGCCCGCCAAAGCCGAAGGAGTTCGTGAGGCCAACCTTTATATTCGCGCGCCGTGCTTTATTCGCTACGATGTCCAAATCTCCGCAAGCCGGGTCCGGCTGCTCGTAGTTGATCGTCGGCGTAATGACGCCTTCCTGCAAGCCTTTGGCGAGGGCAATCGCCTGTGCCCCTCCCGATGCGCCGAGCATATGGCCCAGCATCGACTTTGTCGCCGTGACGGCTGGCGGCTGCTTGCCATCTGCTGCAAACAAGCGGCGAATCGCCGAAGCCTCCGAGCGATCCCCAACCTCAGTGCTTGTAGCATGTGCGCTGATCACATCCACATCCGCAGGGGCTAGTCCCGCTTCCTGCAGCGCAAGCTTCATCGCTCGGTATGCGCCATCTCCATCCGGCGGCGTCGCTACGATATGGTACGCATCCGAGGTCGCTCCATAGCCTACGACCTCCGCATAAATGCGCGCTCCTCTGTTTTGCGCATGCTCAAGCGACTCCAGCACCATAATGCCCGCTCCCTCTGACATGACGAAGCCATCACGGCCGCTGTCAAAAGGTCGGCTTGCCCGCTGCGGCTCCTCGTTGCGGGTGGAAATCGCGGTCGCATTGCCAAAGCCTGCGAGCGCAATATCCGTTACGGCTGCCTCTGAGCCTCCGGCAAACACGACGTCCGCCCAGCCGCCGCGAATGAGGCGAAACGCTTCGCCAATGGCGGTATTGCCCACCGAGCAGGCTGTAACGGGCGCAAGCGTGGGCCCAAGAGAGCCGAGCCTAATGCTGATTTGCGCAGCTGCCATATTGGCAATCATCATGGGCACGAGCAGCGGGCTCACCCGGCCTGGCCCACGCTGGCGCAGCTGCCCTTCGTTATCCTGCAGCGTCTGTAGGCCGCCTATACCAGAGCCGACATATACCGCCAGCCGCTCGCGGTCCAGCTGCTCCAGCTGCAAGCCCGAATCGGCAAGCGCCTCTTCCGCTGCTGCGAGGCCGAACTGGGTGAAGCGGTCCATTTTGCGGGCTTCTTTTTTCCCAAACCGCTCCTCCGGTTTAAAATCCCGCACCAGACCGGCGAAATGCGTCTTATGGTTCGCTGCATCAAATGTATCTATAGAGCCAATTCCTGATTTGCCCCCAAGCATTCCTTCCCAAAACGTCTCTACCCCTATTCCTAATGGCGATACGACACCAAGTCCCGTCACAACAACTCTGTTCATCATTTGTTCCCCGCTTTCCAGGATTAAACTGCTTATCTCGATTAATTGTATTATGGCAAACGAATTATCCTATTACAAGTTGTCGTTTATCCTAGTATTAGCTATACTACAATAATAAATAACAGCGTGATGGAAAGGGTTTGAGAGTTTTGTCCGATCGTATTCGGCTGGAAGCGCTAGCGTCTTTTCTGAAGGCGAAGCGTGCTGGAATTAAGCCGCAGGCGGTAGGCTTGCCGGCCGGCATTCGGCGGCGTACGCCGGGACTCCGCAGGGAGGAGGTAGCGCAGCTGGCGAACGTCAGCGCAACCTGGTATACGTGGCTGGAGCAGGGACGGGACATTCATGTGTCGACCCAAGTGCTGGAGTCGATTGCAGGCGCGCTGCTGCTGACAGCGGATGAACGCGACTATATTTTTGGACTGGCGTTTGGCCATCATGCGGGGACGGGTGGAGGCGGCTTGAAGCTGGAAGAGGAGGAGCTTAAGCTTAGCCCTTCCTTGCAGCGGATCTTAACGGAGCTGCGCTATTGCCCGACCATTATTTCCGACCGGCATTGTCATATCGTTGGCTGGAACGAGGCTGCTGCGCATGTATTCGTCGATTTCAAAGCCATTCCCTATGCCGAGCGAAACCTGATTCGCCTCCTGTTTACCCGCAAGGAGCTGCGCAGTCTTGCTGTCAATTGGGAAACGTTCGTAGAAGGCTACCTTGCAATCTTCCGCACCTATTACGGCCAATATATGGGCGATGAATGGTATGACCATTTTATTGAGGAAATGTCGCGGCTGCATCCCGAATTTGAAGCATTATGGCAGCGCAGCCAGGTCAGCCGCTCACCGGAGGTCACGATCGAATTTCGCCACTCCAAAACAAGCAAAATGCTGTTCGCGCTGACCTCCTTTCAAGTGCTCGGCACCGTAGACCTGCGTTGCACCGTCTATACCCCAGTGGAGGAATCCGGGACGGAGGAGAAGCTGCGGCGATTATTGGGTACTTCATAATATCACCTTCTATTCCATGGGGACAGGACAGGAAAGGACTGATCGCGGAGCATGAATGTACTTCAGATTTCGCTAGGCGAAGATAAAGATGCCTTTTGTGAGCCGTCTTATTTTACGGTAGAGGGAGACATCGTTTATGTCGCATTGAACAAAAATAAGCCGCAAACACCACAAGTGCTTGCTGGCGAGCTTGTCGCGGTAAATAGGCTGACTGGTGAAATCGTCTGGCGTTATACGCTGCCTAATCATGCGGCATTATGTGACGAAATCAACGCAACCCCGCTTCTGTTTGAAAATAGCATCATTATCGCTTCCCGCTACAGCTGGAGCTCGCTTGATCGGGAAACCGGTGCTGTTCGTTGGTCCAAAGCTTTTAAAGATCTTAGCAGCAATAACCTGTCTTTGATTGATGGAACGCTTTTCTGCTGCCGCGGTACGGAGATCCAAACGATTGACCCCTTGACTGGCAAAACGCTGTCTAAACGAAAACATCGGGTTAAGTGGCTGGACTCTGCTATTCAAAAGCATCAAGGCAGATACTTCGCAGCTACCGGAAGCTCTAAAATTATTGAGATTGTCCCAAACAAATGGGACATCGCTCATGAGTTTAAATATGCGGGCGGCTGGGCGATCGCTGCGACTCCGCATTTTCACGGGCAGCTGATGGTTTCCAGCAGCTATGCTGGCGAGATCATCGCCTTCAATTTGGCCAGCAATGAGCCCGAATGGAAAATGAAGAAAAAGGCCGGTTCGCGGCCGCAGCAAGCTTTTTTCGGAGGACTAGCATTGTTCTATGACGGAAATACGGATCATAAGCTCCAGCTGGTGGAGCTTGCTCCAAAGAAAAAGCTTTGGTCCAGACAGCTGACCCGCATGCAGGCTTGCCATATTCGCAGCGAAGCTGAATTCCTAGCTGTATGCCAAACGGCTGATCAAACCTTTAACCTAGGACGCTTCGACATGCTCACCGGCGAGCTTATCTGCTACGTCACCTCGTTTGGAGAGGGCGACTGGAGGCTGTACCCGTATGATCTCTGGAGCGGGGTTGCCATTTATGAGGACGAACGCTGCATCGTTACGAATTTTAAACCGAATGAGCTCATTGTTATCAATATATAGCATGCTTGCTATAATCCAATAAAATAATAAAATGCCAAAATACTAATATACGAATAACTGGCCTTCTGGCCATTTTCCTTTCCAGCCGCATGGGATATGTCCAGATTGATATACTTTTAGCAGTTCCGTATAAAATCCAGGTTCGATATAAGGGCTATAGGCATGTTCCATCATAGCCGTCAGCAGGTCCCACTCCACATTTTCATATACCGATTCGTTTAGATGATTATTTTTTGCGAACAATGAGATATCCTTCAAGACTCCATTTTTCAAAAGCTTTTTTGCTTCAATCGTTATGGGATTCCACTGTCTATAGGCTTCAAGATATTTCTTATGCAGAGATACGGTTAGACCGTTTCTAATTTCTAATTTAAAGTTATCCCATCTGGCATTGAGGCTCTTCTCTGCCTCTCTCCAGTTATTCACAAAAGAAAAATCATAATGGAGGGTAAGCTCCGTCTCTTCCCCACACTTGCTAAACCAAGCTATTTCAGCAATTTGTTCATCGTAGAACTCTTTTAGTGCTTTCATAAATGCTCCTTTGATTTCTATTTTATTGTTTTAGGGTGTGTATGCAAATCGGAGACGGTCTGCTGCTGGTTGCTTAGCACTTATTCGAGGCCAATCTCATCTGACGATTCATGGCTAAAGGAACCGCAGCAGCTTGCATTTGTTGCTGAGATCGAAGGTGCGGTAGCTGGGGCTAGAGCTAGGACCACGCAGTTCGGGAGGGAGGCTTCCTGCTTTTTTGGAGGACTGAGGTTCCGCTATTCTGGCTTTTGATGTGATTTCAGACAGCGCGCGGACAGGAAATCCGTTATTGCCCTCAATATCCCTTCAAAATGGCTTTTGGCAGCGTAATAGCGACTCCTGAGTCCGAAGACTGTGCGAAAACCCTTGATTCTGTAAAAATAGCTGCTGCTGTGTCCGCCAAATTTTTTATGTAATATTTACATTTTCTCTGTTCATATCAGGAACATCCGCTATTCCTTTTTATATCAAACCAGATCAAGGCTGAACCTTAATTACTATCAAGTATATTTTTAGATAAATGTCTACTATCGAATTTATTACCCCATCCTCTGTTTTCCTTTATAGAATATTTTAAAAATGGTTCAATGCTTGGTAATGGGAAACGATTAATCAGCATCAAATTCACAAGTCTCTCCAATGAATTCAGACTACTTTCACCATAGCCTTCAATTTCAGTATACACATGGCTGATACCAAGATCATAGATACCACGAATTAACTTATCAATTGAAACATCAATATTTTGATACAAGTTGTATAAATATTCAAACTGCATCTGAACGATAATTAATGTTCTCTGAATCCTCCTCATTTTCTATCAAGACTACTTTTGTGCATAAAAAAATCCTTTACAATAGATCGGAGAGGTAGACCTGTCCATAAATCCATTGAAAAGGATATCAGCATGGACAATCATACTTTATTGTCCTTATTTGGTAAATGACTCGCTCCGATCTGTACAAAAATGTTCACAACTGCCGTGGCAGAACTTGCTACTTATAATAGAAGAAACGATGCTTTTTTTGCCAGCTAAAGCTGCCTATCCCGCTTCTTGCCAGCTGTAATTAAGCTCTCCCAGCGGAGCGCCATGGCGAACCAGCCGAGAGAACGGCATCTTTTCTCTGGCGATATCGCAAGTCCCCAGTGGATGAGCTTATCGAAAGGGGCGCTAATGCGGCGATGGTTATACGATCTTACCGCGGCGAGATTATCTTCAAACAGACGCTGCCGTACATCAAGCGGCGCTTTCCCCGCAAAAATATAATAGAGTGTAGCCGCTAGACTATAAATATCAGATACGGGCTCCTGCCGCGACGTTTCCGAATAAAACTCCAACGGCGAATAGCCGCTTGAAGTAAAAATAAGCTGTTTCCCAAGATTTCCATAAGGAATCGCCGAACCAAAATCAATCAGCTTCACTCCGCCACCTTCGTCAATCATAATATTGCCCGGCTTCACATCACGGTGGATAATGCCCTGATCATGCACATATTTCAGCGCGCCGACTACACCGCCAGCAATCGACAGCAGCTCTGGCTGCGATCGGGTGACGTCCTCCTGCTGCAAATAATGCTCCAGCGTGAGGCCGCGGCAAAACTCGGTAACTAAATACGCCGTGCCATTTGCTTCTACATAATCCGTGTAGGCTACAATTTGCGGGTGCCTCAGCTGCTTCAAAATAATCGCTTCCTGCGCAAATACGCAAAGCAGCTCGCGAAATTTCTCGGCAAAGGCAGGGCCGCAGCCTACCGTTAAATGATCCGCTTTGCGCCGCGCCAGCTGCTGGGGGAAAAACTCCTTAATGAGCTTCAGCTCGCCCGTCTCCGTCTGCCGCGCTTTATAGACAATGGAAAGCTCGCTTTGATGAATCACCTGCTTCACCTGATAAACGTCGCCAATTCGCGTATTGCGAACTAACGCTTCCGTCGTTTTTTCCTGCTCCATAACCTCGTCCCCATCTTACAAAAGTTTTATTCCATTTCTTATATATGTTATCGGCTGCACATACAGATATTGTCACAACGAAGAGCAAATTTTTTATTAAGGCTTTATTCTAAAAGATTATTGCTTTAGAAGGGCTAATCTTAATTACCATTTGAGATTGAACTCATAAGCAATAATCTTTGGTATAATTTTTTTTCAAATATTGTTAGTTGGAGGTCTTTAATGAGCCATATTAGAGGAATTATCTTAGAGGGTTATTCACATGCAGGAAAGACATCTGTTTTAAAAGCTCTGAAGCTACTTCAAGCGCAAGGTGAATCATCAGAGCGTAGTATTATTGTTCTTAGCGAACATTACTCCCAAATATTAAATAATGTGCATGGAGAATTTAAATGTTTAAATCGTGATGAACATCTTAATGTATTGAAGGAACGGGTTAACATGTTAAGACAACTAAATGAATGGGCAACATATTTAGGTCCAGATGCATCTCAGGCATCTAGAGGAATATTTTTCATATTGGAAAGATTTCATTTGAATCACAGGGTAGCATTCCCCATAGACTCTTTATATGAAATTGAAAAAATTGAAAATGAATTGTTCCTTCTTGGGGCTAAATGTGTATTACTAACCGTTTCATCTGAGAACATAGAACAAAGAATGCAAAGTCGAACACCTCACGAATGGAAGAACAAAACAAAAGAAGAAATCAGAAAATCAGCCGATGAATTTTTACACACCCAATCAGAACTTCGTAAACAATCATCTTTATCTATCCTACCAACTATAGAAATAAATACTGATAATAAGGATTGGGCTGCATACGCAAACGAGTTAATGGATTTATAACAAATTCGAGTCCAAAATCGTTTATAGCAAAAAAAAGAGCAGCCGATTAGCTGCTCCCTGTTTATGGCTCAATAAGATGGTTTACTTCATTATTAATGAAGCTTTAATCAAGCTGTTCAAAAATGGCTTAGCACTCGCCAGCTTCAGCAGGCTTGCCCGCGTCTGTCGCTGTGCGGAAGCTGCTTCCACAGCCGCATGTAGCGCTCGCATTCGGATTCTCGATCGTAAACCCTCCGCCCATAGCGGATTCCTTCCAATCGATCTCCAGGCCATTCAGATAGCGCAGGCTGCTTTGATCAACGACGACTCTCAGACCCGTCATATCCATTTCCTGATCATTCACGGACTGCTCATCATCAAAACCCATACTGTAGGAAAAGCCGCTGCAGCCGCCTTCCTTCACACCGATGCGCAGGAACATTTCCGGAGTTCCCTCCGCTTCCAGCATTTCTTTTATTTTATCAGTTGCCGATTCACTGATTGTAATCATCATTCATTACCTCCCTGCAAAATACGATTCTAATGCATGCTTATACATATAGTATACTCCTCTTTATGAAACAGCTCAAGAGTGCTTTGCCCGCTTCCATTTATGGCAAAGCTATGACTTAATAGTTGCCGCTGCAACCATAGAGGTTTATAATAATGTCATCTCAAGATCTTATATTTCAAACCAAATCGGATCAGCAAGTTACTTTTTTCACAATTAGCCCAATCAGTACCGACAGTGATGTCCTTATCTGAGGTTGACCCGATTGAGCTGACGATTGCATTCGCCGGCCTTTATGTCTTTTTAATAGCAACACCACTCGGAAAAATTGAAGGAGGATGCCGATATGTTTATCGCGGTACCTACAGAACAGAAGCGTATGCAGGAAATTATTGAGAAGGTTCGAAACGGGCAACGGCTGACGCTCGAGGATGGCGTATTTCTGTATGAGTCAGACGATTTGCTGACGATTGGCCAACTCGCGAACGAAGCGAACTTGCGTAAAAATGGCAATAAGGTTTATTTTATCGAAAATATGAGCCTTTATTTCACGAACGTATGTGAAGCGCACTGCGCATTTTGCAACTTCCGGAAAGATGAAGGCGAGCCTGGCTCCTACACGCTGACTGGGGAGCAAATGATCGAATACGTCGAACAGCATATTCATCCGGGCGTACGCGAATTCCATATTGTTGGCGGCCACAACCAGCATGTGCCTTTTCAATATTATGTCGATTCCCTGAAAGCTTTGCATAAGCAATATCCAGATGTCACGCTGAAGGCTTATACAGCAGCAGAAATTGATTTTTTCTCGCGGATTAGTGGTTTGACGTACAAAGAAGTGCTGCAGGAACTGATGAATGCAGGGCTGAAATCACTTACCGGCGGCGGCGCCGAAATTTTGTCGGACCAATACCGCAAAAAAATGCGCGTAACGAAAGCCGATGTGTCGCAATATCTTGATGTTCACCGCACGGCGCATAACCTTGGCCTAAAAACACATACAACGATGCTGTACGGCTCCATTGAGAGCAAAGAGGATCGCGTAAGACATATGATTCAAATTCGTGAGCTGCAGGATGAAACAAATGGCTTCTTGGTCTTCATTCCTTTGTCGATGCAGCCGATAAATCCTAAAGCGGGCATTAGACGCCGCAACTCCGCTTTCGAGGATTTGAAAACGATCGCGATCAGCCGCCTCATGCTCGATAACTTCCAGCATATTAAAGCTTATTTCATTAATATTGGCACACAGCTGACTCAGGTCGCCCTGACGATGGGAGCTTCCGATGCTCACGGCACAATTGTGAAGGAACGCATTAGCCACGCCGCAGGCGCCCTTACGCCAGAAGGCATTACCCGTGAGGATTTGATTTGGCTTATTAAAGGTGCAGGACGCGTGCCAGTTGAACGTGACACCTTCTACAACGAAGTTAAGATCTATGAGTAATCATCTGACCAATCACATATATTAAGGCGTGTATGCATAGCGCAGGATTTGCTTCCGGTTTACATGCACATGCACACCCTTGCAGCATCCATGACTGATCAGATTAATAATAATGCGGGGTTGAGGCGTAAATGAGAAAATTAGTAATTTTAGGTGGCGGCTATGGCGGCCTGGCGATTGTTGAAGAACTGATTGAGAAGCATATTCCACTTGATGTATCCATCGTTCTAATTGACCGCATGCCGTTCCAAGGCCTGAAGACAGAATATTATGCTCTCGCTGCCGGAACCGTGTCCGACCTGGAGCTGCGCGTCAAGTTCCCGACAGACTCGCGCGTGAGCACGGTTTATGGCGAGGTTGACAATCTTGATCTCGATAATAAGCTGGTCTATCTGGAGCAGCAAGACCCGATCTCCTACGACTGGCTCGTTATCGGTCTTGGCTGTACGGATAAATACCATGGCATTGAAGGGGCAGAGGCGTTCTCTACGAGCATTCAAACGTTTTCTGCCGCACGTAAAACGTATCAACAGCTTAATGACGTCAAGCCTTATGGACAGGTCTCAATCGTAGGCGGCGGTCTTAGCGGCGTTGAAGTAGCTGCCGAGCTGCGTGAAAGCCGTCCGGATTTAAACATTCGCATTATTGACCGCGGTGCAGGCGTCATGTCTGCTTTCCCAGGCAAGCTGCAATTGTTTGTCGCAGAATGGTTTAAAGGCCACCAAGTTGAAATGCTCGGCAATGTTTCCCTTTGCAAGCTTGAACAGGGCGTCCTGCACGATCACAATTCCAGCAAGTCGCTGCTGAGCGATGTAACGGTATGGACGGCAGGCATTCAGCCGGTGCCAATCGTACAGCGTCTGGACTTGCCGAAGGATAATCAAGGTAGGCTGATTATTGATGAGCACCATCAGCTTCCTTCCCACAGCGGCGTGTTCATCGTCGGAGATTGTGCTTCACTGCCCTTCTCCCCAAGCGGACAGGCGGCTGGCGCGCAAGGCAAGCAAATCGCTGAAGTCATGCAGGCCATTTGGCATGACAAAACGCCCCGGCTTGGCAAAATCAAGCTCAAGGGCGTTCTCGGTTCGCTCGGCAAAAAGAGCGGCTTTGGCATTATGGGCGGCACACCGCTTATGGGCCGTGTACCCCGCCTCGTAAAAAGCGGCATTTTATGGCGGTCCAAGCGCCACTTCGGTTAAAGATCGTCCAGCAGCTTGTCAAGTGCGTCACGATCGGTCTCTTGGCGAATAATAGCTTCATGAATTCTGCCATATAATTCATCAATGGTATCGGCGGCGACAATTTCCCCCTCGACGAGGGCAAACGGCTTTAAGTAGCATTCGCCGCAGTTGCCTAGACAGCCATATTCTGTGATTTCGTAGAGATCCTCTTGCTCGAATTTCTGCATAATGTCCACGGTTCCATGGTGGGCATTGCTTGTACAATATTCAATCATTGTCTTAAACATAAGCTTTACACCTTACCTTGCTGTAGGTATCCATTTTCAATTGCACGACTTTGTACTATAATAAGACAGAAAGGAGATGATTGCAATGAGTGAACAAGCACAAAGCACAATGTACGATGAAGTATTGGACGTACTGGATAAATTGCGTCCGTTCCTGCAGCGCGACGGAGGAGACGTCGAGCTCGTAGACGTTGAGGGCGGTATCATTAAGCTTCGCCTGATGGGAGCATGCGGCAGCTGCCCGAGCTCCACAATCACGCTTAAAGCTGGTATTGAGCGCGCACTGCTTGAAGAGGTTGAAGGCGTAGTCGAAGTCGTTCAAGTATTCTAAGCGTACGCTAAAGCAAGCTATAGCGAAAGCCCGGTGTCCTCTGAGGATTACCGGGCTTTCGCTATTTGCATGTTCTATTCAGCTGCGGGCAGGCACTTGTATATGCTCGGTTCACAAACCTTTAATATTAGGACGAATCGGATCAAATCCGCCCGTGACATTAATAATATTCCCCGTTAAAAAATCCGACCGCCGTTCACATAGAAAGGTGATTACCCGTGCAACATCTTCACCTGTTCCGGGCCGGCCAAGCGGTGATTCCGCATCCTCCTGGCCTTCCACCTCGGCAATCGTCCGCTCCTTGTTCGCCCCTCGAATGTCGCCAGGACCAATCATATTCACAGTAATGCCATAAGCGGCTTCTTCAACGGCAAGCGATTTCGTAAAGGAAACGAGACCGGTTTTGGCAGCCGCATATACGGCTCGGTGGGGCCAAGCCCGCGCTTCTCCCGCGTGGCCAAACCCAAAATGAATAATTCTGCCCCAGCCACGGCTGCGCATGCCTGAGAGCAGCTTGTGGTCCAGCAGCATGACGCTGAGCAAATTGCTGTTAAGCATGTCCGATATGTCGGCAAAATCATAGTCGGCAAACAGCCGCCGCTCCCTAACAAACGGTCCCGTATTGTTGACCAAAATGTCGATGCCGCCCCTCCAGCTTGCCGCTTCATCAGCCAGCTTCGTCGCGCCCTCCATCGTTGAAAGATCAGCCTGCACAATGGTAGCGCTTACTCCGAGTTGTTCGATTTCTTTTTTCGTTTGCTGAGCTTCCTGCTCGCTCTTAAAATAATTAATGACGATATGACTGCCCTGCTTAGCAAGCTCGATTGCCGTTCTTTTGCCAAGACCTTTGGCGCTCCCTGTAACAAGCGCCGTTTTTCCGTTCAACTCCAACAGTGCTTCCTCCCTGCGATTACGAATCAATTATCTTTTTCGTATATAACCGCAAGCGTACTGGAACGTAAGGTATAAAGTGTCGGTCACCATTGCTACTCCAGCCGCCAGGTCTTGTGACTGCGCCATGATGTTTTCTAGCTTTACTTCAAGTCCATAGCCTTTATGGCTTTGCACAAGATCATCAAGCATTTCGGAATTCATATAATGGATTTCTGCATTGCGCCGTTTCCGCAGGCGTGCCATCGGCTCCTGCGTTAAGCTTTTGACCTCATCAAGGCCGCCTGTCAGCGGCCGATGAACACCGCGCTCGCGCATATTCCGCAGCACCGTAAAATAGGAAAAATGCGGTTTAATCCGCTCTGTCTTCATGGCGAGCAAATCGTTCAGCAAAATGCCTATTTTATCAAGCAAAGCGAAAACGCGAATGAACGCATTCTTGTCAAAATAAACATAACGCTGGTACATAAGATACTCATCGGATTGCATTTGGCTGACCGAGCTGGATTTAATTTTCTGCTTGAAGCGAAGCGTTGCATAATGGCTCTGCTCCAGCTCATTCAAGGAAGAAATTAAACCGCGTGTCCAGATCTCATACGTACGAAGCTTATGATCTACATCCTTGCCCGCCTCCACCTTGCTATGAAGCTGCGATATAAACTGCTCCATTAAACGCACCGTTTCACCGTGTCGTCCCTCTAATGCCCGTTCTGGCTCGTCAAACAGAAATCGCAACATCTTGTGTGCCTCCGTCCCCTCTAGGCTATCTAGCGCCTTCCCGCAGCCTCCAAGAACGCACCAACATATCCATTATAACGCCGAATAGTGCACTAACAATGAGATTATGCAATAAATTTGTAAAAACAAACCAATTTGAATTTGTAATCGTCAATGTCAGCAAAGCTCCACTTAACACTTGCGTCAGCACGAGAATAAGCGCGAGCTTAGCCATGGGAGCCAGTCCCCCATTTGCGCCACTTTTCCTGCGAATATGCAAGTATACGCCAGCAATCGCAAGAGACAATATAACGGCACCTATACGGTGAATGAATACAATCGTCTCGGCTCCTTCAAAATCAGGAATGACTTTCCCGTTGCATAACGGCCAATCCAGACAGCCGCCGCCGGAATCGGTATGACGAATATAAGCGCCTAAATATATAACAACGTAAATATATACCGCCAGCCCCAAAAGACGTGGAAAAACAGATCTTGGCACTGAAAATTCGACCGCTTGCCCATCCCGATTGCGATATGCCCATAAAACGAGCAGCAGGGTAGAAGCAAATGCCATAAGCGATATGCCAAAATGAATCGCCATCACCCATGGAGATTGCGGCCATTTTACAGCAGCAGCACCCATCAGTGCTTGTACAATTGTGAAAAACAAGGAGCTGCTTGCGAATACAAGCGGCTGTTTATAGACGATTTTGTCTCGTCTAAACAAAATAATTGACGCAATAAACATCCCTACGACCAAAAGTCCTTCAATACCCGTTGTAAGCCTATGCGTGTATTCGATAAGCGATTCTAATGTATAGGCTGGTATAAATTTTCCATGGCATAATGGCCAGTCATCTCCACAGCCTCTGCCAGCATCCATGTTCGTGACCAATGCACCGTTCAGCAGTATGATAAGCATGCCTAGAGATGTTGCAACTGAAAATTTGCGAAAACGGCTTGAAACCATTCGTACAATCACCTTTTTTCGTTTGAATTACCACTCATTATAGCCATAAAATATGCCAAAAGCCATGTTGAAAATGTGACACTTGTCCATCAAGGTTCTAATTATGATGCTTCTGTGACCATAAAAAAATCCGTGCGACGGCGCCGCACGGACTTTGCAAATTGTGCTTATTGGTTTTCCGCCAAAGCATCGGATACTTGCAAGGCGCGATCCACAAACTGTTCGATCTCCTCACGCGACTTCCGAAGCTTATTAACGAACCGCACAACTTCCTGGCCTTTGCGAAAAGCAAGGAAGCTTGGAATGCCGAGAATGTTCAGCTCGGATGACAAATCTGGCAAATCATCGCGGTCTATTTCGTAAAAAACCGCTTTGCCCGCATACTGCTGCTCAAGCTCCGGCATAAATGGCTCAATGTAATGGCAATCCTTGCACCACGTTGTTTTGAATACGATAACCGTCAGTTCATCGGCCTGCACAGCTTCCCGAAAGGAAGCATCTGTCGTTAATTTAAGCATTTGCTCATTCCTCCTTCTTATCCAACTTCACGTTCAATGACTAAATATTTCTCTGAGTCGTAATAAGATTCCCATTTCAAAGATGCGCCAAGCGACTTCGCAAGATTGCGGGCTGAAACATAAACCGTTCCGCTTACAGTCGTTGCCGGATAAGACCATTTCACCGACTTGCCGTTTACGATGGCGGTATCGCTGCCGCTTTTCACCATAATCGTTGTATCAGTCGCCTTATCGAATAACGTCAGCTGCTTCGTTTTCTTATTATAGGAAATCGTAGCGCCAAGCTGCTCCGCCACATCACGCAAAGGCACAAGCGTAATATTCGAAGGAGTTATAATTGGCGGATTGCCATAATCCTGTGTATAAAGCTCTACCGTCTGAACGCCCACATGAAACGTATTTTTTAACAGATCATAAGCATAGGAGCTTTTGTCAAACCATTGCAGCGTTTCGTAGCCGTTTAGGCCGTACATATCATCCAGATTAATGGCATTCTCGCTTACGACTGGAGCATCTGCCTTCACCGCTTCATTCACATTCCATTTTTGGCTCTCGGAGCGAATAACGATGCTCATTTGCGTCTCAGGCTCGGTATCGCCAAGCGTAATGCTTGCCTCTACTACTTGCTTGCGTATGTCCAACTTGCTGTCCACATAAACGTCTGTTTTCAGCGTCGTAGCCTTATTAAATACAGAATCGAGGAGAAGGCCGTCCTCCTCTTGCTCCATTGCTAGCATTTCCTCCTGCAAGTATGCAAGCTCTTCTGCAAGGCTGTCTGCCATTTCTTTAATCGTATCCTCTTGTGTAGGCCCATCCAGCACAACCGGTTGGTCAAAAGGATTTACTTCACCAATTGCTTCCCATACTTCTGGATGGCTGGAAAGCACTTCAACAAACCCTTTAACCATATTGTCCAGACCAGCACGGTCGCTTACAAGAACATCGACATATTTTTTAATCCATGTCCAAATAGCCGGACCATCCAGCTCCGTATGAACTTTCATCAAGGATACCGATTGGCCATTAATCGTTTCCTGCACCGCATTTACTGAAATTTGATCGGGATTAGGCAGATTATTAATAAAATAGCCGCTTATGACATCGATAATTTCTTTGCCCAGCTCAACGAGCGAGGCGTCTGCCGGACCACCCGTTACGGACTGTCCAATCGCGCCAGAAACGCCCATTAAGGAAGGCAAGCCCGCTTCGCTCATGTCCAGAGCAAAGGGCTGCTTCGCCCCTTCAATTTCTACGACCGCCGTTGTATCGGACATTTTGAGTGAAAAGCCAATGGAAATCGTGTCAGCCAGCAGAAGCTTGCCGCTGTAAGATACATGTGTGTCATCCTGTACCTTGATATTTGTCAGCTCAAGCTTTGCACTGTTGATCAATTTCATAATCGCGAGTTCATCTTCGTCCATATATTCAAGATCTTCTTCACTCAAATTTAATTGCAGCGACAACGTTTGCTCGCCCTCATAAGAAGTAACCTTAAGCGAGTTCGTAATCGCCTTATTCAGATCGACACCGCTAATAGCCTGACAGCCCGCAACAAACACAAGCACCAAGGCCAGCAGCAAGGCGACCCCTTTTTTTATGCTCCCCAGCTTTTTCAATGTACGTAACCCCTCTCGCCAACAAATTAAAAATGAATAAAATCCTCTTCATTGTACATGAGCCTAAGATCGGTGTAAATGTATGGAAATAAGAGAAAGGATGAAATAATCATATCCTTTCCTATATTTTAAATGAAGCTTACACCGCAGCACGGCCAGTCAGCCTGAACAGCTTGGCAAACAGCTTGCGAAGCGGTCCAGGGAATGTTTTGACATCCTCCGCTGTCACGACGCGCAGCAAGATGAGCAGACCCAAATACAAACCGCCAATAACGACGCCAGCAGCAATGAGAGAAATCAGATAGGCCAGCCTATCCGGCAATGCAAAGCCTTCAAGCAGCCATCTGAGGCCTTTGTCCACTCCCCAGCCTGCTGCCATCGAAATGAGTACCGCTGCAAAATAAGGCACCCAGCGACGGCCAAGCACGTTGAATTGCACATAGCTGCGAATGGATTGCAAATTAAACCAAGTAATAAAAATAAAACAAAGCGTGGATGCGGCAATAAGCCCATAAATACCGAATATCGGAGCTAATACGAAGCTGCCCAGCAGCTTTAGCCCAATACCAATTAATGTGTTGTACATCGCTAACCGCGGTCTGCCAAGCCCGAATAATACCGAATTGCTGATCATCATCGTCGCTTGAAAAATCGTACCTGCTGTCAAAGCCGCCACAATGCCGCTGCCTTGCGGTCCTGTGAACAGCAGTCCTGTAACCGAATAGGCTAAAACAGCAAGCGTCAGTGCCGCTGGAATGCCTGTAAACAGTACAATACGCATAACGAGCGACGTTTGGCGATTAACCTCTGACATATTCCGCACGGAAAAAGCAGAAGATATGACCGGAATAATTGAAGTACTTAGCGCTATTGCCAAAATCGGTGGAATACCGGCAATGGATTGCGCCTTCCCCCCAAAATCAGCCAATACCTCGACTGCCTGATTATAGCTGTAAACGCCCGCCCGCAATTTCATAAGCAAGTAATTATCAACCATATATATGAGTTGAACCGTTATAGCCGTAACGACAATCGGGATGGAAATCGAAAATATTTCCCGGTAAATAGCGCGATACGGAATACGTGAGGCCTCGGCTTTTTGTAAAGCAACCGTTTGAGCAGCTTCGCTGCCTGCTGGCATTTTGTCCAGTTCGAGCTTGTCCGTCCGGCGCAGCTTGACTGCGTACCACACCATCACCGCAATAGCGCCTATCGCTCCGAAAAAGTTACCGAAGGACGCTGCCGCTGCTCCCATCTGGTCACCCCAGCCCCAGGCGAGTACAAGAATCGCCAAGCCGACACCGACAATAACGCGCATAATTTGCTCCATAATTTGCGAGAGCCCGCCCGCCATCATCAGCTGGCGCCCTTGAAAATAACCGCGCATCATGGCGATTAGTGGAAACAAGAGCAGCGTTGGCGCTATCGCCCGAATGGCGAATACTGCGTCAGGCAAATCTTGAGATGCTGCCAGCTGTGGTGCAAAAACATACAACAAAGTAGACAAGATTAGTCCTGTTACCAGACCGAACAAAAGCGCCGCCTTATAAATGCGCTGCGCTTCCTGCTGGCGGCCAAGCGCATAACGCTCGGACACCATTTTGCTAATGGCACTCGGGATGCCCCCTGTTGCTACAATAAGTAAGGTTAAATATAGATTATTAGAGACGGTAAAACTCGCCAAGCCTTCTTTGCTCAGCATATGCTCCAGCGGCACCCGTTGGAAAATCCCAAGCATGCGGGCGACCAGTGCGGCCATGGCTAAAATCAAAGTTCCTTTAATAAGTGAATCCTTCTTCATAGCGGGTATTCTCTCTTTCGAATGCAGGATTATGGTTTAACGAGTGGCTCAAGCGGCTGGTGATTGCCGCGGACGGGTACTCCAGCACCCGAAGGCTTTGCCCAATGAACCGCATTTTTAATTACTTGCAGCACTTGTTCATTGTAATAGGTTGGATATGTTTCGTGACCTGGTCGGAAGTAAAAAATCTTCCCTTGGCCGCGGTAGAAGGTGCAGCCGCTGCGGAACACCTCGCCGCCCTCGAACCAGCTTAAGAAGATGAGCTCATCCGGTGCGGGAATATCGAAATGCTCGCCGTACATTTCCTCATGCTCAATTGTAATGTACTCTGGCAAGCCTGCAGCAATTGGATGGGCCGGATTCACGGTCCAGATACGTTCCTTCTCGCCTGCTTCGCGCCATTTCAGATCGCAGCCAGTGCCCATTAGTTTTTTGAAAATTTTCGAAAAATGACCGGAATGCAATACAATGAGTCCCATGCCTTGCATGACGCGCCCATGCACACGTTCGACAATCGCATCCTCGACTTGATCATGGCCCATATGTCCCCACCAGATCAGGACATCTGTGTTGTTCAGGCGTTCTTCGGTCAGCCCATGCTCTGGCTGATCAAGCGTAGCTGTAGCAATTTCAAATGAATCGGTGGCGATGCCTGCTGCCAGAGCGTTATGTATGCCATCCGGATAAACGCGCAGCACCTCTTCGTGCACCTTCTCATGCAAAAACTCATTCCAGACCGTCACTTTAATCATCGATTCTCAGCTCCCCCAAATATAATAAAACGATTTCAAAACGTTGTTGACCATGTTGTCTGCTCTCAGGTTTTCAGGTTTTCCCTGTAAAAAGCGAAGTATTGTCCGAGCTTTTTTGTGTAGAAGGTTGTTGATGAAAGAGGCGGAGCGGAGTAAAAGGTTTGGATTTGAGAAGCGGAGCGTTCGTCTTTGCTCTGAATTTACACCGCTAATGCGGTATATTCAAATAAATTCAGAGCAACAACGATCGAAAACCAAACCTTTTACGCAGCGCAGCGCTATTTTCATCAATCTGAGCTTTTACACAACAAGCCAAACAATAAAGAGCACAATCATGATGGACTGCAAAACAACCTTCACCACCACACTAGTCAGCAGCCCGACAAGCGAGCCGATACCTACCTTCGCAGCATGCTTCCACTCCTGAACGACGAAAAACTCGCCGATGACCGCGCCCACGAATGGGCCGATAATGAGACCGAAAGCTGGAATAACGAATGGTCCCAATATAAGGCCGATGGTACTGCCGATTATAGAGGCCTTAGAGCCGCCAAATCGCTTGACGCCCCAGGCGCTGACCGCATAATCCGCTACGAACAAGACAACGACGATGAGCGTTTGCAATGTCCAAAAGACCCAGCCGAACGGCTCAAAGGTAATACACAGGCCATAAGCAAAAAACGCGGCGTAAATGGCAAGCGCCCCCGGCAATATCGGATACACCGTACCCGCCATGCCGACAATAAATAAAATGATAACGAGAGACCAGCCTAAGATGTCCAAGCCGTTTTCATCCCTTCAGTACATATTTCTTAATAATTTCGGCAACGCCATGCTCATTATTCGACAGTGTAATAACGTCAGCCGCTTCCTTCACAGCATCTTGGGCATTGCCCATAGCAACGCCAAGTCCTGCATCGCGAATAGCGGCTATGTCGTTCAAGCTGTCTCCAACTGCAACGACCTGCGACATGTCAATACCCATGACTTCACAAAGCTCGCTCAGCGCGGATGCTTTGGTAACGCCTTTTGGATTCATCTCCCAGTTGCTCGTCGAGGAATTCGTAATTTCTAGCGCATCCCACTCGCTGACTTCCTCATAAATCTTCTTAAGTACGACATCATCTTCGGTGTAGTAACCGAACTTCAGCCAATGATGGGCTTCATAATCATCCGCTGGCGCAATCCATTTTTCCAAATTGTAAATGTCCTTCGTGCTGTATGCCCAAAACCAGGTGCCTGCGTGCTTCTGCGCAATTTTATGCAGCCGCTCTACATATACCGGATCAAGCAGCGCTCTGCGGTGCAGCACATGAGGCTTCTTCCAGATCTCGCCACCATTTACCGTAATCATCGGCGTTTCAAGCTGCAATTGCTCGGCAAACGGCAAGGCGCTGCGGAAGCCGCGTCCCGTCGAAAAACTGACCGTTACACCGGCATCAAGCGCCTTTCTAATCCACAACGCATTTTCATCGCTAATTTCACTCAGTTCATTCAGCAGCGTCCCATCCATATCGAGTGCTACTAATTTATAATCTGCCATCGTTACCTCCTGCATTTGCTGCATAACATCATATCTTGATGCAATACAGCCATTTTATCATATTTTGGGCGTAAGCCAAACGATCCTGCTCCACTTCAAAAAAATAAAGACCAACCGCAAATTTCCGGTTGGCCTTCATTACTGCTGCGCGATGAAACGCAGCCTAAGAAAAGTTCGCATATCGCGTATTATTGGGCTAAACGGCGCAAACGCCATTTTTTCCAGATGACGCCATGGCTAGGCGAGAACAGCAGGGCCATGATGAACAGCACGCCAGCAGCACTAACGATACAGCCTGCAATCGAGGCATCTAGCACAGTCGCCACGCCATAACCAATGAATGTGCTGGCAATGCCCACACCTGCGCTCAAAGCGATCATGACGCTCAGCCGCTCCGTTAATAAATAGGCGGTCGCAGCAGGAATAACCAGCAGCCCGACGACGAGGATCGCCCCTACGCTCTCGAAGGAGCTGACCGTCGCCATCGACACGAGCCCCATCAATAAATAATGGAACAAGGCAACGGGAATGCCACAGGCAGCCGCAAGCGCTGGATCAAAGGCGCATAGCTTGAACTGCTTATAGAACAGCCCAATGACGACTAAAATGACCGTTAACGTAATGCCAAGCAGCCATACCGCTATCGGTCCCATACTGACGCCGTTCAGCGTCCACGTATTCCAGTGCACATAGGCAATTTCTCCATATAAAATCGCATCCTGATCGAGATGCACCTGGCGGGCATACAGGCTCACCAGCAGCACCCCAGTAGCAAACATCGCAGTAAAAACAACGCCAATGGACGCATCCGATTGAATGCCGCTTTGCTGAAACAGCTGGATAAGGAATACAGCAAGCAAACCACAAGCCATAGCCGCTAGCATCATAACGAGTGAATCACGCGAACCGCTGATCAGAAAAGCAATAACGATACCCGGCATAACCGAGTGGCTAATCGCATCTCCGATCATCGCCATTTTTCGCAAAACGAGAAAAGCTCCCAGTATGCCGCAGCAGCTGGCGACAAGCGAGCCTGTCAGCAATATCCAAAAATCGCTCATAGCGTCGCTTCCCCCTTTAGCTGCCGTTCCTTATGACCCTGCTCCTCATGGAAGCTCCGTGCCACTTTGAGCCGCAGCAGCCGTTTTGCGAGCAGACCTCTACGAGGACCAAACAATATCGAAATTAAAAATAATGCCGTTGCCGCAAGCACAGTCAGCGGACCCGTTGGCAAATTCGAGCCAAGCGAGCTAATAATCGTGCCGATTCCGCCGCTCAAAGCGCCGAACAAGCCAGAGATAACAACCATAAAACCAAGCTTATCCGTCCAATAACGAGCCGACACCGCCGGCGTAATAATCAGCGCGGCCACCAGCACAACACCGACCGCTTGAATGCCCACGACTACAGCTACTACCATCAAAAACATAAGCAGTTGCTCAATTAGAGCCACCGGATAGCCAAGTCCGCGCGCAAAGCCGGGATCGAAGGATACAAGCTTGAATTGCTTAAAAAATAACGTACAGATCGCGATGAGCGATAAACTCACAATCGACATCGTAAGTACATCGGAGCCAACCATTGCGGCCGCCTGACCGAATAAAAACTTATCCAGTCCCGATTGATTGCCGTATTCGCCATGCTGGATAATCGTTAATAATACGATGCCGAAGCCGAAAAAGCTGGATAACACAATCCCCATTGCCGCATCATGCTTAATCCGCGAATTTCGCGTAATCCAGCCGATGCCGAACGTAGCGACAAGGCCAGCTGCCCCTGCTCCAAGCAGAAAAAACAGCAGCGATTTTGTGCCCGTCAGCATAAAAGCAATACAAATCCCAGGCAGCGCCGCATGAGCCAGCGTATCGCCCATCAAGCTTTGCTTGCGCAAATAGGAGAAGCTGCCGATGACTCCACTGCTTAAGCCAAGCAGCGTGCAGCTTAGAAAAATCCATTGCATGTTCGGATCTTGAAGCAGTCTCCACAACGTTTCCATCTCAGCCTCACCCTTTCGTTACAGCAAGCCGGGCATTTCCGCCACGCTCTAGAAAGGCAAGCCGCCCGCCATAGGTTTGCTGGAGCATTTGCTGTGTAAATACTTGCTCGGTTTTGCCATATGCCTGAAGCTCCACATTGAGCAGCAGAACAGAATCAAAATATTCCTCGACCGTCGCCAAATCATGATGGACGACGATAACCGTTTTGCCCTGCCGCTTCAGCTCTTGCAGCAGCGTAATAATCGCCTTCTCGGTTGCAGCATCGACACCTGCGAACGGCTCATCCATGAAATACAGCTGAGCGTCCTGCACGAGCGCACGAGCCAGAAATACCCGCTGCTGCTGGCCGCCAGACAGCTGACTAATTTGCCTTGTGGCGAAATCCGCCATGCCGACCTTCGCCAAGCATTCCATCGCAAGCCTGCGTTCCTTTGCTCCCGGGCGGCCGAACAGGCCCAGATGGCCGTAACGGCCCATCATGACCACATCCAGCGCATTCGTTGGGAAATCCCAATCGACCGACTCGCGCTGCGGCACATATCCGATCAGCCTGCGCTGCTGGCGGTACGGCTTGCCATAGATGAGCACTTCCCCGCTGAGGCGAGGAATGAGGCCGAGCGCCGCTTTCATCAGCGTAGACTTGCCCGCTCCATTGGGCCCGATTACGCCGATCAGCTCCCCTTCTGCTACGGAGAAAGATACGCTGCGCAGCACCGGTTTTTTCTGGTAAGCTACGCTTAAGCCTTCAATTGTCAAAGGAGCTGCCGTTTTTAAATGATTTTTCATAGTAGCCATCGCCTCTCACTGCGTCTTGTTATTTGAGTGCATTTACAATTGTATCTACGTTATGTTTAACCATACCGATATAAGTACCTTCTACCGTTCCGGGATCGCCCATCGCGTCAGAAAACAATTCGCCGCCGATTGTCACTTCATGCCCCAATTGGCGAGCACCCTCGATAACGGAATCGATGGATTTGCGCGGCACGCTGGATTCGATGAACACCGCTTTGATTTGTTTTTCAACGAGAAAATCTCTCAGCTCGCTTACATCCTTCGACCCATACTCAGACATCGTATTCATCCCCTGCAAGCCTGTGACCTCTAGGCCATAAGCTGCGCCAAAATATCCGAAGGCGTCATGCGCCGTTACGAGAATTCTGCCTTTTTCAGGAATCGTTGCGATTTGCTCTCTTGCATATTGATCAAGCTCCTCAAGCTTCGCTAGGTAAGCCTCAGCCCGTTCCTTGTAGCCCGCCTCGTTCGCTGGGTCTTTCTCCACTAGCGTATCGCGTATAACCTCAGTTGCAGACATCCACAGCTTAACATTGAACCAGATATGCGGATCATGGGTAGTGGAGTCTCCGCTTGGATTACCATGCAGCTCCGATTCTGGAATTTGCGAGGAGACTGCCACTGTTGGCTTTTGCTTCTCGAGCTTCTCGAACATCTCCCCCATTTTTCCTTCCAGATGCAAGCCGTTATAAAAAATAATATCAGCCTGATCCAGCTTCTTTACATCACCCTGAGATGCTTTGTATAAATGGGGGTCGATACCCGACCCCATAAGTCCTGTTACTGCAACATCGTCTCCACCAACCTCTGACGCTACATTAGCGATCATTCCGGTCGTCGCCGTGATTTTTAATTTTCCATCTCCGTTTGCTGTCTCGCTGCCACTGCCGCTTGTACAGCCTGCCAATACAATTGCGGATAAAGCCAAAAACATTAACGTCATAATTAACCTCTTCAACGCCGAATTCATTTTACGCTTCTTCTTCATTAGTCCAATCCCCTGCCCATCTATTTGTTTTCATTGCTTTGATTTATTTTGCCTATGCGAATGTAAGTTAGCTAAGCGCCTCTTTGTTTATATTATACAAAAAAGTTTCTCTAGTGCAACATTTTTTTTAAAAAAAGACCTCTCCAATCAGCAGCGCTGTTGAAAAGGCCTTATAGAATAAGCTATTTAACTAGGTTATTGCACCGTTGTTTCCGTACCTTCAGCTTCTGTATCCGTCGTAGCCGCGACATCCTTTGCCTTTCCTGGAACGCCGTTTAGGCCAACTTCATAATCATAGGCATCAAAAATTTTACGGGCAACCGGCGCTGCCGCCCAGCCGCCAAAACCGCCGTCCGGCATAATGACAGCAACTGCGAGCTTGGGATTTTCAGCAGGGGCATAAGCGATAAATACACCGTTATCCGCCGTTCTGCCTTTAACGGACGATTGCGCTGTCCCTGTTTTACGATTAAAGGTATAACTTACGCCATCGAAACCTTGCACTTTTACTTTTCCCATTCCTGTCTCAATTTCTTTCCAGTAAGCATCAGGGAGATCGACCGTATTGAGCACCACTGGCTCAAAGGCTTGCACAACCTTGCCTTCGGAATCTTTAATCTCATTGACAAATTGCGGCTTCATCCGCTTGCCATGATTAGCAAGCATCGTTACGTACTGTACCAACTGCAAGGCGGTATAACGAGCCTGTTGGCCGAACGAGGCACGAATGAGTGCCGATTGCGCACTTGCCGTCTCAAACTCATGGTAATAATCGACGCTTCCCTTTTTCTCCATGCGAAGTCCGCTTTCGGTAGAAACGCCTAGTCCAAACTCCTTCATATATTTGTCCCAGACATCGATTCCCTCGAGGCCCGGATATTTCTGGTTCAGCCTGCTACCAATCATTGCCGCCATAAAGGGGTTGGAGGATTTCTCAATAGCTTTAGCAGGATCAAGCGTTCCATAGACGTGACCGCCAGCATTTCCAATCGGAACCTCATGACCAGCTTTACCAAATCTGAATACGCCTGTATCGTTGTAAGTAGATTCTGTTGTAAACAAGCCTTCATTTAGACCAATTAAAACGGAAAGCGGCTTGAGCGTCGATCCTGGTGGAACGAGTGAAGATGGATGGCTTTTACGCTCCTCATCTGAATCGTATTTCGGATAGATCTCCGTAATCGTTCCATTATTAACAACATTCTCAATGTTGTCATAATCCTTCTGGCTAATGCTGCCGCCAGCCCAAATGTTCGGATCATAATCCGGCATACTAGCCATTGCGACTACTTTGCCTGTCTCCACTTCCATCGCAACTGCAAAGCCGATTTTTGCATAAGGCGCACGTTCAGCAGATATGGATGAAGTGCTGATTTTTCTAATCTGATCCATAATGGCCTGCTCTGATGTTTGCTGCACGCCCCGATTAATCGTCAGGTAAAGGTCATCGCCTTTTTCTGGATTCGTAATTTGCACAGGGCCGACGATAACCTCCTGATTGTTGACCGGATAGCTCTTCAGCCCGTTTTTGCCACGCAATATATCCTGGTACAATAGCTCAAGTCCGTCAAACCCAACCTCTTCATCCTCCAAATATTGGAGCTGCGGGTCTTTTTCCTGTGCCTTTTCCCCATAAAAATCCAAGTTTTCGCGTACACCCTTAAATTTCTTCAAGTACCCGACCAGTTGAACCGCCGTCGTATCCTGACTATAGTGACGCACGCTTTCCTCCATAATATCTAGACCGACAAAGCTGCTTTTATTGCCGAGAAAATAAGCAATTTCCTCATTCGTCAGCCCCGTTTTAATACGTCTCGGTGTTGAAATGGTATTGAGCCTAAACCCTAAATCCATCTGCATAATGACATCTTCCACCGTCATTTTCAAAGCTGGGTCTCCGTATTCATCAAACACCTCTACGAGCCTGGTAGCTTCCTCGGTAGCAAGCTTTTTCAGTTCTTCCGTTTTATAATTCGGTGGAATGCTGAAATAAAGCGACTGCATCGAAGTGGAATAGGCAATCGCTTTCCCTTCAGAGTCGTAAATATTGCCGCGAATCGGCGCGATTTTCACATTCCGCGTGCTTTTCTTGCTGCCCGCCGCACTAAGCGTCGGCCCTTCTACAAACTGCAAAATAGCCAATTGAATAATCAGTACGCTAAACAAACCGAAGACGATAAAGAAAAATAAGTTCAGGCGAAAGGAGAAATGGCGTTTATTATTAATTTCCCTTTTCTGTGGATCATCCGTCAACATGCTCACCTCAATTATAAATTAAATATACAAGGTGAAACGGCTGCCCTTGTCCTCTGGCGGTGCAGCTCGTTTCAGTCCGAGAAATATAAGCGTATTTATAGGTGTAAAACTTATAAATGCATATATTTTAAATTACATGCTTAGCTGCTTATCCCGAATATGCGTCTGCTCAAAGTCAGGCGAATTAAACCAATCGCCCGATGAAGCCCAAGTTGCATCCAGCGGCAGCCATTTTCCCTCTATACGCACTTCATTCCACGCATGGGGGCCAAAGCCGCCCTTCCCATCTGCGCCAAGCCCCGTTACGACCCGCACCTCGATGTCTACAGCTCGCGCCATCATGTCATACAATCTCGCAACATCGATGCAAACACCTTTTCGCGTATCAAATGTGTTTTGCGGAGATTGCTCCTGCCAAATGCCCTGCTCCTCGTAATTGCGGGCCTTGTCCCAATCATAGGCAATTCGCGTACCTAGCCACGCATACAGCGCCCTTGCTTTCGCCTCATCCGTCACTGCATCCTTGACGACCTGCACCGCCGCCTGCTCAATATCTGCTGGAATGGCATAATCAATCACTTCATATTTTCGCTGCAAAATATTTTGGAATTCCGCCTGCATCGCCTCGGCCAATACAGGCCCGCGTCCAGCGAGCATATCGCCCGCCACCGGTTCCAGCAGTACAGCAGCCTGCGTATACAGCGGCGATTGCTTAATCATCTGTGCTCCAACGCCATTCGGCAGCAAGGACACATACACGAACAGAACAGCAATGAATATGAAAGCTCGGCCTGCTCCATGGATACCGCCTAACAATGCCCCAAAAGCGCGGCTTGCCGCCCGCTGCCTTGGGAGAGCCATCCGCCGCTCCTGCTGGCGACCATCCCCGTCTACGTGAACCTTTCGCCTAAATATGAGCTCAAACAATGGGTTAAGCCCAGAGGCAGCAACGCGCAGCAGCATATAAATGAGCAGAAACAGCAGCACATAACGCAGCAGTGCAAAATCCCTTATACTCGTTATCAATGTGTACCACGCCTGCTCAATCGATCCCAGCGCTCTGCTAGGGACGATAACATGCTTCCTCAGCATATCCGCTGCAACAGGCGAAAGCTTGCCCGCCCAATGCGAAGCGAGGACAAGACAAGCCACGATGACGATACTTTCCCACACAAAAAAGAAAAGGCGCCTCGCCGATCCCGATGCGCCCCTAATCAAACCCTGAATGAGCGAGACAAGGAGCACCAGGAGAACGGCAGCTGTGACAGGCTCCATCATACTTTGGCTGCCTGTCTGAATCCATTCCGTCATTCCCGTTATCCCCCTCATTCATTGCTCAAAAACATTATTTATAGTAAAAGTGCTTATTGTTTGTTTTGTTTGGCTTGATCAATAATGGATTGAATCGTCTCGTCAATTTGCAATTTGAATAAATCATTTCCACGATAAGATACGGAAACCTCATTCGTTCCCGGCACCCCAGTCAGCGCTACGCTATCTGTCGCGACGGTATAGGAGCCGTCTTCATTCGTCGTAAACTTGGCGTTCTTCGCTTCGCCGATCATAGCCGAAATGGCTTCCTGCTTAAGGCTTCCGGTTGTTTCCTCCAGCTTCGTGCCAAATGCCTTCAAATCCTCCATCGTATACCCGCTGTAGACGATAACGCCAAACACGATAACGGCGACCAAAGCCCATTTCACAACGGTTTTGACGATACGGATAATAAGCAGCAGCACAACAAGAGCAATCGCGAGCACAAACCAATGCTCCTTCAGAAAATCGCTCCAAGTATTCCAATCATAACTTGTAAAATCCAGAAACTCCAACCTGACCCCTCCTATTATAACGTGCGGACACTGCTATTATCAAACATTATACCCCAGCTGTAATCCAGCGTAAACGCTAGGCACCTTGCTTTATACAGACATATCCTGTCCGACCTTGGCGTACAAGTAAATTATATGGCTCAGGGGCATGGCCTATGAATGGATTTGGCGCTGCCGCCATTTATACGCTCCCTGTTAGGCTGATAACAATTTGGAGGTGAAGCCTGATGAAAACCGCCATCTGGCTCTATTTTTTTCTGTTCGTCGCCTTTTTTGATTTGCATGCGCAATATCCTATTTTGACGCCTTTCGCCATCTCGCTTGGCGCAGCGCCCTCGTTCATCGGGCTGATGATGGGCATGTACTCCATTACGCATCTGCCTGGCAACCTCATTGCCGGCTATGGCGTTGACCGCTTTGGCAGCAGGCTGTTTATCGTCTTCAGCTTACTTGGAGCAGGGGTCATCCTCTTGTTTCAAGCCCAAGTGACGAATCCTTGGCAGCTGCTCGTCCTTCGCTCTATTAGCGGCTTCGTGCTCGCATTTCTCTCGCCGGCATGCCTGGCCTTGCTTGCCCGTATGACGAGCAACCGTACCGAGCAGGGCAAGCTTATGGCCGGCAACGGGCTCGTTCATACGCTGGCAACCGTCATTTCACCAGCAGCCGGCGCTTATATGGTGGCCAAAATCGGCTTCACCACCGCGTTTTATATGCTGGGCTGGATTTTAATCGTTACTGCGATATGCGCGCTGTTTTTCATTCGCGATATCCCGGCAGCAGCCGTCCCTGTTACTCCTGCCGGAATACAGCCCAAAAAGCTGGCTTCTCCGGCGCCTGCCGATTCGAAGTCCGTATCCTGGCTCATTTATGTATTGCCGGTCGGCATCAGCTGCGCGCAGGGCATATTATCCTTCGAGCTGCCGCTCATGGCGACAACGACCGCTGGCATGATGACGACGGGCTTGCTTTTTTCAGTTGTCAGCATCGGCGCCCTAATTACGCTCAGCATGCTGTTTCTCAACCGCTTCTCCGCCTATCGCCGTACTTTATGGGGAGCGCTCGCGCTGGCTTTGATTTATTTCAGCATTGCCGCTGATTCGCCGCTGCCCTTCGCCGTTATGCTGCTGATGGTAGGCATGGCAAAAGGCATCGTCATTCCCGCGATTTCAATCTTGCTTATTGAGCTAAGTGGAGGCGCACGCTATGGCCGCACCTTTTCCGCTCTATCCATTGCCTATTCGATTGGCGCCTTCCTCGGGCCAATGCTTGCCGGTCAACTGCGCGACTATATGTCGCCGTATTATATCGCCTTTCTCGCTTTGATGCTCGCTGTGTCGATTCTCCCTTTCCACCGCCGCAGCCCGCTCGTCACGCGAACCCATTTCTCATCATGACGTCCGCAAGCTTTTCCCCTTGTAATTTGATACAATCAATGAAAAAAAACAAGGTGATCAGCATGATAGACATTGCGATTATTGTAGAAGGAAAAAATGATAAAAGCCGCGTCAGGCGCGTGCTGGACGAAAGCATTCCGATCTATTGTACATACGGCACTCCCGGAACCGAGCAGCTTGAGAAGCTGCGCAAGCAAATCGCCGAGCGTAACGTTTATATTTTCACAGACAATGATTCGTCTGGCAAACGTATTCGGGGCATGCTGCGCGATGTGTTCCCTGATGCCGAGCATATTTATACGAGGCGCGGGTATTCAGGCGTAGAGCATACCCCTGAGGAATACGTCATCGCCCAATTGGAAAAAGCGGGATTAGAGGAACATATTCTGTATCCTCCTCCCGCTCCTACCCCGCAAGATTAAATATGAAGTATAAAAATAACGAACGATACCGTCACAATACTGAATACCGTTGACAAAAACACCGCCTGAGAAGCAAACTCCGGCTCATTGTCGAATTCCACAGCCAGCAGCACGCTGCTCAGCGAGGTAGGCACCGAGGCCGACACGATTAGCGCCGCAGTCGTCAGCTTATCGAATACGAACAGCCCTGTTGCGCTGATCATCCAAATAGCAAGAGCTGCCAGCAGCGGGCCCCCTATTAGCCGAAGCCCATTCGACAGCAGCACATTGCCCAGCAGACGCTTGTTAAACTGCCACTTCATGCTGCCGAGCTGGACACCGAGCGTAATAAGCGCTGTCCCAATAAATCCGTTTGCCAAATATTCAATTGGCGTCTGCAGCGGCTGCGGCAAATCTACGTCCAGACCTTTTAGTAGAAATGCAAGCGGAATGACATAAATGATCGGCATAGAAAAAATCGTCTTCAGCGTATCGCGCCATGACAGCTTATGGGCGTTCACGCTGTAGATGCCGTACGTATTCGGCAAAAAGGACTGCGTCGTCATGACCAATATTTGCACCGCCAGCGTCATGGGATTCCCAGCAAACGCCAGCTGATTGAGCGGTATGCCATAATTGGCACTATTATAGAACAGCACGCTGTTGCGCATGGAGCCGCGCATGCCTCCCTGCAGCCCTCGCATTTTCACAACGATTTCTACTGCTATAGCCTGCAGCAGCATGAAGATAACGACAAACAGCAGCACCTTCCAAATGAGGCTCATTTCAAGCTCTGTCGTACGCAGCAGTTGAAAAATGACAGCCGGCGAAAAAACATAAAAATTCAGCTTAGACAAGGTTTTGATATCCAAAGAAAAAAGCCGCTGCATTGAGAAGCCAATAGCTATCATCAATGTAAGCGGCGCAACGTTACTCCATAAAATATGATAAAAGATAGCCATCGCTATTCCTTGGCAAGCCGCTTCATATCAGCAACGATGCTTTCCGGCGTCAATTCCTCATCAACAGAAATCCACTTGCGAATTTGGCCTGTTTTGTCGACTAGAGTAATCACATTCATATGTGTAAAGCCGGTTCCTTCTTTATCCTTAATGACGCTCGCTCCAAAATCCTGAGACAGCTTGATGGCTCCCTCTGGATCATTCCCCCGCAAAAACAGCCAGCCCTGATCCAGCTTGGCATAATTGCGCTCCGCGAACGCCTTAATAACCTCCGTTGTATCACGCTCAGGATCGAACGTAATTGAGATCATTTCGGCATCTGTTCCCAGTATGCCCTCTTTCTCCAAGCCTTCCTGTACCTGAGACAATAGGAATGTCGTCGGCGGACACACGTCCGGGCAATTGGCAAAATAAAAATACACTAATCTTGCTTTGCCGTTCGTCGACTCCTTCGTCACTTTATTGCCGTCCAAATCCGTCAGCTCGAAGGCTGGCGCTTCTTGCAGAACCGGCATTGGCGTTTCCGGTTTGAAAACATTGGTCATTAATAAATAAATGCCCATCCCCAGGCAAAGTGCCAGCACAGCAATTTTGAAGCTATGCTTTTTCAAAAAATCCATTTTCCCCATTCCCCCCATGAAACTTGTCCCAAAATGACGCGTTATTTCACCGTATTAACGATCATTACAATGAATACAACCATTAAATAATTGACTGAGATAAGAAAATTCGTTTTTGCCCATTTTTCCGTATCCTTCGCCTTCAGGCCGCGAATCGTGTGAACCGCCCACAATACACTTCCTGCAACGGACAACACTAGAAAAACATACCCCGTGTAGCCATAATAAAACATGAGAAAACAAGTAGGTATAAGCAGAGCTACATAAGGAATCATCTGCAGCTTGGTCCGTCTAATCCCTTTGACAACAGGCAGCAGAGGGAAGCCAGCCGTGCGATATTCCTCCACGCGTCTAATGCCAAGCGACCAGAAATGAGCCGGCTGCCATAAAAATAACAGAGCGAACATGAGCCAAGCTCCTGCATCCACTTCATTCGTTACTGCGCAATAACCGATTACCGGAGGCATCGCTCCTGAAATTCCACCCACCGACGTACTCCAAGTGGAACTGCGCTTCAACCAAATCGTATAAATAACGATATATACGAACCAGCCTAAAAGCCCTAACCAGCCCGTAAGCGGATTAACGGCTATAAACAGCACCAATTCCCCAATAATGCCGAGCACAAGCCCGTACCCAAGCACAAACAGCGGCTTCATTCGGCCTGTCGGCAAAGCTCGCCCTTTCGTTCTCTCCATCTTCTGATCCAGCTCACGATCCCAATAATTATTAATGACGCAAGCAGACGCCATCGTGAGCGTGGAGCCAATCAGCATCCAGATCAGATCAAACCAAGCAATTTGCCATTTGGAAGCTACCCAAAAGCCGCCAACGGCTGCAAACATATTGAGCCGGAGCAAACCTGGTTTTGTCAATGCTATCAAGTCCTTAAACACGAAGCGAGCCTCCCGAGTATGTGACAAGGCGCAGGTAGCGCCCATACATTTCATTGGTCAATCGTTCTTAATCATACAGAAAAAACCACGTTATGACAACGCTCAAGCTTATTGTTCATCAATTTGCCACTCAAGCGTAAACGGCTGAAACCGTCCTTTGGCGGCGCAGCGCGTTTCAGTCCGAGAAATATAAGCGTATTTATAGGTGTAAAACTTATAAATGCTTATATTTCAAAAAGCGAAAATAATTTTGGAACCTTTCTCTGGGCTCACAATACACTAAGTATGTAGTTTAACGCCCATGATCATTCGCCTATTATTTGGTGGAGCATCATTGAGGGTTGAAAGGAGCCTGCCTGTGGCAGTCATCAAGACAAGTGCAGAGGATACGAAAATGCTGGCAAGACTGATGCGCGCAGAAGCGGAGGGGGATGGTGAGCTCGGCATGTTGATGGTTGGCAATGTTGGTGTCAACCGCGTACTAGGCAATTGCCTCGACTTTAGGAATATTCGCTCCATTCCGCAGATGGTGTTTCAAAGCCCCGGCGGCTTTGAGGCGACCCAGAAAGGCTATTTCTATCAAAAAGCGCGCGATCGCGACATCCGACTCGCCGAGCGCGTCATTAAAGGCGAACGGCAGCATCCAGCGTCGAATGCGCTTTGGTTTTTCCGCCCCGCTGCTGGCTGTCCTGGCACCTGGTACAATCAGTCGAACAGCGGCCGCTTCAAAGCCCACTGCTTCTTCGTTCCTACCCAGGCTAATTGTCCAAGTGTTTATTAGCATCAAAGAAAATGTAACAAATGATTTTTTATTTGGAAAGCGAGGAATTTCAAATGACGAATGGTTATGGTTACAAAACAGCGGTTAGTCCAGCAAATACAGGGGGCTATGGCTATCCTCATCCGATGGGCGGGCAGCCAATGCCAACGCCGATGCCGATGCCGATGCCGGCAATGATGCAGCCGATGATGGGGGGCCAAATGCCTGGCATGCAGCAGGTAGCAGGCATGCAAACGATGCAGCCGATGCCGGTTAACGTCCCTAGCGGCTCCTTCGTAACCCCATCAGGCGGCAATGTGGTTACTGTTCCAATCGTAGAGGAATCATACGTAGAAAATATTTTACGGCTTAACCGTGGCAAAATGGCTACCTTCTACATGACATATGAGAACAACCGTGAGTGGAACGCCAAAACATTCCGCGGCATTATAGAGGCTGCAGGACGCGACCACATTATTATTAGCGATCCAACAACAGGTATGCGCTACCTGCTCCTTTCCATTAATCTGGATTATGTCACCTTTGATGGTCCAATCAATTATGAGTATCCATTTCAAGGCGGCATGATTACAAACAGTACACCGCTAAGCACAAGCCGCGACTAGTTTAAATAGCCGCCGCTAATAGCATTTACTATTCTTGCCCTTCTTTTATTATGGAGCGGTAATTGGCTTAAACGTCCACACATGTACCTTTGCCGCGCCGCCCGGCACCCAATCGGCCATCTGGCGCCAAGAAGAACGCTCATTCAGGCGTTCTTTTTTTATTTCCTCCGCCTCCTCCAAGCTTTCTGCCTGCCACACCTCAACGAATAAATCCGGCTGATCTGTTCCTTCATAAACATGGAGTGCGGAATGAGCTGCTTTCATTTGCTCTACATAATGTAAATACTCGTTTTTATTTTCTGTTTTAATGCGATATTCCGCAAAGCAAATATACATCAATACATCCCCTTTTCATTTCCTTTACTCTCCTTCATAAATCAGCTTTCAGCCGTCGATACTACCGTATACGGAAGATTGAATGAAGATACTGGAGGTTGCTACCGTGGATACAGGAACACATTTAGTTATAGGCATCGGCCTTGCAGGCCTTGCCACCATTGACCCCGTTATTGCAGCTAATCAAACGCTGCATACGGCAGTCTTAATTGGAACGGTTGTTGGCTCGCAAGCTCCGGACGCCGATACACTGCTGCGCCTGAAGGGCAATGCCAGCTATATCCGCAATCATCGCGGGCTTTCACACTCGATTCCTGCAATAGCCATTTGGACTGTCATTATTACCGGCTTGCTGGAACTGTTTTACCATGGCAGCCTGCCATGGCTCCGTGTAGGAGGCTGGGTACTGCTCGCCGTTTGCGTCCATGTGCTGAGCGATCTATTTAATGCCTATGGCACACAAGCGATGCGACCTTTCACGGAAAAATGGATTTCATGGAACATTATACACATTTTTGATCCGGTGATCTTCATTACCCACATTATTGCTATTTTACTGTGGGCAATCGGGGCGATAAGCCCAACGATCATTTTTCCGATTCTTTATTTGTTTACAGCCGCTTATTTTGTATGGCGAACGATAGCCCAGCGAACGATTATGCGGAAGCTGCCTGCCTTGGATAAAGAAAATCTTTCGGCAGACGGATATCTGCTCATTCCGACCGTATCGCTCAGCATATGGAATGTGGTCAAGCATATGAAGGATGGCAGCTTCGCCGTTGGCGATTTGCGAAATGGCTCGCTCCGCTGGGTCGACAGGGTAAAATGCTCCGATCATCCCGCGGCTGCCAGATCCAAAAGCGATCCCGCGATTCGCTCCTTCCTCTACCTAACCAAATTTGCCTGCGCCGATGTCACAGAGCATGAATGGGGCTATGAGGTGCGTTGGTCCGATGTTCGCTACCGACATCGCAAGCAATACCCTTTTCTCGGTGTCCTGTTAATGGACAAGGAATATAAAACTTTAGGCTCTTACGTTGGCTGGCTGAGCGACGAACGCCTAATGAAGCGACTGCGAATGAATACTTATTAACAGCCCAGTCTTTATGGGTTGACGGCGGAAAGCTCCTTCCTTCACAATAGAAGGAAAGAGCTTTTCTTTATTTTATGCCATCGTGTCAAAAGAAAAAAGAAGAAGCCCAGGGTTTCCCCTGAGCTTCTCCCTTGTTTTGCCTTTTGTATAGAAAAAACGATTAACGGTAACCGCCAGACAATTGTTGTTCGGCAATTTGAACTAGTTTTTTCGTAATATAACCACCCAGCGAACCTGCATCGCGAGTAGAAATATTGCCGTAATAACCATCTGCCGGAATTTGAACACCAAGCTCTTGAGCTGCTTCGAGCTTCAATTGATTCAGAGCTTGCGATGCTTGTGGTACCACCAATGTGTTACTTGACATGAGGAATTTCTCCTTTCAGTATGGGCACTGTGATATGTTGCAAGCTTGCAAGCTTATTATGTGCACGAGTCAAGAAACTATTCGGATATTCAAAAAAATATTATCGGGCGGTTACTGCCCCAGAGGAGAACCTCATTATGTCCAAGCCATTATCGCTGCTTTTCGCCGTCGTTGCTGTACTTTTGATGAGCGCTACCGCCATTTCCATGAGCTATAACGCATGGCTCGCCCTGCTATTTGCTGTCCTTACGTTATTTTCAATCGGCGCAGGCTTCATTGTGAAAGCGAGACTTAGACGGCTCAAACAGCAAAACAATTAGCGTTTCGGCGCTAGGAAGCCCATTCTCTCTTTTGCGCCCGCTAGCGTACGATCAGCTATTTCCGCAGCACGCTCAGCACCCTGCTTCAAAATATCGTGGATTTCGCCTGATGCGCGAATTTCCTGGTATCTCGTTTGCAGCGGCTCCAGCACGGAGACGACCTGCTCAGCCAACGCTTTTTTGAACGGTCCATAACCTTGCCCTTCGTAACGGGCTTCAACCTCTTCGATCGTCAAGCCTGCACAGTTGGCATAGATGCTCATGAGATTGCTGATTTCAGGCTTGCCCGCTACATCATATTTCACTTCTCGGCCAGAATCCGTTGTCGCACGGCTAATTTTTTTACGAACGACATCTGGCGGATCAAGCAGAGCAATGAAGCTTCCGGCATTCGGATTGCTCTTGCTCATTTTTTTGCTGCCATCATCGAGAGACATAATGCGTGATCCATGCTTCGGCATATAAGGCTCTGGTATGGTGAAATATTCGCCAAAACGATTATTAAATCTGCCCGCAAGATCACGCGTCAGCTCCAAATGCTGCTTTTGATCGTCCCCTACCGGAACCAGATCAGCGTTATAAAGCAAAATATCAGCAGCCATTAAGGATGGATAAACGAACAGCCCTGCTGGAATCGAGTCCTTGCCTTGTGACTTGTCCTTAAACTGCGTCATACGCTCCAGCTCGCCCATATAAGACAGCGTTGTAAAAATCCATCCCAGCTCAGCATGGGACCCCACATGCGACTGGACGAAAATGCTTGCTTTCGCCGGGTCAATACCAGCTGCAATATAACAAGCTGCTACCGCTTCCGTCTGCTCGCGCAGAGCGGCTGGGTCTGGCAGCTGCGTCGCAGCATGCAGGTCAACAATCATAAAAAAACATTGCTCGGTATGCTGCAATTTGACGAAGTTTTTCATTGCACCAATGTAATTGCCGAGTGTGAGCTGACCGCTTGGCTGAATGCCTGATAATACTTTTTTCATCTTCAATCTTCCTCTCCAATTTAAAAATCAACGCAAAAAATCCCCCGCCGCAAGGGACGAGGGACCGTGGTGCCACCCTAATTCGCTATCCGCAGCCGCCATTATGGGGCGACTTAACAATCGGAACAGCCTTCAATATTCCATAACGGGGAATTTCCGGAGAAGCATTGGCAGCGCGAATCGCTGCGTTTCGCTTTCGGCTCGGGGGCCCATTCGGCTTCAGGCTTGCACCGGTTCACACCACCCACCGGCTCTCTGGTCGCAATTTGCCTTCGCTTACTTGTTCCCGTCATTGCATTTACAATGATTATACAGCGCTAACAGCCAATGTCAAGCAGCAGAGCAGCCGCTTTCTGCTCATAAAGTTGTCCTATTTTGCTTTCCGGCTGCATAAACTGTGATATAATCGTAATTATTACTATAAGAAAAGCGGGTGTGGTTTTTATATGCCGATTTTCAGGTTTCGCTACATAAGCTTTCTGCTAGCGCTTGGCTGTGCCGGAATTATTATCGCTATTGCTTTGAATCGGCCTTCGCCTTTCGCCTTCCTGGACTATTCACACGCCCAGTCCTTCAAAATTACATTTTTGAGCATTATTTTAGAGGCAATACCGTTTATCCTGCTTGGCGTGCTGTTCTCCGGCCTGCTTCAAGTATTCGTCACGGATGAGATGATTCGCAGGTTTACGCCTAAAAATCCAATTGCCGGGGTCCTGTTCGGCGGCTTGCTTGGACTAGCTTTTCCGCTTTGCGAATGCGGCATGATTCCCGTCGTCAGGCGGCTTATCCGCAAAGGCATGCCCGCTTATATCGGCATTGTTTATTTGCTTGCCGGGCCCGTCGTCAACCCAATCGTGTTCACAGCCACCTTCGCCGCTTTTCGCTCAGCTCCAGAAATGGCCTATGCCCGCCTTATTCTTGCGTTTGCGGTCGCTGTTATTATCGGACTGATCATGCATATGTTTATGCGCAAAAGTCCGCTTCGCGGCGAGGGCGATTCCCAGCCCGCTGTCCATTCCAATCAGGAAGACCATCATACACATAAGCATGATCACAGCCACTCTCACGAGCATCATCACGCGGAGCCTCGGGGCAGTCTCGGCAGCCGATTTTCTGCTATGCTTGGTCATGCTTCGGATGAATTTTTTGAGATGGGAAAATATTTAATTTTCGGCGCCATGCTAACAGCTGCAATTCAGACTATTATGGACCGGAGCGTGCTTGCAACTGTAGCCGATCAGCCGCTGCTATCTTATATGGCGATGATGGCTTTCGCCTTTATTTTATCGATTTGCTCAACATCGGATGCCTTTATCGCCGCTTCCTTCGGCAATGTGTTTACAGGCGGCCCGCTGCTCGCCTTTCTCGTGTTTGGCCCAATGATTGATTTTAAAAACATGCTCATGCTGCTGTCCGCCTTTCGGCTCAAAATTGTACTGGCGCTCGCCCTTCTCTGCTTCATATTGGTTGGGCTCGGCTCATGGTTTATGGAGGTATGGTTATGAAGCATCACCTGTTTAGAGCTCTCATATTAACTGCATTCGCCTTGCTTATCGTTTATTTATCCCGCTCCAATCAGCTCTCCCTTTATATTGCGCCAAGGATGGAGCTCTATGTGAAGCTGTCTGCTCTTGGATTGTATGCCGCAGCCATTCATCAGCTGTTTCTCGCTTTGAAAGAGCGGCGCCAGCAGCATAAGCATTCGGCTGAATGCGGCTGTGAGCATGCCCCATCGCCATCCGTGTTCAAAAACACGGTCATTTACAGCCTTTTTATTTTCCCGCTAGCGCTCGGCTTCCTCTCCCCTGCCGGTGTTCTGGGGAGTACGGCCGCAGCGAAGAAAGGCGTAAGCTTCACGGCTTCTACCACTGTCCAGCCACTCGGTTCCGAGCCTGGCCAGCTTGCCGCTTCCTTGCCTGAGCCATCCGCTTCCATTGCGCCAAAGCCGCTGACATTGGCAGAGCGTTTCCCGTATGATGAATACACGAAGGCCCATGCCGAATATGGCATGAAGCTGTATCAGAAGCCGGAAATCGCCGTACCGGAAGCGACTTATATCGAGACGTTAACAACAATCGATTTGTTCCGCGATAATTTTATGGACAAAACGATCGACATCAGCGGTTTTATTTACAAAGAAGATGACATGGGCGAGCAGCGTTTTGCCGTTAGCCGCTTCGCCATGACCTGCTGCTCGGCGGATGCCATTCCGTATGGTTTGATGGTTCAAGTAAGCCATGCAGACGATTATAAGGAATTTGCCGCAGATGATTGGGTAAATGTATCGGGCAAGCTGATGACCTCCATGTATAATGGCAACGAAATTTTGACGTTAAAGCTAAACACGATTAAACGGATTCAGGCGCCCGAGTCTCCTTATGTATATGCGAATTTTGATTTTTAGCCTTGTAGCCTGAGAATTGGACAAAAGAAGCCTCCGGTTCATTCCGCTTGACGTACAGCGGTTCCGGAGGCTTCTTCTACCTGCTATATTCCCTGCTTTATTCAGCACCAGGGTACAGCTCGCGCAAATTCGATTGGCGCGGCTGCTTGTAGCGGTAGCTCCAGTTCGACGTATTGTAATTTGACTCATAACAGACGCTCGCCGACCATGATCCCGCCCCATTCTTTACGGCAAAATCGTACATAATCTCGCCGTGCGTCCAATTGCGTCTATATTTAAGACCTTCTATCGCCATCTTGCGAAAATCCTGCACCTGCTTAGCGGTCATGCCTGAGTTCAGCTTTTCAAACTGGCCATTTCTCGTCTCTAAAGGATTATGCCTCATCCCAAATTTACCAACCGCATTGTTGCGGATATGTATACATACCGTTCCTGCAATCGCATTCATTAATTCCTCTTCCAATTGCCGAAACACAAAATCAACTTGTCTTGCCAGCGACATTGATTCCAATTCCATACCCACATTCCTCCTAGTTGTAGAATAGTCATTATATATAAGCGTTTCCCTAATTATCTCTATATGTATAGTTCTTGGGACTCATTATAGTTCAATTATCATGAAGTTACAATAAGAAAATTCGCAATTTTCAGTTAATTCAAAATTGTTAGTTATATCTCTAATGGGAAAGATGGCTCCCCATTATGTTTAAACCGATTCTAAAGAACTCTTTATGATGGCAAGTGCTTACATCGCATACAAAAAGTCGATGGAGCGAAAAAAAATCTTTATATTTATTTTTGCCAAAAAGATCATTGCCACCCTGCATGCATAAGCGACAATGATTCTGTATTTTGGCAAGCTCTATTTCAGCTTCGCGCGGTGCTCGCTGCGACGCTGGTCCCGTTCCGTATTGCTAATACGCGGGCAGGTATAACAGTAACGGCCGCCTTCGACTTTATAATAGTGGCAGCAAGCATATTTAATACGCATCTGTTTTTCCGGGTCATCAATGGCTTCCGTATATTGAAACTTAACATCCAAAGGGTTCCTTTTGCGATAAAAAATCGCAGGATCAAGCGTCTTCATCGTCTTATACAGCATATCAACGGATTCCTTCACCGCTTCGTTTTCCGAGGAAGCCATCATGACGCCATACTCATACGCAAGCGACGTGGGCAGCTGCCCCCACAGCAGGCTGGCTTTCGCCGTTCCAGCACGCTCTATGCTATGAAAAAACGGAGCAATCGTCTCGTGAAAAAATACTTCAAGCCGTGCGCGTGCCCATTCGCCTGCCTCCTTCTCCGTAGCTGGTGATTCAAGCAGCTCAGCATTGTTTAACCTGAAATACACATGATAATATCCGTCTGCTTTGCACACATACAGCGTCAAATTATCCAGCGACAAATTTGGTGCTATGCGATATTTCGCCAGCAAATAAACGAGAGCCAGCATCGGCCTGCGAAACCAAGAGGCCGCATAAACTTCAGCAACAATTTGCTCCATTCCATTCACAAGCGGCTGGTATAATTCAAGCAGCTCCTCCATCACAGGCTGTTCAAGCAAGGCAGCAGCAGCACTTTTGTAGACCACTTCAGCAGGCTCATCTACAATCAGATTAAACCGCTCCTTTAACAGCCGATACATATCTTCAGCCATTTGCTCTACCTGGAACGAAGAAATTCATAATTTGATCATGCAGCCCTGGCAAACCTTCATGGCCAAAATCCGGATAAATTTCCACCCGCTTCGGCGACTGAATTTTATTGTAGGCGGCAAACTGGGTCGAAGGCGGGCAGATAGAGTCACTGAGGCCTACGCCAAGCAGCACCTCTCCGCGAATACGCTCCGCCAGAAATTGAATATCAATATAACCGAGCTTTGTAAAAATTTCCTCCTCACGCTTATGCTGCGGATCGAAATGGCGGAAATACGTACGCAATTCAGCGTATGCATCCTTCGCCAAATCCATCTCATACACGCGGCGATAGTCGCTGAGGAATGGATAAACCGGCGCCAGCTTCTTCACGCGCGGCTCTAGTGCTGCGCATGCAATCGTAAGAGCACCGCCTTGTGACCAGCCCGTTGCATATACCTCATTTGCGTCCACCTCAGGCAATTCCATTGCAATACGAGCGAGCTGCGCCGTATCAAGGAAAATGTGACGGAACAGCATATTATCTGCATCGCCATCAAGGCCGCGAACAAAATGCCCATTTAGCGTCGTTCCTTTGACGCTGCCGCTATCCTCAGAATAGCCACCTTGTCCACGAACGTCCAGTGCCAGCACCGAGTAGCCAAGCGATACAAAGCTCAGCTTATCCGCCCAGTCCCCGGAAGAACCCGAATAGCCGTGGAACATAACAACTGCCGGGTGAGGCTGCTGACCGCTTTGTCTAGGGCGAAGGTATTTGGCATGAATTCTCGCGCCGCGCACCCCTGTAAAATACAGGTCATAGCAATCCGCGGAAGCTGTTTGGAAAGCGCTTGCCACCAATTCGACATTCGCCTCTGTTGCTTCAAGCTCAGCGAGGGCCCGTTCCCAATAAGCATCGAAATCTGCGGGCTTTGGACTGCTGCCTTGATATTTATATAATTCATGAACAGGCATATCTAATAACGGCATTGTTCAAACCTCCATCTTATGTTCTAATCCCATTAATTTTAAGCCTGTGCCTTTGACTTGTAAAGCGGATGAAAGGCGTTATTTAGGGAAAAATAACGTTTATTACGGCAGTATGCCCGACCCGAATGGAGGACATCATGAAATGCTCCAGCGCCTGAACAAATTGATGATTTTGCTGCTCATTATCGCCACCTTCCTAACTTCCGCGGAAGCGCTGAGTGCAAGCTCCAAGGCAAGCGCCGAGCTGGCGGCCATAGCAGACAGCAGCGGCAGCCTAAGTCAGGCGGATAAAGCTAAATCAGAAAAAAAACGCCGCACCGACAGCATGTCATGGGTTAAGCTGCAGCAGCGCTATCCCGGCGCCTATTTTCTTAACGGACCACGCCTAAAAAAAGAGGCCGCGCTAACATTCGATGATGCTCCTGATCCACGCTTTACGCCTGCAATCCTGGATATATTGGCGAAGCATCGTGTTCAGGCAACTTTCTTTCTTGTTGGCACGCGAGCCAATAAGTATCCCGAAATCGTAAAAAGAATTCATCGCGAAGGCCACATCATCGGCAATCATTCTTACAATCATGAGGTGATGTCGAAGCTGTCACCGAATGCTTTTCACCGTCAAGTGTGGCATACCGATGCGATCATTAGTCGAATTATTCCGTATCATCCGCACTTTTTTCGGCCACCCTATGGCGAAATGCTGCCTAATCAAGTCGCTTGGGCCCAAAACAACGGCTATATCGTTGTGAATTGGGATGTTGATTCGGCGGATTGGAAAAATAACCCTTCGAGCAAGGTCATTTTAAGCAATATGCATAAGACGCTTCGTCCAGGCTCCATCATCCTGCAGCATGCCGGTGGCGGCGTTACGCAAAGCCTCTCTGGTACAATCGAGGCGCTGCCGCAGCTCATTGCCTCACTCCAGCAGAAGGGCTATCGCATTGTCACACTGCCAGAGCTGCTCGGACAAAGTGCGGAAAGGCGCATCCGTTAGCCCCTTGCTGATATACAAACAAGCCCAGCGCTCCTCGGTGGCGAGGAACGCTAGGCTTGTACATAGGGTTATTGGAAACAGCGTTAAATTTGATAACGCAGCAGACCTATTTTGACGCGATGCTCTAATTCACCAAATATACTTTAACGTCTTGAATGCCAAAGCTTTTAGCAGTAGCTGTGCTTCCAGGTACAAAAATATCGATGCGATTTCCTTTAATCGCTCCACCCATATCATTCGCTACTGCAATCATGCCGCCACCCGGCAAACCATTATAATCGTAGCCTGTCACATAAAGCTTCGTTCCAAGCGGAATAACAGAGGAATCTACCGCCACTGTTCCTACTTTAAGCGGATTGCCAAAATAATCGACGGCGCCCCATTTTCCATTTTCCGAGGCTGCCGCTGTGTAAGCGGTCGCTTTTACATTCAGCTGCTTGCTGAACGTATAGCTATTGCCGTTGCTTGCAATAATGCTTTTTGCAGACAAGCTTTCCGCTTTAATTGTTGCTGCTGCTTTTGGTTGTGCCTGAGCGCTCACTTTCGCCGTACTATCTGCATTTGCCGCTGCTTTGGCATTTGCTTTCACCGCTGCAGTTGCAACCGGAACATTCAATTTCATGCCTACCATTATGTTCAGCGGGTTAATTTTTGGATTAGCTGCTAGCAGTTTGTCTAAATCAACCTTATACTGCTGGGACAGCTTCCAGAACGTATCGCCATCTGCCGCTTTATGTGTTTGAACCGCCGCGTTAGCGGGGGCTGCTGCCAGCGCGCACGTAAGCACGAGAGCAGCAGCCGAAATACTAAGCTTTTTCATCGCAAATATCCTCCAAAATCGATTAAGTCCATCGTTTACTTAGCCGCGCGGGCAAGGAGCTGCGCGGCGTGAAAGATTTAGCTTATGATCGCCTGTTTCTGTTCACTTCTAGTTCGTAAATTCTTGTACCCATTGGCCGTTGTAATAGCCAACACCGATTTTGCCGAAGTTTTTGCTCAAAATATTTGCTTTGTGGCCTGCGCTGTTCATCCATGCTGTCATAACCTCAGACGGATTGCGTTGTCCTGCGGCAATGTTCTCGCCAGCATAAGAATAGCTGACACCGAAGCTCTTCATCATATCAAACGGCGATCCGTAAGTTGGGGATGTATGGCTGAAATATTTATTGTCCGACATATCCTTCGCCTTTGCTACCGCAACTTTTGTCAGCAGCGCATCGACCGTCAAAGCTGGAAGACCAGCGCTTGCACGCTCTTGGTTTACGATTTTGACAACTTCGCTTTGATAAGCGCTTTGATCGACAGTTGTACCGCTGCCCGAATTCGAAGATCCAGAGCCTGTTCCTGTCGTTGGCTTCGTTGTTCCCGTTGTACCAGAGCCTGTGCTTGGTTTCGTGCTGCCAGTGGAACCAGAGCCCGTGCTTGGCTTCGTCGTTCCTGTGCTTGGCTTGCTTGTTCCTGTGCTCGGCTTGCTTGTTCCTGTATTCGTTGTTGTTCCGTTAGGGAAGCTGATTGTAATACCGTTAAAGTTAATCTTGCTCAAATCTATTCCGTATTGCTCCGCAATTTGCTTCAACAAGTCTTGGTCAATGCTATAAGCAGTAATCTTGGAGTTCGCCTTCACTGCTGGTGCTGCTCCCACCGTCGATGGTACTGCTACGCCTGCACCGATTAATGCGGCTGCGGCTACGGCAGCGACACCTACTTTAAATGGTTGCTTCTTCATTATGAAATCTCCTCCTCGAAGTTGTGTGTAATTTGTGTGTGCCGGTCATCCCGACGCAAACTATCGTAACATGGCATTTGGGCGGTTACACGGCTCAAAAAATGGTAAAACAAGCGATTTTCTCGCGTTTTAGACCGTTTTCAGGCGTTTATGAGAAACTGCTCACTTTGTAAAGACGGCTGAAAGAATCGTGGCGCCTGCCTTTTTTCACCCCATGTCTGCATGTCCTTCATTTGAAGCATCCGCCATATTAGAATCCGCTCATAAACCCCTCATTTTCCAATCAAATAACGTATATAAAATAGAAAAAAGCCCCGCTGCGCTTGGCTTCGCGGGACTTTCAGCTTGCTGCCTATTTTACACACGCTATTTAAGCGTAATATTGCCCGAGCTGGTTTTCAAATCAATTGAGATGTCCGAACCATCCCCAATTGTGCCAGCAAAGGAACGATCATCCTCTTTTACCGTTTGAACATTGTCCCATTCGACCTTCCGGCTGCCGGATGTTGTTTTCAGCTTAATTTCGGCAGACTGTGGCGGCTGCTTAGCTTCAACGACGATATCGCCAGAGGTAACGTCAAGCTTCATGCTGTGAGTAATGGCATCCAATTCAACTCGAATTTTCCCACTGCTTGCTTGGCCGTTCAGCTCTCCCGTACCATTAATAAAGCTTGCATCGCCGCTTGTCGCGTTGAACTCGACCGTTTCTGCCTTATAGTCTTCTATCTTGATGCTGCCGGAGCTGACATCCAGCTTCAGCCTCTCGCCTGTAACGCCAAGCAGCTCAATTGTTCCGCTGGTCGATTCAAAATCCAGCTCATCCGCAGACAAATCCTCCCCCTTCACACGACCTGATGAGGTTAGCATCGCCAAGGTGCGGCTGTTCATATCGGATGCGCTGACGTTGCCACTTTGCGCCTTCAGCGTCACCTCATCCCATTTGCGCTCCGGCAGCTCTACGGTCAGCTTAAATGAAGAATAGTTGATACCGATGGTAAAACCCGTATTAAAGCTGCTTTTAATGACTAACTTGTCGCCAGCCTGCTCCGTCTCAAGCTTAAGCTTGTTTAAATATTTCGAGCTTGCCCGACCTTCTAAGTGAACAACAATCTTATCCGAGCTCCCTGGCACCACTTCTATATCCATCGAACCAGCATCTACCGTCAAGCTGCTTACGCCAGCCGCATCAACTGTTTTCTCCTGCGATACAGGCTTCGTACCGAAGGACAGCAGCTCATCCCAGCTAAATGAATATATCGCTCCAGCCAAGCCGATTCCAAGTAATATAAGCGCAACTGCAATTGCCTTTCTCATTGTTTTTTCCCCCTGATGATTTTCGTATTGAACTTCAAATATTTAATCGTTGCAGCGAAAAAACCTTTTGTCAGTGCATTAACGCCTACACCCAGCAAAATGCCGAGTCCAATGCAGACGAGCCCAATAGAGGCTGCTTGGGCTAGTGTAAACATGCCGCTCCACATGCTCTCCAGCACCGTTGTGACGCCTGCCAATCCAAGCGCTAGGGCAGTCGCCCATAGAGCAATAAGCACGCCAACTGCAGCAACATAAGGCCCCAGCACAAATACGATATTGAAAAATCCCAAGCTCACCGTTGCAAGCACCGCCTTAGACGTGTTGCCGAAGCTTTTCTTCGCTTCAGCCCGTTGTACTTTATAACCAAGCAGCAGCTCGCTCGCAATCTGTCTTGGATCACCCAATTCCAAGGCCGCCTCATGCTCGCTCTGCCCATGCTCCTCTGCCTGCTGAAAATGACTATAATAATCGAACAGCCACTCGCGACGCTGCTGCTCCGGCACTTTGGCTAGCAATCTCTCCAGCTCGCTCATATAATTTTGTTTCGTCATCATTATGGTCGAATCCCTTCCTCAATAATTTCGTTTACAGCTGTAGAGAAGCTCGACCATTCCACAATGAGCGCTCTCATATGGAGCCAGCCGGCCTCCGTCAGCTGATAATATTTGCGTGGCGGCCCTTCATTCGATTCCTTGAGATAAGTCGAGAAGTAGCCTTCCTGCGTTAGACGATTGAGTAGCGGATAGACACTCCCGACGGCTACCTCGAACTTGGACGATATTTTCACTGCCAGTTCATATCCGTATCGGTCTCCCTCAGACGTCAAGACGAGAACGCATAGCTCCAGCACACCTTTCTTGAACTGCACATTCATAATCGACGCTCCTTGCTTTCCTTAAAATGCTATTGCTTTCACTATTCGATATTATCGAATAGTGGATTATGCTTCTTTGCTGTTAAGCTAAATTTACCACATGCTATTCTATATTGCTATATACTAAGCAAAAAACAATACCCGCGCCCGAGTGTCTCTCCTCCTTGAGACGGAGAGACGTTAAAAATGATGGTGAAATATAGACACAAGCTGCTGCGCGAAAGGTTTGGCCTACGATCGTCATTGCCTTTGCATTTCATGAATTACACCGCCCAGCGGTTGAAATACAAAGGCAAAAACGAACGCTCACGCTTCTCCAGCTCAAACCTTTCACTCCACCACTTGCCACTCTTCACCACCAAATTTAAAAGCCTTCACCATTTAACTCGGCGAAGGCAGTTTTTTGTAGGGATAACCCGCTTAGCTTGTTATCCCTACCATATAGAGAGTGTGAATAGATCAATGAATAATAATTAGTTGATGTCGATGAATTTGCCTGTTGCTTGGGATTCGAAGGCGCTCAAAATAACTTTCAACGATTTGCGGCCCTCTTCGCCCGTTACAGCAGGAGTTGTGTCATTGACAATAGAATCAATGAATTTATCGATCACGAAACTCGACAGCTGCTTCTCATTTGTGGAGATTTCACCTGTTTTGTAGCGCTCCACTGTACCGTCGCGCAGCTCAATGATTACTTGATCTTCCGGGTGCGTACCGATTTTCATAACGCCTTTGGAGCCCCACAAAATCGTGCTGTTGTCCTCACCTTTATAATAAGTCCAGCTAGCTACTAGCGAACCCATTGCGCCGCTCTTCATGCGAAGTATGCAGTTTGCATTGTCGTCTACATCACTGTCTTTGTCTACTGTGCCAACGAAGCCAGCAATTTGAGCCACTTCATCGTCCAGCAGCCAACGGATCAGGTCGGATTTATGCACGCCAAGATCGCCCATTGCGCCCATGATCGCTTCCGGCTTGCGGAAGAACCAGCTTTCCGCGCCGTCAATGCTCCATGCATCCGGCCCTGGGTGGCCAAACGACGTACGGAATGTCAATACTTTGCCGATAATGCCCGTTTTCAGCAATTCCTTCGCTTTTACATGCGGCGGCATGAAGCGTTGGTTATGTCCAACCATCAGCTTAACGCCATTTTTCGCTGCCGCTTCAATCATCGATGCCGCTTCTTCATCCGTAGCTGCCATTGGCTTCTCAACCAATACATGTGCGCCAGCGTTTGCTGCTGCAATGGCTACTGGTGCATGAAGCGCGTTCGGTGTACATACGCTAACCGCATCCGGCTTGATTTCAGCCAGCATCGTCTCATAGTCTGCAAAAGCTTTGCCGCCATGCTTCTCCGCATAACCTTCTGCACGCTCAATTACCGGATCAACGAATGCGACTAATTCTACATTCGCATTGTCTGCATACTCCGGAATGTGACGATATTTGGAGATGGAACCGCAACCTACTACTGCTACTCTGATTTTGCTCATTAAATGTATCCCTGCCTTTTCAATAATTAATGTAGAGGGTCAAGCCAAATTCGTATATTAAACGTTCAGAAAATTCTTTTTCAGCCAGTCCATGCTTTCCGCTACTGCTTCAAGCGGTGGATTCGCGCAAGTGTCCTGCTCAACGATCAACCATTCTGCACCGGCTTCAACCGCACTATTAATGATAGGAAGCAGCGGTAGATCGCCACGGCCCAGCTCTACCGTATCAATTGGCAATTGGCCATTGTTGTCGCGATAGTCCTTCAAATGAAGCAAAGGCAAACGTCCTGCATATTTCGCAATGTAAGCGAGCGGGTCTTTGCCGGAAAATTGCACCCAACCGATATCCATTTCCACTTTCAGAAGCTCAGGGCTGATTCGCTCATACAGCGCATCAAACACTTCCTTGCCGTCGATTTCCACTTTGAATTCAAAATCATGATTATGGTAGGCGAAATCAATACCAGCTTCACGGAAACGTTTACCATACTCCTCAAAAGCTACAAAATGCTTCGCCCAAGCTTCAGCGCTGCGCTGATCATCCAGCAAATAAGGACAGATCGCATATTTTGCGCCGATCGTTTTTAAGTAAGCGATTTCTTCATCCAGCTGGCTTTCTAACAAATGCAGGCCGATATGGCTTCCGATTGCTTTCAGTCCTAGCTCCTGGAGCAAATCACGCATTTTCTCCGCTTCAATACCGCCATAACCTGCAAACTCCACGCCTTCATAGCCCATTGCCGCAACCTTGCGCAGCGTACCTTCGAAGTCTTCCGCTGTTGCGTCACGGAGCGTATACAATTGTAAACCAATTCCGATTTGTCCCACTTTGGCCGCACTCCTTTATATTGTGAATTTAGTTTCTCAAGTCTTGTACCTTACCTTTCAAATTATATAGAAGGAGCGCTGCAAAAAACAGCTGTCATGTTAGTCTTTTTATATGTTATTTTGTTGAATGCTGACTTTTACTCCAGGAAAAAAACGCCCTGCGACGACTGTTGGTCCGGTCGTCACAAGGCGTTGGTCTGTTTTAGATAAACATCCAGCATTATGCCGTTTGTTTATTTCAATAATTATTTCGTTTACTTCAACGTAATTGTCAAAGCCGTTTCTTTCGCGCCAGCAGCAATCAATACAATGCCGTCTTCCAGCGAAGCAGCGCCATCCACTTTAGCAATATCGCCAATGCCATGAAGTGCCAGGCTGAGCGCTTTGCCGCTGCCCTGTACTTTAACTGCGACTTCATTGCCTTCGCGTTTTACAGTAACGAGCAGCTCGGCAGCGCCTTTAATGTCGCGAACCGTGGTCGATGCCGATGCTCCATCAGCAAGGCTGTAAGCCGTCAGCTTCACGCCGTCAGCATAGTCATAATCCGGTTTCGTATCATTCGCACCGATTGCGATGATCGAATTTGGACGAACGAATAATGGAAGCGAGAGGAAGTCATGCGTTTCCTTGAACCATTTTCCACCTTCTACGATTTCGCCAGTCAGAAGATGCGTCCAGCTGCCTTCCGGCAAATAATATTGTACAAAGCCATTTTCGTCGAATACAGGAGCAACCATAATGGAATCACCCAGCATATACTGGCGATCAAGGAACTCGGAAGTTGGATCTTCCGGGAATTCCAGCACCATTGCACGCATCGACGGCAAACCTTGCTCCACCGCTTGCGCAGCTGTATTAAACAGGTAAGGCATCAGGCTGCATTTGAGCTTCGTGAAGAAGCGGGTAACATCAACCGCCTCCGTGTCATACGCCCAAGGCACCCGGTACGATCTGCTGCCATGCAGACGGCTGTGGCTGGAAAGCAAGCCAAACGCAAGCCAGCGTTTGAAGACATGGGCTGGAGCTGTGCTCTCAAAGCCGCCGATATCATGGCTCCAGAAGCCAAAGCCGGACAAGCCCAGCGACAGGCCGCCACGCAGCGATTCTGCCATTGACTCATAATCCGCGTAGCAGTCGCCGCCCCAGTGGACCGGGAATTTCTGACCGCCAACGGTAGCGGAACGCGCGAACAGCGCAGCTTCATTTTTGCCCAGCTTCTCTTCCAATACCTCAAATACAACCTTGTTGTATTGGTATGTGTAGAAATTATGCATTTTTTCAGGGTCAGAGCCGTCATGGTACACCACATCGGTCGGAATCCGCTCGCCGAAGTCGGTTTTAAAGCTGTCGACACCCATATCTACAAGCTCACGCAGATAGCCTTTGTACCATTCGCATGCCGCAGGATTCGTGAAGTCCACGATACCCATGCCAGGCTGCCACATATCCCATTGCCATACGTCGCCATTTGGCTTTTTGATCAAATAGCCATTGTCTCTGCCCTCTTCAAACAGACGGGAGCGCTGCGCAATGTAAGGGTTAATCCATACGCAGATTTTGAGCCCCTTCTCTTTCAGGCGTTTCAGCATGCCGACAGGGTCCGGGAATATCCGCTCGTCCCATTTGAAATCCGTCCAGTGGAAATCGCGCATCCAGAAACAGTCGAAGTGGAATACATGCAGCGGCAAACCGCGCTCTTCCATGCCATCGACGAAGGAGTTAACCGTTGCTTCATCATAATTTGTTGTAAAAGAGGTCGACAGCCACAGGCCGAACGTCCATGCTGGCGGCAAAGAAGGCTTGCCTGTCAGCTCGGTATATTTGCCAAGCACCTCTTTAATCGTCGGGCCATCAATAACGAAATATTCAAGGGATTCGCCAGTCACATGGAATTGAACCTTTTTCACTTTCTCCGAAGCAATCTCAAAGGAAACAAGATCCGGTTGGTTGACGAATACGCCGTAGCCTTTATTCGTTACATAGAAAGGAATATTTTTGTACGCTTGCTCGGAGCTTGTGCCGCCATCCTGATTCCAAATATCGACGACCTGGCCGTTGCGCACGAAAGGTGTAAAACGCTCGCCGAGACCATACACCCATTCGCCCACACCAAGATCCAGCTCTTCACGCATATAGGCTTTCTCTTTGCCTTCCGTAATATACGCCATCGATTTCTGCCGGCTTCCGGTAATGCGCTCGGAGCCGCGGTAGAAATCCACTGACCACTCCGGGCCCTTGCGAATATGAACGCTGAGGCTGCCGCTTGTGAGGATCGCCGCTTCTTCTGTTTCTTCTATAGTAACAAAATTGCCGGTTTCCTTCGTCAGCTCGAATACAGGACCACGCTCACGCACGCCCATGTGATGAATCAGCTTAACGCCGACAACGCCTGGCATCGGAGAATGAAACCGAACCGTAAGCAGCATCGTATCTAACATATTGGAACGTGACAATATAGGACGCGGAGACGCATAAGCCGTAAGCACGCCATCCTTTTGCTCGAAATCATGGGCTTGTACTGCGCCCAAAAGGTCATACTGTTTGCGCAGCATCCAGTTGCCGTCAGTAAATTTCATAATAGAACCGACCTTTCTGCTTTTATATAGGTTATTTGACTTTAAAATCGTTCTATTTTGCATTATACTGATAAGCAAAGCAACAAACTAACAGAATTATGCCCGTTTATAACACCATTCTGATTTCTTCATCACCGGAGGTTGACTGCAATGGATTTGACGCTGCGTCATTCGCTCAGGGAAGACCGCATGCATGGCGATGTTACCTTTCCTCTTGCTGCTTACTGGATGGAATATGCACCTGGTGAGGTAAATGTAGATTGCCACTGGCATGACGAGGCTGAGTTTCTAGTTGTATTAGAGGGCGAGATGCTCTTCCAGATTGACACGGAGTATTTTCCCGTTCGCGCAGGCGAAGCCGTCTTCATCGACAGCGGAGATATCCATGCGGGGCACTCTTTAAATGGCTCCTCCTGCACCTATTGCGCCATCGTTTTTGACGTTCGCTGGCTGGATAGCACAAGCTACGATGCTGTACAAGAAACCTGCGTTCGTCCGTTCCAGGAGAAGAAAAAGACGTTCCCGAGGCATATATCACCGGACAACGGTTGGAAGCGGCAGCTGCTCTTCTTGCTCCGATCGATGATCAACTGCTGCAGAGCTCCTTATGCTGGATTCGAAGCTGCGGTGAAAGGGTATTTTTACTTAATGCTGCATGAGATCGCCATTGAGAACCGGGCGTGCAATCGCAGCGAGGCAAGATCGGATGACAGAACTCGAATAGAGCGGCTTAAGAAAAGCATCCTCTATATCCAGCTGCATTATCGCAGACCAATACGCATTGGCGAGCTGGCGGAGCAAATTCCGATGAGCGAAGGACAGTTTTTCCGTTTTTTCAAATCAATGACGAGGCAGACGCCGGTTGAATATTTGAACGCCTATCGGGTGAATCAGGCGGCCGAGCTGCTGCTGCACACGGAACGTAAAATTTCAGACATTGCGCTGGAGGTCGGCTTCGACCATATCAGCTATTTTGTTAAAGTGTTTCGCAAGACGTTGAACTGTACCCCCTCCGATTTTCGCAAGCAAAAGCGGAATCCGGTCCAAAATGGCGCATTACAAGGTGAAACGGCTTTCCCCGTCCTCTGGCGGCACAGCGCGTTTCAGTCCGAGAAATATAAGCCCAATTTATAAGTGCAAAACTTATAAATTCTTATATTTCAAGCAAAAACGACTTCGTCGTCCTTCTAGGACGTGGGAAGAGCTTTGCCCTAGAATTCTAAGCGGATATAAGGATGAATCTTATAAATGCTTAGAATTTTAGAAAAAATTACGATTTTGTAACCTTTTCATAACTTTTTTTTAAGATTCGCTTAAGATTCATCAAGTAAAGTTAAATTAAAATTAGCCAATGAGCGGAGGAAATCCTTTATGAAAACAATGCTGTTGTTTCAAAATAAAACGATTCCCGTCTATATAACGGATACGAATAAAAAAGCTGTCGAGAAGCTGACCGATGTACTGAACCGCAAGCTGAACACTGGAAAAAATGCGCTCAAGCTCTGTATCAAGTCGCTGATCAGCGTCGAAATTGTCGGCAGCGAAGCTACGCTGCATTCGTATCATGAGAAGGATACGTTAACCATTTCCCTTTATTAAGCTAAGTATGCTTCTGCAAGCTGAGCTCTTGCTATTCTGGCAATTGGACAAGCTGTGATTTTAAGTTATGATTTTGTTCGTTCAAGCAGGCGATCTGGCATCGCCTGCTTTGCTTCGTTTAGGCCACCAGCATCACTGGGCCATTGCTCAAATTTTAATACATGGTATACTAGATTCAATGATTATTGGAGGCTGTTAAATGAGCGAACAAATGAACCGAATTGAACAGTTATTGATCCAATTTGCACAGCAAACGAACGAACGGCTTGATCAGATGGACAAGCGTTTTGATCAAGTAGATACTCGGCTTGACCAAATGGACAAGCGTTTTGACCAAGTAGACACTCGCCTTGACCAAATGGATACGCGGCTTGATCAAATTCAAATCCAACTGGAGCGCATGGAAGATTCGCAAAATGACGATGTCATTAGCATACTTCGTCATACGCATGACAAAGTTTCGCATTTGAATCAGAATGTTACGAGCCTTAAACAAGATGTGGAATACATCGTTAAGGAGCAGTCCATTATTAAGCTGGAAATTGAACGTTTAAAACATAAACAACCGCTATTTTCCAATCAATATAAAAATGTGCTCGAAGATCACTAACCCATTCCATACCAAAAAGCAGCCTTCAAATTGCCCGCGACGCGAGCTTGAAGACTGCTTTTTTCATGTAAATGATAGGATATCTATACACGGTTACGACTAAGGTGTCGTAACCGTCGCCTTATGAAGCGGCCGCTGCTGCTCCGAGACAAGCAAGCTAACCTTCCACTTCACATAGAGCTCCCATGCCGTCCCATTGTCGATCAAATCCTTGCACGTATACAAGCCTTCTTCAATGGAATCGACGCGCTCTGCCAAATGAAGCCGGACCGCTGCATTAAGCAGCACCTGGTTCATAAAAGCAAGGTGGCCGCCTCCGTTAAGCACAGCTTCCGTCACAGCAATTTGCTCGGCAGGCGTCCAGTCCACCTCGGGAGGCGTCAGCTCCAGTCCATACGCGTCTGGATCGATGATTTGCAGGCTGGCTTCACCGTTTTCCACCTGAAACGTCCTGGTTGGCCGCTCGATGAACAAATCCTCCGAGCCCTCCGTTCCTTGGACAATGAGCGCCTTCTTATAGTTCAAATTCATCATTAGCTTTGACATGCGGTCAAACACCGTATTGTGATAAACGCCGAATATGATATAAGGCGAATGTCCATAATCGACAAGCTTCTCAGCTGTGTTCAGCACCGTTCGCATGCCCATTTCCTCACGCAGTCCATGCAGCCGCTTAAGCGGCGGACACCACTCTTCTGCTGGAACGAACAGAATGCCCGTCTCCCTAGCAGCTTCAAGTGATGCCTCCTGTGAGAGCTGCTTCGGATCTATACCCAGCTCAAGCAGCAGATCCTGCAGCGTAATGCCCCATTTGGGAGGAAGCGAAGCTGTGCCGTGCAGCGTAACCGGCAATCCAGCTGCCGCTAAGACGAAGGAGGTCGCGAATGTGGCGTAAAATGATTTTTTCCTGCCGTCGTATGGTCCTGCACAATCAATTCCCTCCTGCACATGCTCGCGGCGTGCCTGGCTCCGGCACACGTTGACGAAAGCTTCGAGCTCCTCAACGCTTTCCATTTTAATTCGCTCCGCCATAAAAAAAGCGCCAATCTGAGCCTGAGTCGCCTCCAGATTCACAATCCATTCGGCTGCTTGCACCGCTTCATCATAGGTCAAATCACGCGCACCCCTTTTGCCGCGCCCGACTTCCTTCAGTAGATTGGTAATCATTGGTACTCCCCCTTATTTTTGCTCCTGCAGCAGCTGATATACCTTCACAATGGATGTCGCTACATCCACGAGACGTTTGCGTTCATTCATCGCCTGCTTGCGCAGCAAGTCATAAGCCTCCGCTTCGGAAACTTTTTTAATGTCGCATAAAATACCCTTCGCCATGTCGATCCATTTCCGTTCTTCCAGGCGGCCTTCGAGCTGCTGGCGCTCCATATGCCATTGCTGACGCTCACTGCATTGCTTTGCGCCAAAATGGAATGCCCAATGCAGCTCCTGCTCGCTCATAACCGGCGTAATGATGCCATCCACCGGAAGATCATCCTCGCAAAAAGCATTCGAAAGCGTTGCGGTTTCGGCACTGCACCACCAAAGCATCGGAATCTTTTTCCAACCCAGCAGCTTAGTGCCCCAATACTTTACTTCGTTTAATGGGAGATTTAATACTACCGCATCCGATTGAGCGATATGCTTGCGCGCAAGCTCCTCGCTGCTGCCATGTAAAACAAAATAACCGCTGGATTCCAATATAACTTCAGGAAAAAGCCTACTTAAATCACGGTCTGCCTGGTTTTTCTGTTGTTCAGACTCCCGCTCGACTGCTTTATGTTCAATTAGTAATAAAGAACGCATTCAGGAGCGCCCCCTCCTATTTAACTGTTGTGAATATTTATAACACAAAAACCTTTAATTTGTCGACACCTCAAATTATACAACAATTTACGTGAGGTATATTGACATGATATAAAAATCCAGTGTATAGTAGCACTATCAACTATAACGTTTTTTCACGAGTACAATGGCGTATTCGATTGAACCGGCAACGGAGCCTGGTTTCGTTCTACCAAGGAAAGCACAACTGTGTCCTTGGCAGCGAAATCAGGCTTTTTATATTTACCTAGACAGAGCTGCCCTATTTGAGAGGAGAGAACCATTATGACAGTCCCTAAAAAATTAGTACTTATCGGCAACGGCATGGCAGGTGTCCGTGCAATCGAGCATTTGCTCAAGCTCGCCCCAGATACTTACGAAATCACGATTTTCGGTGCGGAGCCGCACCCTAACTATAATCGTATTATGTTGTCCACCGTCCTAGCGGGCAGCACCGAGCTTAAAGATATCATTATTAATGATTGGGATTGGTACAAGGAAAACAACATTACGCTTCATACGAATCAATCGATCAAGAAAATCGATACGCAGCGCAAAGTTGTTATTTCCGAAAGCGGCATTGAAGCCCCTTATGATGAAGTGGTTATCGCAACAGGCTCCAAAGCCTTTATGCTCCCTATTCCCGGCGCAGATAAAGAAGGTGTCATTGCCTTCCGCGATATTCAAGATTGCGAAAAAATGTTCAGCGCAGCAAAATCATACAAAAAAGCAGCCGTTATCGGCGCTGGCCTTCTCGGCTTAGAAGCTGCCCGCGGCTTGCTCAACCTCGGTATGGAAGTCACGGTCATTCATAAACATCCTTATATTATGGAACGCCAGCTGGATGAAGCGGCCTCGCTCATGCTGAGAAAAGAACTTGAAACGCAAGGCATGAAATTTCTGCTCAGCAAGCATTCCGCTTCTATTACAGGCCGCGGCAGAGTCAAGGAGCTGCAATTTACCGATGGAAGCCACTTGGCTACTGATCTGATTGTAATGGCGGTCGGCATTCGTCCGAATGTCGATTTGGCGAAAAGCTCCGGTATTGACTATAACAACGGCATACTCGTCGATGATTTTATGAATACGAATATCCCTCATGTATCAGCACTTGGAGAATGTGTCGAGCATAGAGGCGTTGCTTACGGCCTTGTGGCTCCATTGTATGAGCAAGGCGCGGTGCTCGCTAAACGTCTCGCTGGCGTGGAAACGGCTGGTTATGCCGGATCGGTAACTTCCACCAAGCTAAAGGTTTCTGGCGTCGATGTTTTTTCGGCGGGGCGCTTTGTTGAGACAGAGGGCTCACGCGCAATGCGGATTCAAGATGATGTGGCCGGCACTTATAAAAAGATCGTTATACGGAACGGCAAGCTGGTTGGTGCAGTATTATTCGGTGATACAGCAGATGGTGCTTCGTTGTTTGCTTCCATTAAAAGCGGAGAATCGATTGAAGGCCGCGAGAAAGAACTGCTGCTCGGCATTTCGAGCGATCTGCTTGGCAAATCAGGTGGCGGTGCAAGCCGTCTGGAAAATATGCCCGACGATGAAATCGTCTGCGGCTGCAACGGCGTTACTAAAGGCGCGATTGGCGATGCAGTCCTTAACAAAGGCTGCCATACATTTGGTGAACTAAAAGCCTGCACGAAGGCATCCGCATCTTGCGGCGGCTGCAAGGCCGACATTGAAGGACTGCTGCATTTTTACGCAGGTGATAAGGTCGGCGAATCGGCGAAGGAAGGTATTTGTGGCTGCACATCGCTTGGCCGTGATGAAATCGTCGAACAAATCCAAAGCATGCGTCTGATGACTGTCAAAGAAGTAATGCATGTGCTCGACTGGAATAACAAAGAAGGCTGCTCGAAGTGCCGCCCTTCCCTCAACTACTATCTCGGCATGCTGTTCCCAGAGGAATATGTCGATGAGAAGGAATCCCGCTTCACGAATGAACGTTACCACGCCAACATTCAGAAGGACGGTACCTATTCCGTTGTTCCACGTATTTATGGCGGAGTGACGACTCCAGCCGACTTGATTAAAATCGCTTCGGTAGCAGAGAAATTCAATGTGCCACTGGTGAAATTTACAGGCGGTCAGCGCCTTGACTTGTTCGGTGTAAAGAAAGAAGATTTGCCAAAAATGTGGGAGGAGCTGGAGATGGCTTCGGGCCACGCCTACGGCAAAACGCTCCGTACCGTAAAAACATGCGTCGGCAATACATTCTGCCGCTTCGGCACACAGGATGCCATGGCTATGGGCATTAAGATGGAAAAAGCTTTTGAGCGACTGAACGCTCCAGCGAAGTTCAAGCTGGCGGTATCCGGATGTCCCCGCAACTGTGCGGAAGCAACGATTAAAGATTTGGGCGTCGTAGCTATTGATGGGGCGTGGGAAATTCATGTTGGCGGCAATGCCGGCGTAAAGGTAAGAGCCTGCGATCTGCTGACTACGGTAAAAACAGAAGAAGAGGTTATGGAATGGACGAGTGCTTACTTGCAATACTACCGCGAAACAGGGCAATGGAATGAGCGCACAGCACACTGGATCGACCGTGTTGGTCTTGATACAGTGAAGAAAGCGTTGGAGAAGCAGGAAGACCGTCTCGCGCTCATGGAACGTGTACAGAAAGCACTCAGCGTGACTACAGATCCTTGGAAAGAAATTGTTGATAACGATGAATTGCGTAAAAACTTCGAACCGATTGCCGGCCCGCTGCCGGTCTAACATCAGGAGGGATTAAATATGAGCAAACTGCTGATTGGCAAATTATCTGATATTGATATTCGCGGCTCACGCACCGTTCGTGTGAAGGAGACGGAAATTGCATTATTCCGTCTTGAGGACGGCAGTGTGCTGGCTATTGAAAATCGTTGTCCGCATAAGGGCGGACTATTATCCGAAGGCATGGTATGCGGTACAGTTGTCCATTGTCCGCTGCATGATTGGAAGGTTGACCTCCAAAGCGGATTGGTCAAGGATCCGGATGACGGCTGTGTAATGACTTTTGATACTGAAATTGATCCAGAGGACGGCGCTATCTATGTAACGCTTTAATTTATACATTTTATAAATATTACTTATTTCCTAATATCGTCTTTTTACTTTTATAATAGAGAGCATGTTATGCCATTGCTAATCTTAAGGAGAAACCATTATGTCCTACATCAAACCCGCAGAAGTAATAGACGCTATGATCGATACCGGGGCTGCAAAAGCAAATGCTGGCACGCTGCAAATGCTCGTTCGCGGGTTTCTCGGGGGAGCGATTTTGGCTTTTGCCACAACGCTTGCTTTTACAGCAACGAGCCAAACCTCACTTGGTCTTGCAGGTGCTCTAGTATTTCCAGCCGGGTTCGTCATCATTGTTCTCCTTGGATTGGAGCTTGTTACTGGCAGCTTTGCACTCCTTCCGCTAGCTGTTCTTGCCCGCAGGACGAGCGTATCCCGAATGCTGTCCAATTATATTTGGGTGATCGCCGGACATCTCATTGGCTGCGCTGCCTATGCGCTGTTGTATAGTTTAGTCATTACGAAAATGTTCACCGATATGAGCAATCCGCTCATTCAAATGATTATACAGCTTAGCGAAACGAAAACAATTGGCTACAAGCATATGGGGTCTGAGGGCATGATGCTTGTTGTTATTAAAGCCATTTTGTGCAATTGGATGGTAACACTCGGCGTTGTAATGGCGATGACATCCAAATCAACGGGCGGCAAAATCATTGCGATGTGGCTGCCAATCGTCATTTTCTTCGCCCAAGGCTTTGAACATGCTGTCGTTAATATGTTCGTCATTCCCGCAGGCATGCTGTTTGGCGCTCACGTCAGCTTTTCTGATTGGTGGGTATGGAATCAAATCCCCGTACTCGTTGGCAACTTTATTGGCGGTGCAGTGTTCACAGGGATGATGCTGTATTTGTCCCATCCTTCGCCGAAAAACCAAGCTGTAGGCGTTAAAGCACAGATAAAATCCGAGCCAGCAGCAGTTGGAGCGATTGTCGCCAAAGGAAGTGGTCTATGATGAAGCAAGCACCAGGTACGGTTTATATTGTCGGAGCAGGTCCAGGCGATCCCGAGCTCATTACTGTAAAAGCCATGCGGCGCATCCAGTCGGCTGACATTATTTTGTATGACAGGCTCGCTACAACTGAGCTGCTCGATTATGCCAGCAAAAACGTCGAGCTCATCTATTGCGGCAAAGCACCGAACGCCCATGCTATACCACAGGATCAAATTAATCAACTGCTTGTACAATATGCTAGCCAAGGAAAAAATGTCGTTCGGCTGAAGGGCGGCGACCCCTTCGTCTTCGGACGTGGCGGCGAGGAAACGCTGGAGCTTGCCAAGCATGGCATTCCTTATGAGGTAATTCCCGGTATTACGTCCGCCATTGGAGCAGCAGCAGCCGCGAATATTCCGCTTACACACCGAGAGCATGCTTCATCCTTCGCCTGCGTCACAGGCACCCGCTGCCATGGGGATAAAGCTCCTGTACGCTGGGATCTGCTTGCACACAGCGTAGATACTTTAGCGATTTATATGGGGGTCAGCCAGCTTGGCGCCATTCGCGAAGAGCTGCTGAAGCATGGGAAAGCCGCTACGACGCCCGTTGCACTTATTGAACGAGGCACCACCTCGAGGCAGCGTACCTTTACAGGGACACTTGAGCATATTCATAATCTGGCCGCATCCGTACAGCTCAGCAACCCGGCATTAATTATTATCGGCGAGGTTGTCAAAGTGCGGGAGCAGCTGCTCTTGGCAGAGCAGCAAGCGGAGCAACAGGCCGGGCAATTAATTGGCTGACAGAAATTTTCAAATGCAAGAGACCCTGGGGAGCTAAGCTCCCCAGGGTCTCTTGTATTTGAAGCAGCGCTTGCTGCCACTTAATAGGTTGTGTACGCAGATGATAATGAGAGTATCAGAAGCTTGGTGGACACAGAATCCGCTATTTCAACAGAATATCGGTTAGGAAGAATCCTGCGGACTCAGGAGCCGCTAATGCTGCACCAATCGTCATTTTGACGTAATCATGAGGACAATAGCTGATTTGCTGTCCACTTACGGGCTGAATTTGTATAAAAAGCTAAAATAGCGGAACCTCTGTCCTTCAAGAAAGGAAATGATCCCCTGCCATCGCGGTACAAAAAATAATCGTATTATTGGGTTTTCATACAAACCCTAAATGGAAAGAGCATCCATTAATTAGGGCCGCTCTTTCCTTTATTCGGTTGCAATGTCCTTATGAAGTTGCTGTAGGAGATGCTTCTGCCGCAGCATCAGAGCCTTGGCCCGCTGCTCCACCGCCTTGGCCGCCTGGACGACCTCCGCCCATTCCTCCACCCATCATGCCGCCGATTTGAATCGTCGCCGCATCCTGGGTGCCATCGGTTACCGTGTAGGTAACAATGTCATCGGCATTGAGGTCAGCAAGCGACTTGGTTGTTTCCACGCGCTGGTCGTTTTCGAAGGAGATAGCTGTAATCGTTGTCGCATCAGTTACCGTCACTTCCACCGTTTCCTCGGTGAACATGTTTTCCATATTCATCCGCCCACCGCCCTGACCTTGGGCAGTCTGTCCACCATCCTGTGCTGGCGGCTCCGGCTGTGTTCCATCTGGCGCCGCTCCTGCTTCACCTTGCTGTGCATCTCCTTGCGCTGGAGGCTCGCCGCCTCCTTGGCGGTCACCTGGCGTAAAGGAAGATTTGTACAACGTAATGGTCTGCCCATCAATGGATTTGATCTTGCCCATTGTGCCTCCCATCATCATGCCGCCTTGGCCCGGACCGCCCTGCGCTTGGCCAGCACCAGCACCAGCATCCGCTTGTGTACCACTCTGCGCAGCGGCCGCTTCCGTGCCTGCAGCAGTCGTATTCGTCGCTGTCTGATTGGCACTGCATGCAGCCAAGGTGGCCATTATGAGAATCGTACTTAGTAGTATTTTCCAATTTTTCATAAAGGTTCGCTTCCTTTCAATAAGCCTTGCTTGAATGTACAAGCTCAGCTTATCAAACCATTATGAACACCGTATGAATGCCCCCTGAACGTCCGCTGAATGTGCAGATCTCACATTGCGACAATAACGCTTAGCGGAACGCGACCTGAATAGCCCCCAGCCTCAATTGCTTCAGCTGCTCCACAACTAGGCCGGCAACTTGCAGCGCACCGCGCTCCTGAAAATGCGTATTGTCCTCTACGCCATTGGGGAAATTTATAAACTCGCCTGGCGCCGCCCACATAAATACCGATTTCGTCGCTTCTGGACCAAGCTCCTCAAACAGCTTGCGGCTTTCCTCCGCCAAGTCGATTAACGGTACGTTCTCCTCCTCGGCAAGCTCCCTCATCGCAATCAAATATTCGCCATGCGTATCGACGAGACTACCATCTGCTTCATAAAATCGCCGCTGTACGGATGTCACCAGCACAGGAAGCGCCTCGCGCTGCCGAGCCCCATCTATGTATCGCTTTAAATATTCCTTATAAGTGGTAAAAGGCTCCGTGCGCCGCTCCTCATCCGGCTTCTGGTCATTATGGCCAAACTGGATCAGCAGCACGTCCCGCGGCTTCATCCATTGAAAGATTTCATCGAGTCGGCCTTCTCCGATGAAGCTTTTGGAGCTGCGCCCGGAAACCGCCCTGTTCTCAATGGCTACGTCCTGCTTGAACCATTTGGGCAGCATTTGTCCCCAGCCTGCATAGGGATAGCCATCCTCCGGCTGATCTGTAACCGTTGAATCCCCAGCAAGAAAAATGGTCGGCGTTTGGTTAGAAGACAGCACCTCAAGTGCATTAATGCGCGGCGCTAATCCCGTAAAGGCCAGGCGGATTTGACCATCCCTTACCGACAAGGCGAAGCTGTAGCGAATAAACTCGCCTGCTACCGTCCTTAAGCGCTGGGCAACGAGCCTACCGCAGCCCGCTTTAATCGTCGTCTCTGTAACGGTTATGGCGTCGCCGATTAACAGATTCACGGTGTAGATACCATTTTCAACATCAAGCAAAAAAGAAGTTTCCAAAGGGATGCAGAAGTCGCTGCCCATGCCCTCTGCTTCCGCTCGGCGCTTCGCCGTCACCTTCGTCACCGAGCTGAATCCATAGCCTCTGTCTGGCTCGTACAACGTAGAGTCCGTTACCTTCACATGCTCGTCCCTCGCAGCTCCAATACCAAAATCAAATCGAAAAACATCTGTCATTATTGTTTTCCTCCTATAAATGATGATCAGCCGTTTCCTACTCTGGTTGTAAGCGTTCTCTAAGTTGTACGCAGGACAACCGTCCTGCCATCTGTTTTTTACTCTCCTAGCGTAGTACCGTTTGCTAGCGGCGTTCCTGCCCGCTTGCGGTTGCCGATTATGAAGAGCAGTGTCCCGACGCAGCCAAAAATAGCAGCCCCGATAAGCAGTGTACTGAGCGGCACACTGTCCGACAAACCGGCGCTCAGCAATGGCCCAAGCGTGCCTCTCACGCCGAACAGCATCAGATGGATGCCGAACACAACCGCCTCCCGGCCGGGAGCAAGCCTGAAAATATAAGCCAAAATGCCAATATCCCAAATCGCTTCCCCAATTCCCTGAATGCCGTTGCCGAGAATGACAGCAGGGTAGGTACCTATAAATCCATAGAGCATCGGAACGATGGCATAGGCTGCAATGCCGCCCAATATCGTATAGCGGATATCAAAGCGGTCAATCATCCAGCCCGCAATAAAATACGTGACCAGCAGTCCGATAAAATAAGCGACCCGCGCATATCCAATCTGCACATTGCTTAGTTCCAGCACCTGTACCTGAATAATTTGGTAAAGCGGGATGGACAGCATATTACCGAAGCCGGCAAGTGACGTTGCCGCCAGCAGCACTGCCAGCTTCTTATTGCCCGATACGAGCTTCCACTGGTCGCGCAGCGAGAAGCGGGTGACGGATGCGCCGGGAGCCACCAACTTTTTCAATGGAATTTTCGGCAGCCGCAGCGTCTGGAACAGCAATATAGACAATGTGCCTGCCGCTGCTGCGCAGACGAGCGGCCACGACGTACCGGACGCATCCGCCCATTTTCCAACCAAATAGGCTAGTGGAATCATAATGGCTCCCATGGCCACTCGCACATAGCCCATCAGCCTGCCTCTTACATCAGGCGGATACATGCGGGATACTAGTGCTGCATAAGCCGGAGCCTGGATGCCCATCAAAATTTGAAAAACGAGCGCCGTTGCCACAAACACCGAAGGTTGAGCAAACAACGCCGGGAGCAGCAGAAGCAGCCTGCCAATTAAATTAGGAATAATTACAAATGGCTTCGGATTGTTGCTCTTCTCGATCCAGTTCGCCCACAACGGCGAGAAAATAAGGCCGATTGCCGGAGCAGCCGACAATAGCCCTACTTGAAAGTTCGTCGCCCCCTGCTGTATCGCAAACGGCATGTAAAACTGGTTAAGCACGACATTAAACAAGCTGAATAATAGGGATGCGCCCACATCAATTTTGGCGTTGTACCATACACGGGGAGTCATTTGCATGCCAAATTTATGCAATCGGGCTTTCGTTTCCATCTTCTGCTGCTTCCTTTCGAATCTCTTCCTTTTCCCGAAGAGTGTTCATTCATTTACGTTACTTTCATTAGAGCAAAATTCAACCAGAAGCGCAACAGAAGATTTTTGCAAAAAAAGAGAAAGCTCCAGCCGCTAGTTGGCTTCGAGCTTTCCCTATTGCCTTATAATGTTGCGGCGATGAGCACGAAGCACACAACGGAAATGCCCGTGTACAGCCATGCGTTCGTTTTGCTGCAGGTTTTGCTGGTCCAGATGCGGTACAAATAAATGATCGTGACGATGACAGAAATAGCCGTAATCCCGCTTAGCAGCAAGCCCACCCAATCTGCTCCCGAGCTGGCCACCTCACCGTGATGCCTATGCATGCTGCTTTCCATTGCTATACTTCCAGTCAACAGCAGTGGCAGCAGCAAATGAATGCCGTGAATGACAAGGGGAAGCAGCATTCCTCCAATAGACAATAGCGAGCTTCGCGGCAGCTGTTGCTTCGTAATGGACAGCCCTCTCCCTTCTGGAAAAATAGTTCATACATACTTCCCTTTCATCATACGTACGAAGCGGCCTATTTTATGCCCAGACAACGTTTAATCTTCTTTGCTTAAGCTTCGAATACCCGACAAATACGTTTGCAGCACAAGCTGCAGGGATTCATCCAATTGATAGGGCAAGCCGAAGCCTCCTTTCTGCTCGATAGAGCTAAATCCATGCAGCAGGCTGCGCCAGCCGCGGACGATATGAATCGCCGTCTCATGCTTTAAGTTATAGCGGTCAAGCAGATTAATAATGAGACCGATCAGCTGCTCGCTAATTGCTTTAAATTCAGCATTATCCTGCGATTGAGACGGAACTGTCGCCTCGTAAACACCCGGATTCGAGCGGGCAAAAGCAATATAGGCTTTACTCGCCTCATAAACGGCGTCTTCCCCCGTCAGACCTTCTACCGCTTTAGTCATCTGCTCGTTCATTTCGCGCAAACCATAAATCGCGAGGGCCAGCCTCACGCCACTCAAACCGTCTATATGGTTGTATAAGGAGGGAGAGCGAATGCCCAGCTTCTGCGAAAGCGATGCCATCGTCACGGCTTCGAGCCCTTGCGTATTGGCAATTTCTGCGGCTGTCCGAACAATCGTCGGTAAATCCAAGCCTATTCTTGGCGACATATCATCTTCTCCTTGCTGTTGTGAAATCAGTATCCATTATATCCGTGTGCGATTTGCTCTAATGTACCATAGACGCAGCGAGCTTGCGTTCAGCCACATTGATGGCCTGCTCCATTGCGGCCACCGGATCAACAAGCAGGTTGCCATGTCCAACTGCCAGCAAAGACGGTTTCAGCGCAAGCAAGCGCTGAGCGCTAAGCAGCGACTGCTGCTTATTCCAGGTTGCCCATGCCGGAAATGGAAACAACGGCCGAACTTGTCCGCTGACCGCAAGGCCGCCACGCCGTTGAAAAGCATCGCCAGCAATCAGCTCTCCACCCCTAGTATCGAGGAAGGCCATGGAGCCCGGCGTATGTCCCGGTGCTGCAACCGCCAGCAGTGAGCCGATACGATCACCGCCTTGCAGAAGCAGATCCGGCTTCGTTGCTACATTTTTCGGCACACCACCTTTAATTGGGGTAATCGGCTCACCTGGCTCCAATGAACGGTCTCCACGCAGCAATCGCGCATCTCTCACCGATATCGCTACAATTGCCTCTGGCAGCTGTGCTTTGAGCTTATCCAACGCGCCGATATGATCATCATGCGCATGCGTCAGTACGATTCGCACAATCGGCTTGCCGAGCTTGTGTGCTGCCTGCATAATCGCTTCGGCATTATTCGGCAGTGCTGCATCAATCAGCGTCAAGCCGTCCTCTTCTTCGATCAAATAGCAATTTACAGGAAATACATGGGGCAAGTAGGTCAACTGATAGATATGCTGGTGTCTAGTCATTCTCACAATGCATCACTCCTCGGTATTTTGCGCTGGCTGCGCCAAAACTAATGTCGTTAGTTTTATAATAACTAATGGTATTAGTTTTGGCAATATGTTTATTGCTTTACTTCCATCGACTACTTTTTTTAAAACTCTCGCATGGACGACTTATGCAGCATTAAAATCAAAAGAAGCTTATCCGCAGCGGATAAGCTTCTAGGCTTCAGCCCATTTTATTTCGTCCAATCGAAATCCATTGCCTGCAAAAAAGCTCTCGCCAGCACCGCATGGCCTGCTGCCGTCGGATGTATGCGATCCCACGCCAAGGTAGCGGAATACAGATGGGCCAGCACTTTATTAAATGCCGCCTGTGTATCAATGAACAGACAGCCCGTTTCATCTGCAATTCGGCGCACAACAGCACCATATTCGTCCATCGTGCGGCGCATCGCATCCTGCTCATTGCTTTCCAGAAAGAAAGGAGTCATCAGCACGATACCGCTGCTGGCAACTGGCTTCGCCTGCGCTACGAGCTCGCGCAGCGTTTGCTCGTACTCCTCAATATATACATGCCATTCCCTAATGAACGGCGTATCATATTGGCGCCAAACGTCATTGATGCCGATCATGATCGAAAGAACGTCCGGTTTTTTATCCGTCACATCCTCCTGCCATCTCGCTTTCAAATCACGGACCGTATGGCCGCCCGTTCCCACGTTTACTACGCGAATGCCGAGCTCTGGATATACCGCTTGCAGCAGCGCATCCACCTGAGCTACGTAACCTCTGCCAAGGGCGCCGAACAGTCCCTCGCCATCCTGCTTGTTCCGATCGCAATCTGTAATCGAGTCCCCAATGAACAACAGCTTCTGCCCACGTTCCAGCTTCACCCTAATCATTCCCCTTATTTTCACGATTAGCCTTGCGTCTCGCGCCGCTTGAACTGCTCTGGCGATACACCGACGAACTGCTTGAACATTCTGCTGAAATGAGCTAAATGCTTAAAACCAAGGCGATAGCAAGCTTCTGTAACCGTGACGGACGGCTCCATCAAAAAGATGATTTTCGCCTCATTGATCCGCCTTCGATACACATAGTGAAACACCGTTACACCCGTCACATCCTTAAACAGCCTAGCGATATATGACTTGCTTAGATGAAGCCTTTCTTCCAGCTGCTCCATATGCAAATCGTCTGTATAGCTGTGCTCCAGCAAGGAAATGATACGCTGCACCGTCTGCTCCTTATCCGTAGAAAACTCTTGCCGTTCCCTCAGCGGCTGCTCGCATAAACCAAAAATAAAATACAATAGATCAACAAAGGCAAGCAGCAGGCGGTTGCTGCCTATCGCATCGCCCCGCTGCTGATGCACATGCATTTGAGCCAGAAGCCGCTCAGCCTCTTCCTTATGCTCGCCTCTGAGCCGCAGGCGGTGGTTGCGCAGCTCCTCAAACGGCTCCATGACATTAAGCGCCTGCGGCAGCTCCAGCAGCGGGCGCAGCAGCGAAGGCTCGAAATGGACAATCGATCGCACATAAGGAACCGAAGGGTCGATTTTGGCGCAATGCAGGGTCATGCCGAACAAAATCATCAAATCGCCCGGCTGCATATGATAAATTTGATCGCCTATCAAATAGTTGCATTTTCCTTCATGAAAATAATAAACCTCATAATAGGTATGCGAGTGAAAAATAGGTTCAAGCGGTGTTTGGATTTGGTAGCTGAAATCGATCATTTTAACCTTGCGACTGCAGTCCGTTAATATAGCGGACAAAATGACGCAGCATGTCTGGAGACTCCGCAAATTCTTTGCTAAAATCTTCAATGCCGAGATAGCCGTCGTAGCCGACAGCCTGCAAATCCTCAATGATTTGCTTCCACGGCACTGCCCCTTTAGCTAGTCCCGTCCAGTCTGCCTTCCAGCTTATGCTGCCATCTGTTTCCTCTGGGCCAGCCTGCCAGCTCGCATTTTTCACATGCACATGTGCCAAATACGGACCTAGCAGCTCTAGTCCCATCCGGTAGTTTTCAAAGCCTTCGTAAACCATGTTGCCGGGATCGTAAAGTACGCCAATACAATCCGGGTCCAGCCCTTCGCATAGCCGATAAGCCGCGGAAGCGCTTGCCGCAATCGTCTGATGATGGGTCTCGACTAAGCCTTTAACGCCATACTTCCGGCACAGCTCCTGAGTTTGCTGCAAATACGTCCGTGCCAGCGTGAACAGCTCGCCGAATGGCCTTGTGCGGTCATAACTCGGAACACCAACCCGGATAAAGGAAGCCCCTACCCGCTTCGCCGCTTTCAGCACCTGTTCGGTAGCCTCCAAATCGCCAGCGGTAAGATATGGGGTCAGGCTGAGCGTTGTCAGTCCATGATCAGCCGCAGCCTTTCCAAAGCGATCCAGCATGTCATCTCCGCCTGAGGGGAAAATCGTACAGCGGTTGTTGCCCCAGAAAGAAGGCTCCTGGCTCGCCACAGCCGCATCGGGAGCTTCCTTGTAACGCCATTCTACAGCATGAATTCCTGCCTCTTGCGCCGCGGCTGCCAGCTCCTCGGGCCCCAGCTCCGGTGTTGCTACCGTAAATACAGACAATTTCATCATCGATTCACCCTTCTCCCTTCCTCGAACCGTATTGTATGCCTTGCTACCTCTGCTCTTTCCTACTCTACCCGGACAGCCTGCAATTGCGCCTGCAAGCTCAGCTCTGCCGCTTTAAACGTATGCGCCTGCGTCATCGCAAGCTCCGTGCCATTCAAGCAATCAAGAATAAGCGCTCCAAAATAAGGGAATCCTACCTTGTCCTTCACATCAATTTTTTGCTCGCCGCCTCCATTCACGAGGAACAGATGGTCGCTGCCACCTCTCGTCAAATCGACATACTTGCGCAGCTCGATATAGCCTTCTGTGCCGAGAATAATCGTCCGCCCATCTCCCCAAGTAGACAAGCCATCCGGTGTAAACCAGTCCACGCGAGAATAATGCGTTGCCCCGTTGTCGCCAATCATTGTAACGTCACCAAAGTCCTCAAGCTCTGGGTATTGCTTGTTATTGTAATTAGCTATTTTGCTGGATTGCACCGTTGCATCCTTGCAGCCGGCGAAATACAGAAACTGCTCAATTTGATGGCTGGCAAGATCACAAATAATGCCGCCGTACTGCTCCTTATTGAAGAACCAGTCAGGCCTAGCCGCTGCATTCAAACGATGCGGTCCCAACCCCAATACATTCAGCACGCGGCCAACAGCTCCGTCCTTCACGAGCTGCCCAGCGAACTCTGCGGATTCCACATGAAGGCGCTCGCTGTAATAGACTGCATAAATTTTGCCTGTAGCTGCCGTTACTTTACGCGCCTCAGCCAGCTGCTCAAGCGTCGTAAACGGCGCTTTGTCGGTAAAATAATGCTTGCCATGCTTCATAACCTCGACGCCAAGCGGGCCGCGCAAATTCGTAATCGCCGCTGCTGCAACGAGCACCACTTCCGCATCCTGCAAAATTTGCTGCTTCGATTCCGCCGGGCGAACCTCAGGATAGGTACGTACAAACGCTTCTACCTTCTTCGGGTCTGGATCATAAACCCACTTGAGCGTGCCGCCCGCTTCCCGAAGACCATTACACATGCCATAAATATGTCCATGATCGAGCGACAAAGCAGCGAATACAAATTCTCCCTCTTTAACTACTGGCTTTGGCTTGCCTTTCGGGGCATAATTCATTCCATTTGCTGTTGACATAAAATATTGCCTCCCTCTCGCTTGCTCGTTAGTATTTAGTGGGTACCTTTAACATCCAACGTCTCATAACTGTTCACATCTTTGTTCTTATCCGAGCTGCGTATTCTCTCCTGAAGCTTCTCATAAAATAAATCCTCGTTAATCGGAAGATCGACCCATCCATCCGTCCAAGTGGAGAGCAGCATCGCATTGGACAGCTCCAGTCCCTTAATTCCCTCTTCGCCAGGAGCAAGCAGTGGCGTGCCATGCAAGATCGCATTTACCCAATCCTGAGTAATGCCCATGTGATTGCCGCCATCGCTGACCGGAATTTCAAATTTCCAGCATTCCGGCTGGCCGAAGCCGCCTTTAAAGTTAGCATTAAATTCGGTTTCAGACACGCGCAGCCGCCAGAACGTCATTTTGTCATTTTCAATGACAATTTTGCCGCGTTCACCGGAAATTTCAAAACGATTTGTGCCCGGTGATTCAAAGGTCGAGGTGACAAACACACCCGTTGCTCCATTTTCATATTCCACGTAAGCCGTCACATCGTTCTCTACTTCAATGTTCCGATGTTTTCCAAAGGAGCAAAAAGCACGTACGCGCTTCGGCATCATTCCTGTCGTCCACTGCCACAAATCAAGCTGATGCGGGTCCTGGTTCAGCAGTACGCCGCCACCTTCGCCAGCCCAAGTTGCACGCCAGCCGCCGGAATCATAATAGCTCTGCGAGCGGTACCAGTTCGTAATAATCCAGTTCGTGCGGCGAACTTCCCCAAGCTCCCCGGATGTAATCAAATCGCGAAGCTTCGCATACAGCGGATTCGTGCGTTGATTGTACATAATGCCGAATACTTTATTACTGCGCGCTGCCGCTTCATTCATCTCGCGAACCTGCTTCGTATAAACGCCCGCTGGCTTCTCAATCAATACGTGCAGCCCCGACTCCAGCGCTGCCGCCGCCTGCTGCGGATGGTCATAATGCGGCGTGCAAATGAGCACCGCGTCCACCTCGCCAGAGCTGAACAATTCCTCTGCCGTCGAATACAGCTTTAGTTCTGTCCCCCACTCCTGCGCGGCCAGCTCCAAACGTTCCGAACGCACATCCGACACCGCAGCAAGCACAGCGCCCTCTACTCTTCCTTCAATCAAATAACGGGCATGTCCCGTTCCCATATTCCCAAGGCCTAATATGCCAATTCTGACTTTATCCAATGATTAACATCCTCTCTAAACCTGTTATAAGAAGGATCACTATAGATATATTGTAGCATAGATCGTTATGTAAGCGTTTGATTCAAAAGGCCGAATATCCGTTCATCATTTAACTGTCATTGTACAGTTTGATTCATATCCCTCGCGGCATCGACAAGTGCCCGCACCTAATCTCCTCTCTTATTGCATAATAAAAGCGGCGGTTATGTCCCTCAGGGACACACCGCCGCTTTTCCACCTATACCGAGAGCTGCCTCTGGCACGGGTTTGCCGCTTATTTAATATTTTTCTCTGTTACATAAGCTTGCCATTGTTTCGTGTATTCAGCTTGAATTTTCTCAAGTCCCGCTTGCTTCGCTTTGTCCATGAATGTTTTCAAGCCTTCTTCGATATTGTCTACGAGACCAGCTTGCAGCGGGAACAGATATTGCTTCTCCACTTGCTCAAGTGCTGCTCTCTCGGCTTGGTAAGTGCTGTAATCTTCAGCAAAACCGTTAAATTTGTCTGGAACTTGGATTTTGTCCAGCTCGTCGAAGATCGCTTTTACGCCGTCATAGTTTTTGTCAAACAGCATGAATTCTGGATTTCTCCATGCCCAGCCGTTCATTCCTTCACGAGCAAAGCCGTTGGAGCTTGCATCGCCGATCATTTGGTAGTAACCATCTTTCACTTCATAGTTTTTGCCTTCAACACCGTATTGAGTCAACAGGTTGTAACGCTTATCCGTAACCATTTTTTCATAGAATGCCAGTGCACGCTCTGCGTTTTTGCTGCTTGTTGGAATCGCATAGCCGTTGTGAATGGCATGTACTGGTGTTGCAATGCCTGTTGTAAGCGGGAATGGGTAGTATTTTAGCTCCCAATCCGGGTGAGCCGCTTGCACTTTAATAACCGAATCATTAAAACGAGTTGGGTTGTCCCCGAAAATCGTTGCTGCTTTGCCGCTTGTCAGCTGCTCCTGAATAACGTCGTTGATGTTGAGCACGTTTTTCGGGATGTAGCCGTTTTTCTGCCAGCGTTGAATCAGCTCCAAATCCGCTTTTTGCTCATCCGAGCCCCAGTACGTATAAATGTTGCCTGGCTCAAAGTAGTTCACGCCAAGACCATAAGGCAGCGCGCCAATTGCTTTATGCTCGATATCGCGAATTTGGTTCACAAGGCTGCCGCGAACGTCTGCGCCAAGTGCGATTGGACGCATGCTCGGCTCATTGGCTTTAATGCCAGCCAAATACTCTTCATACGTTTTCAAGTCCTTTGGCTCAGGAAGGTTGTATTTTTTACGAAGATCCTCCCGCCATACGAAGCCATTCGTTACATACTCTTTGTAAGTTGCCGGAACGGTAAAGATTTGGTTGTCGATTTTAACCGCTTCCCACATATCTTTCGACACAAATTCATTCAGCTTCGGCGCAGCTACAGGAAGCAGCTTGTCGAGCGGCTGGAACGCGCCTTTTTTCGCATAGGACTGGTATTGCGTCCATTCTGCTGTAAAGATCAGATCGACCTGTTGGCCGGAGCCAAGCAGCAATTTATATTTTTGCTCCCAATCGGTCCATGACGTGTAGTTGAATTTGACGGTTGCATTCAAATCCTGAAGCGCCATTTCGTTGATTTTGTCTTGAATGGCAGCCAAATCCTTCGGCGCATCGCCTAGCATATAAAATTGCAATTCTACTTTTTTGGAAGTATCGATACCCGTTTTCTCGCCTGCTTGCGCATTGTCCGGAGATGCGGTAGCTCCTGCGCTATCTGCTGGACTGCTGGATGCTGCCGTATTTCCGCCACCATTGCCGCTGCAAGCTGCGATCATGCTCATAAGCAGCATTACGGTGAGAAGCATGACTAAACCTTTGCTCTTTTTCTTCATCATGTGAATCCTCCCTTTTATAAGTTGAACCTATATATGTTAGCTGACCCTAGTAGCAAGCTTGTCGCTATGCACTCTGGTACAGTTCTAACCTTTTACAGCCCCAATCGTCAAGCCTTTTACAAAATAACGCTGAACGAAAGGGTAGAGGAACAAAATCGGGCCGGTTACAATAATCGCCATTGCCATCTTGGTCGATTCCATCGGCATGTCGCCACCAAGCGAAACGCCTGTGCCCGCTCCCATCTGTGACAGGAAGCTCATCGCATTGATGATATTGTAGAGATAATATTGAAGCTGGTACATCGTCGTGTCATTAATGAACAGTGAGGATGTAAACCAGTCATTCCAGTAAGCCAGCGCCAGAAACAGGCCGACGGTTGCGATGCCTGGCATCGATAATTGCAGCACGATGCGAGCGTAGATCGTAAAATCATTCGCGCCATCGATTTTAGCCGATTCCGTTACCTCATCGGGAACAGCGGAGCGGATGAAATTTTTCATCAATATAATGAGAAACGGCGTCATAAGTCCTGGAAGAATGAGCACCGCATACGTATCGGTGAGCTGCAAATATTTCGTCAGCATAATGTACCACGGCACAAGGCCGCCCCCGAACAGCGTCGTGAAATAAATAAAGAAGGAGAAAAAATTCCGATATTTAAAATCTCTGCGCTGCAGAACGTAACCGGCCATCGTAATGAAAAACAGACCGAGAAATGTACCGACAACTGTCGTTATGATCGTTACGGTGTAGGCATTGATGACCTGCTGCGGGAATCGCAGTACCGTTTTGTAGCCTTCGAGTGAAAACACCTGCGGGATCAAATGATACCCGTCGCGGAGAATCGATTCGTTCTGGGTGAACGAAGCTGAGACAATGAGCAGAAACGGAAACAGGCAAGCGATTGACGTGAGCAAAATAACTGTGAAAGCAATAATGCGGAACAGCAGCATATAGCTGTCGTCTTTGATTTTCATAAAGTAACCTCCATGTTCTCTTTGTGTCGGTGATTAGAATAAGTGCGCTTGGTGAGGGTAGGTTCGTCGCTGCGCAAAAGGTTTGGCTTACGATCGCCATTGCCCATGGAAATTTTCAACTATACCGCCAGCGGTAAATTTCCACGGACAAAAGCGAACGCATTCGCTTCTCCAGCTCAAACCTTTTACTCCGCTCACCCCCCCTTCACCAACACCCTCCTTCTAAAACACGAACCACAAAGATCGAATTCATACAGCAGAAAACAATTGATTCGACCCTTATAACTGTCTACATCTTTGTGTTTAATATCTCTTCGCTCCCAAGCTTATGCACTCGCTTAAGCGTAAAACAAATGCACTTGCCCTGGCTCTCGAACGTATAACGCAAATACGGTAAAGGGTGAAGTATTTGTTACTGGTCTTACTCTTGGCTCTTGGTTCTTGGTTTTGAACTAAGGGTACGGCGCAAGCGCAAAGCGGCTAAGCTGCTTTTGCCTCCCCCTAGGAGGGCGATGAAAAAGGCGAAGTGGAATGAAAAGGTTGAGTTGGAGAAGCGTAGCGCTCGCTTTTACCCTTGAATTTCCCCCTTATGGGGGTATTCGAAGAAATTCAAGGGTAATGGCGATCGGAAACCAAGCTTTTCATGCAACACAGCCTCTTTTTCATCACCCACCTAGAACAATGCGTATTCGTCGTTGATTTTGCGAATAATATAGTTGACCGTCATAATCAGAATGAAGCCGAACAACGATTGGTAAAGACCCGCAGCAGTCGACATCCCAATATCAAACGTAACTTTCAGCGAGCGATACACATAAGTATCGAGAATGTCCGTCGCATCATACAGCACGCCGTTGTTGCCGATTAATTGGTAGAACAAGTCGAACTGTCCTTTCATTATGCTGCCGAGAGCGAACAGCAGCAGGACGACGAATGTCGTTTTCAGCATGGGAACCGTAATGTACCAGATCCGTTGAAAAATGTTCGCGCCGTCAATTTTGGCCGCTTCATAATATTCATCGCTGATGCCTGTAATAGCAGCTAGATAGATAACCATGCTGTAACCGAGGTTTTTCCATAGATAGAACAATATAATGAGCGGCACCCACACCCAAGGTGTATTGTATACATCCACCGGCTCGATGCTGAGCTGCTTGAGCAGCGTGTTCAAGAATCCGCTTTCATAGTTGAACAAATTGTACACGATAACGCTCAGGATAACGAACGATACGAAATAAGGCAAAAACATAACCGATTGGGTCAGCTTCTTGAACCATTTTGTTTTTAGCTCGCTCAGCAGAATAGCCAGCGCGATGGCAAGCACATTGCCAAGCCCGATGAAGGCTATATTGTAGCCAATCGTATTTAAGGTCAGTTTAGTTAAAATGCCGGATTGCCATAAAAACTTGAAGTTCTCCAGCCCAACGAATTCACTATTGAATAAGCTCGTATTATAATCGAACCTCGTGAAAGCGTAATAGATGCCGACCATCGGTAAGTATGAATTGATGATGAAAAATAAAATCGTCGGCAGCAGCATGAGAAATAAAATGCGGTTGGTGATCAGCTCGTGAAAAAAACCTCTTCTGGTATTCATGCAGGCTATGTCTCCCCTTTCAGCTTTCAGCTTTGCTTTTTCTTATTTTCATTTGTACGGCGCTAGCTGCAATTGCCCTCATGCTCACTTGCTTAACTTCTTGGCAACTGCTGATGCTGCGTCGTTCGTTGTGCCCTAAGTGTATAGCAGGCTCAAAACGCTCAGCTAGAGCAACATCCGGCAATTAGTGAAAAAAGCTGCGAAAACACAGGTGAACGAATTGCACCTCTATGCATTTTTCAGCTTTTCACAGGCTGTCTACTAACGCTGCAAAGTGAAAAAAACATAGAGAAAAAGCCGCTTTTCCCGGTGTGAACAGGAAAACGGCTTTTTTATAATAACTTGGCCTATGTCGAGATTTGAAGAATCTTGACGCCATATGGTTCGATCGTTACTGCTCCAGATAAGCGTTCACTGGTCAGCAAATCGGTGTATCCCCCTTCTCCCAGCTCAAGCTTGGATTCAAAAGGATTATGATTCAGCACGAAGGTGTAAGCTTCTTCCCCTTTATGACGCTGCGCAAGCTCGACTCCAGAGGATGCGAGAAGCGGCGCTTTGATGCCCAGCTTCTCGCATAGCGTCTGCACCAGCCCACTGAGCAGCTTCTGGTCAGGAACCGTCGCCACATAATAGGCTTCGCCTTTCCCATAGCGATTGACGGTTAGCGCTGGCATTCCTGCATAAAAATCAGAGCCATAGCTGCCTATCGCCTCGGCACCTTCTAAATGAAGCAAATCGCATAGCAGCTCACACTCATAGGAGCCCCCTGCTATATGTCCAAAACGCTCGCCCACTTCGACAGTATTGCGCATGTCTGGCGTCAAGCTGTCGATTTCTTCGACCCATACGCCAAGCAGCTTTCTTAAGGCGCCCGGATAGCCGCCCAGCGTGACCAGATCATTTTCATTGACGATACCGCTGAAAAAGGTCGTTATAAACGTGCCGCCGGCCTGCACGAACGCTTCGATGCGCTCGGCTACGCCTGGCTTCAGCATATACATGACGGGAGCGACGACGATCTTGTACTTGGAGAAGTCGCTGACCGGGCTGATGACGTCCATTTGAATGTTTTGGTCATAGAAAGCTTTATAATAGCGCTGCGCCTGATCCAAATAGTTCAAGTCCACGCTTGGACCGCTCGTGATCTCAACCGCATTCCAGTTGTCAATATCAAACAGCAGCGCGGCTTCCGCATGTACCGTTGCATCCAGCAGCTTGTCGCCCAGCGCCTCAAGCTCGCGCCCAAGCTGCGCGCACTCACGGAATACGCGCGTATGCTCATGTCCGACATGCTCGATTAGCGCGCCATGATATTTCTCGCAAGCGCCGATCGAACGGCGCAGCTGGAAGAACATCACCGTGTCGGCGCCATGCGCCACCGCCTGATAGCTCCACAGCCGCATGACACCTGGACGCTTGAGGCTGTTGTAAGGCTGCCAGTTTTGCTGGCTTGGCGTCTGCTCCATCAGCATGAACGGCTTGCCCTGCTTCAGGCCCCGCATATAATCATGGCGCATCGCCACATTGCCCATCGGCTCATTCATTTGCGGATAGCTGTCCCAGGACACGACATCCATCGCATCGCCCCATTTTTGCAAATCAAGGCCGTTAAACAGCCCCCAAATATTCGTCGTAATCGGCAAATCCGGGGTAATTCTCCTCAGTTCTTCATACTCCCCTTTGTAGCAGTCAAGCATGGAATCGGACATAAAACGTTTATAATCGAGCGCCATCGGCTGAAAATTGCGGTTGTCGCCGTTTAGATTGTTCGGCGGCACAATATCTTCCCAGTCATACACCGTATGGCCCCAGAAGCTCATGTTCCACTCTGCGTTCAAGCGTTCAATTGTCCCGAACTTCGCCTGCAGCCAGACACGGAAAGCTTCCGCGCAATGATTGCAATAGCAATGTGTGCCATACTCATTGTTAATATGCCAAATGAGCAGCGCGGGATGCTCTTTATAGCGCTCGGCTAGCTTCGCCGCAAGAGCACGGGAGAAACGGCGGTACGTTTTGCTGTTCGGACAAAAATTAGTACGTGAGCCATGCGTCCGCTTCCGTCCATCTACATCAACAGGCAAAATATCCTCATACTTGCGCGACATCCAAGCAGGCTGAGCAGCCGTCGAGGTGGCAAGGCAGGCGTAAATCCCATTTTCAGCAATGAGATCCAGCAGCTTATCCAGCCATTCAAAGTGATATACGTCCTCGGAAGGCTGCAGCTTCGCCCAGCTAAATACCGGAAGCGTTACGACATTAATGCCCGCCTCCTTAAATAAACGCATATCCTCCTGCCAAATCTCCTCCGGCCATTGATCAGGATTATAGTCACCGCCATACCATATTTTTGGAAGCTTGGAATGAATCATTTTTTCACTTTCCCTTCGACTTATCCATATTGCACTGCGAATTCGAGGAAAAGTCTAAAGGAAAGCAATAGGTTTGTCATCTGAACGTATTGGTTTTGCCAAAAAGTTCACTCCAGTTCGGTTTGTTCACAGCGTTCAAAGCAAGAGCGTTCAATTTTATGCATAGAATACATTGTACGGTTGGCAGAGTGAAGTTTATAATATGAACATAAGATGTGCCAGAGCTCAGGTGAACAAACTGACATATACGCATATACAAGCAAACGTTAGCCAAATCACTTAGAAACTAAAAAAACGTAAGCGCTTACTAAAAAGAGGAGGGACAGCTATGAAAGTCACCGCATGGAAAAATAACGGGAAGCTCTACAGCAGGTTTCTGCTCAGCATTACATTATGTATCGTATTGACACTGCTCATCTCGTCCTTCTTCTATTATCTTGCTTATACACGGCTGGATCTGAAGCAAGCCTATTTATCTGATGTCAGCAGTCTGACCCAGACCAGCCAGGAAGTGAACAGCATGACGGAGAGCGCCCAGTCGCTCACCTTCCAGCTGTATCGGACGTTTACGATTTCCAAGCTGCTTTTTTATACGAAGCCTAATATTTATGATGTGACGGCAGCCATGAATGATTTGACCAACTACTTGAGCTCCATGCCGTTTATTGAGTCGATTTATGTATACAATTCAGCAAACAATCAATTTTACATTGCCAATCGTTCCGGGCAAAGCGGGATTTTTACCAAGGAGGAAATTTCCGATAAGGGCATTTTGCAGACGTTAGACGATTACCAGACGTATAAGCCATTTACTCCGATTCCCCGTTCCTATATTCCGGAGGATACGGACAGCCCATTATTGCCTGGCCAGCCTTCTCCCGTACATCATGTATATACTTATTTAGGCTACGATGCGGTCGGCAAAAGCCAAACGATAAACTCGGCGGTCATCGTCAATATTTCATCGTCTTGGATCAATAAAGATATTGGAACCGTGGCAAGCGAATCACTCGGTAAATCCTTTATTATCGATGATCGCCAGCGCATGCTTTCGCGTGATACGCTTGCCCCTAAATCGCTGAGCAAGCAGGATAATGACATGCTTTCATCACAAATTTATGGACAGCAGCAGCCGGGCTATGTTGTGGCGCGATTTGACGGTCAAAAATCGCTCATTTCCTATACATCCTCGGATGCGCTCGAATGGCAATATGTTCGTGTCACGCCTTATGGCGAAATCACCGGAAAAGTAAGTGCCATTCGCAATACGACGCTTGCCATTGCGGCCGCCATTCTCGCCATCGGCCTGCTTATTTCCTGGCTGCTGTCACGTTTGCTCTACCGTCCGATTCATCATATTATGGACAAAATGAATATGCTTGAGACCGAACGGCGCAACAGCTCCTATACGGTTAGACAAAATATTTTACGCAATCTGCTGGAAGGCGCGCAGCAATTGCAGACCAAGACCCAGCTCGACAAGCTGGAGCAAAGCGGCATTACGTTTGATTTTACGAACCATTACCGCGTTGTATTAATTAAAATTGATGATTTGGAAGCGCTCAGGGAAACGCGAGGCAATGATTTGCTCGCTTATAAATTCGCGATTATGAACATTAGCTGGGAAATTGGGCTGAAGCATTACCGCGTCGAAACGGTGGATATGAACGAAGACAGCGTTGTGCTGATGCTGGGCCGCCTCGAATCGACGGAACAGCCTGATGATGAGCTGCTGCGGACGATGCTGCTGCAAATTCAGCAATCCAGCCTGGAATATTTGCGAATTGGCATTTCTATGACGTACAGCCCGGAGGCGCACCAGCCTCAGCAGCTTGCCTCTCTCTATAAACAGGTGAAGGAGGCTTCGCTTCACCGCTTATTTTATGGGCAGGGCTGCTTAATCTATTCGCAAAATATTATGGAGCTCAAAGCGAAGGAATATAAATTCCCCGTAGATAAGGAGAAGAAGCTGACCGATGCATTGATGGCTTCCAAAAATGTCGATGCGAAGCAGATTTTCGCCTCTATTGTAGAGGAAACGGCTGAATATCCGATTCACGTCGTGCAGCTCGCCATCTCGCATTTAACGATGACGGTCAATACGATTTTGTACACGATTCATAAAAATAACAGCCTCGAGGTCGAAACTGGGCTGAATACGAATACGCCTTCCCTCGATAAATTCGAGACGGTGGAGGAAATGAACGCCTTATTTTTCGCTTTATTTGATGATATTCAAGCAAGGCTGATGGAGAAGCGCACGCTCAAGCAAAGCGATCTCATTCGTAAAATCAATGAGCTGATTGAGCGCGACTTCGCGAGCTCCAATCTATGCTTGAATTGGATCGCCGAGGAGCTAGATATGTCCTCCATCTACATTAGCCGGGTTTACAAGCAGCAGACGCTGACCGCTGTCGTCGACGTCATTAATCAGGTGCGGCTCGAGCATGCTAAGGATTATTTGGAAAATACAGATTGGTCCGTCGTCGATATTGCAGACAAGAGCGGCTATACGAGCAGCTCCTATTTCCATCGCATGTTCAAGAAGAGCTTCGGCGTCACCCCCGCCGACTATCGCAAATCAAGACTCGCCCAGCATGGCTGATCAACATAGGTGAAAACTATAACCTTTATCTCCATTATATATTAGACCAATAATTAAAATTGTCCTATGATGGGTTGTATAGCGCCGAAGGGAGCGAGCAACTTGTCCATCTATGACTTTCAAGTAAAAACGATGACCGGCGAATGGCTGGATTGGTCAGCCTATCAGGGAAAGGTTGTGCTAATTGTTAATACGGCTAGTCAATGCGGTTATTCCAGCCAATTTGCCGCGCTGCAGCAGCTTTACGAAACTCATCACCACCAGGGATTTGAGATATTGGCTTTCCCCTGCAATCAATTTAACGACAAAGAACCAGGCAGCGACGCTGAAGTAAAAGCCTATTGCGAACAAAGCTTTGGCGTCACTTTCCCTCTGCTCAGCAAGTTGGATGTTCGCGGAGAAACCGCTCATCCTTTGTTTCACTATTTGGTGAGCGAAGCTCCATTTCGCGGTTTCGATACGCTAACCCCAAACGGCAAGTGGCTGGATCAATTTTTAAGTGAAAAATACCCTGAGCTCCACGCTGGAGACGGAATCAAGTGGAATTTTTCCAAGTTTCTCCTTGATCGCAGCGGCCAAGTGTCTGGCCGTTTTGAACCGACTGTGCAGCCACTGGAGCTTGAAGCAGCGATACGAGCACTGCTTTAAAAAAGAAAAAGCAAGGCGCCTAGCTCGTCCACCCGAGCTAAACGCCTTGCTTTTTCTTAACCCGTTCAGGCCTATCCGTCTATGTACCTTCGTTTTATTACTTTGGAATAAACTGATTAATCCAGCCGCCAAAGCTTTTCGGATTTCTCGTTTGAATCAAGACGACACCTTCGCCGCGGAATCGGCAGACAACGCCTTCGCCACTTGTAATGCTGGACAACCAGCCATTAGCAGCCTTCTCGATCCGGTAATCCATGTAATCAGGCCATGCAACCAGATGTCCGTTATCGATGATAACTTCCTCGCCCGCGGCCAGCTGCACCGCATGAATCGTTCCGTAGGAGGAAAGAAACACCGTTCCTTTACCGCTAATTTCAACAATAAAGAAGCCTTCGCCCGACAAGAAGCCTTTCGCCAGGTTTTGCATCTTCGTGTTAACCTCAATGCCAGGCGTTCCAGCCAAGAAACCGTCCTTCTGCACATACAGCTTGTACGATCCATCAAGCTCAATCGATTCAATATCGCCAATCGCTGCGGAAGCAAGCAGCGCTTCACCTGGCCCGCGCGTGGCAGACAGCTCTTGAAAGAAAAATTTCTCGCCGCTCAGCATTCGGCCAAGGCCGCGCATAATGCCGCCATCCAGCGTACCCTTCAGCTCAAGGTTTGGCGACATCGATACCATTGCACCCGACTCTGCTTTAATCGTCTCGCCGCGCTCCAACTGCACCTTCAATAATGGAAAAGCGCCGCGGTATAAAATTTCATGTCTCATTTCAATTTACTCCTCCGATCATTCGTACTGCCTCTGGGCGTAGGCGGCGTTGCCACCACGCTTTTAGAAAAGTGGCCCGCCCATCATCATACTGCTAAGAAAATTCAAGGAAGCACCGCGTAAGTTTAGTATGCTCCATTTTTTCTTCAATAGCTGACGCACGCGAAATAACCGTGATTTTATGGTGCCGACAGGAACCTGTGTTTCCTGGCTAATTTCGTCCAGCGACATATCGTAAAAATATCGCTTCACGACCAACTCGCGATCCTTATCGGACAAGCCCTTCATCACCTCGGACAGCTCTTCAGACAGCTCCTGCTCTAAATACACATGCTCCGGCCCTTTATCCAGGCTCGGCAGCGTTTCCTTGAGCGGCCATTGCGACATAAAATAATCCGGCTCCGCATCCAAAGAAACGCTGCGGCGCGTTTTGCGTTTTCTAAGCGTATCAATGCATAAGTTAATCGTAATTTGAAAAATCCAGGTCGTGAAGTTTTTGGAAGGGTCAAACTTATCGATATTCGTCAGCAGGCGAATAAACGTCTCTTGCAGGACATCTTCGCTTTCCTGACGGCTGCCAAGCATCCTATAAGCAGTTGAAAACAGCCTATCATAATAGACCTTTGTAATTTCCGCGAAAACCAACGGGTCCTTCTCTTTGATCCGAACCGCTAACTGGGAAGCATCCATAATTTCTCTCCAAACTTAAATAGGATAATAGACTTTAATATTGGCATTACCGAATTTTGGCGATGTCCTCGCTCGCCCTCTTATACGCCTTCACAAGCTCCTGAATTTGATTAAATTCACTGTCGCCTGGCCCAAGGCCATCCATAAACATTTTCTGAAGCACCGATTTGAAAAGGGTTGTCCGCTCCTCAATGAAGCTGCGCTCCAGCTCTAAAATTTCATCCAGCGTGTGGCTATTGATGAAATCATCCAGCTCGCTCCGCTCGGCGCGGCCGCCGCCCCCATCACCGCCATAACGCTCGCCCCTCAGCCTCTCTGGCTCCGGCATAGGCTCCTCTTCCTCGTAAGAATTCAGATTAACGGAGGAACGTATCGATGATAAAATAATATTTTCTTTCGCCAGCATAATTTGGAACGATTTGTTTTGAAACAAATCACTCATGACGCTGCGACATAAATCACGATTTTTTAGTAAGATGCCATCGAAGGGATGAATGGTCCAATTATCATTCGAATAAAATAAATTAAATATAAATTTCTCGCTGCCAAAAACGTATTCTACGTTTATTGTATGTTCATCCAGCATCTCAAATGAAAAATCCAACATTATCGTTCCCTCCATACGAGCAGCAGGCCCGAAATCTTCCGATAAGTCAATTTTACCAAATGATCCGCCAATACGCTAATATTATATAAATTTCGACTCTATTCTCTTAGCCAAGGTGAAACGGCTGTCGCCGTCCTTTGGCGGCGCGGCACGTTTCAGTCCGAGAAATATAGAGAAAGGATGGCGAAATCATATGCTTTCCTATATTTTAAACATAACCATCCTTATATTTCGCAAATATAACAATGGCCGCATCTTCTTAAATTACAGAAAATACGGCCCTGCCCACGCTTATAATTGGTTATGCTGCTCAATAATTGCCTCTACCCGTTCGCTGCTAGCAACGATAATCAACGTTACAATCAATAAGCCGAGCGTGCCTACTGCAATCAAAGACAACCATCCTCTCATTCCATCGCTTTTGTTAAGCCTATGAATGAGTGGCGCCATCTATGAGTATTGTTGCCTATGCTTTCCTATATTTTAAAATAGAACGAGCCTCCTGCTATTATTAGCTGAGCAGCCTGTCTATTTCGTTTCCACCAGCAGCTCCACTGGTAATGGCCGATTGCGGTTGTCCACCAGTCTCCAAGCCTAAACGCTTCGACATATTCTGGTTAATTTGCGCCAGCTTCTCCGTATGCGTTTTGCAGGTCGCGATAATGTCGCGGTTGGATTTCTCCGATGTATCGAGCGCTGTAATCAGATCGGCAATCGCCGTATTGACAGCCTCGAGCGACATCGCTGGCTTTTTGAGCAGCTCCGCTGACTTTTCCGTTGACGTTTTGAGCAGCTCTGCATTGCGCTTGAACTGGTCTTCAATCGTGCTGTTTACACTCTCTACTGCATTGGCGATTTTTAACTGATCCTCGATAGCGAGCGTAATCATCGCCGACACCGTAATTAGATTAGACGCTTTATAAATGCTGTTGTTGACCGCATCAATGAGCTTGTCGCTGTTGTCATTGACGATATCCGTCGCGGCAACCGCCTGATTGAACAGCAATATATCCTCGGTCATCGACTGGATGCGGGTGACGACTTTACGCAATCCGCGCTCCAGATACGTTTTGCGCTGCTCATTTTCCAGCTTGGCAATTTCTGTTTCGAATAACTCCTTGAGCTTGTTGCCCATGGCGATCTTCTCTTGCAGCGAATAAATTTCCTCAAGCGAGCTGCGCTTGAGCGTGCGCATATTTACAATGCTCTCTTCAAGGCCATCCTTGCCGTCACGCAGCCCTTGCACAATGGCATCAATATTCGTCCTTACGGACTGATATTTATAAACGTAATTTTTCACAGGCGACTTGCGTATCAGCTTGCCAATGAAGCCAACGTTTTTACTTTGCTGCAAAGATTCGCATTCATTACGCAGCGACAAAATCAGATTCGATACTTGGCTTGACCCGCCCGACATAAGGGTGGCAACCGGACGCTCCAGCTGCTTCAGCGTTGCTCCTGCGCGTTCCTGCGTCTTGGCGCCCAGCTTACCCATCTCGTCCATCAAGCCATCTAGCGACAGCGTATCGGCCTGTGCTACCTTCTGAATAATAACGGCCGCTTCCTGGACGGCCTTCTGCTCGTCTTCTTTTTTCAATTGAATCGTTTGTATGGACACTTAAGTTCCCTCCCCACGGATTTTCAATCTGACACGCCATTAAAACTCCGAGTAGTTATAGCGTTTGTGAATGACCTCCGCCTTGGTTTGCAGCTCCATCAAATCCTTGTGTTCAATCGTTGCAACAATTTCCGAAATTTTTGTATTAATATCCCGCAAACCATTTAACAAAATTCTGCGGTTCTTCGTCTTGGCGTCGCCGCTCAGCCTTAAGAAAGGATTAATGACGCTGTTTAGCTCCTTGAGCACAAGCCGTCTGACCGTATGATTAATTTCATCATTATTCAGTTCAGACAGTAGCGGCAATACCCGATGCAAACGCAGAAAAAGCGAGCAGGATTTCTCTACAATTTCATTGTCCAGCGTATTTTTCTGCCCTTCGGAGATCACCATATCCTCCAGCACTTCCAAATACTCCAGCACCGGCTCAAATATGGGACTAATCGCTTGTGAAGCTGCCCCGCCTCCGCTAGAGGCAGAGGGCTGCACGGCTGCTTCTGGCAGCTGCCCAGGCTCGGAAGGAGCACGGCCCGGAGACGGAATCGCATCGATAATATTGGTTTTGCGCAGCAGCCGCTTCTCATCGAGCACCACACCCGCGAGCGTAGCTGCGACTGGGATAAGCACCGTTATAAATTCTGGCAGCAGCCAGCTTGTTGCAGCGGCAATGATAAGTCCGATTGCCGCTCCGATAATCGAGCGTTTTTGAATCACTCTCTCACCCTCCAACCTGCTGTGCCACTCGCTTCTATTCGAATGCTGTCATTCGCATCGGCTGCTCAACATGGCTGGCAAGCACGCCATACTCAGGCGTCAGCTTGCCCACCGTTCCACCTAGCGCCAGCTTGACCGCCAAATAAGGAAAGTTGATGCCGCTCAGACAGGAAACATGGAGACCGCCAGACATCCGCGGATTAATCTCCAGAAGCTTGGGCACTCCATTTTTGTATTTCATCTGTATATTATAATTGTAAGGGATTTTGTACGTTTCTGAAACCCTCTGGGCAATTTCCATTAATTCCGGCACATGATCCAGCAGGCGCAGACGTCCGCCCGCTTTACGGCGCGGAACTGCAGCAAGCAGCTCGCCATTTGGCGCAGCTAGGCAATCAATACTGTATTCAAACCCGTCAAGCAGCTCCATTACCATTAAATCGCCAAACTGCGGAACAGTCGATAAGGTGTGGTACACCTCTTCAAACGACAGCGCGCGTGAAACCGAGCCGAACAAATCCGCCAGCTTGTCGCGCTCATTGTCAATGATGCGAAAGCCTTGTCCGCCTTCGCCATCCGTTGGCTTAAAGCAAACGCGATGCCCTTTTGAAGCCAAATCGTCGTAGGCTGTCTTAAACTGCTCTGCCGTTGAAACGACATGATAATCGGGAATGACCATAATGCCGCTTTCGCTCACCGATTCATAAAACTGATCCTTGACCATCAGCTTGCCGAGCAGCTCCTCATCTTGACAAACGACAACTTTAACGCCTATTTCATCAAAACGCTTGATGCTCTTCACAATATCCAGCATATTCAGCCTTGGAACGAACACATCTATTTTGTGCCTCAAACAGAATTCAATGCAAAAATCAACGTAAGCCTCGCCTTTGACAGAAGGCTCAACCTCCGCCACATCGCAAGCTTGCAGCGACATATGCTTCGGATCGGCATGCGTGCCGTACAGCTCAAAGGCTGCACCATCACTATTATTGCGAATCGCATTCATATAATGATAAGCGACTGAAAACCAGCGGTTGAACCATACTTTTGTTACGTTGCTCATACGTTTGCCTTCCTTTCAAATGCCGCTGCTGTCTTAAACTCAGCCATGACGGTCGATACAAAGTCCAAAATTTGCTGCGAAGCCATAATGCCCGAATTCGTTGTAAAGGTGTAAGCCATGTTTCCCGGCTCACGCTGCTCTTGGCGAAACAGCTCGCCGTGTCTTGGAGCAATGGCATGACTTGCCGCATCAAGCAGACACTGGTCGAGCAAGGAATCACCGGAGGCAGCAACGACCGTCGCGCCAAGCTGCTGCTTCAAATGCAAGAGCGCCGCGCTTTTGCTCACCTCATTTGGCACGAGATAAATTTTGCGTCCTTGAACCGATACTTTCCAGCCTAGCGCCGTAATTCGTTCCACAGCAAGGCTAACCTGCTCTACTGGCATCCGCTCCCGATCAATGACGTAGGCGTAAAAAAGCTCGTCGCAATAACGCGCGCCGTGAATCCAGTCGCTACTGGCCACCTCATCGAAAATCGCTTGAATTTCCGCGGCTGGAGCCGCGCTAGCCGCAATAAGCTTTTGGATATGCATGCTCCATGCTTCGTCACGCACCCCATTTACCAAAATATTGCCGCCATTGCTTGTGACCGCATACGTTGGCGCTATATGCTCGCGGAACAGCTCAATCCGGTTGTACTGCTCCATCGTCCGGGTCGTCACCGGTATAAAATGAACCTCCCTCGCAATAGCTTGCAGCAGCGGAAGCATTTCCGTCAAAAAATACGACAGCACTTGACCATCTTTCGTTTCTGCGGGCATCACAAGCCCTGAGCCCTCCGCACCATCCAGCCCCATCGATCTCGTGGAATAAATGAGCGTCTGATCAAGATCACTGGCGAAAATCATACAGCTTCCTCCTCGGCGGAAGCAGCAATATCCGCCTTTTTATTTTTCGGTTTAATAATGCCGCAGCAGGAATAAGTCAATTCGGGAAATACTTCTACCGGAACACCGCGATCGCTTGCCAGCAGCAAAATATGCTGGAGCCCCGGGTTGTCCAGACGATCAACGAGAATTTTCCAAGGCACCCGGCGCAGCAGCACCCGTGTCGTCTCCCCCACGCCCGGCTTGACTAAATTAATATCCTCGATGCCGTAAAGCTTCTGAATAGCCTTAATATCTTTCAGTCCCTGCCAGGTTGCCACTGCCTTCTCATCCATCAGCTTTACAGCTTCCTGCTTTGCCTGCTGCGATATTTGGCTGAAATAGGCGGATACCGTATCGATAAAATGATTCGATAGGTCATCCTTCATCCATTCCTTATAAAACTTCGCTCCGTGAAAATCATCCGGCCCAATAATATCGCCCCGCAATACCGTGCGGCTCATCAGCCCAGACACGGTAGAATTAAGGCAAGCACTCGGAATGAGGAAATCCTCGCGGGTACCGAATATACTTGAGCTGCAGGCAGGATCGGCAAGTACTGCCAGCTCCGCATCCAGCTCGATCCCATACTTCTGTTTAAAGGTTCGGCAGGCTTCAATCAGCACCTGTGTAATCGCTCCTTTACCCGTCCAGCCGTCGACGAATTGAAGCTTCGCTTCGGGCCCATGCTGCTGCAAAATGTAGAGCAGCGCATTTTCATCAATGCCCTTGCCACGGATAATAGAGATGCTGTAATGCGGCACATCGAGCCCGCACGTCTCTGCTATGTAGCGCTTCATAAGAATGCCAATTGGCGTGCCCGCTCTCGCTAAAGAAACAAGTACCGTGTGCTTGCCGCTGCGCGCTACTACCTGTTCGGCAACGATGCCAGCAGCAAGTGCTACCCGCTGCGCAGACTCCGTCAATGTCTGGTGAAACAACCGAATGTATTCCGGTGTTGGCTGATATTCGACGGGCAGCATTTCCGAATAATGCACGCCGGATTGGATCGCTTCCTCACGATCCTCCGTACCCCGCTCCAGCTGCACATCGCTCAAATCCTTCAATAGAAAAACGACGTCAGAAGGCTTATAACTGCCAAGTGGCTTCGGAGCTCCAATCGGTTTTTGCAACCGTTGTTCAAGCAAGCTTCTGCTCATGCCATTTCCTCCTTGTGACTGCCCTTTGATGGACCGCAAATAATGACGTTGATTTGCCCAAATCCGCATGTATGCAGCGCCGACAGTAAAGGAGCAAAACGTTCCTCTGACCAATCGCGCTCTGCAAAAATAAAACAATCGTCGTATTGCGAGACACCGACATTATAAAAAAAGTTCCGCACCTGCTCATCTTCCGGTGATGGAAACGCTTGTCCCGACTTAATCGCATAATCAGGCTTGTCAATCGGATGAACCGGGCTTCTCGTCGTTGAATGGAAAAATACACCTTGCCCCAGCTCCGCCGCTATTCGCATCGGTATATACATAAACTCGCCCGTACCCAGACATAATGTGCGCTCGCCCACCCGCATGCTTCTTAGCTGAGCCCCAGTCTCTGCAATGCTTGCATCAAGCGTTCCATTATCGCTAGACTGAATGCCGAAGCGTCCCGTTCCTGCCACATAAGGCGAGGCATTCACCACTCCCGCTGAATCAACCGAGCTGTAGGACGCAAGCTCGAACAGCTCGTCCAAATACACTTTATTCAGGCGACCGCTTGCTGGCGTCTCAGCCTGCGTCTGCGCACTGGCCGCTACCTGCTCGGGTGAGCTTCCTTTCGCCTCGATAGCGCCCTTCATTAGCGACAATACTTCAATCGATACGCCAAGCTCCTGTGCGGCTTCCACAAAACGCTGCTCATCCGCTTCTGTTCTCCAATCGAGCAGTGACGCTACTATATATTGTTGACGGGGAAATTGCCTTTGGATATCCCGTATTATATTCAAGGCTGTTTTACCAGTCGTGAGCTCATCATCGACGAGAACGATCGGCTCGTTACCGTTAAAAAAGGCAGCATCCAAGGCGTAGCAGCGATGTGCCACCGCGTGGGAATGCTCCTCTTCAAAGCTAATGAGCGATTCCATCGCCGGAATCTGCTCCCTGGTCGTGTGAAGATAAGTACAATCCGCACCGAACACGCGAAACATGCTGTGACCAAGCGCAGTTGCTGTTTCAGCAAAACCGATGAACAGCGCCTGTTCAGGCAGCTTAAGCTTTGCGTCAATCACTTGATGATAAACCTGCTCAGACCGCTCCGGTCTAGTCAAACCTTCGATGGCAGCATCAAGCAGTTCATTAGCCAAAATATGCTGCTGCTCATCCTGGGCGTACCTTTTATAAAGCAGCAGAGACAAAGCCGCGCCGCTTAGCAGCGAAGTATAAGGATTAACAGGCAGATGCTTGCCCAGCACTTTGCTGACAAACAGAAAGGCCCGCTTCTTGTTCATCCGCGCTGCCATAGCAAACAGCGTATCCGGCGATAATCCGAATGGGTTTGCTGTCACCGTTACCGTAACCTTAAGATCATCTACAATGTTATACGTATGCTTGCTCCTGGCTTGCGAGTAAGGCGATAAAATGTTGTTCTTCATGCAGCACCCCGTATATTTTTGATCTTGCAATGACTCGATTAGCCCAATTCATATGGGGTTTCACTTCATTCATTTTATTGGCATAATCGCTCTTGAGTACGCCGATATAGCCATTATGGCTAGCAATAATGCTTTGCGCATCAATATATTCCTCATACGTAACTGCATAGAGGGATTGCACCGGCCGAATATGCGACGGGTGAATAATGGTTTTGCCAATAATGCCGTTTTCCTTGTCCATCATGACCTCACGCAGCAAACCATCCGTTTCCGGTGCCGCCGAATGCCGTAAAGGCCAACGCTCGCCTCTTCCAGACAGCTGCTCCGGCTGCAAAGGAAACAGCGAAGGAACAGGCGCCTGCTTGCTGCTTGAGAAATATTCCCATACCGGTCCCGAGATAACATAAGAGGAATCCATTCGTCCAAATATATTGATAATATCCGCCATACAATCGCGAACAGGCAAAATATCGTATATCGTCATCGTTTTGCTGCGACGCAGCCCAAACAAGCTGGAGAAGTCTGTTGCTCCAATACGGACGTTGAGTACATAACGCTGATAACGATCCAGAAGCTGCTTAATCGCCAGCAATTCCTCCATGCGAGACTCTCGATAAATAATAGCAGGCGTCTCTAGTATAGGCAGCCCATAAAGCACGGGTGCCCCCTCGCTCTGCTGAGAGTTAAAATCCGCAATTTGACTAAAATAAGCTTCACCGTTTGCTGCCGTAAATTTAGGAAAAATAAAGCCGGTAATCAGGCTAATCTTTTCTTCCAGCCGCTCGATAATGCGGGCAAGCTGCTGCGCGCTGCGAATGCGAATGAACAGGAGAGGAAGATGATCACGCGATAACGAGCCTATTTTCAAAAATGAGGATAACCGGAAAATCTGCTGCAGCAGAGATTCCTCTGCCATTTCCACCAAATGGTCGCCAACCGCATCCTCCAGGTCAATGACCATCGTCGTCAAACCTTCATGCTTGCGGTTTAAAATATCTTCGGAAATCGTTTGGCGGGTAGCCGGACAATACAAAGCAGCTCCGACGGCATAAGCGAGAAGCTCCCGCTCCGTCGTATGATCGAATGGGGTAGGTGCCGAGAAGAAAACCGCTTCTTCTTCCTCCCAGGTAAAATAATCAAAGTATCGCATTCCGGTTTCCTCCTGATTCATTCCAGTAATCGACACTGTTCCAATTACTCGGCCCCGATCGCCAAATACGCGATCTACTCATAAAAAAAATAATCCCCCCTTTAACCAGGAGGGATTAAGGGATCATTACCCGCATAAACCGCTATTTAAACATGGTCTAGTTGCTGTTTGAAGTACCCTTCTTTTGTCTCATCAGGCTTAGTACGATTGTACCCCCAAACAGAATACCAATTAGGGCGAAGAAGTAGAGATGAGGGATTTCGATATGGAAGGCCCCCAAAATCATCTTAACTGCGATTAACGCAATGAGGAAAAATGCCGTTTTTTCCAGCTCAGGAATTTTCTCAATCAGCTTGAGGAATACTTGGGCCACGCCGCGCATCATCAGAACGCCAAGAATACCGCCAAGGAACAATACCCATACTTCCTTGCTGACGCCAAATGCCGCGATAACGCTATCGATACTGAATGCAATATCCATTAATTCTACAGCGATAACCGTTCTCCAGAACGATTGCCCTTTGTTTTCAACACTGTCTTCGCCGCCGCCCTTGAACAATCCTTTATAAGCGATGTACAAGAGATAAGCTGCGCCTAGGAATTTGACGGCTGTGAACGTAACCAAATACGTACCAAAGCCAATCGCCAGAAACCTGAAAATATAAGCGCCCAAAATACCGTAAAACAAAGCTCTCTTCTGCTGTTCCTTCGGTAAATGCTTAACCATAACCGCAAGCACGAGCGCATTATCGGCGGACAAAAGTCCTTCCAATATAATCAGTGTTCCAATAATTCCCCAGCTGACAGGGTCGGAGAGGGTAGTTACTACTGCATTCCAATCAAAGAAATGCCCGTAGTTCTCCACTATGCTTTTGAAAAAATTCGATAGCCAGTCCACTTCATTCTAACCTCCATTTTATTTGCTTCCTGCAACCCAGCTGAGACCCCAATCGAAAGCACTATCAAGCTTCCGATGTCCTTCAAAATACCGAACAATCCGCTCAATGCTGAACGTTTCATTGTTCACATTCGTAATCATCGCAATGGCACACATCGCCTGTCCATTATCGTATTCATCCAGCTTAACGATAATATCCGGGCCGCCTTGCTGGCTAAGCGTGACGACTCCGTCAGCCTCAGACCAGCGCGTCACCCCTTTGTAAATAAAGGTGAAAATGAGCAAGCGTTTGATTTCCTTAATTTTCTCTCCGTTAATCCGGATATTTTCACCCGTCGTTACTGAGCCTGTCCGATCATCGCCATCCAGCATGACGTATGGCGCTCTGTTCAGGGAACCGAAGCTGTTGCCAAGCGCCTGAATCACGCCCTTGCTGCCATCTTTCAACTCATACATGCAAGCGAGGTCAAGATCAATGCCCGTACGTTTGAACAATCCGCTGCCGGCCTTTTGGTTCCAATTGAGGTTTACCAAAATTTCACCCAAACCGCCGCTTTGCTTCGTCAGATTAATGACGTCGCCCTTCTTTTTCAGCTCAATTTTAGAAAAATTGATTTTCGTCGCTTCTGAAGTCGGCTGCTGCGAAGCAGCAGGAGCAGATGGTGCAGGGGCAGGCGTAGAGCCAGGCCTTGGTGGAATAACGATACGCGAGCCTTGCGTCTCCTGTGGCTTAGGAGGCGCTGGCGGAATAAGCGGATTTCGTGGTGCAGAAGACGTCTGCGGTGCAGGTGGTACTGGCGGCGCAGGAGGAGGAGTTGGCGCAGCAGGAGCTTTGGGCTCTTCCTTTACCTCAATGCCATAGCTTCCGCATAAGTCTTTCAGTCCGCCGGAATATCCGGCCCCTATCGCATTAAATTTCCACTCCTGATTGTACCTGTATAGCTCACCGATGACAATTGCATTTTCCACCGAAAACGGCTCACGCAGGTCATAACGAATAATCTCCTGGCCCGTACTTTCATTCAGGAAGCGTATGTATAGGCCGGCTACTCCGCTAAACTGCTGATTCCGTTTATCGCCATCGTAAATCGTCAACGTAATTGCAATTTTCTCAATCGCAGCATCGGTACGGGAAAGATCGATCTTGAACTGCTTGCGGTCATTGCCACCCGGCGATTCGACATACGATAAAAAAGCATTTGATGGATTGCCGTAAAACAGCAAATCATTGTCGCTTCGCACCTTTCCGCCTGCAGCTAGCAAAAACGCGGAAGTATCGATTTCGAAGGAGGAAGGGGCTGACCATCCCAGGGCAGCCGTAATCCGGGTCAAACCCGGATTAGACTTGGTTACATCAGCTTTCTGCCCCTTTACGAGCGCTACCGTCATACCTCTAGGCCGTAATTACGGCAAAGATCGGCTAGACCGCCAGCGAAGCCACTTCCAATCGCCTGGAATTTCCAATCGTTCTCATGGCGGTAAAATTCGCAGAATACAACTGCCGTTTCCGTCGAAAATTCTTCACCAAGGTCAAAACGAAGCACTTCATTGTTATTCGCCTCATTAACTACTCGTACGAAAGCGCTGCTCACTTGACCGAAGTTTTGTTGGCGCACAGGAGCATCATGAATCGTAACTGTAATGCCGATACGCACGATATGTGCTGGAACTTTGCTGAAGTCGATAACGACTTGCTCATCGTCCCCTTCACCTTCGCCAGTACGGTTGTCGCCAGTATGCAGCACAGCCCCGCCGTATGTTTCTCTATTATTGTAGAAAATAAAATCTTCGGCTCCCTTGGCCTTTCCATCAGCATGGAGCAAAAATGCAGAAGCGTCAAGGTCAAATTCGCTGCCGCCTGCATATTTATTCGTATCCCAGCCCAGACCGACAACTACTTTGGTCAATCCTGGATTTGTTTTTGTGAGATCAATACGTTGGCCTTTAGACAAGTTAATAGACATATGATTTCCCCGCTTTCTAGAAGAGTTAAGTGATAGAGGTTGGAACGTTAGAAAAAAGCTGTAAAGGGGCTTGCCCTCCCCTCCCGCCACATTGCACGCGAGAAAAGAGGACCTGCCCCTGCTTGTATGCTCTTAAAGGTTAGTTCAAGCCGAAGTCGCGAGCCAGACCGCCCAAGCCGTCTTTATAGCCGCTGCCGACTGCGCTGAATTTCCATTCGCCGCTGTGACGATACAGTTCGCCTACAACAACGCCCGTTTCGATGGAGAAATCTTCACCCAAATCGAATTTGATCAGTTCTTCACTGCTAGCTTCGTTCACAATGCGGATGTACGCATTGGAAACTTGACCAAAGTTCTGGTTGCGCGTCTCTGCATCGTAGATCGTAATAGCGAAAGCTATTTTTTCTACATTTGCAGGCACAGCTGCCAGTTCGACTTTGATTTGCTCATCGTCTCCGTCGCCTTCGCCGGTACGATTGTCGCCTGTATGTACGACGGAACCGTTCTCATTGGATGTATTGTTGTAGAATACGAAGTTTTTCTCGCCTTCTACTTTACCCGAAGCTGCCAAGAGGAATACCGATACGTCGAGGTCAAATTGGCCTCCACCGTCATATTTGTTTGTATCCCAGCCTAGGCCTACCAAAATTTTGGAAAGTCCTGGGTTTGTTTTCGTCAAGTCTACTTTTTGACCTTTGGATAAGTTAATTGCCATTGTCAAAGACCTCTTTTCATTTATATGGGATGGGTATTACTTGTATCGCGCCGCCAAAATATCAATATGTGGCGCTTGAGCTCCTTCACCGATGGCATTGAATTTCCATTCGCCATTGTGACGGTAAAGCTCACCTGTAATCAGAGCGGTCATGCCGGAATAATTATCCGTCAAATTAAACTTTACCAGCTCTTGCATATTATTTGCATTTAAGACCCGGATATAAGCCGAGCGGATCATGCCGAAATCCTGCTTTCTTGCTTCAGCTTCATAAATGTTGACAACGACTAGAATTTTCTCCACATCGGCTGGCACTTTCGCCAAATCGATGCCGATTTGCTCGTCATCACCATCGCCTTCACCCGTGATATTATCACCCGAGTGAATGACCGAGTTGCAGGCACTTTGCTTATTATAGAAGCAGATGAGGCTTTCGCGGCTTGCCAGCTTTCCATTAGCATTCAGCATCAGTGCCGAAGCATCACAGTCAATGTTAGCCGCCTGCTTCCGTCCCATTCCGAAAAAGCTTTTCTTCTCTTCCACCGCTGGGTCCCAGCCAAGACCAACCATAAGCTTGGTAAGACCGGAGGTTCCTTTGGTCAAATCGATCTTCTGTCCCTTAACCAGATTAATACTCATGTTCGAGGTCACCTCCTTCCCACATCAGGCGAAGCAGCTTCGTCATCTGTGGCTTTCGTTTTCATTCTACCTTTTCTACGGATGTAGTGCCCAACAAGTTTCAGAGAATTTTAGCGAATCGTATAAAGATTTTATTAAGGGAAGAATAGGCTGGATTAACCTGTCATTTATTTAGAATAATTGTTTGGCTTTGGCTTCCTTAAGCCATGTTGGGAATTCAACAAGCAGGCTGTCATACAAATCGTCGTCGGAAATTTTATCGAGGTTTTTCACCTTGAGGAAATTCGCGTTGTCGATATAACGGCCATCCAGGTTGTCCAGCTCGTCTAGGAAATAGAAGCGCTCATTGCCAATGCCGACAAACTGGAAGAAGATCCCCAGGCGTGACAAGCCGCGAATCAGCTCGCGCGTCTCCTCTTTGTCAGAGTTGTCCCCATCTGTGAAAAACAGGACATACACGGGCGGATCATTTTTAACTTTGGATGCATCTATTTCATATTCCGTCCGGCTGCCCAAGCCGAGAAAACCACCCTTGCGAGTAAGCTTCAGCGCCCCTGGATAATAAAAGTCCGCGATCTGCTTCATGACGCCCGCATATTGCGTGCCCATCTCAAGCTTGTGCTTGCTCGTAATTTCCCGCTCTACAAATTGATAAAAATTCGCTTGATATATTTCCCCAATTTCATGGTTGCTCAGTCCGAATGCGAATACATCCGCCGCACCGTTATCATCAAAATTCATCGCAAGCGCAAGCGCGCGCTCCGCCGTTTTTTGAATAATGCCGCTTCTGTACAAATTAGTCATTGAGCCGGAAATATCGAACACGGCTGCTACTCGGGCAACCTGCCCATTCAGCCCCCGCTTAGTTAAGGAAATCGTTGCTTTCTTCTTCAAATCAATTAAATGGTCTTCCGCTTGCTTCCTTAGATCAATACTCAAAGAGATCCCTCCTTAGCTTGATACTATTAACTATATCAAATCTAATATAAAATGACAAAAATCCCATAGTCCATTGCTAGTTTTTTACTTTTTCCGCACAAAACACATACCTGCTATTCATACCCATTTTCCGAACGATTTAATCAGCTCAAGCGAATACTTTTCCCCGCGAATGGCGATACAGCTCTTCATAATAGCCATGCCGTCTCACCAGCTCTGCATGCGTGCCCTGCTCGGCAATTTCGCCCTTGCGCATGACAATAATGCGATCGGCCTTCATTACTGTAGAAAGGCGGTGGGCGATAATAATCGTCGTCCGCCCCTTCGATACGATCGCAAGCGCCTGCTCCAGCAGCTGCTCGCTGTACGAATCAAGATTCGCCGTCGCTTCGTCGAGAATGAGAATTTTGGGCTGAAATACGATAATTCGGGCAAAAGAAATCAACTGCCGCTCACCGGCGGACAAGCCGCTTCCCCGCTCGGACAGCCGCGTATTATAGCCATCGCTCATGCGCTGAATAATTGCATCCGCTCCAACCAGGCGGCATGCTTCGATAACCGTATCCTCATCAATATCTGTATCGAACAGCCGCACATTATCCAGCACACTGCCCGAATAAAGATACGGCTCCTGCTGCACGAGGCCAACGATGCGGTGCAGCTGCGCTTGCTCCATATCGCGTACGTCCGTGCCGTCGATTCGCACGCCGCCAGAGCGAACATCATAGAAACGGCAGAGCAGGCTGATCAGCGAGCTTTTACCTGCACCAGTCGTGCCGACGATGCCAATTCGCTCCCCTGCCCGGATACGCAGCGATAAGCCCTGAATGACAGGAGGCCGCTGCCCATAACCAAATACAACATGGTCAAATTCGATATCGCCACGTACGTGCGCTTTCGCAAGCGCATGCGGCTTCGCCTGGTTCTCCACCTCCGGCTTAAGCGCAAATATGCCCCAGATGCGGGTAACCGCAACCGTCGCCGATTGCAGCGTGTTCCACTGCTGCGTAATCGTATTAAGCGGCTGGAAAAACAGACGGATATACGTAATAAACGCGTAAAGCACGCCGAAATCCATTTGCTTGTTCAGCACCGCCATGCCGCCAAGCCACGTAACGAAAGCAATTGACAGATTGCTTAATATATCAAAGGAGCAGCGAAACCATACCTGCGTCTTCACTTCCTTCATATTAGCCCGAAAATAGTCTTCATTGCGCGCCGTAAACTCCCGCTGCTGCTCCTTCTCCTGATGAAAAACCTGAATCAGATTCATGCCTGCTAAATTTTCAGCAGTAAAAGCTATGAGCCGGGAGAGCTGCGTGCGCGCACGCTGATAGGTCCGGCGCATATAAGAACGAAAACCAATGGCGATGCCCGCGATAATCGGCAGCAGAAGCAAGCAGTAAAGCGCAAGCTGTGCATCCAGCTGGAACATCAAAAATATAATGAACACCAGCGTCATGCCATCGCGCAGCACACTCATAAGCACTTGGCTGAACAGCTGATTCAGCGATTCTGTATCGCTGGATACGTGGGTAATCAAGCTCCCGCTTGAGGTGCGGTCAAAATACGACATCGACAGCTTGGAAATATGCTCGAACAGCTGCTTGCGGACTTTCGCCACAATGCTTTGCCCTGTGTATTGCAGCATATTGTTCTGCAAATAAGTGAACAGCAGGCTCATTGCTGCTAAGCCCAGATACAAAGCTCCTATGCCGATAATGGCACGATACTCTCCCTTGCCCGCCATCAGATGATCATCAATTATCACTTTCACCAGATAAGGTTGGAGCAACTCTGCAGCTATAGCCAGCAGCGTACAGAAGAAGATCAGCGCAAAGCTCCATTTATGGGGTTTAGCAAAGGAAGACAGCGCCCGGAATGCCGACACATATTTTATATCCGGCTTCGGCTGGTTTTCGCCCGTTTGCCGCTCAGCCCTCTGGTCAGCCTCCCAATTGCGAATGGAATTAGCCATCTGCTTCCCCCTCTTCCTGAATCGCACACAGCGATGCGTATAAGCCCGGCTTCGCCGACAGCTCGGCATGGGTTCCCTGCTGCGCTATCGTCCCGCCCTTCATGACGATTATTTGATCGGCATGCTTGATCGCACTAATGCGATGGGCCACAATAATCGTCGTTTTTCCTTTGCGCATCCTGCGTACCGTATTCATAATTTCCGTCTCGGTTACAGCATCGACTGCGCTTACACTGTCATCCAAAATCATAAGCGGAGCCTGCTTAATGAAGCCTCTCGCAAGACTCGTTCGCTGGCGCTGTCCGCCTGACAGCGTCACGCCCCGTTCTCCGAGCTTCGTCTCGAACTGCTCGGGAAACGCCATTATATTTTCAAAAATTTGAGCCTGCTTTGCTGATTCCTCAACAGCGTCCATTTCTCGCCCCCGATCCGAAAAAGCAATATTATCGCGAATAGAGGTGCTGAATAGAAAACCATCCTGCGGCACATAGCCAATTTGGCTGCGCAGGCTCTCCAGCGTAATGTCGCGAATATCCGTCTCAGCAAAACGAATGGTGCCTCTCGGCGCCTCATAGGTGCGCAGGAGCAGCTTCATCAGCGTTGTCTTGCCGCTGCCTGTCGCCCCTACGATGCCAATCGTCATACCCGGACGAATATCCAGCCGAATATCCCGCAGCGCAGCTCCGCGAGCCCCCGGATAAGTAAAAGACAGTCCCTCAACATGAATGCTCTTGCCCTGCAAATCAAGCGAAGCGGCAGCCTTGCTTTCCTGAATGTCCGGCGTCTCTGACAGCAGCTCGTTCAGCCTCTCCAGTGAAGCGCGGGAACGCTGCATCGTATTAATAACGGTGCCAATCTGCTGAAGCGGGTTCATGAGCATCCGTATGTAAAGCGTCAATGCCACAAAATGCCCCAGCGACAGCTCGCCGTTCACCGTTAAGTAGCCGCCTAACGAAATTGCTATAATTAAAGATAACGCGCCGAGAAATGGAATGATTGCCTGAAAAATCGATGATACCCGGACCAGACGAAGCTGGTTGTCCTTGATTTGATCCACCGTTGTGAAAAAACGCTCATTCATGACCGATTCAACAGCAAACTTCTTGGTGACGCGTATGCCCCCGAACTGCTCCTCCGCTGATTCCGTCATCGTGGCGAGCGAGGCCTGCACCTTTTTGGAGCGCTGCATAATGACAGGACCGAATCTCGTTACAATGAACGGGATCAGCAGCAGCGGCACAATGGACGAGGCTAGCAAAAACAGCGGGATGCCGCTGTAAAGCATCATCGTCACGACGGCGAAAAACAGCGTCACCGCACTGGCCGTCTGATTGACGCCCATCGAGATCGACTCCCTCACTCCAGTGACGTCATTGACGACATAGCTCAGCAGCTTGCCGACGCCATTTTTCGAATAAAAACGTTCACTGAGTCCTGTAAAATGCATAAACAGCTTGCCGCGCGTCAATCGCTCAAAGCGTCTGCCAATGTACATGATGAGAAATTGCGCAGCGCAAGCCAGCACAACGTAGCTCGCGCCAATGGCGAGCAGCAGCAGGCTGTATTTTTGAATAAGCCCGCTTGATAAACCGTTATTTTGCAGCGCATCCGTAAACCTTCCCAGCACCTGCGGGAAGAACACCTGAATGATGCTGGATGCGACATGCAGCAGAACGGCAACCGCATATAAAGGCCAGCTTTGCTTTAGAAAATCGACTAAAATCCGCCCTTTTTTCATTCTGCACATCACTCCTTTGCCGACTAACTATTTACCACTATAGTATTCATTGTAACAGTTTATTCGCCGTTTGGGTCGAAAATGACGAAAGACGGCTCGCTTGAGCCGCCTCCGCCCTGCGTTTGGCCTTTGCCTGCTTTGTGTGCTGTCTACAGCAGTCCTTTGCGATAAAGCACCGTCAGCAAACGATAAAAGTCCAGCGACCCACCTTCCGGCGTGTCGATGACGCCAGCAGCTACCGCAGCCGCAACTGCTGCTTTCGCCCATGCTGGCACCGCCATACTGTGCTTGGCTTCTAACTCCGTTACCCGCTTCACCAGCGCATCAAACTGCAGGCGCTCCGCTTCTGTCATTGGCTCCCCCTCCTCTTCCGGCTTTTCCAGTTCCGGTTCTGGTTCTGGTTCTGGTTCCACGAGATTGCCCAGCATCACTTTGATTTGCTGCAAAAAGCTCTCCCAGCCGCCCGGCCGGCTCCGAAACGTATGCGGACAGTTTTTGCCGCTCCAGCGGTTATGCTGGACGACTGCTGTAATCGGCAGCCCAAGCTTGCGCAGCAGCTCGGCAATGAGCGCCGCTGCATTCGCCTCCGCCTTGCTGCGGATGCCATCGCCATTTTCACAAATTTCGATTCCGATTGAGCTGCGGTTACCCGGCCCATTGCCATCGCCTGCATGCCAGCCATGCTCGTTCACAGGCAAATGCTGCACCACCCTCGTATCATCCACGGTAAAATGCCAGGAGACGGGCAGTGCTGCGGCGGCACCTCCTTTTAAATATTTGGCATGAGAAAGCGCATCCGCCCCCTTCGAGCTGTTCGCTGTATCATGTACCGTCACATATTTCGGCCCTTGAATGGCCGTGCCGGGACGATTGCTCCTGCCTGCCGGAATAAAATCCTGTATCCTATCAGCCATCGTTCACCCTCCCTTCCAGCGCGAGCATGCTTCGCTCGCTTCTATTAGGAAGTGCGCCAGCGGCACAATTGGTTTGTACACCTGCCTGAGGGCGACAAAAAAGGCGGGGAAAAGAGTGCTGCTCCACTCTTTTCCCCGCCCTGTCCTTCAACCAAAAGCTGGCCCTTTATTTTCCAAGCAATATTTTCGCATATGGCGAGTCGATTGGCAGCATGATGACCGGCTCATTTTTGAGCGTCGTCACATAGCTGTCCAGCGTCCGATAGAAGTTATAGAACGCCGGGTCCTGCCCGTATGCTTTATTGTAGATTTTCGCTGCCTGCTGCTCGCCCTCGGCTACGATTTTTTTCGCGTCAGCCTGTGCCTGCGACATCAGCTCGCTTGCAGTACGGTCAGCCTTCGACGTAATTTTGCGCGATTCCTCATCACCCTCGGACAAGTAACGCGCCGCGATGGATTGACGGTCGGAAATCATCCGATTGTACACGCTTTGCTTATTGCCTTCAGGCAAATCCGTCCGCTTAATGCGCACATCGATTACCTCAACGCCATAATCATCACGCTTTAGCGCCTCGGCTACATCGCGCGTAATTTCATCATTTATATTGCCGCGCTCCGTCTGCTCGCTAATAATATTATCGTAATTCACTTCAGACAGCTTGCGCCTGACCGAATTGTATACCGCTTCATCAATACGCTGGACACCCGCGCTTACCGTCTGTGCCGTTTTCAAAAATTGCTCCGGCTTCGTAATACGCCAAACGGTGTAATTGTCCACGATAATCGGCTTCTTATCCTTCGTCAAAATCGACGTTGGATTGCTCTCATACGTCATTTGATATTTCGGCAATGGCGATACACTTTCGATAAATGGAATTTTCAGCTTGAGACCCGGCGTTTCGGCAACCCGTACCGCTTCACCAAACTTCAGCACGACCTTGTATTCGCCTTCCTTTACGATGTACATCGAGCCTGCGCCAAGGATGACGACGACCACAAGGCTGACTAGCAAAATCAATTGGTTTTTCTTCATGGTGTTGCTCCCCCTTCCGCCTGCGGAGCAGGGGTTTGTGAATTGCTCGAACTGCTCGAACCACTTTTGCTGCGCAGCAGCTCATTCAGCGGCAAGTAATTCACCGTATCACCATTGCTATTTGTAATGAAAATTTGCGCATTCGGCATTATTTTTTCCAGCGTCTCGAGGATAAGACGGCTTTGCGTAACATCCGGATTATTTTTATATTCGGCAAAAATCGCATTAAACTTCGCGACGTCGCCCTCGGCGTTCAATATCCGTGACTTTTTCTCCGCTTCGGCATTTTCAAGCAGCGCCTGTGCTTCACCGCGCGCCTTCGGAATGCGGTCGTTTTCATATTTTGCCGCGTTGTTGATCTTTGTGTTTTTCTCCTCGCGGGCATTCGTGACTTCGCGGAACGCTTCCTCTACCTGGCCGCTTGGCGGCTCAATATCCTGGAACTTAATGTCCATAATTTGAATGCCGGTTTTGTATTTTGTTTGCAGCTCCAGCAGCTTCTCCCGCACCTTATCCTGAATAACGGTTTTTCCGTCCGTAATCGCATAATCGAGCTTCTCTGAACCAATAACCGAACGGATGGAAGAGCTTGCCGCATTGCGCAGGAAGCGCTCCGGATCATCAATGTTGTACAAGTAATCATGCAAATTGCTTATTTTCCACTGGACGACGGCGTCAGCCGATACAATATTTTCATCCCCGGTAATCATGAGCGCTTCGTCGTCAACGGGTGTGACGCTGTCCCCATTCTGGCGGTACCCGATATGAATGCGCTGCACAAGCTCAGCCGGCACCGTAACCACCTGCTGAATCGGATATGGAAACTTAAAATGCAGCCCAGCCGTCGCTTCCCCCGTATACTTTCCAAATGTCAAAATCGCCGCGCGCTCCTGCTCCTGTACCGTATAAAAAGATGAAAATCCGAGCGTAACGGCTACGATGCCGATGGCTGCCCCGATGATCGCCTTTTTTACCGTTTTTGGATTAAGCGGCTGCTGGCTTCCTTGCGGTCTGTTTATTTCCGTGTTCAATTAAACCTCTCCCTTCTATTTATATGAACAAAATGAGAACAAACCTAATCTGTTCATACGTAAAGGGAGCCTATTAGGTGACAGTTTTTTCCCAGCGATTATAAATCCGCACGATAATGATCTTCAAAAGCAGATAAACCGGGATCGCAACCATGATGCCAACAATGCCGCCCAGCGCCCCAGAAACGAGAATAAGCAGCAGCGTTGTAATGGGATGAACGTCCAGCTTTCGCCCATAAATATACGGGGATAAAATATTTCCTTCAATCTGCTGAGCCAGCATAATGATGACCACAACCCAGATGACGGACGTAGGCTCATCGATAAACGCCACGATCACACAAGGAATGAGCCCCAAAATTTGACCAATATACGGGATCATATTCATGAAAGCAATGACGAGAGCCAGCACCAGCGGATACGGCAAGCCAATGAGAAGAAAGCCGATGAGCACCATCCCGCCCAGCAGCAGGCAAAGGGTAACCCGTCCGACAATAAAGCCGCTTAGCGCTTTGTCCATCTCCTGCAGCGTTTCTTTTAAACCGCTTTTGTAACGCCCGGGAACCCGCTCCAGCAGCTTGCGGACCGCAGCTCGGTCATCCATCAGCATGTAATAAAGCAGCAGCGGCGCCGTAGAAACGACGATTATAAAATTGGAGAGCACGGAAAAGGCATTTTTCACATAGTCGGTTGCCGATGCAATGCTTTTCGTCAAATAGGGCTCCGCTTTATCCATTAAATTAAAGCCTGCAAAATCGAATTTCGACAGATCGACACCAAACAAAATTTGATTTTTCTGCAGCTGCTCCAGCTGCCTTCGAAAGTCATCCGCCAGCTTCGGAAGCTGCTCCAGCAAACCCGTCAGCTGGCGCTGCAATATCGGCCATACGACGATGCCGAGCAGCATAATGAGCGCAGCCGCAAGCACATAAATGAGCAGAATGCAGAGCGGCTTCGGCAGCTTCAAGCGATGCAGGCGTGCGACCAATGGGCGGAGCAAATAATACAAAAATACCGACAGCACAATCGGTACAAAGATGATTTTCAGCGCGAGCATAATCGGGTCAAAAAACGCGGAGTTGCGCGCAAACAAATACAAGATAAGCAGCACCAATACGATGCTGACAAAAATTTGATTCAATCGGGTTAAACGCATACTGAAGCTTCCCCCTCTGTTCCTTAGTCATGCCTATCATCTATGCTTACCCATTGCCCTGCTCCTGAAACCAAAGCCCGGATACTCAACATTTCGGATGAACGTTTCTTGTCCAAGCGTTAGCTTGGCATTATTTATGGTATCCTATCGTTATATAACGATAAGGGGACAGGGAAAAAGATGTTTTATCCAACAGTGCGCTTCAATCATTTAAATATCAAGCTGGCGTTAGGCCATAAAATGCTTAGCGTCCAATACGTCAATTGCGGCTATTTCTACGAATCGATCATTGAGCATCGCCATAGCAACCGCAGCTATGAGCTTCATTATATTCCTACGGGCAAAGGGACATTGATTGCCGAAGGACAGCAATACGAGATTAAGCCTGGCTGTCTGTTTATGACCGGCCCGGATATCGCCCATGAGCAAATTACCGATCTGCTTGACCCGATGGCTGAATTTTGCATCTGCTTTGAGGAGCAGCCGCCAGCAGCGGGCAAAAACACCGCTCCCGCAAGCGGCCGCGAGGAGGATTTGACCGGTATTGCGGAAGCTTTTTTGGAAAAATCGTTCTGGTTCGGCGAGGACACCCAGCAAATGCTGCCCCTGTTCCAGCAATTGTTCGAAGAGGCTGAGCAGCAGTCGGTTGGCTACTATGCAGCTATTCACAGCATTATGGAGCAAATACTCATTAGGCTGATCCGCAACTATAAGCAGGGCGAGCCCTCGCGCCTAAGCGCCCCGACCAAAACGCTTGATGACAGCCGTATCGCCATTATAGAGCAGCAATTTCTATCCAGCCCCATCGATCTAACGATTCAGGAGCTCGCTGGGAAGCTCGGCTTAAGCGTCCGTCAAACGGAGCGCTCGATTCGGCAGTTGTACGGCATGTCGTTCACGAATAAAAAAAATCAGGCGCGCATGAGTGTCGCAGCACGCTTGCTCAAATCTACGACGCTGCCGATCGCAGCCATTGCCGAACAGACCGGGTTTGCTACGCTGGAGTATTTCTGTACGATTTTCAAAAAACAATATGGCCTGACAGCAACAGCCTATCGAAAAAGCCCCATTTTTCGCGGGTAAATGAACATGTGAGGTAATGATTATTGCTGGAATCGCTTTCATTCCTTACGATGTGTCCAAGGAGGTTAACTGGAATAAAATACAATTAAAGCGATTACAAAGGAGGAAATAAACGTAATGTCCACCATGTTATTTAAGAAAAAGGGGATTAAACCGCTCGCCTTCCTGCTCTGCTTTTGTCTAGCCCTTCCTTTTACATCTATGCTCGGAAAAGTTCAGGCGGCTACGCTCTACAGCGCCGATTTTGAAAGTGGCGGCGCTTCGGGCTGGACCGCCACAAGCGGCATCTGGTCAGTCGTACAGGATAGCGGCTCAAATGTATATACCCAGACTAGCTCCTCAGAAGGCCGCACCTCCGCAGGCAATCAGGCTTGGACGAATTACAGCGTTGAAGCCAAGGTGAAAATTGATAATTTCAATGGAACGAACCGGACTTATGTAGCCGGACGCTACCAGGATGGCAATAATTTTTATGCAGCGTCGCTTTATAACAGCGGCAGCGGCAAGCTTGAAATACGCAAAAAAGTAAGCGGTTCCACTACTACTCTGGCAACCGTTGACTACCCTGTTGCTGCCGGTACTTGGTACACGGTAAAGCTCACGATGTCTGGCTCTGCAATTTCTATGCATTTGAATGGCACGCAGGTGCTGACGGCTACGGACTCCAGCCTCACTTCAGGCGCAGTTGGTCTCGTAAGCTTTAAGACGGCCGCTAAATATGACAATGTGATCGTGTCGGATTCGGCATCGACTCCAACGCCAACGCCTTCGGCAACAGCAACTCCAGCACCGACAGCGACAGCAACTCCGGCTCCTACAGCTACACCAGCACCCACCGCTACACCAACACCAGCTACAGGCGATCTGTTCGTAGCAGCCAATGGTTCTGCGAGCAACAGCGGCACTATCAGCAGCCCGCTTACACTTGCAGCAGCACTGACGCAAATTCAACCGGGCAAAACGATCTATTTGCGCGGCGGCACCTATGCTTTTTCTGAAACGGTAACGATTGAACGGACGAACAGCGGAAGCTCGGTTAGTGCACGCAAAGGACTTGTCGCCTATGGCAGCGAGAAGCCTGTGCTGGATTTCTCCGCACAAGCTTTTGCCTCCACAAACCGAGGTCTGCAAATTAACGGCCACTACTGGTTTGTGAAAGGTCTTGAAGTGAAGGGTGCTGGAGATAACGGCATCTTCATCGGCGGAAATTACAACCGGATTGAAAATGTTGAAACGCATCATAACCGCGACACCGGCCTGCAGCTTGGACGTTATGTATCCACTGCCGGCTACAGCGAGTGGCCAGCTTACAATGAAATTATTAATTCTTATTCCCACGACAACTACGATCCGGATAATGGGGAGGATGCAGACGGCTTTGCGGCGAAGCTGACGGTTGGCCCAGGCAATGTTTTCGACGGCTGTATTGCGGCGTATAACGTAGATGACGGCTGGGATCTGTATTCAAAAACCGATACGGGAGCTATTGGAATTGTAACGATTCGCAACAGCATCGCCTATCAAAATGGCCATACGTCCGACGGTACAACGACAACCGATAGCGATGGCAATGGCTTCAAGCTGGGCGGCGAAAAAATTGCCGTAAATCATATTGTCGAGAACAGCATCGCTTTCCAAAACAAAAAGCATGGCTTCACTTATAACAGCAACCCAGGCTCCATTTCTATGAAAAACAATACCTCGTGGAGCAATGGACAAAGCAACTTCGCTTTTGATTTAGGCACACATATATTCACCAATAACCTGAGCCTCAGCGGCGGCTCCAGTGACAAAACAAGCGGCACCGATGTTTCAAATACCAATGTTTGGTGGAAAAGCAATGCCAGCGTAAACGGCAAAGGCTTGCTTGCAAGCTCGGCTGATTTCGTGAGCTTGACTCCTTCCGTTACCCGCAATGCAGACGGCTCGCCGAATCTTGGCAATTTCCTTAAGCTGGCGACTGGCAGCGATTTAATCGGCTCCGGCACGCCATCTGGCACGAATGTTGGCGCACGCTAGGCTCAAATAAGAATAGGAATTTGCGGCCGCCCCTTGCCTGAATGCGTCAAAACCGCTACCATGGTAAGGGTGCATAAAGGAAATCTGCTTAGCAGCTCCTTATGTGCGATTAACTTTTTTGCCTAAGGAGACTTAACATGTTAAAGCTAGGAAGAAATGATGTATGCCACTGCGGCAGCGGCCGTAAATATAAAAAATGCTGTATCGAGCTGGACCGTGAGGAAGAGCGCCGTTTGGCAGCGGCCCAAGCTTCCGGCGGACTGCAGTCTTACGCGGATATCGAACGCCTGCTGGATCATGAGCTTGTCTGGGAAGCTCCATCCTATGGTGAGCTGGCCCGTGAACTGGCCAAGCAAATGAAGGAGGGCTACACGCCTGCCCAAATTAGCCTTGCCCTGTTTATGTGGAAGGAGTATACAGATGCGAATAAACCTTCTTTCCGTAAATCCGGCGTCTACTGCGCGGCTTTGGAATATTTGATCTGCGAAATTCAGAGCATTCCAAGCTCGAAAGCCGAGCTTGCCGAGAAGTACAGCGTATCCGTATCTACTCTATCGAAAAAATGCACCGAGCTGACCAGCTTCTTTATGGAGCAATATGCAGAGCTTCAAGCGGAGCAGCCCGAGGCCGCAGTCACTGGCGATGCTGAGAATGCGGAGCAGCTCCAGCAAGAGGAGCTTGTGAAGGTGTAAGCTAGAGCTGGTCTTCGGGCTGAAGCAGCAAGCTTTTTCACTTCAATCTATTACAATTACATGGTTGCCAATAGCAGCAAAAGAGCCCGGCGCCTTCACATGAACGTGAAAGCAGCGGGCTCTTTTCGGTTGTTTTTATGGAAAACTCTAGTTAACCGCTAGTGCTACTGGGTGGTTATTGCAGCCACACCTTGGTTTCTCCACCGTCGCTGGAATATTCAATATACTCCGGTACCGCTTCTATAATAATGTATTCCGGATCATGAGGTCCTTCAAACCACTGCTTGAAATTTTCATTCCACAGCTTCTCACGCAGCTTGTCGTCCGCGCACAATTCCGCACGTGCCTGAATTTGGACAATATCGGAAGACGGCTTGCCATCGTAACCAACGAGAATATGAACATTCGGGTTAGCCCTCAGCTCATCAACCTTGCTCGTATCGCGATTTGTCGCTAAATATAAGTTAAGCCCATCATGGAAGAGCGCCATATAACGCACCATCGGCTTATCGCCATTTACGGTAGCAAACGAGCATACATGGTTTGCTTGCAGCACATCAATAATTTCCTGCTCCAATTGTTTTGTTGTATTCGGCATCGGTATCTCTCCTTAAAGGTTCATCTTTTTGCCAGTCTTCCCAGCATCGCGCCTGCCATAGATTACCCCTTTTGCCGTTTTTTTAATCGGAGCATGGTTTTGATGTTTGTTTCTATTATGTAATAGACAGCCAGGCACCGTTAGAAAAGCATGACCAGCTGTATAGCAAACGTATAACAGTGGTTAAGCAGACGCACGAAAACGCCTGCTTATTTTTCATCACCATTGTTTATTGATCTATTATTTATTGTTCTACGACATCATTTGCCGTGAAGCGGTAAGGCTTCTTGGAATGCCGATTCGCATAAGAAGAAGCGACAATTGCTTCCGGTTTCAGACGAGCTTTCATCCCCATAGCTTCCACACGCAATACCATTTCCGCCACATAGGCAGCCGTCTTGCTGACAGCCGGATCGGTTCCGGCATCGACGTCAATATACGCTTCGAAGGACGCGCCTTTGTATACAAAAGGGAGCACGATATCCTCCATTTGCACCCTGCGTTCGCCACCGAAAAACAGCGCGACCTCCTCGCTGTATGACGTCTCCAGCGACAGCTTCTCCTTGATGGATTTCAGTTCCCGCGGGATGACGACCTGCCGATAGCAGGCCCATGCTCCTTTGCCCTCACGCTGGATAACGACGCCGGTAATCATCGTCGTATGTCCCGCATGCACCTGGCAGTCGGTACCGATCATGAAATTGTAATTGGCATGTGGATCAAGCGACATAAAACGGACAATGCGATCATGAACCTGCTCCAGATTGAGGCGTCTTTCCGATACATTGTGAAACTCCATGTCGTGAATCAATTGAAGATGTTTTCTTATTTTCATCATCGTCACCTGTAAAGCAATTAGGCTTCTTCCCTTCTTTAGTTGGAGTAATGTGCTTCAAGGGACTTGAACCCTTAGTTGTCTTAATGACAGCGGATTTTAAGTCCGCCGCGTCTGCCATTTCCGCCAGAAGCACAAGGTGATCGTGACGCATGGGGGATTCGAACCCACCGCATCCACGAGTGAAAGTCGTGTGGCTTAGCCGCTTGCCGAATGCGCCTTAATTGAATGACTGCTTTTAAAACAAGGGGCGCGGGTATCGAACCCGCCTCATTCGGATTTGGACTCCGAATCGCCTGCCTTGGACATGTCCCCCTTTATTTAATTGGCTGCCCCTCTTGGAGTCGAACCAAGACGCACGGTGTCAAAGACCGTTGCCCTACCATTAGGCGAAGGGGCATTACTTGGGGAGATTAACCGGACTCGAACCGGTACTTATCAGGACCACAACCTGACGTGTTTGCCTTTTCACCATAATCTCCATAGTGACGCATGGGGGATTCGAACCCGCCGCATCCACGAGTGAAAGTCGTGTGGCTTAGCCGCTTGCCGAATGCGCCTTAATATAAGGACTGCTTATACTTACTCAATTCACAAACATGCGTTCTAATTTTTGCAATAAAAAAACTACTTTCCCCCTCACGGTTCCGCCATGCCACCCCGTCTTCAGCCGATATCAGCCAAATTTCGAGAATGCACAAACGGACCACTCACCTAGGGTGCAAGTAGTCTTCACGTATACAGATAATGATTCATCGGAATATATTCTACCCCGCGCTTCAAGATCAGGCTGCCGCTGCTCCCCCTTTATTCAGGATGGAGCAGTCGGGCTGCGATACGCAAAAACGACGAATATTCGGTTCGATGCAGGCAACATGTAAGTTTTCATTCAACTCTTCTAACGCCGGATGCTGATGTTCATCCGCCTGCTGCTTCGTTATTTCGCTCTGCACTTGCTCATACTGATGTAAATCAAGCTCCACTGGCCAATTCATAAGCTGTTCTGCTGTGTTTTTCATTTCCTGCACCTTCCTTTCGTCTTCGTTATTGGTCTCGCAACGCTATCGGCTTGCCGATCACGCATTTCGCTTCAATGCTTTAACGCTTTAATCAATGATCGACTTGATGCTTCTCATACTAGCATATCGACTTTTAATAAGTCAATCCTTTTTATTTAAAAAAATGAAAATAGTTAATTTTATTGATTTTATTACCTTATATTCATGGATATCAAATAGAAAAATGATTCATTTTTCGCTAATTATTAATTTTCACTAGCTGAAGTATTCCTTTAGCAAATAAAAAAGACTACTGCTCAGCGGCAGTAGTCCTTCATCTCCCCATCAACAACCAGCCCATTCATAATTCTCAGGCGGATACCTGATTACCGCCGGCTTGGCGTCGAAAGCATATAGGAGAAAGGCTGCTGCACGGGCTGTACGCATTACCGGCCTGCACAAAAAGATGGCTGCTCTGCTCAGAGCACCACGGTTGTTCAAGCTTGTTATCATGGTTTGATAATAAAATGGTTAACATGCGCCGTGCACTTCCTTTCCTTGGTTGATTAAAATGATACACATTCATAACATAATAAATATTGTTCATTTGAAGCTTATTAATTGTTTCCCATCTTATAGCAAATAATCCTGTCTTGTCAACAACAAATCTGCTGCTGATCGGCTATGCTCGCAAAATCCACACGTCATAAGGCCCAATCACTACCTCGCCAACAAGCGGTTGACCTGAAATCAGCTCCGTCAGCTCGCGTTTCAAATGGATGGCCACAGGCTGTGAAGAATAGTTCAGAAGCATATAATAATGCCCTGCCGCTCCGCTGCGCGGCACCACTTCAATCGCATCTGGAATATCCGCCCATTGCTCCAGCGGATCGGCGATTTGCAGCAAATCAAGCAGTTGGCTCGTACTCTCGCGCGTAAAGAAAGTACCGAAATAAACAACCTTGCCTTTACCTAGCTTTCTGACCGTAACCGCTGGCTGTCCCGCGTAATAATCGTCCGTATATGTCGCCGCAATTTCCACTTCGCTAGCCGCCTCAGCAGCAGGCTCCAGCATTTCGTTAAATACATGGGCTGCGCTCTGGCCTCCGCCATTTGTGAAGGATAATGCATTCGTCTCGCCCGGGTTCAGCATCGTAAAATCGCTCACGCTCACGCCAGCAAGCCCGCGCAGCACGCCAGGAAACGGCTCCATATAAGCCTGATTATGCTGGTCCTTATAGCCGCTTCTCGGTCCAAGCACGAGCGTGCCGCCCTGCTCCACATAAACACGCAATTTCTCGGCATCCTCTGAGGTCAGCAGCTGGGCATTAACATAAAACAGCAAATCATATTGGCTCAGCGCCTGGGCCTCCGCCAAATTTTGCTTGGAAAGCATGTCCGCAGCCAAATGGCGCTCCGACAGCGCCAAATAAACCTGCTCTTCGCTATTCCAATAATCATAGCCAATATAACGCTCTATTTTTACATTGCTATCGTTCGCATAGTCATACATAATCGCTGCTTTCGCGACCACATCGGTACCGATAATAACGTCCTCCAGCATCCGCGTTTCCTTCGCCACCCGCTTCGCTTCCTCCAACCGCCAATGCGGCTGATCGCCATACAAATTAAGCCCATGCCAGAGCGATTCCGCTCCATAAGGGCATGTCCGCCAGCGGAAATAAAGCACGCCGTCTGCCCCATGAGCAATCGACTGCCACGTCCACAGCCGCATTTGCCCCGGTTTGGGTGTCGCCTGCAAATAATCGCCGCGGTCGTTATTCAGCACATTCCCGACCTGCCCGCCCGGTCCCGCCTGCTGCTCCAGTACCGTAAACTTGGAAGACAACCCCCGCACCCGGCTGAGCTGCTTGCCGCTAAGCCGATCCTTATGCGAATATTGCAGATCAGTACGCATCAGTTGGAATGCCGGATACGAATCATAAGACATAAAATCAACGGTGCGAGCCGTTAGCTCATAATTATCAATATTGCCGAACAATCCATTATGGGTAATGAATTGCTCCTCAGGCAGCAGACGAGTCAAAATCTCATATTGCAGCTCTGCAAATCGAATCGTCGAGTCCGATGTAAATAAATAAAAATCGAGCAGCTGGCTTGGGCTATGGTACGTCACCGTTGGCCTTGGCAAATAAATTTGCTCCCATGCATTGTAGGTCTGGGCCCAAAATGCCGTTCCCCATGCAGCGTTGAGCTCATCCAAGCTATCGTTATACTTCTCCCTGCACCACTGGCGGAAAGCCGTATGATCGCTCTCAGCAAAGCTTACATCTGAATGGCAGTTCAGCTCGTTGTCAATTTGCCACCCAATGACCGCAGCATGCCCTTTGTAACGCTCCGCCATCATCGTGACGATGCCAGCGCAAAGACGCAAATAGATCGGCGCCGTGTAGTTGTAGTGCCTTCTGGAGCCATGCTCCATCCGCACACCGCGAAAATCTACGCGCAGCACCTCGGGATATTTTGTCGTCAGCCATGCCGGGGGTGCATACGTTGGCGTGCCAAGAATAACCTTTAGCCCTTCGGCTGCCGCAAGCTCAATCGCCTCGTCGAACATAGCGAACTGATAGTTCCCTTCTTCCGGCTCCATCACATTCCAAGCGGTTTCGCCCATACGTACAACATTAAAGCCCATTTCCACCATCCGGCGAAAATCCTTCTGCCACATTACGCGGTCCCAATGCTCTGGGTAATAGCAAACGCCGAGCAGAAACTGTCCGCCTTCGTATTTTTTCCGATCCTTCAACAAAACTTCCATCTCCCCTCACCCTATAGACACACTTAGGCGGCAGCCAGATTATGCTGGCTGCCGCTCCTCACTACCCTTTGACCGCACCACCGGTCAAGCCTTTAACGAGCGTCTTTGAACCAAACATAAAAATAATAATGAGTGGCAGCGTGCCAAGCGTCAGCCCCAATATACTAGCCGAATAATCGGTTCGGAACACCGTAGATAAATTCGCGATGCCCAGCGGCAGCGTGTACAACGATGGCTCGTTCAGCGTAACGAGTGGAAGCAAATAGTTGTTCCATGAGCCAAGAAAAGCAAGCAGCCCCAGCGTGCTGAGCGCAGGCATCAGAAACGGTGTTACAATCCGGAAAAAGATCGTCAGCTCGCCACAGCCGTCAATTCGCGCGCTTTCGATGACCTCGGTCGGTACGCTGGATTCACTGAACTGCGTCATGAAAAACACGCCGAACGCATTGTTTAGCGCCGCAATGAGCAGCGGAATATGCGTATTGTTCAGATGGAAAAACTTCATTTCCATAACAAACGCAATGAGACCGAGCTGGCCAGGAACCATCATTGTACAAAGAATGACGAGGTACAGCACTCTTTTTCCTGGAAACCTGAATTTGCCGAAGGCATAACCTGTAATCGACGACATAACTACCGAAATAGCAGTAAAAAGGACGGCAACATAGAAGCTGTTCCAGTAATTAAGCAGAAAATCACCGGACAGCACGGTTTTTAAATTTTCGAGTAAATATCTGCCGGGCAGCAGCGGAAGCTGCTTAAACAGATCCTCAGAGAAATACGTCCCCATGACGACCATAATGTAGAACGGAAGCAGGAACAGGATCGTAATTAGAGACAATATGATGATGACGGACCATTTGGATACTCTCATATTAGCTCTCCTTCCGATTTAGCCATTTGATGCCGACTAGTGAGAACAAAGCGATAAACAGGAAGGTCGAATACGCGATTGCTGCTCCCTTGCCATATTTAAAGGACGAGCCGTTGAACGCAGCATCGAACATGTACCAGATTGGCGTAAACGCCGAGCCTTCCGGTCCACCTACGAGCGACGAGCCCGAAGCCCAACCGCTGAACATCAGCATCGGCTCCTCAACAAGCTGCAAGCCCCCAATGATCGAAGTAATAATCAAAAAGAGATTGATTGGTTTAAGCAGTGGAATCGTAATGTGCAAAAACACATCCTTTGGTGAAGCGCCGTCTACAACAGCCGCCTCATAAACGGAAGGCTCCACACTCGCCATGCCCGCGCAGTAGAACATGATGAAATAACCGAGGTTTTTCCAAAAAAGCATCAAAATAATAATCCATCTCGCTGTATCCGGTTCACCCATCCAGTTGATTTTTTCACTGATGAGGCCGATTTGGACGAGGAAATTGTTCAGCATTCCGCCCTGCCAATCGAATACCATTGCAAAAATAATGCCAATCGCGACCGGAGTCGTCATATATGGGGTGAAAATGCCCAAGCGAAAAAAAGCTTTGCGGCGGATGAATTTGCTCTCAATCAGGCTTGCACACAGCATGCCCACAATAATAAGCGCAGGCAAATACGCGACTAAATAAAGGAGTACGTTCCCCAATGATTTCCAAAAGTATTTGTCATGCAAAAATAATTGCTTATAGTTGTCCAGTCCAACAAAATCATGATTGCCGAACAAATCCCAATTCGTAAAGCTGATATACAGCGTAAACAATAGCGGGAACAAGCCGAATACGGCATAGCTTAAAAAATACGGAGCCACAAACAGATACGGCCATTTATGTTTCGTTAATGCTTTCATTCTCTCCCACTTCCTCTCTCTGCTGTCCTAAATGAACGATAACCGGCGAGCCTGTCCGCCGGTTATCCATGTCCGTACTGCTGCTTAAACGATGAACCTATTTAAAATTGATTTCCGGATGATTTTTCTGCAGCTCCTGCTTCCAGTTCTCAAGCGCCTGCGCTGCGGTATAGGAAGGGTCCTTCGTAAACGTCTGCATCGCCAAGGAAGAAGCGTTATAAATATCTTGGTCGAATCTCGTGTATGGCTTCGTCTTCATAGCCGGCAGCACTTTTTCCGTCCAGAACAGTCCCAGATCTTGACCGCCATAATAGGAGTTTGCTCCAGAAGAGAACAAGGCTTTATCTTCAAACAACGACTTGAGCGGCACTAATGATTCATCAATCTTCATGTTAAGCTCGCCGCCCTCTTTGCTAGCCACAAACCATTCCAAGAACTTCCATGAAATTTCTTTATTTTTCGAGCCTTTCCAAATGCCGAGCGATGTTCCACCGTAGCTGTAAGCGCCGCCTGGCGGAACCATCAGTCCCCATCTGCCATCGCTGCTTTTGTCATTTGGCTCGATAACGAATTTCGGCGTCCAGTTTGCAGCCGGGTAGAACAATATATTGTCTTGTGCATACGATGCATTCCATGTTGGCGACCACATATCCAGCTTTGCTGTAATATCGGCATTACGAATGTTTTCAAGTGTGGAGAAAACCGCCGTTACGCCGTTCGTATCCACTTCATCGCCTTTAATAAACTGCTCCGGATATTGCGGATACACAATCGTGTAAGCATCCATCATGCCAGCAAGCATCACTGTTTTACCGCCGCTCTTCTCTTTAAGCTCCTTGCCTTTGGCAATGAACGAGTCCCAATCCGGGAACATCGCTGCCAGCTCATCCGGATCATCGGTGCCAAAATATTGCTTCGCCAGATCGCGCTTGTAAGCCATCGCTCCCGGTGACACTGACCACTCCATCGATACGAGCTGTCCTTTGTCATTTTGCAGATGAGGCACTACCGCATCAAGCAGCAATGATTTATCGAAATTGTACGGTGCTCCACCCAAATCATCGAGAATGTCCAAAGCGAACAATGCGCCGCGGAAGCCCGCCTCGCCCCAAATAATATCAGGCAGATCGCCGCCGGCTGCAACGGACGTTTGAATCTTTTTCAAATAGTCCTTGGCCGAAACCTCTACGAAATTGATTTTAATGTTTGGATATTTTTTGCTGAAGGCTTCAACTGTCGGCGCTTGAAACTCTTTGCTCCAGCCCCACATCGTAATGGTGCCGGAATCCGCTGCCCCGCCTTCTTGCGCTCCCTTATCCGAGCCGCCGCTGTTTGAGCCACAGCCTGCCAGCAAGGCCAGCATGATAACGAGTGACAGCATCATTGCCCAAGGTCTTTTTCTCATTTTGCTTTGCATGATTGTACTCCCCCATTTGTAATTTCGTAATCTGCTACTTTCATTGCTTGCTATAGGGCTCGCGATGAACTTCGTCCCGATGCCTTAGCACTTCTTCAGTGTATAGGGCGTACAATAGACGCACAACGCAACAAATCGATGGTTTTGTATAAAATCCGATGGTGCACCGTCTAGCTTTGGCTACAGTGCCGGCTGCTCGCTAGTGAAAGGAAGACGAAGCAGCAGCTCCGTTCCCGAACCTTTCGTATGCCCCATTTCCAGCCCATAGGCCTCTCCGCATAAATAACGAATGCGTTGATCAATGTTGCGGATACCGATGTTTTTTGTTCCTCTGCCGCTTGCTGCTTGTACAAGCTCCGTATCCTGGTCACGCAGCAGCCCTTCTAAAATCGCCGCATCCATCCCAATGCCATTATCCGTTACAGCAAGCAGCAGCGTTTCCGCCACCCGCCTTGCCCTAATCCGAATCAACCCGCCGCTCTCCATTTCCGACAAGCCATGAAAAATCGCATTTTCCACCAAGGGCTGCAGCAGACTCCTTGGAAGCCACACCTCAAGCAGCTCTTCCGGCACATCCCACTCCAGCTCGAAGCGCTCCGCATAACGATATTGCTGAATCGTAGCATAATGCTCGATTAAGCCTTTTTCTTTTGCAAGTGTCGTATACAAATCTTGCCCGCCAACATGGACGGCATCCTGCATAATGCCAATAAAAGCCTCGACCATGCTTTCGATTGCTTCAAAGCGTCGCTTTCGCGACAAATAAACGACCGTATTCAGCGTATTGTATATAAAATGGGGATTAATCTGGGCAAAAAGCAGCTCGGCGGACATGCGCCGCTTCCATTTTTCCTGCTCCCGCTGCTCCTCCATTTGCCGTTTAATGCTGTGCGTCATCGATTCAAAGCCATTTTTCAAAACCATCAGCTCATCCCCGCTGTTGAAATCGAGCTGAACGTTGTAATTGCCAAGCGATACCTGCTTCATCGCCCGCGACATCGACGAGATCGGACGTGTCATGCTCGATATAATCGGCGTAAACATCAGGAAGCAAAGGACGATACATATCGCAATGAACACGAAAAAATAAATGCTCGCCGTCTGAATCGAATCATAAAAGCGATCACGCGAAATGAAGGTGATGATGGACCAATCCGCATCCGGCAGGCTTTTGCTCAAATAAAATCCCTTCTGCTCCACCTTCTCAGGAAGCGCCTGGCTAGCTTGTTCAAAAATAATGGCATGCTCCTCATCGCCGAAGCCATGATTTTGCAAAAAGCTCGTTCCCCCGCTCACCCAGGCATAGCGGTCAAAGCTCAGCTCCAAATAATCCAAAATGCTCGTAAAAGCCTCCTGTTTAATATTGAGCAGCAAAATGCCCCCGCCCGCCGATTCATTTACGCGGATAAAAAAGCTGATGACCTGCTTGTTATCAGAATCCAAGGAATTATGGGGCGCGGTGAAGCCGCTTTTGACAGGCTGCTTGATCGCATCCTGGAACCAAGGCTTATTCAGCTCTTCCTGGTAATAGGAATCGAAGGAAAGAGAGGACATGAATACCTTGCCATCCGAGCGGACAATGGCGGAGGAATCCAAATAATCTCTTAGCACATTAAACTTTCGGAGCTGCTGTACGACATCCGAATAGGCGGAAAGCTCGCTGTATATCGAATCATATTTCGTCTTGGCTATAAAACGCTGAATGATCTCGTCATTCGTCATATTCGCGGAATATTTGCGAATGTCGTCAATAAGCTGATTCATCCGCACCTCCGTCTGCTGCAAATGAATTTCGCCGTCGTGGACCGTCTGCCGTTCCAGCAGTGAATAAAAATACCCGAATGCCAGCAGCCCGCACGCCGTCAAGGATAAAGTAACGATAATAATAACGCTGCCTAAAATTTTATATTTAATTCTGCGCTTCACCTTTGGCTCACCGTTCCCCTACATGTAATCTTTTGGATGCTTGGACGTCGCCTTCTTGAACACTTGGGAAAAATATTGGCTTGATTTGTAGCCGACCATCTCCGACACCTCGTAAATTTTATATTGTCCTTGCTGGAGCAGCTCCTTCGCCTTCTCTATCCGGTATTCGGTCATGTAATCAGAAAGGGTCTGTCCCGTCTCCTTCTTGAATACAGCGCGCAAATGGGCGCTGCTAATTTGCAAATGCTGGGAGAGCAGCTCCAGCGACAGCTCAGAATGGCTATAATGCTTGCGTACATACTCCATAGCCTTTAGCACCCAGCGGGAGTAAGCCTGCCTAGCAGCTACAGAGGCTTGAATGAGCTTCAGCAACGCGGCTTTAACCTCTCCGCTGCTGCGTCCTAAAGCATAGCTCGTTTCCACTTGGTACCGCTCGCTGAGCTCACGCCCAAGCTCTCGCAAAACATGGCGAAGCGCCTTCTCATCTTGATTTTTGTCAAGCTGCTCGTTCCAAAGCTTGTCCAGCTGGCGCGCAGCCTCCTCCGCCTCTCCCTCTGCAAGCGCCTGAAGCACCCGCCTTAACGCCGATTGCAGCAGGCCGAATGCAGCCCCCTCGACTGTGCGCTGAGGAGCTGATGGAAGCTGGGCATTAGGTTGTATTTGAGTCGCCACAACAGCACCTGGCATTTGAAAAATACCGCTCATTGACATTTGGCTCAGCCTGCGGAAGCTGCTGTGCAATGCGTTTCGCTCGGATTGCAGCACCACATACAGATTCGGCCTTGCGGCCTCCTTTTTAAACGCTTGAAGCTGATTTTGCAGCCAACGAGAAAAGTTCTGCACCTCATTCCAGCAATATAAATAACTTTGATGGACAGGAAGCTTAAGGATAAATACTAGCCCTTCCTCATCGGCCGCAAAAGCAGACAGCCACTGCAGCTCCATATGCTGATCCGCATACAGATTTTCTATAGCTTTTAGCTGATCATCATCAAGCGGCGGCCGTTCAGGTAGCGTCTCTCCTCCTAGCGTGTAAACAGGGGGAGTTTTCATATACAGCATGACAAGGGAACCGCTCAGCTCCTCCAGAAAAGGATGCAGTTCCTCGATTGCATCGATATCGTTCAGCTGCTCTTTGCCCAGCACGACATCCGAAATGACACTGCGCTTCGATCGACTTAGCCGCGTGCGCTCTGAGCGCAGCTCCTCTTTGATGCGCAGCAGCTCGCCGAGCAGACGGTTCTGGCTTATTTCATGCTTCAGCACATAATTGGCTGCTTTCATCTCCAACGCCTGCCGCACATAATCAAAATCACGATACGCTGTCAGAAAAAGTAGCCGAGTCCCCGGCTCAGCCTCCTGTATTTTCCGTCCCAATGACAGTCCATCCATATGGGGCATTGAAATATCGGTAATCACAATTTTTGGGCGGTGCTTCAAAAATAGTTCAAGCGCTTTCAAGCTGCTTGTCGTCTTCGCCACAACACGAAAGCCATGCTGCTCCCATGGCACCAATTCATATACATTTTCCAAAGCCAACGGCTCATCATCCACGAGTAATATATCCATCATGCTCACCCTTCTTCGCCAGCTCGCGCATGTGCGGAGCCCTCCTCATACTTTGCTTACATTCAAACATACTAACGGGATATATTCAAACCGCAAAAATGTTTTTTTGCAACCTTTTTTTATTTGTCTCGTCTGATACGATGTAAGCAGCAAGCAAAATTTCACATTGAGGTGATGTACAATGAGAATCAAACATAAATTTGTTATATTATCCGCTACTGCTCTGTTGGCGATATCTTTTGCCAGCCAAAGCTTCGCGGCCTCTACTCCTTTCAATGATGTTAATCAGTCTTCTGTTAAAGATAAAATTGCTTCACTACAGGAGAGGGGAATTGTTAAAGGCGTGAGTGCTGACGAGTTTAAACCAGATGCTGCCATTACAGCAGCCCAAGGCATTCAATTGATTGTGAATGCACTGAATTTGAACATCGATAACATCAGATTTTTCAAAGCACCGCTAGCGACGGACTACTTCGCCAAAGCCAGCAATGACGCCTGGTATGCAGACGCCCTAATCATCGCGGCGCATAATGGACTTGAGCTGCCAGCCGATCTTGACCCCGCCAAGCCATGGACCAAAGAGGAGTTTATCCAATATTTGATGAAAGCTGCCGAGGTTACAAACAACCTGCCGCTCATCAACATTAAGCCGCTCGAATTCGCCGATGAAGCCGATTTGGACGTACAGTATCAAGGGGCCGTTCAACGTGCGCTTGTGCTAAAAATTGCGGAGCTAGATGCGGACGGCAAGCTTAATCCGAAAGAGGAGATTTCCCGCGCCGATGCCGCAGTTCTGACCTATAATGTGCTGGAGTATATCGCTGCGCACCCAGCTCCGACTCCTGCCCCTGTAGAGCCGGAAACAGGTGCTGCTGAATAAGCTGAAGTGTTTCTAGAAATAGCACCGAACGGTGATTTTATAGTTGTGATGCCTGCACCAACAGTATTGAAGTAAACACAAAAACAGCCCGTCCTCTAAAGGGATCGGGCTGTCAGGCTGTCGAGAAAGTCTCGACAGCCCTCTTTATAAGTATTTGATTTAACACGGCACCGCGTTACTATGGTATAATTATAGTAACTTATACGAACGGAAGGTGTCGCCCTATGCTGCGTTCTAATCGAGATAAACAACAAAGTTACGAGTTCGTTTCCATTGAAGACTTAGTACCTGCTGATCATATGCTTCGCAAGATTGACAAGTATATTGATTTTTCCTTTATTGATGAAAGGTTCGACATCTGTATTCACAAGATAATGGGCGCCCAGCCATTGATCCGCTGGTTCTTTTTAAGATGATCTTTCTGGGTTATTTCTACGGAATTCGTTCCGAACGTCAGCTTGAACGCGAAGTACAAACGAATCTCGCGTATCGTTGGTTTTTAGGACTGGGATTAACGGATCGTGTGCCTGACCATACCACGATTAGTTGGAACCGGCGTACGCGGTTTAAGGATACCTCTGTTTTCCAAGACATCTTCGATGAGATTGTGCTGCAAGCCATCTCGCATCGTATGGTCGGCGGTCGTGTGCTGGTTTCGGATTCGACCCATATTAAAGCGAACGCGAACAAAAACAAATACACGAAAGAACAAGTGAAGCAAAACACAAGAGATTATCTCAATGAGCTAAATACAGCCGTTGAAACGGATCGTCAAACCCAAGGAAAAAAGCGCTAAAACCACGGGAGGAGGTGAACGAGGACAAGGAAGTGAAGGTGAGTACAACGGATCCAGACAGCGGATACATGTTTCGGGAAGGCAAGCCTGAAGGCTTCTTTTATCTGGATCATCGCACCGTTGATGTGAAGTACAACCTCATTACCGATGTTTTCGTAACCGCAGGCAATGTCCATGATTCCGTCCCGTACCTCTCTCGATTAGATCGTCAGCGTGAACGCTTTGGTTTTGAGGTAGAAGCGGTTGCTTTAGATTCAGGCTATATGACCACACCGATTTGCAAAGGACTGGAAGCACGTAAAATCTTTGGTGTCATCGCCCATCGCCGGTTTCACCCTACGCAAGGGTTGTACCCGAAATGGAAATTCACGTATGAGGCTGAGCGCAATGTGTATCGCTGTCCCGAGCAGCAGGAGCTGGTGTACCGCACGACGGATCGTCACGGTTACCGACATTATGCGTCGGATCCGAAGCAGTGTGCAGCTTGCCCGATGCTCGAAAAGTGCACGCGATCTCGCAACAAGCGAAAGATCGTCACCCGGCACATCTGGGAGAACAGCAAGGAGAAGGTGCGATTAAACCGCCTCAGCAAGTCAGGCAAAAGGCTGTACCGAAAACGAAAAGAGACGATTGAGCGAAGCTTCGCGGATGCTAAACAGCTCCATGGGTTTCGCTATTGCCGGTTGCGGGGGCTGCGCAATGCTACGGAGCAAGCGCTGATGACCGCAGCCGTGCAGAACATGAAGAAGATCGCCCTCCATCTTGAAAGGAGGGCCAAATAGGGGAATCCTTCTCCTTTAGCTTCGTTTGGATCCAAAAAACAAAGAGAAACCCAAGCGTCTTGGAACAAGACGTAGGGTTTCTCGACGATCTGACAGCCCGTCCTCTAAAGGGATCGGGCTGTTTTTGTGTTTAAGTATATTTAGTTAATTATAGCAGGTCAACAATTAAACATTTCCTCTAGATCAACAATTAGGAAATTAGATATATACTCTTTTTCCTATATCCTATATAATTAAAAACAGATAATAGTTCTTTATAACTGCATAAACAGGATTAAACTCTCATAATCCATCGTCATTAAGTTCTATTTATCTATATAATCACATTTAGGGGGATAAGAAGTGTATATTAAAAAGTCTTTTTTTGTATCATCTTTAGTAGCATGCGGCTTGGTATTTGGAACAGTCGGAATTTTTGCAGCAAGTGGCGTCGAGAAAATCCAAGTATTTCTCAATCACGATATTAAATTCCTTGTTAATGGTTCTTCTTGGACACCTAAAGATAACAACGGCAAAGTAATGGCTCCTATTGTATATAACGGATACACCTATTTGCCAGCAAGAGCAGTATCCGAGGCAGTGGGTGCCAGTGTCAAATACGAAAGCAGCTCGCAAACGATTCAAATTACAGCTAGTGGAGCTTCTTCCAACGATGGTGTTCCTTATAATGACGATACTGACGGTACAGGTACTAGTCCAACTGCTACACCTGCTCCTTCTGCAAAACCGACTGCAACGCCTGCTCCTTCTGCGAAGCCAACTGCAACGCCTGCTCCAAACAACACATCGTCATCCAGTTTTAAAACAAAATGGCCCGCAAATGTGAGTGTTAGCGCGGTAAGTAAAGAAAACAAAACACAAGTAGTTCAACTACTCAAATATTTCTCGGCTGCTTTGGAAACAAATGACTATAGCCAATTTAATAGCTACGTAGATAAATATGTTGAAGATAAAACTGAAACTAATAAGTATTTCGAAGGCAAAGAATATTCAAAAAAATTATTCAAAGATACAGTAGAAAGTCTTCAAAAAGCCAATGATAAGAACACAATCAAGAAATATGCAGCTGCTCTAAAATCAGCTACCGTTTCTAATATTACAGATGGCATTGCTCCTTATAAAAGCGTTTATAGTATGGATGTCAGCTTTAACTTTATACCCGAAGATTTTTCTGCATACAGCAGCACCTATGTATATTTTAAATATTCAACTTTCGATGACGGATCATTTGGCTTAAGCAGCATTGATATTCATTAAGACTGCATTATAAGATCAGCTAAAAAATAGAGCCTGTATGATTTACATTCCTTATAATAAGGAATGTAAATCATACAGGATTTTTCCATTTTTAACAAGAATCATGTTGTCTTCGTAACTTGACGTCTGGCACCACCGTAATTTCAAAAGCGCGATCCCAAATGAATTTTGGATTATCCAGCTTTAAAACAACACGAGTATACGGTGCAAGCGACCATCTTCCATCACAAATTTGACGAATCGCGCAGGCCGGAGCTGCCGAGCCAATACCGAAAGCCTTTTGCTGAGCAAGCGTAACCGTATTCGTCTGCATCCGGCCCTGCAAAAGCGTGGTCAACAGCTCGTAATCGCTAGCGGTATTAAACAGCCGCATGTTTTGGTCAGCCGTAACATTCGTATATGGCGAGCGCCCTCGCGACTCGGTGCGCACCTCGGCAATTGTGATGACCTTGTAATAATAGTCTTTCAGAAAACGCTTGAACAGCAGCGAGCCGTGTGCATTCATTGCCTCGTCGAGAGCAGCAGCACGCGTCTCCATCGTCAGGCAGGCATAGCGTGACTGCGCCATGCCTAATGCCATCCCCATTTTATTGCCTGCTGTATTCCAGCCGCTATAGCCAAGCAGACTGCCTGTGTACTTACAATCCAGCAGCTTAGTCGTAACGGCCTCATTCGCCGCACCGCCGCCGGTAAAATCAATGACAATCATCGGCAGCATACTCGAAGCATTTGCCGCTACACGGCTCACCGCATTCTCCGCCTGATCAACCGCCGTAATCGCGATAATTTCCATATCGCTTTCGACGCCTTCCCCGCAGTCCACCGCTACCCCACCCACGATATCGATATGGCGCAGCAGGTTTTGGTGTACATCCATATATTCATAGGGGTTCACGATCGTTGATCCATCCGGGCCAAAATATCGAATCGCAAAGCGCGGCTTGCCGTTCACGCAATAGAGCTTCTTCGCCATTCGCGCCAGCAAGGAATGTCCTAAACCATCGGCATCTGGCAAAATAATAGCCCGCTCCGGATTTTGCCCATCCGTGCCGCCCAGCCACGCATTGATCCTATTTTCCACAAAAGCGATTTCATTCGCCTGAATCCCGTCAATATAAGCATCGTCAACACCAATAGCGAGAAAGTCGATATACCCTTGACGCGCAAGCTGATCCAGCATGTAATACGTCGTCGTCAATTTGTGGCGTTTCGCATTATAATACTGCTCCTTATCCACGTAGACGGTGTCAGGAAAGTTTGTGCCATCCGGCTGAATATCATAGCCATTCAAAATATCCAGCAGCTCACTCTCCGGCTTGCGCGGCTTCTGCATGAGCGTACGCGTCTCCGTGTAAGCCGGCATCGCCAACCCTTCTACAAAGACGGTAGATGCCAGCCTCATGATCGTGTCGAGCACATAGATTGGCTTATACGGATAAGCCTGCTTTACCTCGCGAATGACATCCAGCAGCTCAGTCGACTGGGCATCGTAGGCTGGATACGTTCCGTCAGCAGTAGCGCGCATGCGCCTGCTCCCAATAAGTCCGCCATACACGAGCATATCCAGAGAGATAATAAAACCATCCACCTTGGAGGCATGGTGTAAAATAAATCGGCGAATATGCTCCGGCTTGCCAAATGTCGGGTCAGATGTACCGATCACCAGTGTTCCGTCTGTCGTCATTTGCGAATCGAGCCGATTGCGAACATCTCCTGCAGGTGGCACAACCACTTGAATGCCAGCAGCTTTGCCTTGCAAAATAATATCGTCCAAATTCGCTGGACGGTCGTCGAGCGGAATGTATAATACCTTTTTCATTTCAATCACTCCAACAAATAAGGGTAGGCACATCTCATTTCAATGTCTTGTACCTTCACTTATGTAGGTAACCATCTCGGTAGAATAACAACCAGAAAAATAATTTAATTGTACAGCACAGCTATCAATCGCCTCAGAAAAACTACACGTCAAACATAATCCTTCTATTACCGGGAATATCACACCTTATGAAGGTGAACACACGTGCCGAAAAGCTGCTCTATGCCCTTCGTTTCAGGGGCATCCCTGCACAAAGATAGATTTGGTGGACACAGCAGCCGCTATTTCAACAGAACTACGGGTTATGGCACAAGCTGCGGACCCAGGAGCCGCTAATGTGCTGCAAATAGTTATTTTGAAGGAATGATGAGGGTGATAACGGATTTCCTGTCCGCTTACGGCCTGAAATCGGATCAAAAGCGAGAATAGCGGAACCTCAGTCCTTCAAAAAAGGAGTGAGCGTCCCACCCAAGGCTGCTTGGACTCAGCAACAATCGCAGGCTGCGGGTCTCCAGCCTTAAATCGTAAAGGAATTTCCCTCGAATAAGTGCTAAGCTAGGAGCAGCAGGCCGACTCTGGTTTGCATAAACACCCTAGAAAAAATTCAAAAAATTAAAGAAGCTATTTTCGTTTTAAGTTACCGCCTACAACAATTTTATTGCGACCTGCGGCCTGTTCCAATCGTTGATGTTCCCTTAATTCGCTTGAAATTCAAGTTCATTTGAAAACCTTTGGAGCCCCAAAGAATAAGCAGATTATAAAAGAGCAACTTAACATCTGCTCCTTTATGCAGCGGTGAGCTGTGGATATGTTGAAACAAACCAATAACACTTATTCCTCTAGGGCATTTCGGAAAAATAAGTTAATCAAAATAAAAAAGAAGCCTTGAACATCAAGGCTTCTGGAAGTTTTAAGTTATGGTGCGGTAGACAGGATTTGAACCTGCACGTCCATTGGACACTACCCCCTCAAGATAGCGTGTCTGCCGTTCCACCACTACCGCACATTTAGGGAAGTCTTACAAGAAAAAATGGTGAGTCATGTAGGATTCGAACCTACGACACCCTGATTAAAAGTCAGGTGCTCTACCAGCTGAGCTAATGACTCTCATTTAGAAAAAATAAATGGTGACCCGTAGGGGACTCGAACCCCTGTTACCTCCGTGAAAGGGAGGTGTCTTAACCACTTGACCAACGGGCCTTAATTGTCGCACACAGTGATATTAGGCGTAAAAAAAAGACCGGCATGTTGAACGGCCTTCCGTTACAATCACTTTGAGAAAAAATATGGCGGAGAGGAAGGGATTCGAACCCTTGCGGCTGTTACACCCTAACGCTTTAGCAAAGCGCCCCCTTCGGCCTCTTGGGTACCTCCCCATATGTGGCTCCCCGAACAGGACTCGAACCTGTGACAACTCGATTAACAGTCGAGTGCTCTACCAACTGAGCTATCAGGGAATACTTTGTTTTTCTCAGTGTTGCCTGTGAACCGCGGCGACAAGTAATAATTTATCATGTATCTGAATTTAAGTCAAGCGTTTTTAAAAATAATTTTCCGCGACATTTTCCACACGCATATTTAGCGGGATTTATCCGCCTTTTTCGCATGTATTCCATTCCACATTCCTTGCATACCAGCTTGTACCGAAACGGCTCAACACGGCGCTCCGGCAGCGATTGGCAGTACCTCGATCCACCCACCTGAGCAAGCAGCCGCTTAAAATCCTCATCGCGGTGCCGATAGCCTCGTTTCAATATATGCAGATGATAATGACACAGCTCATGCTTAATTATTTTTTCTGTTTCCTCCACTCCGAACGTCGAAAGCTGATAAGGACTAATTTCAATATTATGCGACTTCATAAAATATCGCCCACCTGTTGCCTTCAATCGGCCGTTAAATGTTGCCAGATGCTTGAATGGCCGTCCAAAGCTTTTGAGGGACACCCGCTCCACCCATTGCTGGAGCTCCTCGTCTTTCATCGTCTGCACCATAAATCATGATTCTCCCTTGTTCATTTGTTCTCTTGCACTCTAGTTTGCCAAATAAAATAACAACCGTAAAGAGGCCGGAAAAAGTGTAGCGGAAACCACTTCGTTTTTCTGGCATTTTTGCTGCCCATACGCTACACTGTCAAGTAGTGATGCACTTTTATGGCACGGCAGCAATAAACGGCTGCATGATGCAGCGAATGTTTTGAGGGGAGAATCCAATCATATTATGCCAACGATGCGTTTTGTACTAATGAAAAACAATGATCAGGTCTTCTTTGTAGAAATGCCTGATACGCATGCCTATCAATTAAGCGCCCTTAACCTGCGCCTGCACAAGGAGCTGGACAAGCTTACTGCTGAGCAGGTGCCTGCGCTTCCATATGCGATTGCTGAATGTGACCGCTTAGAGCTGCACGACAGCTCGATTCGCATTGCTTCGGGCTTAGACTACATTAACGAGCTGGAACGCGAATTTGCGGCTGTTAAAGAGTCTGCCTACCCGCTTATTGCCCTGCTCACGGAAATTCGTGCGCTGCAAGCTCAGCTTGAGCAGTGGTACGAAGATGAAATCGGCTAAATAGGACCTGCACGGACATTCGCCCTTCCCCATATGGTAGTAATACATCAGGGATGACCGGGAGGAGGGCGATCCGCAATGCCGCAATGGCTGTGCAATCAAATGATGCGTGCGTTTCATAAGAAAGATCGCAGGCAAATTAAGCTGCTTAATGAATGCTGGTATTTTTATCGCAGCAAGCAAAGCACCAAGGATACGGATAACAACAACGAACTTACGATTCGCCATTGAGCGTCATAGTACAGCAATGAAGCCTCCGGCTCCCACTCATTGAAGTGGATGCCAGAGGCTTCTTCGTTTGCTGCTATAAATTACATTTTGTTAAAAAACGTAATATCGTTGATCGGCAGACGCGTGCTCGGATGGCCGGTTTGGGAAGCTTTGCCGATTGGCAGCAAAATGTTCAAGGCATAACGCTCTGGAATGTTCAGCAGCGCTCTTACTTTATCGCGATCGTAGCCGCCCATAGGTACGGTATCGTATCCTTTTGCTTTGGCCACTTGCATAATTTGCATCGATACGAGACCTGCATCAAATACAGTCACTTCATGCAGACGCTCTTTCGGAATGGAAGTGTAAAGCTTCTGAGAGTTTGCAGCGAATGATTCGCTCATCTCCTTAGTCATAAGTCCAGCTTCTGCCATTGATCCATAAATGGTCTCAGCATTCTTATACATTTCCTGATCGCCTAAAACGACGATAACAGCTGCTGCGTCCACAACCTGCTGCTGGTTGTTCGAGATTGGCAGCAATTGCTGTTTAATAGCCTCGTCTGTTACAACCAGAAAACGCCAAGGCTGCATGTTCGACGACGATGGTGCTTTTGCGGCAATTTCCAAAATTTCCGTAATTTCCGCTTCCGTCATTTTTGCGGTATTGTCATAATGGCGCACCGAGCGGCGATCGCTTAATACTTGATAAAAAGCTTGGCTTTGTTGTGTTTGTACAGTCATGATAATTCCCTCCAAAGTATCGTTTATATAAGTGCAATTCTTACTGTGCAAAATATAACACAGTTAATTTCAAAAAAACGTCTGCTTCACAAGCAATAGTATAGTACTCCATCCACTCACTTGTCAATCGTATATTTCTAACTATTTTATAGTTGGTTATCTATTCCCTTTTTAAGATCGCATACCCGTCTCGTCAGCTGTTCAATTGTCCCTTGACCCAGCATAGCGAGCGCGCTATTTTTTACTCCCTCAGAAATTTCGCCAAAGGCTTGGCGCATTTCCTGTCCAAATTCATGCTCTCCTGTCGTCTGCTCCAAGCCTTTGCATAGTGGCTCCCCTAGTTGAAGCGCCAAATACACATCTGCCAGCGTAATTGCGCCTGCAGAGCGGCTTAGCTTGTAGCCCCCGTCCTTGCCTTCCTTCGTTTCCAACAGCCCCTCACGGGCAAGCTCCGCCATTACGCGACGCAGCAATGTCGGTTCAACCTGAAGTCGTTTTGCAATTTCAGCGCTTGTGCAGGGCTGATCCTTATGAGCAAGTACGACGAGCGCCTGAAGCGCTATGCCAAACCATTTATGATGGGGAAAAGTGCTGCATTTCTCGGCTTGCATAGATGCTCATCCTCTCTGTTACTTTACAAGGCAACTCATGATAATCCCTATTAAGTATGACGGACTTGCCGACAATCGGCAAGTCCGTCTTTAAGCTTTTATTAACCAGGCTTGCGCATCGTGAGGCCAACACGCCCTTTTTTCACATCTACAGTCAGTACCCAGACGGTAACGGTGTCCCCTACAGATACAACGTCCATCGGGTGCTTCACAAATTTATCGCTCAATTGGGAAATATGGACGAGCCCGTCATTTTTAAGCCCAATGTCGATAAATGCCCCGAAATCGATAACATTGCGGACCGTGCCCTTCAGCTCCATGCCCGCGGTCAAATCCTCCAGATTCAGCACCTCGGTATGAAAAATAGGAGCGGGAAGCTCCTCCCGCGGATCGCGTCCAGGGCGCAGGAGGCTGTCTGCAATATCGCGCAGCGTCGGAACGCCGACGCCTAGCTCGGAAGCGACAGCAGCCACATCCAGCTCCGTCAGCTTCTGTTTAAGCTCTTCTGTGCCGAGCTGGTTCAGCTTAACGCCTAAATGGGCAAAAAGCTTGTCCACGACCGCATACGACTCGGTGTGAATTGGCGTAGCATCCAGCGGATTCGCCGCTTCAGGAATGCGCAGGAAGCCGATACACTGCTCGTAAGCTTTCGCGCCTAGCCGCGGCACCTTTTGCAGCTGCGCGCGCTTCACGAAACGGCCATTCTCCTCGCGGTATTTGACGATGTTGCGGGCCGTCGTAGCATTAATGCCCGCAACATAGGATAGCAACGACGCTGAAGCCGTATTAACGTCTACGCCTACATGGTTTACCGCCGACTCTACGACAGCGCCCAAGCTTTCATCCAGACGCTTCTGGCTGACGTCATGCTGGTATTGGCCGACGCCGATTGCCTTTGGCTCAATCTTGACGAGCTCAGCTAGCGGGTCCTGCAGCCTGCGTGCAATGGACACGGCGCTGCGCTCAGCAACGTCAAGAGCTGGGAATTCCTCGGCAGCAAGCTTGGAAGCCGAATACACGCTTGCCCCTGCCTCGCTGACAATAATATATTTCAGCTCAAGACCAGGCGCGGCTTGGCGGGCTTTAATCAGGTTCGCAATAAACTGCTCCGTTTCCCGTGAAGCCGTCCCATTGCCAATGACAATCAGCTCGACTTTATATTTATCAATCAAGCCATTAATTAAACGCTCCGCTTCCACTACTTTATGGTGAGGCGCAGTTGGGTAGGATACCGCTACTTCCAGCAGCTTGCCTGTATCGTCGATGACCGCCAGCTTGCAGCCCGTGCGGAACGCAGGATCGACGCCAAGCACGACATTGCCGCGAACGGGCGGCTGAAGCAGCAGATTGCGCAGATTTTCCGAAAAAATCGATATTGCATGCTCCTCCGCTTTATCCGTCAGCTCACCGCGAACCTCGCGCTCAATAGACGGTGCTATCAAGCGTTTATACGAATCCTCAATAACAGCTGCAAGCACGCTTCGCACCGTTTCAGCTGTATGATTCCGCAAAATTTTACGGCCAACATGCTCATGAATACGCTCAGTAGACAACTCGAACGCCACCTTCAGCACATCCTCGCGCTCGCCGCGGTTAATCGCCAGCACGCGGTGAGGAGGCAGCTTTCGCAGCGGTTCATTATAGCTGTAGTACATTTCGTATACAGACTCCGCTTTTGCATCTCTTGCTTCGGTACGGATAAGCGAGTGATCAAACGTATGCTTTCGCACCCAGGAGCGAATCGAAGCATCATCTGCTATATTTTCAGCCAAAATATCCATGGCCCCTTGCAGCGCTTCCTGAGCGCCGGGAACACCCTTGGCCTCATCTATATATTTGGCAGCCTCGGCGAGAGGCTCGCCTTGGCGCGGCTGCGACCAAAGCCACTGCGCAAGCGGCTCTAAGCCCCGCTCCTTCGCCACGCTCGCTCGCGTCTTGCGCTTCTGGCGATACGGCCGGTATAAATCTTCAATTTCCTGAAGCTTAACGGCGGCGTTGATCGCTAAGCTCAATTCCTCGGTCAGCTTGCCCTGCTCGTCGATAAGCCGAATAACCTCGCGCTTGCGTTCTTCCAAATTTCGCAAATATTGCAGTTTTTCCTCAATGGCTCTAAGCTCAGTCTCGTCCAGCTCGCCCGTCATTTCCTTGCGATATCTGGAAATAAAAGGTATCGTATTGCCTTCATCCAGCAAGGAGACAGCCGCTTTAACTTTCGTAACCGGGATAGCTAGCTGGGCGGCTACGCCTTTAATAATCCGTTCATTTTCCGCAGCTATTTGCTCCGCTGTCCGTTCCACCTTTCCAGTTGGTCCATCGAGCGCTTCACTCGTTATATTCGTCGTCGTATTTGCCAAGCGTTACGCACCGTCCTTTTTGCATTTTCATAGCCTGCTTATTTTGCCGCAGGCGGGCTTCTCCCTATTTTACCATTATGTTGGGCACGTGTTCAAAATCATTGAACCTTACAGGCTACACAAACCCGCATACCTTCCTCAGGCAGCACAAAAACCGCCAGCCGCAAGCGGCTAATGCCACGCTGGCTGACGGTTATATTGCCTCTCTCATAATTCTTGCTTAAACAATTAGCGCGTAAACGGGTTATTCGCCTTCTCAAAGCCAATCGACGTTCGCGGACCATGTCCCGGATAAACTTTGACCTCATCAGGCAGCTTGTAAAGCTTGCCCTGAATGGAATCGTATAAATCCCGCTCGCGACTGCCCGGCAGGTCGGTACGTCCAACGGAGAGCCTGAACAGCACATCGCCGGAAAAAAGATCGCTGCCGCGCAGGAAACTCACGCTGCCTGGCGAATGTCCTGGCGTATGCATGACGCGGAATTTCTCGCCCAGCAGCTCCAGCGTCATCCCTTCATCCAGCGCATATTCCGCTGGATCGGTCGTCAGCGGCGGCGTTACCTCCTGCCAGCGCAAAGAACCATTTTTCCCAGCATCCGTCAGCCAGTCGGCCTCCAGATCGTGAATATAAACCGGACAGCCTGCCGCTTTGCGAACCTCGTCCACACCGCCCATATGATCGAAATGGGCATGGGTGAGCAAAATCGCCTCAATATGCGTATCCGCAATCCGCTTCAGCAGACCTTTCGGGTTCATGCCCGGGTCAATGATGAGGCCACGTTCCTTGCCTGTTTCCTCATCCTTTACCGTGAGCAGATAGCAGTTCGTCTGGAGAGGCCCCAGCGCAAATGACTCAACTCGCATTTCACTCATCATCAATGCTCCTATTCTCCTATTTAGAACGACTCCAGCAGGTCGCGCAGTTCCTTCACAATAACCGAATGATAGCCTGTGCCTTCGCCATAACGGCGGCCCATTTCCTGGCGGACAAGTCCAAGCTTCTCTTGATAATCCGCTGCTTCACGGTCTGGATTTTCCAGCTTGAACGCTGTCATCGCTTCTTGAACATGCTTAGGACGCGGTCCCCATTGTCCAAGCACATGTCCACCCGTATCGGCAATAATAACAATCGGCACCGCACGGCCGCCCATCGTCAAAAACTGCTCCATCGTATCGAGATGCTCCTCCATAATGAGCACCTCTGTTGGAACGCCGCTATTTTCAAGCGCACGGAATACAACTGGAATATTGCGAATGACATCGCCGCACCATTCCGCCATCAAAATCAAGACGCGCAAATCGTCGCGGTTGTTCAGCGATTCGAAATATTCACGATCGCTTTCATCCGTCCAAGCAAACTGGTTGTACCAGTCTTGAAAAGCCTCTTTATTTTTCTCCATGCCGTCGATGAATTGCTGCGGGCTGATGCCTTTGTTCAATTTTTCTGCTACGCTTTTGCTCATATTCATTTACCCTCTTTCTTCTGTTATATGTATTGTAAAGCCATGCGTGTCAGGCTGCATTACACCGATTTTTTACGTGATTTTCTAATTTTATAAAGCGAATAAATAATGATCAGCAATACGGCAAGAATAATAGCCGGAAGCACATAATCCTTTGATTGCTCATGAATATTTTCCCAATTCTCGCCAAGCGAGAAGCCCAAATAGACGAACAATAGCGCCCATGGCAGGGATGCTGCTGCAGTAAGAATAGTAAATAGCCAAAAATTCATTTTCGCCATGCCTGCGGGAATCGAGATGACCTGACGCATAACGGGAACGAAACGGGCTGTAAACACAATGCCGGAGCCATATTTTTTGAACCATTCTTCGGCAAGATCGACATGCTTCTTTTTAATCTTAATATACTTTCCGTATTTCTCCACCAGGGGACGTCCCCCGTATCTTCCGAATGCATACAAGATCCAATTTTGCCCAACCGCGCCAAGCGTCCCAAAAAAGACGGCGCCTGCGTAGGAAATTTCGCCTTTGTACACCAAGTAGCCGCCAAAACCGAGCACGATCTCGCTTGGAATGACCTCCATCAGCAAACCGATCAAAATGCCAAAGTAGCCAAGGCTTTCAATCCATAAGAGCAGTGCATGCAAAATCTCCGAAATCCTATCCATCACGCTTGTCTCTCACATCCTCTCTAAACTACTGCTTCGTCTGTTATTCTACCACACGGAAGGAAGGCTCATCCAGTCGAAACGATGCAGGTGACGATCATACAGGCGGAAGCATACATATAGAGGATAGAGAGGAGTCGGTCTGCCATGAAGCCTACTGCCCAGAAGCATGATTCAAGCCTGCCTACCGCTCGTAAAATAAGGCGTGCCTGCAGCAATGAGCTGTACCGTACGGCCAAACGTTTGAAGCTGTGGGTGTCTAAAGAAAAGCATGATCAAGCGGAAAATTTATATTTTAAAAAGGTGGCTGTCCATCTGCTGTGGATTCACGAGCATAAAAGCAATCGCAAGCTGCTCGCCGATTGGTGGGATGAGAACGTCTCCGCTGAAATCGCCGAGCTATGGGAGACGGATCAAGCAAAGCTTAGCGTTGCCTTTCGTGAATCATTTGGCGGGTAAGGGCATACGAAAAGAAGCAGGGTATCATCTGCAGGCAATCAGCCTCTCCGAAATACCCTGCTCTTCACGCTTTTGTTAAGAACGCACAGCTTGCAGCCGCGGCTACTCTTCCCTTAGCCGTTCCAATGAAACGGTCTCCGTATTTAATGGATTGGAGCCAACCTGTACAGTCGCCATATTATTAGCTATATCCACATGCTCAATCCAGACGGATTTGCCATCGAGCTGTACGGCAATGGTTTGTGATGAATCATAAATTTGCTTGGCGCGCGAAGCGTCCATTAGGTTCCCTCCTTTTGCTTGATTGCTATCTTCCTTCTTCCTCCATCGTATCGGTCGTCGATTCATCAATAAGGCCATTATGAGGCGTTACATTGCCTCCTCCGAGCCCTTCGTTCACCATACGGTCAATATCCATAAAATAATCGGAGCGCCCTTCGTGCTCGGCATCAACGCCAGCATTCGCTGACACATTCTGATCTTCGGTTGTCGGCTGTTCATTTCCATCTGCCATCGTTTTCCCTCCTTCCTTCATACGTTCTGCTAGCCTACTTGCAAAATATGCCCAGACCACAGCTGTTTCATTCATCAACAAAGAGCAGCTACAACAACGGGGACAGCATATGCGCCGCGGCTTCCGCCATCTTTTGCTTAGCAGGACGTTTCGTAAACTCAGCCAAGCTCAGCTCATCGCTGTCTTGCTCATCCTGCCGAAAATCCCTCTTCAGCTGTGCAATTGAGCCGGGATCAAACAAAAGCGCATTTTGCTCATAATTGTTGTAGAAGCTGCGCATGTCCATATTCGCCGTTCCTACTGACGCCAGCATGCGATCAATGATGAGCACCTTGGCATGTATAAAGCCTTTTCGATAGCGAAAAACCTTAATTCCCGCCTTGAGCAGCGGCTCTACATAAGACAGCGTAGCCCACAATACAAGCTGTGAATCACCTTTGCCCGGAATAATGATTCGTACATCGACGCCGCTCAGCGCAGCTACCCGAAGCGCCATCAGCAGCCCAGGATCGGGTATAAAATAGGGCGTCGACAAGCAGATGCTTTCTTTCGCTGCCATTACCGAAGCGACGACTGATTCCAATATCGGCTCCCCGATTTGATCGGGGCCTCCGGGCGTAATGAGTACCGGGTTATGGCCGTCGCAATGATGCCTAGGCATATATCGTTCATCGTCCAGCTCCTCATGTGCAGCGAAAGCCCAATCGCTCCTGAACAGCTGCTGCAAAAAATAAACCGCGTCACCCTCCAACTGCACATGGGTATCCCGCCAAAATCCAAGCTTCGGATTCCCCCCCAAATACTCATCGCCTATATTAATGCCTCCAACGAAGCCGGTTATGCCGTCGATGACTGCGATTTTACTGTGATTGCGGTTGTTCAGCCTCCGTTCATACCATGCATGGCGCGGCGGCAAAAAACAGCTTGTCTGAATGCCAGCAGCAACAAGCTCGTGAATATAGGCTTGGCTTATATTCATACTGCCGATGCCGTCATACAGCACGCGTACCTCTACCCCCGCCTTTGCCCGCTCGATTAAAGCTTGCTTGAAGCGCTGTCCGATTCCATCATCCCGTATCGTATAATAATCGAGATGAATATAGCTCTTAGCCCGCCTAATTGCCGCCAAGATCGCTTCGTAGGTATCCTGTCCATTTTGCAGCACATGGACTTTGTTGCGCAGCGTAATACAGTGCCCCTTCGAAGCCGTCAACAGCCGGAAAAGCTGTTCTTGCCCATCCAGCTCTGGACTTCCAAGCAAATCGGTGAAGCTTTGCGCGTTAAACGTCAGCTCCCCCGCTAGGAGCAGCTTCTCTTGAGCGAGCCGTTTATGTGTATGGCTGCTTTGGCGATTCACTGGCCGTGCGAGCAGCAGATAAAGCACAATTCCCAAAATCGGCAGCAGCATCGTAATCGTCAGCCAGGCCGCTAAGCGTGCAGGCCTGCGATATTCCATGGCGAAGATAAATACAAATTGCAGTAAATAAAGCCCTAGAACGATGGCCAGGGCTATTATAATCAACCAACCGGACATGAAGGTCCCCCTTGTTGTGCCGCTCGTTTAAAACGCCACAAACCTACTAACTTGTGCAATGTATTATAAACAATCAGCTTGCAGTTACAATCCTGTTTGTTTAGTGTCCGCGGTTCATCAATCCATTATTCCCTTGTTTACACATAAAACAACACGAGGGTGTCTCAAAAGCCATAGGCTTTAGAGGCACCCTCTCTTCAATGTTTTGAAATCTGTAAAAAACAAAGAAACCAACCTTTGGTAAAATGGAGGTACCACCCAACCAT